>CAVXVJ010000020.1:0-330317 GCA_963765155.1 uncultured Actinomycetota bacterium
CGGCTCGGGCCCGTCGGGCTGACTCTGCAAGGCGAGGACGAGCGGACCCGCGCGAAAGTCATCGACGCCGTCCGTCCGGCCTTTGATCCGTTTGTGCAGGGAACCGAGGTTCGGTACACCGCCGCCTGCTGGATGATCAGCGCCCGGGCGTCGGGATAACGGTCGACGCCACGTTCGCATCGGTGAGCACGTCGGTCGGGACGCCTGACGACACGACGCGGCCGCCGGCGAGCAGGACGCAATGGTCGAACCGGCGGGCGAACTCGAAGTCGTGGGTGGCCGCGACGATCGTCGTGCCTGACGCCGCCAGGCGCCGCAGCTGTCGTGCCACTCGGTCCGCCGCGTCGGCGTCGAGCCCGGTCGTGGGTTCGTCCAGCAGCACGATCGGAGCCTGCTGCGCGAGAGCCTGGGCCAGCAGGACGCGCTGGCGCTGCCCGCCCGAGAGGTCTCCGAGCCGGCGGCGCCGCAGCTCCTCGAGGCCGAGTTCCGCGATCCAGTAGGTGACGATGTCACGGTCGGTGCGTGACGGGCGGCGCAGTAACCCGAGCCTGCGCCATCGGCCCATCGCCACCGCTTCGGCGACGGTGATCGGAAACGTGTCGCCCACCTGACTGCGCTGCACCGCCAGCGACACCTCGCGTCCGCCCAGCTCGACGATGCCGCTCTCGGGCGTGGCGACCCCGGCAATCAACTCGAGCAGCGTCGACTTCCCGCAGCCGTTGGGGCCGACGAGGGCAGTCGTCGCCGCCATCGGCAACGCCAATGTGAGCTCGGTGAACACGGGGAACCCGTTGTAGTCGAACGTGACTCGGTCGAGGTTGATCGCGCTGGGCACTACCACCGCCAGTACTAATTGAAAATGGTTGTCATTAACGTCTAGAGTTTAGGCGTGCTTGCCTGGCTTTGCGAACCATTGGGGTCCGAGATCGTGCGAAGGGCCCTGCTCGCGGGGCTGATCGTCGCGTGCCTCTGCGCGATTGTCGGCACCTGGGTGGTGCTGCGCGGCGCGGCGTTCCTCGGTGACGCGATGTCGCACGGCGTGCTCCCCGGTGTCGCGGCGGCCTCCGTTCTTGGCGGCAATATCTTCATCGGCGCGATGGTGGCGGCGCTGGCCATGGCCTACGGAGTGTCGGCGATCAGTGGCTCATCCCGGTTGTCTGCCGATAGCAGTATTGGGCTACAGCTGGTGGGCATGCTGGCGGCAGGTGTGATCATCGTGTCGCACTCGCAGAGCTACGCCGTCGATCTCACCGGCTTCCTCTTCGGCGATGTGCTTGCAGTGCGGGCCAGCGACATCGCGCTTCTTGCAACCGCATTGGTGTTGACGGCAGCGGCGGCGGCCGTTGGCAGGCGCGCTTTCGTGGCGGCCAGCTTCGATGTCCGCAAGGCGACGACGCTTGGTTTGCGCCCAGAGATTGCCGCCGCGGCACTGACTGTGCTCATCGCAGTGGCCATAGTGGCGTCTTTCCGTGTGGTGGGAACGCTGCTGGTTTTCGGGCTGTTGATAGCGCCGCCGGCGGCAGCGGTCATCTGGGCCAACACGATCCCTGCGATCATGACGGCGGCCGCGGTGATCGGCTGCGTGGCGGTGGGCCTTGGGTTGGTGGTGTCCTGGCACGCCGGGACCGCCGGCGGGGCGACGATCGCCGCCGTCGCTGTCGGGATCTTCTTCTGTTCTCTGGCCGCCTCTGCGTTGCGCCGCCACGCCGTCAAGGCCACGGCGCTGTTGACGGCCGCGGCGGCCCTGGCCGGATGCGGTGGCGGAAGCGAGCAGGCCGTCACGTCGACCCCGCCTGCTGTCGACGAGGAGGCCCCACCCGCCGGCGCGCAGGAATCGGCGGAGCCGGTGACGCGGTTGGTGCTGGTCGACCCGCTCACCGGCGACACATCGGTCTTCGACGTGATCGACGAGAAGGAGAGCAATGTAGGCCAGTTTGGCGCCGTCGAAAAGCTCAGCGGCGATGGAAGATTCGGCTATCTCCAGACCCGCGACGGACTGACGGTGGTCGACGCCGGCTCGTGGACGTTCGATCACGGCGACCACAACCACTACTACGTCGCTGCGCCCGCCGTCGCGGGCACGCTGATCGGCAGGCCCAATTTCGTCGCTGCAGATCAAGTCATCGCCGCCACACTGACCGGCGATGGCCGCGTGAAGCTACTCGATCGCGAGCGACTTGGCGAGCATGAAATCGCGTCGCCCTCATTGCCTGTCGGTGAATTGCGCGATGTCGCCCAGGTGGTTCCGCAGGGCGACGGGTTGCTCATCGTCACCGAGTCGGGCCAATTGCAGACCGTTGACGAACATGGTTCGGTGCGGCGCCTAACCGGCGACTGCCCTGCGGCGGCGGGTGCCGCCATGACACGTCGAGCTGTGATCTTCGTTTGTGGGAACGGTGCGATTCGCGTGGGTATCGGCGGACAAGAGCCTGCCGTAACCCCGATCCCATTTCCCGCCAACAGACCCGCGGCGGCGCTCGGCCAGCCGCAGCACCGCGACCGACACAACTTGCTGGCTGGTATCGCCGGCAATGAAGTGTGGGTGCTGGACAGTGGGCGGCGAACCTGGTCCCCGGTGCCTGCGGCCGGCGCCGTCGCGGTCAGCACAGGCGACGACGACGAGGTTCTGGTGTTGACCCGCGACGGTGCGCTGCGCGCCTTCGACGCGGCCACGGGTGCCGAAACCGCGTCTGTGAGCCTCTTTTCCGGCGGTGTGCCCGACGCTGGGCCTGCGCCGGTAATCGAGGTCGACAGTGATCGTGCGTACGTCAATAACGCCGCTGCGCGCGAGATCTATGAGATCGATTACGGCGATTCACTGCGGATCGCTCGCACCCTGACCACCGGTATGGAGCCGGGCCTGATGGTGAAGGCGGGCCGGTGATGCGTCTACTGCGCATAGTCGTTCTTGCGCTGATCACCTTGGTTGCGGGATGCACCGGCGCCGGCGGCAGCCAGCCGGCCGACCACCGGATTGTCGTCACCACCAACATCCTCGGCGACGTGGTGCGCAACATCGTCGGCGACACCGCAGACGTGCGCGTGCTGATGAAGCCCAACGCCGATCCACACTCGTTCGCGGTTTCGGCGCAGGAGGCAGCCGCCATCACGGCCGCAGACCTGCTCGTCTACAACGGTCTGGGGTTGGAGGAGTCGCTGCAGCGCCACGTCGATTCCGCTGCCGATAATGGCGTGCCGACGTTGCCGGTCGGCGAGCGTGTTGATCCGATCAGGTACGCATCCGGCGAGGGCGAGGGTGGCCCCGACCCGCATTTCTGGACGGATCCGCAGCGAATGCTCGCGGGGGTGGACGTCATCGTCGACGCCGTTACCGAGCACATCCCGGACATCGACCGCAAGCGGATCAGCGAGAACGCCGCCAACTACCGAAACGAACTGCAGAAGCTGTCGGACCTGATGACCGAACGCTTCGCCGCAATCCCCGTCGAGCGCCGCAAACTGGTGACCAACCACCATGTCCTCGGTTACTTGGCGGCGCGGTACGGCTTCACCGTGATCGGTGCCGTCGTGCCGAGCGGTTCGACGCTTGCGTCGCCGAGTTCATCGGATCTGGATTCGCTTGCCGGTGCCATCCGCGAATCAGGTGTTCCCGCCATCTTCGTCGACTCATCTCACCCGGACCGGCTGGCACGCGTGCTCGCCGACGAAGCGGGGGTCGACGTCGACGTCGTGGCGCTCTACAGCGAATCACTCGACGAGCCGGGCACCCCGGGCGCCACCTACCTCGACATGATGCGAACCAACACCGAGGCGATCGTCACCGGTCTGACTTCGCACTGAACCCATTGGAAGACAATCGATTAGGAGATACATGCATACGAAGAGGTACTTCGCGGCGTCGGGAGCGCTGGCTGCCGCGCTCACGTTGGCGGGCTGCGGAGGCGGGGGCGAGCCGACAGCTGAGAGCCCATCTCCATCTCCTGAGATCAAGGTGAACGAGCCGGTCGTCGCGACATACGACGGTGGTCTCCTGGTGATCGACGGAGAGAGCCTCGAGGTCAAGGCCGACATCCCGATGGACGGCTTCCTGCGGGTGAATCCGGCCGGCGATACCGAGCACGTGATGGTATCGACCTCCGAGGGGTTCCAGGTTCTCGACGCCGCGAGCGGGCAGCTGACCGACACCACCTTCGCCGCCGAGGAGCCTGGTCACGTCGTCCCGCATGGCGAGCGCACGGTGCTGTTCGCCGACGGCAGCGGGGAGATCACCATGTTTGATCCGCATGAACTGACCGACGGCACACCGCAAGTCGAGAAAGCCAAGGTGCCGACGCCACATCACGGTGTCGCCGTCGTGCTCAGCGATGGGACGCAGCTGCGCAGCGAGGGGAACGAGGACACCCAGAGCGGAGCGGTGGCACTCGATGCGGACGGCAGGGAAATCGCGCGCAGCGAGGAGTGCCCCGGACTGCACGGCGAGGCTGTGGTGGCCGGCGAGACAGCTCTGTTCGGTTGTGAGAACGGCGTACTGACGTTCGCCGACGGCCGGTTCACCAAGATCGCCAGTCCCGGCGAGTACGGCCGGGTCGGCACGATCAAGGCGCACGCCGACTCCGCGGTGGGGTTGGGTGACTTCAAGGTGGATCCCGACGCCGAGTTGGAGCGCACCGAGCAGTTCTCCCTGATCGACACGGACACCAATCAACTCAAGGTCGGCCGGTTACCGGCATCGGTGAGCTACTCATGGCGGTCGCTGGCTCGCGGCCCGCACGCCGAGGCACTGATCCTCGGCACCGACGGAAACCTGTACGTCATCGACCCGAACACGGGTGCCACGGTGAAAACCATTGCGGTGACCGAGAAGTGGACCGAGCCGGAGGAATGGCAGCAGCCCCGGCCCGCGGTGTTCACGCGAGGGCATGACGTTTACGTGACCGAGCCCGCGAGCAAGGAGTTGCATCAGGTCGACATCGAAGCCGGCGAAGTGAGCAGCTCCGTCACTTTGGAACAGACGCCCAACGAGATCAGCGGCGCGGTCGGGCACGAACACTAGCCGCACCCGTTGGCAGGCGCCGTCGCGCGAGCTAATGCAAACGGTTATCGTTACCGCTGTGACCACCACGATGAAGTTCTCGACGTTCCGCGCGCTGGCTGCCGCTCTGGTCCTGACCGCTCCGTTCGGTCTTGCTGCGTGTTCGGGCGGCGGCGAGCAGGCCGCGCCGACCGCAGGGGCCGGCGAATGCCCGACCACACCCGTCAACGTCGTCGTGAGCGTCGACCAGTGGGGCGACATCGTGTCGGAACTCGGCGGTCAGTGCGCAAACGTCACGACGGTGCTCGCGAGCTCGGCGGTCGATCCCCACGACTACGAGCCCGCGCCGTCGGACGCGGCGAAGTTCGAGGGCGCGCAGCTTGTCGTGATCAACGGCGGCCACTACGACGAGTGGGCCGCCAAGCTGGCCGCCAGCTCGGCCCCCGACGCCCCCGTCGTCGACGCACTCGCTGTGAGCGGCGGCGAGGCGGGCCACGAAGGCGAGGTGGGCCACGGCCACGAAGGCGAGGAGCAGGGTCACGAGGGCGAAGCGCCCGCCCCCGAAGGTGAGCACGGCCATGAGGGCGAGGCCAATCCCCACGTCTGGTACAACCCGTCCGCGGTGACGGGCGTCGCCGACGCGGTGACCGCCGAGTTCGGCAAGCTCGCACCGGACGCTGCCGAGTACTTCGACCAACGTCGCGCGGATTTCACCGAAACCCTCAAGCCCTACGATGACCTCATCGACAAGATCAAGGCGAACGCGTCCGGCAAGACGTACGCAGCGACCGAGAGCGTGTTCGACGACATGGCCGCGGCCGTCGGCCTGACCAACCGCACACCCCAGGGTTATCAACTGTCCTCAGCGAACGAAACCGACCCATCCCCGGCTGATTTGGATGCGTTCATGCGCTTGCTCGGCGACCGCGGTGTCGACGTGCTGATCTACAACACCCAGACGGAGGGGTCGGTGCCCGAACAGATCCGCGCCGCGGCCGAAGGTGCCGGTGTTCCCGTGGTCAATGTGACCGAAACGGTGCCGCCGGGCACGCAGTCGTTCGAGGCTTGGCAGGTGGATCAACTCAATGCACTGGCCAAGGCCCTAGGTGTCCCAGCCTGACCCTGCTGCCGATGCGGCGGCGCTGACGTTCGACGATGTCAGCGTCGTCCGCGGCGGGCGGCTGATCTGGTCGGAGGGGACGTTCGAGGTTCCCGCCGGCTGCATCGTCGCGGTCATCGGATCGAACGGATCCGGCAAGACCACCCTGTTGCATGCCGTGCTCGGACTGATCCCCGTCGCCTCGGGCACGGTCCGCGTCTTCGGCAGGCCGGCGGGTGAGCGCAACGACGCCATCGGCTACGTCCCGCAGGACTACGTCGCCACCGCCGGCGAGGCGATCCGCGCCCGCGATGCGGTCCTGCTGGGTCTCAACGGCCGGCGGTGGGGGTTCTCGCGCCCCAGCGCCGCCGACCGCGTTCGCGTCGACGAGGCGCTGGCGTGGGTGGAGGGGGCCGACTTCGCCGACATGCGGGTCGCGCAGTTGTCCGGCGGGCAACGCCAACGCGTCGCGATCGCGAGCGCCCTTGTGGCACAACCCCGAATGCTCATCCTCGATGAGCCGCTGGCGTCGCTGGATCTGCGCAATCAGCAGGAGATCGTCAAACTGCTCGCGCGGCTCAACACCGAACTCGGCGTCACGATCCTGATCGTCGCGCACGACCTGAACCCGATGCTTGCCGTCCTCAACAGCGCGATCTATCTGCTCGACGGCCACGCCCACCATGCGGCCATCGACGAGGTGGTCGACGCGAATCTGCTGACCCACCTCTACGGAACTCAGGTGCAGGTGGCCCACACGCTGCAGGGCGAGTTGTACATGCGGAGCATGTGATGTCGGTCAGCTTTGTGGCGCTGGGGTACCAGCACAACTGGTGGCAGATCCTGAGTTCGGGGTTCATGCGCAACGCGCTGGTCGGCGGGACCGTCGTCGCGCTCGCGGCGGGTTTGATCGGCTACTTCATCATCGTGCGCAACAACGCCTTCGCCGCGCACGCGCTGGCCCACATCGGGTTACCCGGCGCCACCGGGGCGGTGCTGCTCGGACTGCCAGCGGCGCTGGGGCTCGGAGTGTTCTGCGTGGGCGGTGCGCTGGTGATCGGAGCCCTGGGGAAGCGCGCCATCGAGCGCGACGTGGCCACGGGCACGGTGCTGGCAATGGCCACCGGCCTCGGATTGTTCTTCAATTCGCTGGCAACCAGGAACTCGTCGACCATGACCAACGTGCTGTTCGGCAACCTGCTGGCGATCACTCACCAGCAGCTTGTGACGTTCGCGGCATTGTTGGTGTTGCTGGCGGCCAGCATCGCATTCATCTACCGCCCGCTGCTGTTCACCTCGGTCAACGCCGAGGTCGCCGAGGCCAAAGGCGTGCCGGTGCGCGTGTTGTCCATCGTGTTCATGGTGCTGCTCGGGCTGGCCGTGACCATGGCGGTGCAGGCCGTGGGCACGCTGTTGCTGTTCGCGCTCGTGGTCACCCCGGCGGCGACGGCCATCATGCTGACCGCTCAACCCCTGGGCGCGATGGCCATCTCCACCGTCATCGGCCTGGCCTCCGTGTGGGTGGGCCTGGTCGTATCGGCGATGTTCAACATGCCGCCGAGCTTTGTCATCGTCACCATTGCGTGTGGTGTGTGGCTGATGGTGTGGACCACGACGCGCGCGGCGCAGTCTTCTACCGCTCACATCCGCTAACGTCACAGAGCATGTCCCGGAGTCCCGCGCCACGGCGGCGGGCGACCCTGGCTTCGCTGGCCGCCGAGCTGAAGGTCTCGCGCACGACCATTTCGAATGCGTACAACCGCCCGGACCAGTTGTCGGCCGACCTGCGCGAACGCGTTCTCGCCACCGCCAAGCGGATCGGCTACCCGGGCCCGGACCCGGTCGCACGCTCGCTGCGCACCCGCAAGGCCGGCGCGGTCGGGCTGATGATCACCGAACCGCTGAACTATTCGTTCAGCGACCCGGCCGCTCTGGATTTCGTTGCCGGACTGGCCGAGTCATGCGAGGAAGCCGGCCAGGGCCTGCTGCTGGTGGCGATAGGCCCGAACCGCAGTGTCAGCGACGGGTCGGCCGCGGTGCTCGCGGCCGGTGTTGACGGCTTCGTGGTTTACTCCGCTTCCGACGACGACCCGTATTTGGCGGTGGTGCAGCAGCGGCACCTGCCGGTGGTCGTCGTCGACCAGCCCAAGGACGTGCCGAACACGTCGCGGATCTGTATTGACGACCGCGAAGCCATGCGCCAGCTCGCTGAACACGTTGTGGGACTTGGCCATCGCGAGATCGGGCTGCTGACCATGCGGCTGGGGCGCGACTGGCCGCGCGGTGGTCCCGGCCCGACGGTGGCCGACCCCGAGCGGGTTAAGACCCCGCATTTCCATGTGCAGCGCGAGCGCATCCACGGCGTGTACGACGCGATGACCGCCGCGGGTTTGGATCCCGATTCGCTGACCGTGGTGGAAAGCTACGAACATCTGCCCACCTCGGGTGGGGCGGCCGCCGAGGTGGCGCTCGAGGCAAATCCGCGCGTCACCGCGCTGATGTGCACGGCCGACGTGCTCGCCCTGTCGGCGATGGACTACCTGCGGGGACGCGGGATTTATGTGCCCGGTCAGATGACGGTGACCGGATTCGACGGGGTGCCAGAGGCCCGGCAACGCGGGCTGACCACCGTCGCGCAGCCCAGCATGGAGAAGGGGCGACGGGCCGGGCGGCTGCTGCATAACCCGCCTCGAGACGGGCTGCCGGTGATCGACGTGCTCGATACCGAAGTCGTGCGCGGCCGCACCTCAGGCCCCCCCGACTAGCTCAACCCCCGCGTGGGCCCACGCGAAGCTGGGGATGACCGTGTTTGCACGCCGACACGCCGCCCGACGCGGGTATTTTGGGGCCACTCGCGGCGCTCCCTAGATTTCGGTCACGGGCGGGGTGTCGCGCCACTGGTCGATGACGGGTTTCACGGCGTCGACGAGCATCGGTAGCGCGGGCGCCATCGCCAGGGCGGCGATCGTGGCGAGCCGCGCCGCCGCCTCGGCGACTCGCAGCACCCGCTCATCGAGCGGCCGCAGCCCCAGCGCAACGGCGGCCGCGTCGTAGGCTGCGACGCCGTCGGGACCCACCATCGCCAGATCGGACTCGACCGCACCCAACGTGACGAGTTCGAAGTCCGACCACAGTTCGCCGTCGGGCGTGACGATCATGTTGTGGTACGGCGCGTCCCCGTGAATGGGCTGGATACCGGCGCCGGGAAACGCCGACTCAAATGCCGCGCGGGACGTGAGCACAGGCCCGAGGACGGCCCATTCCCGTTGCGCCCGTTCGAGATCGGCAGCACAGACCAGGTCGGGCAGCCGCCTCAACTCTGCCAGTCCCTCGGGGATGTACCTACCGAACGGTGCCCAGAACCCGAGCTCGGTGCCGTCGTAATCACGCAGCGCGGCATGCAGTCGTGCGGTCTGTGCGACGCGCCTGCGCATGTCCGGCTCGGCGTCCGGGACGTGTTCGACGAACTGCCAGAACGTCATCGAGAACCCGTCCCGCCGAACGGGTTCACGGGGCACGAGCGGACTGGGCGGCACCACCGGATGGCCGCGGTCGGCGAGCCATCCCGCCACCGCCAGCTCCGCACGCTGCTGCGCCGTCTGGGCGTCGGGGTCTTTCACGTACGACGGCGGCAGCACGGTGGGCACCCGCACCACGACAGGAGTCGGGGCCAGGTGGACGATAACGGAGAACACGTCGTAGAGCACATGTGGCTCGTCGACCCGCAGCCCCAGTTCCGTCCCTGAAGCCGTCGCCGCGGCCACAGCCCGAGCGGTACGGTCAGCGATTTCCTCAGCGGTGAGCACGGGCGTCGAGCAGGAACTCGAGTGCGGTGGCGACGTCCTCGGGCGTGCCGATCCTGAAGGCGGCCAGCGTTTCCCCCGGGCCCACCTTGACGCCGATGTCGCCGTCGCGCAGACGGCGGAACGCCTTCTCGTCGGTCACGTCGTCGCCGAAGAACACCACCGCGTCCGCGTCGTGCTGCTGGCGCAGGATGTCGACGGCCTCACCCTTGTCGGTCGAGATCACCGCGAATTCGAGCACCGCCTTGCCCTCGGTCAGCTGGGCATCCCACGACGTGGACTCGTCGCGCGCCCGCTTGACAGCCGCCTCGGCGTCCGCGGGCGAGGCGTTGCGGACGTGCAGCGCGACGCTGGCAGGCTTGAGTTCGACTGTGGCGCCCGGACTTTCGGCTGCGATCGAGCTCAGCGTGTCGAAGATCGTCTGCAGCATCGACTTGTCGATGTCGTGGGAGAAACCGGTGGCGAACTCGGCCCCGTGGCTGCCGACCAGGTGCACCGAGTTGGGCATGGAGGACAACGAGCGCAAGGTGTCCAACCCGCGTCCGGAGATCAGCGCGGCAGCGGTGGACGGCAGGTCGGCAAGGCCGACGAGCGCGGCCGCGGCCTCGGCGAGCGGGCGGGCGTCGGCCGGGTTGTTCACGATCGGCGCCAGCGTGCCGTCGAAGTCCGATGTGACCAGCAGTCGCGGTACCCCTGCCGCTGTCGTGAGTGCGTGCTGCAGGTCGGGTGGAAGGTCGGTCACCCGTTAAACCTTAGGGTGTTCCCCGTCCCCGATCAGCAGCCGGACCGCGAGGTCCAATCGCTTGCTGACATCGGTCGCCGAGGCCCGTCGAGTTAGCCAGGCCAGCAGATTCGATAGCCACACGTCCGAGATGACCCGCGCAATGTGGTACTGGTCCTCGGTCGGTTCGCCGTCACTCATGGCGCGGGCGAACATGGAGTCCATCAGCTTGCCGACGTGATCAACCTCACCGGCTGCTGAGGCGTCGGCGAACACGAACGCACGCGTCATCGCCTCGGTCAGCAGCGGGTTGCGCTGCATCGCCCGGTTGAGCTTGCCGACCATCATGTTCAGCCGCTGGTACGGGGTGCCGCCGGACAGCGCCGCGCGGTCGGTCTTGGCGTCGATGCGCTCGAACTCCCGCCCGAGGGCGGACACCAGCAGGTGCACCTTCGACGGGAAGTAGCGGTACAGGGTGCCGACCGCGACGTCGGCCCGTTCGGCGACGGCGCGCATCTGAACAGCCTCGTAGCCGCCCTTGGACGCGATGGCCAGGGTGGCGTCCAGGATCCGCTTGCGGCGCTCCCGCTGGGCTTCGGACCCGAGTTCGGACTCGGCCAGTACCGCCACGTTGATCACCTGACGCGGCCGCGACTCAGACCCCGATGACGGGTTGGTGTGTGCTGGCATCGAAGTCCCGGACATCCGGCGGACAGCTCCTTCATCTTGCGCGTTCGATAAAAACGATACGCATGCCGGTCGGTAATTTCCCACCTCCGTGTCGCGGAGACACCGACGTGTCCTGCTGTAATGGCGGTCGACTTGACGGTCGAACGCTGGCACTATTAGAACACGTTCTAGTGAGAAGCACGGCCTTCTCGCCCAAACGCTAGGAGTCACGGTGGCGGTTTCTCTGGAGACCAGTACTTCCGAGCAGTTTGCCGCACGCGAACTGGTCCGTAGCTGGGCCGTCGGCTCCGGTGCGATCACGGCCGCGCGTGAGGTAGAGCTCGGCAACCCCGAGGCGTGGCGTGGCCCCTACGAGGGCCTGGCTCAACTAGGGGTCTTCGGCGTCGCGGTTCCCGAGGAGCTCGGCGGCGCCGGGAGCACCGTCGATGACCTGTGCGCGATGGTCGACGAGGCCGCGGCGGCGCTGGTGCCGGGTCCGGTCGCCACCACGGCGCTGGCCACTCTCGTCATCGGTGGGTCGCATGGCGAGCTGCTCGAGGCGTTGGCGTCGGGGGAGCGCACCGCGGGTGTCGCGTCGTCGGCCGACGTGCGCTACGACGAGGGGCGCGTCTCGGGCACTGCGGAATATGTGCTCGGCGCGGATGCGGGCGGCGTGCTGCTGCTGCCCGCTGGCGACAAGTGGCTTCTGGTCGACGCGACGGCCGACGGTGTGACCGTCGAACCGCTGAAGGCCACGGACTTCTCCCGTCCGCTGGCGCGGGTGCTTTTGGACAATGCGCCCGCGGAGGTGCTGGGGGTTTCGGCGCAGCGTGTCCAGGATCTCGCGGCGACGGTGCTGGCAGCCGAGGCTGCGGGGGTGGCCCGCTGGACGCTGCAGACCGCGACCGAGTACGCGAAGGTGCGCGAGCAGTTCGGCAAGCCGATCGGCAGCTTCCAGGCGATCAAGCACATGTGCGCCGAGATGCTGCTGCGCTCCGAACAGATCTCGGTGGCCGCCGCTGACGCAGCCGCCGCCGTGGCGAATCCCGATGAACGCCAACTCTCTATCGCGGCGGCGGTTGCGGCGTCGACCGCCATCGAAGCGGCGAAGGCCAACGCCAAGGACTGCATCCAGGTGCTCGGCGGCATCGGCATCACGTGGGAACACGACGCCCATCTGTATCTGCGACGGGCGTACGGGATGGCGCAGTTCCTCGGCGGCGAGTCGCGATGGCTGCGCCGAGTGGCGGCGCTGACGCAGCAGGGTGTGCGCCGCGTTCTGCACATCGACCTGGGGCCGGTGGAAGACCTTCGGCCCGAAATCGCTTCTGCGGTAGCCGAAGTCGCCGCCCTGCCCGCCGAAAAGCAGCAAGTCGCCCTGGCCGACGCCGGGCTGTTGGCACCGCATTGGCCGCGGCCATACGGTCGCGAGGCCGGCGCGGCCGAGCAGCTGCTGATCGACCAGGAGATGGCGGCCGCGGGTGTGACGCGCCCCGACCTGGTGATCGGCTGGTGGGCCGCCCCGACGATCCTCGAGCACGGCAGCCCGGAGCAGATCGAGCGTTTCGTGCCCGCCACGCTGCGCGGTGACGTGTTCTGGTGCCAGCTGTTCAGCGAGCCCGGTGCCGGTTCTGATCTGGCCTCGCTGCGGATGAAAGCCGTTCGCGCCGACGGGGGTTGGCGGCTGACAGGGCAGAAGGTGTGGACGTCGCGGGCGGACTGGGCGCAGTGGGGGGTCTGCCTGGCCCGCACCGACCCCGATGCGCCGAAGCACAAGGGCATCACGTACTTCCTGGTCGACATGAAATCGCCGGGCATCGACATCCGGCCACTGCGCGAGATCGCCGGCGAGAACATGTTCAACGAGGTGTTCTTCGACGACGTGTTCGTGCCCGACGAGATGGTCGTCGGTCAGGTCAACGACGGCTGGCGGCTGGCCCGCACCACGCTGGCCAACGAACGCGTCGCGATGGCTCACGGCACCGCGCTGGGCAACCCGATGGAAGAGGTGCTACGCACGGTCACCGAACTCGATCTCGATCCCGCGGTGGCCGACCGGCTCGGTGAGCTGATCCGTTCGGCTCAGGTGGGGTCTCTACTGGACCAGCGGATCGCGCAGCTGGCCGTCGGCGGTCAGGATCCGGGCCCGCAGGCCAGCGCGCGCAAGCTGATTGGCGTGCGGTACCGGCAAGCGCTCTCGGAGTTCCGGATGGAACTCTCGGAAGGCGCGGGCGTCGTCGACAACAAAACCGTGCACGACTTCCTCAACACCCGCTGCCTGACCATCGCGGGCGGCACCGAGCAGATCCTGCTCACGCTGGCCGGCGAGCGTCTGCTGGGATTGCCGCGGTAAGTACCCAGCGCGAAGGCCTCGGCGCGAGCAGACGCAGAAGGGGTTTCCAAGGCGGTTTCAGCCCCCTTCTGTGTCTGCTCGCCGCAGCGAAGTGACGCGAAAGCTCCCAAAACCTCGGCGTGTTGGGGGGTTCGCGTCTTCTCGCGGGGGATTCTGGCCACGTGGTCATCGTCATCACCGGCGCCATGGCGTCGGGCAAGTCAACTGTCGCGCAGCTGCTGGCCGAGAGATTCGACCGGTCGGTGCACGTGCGGGGCGACGTCTTCCGGAGATTCGTGGTGCGGGGTCGTGCCGAACCTTCCGAGGACATGAGGGACGAAGCGCGATCGCAACTGCTGCTGCGCTATCGGCTGGCTGCGATGACAGCCGATGCTTACGCCGATGCCGGATTCGTCGCGGTCTGGCAAGACGTTATTGTCGGTCCGTTTCTGTCCGATGCGATTGCGATGGTGCAGAGCCGTCCCCTCCACGTCGTCGTTCTCGATCCTGCGCCGGCGGTGATCACCAAGCGTGAGGGCGACCGCGACAAGGTTGGCTACGACAACGGTTGGGACGTTGCGCATTTCGTAGAAACCATGCGGGCGACGACGCCGCGCATCGGGCTCTGGCTGGACAATCCGCGATGACCCCAGATGAGACGACGCAGGCGGTAGTCGACGGACTTGAGCGGGCGAGGGTGCCTTAGCACTTAGCAAGTCCGAGTCAACGCTCCGATCGAGCAGACACACAATCGCGTCGACAAGCTGATTCGAGTGCGATTCTGCGTCTGCTCGCCGGTATCAGCTGAACGTGGTCTGCGCGCAGGCGTCCGGTGACGTCAGGTTGACGCCCGCGTACACCACCTGGATGTGGGCGCAGACGATGAAGTCCGCATCGAGTTTGGGCTGACCGGTACCCCAGTCGACGGGCCAGCTGTTGCCGTGGATCTGGTACTTCTCGACCGGCCCGCCGCCGAAGTAGATGGTGGTGAACTCGATGGGCCCAGTGGATTTGAACATCCGCGTGTTCGGCGCGTCGAAATCCGAGTCGAGGAAGGCCAGGCGGTCCGACGAGCGCACCGTCGTGGTCTGGCGGGCCCACAGGTCATTGGGGAACCCCGTCGGCCCTTCGGGCGTGCGCAGGTTGGCAGCCGCGGTGAAGTAGCAGTTGGCCTCGGCCCGAACGCAATTGGCGGTGGTGTGCATCTCGAGCGTGGTGACCGGGTCGACAGGAATCGACGCATCGGCCGTGTCCATCGCGGCCGACGATTGGGCAACGGGCGTGACCATCGCGAGCGTCAACCACGTCACCGAGACCATCGCGAGAATGCCGGCGAAGCGCTTCACTGTGTCTCCTCTGGTGTGCGGCGAATGGTAGCCCGCGCGTTATTCGTCGTAGGTGACTTCGACCGAATCTGATCGCGGCCGAGCCTGGCAACCGAGGATCAGCCCCTCGTCGAGGTCCTGCTGTTCGAGCACGTCGTTGACTTCCATCTCGACGTCGCCGCTCTTCTTCAGCACCGCGCACGCGCCGCAATGTCCCTCGCGGCAGGAGAACGGCGCATCGAGACCCTTGTCCAGCAGCAGGTCGAGCAGCTTGGCGTTGCGCGGCCAGCGGATCTCGTGGCGCTCCCCGTCCAGGGTGACGATCGCCGTGGCCGGGCCCTCGTCGCTGTCGTCCTCCTCGATCACCACCGCAGCGAACGGGTCGGACTCCAACGACTTGAACACCTCGATGTGAATGTTGCGGTCCGGCATGTCGAGGTTCTTCAGAGCCTCCTCGGCCGCGGCCATGAACGGCCCAGGCCCGCAGATGTACGCATCGTGCCCGGCGTAGGGCGCCGCCAGCCCGGCCAGCGCTGCGGCGCTCGGCAGCCCCTGCACGCTTTCCAGCCAGTGCACGACGGTGAGCCGGTCGGGATACTTGGCCGCCAGCTCGCGCAGGGCCCCGCCGAAGATCACCGAGTTCTCGTCGCGGTTGGCGTAGATCAGCACCACCTTGCCGTTGCCCTCAGCGAGCGCGGACTTGCAGATCGACATCATCGGCGTGATACCGCTGCCCGCGGCCAGCAGCAGGAAGTCGGCGTCGAGTGTCTTGGGGACGAAGGTGCCCGACGGCGCGAGCACGTGGATCTTCATGCCGGGATGCGCGTGCTCGCACAGCCAGTTCGACGCGTAGCCGTCCGCGGTGCGCTTGACGGTGACGGTCATCGGGTCGCCAGTGAACGGCGAGCTGCACAACGAGTAGCAGCGGGCCACCGACCCGGTGCGCTCGCTGGGCACGCGCAACGTCAAGAACTGCCCGGGCGCATACCGCAGCCGCTCGGCCGGAATGACTGGATCATTTGGACCGTCGGGCACTGTGAACACCAGCGAGCGCGCGTCGCCGGTCTCCTCGACGACGTCGGCCACCTGCAGTTCGAGCACGTGGCTACCGAGCGGCTCGTCCGTCACGCTGTGCCCTCCTCTTGCCCCATAACTAGAACAGGTTACAGAAATGCATGTGCGCAGGTCTAGCTGCTGTAGGAATGCCCTGCTCGACACAAATCGTAACGTGTTCTAATCTCAGTTGAGGTCC
The DNA here is from genome assembly GCA_963765155.1 of uncultured Actinomycetota bacterium. Taxonomy (GTDB): domain Bacteria; phylum Actinomycetota; class Actinomycetes; order Mycobacteriales; family Mycobacteriaceae; genus Mycobacterium. The sequence goes on from CAVXVJ010000020.1 coordinate 16,195, forward strand.
TATCATCGGGAGGCAAACCAAGTGACGTCCATTGAACAGCGTGACGTGCAGTCGGTCCTAGCCGGCATCGACGACCTGCTGCCGCTGATCGCCAAGCGCGCACAGGCGACCGAAGACCTGCGCCGCCTCCCCGATGAGACCGTCAGCGAACTCGACGAGGTCGGCTTCTTCAAGCTGCTCCAACCCGAACAGTGGGGCGGCCTGCAGTGCGACCCGACGGTCTTCTACGAAGCAGTGCGACGGATCGCCACCGCATGCGGCTCCACGGGCTGGGTCAGCTCGATCGTCGGCGTGCACAACTGGCACCTCGCGCTGTTCGACCAGCAGGCGCAGGAAGAGGTCTGGGGCCAGGACCCGACCGTGCGGATCTCGTCGTCGTACGCGCCGATGGGCGCCGGCCAGGTGGTCGACGGCGGATACCTGGTCAACGGATCGTGGAACTGGTCGTCCGGTTGTGACCACGCGACATGGACCTTCGTCGGCGGCCCGGTGATCAAGGACGGCAGGCCGGTGGACTTCGGCAGCTTCCTGATCCCGCGCACCGAGTACAAGATCGACGACGTCTGGCACGTCGTCGGCCTACGCGGCACCGGCAGCAACACGCTGGTGGTCAAGGACGTCTTCGTGCCGACACACCGGTTCCTGTCGTACAAGTCGATGAACGACCAAACCGCGGGCGGCCTGCTGACCAACACCGCACCCGTCTACAAGATGCCGTGGGGCACCGTTCATCCCACGACCATCTCAGCGCCGATCGTCGGCATGGCCTACGGCGCGTACGACGCGCACGTCGAGCATCAGGGCAAGCGGGTCCGCGCGGCGTTCGCCGGTGAGAAGGCCAAGGACGACCCGTTCGCCAAGGTCCGTATCGCCGAGGCGGCCAGTGACATCGACGCCGCGTGGCGCCAATTGATGGGCAACGTCGGCGACGAGTATGCACTCCTGAAGGAGGGCAAGGAGATTCCGTTCGAGCTGCGGGCCCGCGCCCGTCGCGACCAGGTCCGTGCCACCGGCCGTGCCATCGCGTCGATCGACCGCCTCTTCGAAGCGTCCGGTGCCACAGCGCTGAACAACGATGCTCCGGTGCAACGGTTCTGGCGTGACGCACACGCCGGCCGGGTGCACGCCGCCAACGATCCCGAACGGGCCTACCTGATCTTCGGGAACAACGAGTTCGGGCTGCCGCCCCAGGACACGATGGTCTGATGACTGCTGTCGACGAAGTCACCTTCGAGTCGACCTCGCGCTATGCGCAAGTGCGAGATGACATGCGGCTGCACTACCACGAGGCCGGCGCCGGCAACGATCAGACGGTCGTGCTGCTGCACGGCGGCGGCCCGGGCGCGTCGAGCTGGTCGAACTTCGGGCGCAACATCGCCGTGCTGGCGCAGCACTTCCACGTGCTGGCGGTCGACCAGCCGGGCTATGGGCACTCCGACAAGCACACCGAACATGAGCAGTACAACCGGTACAGCGCCACCGCGCTGCTGAACCTGTTCGACCACCTCGGCCTGGAACGCGCTGCGCTGGTGGGCAATTCACTCGGCGGGGGCACCGCCGTGAGGTTTGCGCTGGACAACCCGGACCGGGCCGGCCGGCTGGTGCTGATGGGCCCAGGCGGGCTGTCGGTCAACCTGTTCGCACCCGACCCCACCGAGGGCGTCAAGCTGCTGAGCAAGTTCGCGTTCGAGCCCACCCGGGAGAACCTCGAGGCGTTCCTGCGGATCATGGTGTTCGACCAGAAGCTCATCACCCCCGAACTGATCGACGAAAGATTCGCGATTGCCAGCACGCCCGAATCGCTGGCCGCCACCCGGGCAATGGGAAAGTCGTTCGCGGGCCCCGACTTCGAGCTCGGCATGATGTGGCGTGAGGTGTACAAGCTGCGCCAGCGGGTACTCCTGATCTGGGGTCGGGAGGACCGCGTCAATCCGCTCGACGGCGCGCTGGTGGCGCTCAAGCAGATTCCGCGGGTGCAGCTGCACGTGTTCGGGCAGTGCGGGCACTGGGCACAACTGGAAAAGTTCGACGAATTCAACAAGCTGACTGTTGATTTCCTGGGAGGCGGGTCATGAGTATCCGGTCGCTGGGCTATCTGCGCATCGAGGCCACCGACATGGCGGCGTGGCGCGAATACGGTCTGAAGGTGCTCGGCATGGTCGAAGGCAAAGGCCCCACCGAGGGCGCGCTCTACCTTCGGATGGACGACTTTCCCGCCCGGCTGGTGATCGTGCCGGGTGAGCACGACCGGCTGATGGAGTCGGGCTGGGAGACCGCGAACGCCGCTGGGCTGCAAGACATCCGCAAGCGGCTCGACCTCGAGGGCACGCCCTACAAGGAGGCGACCGCTGCCGAGCTCGCCGACCGCCGCGTCGACGAGATGATCCGCTTTCAGGATCCGTCGGGCAACACGCTGGAGGTGTTCCACGGCGCCGCACTGGAACATCGCCGTGTCGTCAGCCCGTACGGCCACCGATTCGTCACCGAGGAACAGGGCCTCGGCCACGTCGTACTCACCACCCGTGACGACGCGGAATCGCTGCACTTCTATCGAGATGTGCTGGGCTTCAAGCTTCGCGACTCGATGCGGCTGCCACCGCAGCTCGTCGGCCGGCCCGCCGAAGGCCCGCCGGCCTGGTTGCGGTTCTTCGGCGTCAACCCGCGCCACCACAGCCTGGCGTTCATGCCGGGGGAGACCCCCAGCGGCATCGTGCACCTGATGATCGAAGTTGGGAGCAGCGACGACGTCGGGCTGTGCCTGGATCGCGCGCTGCGCCGAAAGGTGCCGATGTCGGCAACGCTGGGCCGCCACGTCAACGACAAGATGCTGTCCTTCTATATGAAGACACCAGGCGGATTCGACATCGAATTCGGTTGCGAGGGCTTGCAAGTCGACGACCACGACTGGATCGCCCGTGAGAGCACCGCTGTCAGTCTGTGGGGTCACGACTTCAGCATCGGCTTCCAAGGCCAGTGACTTCTGTGGACATCGACCCGAGCACATTCCGAAATGTGCTCGGGCAGTTCTGTACCGGCATCACCGTGATCACCACGATGCACGACGGTGCGCCGGTGGGGTTCGCCTGCCAGTCGTTCGCGGCCCTGTCGCTGGATCCTCCGCTGGTGCTGTTCTGTCCAACCAAGGTGTCGCGGTCGTGGCAGGCAATCGAGGCCAGCGGAAAGTTCTGTGTGAACGTGCTGCATGAGAAGCAGAAGGACGTCTCGGCGCGGTTCGGCTCCAAGGAGCCCGACAAGTTCTCCGGAATCGATTGGCTGCCTTCCAAACTCGGCTCACCGATCATCGAAGGCACGCTGGCGCACATCGACTGCACGGTGAATTCGGTGCACGACGGCGGCGATCACTACGTGGTGTTCGGCGCGGTGCACTCGCTGTCAGACGTGCCGCACCGCAAGCCGCGGCCGCTGCTGTTCTACCGCGGTGAGTACACCGGCATCGAGCCGGACAAGAACACGCCTGCTCAGTGGCGCGACGACCTGGAGGCGTTCCTCACCACCACCACCGACGACACTTGGCTCTAGTTCTAAGCGCGAGCAGACGCAAAGTCGCACTCTCTAACATGTTTTCGTGCGATTTTACGTCTGCTCGCCGATGAAGGTTATGATCGCCTCGGCGACCTCGCGGTGTGAAACGTCGTTGAGGATGTCGTGGCGCCCGCCGGGAATCTCCTTGAGCTGCAGCGGATCTATCTGCTCGGCGTAGGCGCGCACCGCGCCGATCGGGGCGATCGGATCGTTGACGCCATGGACCGCGAGCGTCGGCACGGCGAGCCTGGGCAGCTCGGCGCCAAAACGGTCCCAGGCCTTGTCGAGTTCGCGTGATAGAGCAGCGCCGTCCGCGTCGACGAAGGCCAGCGGGTCGTTCTCCAATGAGTCGAGGTAAAAGTGATCCGCTGACAGCCACCCCGGATCCAGGTCGAACGAGCTGTCGGCGTCGAGCATCTCGGGAATCGGAATCAGCGGCGCGCCGGAGATGACACCGGCGCGGTAGCGGTCGGGCTGGCCCAACAGCCGGAACAGCGTCACCACAGAACCGAACGAATGTCCCTGGGCGATCAACGGCAATCCCGCACGCTCGGCGATTTCGGTCAGCGTGTCGGCCAGGTCCGAGCTGTCCTCGATCGACCCGAAGTCGCCGCGGCGGCCTGGGCTGAGGCCGTGGCCGAACTGGTCGACCGCCCACAGGTCGATGCCGGCGGCGTTGAGCGCGAAGCCGTAGCGGTGATACACGCCGGTGTGCTCGCCGAACCCGTGCAGAAAGATCACGGCAGCGCGCGGCTCGGCTGCGGCCCAATGCCGGTAATAGGCCCGGCCTCGCTTGTGGTCGATGAATGGCATGCCACGACTGCATCAGGTGCGGTGCTACGCGCGCAAGACTTCGGCTCAAAGGTGGCTATTTCTGCCATTCGGCGATCAATTTCTGCCACTGGAATTAATGCTCTGACCTCGCTGTTTAAGCAGTCAGACCACAACAAAGAGAAAGAAAGAAGTGGGATCGAAATGAAGAAGTTCGGATTTGCCACCATCGTCGCCAGCGGGCTCGCTGCAGCGTTCTTCGGCTTCGCCGCCCCAGCGCAGGCAAGCACCGTCGTAACGGCCCCGACAATCGCGGCGGCGCACTCGAGCGGTGTTGACCATCTCGACTGGCTCAATGACATCCAGCCGAAGGTGAACGTCCCCAAGGTCGACACCAGCCCGCGCAGCAACCCCTAACCACGCAGGCACGAAGAAGGGCACCCGTTACGCGGGTGCCCTTTCTCGTTGGCTGTGCAGCGACACGGCTGCCAAAAGCGCGGCGGTGACAGCGTCCTGCCCGACGAGGCGGATCAGATCGAGGCGCATCCACAGCTCGACCTGGTCAAGGTGCGCCGCCGCTTCCGCAGGATTCTGCACCCAGTAGAACGCCACCGGTGCAAAGTAGAGCGCACTGGCGACGCGTCCGGCATAGAAGAAGGGGTGCGCTGCGCGCGCAAGACTTCGGCTCAAAGGTGGCTATTTCTGCCATTCGGCGATCAATTTCTGCCACCGGAATTAATGCTCTGACCTGGCTGTTTAAGCAGTCAGACCACGACAAAGAGACAGAAAGAAGTGGGATCGAAATGAAGAAATTCGGATTTGCCACCGTCGTCGCCAGCGGGCTCGCCGCCGCGATCTTCGGCTTCGCCGCGCCGGCGCAGGCAAGCACCGTCGTAACGGCCCCGACAATCCCGGCGGCCTACTCGAGCGGTGTCGACCATCTCGACTGGCTCAATGACATCCAGCCGAAGGTGAACGTCCCCAAGGTCGACACCAGCCCGCGCAGCAACCCCTAACCACGCAGGCACGAAGAAGGGCACCCGTTATGCGGGTGCCCTTTCTCGTTGGCTGTGCAGCGAGACGGTCGCGTTATCCACAGGCGGCGACCCAGCCAAGAAGCTTTAGTCAGTGGAGTTCGATACATTCGCAAGTATGTTCGAATCGATTGAATTGCCCTATCCCGAAGACGTCGCTGGGTTGGATGACGTCGGGTTACTCGACGCCATGGCTGTTGCGGCCGTGGTAGAAACGGCCGCGATCGACGTGCGATTCGCGGCGATTGAAGAGATCTATCGCCGCAATATGGCGCCGGTCGTGGGCTCAGGCCCCACGCCGCCCCCTCCGCATGCGGCGCTTCCGTCGTCGCGACGCCGCAGCCGAAAAGCGCGAAAGCGAAGGAATCGCCGGCGCTAGCGGACGCCCAGGAGGACCTCTCGCTGATCCGCCATGCGGTCGCGGATCGCGTCGACCACCGCCGCGACCTCCGGTCGGCGCAGCGTCTCTGCTCGGGTGACGAGCCAGTACGTCAAGACAATCGCCACCGCGTCCGGCAGCACGCGGACCAGGTCGTCGTGGCGGTCGGCCATGAAGCACGGCAGCAGGCCGATGCCGGCGGAGGCACGCGTCGCCTCCACGTGCACGAAAACGTTGGTGGACGTGACGGATTCGCGCATCAACGGGGCGAAGTTCGGCGCCAGATCGAGGTCGTCGACCTGCAGCATGGAGTCGATGAAGTAGACCAGCGGATACCGCGCGAGGTCCTCGATGCTCGTCGGCGTGCCGTGCTCGGCCAGGTAGTCACGGGAACCGTAGAGGCCCAGGCAGTAGTCACCGAGCCGGATCGCCTTGGCGCGATGGACTTTCGGCTCGCCGACCACCACCTCGACGTCGAGCCCGGACCGCTGCTGGGTGGCCCGCCGGGTGGCGGCGACGATCTCGACGGCCACGTTCGGGTGGCTCCGCTGAACCTGCGCCGCCGCCGGGGCGGCGATGTATGCACTGAATCCGTCGGTGGCCGAGATCCGCACGACGCCTTCCAGCGTCCGTCGCCCGCCGGGGTCGACCGTCAATGAGCGCACGGCCGACTCGACGGCTTCGGCGGCCGACAGCGCCTCGCGCCCGAGATCGGTGAGCTCCCAGCCGCCGCCGACCCGCGCCAGCACGCGTCCGCCGATCGACTGCTCCAGCGCGGCGATGCGTCGCGAGATGGTGGTGTGGTTGAGCCCGAGTTCCTCCGCCGCGGTGTTGTAGCGGCCGGAACGGCCCACGGCCAGCAACACCAGCAGATCGTCGGCGCTGGGTTTTCGGCCGGACGGCGAAGTCATGTCTGCATTTTTGCAGATGGCTCCTGCAGTTTTGGTTATTGCAGGTCGGGGTACCTGCATGAATACTCACAAAGGTCTGTGGGGGGCGTCACACCTGAATGCGGATTATGGCCTCGGCCATGAAGGAGACGTCTGATGAGTACAAGTGATGCGTTGCGGTCCGATGAGGGCGGCGGGGTACCGACCGGGCTGAAGAGGGTCGTCATCGCCTCGATGGCCGGCACCGTCGTCGAGTGGTACGAGTTCTTCCTCTACGGCACGGCGGCCACGCTGGTCTTCAACAAGATCTTCTTCGCGCAGACCGGCAGCGAGCTGGACGCGATCTTGGCGGCGTTCGTCACGTATGCAGTCGGGTTCGTCGCGCGTCCGCTCGGTGGTGTGGTGTTCGGCCATTTCGGCGACAAGTACGGCCGCAAGAAGCTGCTGCAGTTCAGCCTGCTGCTGGTCGGTGCCGTGACGTTCCTGATGGGCTGCCTGCCGACCTTCGGCCAGATCGGCTATTGGGCGCCGGCCCTGCTCGTCGTGTTGCGATTCCTCCAAGGGTTCGCCGTGGGCGGCGAATGGGGCGGCGCGGTGCTGCTGGTGGCCGAGCACAGCCCCAACCGCAGCCGCGCCTTCTGGACCAGCTGGCCGCAGGCAGCGGTCCCGGTCGGGAACATGCTCGCCACGGTGGTGCTTCTCGTGTTGACGGTGACGCTGTCGGATGCGGCGTTCCTGTCGTGGGGATGGCGGGTCGCGTTCTGGCTGTCCGCGGTGGTCGTGTTCATCGGCTACTACATCCGGACCAAGGTGAGCGACGCGCCCATATTCCTTGCGGCGCAACAGGAAGTCGAGCGCGTCAAGGCCGTGTCCTACGGCGTGGTCGAGGTTCTCAAGCGGTACCCGCGTGGGGTTCTCACCGCGATGGGCCTGCGCTTCGCCGAGAACATCATGTACTACCTGCTGGTCATCGTCTCGATCACCTATCTCAAGCAACAGGTCGGTGCCGACACCAGCGACATCCTGTGGTGGCTGCTGGCGGCCCATGCTGTTCACTTCGCGGTCATCCCCCAGGTGGGGCGGCTGGCGGACCGATTCGGCCGACGTCCGGTGTACATCACCGGCGCCATCGGCGCGGGATTGTGGGGATTCTTCGGGTTCCCGATGATGGACACCGGGAACTACCTGGCCATCATGTCCGCCATCATCATCGGCTTGGTCATCCACGCGCTCATGTACGCCCCGCAGCCGGCCATCATGTCCGAGATGTTCCCGACCCGGATGCGGTATTCCGGTGTCTCCGTTGGCTATCAGGTCACCTCGATCGTGGCAGGGTCGCTGGCACCCATCATCTCGGTGAAGCTCCTGGACATCTACGACTCGTGGGTGCCGATCGCGCTGTACCTGCTCGGGGCCGCGGTCATCACTCTCATTGCGGCGCTGTTCATTCGCGAGACCAAGGGCATCGACCTGGCGGCCGTCGATCAAGCCGACCGCGATGACCTGGCCAAGGCGGGAGTGCTGTGACCGACCTCAGCGGGCGCACGGCGCTGGTCACGGGCGGTGCGAGCGGTATCGGTGCGGCGTGTGCGAGGGAACTCGCCTCGCGCGGTGCGGTGGTCACCGTCGCCGACGTTGACGACGTGGGTGCCAAGGCCGTGGCTTCCGAGATCGGCGGAAAGGCTTGGGCCGTCGACCTTTCCGACGTCATCGCACTCGAGGGTCTGCGGCTGGAAGCCGACATTCTGGTGAACAACGCCGGTGTGCAGCACGTCAGCCCGATCACCGACTTCCCGCCGGATCGCTTCCGATTCATCCTCGCGCTCATGGTGGAGGCGCCGTTCCTGCTGATCCGCGCCGCGTTGCCGCACATGTACGAGCAGAGTTTCGGCAGGGTCATCAACATCTCGTCTGTGCACGGGCTGCGGGCGTCGGAATATAAGGTTGCCTATGTGACCGCCAAACATGCGCTGGAGGGCCTGTCCAAGGTGACCGCGCTCGAGGGCGGACCGCACCAGGTGACCAGCAACTGCGTCGATCCGGGTTACGTGCGGACACCGCTGGTGACCAAGCAGATCGCCGACCAGGCCAAGGTGCACGCCATCCCCGAGGATCAGGTGGTTAGCGAAATCATGCTGAAGGAGAGCGCCATCAAGCGGCTGGTCGAGCCCGAAGAGGTTGCGTCCCTGGTTAGTTGGCTGGCCTCGCCGGCCGCCGGAATGGTGACGGGAGCGTCGTACACCATGGACGGCGGCTGGACCGCGCGATGACCGAACCCCAGTGGGTCCCGACGGAGCAGGACGTCGCCGACGCGCGGGTGACGGACTTCGCGCGATTTGTCGGCAAGTCGGGGTCGGACTACAAGGCTCTGTGGCAGTGGTCGGTTGACGATCCGGCGGCGTTCTGGGCGGCGCTATGGGAGTACTTCGAACTCGGTGACGCACCGAACGTCGTGCTCGAGAACCCGCAGATGCCCGGCGCCCAGTGGTTTACCGGGTACCCGCCTGAACTACGTCGACCAGATCGTGCGCAACGCGCGCACGGACCGCCCGGCGATCCTCCACGTCAGCGAGGACGGCGCGGACGTCGAGGTGTCGTGGGCCGAACTACTAGGCCGGACAGCCGCTTTCGCGCGCAGACTGCAATCTCTGGGTGTCACGGCAGGCGATCGCGTGGTCGGATACCTGCCGAACATCCCCGAGGCCGTCATCGCCTTCCTGGCGACCGCGAGCATCGGCGCGATCTGGAGCGCCTGCGGGCAGGACTACTCCGCCAAGGCCGCGCTGGACCGGCTCGGCCAGCTCGAGCCCGTCGTGTTGGTGAGCGCGGACGGCTATCGGTTCGGCGGGAAGTGGCACGACAAGCGTGACGAGATCGCCGCCCTGCGCGACGGGTTGCCGTCACTGAGAGCCACGGTGATGGCCTCCGAGCTCGTCCGCGACGACGGCGGTGACCTCGACATCGTGCCGGTGGACTTCGGCCATCCGCTGTGGATCCTCTACTCGTCGGGTACCACGGGGTTGCCCAAGGGCATCATGCACGGCCACGGCGGCGTCGTCCTCGAACATCTGAAAGCGGTTGCACTGCAATCAGATATCGGCCCGAACGATACGTTCTTCTGGTACACCAGCCCGAGCTGGATGATGTGGAACTTCCAGGTCGCCGGTCTGCTGGTGGGCGCGACCATCGTCTGCTACGAGGGCAGTCCCGCCGCACCGCGGCCTGATGCGTTGTGGGACATCGCCGCCCGCGTCGGCGCGACGGTGTTGGGAACCAGCCCCGGCTATGTCCTCGGATGCATCAAGGCGGGTGCAGTGCCGCGCAAGGACCATGACCTATCGGCGCTGAAGACGGTCGGCATCACCGGGTCGTCACTGCCGCCGTCGTCATCGTTGTGGCTGCGGGACAACGTCGGAGAACACGTGCAGGTGTCATCGATCAGCGGCGGCACCGACGTGGTGTCGGCGTTCATCGGCGGTGTCCGCACTGTGCCGGTGTGGCCGGGCGAATTGTCGGCGCCGTACCTCGGGGTCGCGGTCGATGCGTGGGACGAGTCGGGTAAGCCGGTGCGCGGCGAGGTCGGGGAGCTGGTCATCACCAAGCCGATGCCGTCGATGCCGATTGCATTCTGGAACGACGCGGATGGATCTCGTTACCGCGCAGCCTATTTCGAGATGTTCCCGGGAGTGTGGCGGCACGGCGACTGGATCACCATCACCGACCACGACAGCATCGTGGTGCACGGACGGTCGGATTCGACGCTGAACCGCCACGGCATCCGGATGGGCAGCGCGGACATCTACCAGGCGGTGGAGCGGCTACCGGAGATCGCGGAGGCGTTGGTGATCGGCGCCGAACAGCCCGACGGCGGGTACTGGATGCCGCTGTTCGTGGTGCTCGCCGACGGCGCCCAACTGACGGATGACCTGACGAGCCGGATCAAGGAGACGATCCGTTCGGAGGTGTCGCCGCGGCACGTGCCCGACGAGATCCGCGTCGCGCCCGGTGTGCCGCACACCCGCACCGGCAAGAAACTCGAGGTGCCGATCAAGAAGCTGTTGCAGGGCGGCGACCCCGCGAAAGTGGTGGAGCGGTCTGCCGTTGACGATCCCGCGCTGCTCGACTGGTACGCGAAACAGACTCCTTAGCCAGCGCATCTAGTTATCTCAAAGGCCGCAAAACAAGGTAGATACGCGGTAGCGTCGATGATTGCCGCCAGGGCAGTCGACGGGTCTTGCCACCCAAGCCTTCGGCACTCCCCAGCGGCGTTGTGACGGGAGACAACGATGAAGCGCTGCATCGTCGGAGCATTGGCTGCCCTGCTGATGGCCACAGGGCTAGTCACCTCGGCGCCGCCGGCCGGCGCCGGCTGCCAGTACGGAGGACATTTCATCAGCAAGTGCGATGGACCCGTCCAGCCTGACGGCACTTGGCAACGTTGCGTTGGAGTTGCCAGCTGGGTTCCCAGCGGCCTCAGCACCCACCTAGTACCCGTGAAGCACTGCGACGTGATGGGTCCTGGCCGCCAGTTCGCGGATCTCGCCTTCGCCGACCCACCAACGCGTATCGCCGACTGAGCGTTCGCGAAAAGGCGTTAGCCGAGCCAAGATCCAATGCGGCGCAGGGCTTCTTCGATGTCGCTCGTCGGGCCCGCGAACGATAACCGCACGAATGAACCGCCGCGCACGGTGTCGAAGTCGATGCCCGGTGCAATCGCAACCCCGGTGTCGTCCAAGAGCTTTGAGCAGAACGACAGCGAATCCGTGGTGTGGTCGGAAACATCGGCGTACACGTAGAAGGCACCGTCGGGCGGTGCGAGCCGGTCCAGGCCGATGCCGCGCAGCCCATCCACCAGGAGCTCTCGATTGGCGGCGTAGTGGTGCAGATGCCCCTCCGCCTCGGCGATCGACTCGGGGGTGAACGCCGCCACCGCCGCGTATTGCGGGAGAACCGGCGGGCAGATGGTGAAATTTCCGGTCAGGCAGTCCACCGCGCGCAGCAACTCGCCGGGCACGAGCAGCCAGCCCAGTCGCCACCCCGTCATCGCGAAGTACTTCGAAAAGCTGTTGACCACCACGGCATCTCGTGAGGTCTGCCATGCGCAGCTGGTCGCGGGGGAGCCCTCGTAGACAAGCCCGTGGTACACCTCGTCGCTAATCAGTCGCACGCCGGAGTTCTCGCACCACGACGCGATCGCGGCCAGCTCCTCCGGCGGGATGACCGTGCCGGTGGGGTTGGCCGGGCTGGCCACCACGACACCTTGGATCGGCGGGTCAAGCGCCGCCAGCATCTGCGCCGTCGGCTGGAACCGGGTGTCGGGGCCGCACGGCATCTCGACCACTTCGCAGCCCAGTGCCGACAGGATGTTGCGGTAGCACGGATATCCGGGGCTGGCGATGGCGACGCGGTCTCCGACGTCGAAGCAGGCCAGGAACGCGAGCAGGAAGCCGCCGCTGGAGCCGGTGGTGAGTACGACCTCGTTGGGGTCGACGGCGATGCCGTGGCGGTCCGCGTACGAGCCGGCGATCGCAGCGCGCAACTCGGGGATACCGAGCGCCACGCTGTAGCCCAACGGGCCGCTGTCCAGGGCTGCTTTCGCGGCCTCGCGCACCGGCGCCGGCGCCCCCGCGCTCGGCTGGCCGGCCGACAGGTTCACCAGATCGCCGTGACTGCGCTGGCGCTCCGCAGCGGCCAGCCACACGTCCATCACATAGAACGGCGGAATGCCGGCGCGCAGTGCGACGCTCATCTGAGCCAGGCTAGAGCACTTCTGATTCCAGCCGGCGCAGATGCTCCCTCGGCGGGCCGAGCAACTGCGCGCTGGCGTGCGCACGCTTGAAGTACAGCTGGATGTCGTGCTCCCAGGTGATGGCGATGCCGCCGTGCATCTGCACGGCCTCCCCCGCCACCTTGGAGAACGCTTCGCTCGCAGCTACCCGGGCCAGCGCGGCCGACGTCGGCGACGGATCGGCTATCGCGTCGTTCACCACCGCCCGCGCCGACTGCACCGCGACGTAGAGGTCCGCCATCCGGTGTTTGAGCGCCTGGAAGCTGCCGATCGGCCGGCCGAACTGGACGCGGTCCTTGGTGTATTCGACTGTCAGGTCCAGGCATTTCGCGGCCGAGCCGATCTGCTCGGCGGCCAACAGGATCGCCGCGGTGTCGGCGAGCCCGGGATCGGCCCCGATGGTCGTGGTCTCCTGGGGCTCCACCCGTGCCAGCTTGCGCGTCAGGTCCATGGTGTCGACTGGCTGCGCGGTGAAGTTCGTCCACCGCGTGAGCGTCTTGCCGTCGGCGGCTATCACGACATCGGCGATGCCGCCGTTGACCACATAGTCGGCATCGAACACCAACGCGCCGATCTTCGTGCCCTCCGCCAGGCTTTCGAGCGCCTCGCCGTCCGGCTCGTCCGACGCCAGCAATGCCAGCTCCGCGAGCGTGGTGCCCAGCAGCGGCGTCGGCACCAGCGCCTTGCCCAACTCCTCGAGCACCACGGCCGCGTCGGCGAGCTCGCCCCCGGCGCCGCCCAACTCCTCCGGCACCACCAGCGCTGCGGTGCCGACCTGTTCGCACAGCAGCTTCCACAGCGCCTCGTCGTAACCGCGCTCGGACGACATCGCTTCGCGCACGGCGGCCGGCGACGCGTGCTTGTCGACCAGCGCCGCGACGGTGTCCCGCAGCAGTTCCCGTTCTTCTGTCACAAAGCCTCCAACACCCGGCGACGATGCGCGGTCGGATCGCCCCACGCCGAGCGCAGCGCCTGCACCCGCAGCAGCCACAACGACAGGTCGTGTTCTTGGGTGAAGCCGATGGCGCCATGCGTTTGCAGTGCCGAGCGCGCCGACAACAGCGCGGCATCGGAAGCCGCGACTAAGGCGGCGCTGACATCACGTGCCGTGTCGGGAGAGGGATCGGCCAGCGATAGTGCGGCCCCGTGCACCAGCGGGCGCGCCAGCTCAACAGCGATGTGCACGTCGGCGAGCTTGTGCTTGATCGCCTGGTATGTGCCGATCACCCGACCGAATTGGCTGCGCTGCTTGGCGTATTCGACCGACATGTCCAGCATCGCCTGGCCTGCACCGACCAGCTGCGCGGCGGTGGCCAGCACGCCGAACTCATAGGCGCGCGCGACATCTGCAGCGATCGGGTTCGCCAGAGGCGCTGACGTCGAACAACTTTCGGCTCGGGTCGACGGACTCGTGTCGCTCACCCGCCGCGCCATCACATACAGAACCATCGGCGGCGACCAGGATCAGGCCCGCCGAGTCGGCATCCACCGCTCGTGGTACCTGCGGGAGCAGGGCGACGGTCGCGATCAGCTCACCGGCGGCCAGCGCTGCACTGCGGTCGGCCCCGTCCTGGCTGGCGAGCAGAATCGGCGCGACCGCAATGGATTCGGTGACCGGTCCCGGCACGCACCACCGGCCCAGCCGCTCGGCGGCCACCACCAAGTCGACAGGATGCGCCTCGATGCCGTCGAACCTCTCGGGAACCATCAACGCGGTGACGCCGAGATCCGCCAGCTGGGCCCAGACCTTGCGGCCAGGGGCGGTGTCGCCCTCCGCCCAGGCTCGGACAGCGGCGGGCAGGTCGGCAGCACCCAGCGCGGCATCGATGCTGGCCGCAAAGTCGCGCTGCTGTTCGTCCAGAACAAACTTCATTTGGTCTTCTCCCGCGGCAGCCCCAGCAGGCGCTCGGCGATGATGTTGCGCTGAATCTCATTGGTACCGGCATAGATCGGGCCACCGAGTGCAAACAGCAGTCCATCGGTCCACTGGTCGGCGAGCTCAGCGTCGGACCCCTGCAGATCCAGGGCTGTCTGATGCAGCGCCACGTCGAGGTCCGACCAGAAGACCTTGGTCACCGACGACTCCGCACCAAGCTCGCCGCCATTGGCCACTCGCGTCACGGTCCCGAAGGTGTGCAGCCGATAGGCCTGGGCCTTGATCCATGCGTCAGCCACCCGATCGGTGAATGCCTCGTCCGGATTGGCTTTCCACTGCGCCACCAGCCGTTCGGCCGGCGCGAGGAAGCGCGCTGGACTCCGCAGCGACATGCCCCGCTCGTTGCTCGACGTGCTCATTGCCGCGCGCCAGCCGTCGTGCACGCCGCCGATGACGTCATCGTCGGGGACGAACACGTCATCGAGGAAGATCTCGCCGAAGCCGGTGTCCCCGCCCAACTGCGCAATCGGCCGGACCGTGACACCAGAGGCCTTCAGGTCGAACATGAAGTACGTCAACCCGCGGTGGCGCTCGGCTTCGGGGTCCGAGCGAAACAGGCCAAACGCCCTCTCGCCGAACGGAGCTCGCGAGCTCCAGATCTTCTGGCCGTTCAGCATCCAGCCGCCGTCCGTCTTCGTCGCGTTCGACCGCAGCGACGCGAGGTCGCTGCCGGACTCCGGCTCTGACCACGCCTGCGCCCAGATCTCCTCGCCGCTGGCCATCTTCGGCAGCACCCGGTCAAGCTGTTCCTCGGTGCCGTGCGCGAACAGTGTCGGCGCCAGCATGGACGTGCCGTTGGCACTCGCCCGCCCGGGCGCGCCGGCGCGGAAGTACTCCTCCTCGAACACCACCCATTGCAGCAGGCTGGCGTCACGGCCGCCGTACTTCTCGGGCCAGGTGATCACCGACAGGCCGGCGTCGTAAAGCACCTTGTCCCAACGCCGATGCTGCTCGAAACCTTCGGCGGTGTCGTAGGACTTCGTCGGGAACGACGCCCGGTTCGCCGCCAGGAACTCGCGCACCTCCGCCTGGAACTCGAGGGTGGCGTCGTCAAAGTTCAGGTCCATCAGGCCCTCTCGCGAAGTTGCGGCTTGACCACTTTGCCGCCCGGGTTGCGTGGCAGCACATCAAGGAACTCCACTGACCGCGGTGCCTTGAAGTTCGCCAAATGCTCACGCGTATAAGCGATTACGGTCTCTTCGTCCAGCATCGCGCCGGGTTTGGCCACGACGAACGCCTTGCCGACCTCGCCCAAGCGCTCGTCGGGTACACCGATGACGGCGGACTCGGCGACGCCGTCGAGCCGGGCCAGCACCTGCTCGACCTCGGCGGGGTAGACGTTGAATCCGCCACAGATGTACATGTCCTTGAGCCGGTCGGTGATCTTCAGGTTGCCGTTGTCGTCGACCGTGCCGACGTCGCCGGTGTGCAGCCACCCGTCGGAATCGATTGCGGCGGCGGTGGCTTCGGGGTCGTCGAGGTAGCCGAGCATGACGTTCGGACCGCGCAGCAGCACCTCATCGTGTTCACCGATGCGCAGCTCGAAGTCCGCGATCGGACGACCGCAGGTGGTGGCGACGGTGACGGCGTCGTCGTCGGCGCGGCACATGGTTCCGAATCCACTGGCCTCGGTCAGGCCGTAGGCGGTCAGCACGATGTCGATGTCGAGCTCGCTCTGCATCCGTTCGATCAGCACGACGGGGATGACGGCCGCCCCGGTGACCGCGAACCGCAGCGAGGACAGGTCATAGTCGCCGCGCTTGGGATGGTCGAGCAGCGTCTGGTAGATCGTCGGCGGCCCCGGCAGCACGGTGATGCGGTGGTCCTGCACGGCCTGCATGGCCTTCTCGGGATCGAAGGTCAGCTGCGGGATCAGCGTCGCCCCGGTCTGCAGGCAGGCCAGGATGCCGGCCTTGTAGCCGAAGTTGTGGAAGAACGGGTTGATGCACAAGTAGCGGTCGTCGCTGGTGACCTGCCCGCACTCCGCCCACGCCGCCGACGCGTCCAACGACTGCCGGTGCGCGCACAGCGCGCCCTTGCTGCGGCCGGTGGTCCCGGACGTGAAGAGGATGTCGGAGACGTCGTCGGGTTTGACCGCGGCGGCGCGCGCGTCGACGGCATCCAGGTTGGTGCCCTTCGCGACGAAGTCGTCCCAAGTCCCGTCGTCCTTGTCGATCGGGACCCGGATGATGTGTCGCAGCGCAGGCAGCGCGTCGCGGTCCAGGTCGCGGGTCTTGTCGGCGCCGAGGAACTCACCCGCGGCGACCAGCAGCGGCGCGCCGGTGCGCGCCAGGACGTCGGTGGCCTCGCTGGCGGTGTAGCGGGTGTTCAGCGGCACCAGCACGCCGCCCGCGTAATGGGTGGCCAGGCATGCCACCACCCAGTGCCAGGTGTTCGGCGACCAGATCGCGACCCGGTCCCCGGCCTGCACGCCCAGCTCGATCATCGCCGCGGCGGCCCGTCGAACCTCGGCCCGCAACTCGCCGAACGTGAACCGCCGATCATCGGTGACCAGCGCGTTATGGTCCGAAAATTGGTCGGCAATCCGGTCGAGAACCGCAGGAATGGTCCTCGGATGGCCAGTCATGGACGCTCCTCTAACAAAGCAAGTGCTTGGTAGGTTAGCCTACAAGGGTGATAGGGGTCCAGGAGTTCCGGGCCGAGGTCCGTCAGTGGCTCGCCGACAACCTCGTCGGCGAATTCGCCGCGCTCAAGGGCCTCGGCGGGCCGGGTCGCGAACATGAGGCGTTCGAAGAGCGGCGGGCGTGGAACCAGCACCTGGCCAAGGCCGGGCTGACGTGTCTGGGCTGGCCGGAGGAGCACGGTGGCCGCGGCTTGACGGTCGCGCACCGGGTGGCGTTCTACGAGGAATATGCGATCGCGAACGCGCCCGCGAAGGTCAACCATTTCGGTGAGGAACTGCTCGGCCCGACGCTGATCGCCTTTGGCACGCCCGAGCAGCAGCAGCGATTCCTGCCGCGAATTCTCGACGTCACCGAGTTGTGGTGCCAGGGCTATTCGGAGCCCGGCGCGGGCAGTGACTTGGCCAACGTGTCGACGACCGCCGAACTCGACGGCGACCAGTGGGTGATCAACGGGCAGAAGGTGTGGACGTCGCTGGCGCACTGGGCGCAATGGTGCTTTGTGATCGCGCGCACCGAGAAAGGGTCCAAGCGGCACGCCGGATTGTCTTACCTGCTGGTGCCACTGGACCAGCCGGGAGTCGAGATCCGTCCGATCGTGCAACTGACCGGCGACTCGGAATTCAACGAGGTGTTTTTCGACGACGCCCGAACCGATGCCGATCTGGTGGTCGGGGAGCCTGGCGACGGCTGGCGAGTCGCGATGGGAACGCTGACGTTTGAGCGTGGCGTCTCGACGCTTGGTCAGCAGATCGAGTATGCCCGTGAGCTTTCCGGCGTTGCGGAGTTGGCTAAACGCACCGGCGCCGCCGACGACCCGCTGATCCGCGAGCGGCTGACCAGATCCTGGGCCGGCCTGCGCGCCATGCGGTCCTACGCATTGGCGACGATGGACGTCGAACAGCCCGGCCAAGACAGTGTGTCAAAGCTGTTGTGGGCCAACTGGCATCGTGACTTGGGCGAGATCGCGATGGACGTGCTCGGCAAGGAGGGGTTGACGCTGACCGACGGCGACTTCGACGAGTGGCAGCGGCTGTACCTGTTCTCGCGCGCGGACACCATCTACGGCGGGTCCAACGAGATCCAGCGCAACATCATCGCCGAGCGGGTGCTCGGCCTACCTCGCGAGGTCAAAGGCGCATGAGCCTGGCGGAAGCACCGAAAGAGATTGAGGGACACGGCCTTCTCAACGGTAAGGTCGTCGTCGTGACCGCCGCAGCCGGTACGGGCATCGGGTCGGCGGTCGCACGGCGGGCGCTGCTCGAGGGCGCCGACGTCGTCGTCTCCGATCACCACGAGCGGCGGCTGGGCGAGACCCGCGACCAGCTCACGGAACTCGGCCTTGGCCGGGTCGAGGGCGTGGTGTGCGACGTGACGTCCACCGCGCAAGTCGACGCGTTGATCGCCTCGACCACTGCGCGGATGGGCCGACTCGATGTTCTGGTGAACAATGCCGGGTTGGGCGGGCAGACACCTGTCGTCGACATGACCGACGAGGAGTGGGACCGCGTCTTCAACGTGACGTTGACGTCGGTGATGCGCTCGACCCGCGCGGCGCTGCGGTATTTTCGCGAAGCCGACCACGGCGGCGTCATCGTCAACAACGCCAGCGTGCTGGGCTGGCGTGCGCAGCACTCGCAGTCGCATTATGCGGCGGCCAAGGCGGGTGTGATGGCGCTGACCCGTTGCAGCGCAATCGAAGCCGTCGACTATGGCGTGCGGATCAATGCGGTGTCACCGAGCATCGCGCGGCACAAGTTCTTGGAGAAGACGAGCAGCTCGGAGCTATTGGACCGGCTCTCCGAGGGCGAAGCGTTCGGTCGGGCAGCCGAGCCGTGGGAGGTGGCCGCCACCATCGCGTTCCTGGCAAGTGATTACTCCAGTTATTTGACTGGAGAAGTGATTTCGGTGTCGAGCCAGCATCCATGACCAGTCCCAGCCCGCTAAGCAGACGCGACGAGCTTCTCGAGCTCGCCGCAACGATGTTTGCCGAGCGCGGGCTGCGGGCGACCACGGTGCGCGATATCGCCGATTCCGCGGGCATCCTTTCGGGCAGCCTGTATCACCATTTCAAGTCCAAAGAGGAGATGGTCGACGAGGTGCTTCGTGGCTTCCTGGACTGGCTGTTCGCCCGATACCAGGAGATCATTGACACCGAACCCAACCCGCTGGAGCGGCTCAAGGGCCTGTTCATGGCGTCGTTCGAGGCGATCGAGGACCGGCACGCGCAGGTCGTCATCTACCAGGACGAGGCCAAGCGGCTGTCGGATCAGGCGCGTTTCTCCTATGTAGATGAGCGCAACAAAGAGCAACGCAAGATGTGGATGGATGTGCTCAACCAGGGGATCGAGGAGGGCTACCTCCGGCCGGATCTCGATGTCGACCTGGTCTATCGGTTCATCCGCGACACCACCTGGGTTTCAGTCCGCTGGTATCAGCCGGGCGGACCGCTGACGGCTGAACAGGTCGGCCGCCAGTACCTCGCCATAGTCCTCGGCGGGATCACCGCCAGCTCAGTTAAAGGAGACGCATAATGCCCGAGGCGTACATCATCGACGCAGTGCGCACCCCCGTCGGTAAGAAGAACGGCTCCCTGGCCGGCGTGCATCCGATCGACCTGGGGGTGGAAGCATTTCGCGGCTTGTTCGGCCGCATAGACGTGGATCCGGTTGCGGTCGATGACGTCATTGTCGGCTGCGTCGACGCCATCGGCGGGCAGGCGGGCAATATCGGCCGCCAGGCATGGCTGGCCGCGGGCTACCCCGAAGAGGTGCCCGGCGTGACCGTCGACCGTCAGTGCGGCTCCAGCCAGCAAGCGATTTCCTTTGGCGCGCAGGCGATCATGTCCGGCACCGCGGACATCATTCTGGCCGGCGGCATGCAGAACATGAGCCAGATCCCGATCGCCTCCGCGATGGTGGTCGGCGAGCAGTTCGGGTTCACCACGCCCACGGCGGAGTCGGAGAACTGGCGGCATCGGTATGGCGACCAGGAGATCTCGCAGTTCCATGGCGCCGAGCTGATCGCCGAGCGGTGGAACATCTCTCGTGAGGAGATGGAGCAGTTCGCGCTCACCAGCCACGAGCGGGCGTTCGCGGCCATCCGCGGCGGACACTTCGACAACGAAATCATCCCGGTTGGAGACTTCGGCATCGACGAGGGTCCGCGGGAGACGACGTTGGAGAAGATGGCGTCGCTGCAGCCGCTGCGCCCCGGCGGGAAGCTGACTGCCGCTATGGCGAGCCAGATTTCGGACGGCGCCAGCGCGGTGCTGCTGGCCTCCGAGCAGGCGGTCAAGGAGCACAAGCTGACCCCGCGGGCGCGCATCCACCACATCAGCGCCCGCGGCGCCGACCCGGTGTTCATGCTGACCGGCCCGATCCCGGCGACGCGCTACGCGCTGGAGAAGACCGGGCTGTCGATCGACGACATCGACACCGTCGAGATCAACGAGGCGTTCGCGCCGGTGGTGTTGGCGTGGCTCAAGGAGATCAAGGCCGACCCGGAGAAGGTCAACCCGAACGGCGGCGCCATCGCTCTCGGCCATCCGCTCGGCGCGTCCGGCGCCAAGCTGTTCGCCACCATGCTCAACGAGTTGGAGCGCATCGGCGGACGCTACGGCCTGCAGACGATGTGCGAGGGCGGCGGCACAGCCAACGTCACCATCATCGAGCGCCTGTAGATCTCCTCGCGCGGGGGCTCCGCGCAGCTGCGGAACGCAAAAGCACCCCGACTACGCCGCCGAAAAGGGCCTTTTGCATCGCACTCGAAAATTGATCTCGACGCAATTTCATCCTCCACGGCGGAGCGCAGCTCCCCTACAGCTGCCCGCGCTACGGACGGGCCTCGAGGATCAGGTTGAACGGTGTCTCGGTGGCCCGCCGGAAACGTGAGAATCCGCCGCCGTCGACCACAACCTCGCGGAGTCGCGCCTCACCCGCTTGCGCGCCGAGCGCAGGTCCATTGCGCGCAAGCGACACGGGCACGCAAATCTGGGTGGATGCGCCGTACATCACCCGGCCCACCGGGTTCAGGTTGTCTTGCACCTGGTCGTTCGCGAACGGTTCCACGATCATCGCGGTGCCGTCGTCGTTGATCGCCTGCCGCGCGTGCTTCGACACGCTGACCGGGTCGCCCATGTCGTGAAGGCAGTCGAAGAATGCGATGAGGTCAAACCCCTTGTCCTGGTAGCCGACGGCATCCGCGACCTCGAATCGTGCGTTGGAAGCGCCTGCTGCCTTAGCCTTCTCGCGCGCGACGTCGATCGACTCGGCGTGATAGTCGTAGCCGACGAATTCCGAATCCGGGTAGCTGGTCGCCATCAGGATGGTGCTGGCGCCGTGCCCGCATCCCACGTCGGCGACCTTCGCGCCGCTCTGCAGTTTGTCGACGACGCCGTCCAGCGCGGGCAGCCACGAGCCGATCAGGTGGGTGTTGTAGCCGGCGCGGAAGAATCGCTCGGTGCCTTCGAAAAGGCAGGGATGGTGTTCGCCCCATTCCATGCCGTCTCCGGACTTGAAGTTCTTCAGCGTGTGTCCGAGCGCGTGAAACGTGGCCTCGACGATGTTGTACGCACCCGGCAGGTCGACGGGACCATTCGGGTCGGTCAGGCACAGCGCCTGCTCGTCGCTCAGCGACCACTCGCCGGACGAGGGGTCGAACTGCACGTATCCGCCGGCGCCCTGATTTCCGAGCCATTCGCGGACATAGCGCTCGTTGGTACCGGTGCGCCGAGCCAGCTCGCCAGGAGTGAGCGCGCCGTTGGCCAGTTCGCGGTACAGGCCGAGCCGATCACCAACCAGCATCAGCGTCGCGCTTATCGCGGCGCCGAGGTCACCCACCGCCTTGCCGAGGAAGTCGTTCAACTTGGTTTCGTCGATTGGCATGTCACATCTCGTCTCGCTCGTTGGATCACCCATAACTGATGGTGCTCGCTGTGTCAGCCAGTTATCGGAGATTGGACGATCGAGGCACGACCCGCCGGGGGCCGCTAGTGGGCCAGCGCAAGACCGCCGAGCGCCACGATCCAGCTGGCGAAGCTGCCGACCAGGAAGTACTCGGTCACCTCGTCGATGCCGATGCCGCCGTTCTCGCGGGCCTTCTGCGCGTTGATCTCCGGGAACCGGATGATGCTCTTGGCGGCGACGACGGCCGTCGCGCACGCGAGTTGACCGGCCAGACCCAGGCCGACGATCAGCAGCCGTTCCATCGGGCCCAGCAGCCGGCCGCCCTTCAGCCGGTCCGACGCCTGTGGTTCGCCCGCCGGTTTGACCGCGCCGACAGAGCCAAGCACCAAGCGCACCAACTGATTTCCGGTCACGAGTTGCAGCAGCACGACGCCGACGACCATGAGCAGCCGGTCCGGATCCACGGCGATCCCGACCCACGACGGCCAGCGCGCGACCACACCCCCAACGTCGGAACCCCAGCCCGACAACAGAATTAGCAGCCCGACCGCGACACCGAATATCACCAGTGGTGTCAACTCGCGCTCGCCGGACCGCTCGGCGCGCGCGCCTGAGATCACCCAGCCGACGCTCGCGACCGCGGCGATCAGCAGCAGCGCGATGTCGCCGAGGTGCCACAGCCCGGCCAGCGCCGCGCAGCCCACGACCGCGACCGGCGCGACGACCGCGGGCACCCACAGGCGGTCGGTCAGCCGGCGGCACACGTCGGCGATGCCCATCGCGATCAGCATCACCGCCAGCCCGCTCACTGGATGCTCCGCAGGTATTGCGACGCCTGCACAATCAAGTCCAGGCCGTCGCGACCGGCGCGCTGCGATACGGCCGAGGCGCTGATGCCCTCGGCGACCGCGATGTCCTTCTTCGTGCGGTTGCTCAACAGGCCCTTCAGAATTCGTAGTGATCGGTCATCGACAGATCCAAGCAGATGGTCCCGACACATCAGGGCGGCGTTGATCGCGTCGACGTCGTGGCGCTCGCCCCGGAACGACGTCCGCACCAGCGCCAGGCCGGGTTGTCGTTGCGCCTTCGCGGTCCACTCGATAGCCTCCCGCGCCGCCCACCATCCGGGCCCGTCCTGGATCCCTGCGCTCGCGTCGAGCATCATCACCGCACCCCAGCCGATGCCGAACCGGACGTCGATATCCGGCGCGACGGCCAATCGCAGCGACAGCGCTGCGTCGATCGCCGCGCCGACCGTCGGATAGCTGCCCTGGAACTCGTCCCCGACCGTGAAGGCCGGCGGGTCAATGGCGTCGGCGGCGATGGCGGCCAGTGCGCTGTTGAGGGCCCGGTGCTGTGCGGTTCGGTCGGCAATCAGGCGGGAGCCGACGACGTCGCCGATCAGCGTCGCCCGCAGAGGAGATGAAGCATTATCCTTCACTCCGGCCATATGAAGAGTATAGCTTCAGTCTCAGCAGAATGAAGCTCACAACTTCATATCGACGCTATTTCGACGAGCGCGGCCGCTGCCTGCAGGTGTTTGACCGCGTCATTCACGATCGACTCGACCAACTCGGCGCACGACGGCAGATCGTCAAGGATGCCCGCGACCTGACCCGACGCCAGCACGCCCGCATCGGTGTTGCCCTCCACCAGGCCGGCCTTCAACAGCATCGGCGTGTTGGCGGCCATCACCACCTGCGACCAGGTCAGTTCCTTGCCGTGCCGCATCTCGAGGCCGTCGTGGATCATCGACCGCCACGTCATCTTCGACATCTTCTTGAACCTCTGCGCGTTGCGCACCGCCGCGGCGAAACCGCGCAGGCGCGATCCGCTCTCCAGCTTTTCGACCAGCCCGGTGCGCAGCACGCGGTGCGGCATGCCGTCGACGCGGGTGGACACCACGGTGCCGTCCAACCCCGCCTCGAGGTATCGCCGCTTGACCGCGTCGGGCACGGTGGAGTCGGAGGTCAGCAGGAAGCGCGTGCCCATGGCCACGCCCGCGGCGCCGTAGGACAGCGCCGCCGCCAGGCCGCGTCCGTCGAAGAACCCGCCCGCGGCCACGACCGGGATATCGACCGCGTCGAGCACCGACGGCAGCAGCAGCGTGGTCGCCACCGGACCGGTGTGCCCGCCGCCCTCGCCGCCCTGCACGATGACGGCATCGGCGCCCCAGCCGGCCACCTTCTTCGCGTGCTTGGCCGCGCCGACCGACGGAATCACCACCACGCCAGCCTCTTTCAGCCGCGCGATCAAGTCCGGCTTGGGCGCCAGCGCGAACGACGCCACCTTCACGCCCTCGCGGATCAGCAGGTCGACCCGGTCCACAGCATCACCCGCGTCGGCGCGGATGTTGATGCCGAACGGCTTGTCCGTCGTGGCCTTGACCTTGGTGACCGCGGCCTGCAACTCATCGAGCGTCATGGTCGCCGACGCCAGGATGCCAAGCCCGCCGGCGTTGGCGGTCGCCGACACCAGCCGAGCACCCGCCACCCAGCCCATCCCGGTCTGCACAACCGGATGCTCGATCCCGACCAGCTCGGTCAGCGGCGTGCGCAACTTGGCCATCGGTTACACCCGTACTTCCTTGTCCCGCAGTGACTTCGGGTCGATCACTTCACGGATCAGCTTCTGCTCGCCCTCGGTGGGCAGCCGCGTGTGCTCGGCCTTGTCCAGGTCGTGCACCTCGAACGACGTGTTTTCCTGCACCTCTTCGGGCGTGATGCCAGGATGCAGCGACACCGCGCGCATCTGATGGTCCGGCCCGTTGAAGTCGAACACCCCGAGGTTGGACACCACGCGGTGCACGTTGACGAAGCGGAAGGCGGGGTTGGAGGCGTCGACCTTGTCCCAGCCGATGCCCGACACCACGTCGACCTCGTTGCAGAACACCCGCTTGGAGTGGTTGCCGACCCAGTAGCTGGTGGTGTGGTTGATGGTGTTGCCCGGTGCGCCGCGCACACCGAACATCTGGCGCTTCGGGTGCTGCAGCGGCCCGAACGCCGACAGGTTCTGGTTGCCGTAACGGTCAATCTGGTTGGCGCCCATGACCACATGGCGACGGCCCCAGGCCAGCGTCTCGAAGACCCGGCCGAACGGCATCCAGCCCTCGACCGCGCCCGCGGCGCCGATGGCCGGGGTATCGGCAAGCAGTTGGGCCTCTCCGTCGGTGAGCAGGATGTCGGGGGAGAACGTCAACCGCGCCAGCCGGGCGCCGATCGACACCATGGTCGCCATCGGGCTGACCATGATTTCTCCTGCATCGCGGAACAATTCAGCGCACGCGACGGCGCACACCTCGGCTCGGCTCACGGAAATCACTTCGACGCCTCCTGGAATTGGCGCACCGCGGCCTGATAGTCGGCCTCGCTGCCCGACAGATACGTCGCCACGAACTGCTGCCATGTCTCGTCGGACGCGGCGGCCTCGGCATAGTGCCGCTGGAACTTCTCGTCGCGGCCGTAATCCGGTGCGGCGGTGGTGAAGTGGGCACCGCCCGGTGCCTCCACCACGCTGTCCACCATCATCCGGTTCACCAGCATCGCCTGCGGCGGCACCGCCTTGACGAGTTCGTCGGTGGGCACCACCTGCTCCACCGACAGGTAACGCCGCTCGGCGGCCATCAGGTAGAGGTCGTCGAAGTACGGGTCGATGCCGGTGTAGGCCGCATTACCCTGACGCGTCACCGAGATTCAGGTGCACGAACGCCGCGTCGAGCCGCAGCGCCGGCATGGCGACCAGCGTCTCGAAGCCACCGTCGACGGGATACGGCGACGTCACCGTCTTCAACTCGCCTTCCCAGAAGTCGAGCACCGAGCTGCCCAGCCCGGCGCGGATCGGCAGGAACGGCAACCGCTGTGCCGCTGCCTGCAACCCGCAGCGCAGCATCCCCTCGTCCATCTCGCGCGCCTCGATCGCACCCGATGTGCGCGCCTTGGCGAACCACGGGTCGTAGAACGGCGGCGAATCCAGCGACACGAAGCCGTAGTACACCCGCCGCACCTTGCCCGCCGAGCACAGCAGGCCGACGTCCGGCCCGCCGTAGCTGACGACCGTCAGATCCTTCACAGAGGTCCGCAGGATGGCCCGCACGAAAGCCATTGGCTTACGCCGAGATCCCCAGCCGCCGATGCCGATCGTCATGCCGTCACGCAGCTCGGAAACCGCCGCGTCCAACGTCGTCCGCTTGTCGGTCATTCTTTCCCTTTCGACGTGCCCGCGAACGCATCGCGGTGTTCGTCGGCCACCCCTGCGAGGTTGAGCTCGAACGTAAAGCCTTGTTCCATGCGGTAACTCGAGTTGACCCGCTGCACGTCGATCAAGTTCAGCGCCTCCTTGGCCGCGCGGATCACCCGGGTGTCCTTGGCGGCGATGTCCCGCGCCACCCGCAGCGCGGCCTCGTCGAGCTCATCGCGCGGGACCACCTCGTGCACCGACCCGAAGTGGTGCAGCGTGGCCGCGTCGACGGTGGCGGCGGTGAAGAACAGCCGGCGCATCATGTGCTGCGGCACGAGCCGTGACAGGTGGGTGGCGGCGCCAAGCGCGCCGCGTTCCACCTCGGGCAGTCCGAACGTCGCGTCGTCGGAGGCGACGATCACGTCGGCGTTGCCGACCAGTCCGATGCCGCCGCCGACGCAGAATCCGTTGACGGCCGCGACCACTGGCACGGCGCATTCGTAGACCGCGCGGAATGCGGCGAAGCAGCCGCGGTTGGCGTCGATCAGCGCGCCGAAGCCCTCGGTGCGCTGCATCTCCTTGATGTCGACGCCGGCGTTGAAGCCGCGCCCGGTCGCGCGAAGGATCACGACGTGGGTCTGCTGGTCCTCGCCGGCCTTGGTGATGGCGTCGGCGAGCTCGAACCAGCCGCGCGACGGAATGGCGTTGACCGGCGGGTAGTCGACGGTGACGGCGACGATGCCCGGCTCGAGGGTGGAGGACGTGATGGTCATGGCACTTCCTGGTGACGGTAGGAAAGCAAGCACTTGCTTGGTACGCTAGCACAGTGACCGACGCGCCAGACATAAACCTGGGACTCAAGGACAGGGTCGTCCTGGTGACGGGCGGAGTCCGTGGCGTGGGCGCCGGAATCAGCTCAGTGTTCGCCCAACAGGGCGCGACGGTGGTGACATGCGCTCGTCGTGCTGTGGAGGACCTGCCGTACGAGTTCCACTCGTGCGACGTGCGGGACGACGACGCCGTCGCTGCGATGATCGACGACATCGTCGCGCGCCACGGCCGCCTCGACGTCGTGGTGAACAACGCCGGTGGCTCACCGTACGTCCTCACCGCGGAGGCGAGCGCGAAGTTCAACCGAAAGATCATCGAGCTCAACCTGATTGGGCCGCTTGCGGTTTCGCACCACGCTAACCGGCACATGCAGGACCAGCCGCAGGGCGGGTCGATCGTGAACATCGCGAGCGTCAGCGGCCGCAGGCCGACGCCAGGCACCGCGGCCTACGGCGCCGCGAAGGCGGGTGTCGAGAGCCTCACCTCGACCCTGGCGGTCGAATGGGCACCGAAAGTCAGGATGAACTCGGTGGTGGTGGGCATGGTCGAGACCGAACAGTCGGAACTCTTCTACGGCGACGCCGAGTCGATCGCCGCGATCTCAGCAAATGTGCCACTCGGCCGTCTCGCCAAACCGGCCGATGTCGGTTGGGCCGCAGCATTTTTGGCATCCGATGCGGCGTCCTACATCAGCGGCGCATCGCTCGAGGTACACGGCGGCGGGGAGCCACCGCATTACCTGGCCACTACGAACGCAATCAAGTAAGGGAGACAACAGCATGGGTTTGCTCGACGGCCGGGTGGTCATCGTGACGGGAGCGGGCCGCGGCATCGGCGCGGCGCACGCGCTGGCGTTCGCGGCAGAAGGCGCCCGCGTGGTGGTCAACGACATCGGGGTGGCGCTGGATGGCACGGGCCAGGGCGCTGAGAGCCCTGCACATGCGGTCGTCGAGCAGATCAAGGCCGCGGGCGGCGAGGCCGTCGTCAACGGTGACGACGTCGCCGACTGGAACGGCGCGCAGAACCTGATCCAGACGGCCGTCGACACCTTCGGCGGCCTGGACGTGCTGGTGAACAACGCCGGTTTCGTCCGCGACCGGATGCTGGCCAACACCAGCGAAGAGGAGTGGGACGCCGTGGTGCGCGTGCACCTCAAGGGCCACTTCGCGCCGCTTCGTCACGCCGCCGCGTACTGGCGCGGGCTGGCCAAGGAAGGCAAGGCCGTCGATGCCCGAATCATCAACACCAGCTCCGCCGCCGGGCTGCAGGGCAGCGTCGGGCAGGGCAACTACTCCGCGGCTAAGGCCGGCATCGCCACGCTAACTCTGGTCGCCGCCGCCGAACTCGGCCGCTACGGCGTCACCGTCAACGCGATCGCACCGTCGGCGCGCACCAGAATGACGGAAACCGTGTTTGCGGACATGATGGCCAAGCCCGACGACGGTTTCGACGCGATGGCGCCGGAAAACATTTCCCCGCTGGTGGTTTGGCTCGGCAGCGTCGAGTCCAAGGACGTCACCGGCAAGGTCTTCGAAGTCGAGGGCGGTGTGATCCGGGTTGCCGAGGGTTGGGCGCACGGGCCGCAGATCGACAAGGGTGCCCGCTGGGATCCTGTGGAGCTTGGCCCGGTGGTGACGGATTTGCTCGCAAAGGCACGGCCGCCGGTCCCGGTGTACGGCGCCTGAACCAGCTGACGCGAAACCGCCGCTGAACTGCCGGCCGCATTCCATGATGGACGGGTGAGACGATACGGACTTGGCGCGGTTGTCGGCGCAATCTTGTTGCTAGTGGCCGGGTGTGGTGGTCAGCGAGGGGACGACAACGGGGCTGCGGCCGCCGAGCCGACCTCGTGCGAAGTCACCGCCGACGCCCGCTTGAGCATCGCGACGGGGAACACCACCGGGGTTTACTACACACTCGGTGGCGCCCTCGCGGAAGCGATCAGCCAGCAGACGGGCGGCAAGCTGAAGGCCACCGCGGCCGAGACTTCGGCGTCGGTGCAGAACATCCAGCAGCTCGTCGCGGGGACGCATCAGATCGCCTTCTCGCTCGCCGACTCCGCGGTGGACGCCGTCAACGGCACGGCGTCGTTCACCGAGAAGCAGCCGATCGCGGCGCTGACTCGGCTCTATCCCAACTACACCCAGGTCATCGCGCGCACCGATGCCGGGATCAACACGATCGCCGACATGCGCGGCAAGCGGGTGTCCACCGGAGCGCCGAACTCCGGCACCGAGGTGATCGCCAACCGAATGCTGGAAGCCGCCGGGCTCGACCCGAGCAAGGACATTCAGGCGCAGCGCACCGAACTGGGCAAGACGGTCGAGGGCATGAAGGACGGCTCGATAGACGCCATGTTCTGGTCCGGCGGGCTACCCACCGGCGGGATCACGGACCTGTTCGTCAGCCAGCGCAACAACATCAAGCTGCTCGACGTGACGGACACCCTGGCCAAGCTGCAGGAGATCAACCCGATCTACGAACAGGGTGTCATCCCGGCCAGCGCCTATCAGACACCGGCGGACGTGCCGACCGTCGTGGTGCCCAATCTGCTTCTGGTCAAAGACGATATGGACGGCAACACCGCCTGCGTGCTGACCAAGGCGCTGTACGACCACAAGGGCGATCTGGTCAAGGCGAACAAGGCGGCCGACGGCATCAAGCTCGAAACCGCCCGTGACACCGACCCGGTGCCGCTGCATCCCGGCGCCAAGAAGGCGCTCGACGAGCTCGGCGCGGCCAGCTGACCGAGAGCGAACGCGACACCGGCCGGCCGCCACCGGCCGGTGACCTCGCGGCGGCCGCGCACTACGAGGACGAGAAGCCGGCCCGTCAGCTGACCGGCTGGGTAGGCCACCTGGTGGCGGCCGCCTGTGTCCTGATCGGGCTCTTCGCGCTGTATCAGGTGTTCTTTCCGCTTGCGCAGGGCAACCAGGTCTCGCTGATCTTGTTCCTGGCGGCGGTGCTGCCGTTGTCGTTGCTGTGCTACCGCTCCGGGGTGAGGCTCCGCCGTCGTGCGGACCCAGAAACCGCCCAGGACAACCCGACGCCGTTCGACTGGCTGCTCGCCCTGGTGGCGTTGGTGGCGTGCCTCTACCCGGTGCTGCCGATCCAAATCGGCGACGGCGGTGGCGGATTCGACGAATTCCTGAGCCGACAAGGCGCGCCCGGAATGGTCGACGTCATTGTCGGGTCGATCGTGCTGCTGCTGGTGCTGGAGGCCTGCCGCCGTACGACCGGCGCCGCGCTGCCGATCGTCTGCCTGCTCGCCGTCGCCTACGCGTACTACGGCGGCTACCTGCCGCAGGGCGCAGCGATTGCGCATGCGGGCGTCGACTGGGACCAGATCGTCAGCGCGTCGTTCCTCCAGTCGACCGGGCTGTACGGCGTGCCGCTGGACGTCGCGGCCACCTACATCGTGCTGTTCACCATCTACGGCGCCGTGCTGGAGGCGTCCGGCGCCAGCAAGTTCTTCATCGACCTGTCCTTCTCCGCATTCAAGAAGTCGCGCGCGGCGCCGGGCCGGACCGTGACGCTGG
This sequence comes from uncultured Actinomycetota bacterium, assembly GCA_963765155.1. Classification (GTDB taxonomy): domain Bacteria; phylum Actinomycetota; class Actinomycetes; order Mycobacteriales; family Mycobacteriaceae; genus Mycobacterium. Next base: position 46,631 of record CAVXVJ010000020.1, read on the forward strand.
CCGGGTTCCTGATGGGCAGTGTTTCCGGATCGGGGACCGCCACGACGGTCAGCCTGGGATCGGTGACGTGGCCGGTGCTCAAGCGTGCCGGCTATCCCAGCGAGAACGCCGGGGGAATGCTGGCCGCGGCGGGCATCGGCGCGATCCTGTCCCCGCCGACGCTGGGCGCGGCGGCCTTCATCATCGCCGAGTACCTCGGGGTGCCCTACCTCACCGTGCTGGTGTGGGCGGTCGTGCCGACGATCCTGTACTACCTCGGCATCCTTCTCGCGGTCGAGATCGATGCCCGGCGCTACGGCACGCGCGAAGTCGACGTCGGCGCGGAATCCGACCTGGCGGCTGCTGGGACGATTCGGCTATCACTTGATCTCGCTGGTGATGATCGTCGTGTTCCTCGCCATGGACATGTCCGCGATGAGGGCCGTCGTCTACGCCACCGCGGTGCAGATCGTGCTGTCGTATCTCGACCGCGAAAACCGGCTCACCCCGCTCAAGCTGTATCGCGCGCTGGCCGACCGGAGTGCGGGGGGTGCTGTCCGTGGCGGCGGTGTGTGCGGCCGCCGGCGTCATCGCCGCGATGATCACCAGGACCGGGCTGGGCCTGCAACTGAACTCGATACTGGTGAACACCGCCCGCTCGATCACCGAAAACCCAACGGCGGTCCTGATTTTCACTGCGATCTTCGCGGCCCTGGCGGTGTCGGTACTCGGTCTCGCGGTGCCGGTCACAGCGTCGTTCGTGATCAGCTGGGTCATCGTCGGGCCCGCGCTGCAGGATCTCGGCGTCGCCGCCCCCGCCGTCGCGATGTTCGTCTTCTATTTCGCGGTGCTGTCCGAAGTGACGCCGCCGACGGCACTAGCCTCGGTCGCCGCTTCAGCGATCACGGGCGGCAAGGTGATCCCGACCATGATGGCAGACATGGAAGTACACGCTGCCCGCGTTCCTGGTGCCGTTCGCGTTCGTGCTGACGGGCAACGGCGAAGGTCTGCTCGGGTTGCGATCAGTGCTCGACATGGTCTGGACGGGGGCCGTCGGCGCACTGGCGGTGGCTGCGCTGGCGGTGCTCACGGGCGGCTGGATGGTCGGCCGGGCGGGCTGGCCCGAGCGGTTGCTGTGTGCAGCGGCGGCGGCCCTGCTGCTGTACCTGGAGCCGGTGACGATCGCCGTGGGGGCAGGCCTGCTCGCAGTGGCGCTGGCCCTGCACCTCGTCATGGCTCGCATACGACCAGCGGAATCACCCGACCCGCAGCCCTCAGATAGCCCCGGTACGGCGGGTACATCCTGATCAGGCTGGGCCAGTAGCGGTTTCGTTCTTCGTCGGTAGCATCACGGGCGACGAGGTCGAAGTGCTCATCGCGAATCTGGATGTGGACCTTGGGATCTGCCTTCAGGTTGCGGTACCAGCCGGGGTGGCTGTCGCGCCCTCCGAACGACGCCGGCAGCACCACCCGATCGACGTCGCGCAGATACAGCGTCGGCGTCGTGCGGGGCTGCCCGGTCTTGCGTCCCGTGGTGGTGATCAGCGCGGCCGGAAACCACAGCAGCTTCGCGCCGAGGCGCCCGTTGGTGCGCCGATATACCCAGATGTGGGCTCGCGCGAAGTACTTCAGCAGCAGCGCGAGAAGGCGCGAGTTCCTGATCCGTCCCGCCATGGGAACTGACTAGCCGCAGTGCGCGACTCGCAAACTACTTCTTGGTGCGACGGCTGCCGCCGTGCCAGTCCTCTTCGATGCCAACGTCGTCGACGCCGAAGCTGGCGAGCTGGGGGCGTTCACGCAGGCTGCGCTTGAGCTCGGCGAAGCCGGGAAAGCCGGCCAGTCCGATGACGTGGTCCCACAGCCGTGAGGCTTCGTCGGGGCTGGGCAGCCGGCTGATCACCGGACCGAAAAACGCCGTCCCATCAGGCGGCTGAAAATGCAGGATCGGAGTGCCGACGTCGCGACCCGTCAGCGCGAGAGCCTCCTCGGTCTCGGCTCGGATTTCATCGTCGAATGAGGTGTCGTCGAGGGCGTCTGCCACATCCGTGGAGTACCTGAGCTTGCTCAGCATCGATTCGACCAAGGGCCGCCCGCCGATGTCAGCGGAGGACAAGCCGTCGCGCGGGGTGTCGAACAGGCGGGCGCCGGTCGCCTCGTAGAGCGGTGCCACTGCACCGCGGCCGTGCTCCCGCCGCACCCGTGCGAAGACCCGCAGCAGCCGCAGGCCCGAGGTGTGCTCGTCCTCGTAGTGGTCGGGGAAGTGCGTCGAGTAGTCGACATTCGCGTTGAGCAATCGGAGCGAGATGAACCGCCAATCCACGCGATAGTCGCGCTGCGCGGCGACCATGCGCACCCACTTGCTCGTCATCCAGGCGAACGGGCAGACCGGATCGAAGTAGAAGTGCAGATCCGGGTCGCAGCTCACGGCTCGCAGACCACCAGCGGGATCGTTCGATCGGTCCAGGACTGGTAGTCCTCGTACGTCGGGTACATCTCGACCAACTTCGGCCAATACCGTTGGCGCTCTTCCTCAGTCGCGTCGCGCGCGGTCAGGTCGAGCACCTCCGTCTTGATCTGCACCTGGAGCTTCGGGTTGGCCTTCAGGTTGAGGTACCACATCGGGTTCTTGTCGCTGCCACCCTTGGACGCCGCCACCACCACGGTGTCGCCGTCGCGGTGGAAGTACAGCGGGCTGACGCGCGGCTTTCCGCTCTTGCGGCCGGTCGTCGTCAGGAGCGCGACGGGAATGCCCTGGAAGTTGCTGCCGAAGCCCTCGCCGTCGCTGCGCCGGTACATGTAGGTGTTGATCTTCGACATCCACTTGATGAAGAAGTCCGCGGGCTTCGTATCCATGAACCGGGGGCGAGACGTTCGGCATGCGCCGATCCTAGAACTTGATCAGGAACGGGCGGATGCGTGCCCGGATGTGGTGGATCTGGCCATCCTGCGCGGGGATGACGAACGTCTCGTCGATGTGGGCACCTACTCGTCGTCCGGCGAGCGACGGTTTGGTCTCCAGATCAAACCGCGCCCGCACCACGTCGCCGTCTACGGTGAACTCGGGCACGCTCGTGGCCCGGATGACCCGGTACTGCGGTCCGCGATTCAGGCTGCGGCGCAGGTGATCTCCCGAGAATCCGGTCTTGAGGCCGACCTCGACGCGCGTGCAGCCAGGTGCGAACGGAACCTTGTCAGCGTCGTGACTGACCAGCGCATCGATGTACGCCTGCGCGGCCGCGATGCGTTCGGCTTCCGAAGCCGGCATCAGATCCGCTCGATGATCGTGCCGGTCGACAGCGCGCCGCCGGCGCACATCGTGATCAGCGCCGTGGTCTGATCCGTGCGCTCCAACTCGTGCAGCGCGGTCGTGATCAGCCGGCTGCCGGTGCTGCCGACGGGATGCCCCAGCGCAATTGCCCCGCCGTTGACGTTGACGCGCTCCATGTCTGGCTCGTGCACGCGGGCCCACGACAACACGACCGACGCGAACGCCTCGTTGATCTCGGTGATGTCGATGTCGCCCATCTTCATGCCGGCCTTCTCGAGCACCTTCGCCGTCGACTGCACCGGACCGTCGAGGTGGTAGTACGGCTCCGCGCCGACCAGCGCCTGGCTGACGATCCGCGCCCGTGGCCGCAGACCGAGCGCGCGAGCCTTGTCCTCATCCATCCACAGCACAGCCGCCGCACCGTCCGAAATCTGCGACGACGTCCCGGCGGTGTGGATACCGCCATCGATCACCGGCTTCAGCGACGCCAACCCCTCGAGCGTGGTGTCCCGCAGACCTTGGTCTCGGGTGACCAGCCCACGTTCGGCCGTCGGCCGCTTGTTCTCGTCGAGCACCGGCGCCTCGATGGGGCTGATCTCCCGGTCGAACCGGCCCTCGGCCCAGGCCTGCTTGGCCTTGCGCTGCGAGTCGAAGCCGAACTGGTCGATCTCCTCGCGAGTGATGCCGCGCCGCTTGGCGATTCGCTCGGCGGCGGTGAACTGGTCGGGCAGGTCGATGTCCCACGACGCCGGCCGCAGGATGCCGCGATCGGGACCGGCGTTGGCGCCAAGCCCGACCCGGCTCATCGCCTCGATTCCGCACGCGATACCGGTGTCGATGGCGCCCGCCGCGATCAGGCCGGCGATCAACCCGTTGGCCTGCTGACCGCTGCCGCACTGGCAGTCCACGGTCATCGCGCCGACGTGATCGGGCAGGCCGGCGACCAGCCAACTCACCCTGGTGATGTTGTTGGACTGCTCGCCGTACTGCGTGACGCAGCCGCCGATCACCTGCTCGACGTCGCCGGCGTCGATGCCGGCCTTCTCGACGAGCGCCTTCTGCGTGGCGCCCAGAAGTTCGGTCGCATGCAGGCCCGACAACCATCCGTTCCGCTTGCCGATGGGGCTGCGGGTGGCTTCAACGATGACAGGGTTACCCATTCAGCCAGGCTAGAACACGTTTCATTAGTCTGACAAGCGGCGATGCACCCGTGCCTTTGATCTGCGATGAAGGCATGTTTCAATGGGTTCAACCGGCACTAGACCACGTCGTTTCTAGGAGTACACCAATGGCCTGCCCGAACTTGCCCAACGGTTTCGACTTCCTCGATCCCGAAATCAATGTCAAGGGCCTGCCCGTTGCCGAACTCGCCGAGCTACGCAGGTCCGAGCCCGTCCACTGGGTCGACGTTCCCGGTGGAACCGGCGGATTCGGCGACAAAGGCTACTGGCTTGTCACCAAGCACGCCGACGTCAAGGAGGTGTCGAAGCGCAACGATGTCTTCGGCAGCTCGCCGGACGGCGCCATCCCCGTCTGGCCACAGGAGATGACGCGCGACGCGATCGACCTGCAGCGCAGCGTGCTGCTCAACATGGATGCACCCCAGCACACCCGGCTGCGCAAGATCATCTCCCGTGGCTTCACGCCGCGCGCGGTCGGGCGGCTGGAGGAGGAGTTGCGGACCCGCGCCCAGAAGATCGCCGAAACGGCGGCCGCCGACGGGTCCGGCGACTTCGTCGAACAGGTGTCTTGCGAGCTGCCGCTTCAGGCCATCGCCGGACTGCTGGGTGTGCCGCAGGACGACCGCGACAAGCTGTTCCGCTGGTCCAACGAGATGACGGCAGGTGAGGATCCGGAGTACGCCCACATCGATCCGGCGATGTCGTCGATCGAGCTGATCCAGTACGCGATGAAGATGGCCGAGGAGCGGCTGAAGAACCCTACCGACGACATTGTCACGCAGCTGGTCGAGGCCGATATCGAGGGCGAGAAGCTCTCGGACGACGAGTTCGGTTTCTTCGTGGTGATGCTGGCGGTCGCCGGTAACGAGACCACCCGCAACTCGATCACCCACGGCATGATCGCGTTCTCGCAGCACCCCGACCAGTGGGAGCTCTACAAGCGGGAACGCCCGGAGACCGCTGCTGACGAGATCGTCCGTTGGGCCACACCGGTTTCCGCATTCCAGCGCACTGCCCTCGAGGACGTCGAGTTGGGCGGCGTGCAGATCAAGAAGGGCGAACGGGTGGTGATGTCGTACCGGTCGGCCAACTTCGACGAAGAAGTCTTCGAGGATCCGCACGCGTTCAACATCCTGCGCAGCCCCAACCCGCATGTCGGGTTCGGCGGTACCGGTGCTCACTATTGCATTGGTGCCAACCTCGCCAGGATGACGATTAACCTGATCTTCAATGCGGTCGCCGACCACATGCCCGATCTCAAGCCGATCAGTGAGCCCGAGCGGCTGAAGTCTGGTTGGCTCAACGGAATCAAGCATTGGCAGGTGGACTACACCGGGAAGTGTCCGGTGTCGCACTGATGGATTTCACACCGGACCCACAACAGCAGGCTGTCGCCGACGTCGTCACGTCGGTTCTCGAGCGTGACAACAGCTGGGAGGCTTTGGTCGCGGGCGGCGTCACGGCGCTGGCGGTGCCCGAACGTCTCGGCGGTGACGGAGTCGGCCTGCCCGAGATCGGCACGGCCCTCACCGAAATCGGCAGGCACGGCACCATCTGCCCCGCGCTGGCCACCCTCGGGCTCGGCACCGCGGTCCTGCTGGATCTGGCCTCCGATGTGCAGCAGGACCGCTACCTTGCCGGGGTCGCCGAGGGCTCGGTGCTGACGGCCGCGCTGAACGAGGCCGGCGCGCCGCTGCCGGACCGGCCAGGAACTGTATTCGCCAATGGCCGGCTCAACGGCACCAAAATCGCGGTTCCCTATGCGGAACAAGCGGAGTGGATCGTCGTCACCACAGACAGCGCCGTCGTCGTCGTATCGCCGAAGGCCTCCGGGGTACAGCTGACCAAGACGCCTACGTCCAACAAGGGTGACGAGTACACCGTGACATTCTCCGACGCCGAAGTCGACGAGGTGCTGGAAGGTGCCGGGGCGCACCGGGTCAACCAGTTGGCGCTCGCGGCGATCGGCGCTTACGCATCAGGTCTCGTCGCAGGCGCGCTGCGGCTGACCGCAGACTACGTCGCCAACCGTCACCAGTTCGGCAAGCCGCTGTCCACGTTCCAGACCGTCGCCGCACAGCTCGCGGAGGTCTACATCGCCTCGCGCACACTGACATTGGCGGCAACGTCGGTGGTGTGGCGACTGTCCGAGGGCCGCGACGCCGACGACGATCTCGACGTCCTCGGCTACTGGTTGGCCTCGCAGGCGCCTCCGGTGATGCAGATCTGCCACCACCTGCACGGCGGCATGGGCATGGACATCGCCTACCCGATGGACCGCTATTACTCCACGATCAAGGACCTGACCCGGCTGGTGGGCGGCCCCTCGCATCGTCTCGACCTGGTGGGAGCGCAATGTTCATCGAACTGACCCCCGAGCAGCGGCAACTGCAAGCCGAACTGCGGCAGTACTTTTCGAACCTCATCTCCCCCGAAGAGGCCAAGGAGATGGAGGCCGACCGGCACGGCAAGGCCTACCGGGCGGTGATCAAGCGGATGGGGTCCGACGGAAAGCTCGGCGCCGGCTGGCCCAAGGAGTTCGGCGGCCTGGGTTACGGGCCCATCGAACAGCAGATCTTCGTCAACGAGGCCCACCGGGCCGACGTGCCGCTGCCTGCCGTGACGCTGCAGACCGTCGGGCCGACCCTGCAGGTGTACGGCAGCGAGGCGCAGAAGAAGAAGTTCCTTCCGGCAATCCTCGCCGGCGACGTGCATTTCGCGATCGGCTACACCGAGCCGGAGGCGGGCACCGACCTTGCATCGTTGCGCACCACCGCGGTTCGCCAGGGTGACGAGTACATCGTCAACGGGCAGAAGGTCTTCACGACTGGCGGGCATGACGCCGACTACATCTGGCTGGCGTGCCGGACCGACCCGGAAGCCGTGAAGCACAAAGGTATTTCGATACTGATCGTGGACACGAAGGATCCGGGCTACTCCTGGACGCCGATGATCCTGTCCGACGGCGCGCACCACACCAACGCCACCTACTACAACGACGTGCGTGTGCCCGCCGACATGCTCGTCGGTGAGGAGAACGGCGGCTGGCGACTGATCACCACTCAGCTGAACAACGAGCGAGTGATGCTCGGTCCGGCCGGCCGGTTCGCCAGCATCTATGACCGCGTCCATGCATGGGCGTCCAAGCCTGGCGGTAATGGGGTCACCCCGATCGACCACGCTGACGTCAAACGCTCGCTCGGCGAGATTCGCGCGATGTGGCGGATCAACGAACTGCTCAACTGGCAGGTCGCGGCGGCGGGCGAGACGATCGACATTGCCGACGCGGCGGCGACGAAAGTGTTTGGCACTGAGCGCGTTCAATACGTCGGCCGGTTGGCTGAGGAGATCGTCGGCAAGTACGGCAACCCGGCCGAACCGGAGACCGCCGAACTTCTGCGCTGGCTCGACAGCCAGACCAAGCGGAATTTGGTGATCACGTTCGGCGGTGGTGTGAACGAGGTGATGCGCGAGATGATTGCGGCGTCGGGTTTGAAGGTGCCGAGGGTTCCGCGGTGAGCGCCGTCGAGGACATCCAGGCCGCGGCCGAGCGGGTCAAGGCCGAAGGTAAGAGCAAGCCTCGTGTTGGCCGCCATCCGGTCAACCAGCCGATGGTCGACCACTGGCTCGACGCGATGGGCGACAAGAACCCGATCTACGTCGACGAGGACGCCGCGAAGGCGGCCGGGCATCCGGGCATCGTCGCGCCGCCGGCGATGATCCAGGTGTGGACGATGATGGGCCTCGGCGGCGTTCGCGCGCCCGATGACCCGCTCACCAAGATCCTCGACTTGTTCGACGACGCAGGCTATATCGGCGTGGTCGCCACCAACTGCGAGCAGACCTACCACCGGTATCTGCGACCGGGGGAAGAGGTCAGCGTCACCGCCGAACTCACCGATGTCGCCGGCCCGAAGCAGACCGCGCTCGGCGAGGGCTTCTTCATCACGCAGAAGATCACGTGGCAGGTCGGCGACGAGGATGTCGCCGAAATGATGTGGCGCATCATGAAGTTCAAGCCTGCCAACGCCGATGCCGGTACTCAGGTGCCCGACGATCTGGACGCGGACGCGATGATGCGGCCTGCGTCGTCGCGGGACACGAAGTTCTTCTGGGACGGCGTCAATGCGCACGAGCTGCGCATCCAGAGGCGACCGGACGGAAGCCTGCAGCATCCGCCGGTGCCTGCGCTGTGGGCCGACAAAGAGGTCCCGATCGACTACGTCGTCGCCAGCGGAAAGGGCACGGTGTTCAGCTTCGTCGTGCACCACGCACCGAAGGTGCCCGGCCGCACGCTGCCCTTCGTGATTGCCCTGGTAGAACTCGAAGAGGGCGTGCGGATGCTCGGTGAACTCCGCAACGTCGACCCTGCCGCCGTGGAGATCGGAATGCCTGTTCGCGCAATGTATATCGACTTCCCTGCAGGCGACTCTGGGCCGGCATGGACGCTGCATGCATGGGAGCCGGACGCATGAGCGCGCCAACTGTCGAGGTCGGCACCAAGCTGCCCGAGTTGTCGCTGTATGGCGACCCGACGTTCATCGTTTCGACGGCGATCGCCACCCGCGACTACCAGGACGTCCACCACGACCGAGACAAGGCGCAGGCAAAGGGCAGCAAGGACATCTTCGTCAACATCCTCACCGACACCGGCCTGGTGCAGCGGTACATCACCGACTGGGCAGGCCCGACCGCGATCATCAAGTCGATCGGGCTGCGGCTCGGCGTGCCGTGGTACGCCTACGACACAGTGACGTTCAAGGGCGAGGTGACCGCGATCGAGGACGGGCTGATCACGCTGAAAGTTGTTGGCAGCAACAGCCTTGGCGATCATGTGATCGCGAACGCGACCCTGACCATCGGAGGTTCCTGATGCCGAGCACGGGCCTGTCCGGGAAGGCCGCGATCGTCGGCATCGGCGCCACCGATTTCTCCAAGAACTCCGGCCGCAGTGAGCTACGGCTCGCAGCCGAGGCCGTGCTGGATGCGCTGGACGACGCCGGTCTGGCACCGGCCGATGTCGACGGCATGGTCACGTTCACGATGGACTCCAATACCGAGATCGCCATCGCGCGGGCCACCGGCATCGGAGAGCTGAAATTCTTCTCCAAGATCCACCACGGCGGCGGCGCGGCTTGCGCGACGATCCAGCAGGCGGCGATCGCGGTAGCGACTGGTGTCGCCGAATGCGTTGTCGCATACCGAGCTTTCAACGAGCGCTCGGGGATGCGCTTCGGCCAGGTGCAGATGCGGTTGGTGGAGAATGCCGACTCAACGGGTGTCGACAATTCGTTCTCGTATCCGCACGGGCTGTCCACGCCGGCCGCGCAGGTGGCGATGATCGCCAAGCGGTACATGCATCTGTCGGGTGCGACAAGCAAGGACTTCGGTGCGGTCTCGGTGGCGGACCGCAGGCATGCGGCCAACAACCCGAAGGCCTACTTCTACGAGAAGCCGATAACGATTGAAGATCACCAGAATTCGCGGTGGATCGCCGAGCCGCTGCGGCTGCTGGACTGCTGTCAGGAAACCGATGGCGGGGTCGCACTCGTCGTGACAACGCCCGAACGGGCCAAGGATCTCAAGCACCGGCCGGCGATCATCGAGGCGGCCGTCGCAGGGATGCAAGCCCCGACCAGTATTCGATGGTCAGCTACTACCGGCCGGAACTGGGCCTACCGGAGATGGGGTTGGTCGGCAGGCAGCTGTGGCAGCAGTCGGGGCTGAAGCCGACCGACATCCAGACCGCGATCCTCTATGACCACTTCACGCCGTTCACCCTGATCCAGTTGGAGGAGTTGGGGTTCTGCGGCCAGGGCGAGGCGAAGGACTACGTCGCCGACGGCGCGATCGAGATCGGCGGCCGGCTGCCGATCAACACCCACGGTGGTCAGCTGGGCGAGGCGTACATCCATGGCATGAACGGAATCGCCGAGGGTGTGCGCCAGCTGCGCGGGACTTCGGTGAACCAGGTGCCCGACGTCGAGCATGTACTCGTCACCGCGGGCACCGGGGTGCCGACGTCGGGCCTGATTCTGGGCTAAGCCCCCTCGCTGTAACCACTGCCACAATGCGATCCGCCGTTAGTCAAGTATTCCCGCCTCCCGTGATGGCGTCACCGTCAGCTCCGGTATCCGATTAACGAGCCACGCGTGCAGTTCGTCTGCAGGTAGCGGCGGGCTGTGAACATGGCCCTGGGTGATAGTGCAACCGTACTGGCGCAGGGCGTGCAGGGTGGCCTCGTCTTCGACACCTTCGGCGACGAGATCGGCTCCAAGGCTGTGCGCAAGTGCCACAGTGGAGCGCACGATCGCGATGGACCGAGGATCGCGGGCGAGACGTGCGACGAACACCTTGTCGAGTTTCAGTTCGTCGACCGACAGATCGTGCAGGCGGGCCAGTGATGACCAGCCGGTGCCGTAGTCGTCGAGCGAGAGCCGGATTCCGAGCCCCCGAAGCGAGCCAACGGTGTTTCGGGACCGTTGCGAGTCGGTTGTCAGCGTGCTTTCGGTGATTTCGAGGATGAGGGCATCGGCCGGCAGTCGGTGGGTTTGCAGCAGTCGGTCGATGGTGTCGACCAAGTCTGTATCAAGAAGGTTGGTGGTCGACAGGTTCACGGCGATGGTCAATGTGATGCCCTGATCGCGCCAGGACCGGATCTGAGCCAACGCGATGTCCAGCACACGGGTGGCCATCGGCCGCATCAACCCAGCCCGTTCCGCGGCTGGCAGGAACTGATCGGGCAGCAACAGCCCGCGGGTTGGATGATGCCAACGCACTAGCGCCTCAACGCTGTGAACCCGTTCGTTTTCGGAGCTGATCTTGGGCTGGTAGTGGCAAGTCAGCTCGCCGGTGCTAACCCCAAGCTCTCTGAGTGAGCGTCGTGCGATGGAAAGCGTGGTGCGCAGGTCCTCGATGAGCTGTGCGTCGTTGCTCTTGTGCATATCCACCGCCGCGTCGTACACAGCGATTCTGTGCTCGGCGGCCTTTGCGTCGGTCATTGCCGACTCGGCGAGGTTCAGCAATTCCTGGGGGTGAGCGCAGTGATCTGGCCACAGCGCGATCGCGATGCTGACATCGACCTGCACAGTGATGTGACCGAGGGCAAACGGTTCGCGCAACGCATCGATCAAGGCGCCGGCGTGGGCCCGCGCGGTCATGAGGTTGACGCCGTCGGCCATCAGGATCCCAAACTCGTCGCCACCGGTGCGGGTCAACAGATCTTGTGGTCGCATCGCTGGCGATAACCGGTCCGCGATGCGGCACAACAGGTCGTCGCCGACGTGGCGACCGAGGGAATCGTTGATTTCCCGGAATTGGTCCACGTCCAGCAACAGGAGTCCCAGTCGCGCCGCGGCTCGATCCCAGGTCGTTGAGGTGTGCTCGTCCAAGGGCCCGGCTGTTAGCGCGGTGGCCAGTGCCCGCCGGTTTGCCAGCCCGGTCAATTCGTCGGTCATTGCGTGTTCGTGGCTTTCGGCGAGCGCGCTGACGTCACGGAACGTCACCGCATAGCGGGCGGCGACCGCGGCTAGGGTCAATGCGGCCAGCGTCACAGGGAGCCGCTCACCGTACGCGAGTATCGCGACTCCGAGCGCGATGAGGCTGCACACGATCGGTGGTGCCAGGAAAGCAGCGCCGGGTTTCGGACGGGACGGCCCAACGGTTGAAGGCAGCCAGCTGGCCACTGCAATCAACAGGAACGCGGTAGGCCAGCATGCATCGATCCACGTGCCCTCCAGATATGAGCCCCGGGCGGTCTGAAACAGATAAACGATGTCGGCGAGCACCCACAACGCGAAGCCGGCGATCAGCAAACCCCACCGCCACTCGGTGCGCCAGCCGAGGATTGCAAGTGAGCCGCCGGCGACCGCCAGCAGCAGCACGCCCCCGGTCGGATACGCCAACCCGACGAGCACAGTGGCCAGCGATTCGCTGTTCGCCGCGCCGATAGGTCCCGATACCAGCGCTGACCCCACCGCAGCAGCTGCGAACGCCACGACAACGGCGTCGAGCCGGATCGCCGTCGGCACACGCCGCAGTCGCCCACCCAATAAGAGCAGCAATCCGGTGTAAACAAGTGGATAGAACGCCAGAAAAAGCGGGTCCGCGACCGACGGCGACTGGCCCTCGGGCACCCACGCGGCGTACACGATCGTAGCCATACCCGTCGACGCCATGCCCGTCGCAATCAGAAGCCACGCCCAGCGCTCGACGGCGATCCGACACGCGCGGACTGCGACGAGCCCGGCCGCAGACAGCAGTGACGCCGATTCCAACCAGCTGTCAAGCGGCACGATGCGGCCTGGGTCCGCGCGGACCACCGTCGAGATCGCGAACACACCGACCCCAAGCAGCAGCACGCCCAGGGCCATCCGGATACCGAGTGGGGGCCACCGTGTGCTCGCCGGCACCATCTCCAGAGGCTGGCCCCTCGGCTTCGGTTCGGCATTGGTGTCCAACGTCAGAGCGACCGCGGTTGCTGCGGACGGCCCAGTGGCTAACCGCGACATGTCCGTCAGTTCGTACGGATTGGGCAGGTCGGGCGCGAAACTGCGCAGGCAACCTCCTCCGTCGCGCTTGGCGGCATACATAGCGAGATCGGCGTGCCTGAGCAGGTCGTAGACGGTGATTCGGGACGCGTCGGCGGTGGCAAGCGTCAATCCGACGCTAGGGCGCACTGTCAGCGGGATACCGTCAACAACGATCGGCGCGGCGAATGTGTCGAGGATCCGATCCGCTGCCACCAGCGCGTCCTGAACGGAGCCCTCAATCAGGATCGCGAACTCGTCGCCGCCGAGGCGCGCCACGGTGTCTGTTTGGCGAAGACACTCGGAGAGACGTCCGGCGACGCGGACCAGCAGCTCGTCGCCGGCCGGATGGCCCAGCTCATCGTTGACGCGCTTGAAGTCGTCAAGATCGAGACACAGCACCGCCAGCGGCTCATGTTCGCGTCGTTGACGCGCCAGCGCCTGCTCGAGCCGGTCGATAAACAGCGCGCGGTTCGGTAGGCCGGTGAGCTGGTCGTGGAAGGCGAGCCGGACAACGTCGGTCAGCAGCCGCCGGTTCTCGGCGAGCACGAGGAGCTGTCGTGCAAGCACCGCCACGACGATAAGCAGCCCCGCGCCGGCCAGTGGAGGAGAACTCAACTCGGGCAGGGCTTCGGCCAACCCGACGCCGCAAGCAAGCACCAGCGGCAGATACGGCACCCACAGTCGCACACGTGTGGAAATCAATCCGGTTGTCGACTCGACCGGCGGTTCGCCGATGCTTCGCAATGCGGCCAACCCAAGCAGTCCACATCCGATGATCCAGCCCAGGTCGATCAGATTTCCGGTGTAGTAGCCGCCTACCGCCGTCAACGCGGCGAAGACGCTGTCCGACGCGGCAATCAGAATCAATCCGCCGACCAACAGAGCGCTGCTCGGCCGGTACGCGGCGACCAGGCGGGCCCATGCGATCGTAATGATCGCCATATCGGCGACCGGGTACGCCAGCGACACCGCGAATGCGAAGCCGTCATCACCCCCCGCGCGGAACACGCTGTCGAGCACCGTCACCCACGAGATCAGAAACATCGACGCCGCGACAATGACGCCATCCAGAATGAGCCGTTTCCGGGATTGGGCACTGTCACTAACCGACAACAGCAACACCGCTGCGCCGGCACCGACCGGGAACAGCAGATAACCCGCGTCTGCCCACGAGGGAAACGGAGCCTGCGCGTATCGCAGCCACACCTCGTAGTAGCACCAGATGACGTCACCGACTGCCCACGCGAGCAGTCCCGCCGTCATCGCCAGCCAGCCACGCCGTGCCCGCCCATGTGTCGCATGAGCCGCCCACCCGGCGGACCCGGCGGCGAATAGATTGCCCGCCAGCGAAGCGACACCGTCGAACGCCCGGGTTACATACGCTCCGCCCCAGTCTTGCCACAGCCAGAGGCCGACGAACACTGTCACCGCGAGATATGCCGCGGCAACCAGAAATAGCGCGCGGTTGGACAAGCCCGAGAGCGCGGCGACCCTACCGGGTGCCCTTAGCTCCATCGCCCGCTCCACGGTGGTCGTCAGTGCTACGTCAGCACACTCTTTGTGAAGAGAATGAACCAATCGCGTGCATTATGTGGTCGGAAGCATGAAGTCTCGCTATTGAATTTGCCCGTAACGACCGGGCGAATCGTGATCGGCTTCGAGCGACGACGCGGCAACGACGTTGATGGGTTCCGAAGTCCCGTGCGCTGATTATCGTTGCTGTTCCCCGCCGTATGCCGGACCTCGGGGCGTGCCGCCCGCAGACTGGTCAGTTGCCGGCTGCTGTCACTGCCCGATGTCCGCGACCATCACCGACTTCGCTAACTTCCTTCCCTGGCTATAAGAGAACCGCGCTGGCGCCGGGGTGTAACTAGGGCAAGTGCCTATGCATCTCCCACGTCGGCAAACGGATGCACCGGACTTCGCTTGTTTCGCAGCAAACCCGGGACAGCCCGGCAATAATCGAGTAGTGGAGCATGTTGAACGCCGACGTCGGGTGGCAGCCGCTCAATCTCCAATGGAGATACTCGAGCAGATGCCCGCGGTGGTCTTACTGGAGCGAATGCCGGTGCCCACGCTCGCGGTCACCGCCGATGGCTCCATCCTCGCTGCGAACCAGGCGGCCGCCGCGATGCTCGGTTACACCAGTGAAGAATTGCAGTCGCTGAAGTTCGATCAGATCTTGCACAGGCCTATCGAAGGGTCGGCGCTGTCTGTCGTGCACGCCTACGCGAATCAACTCGTGGAATTGGCGCATGCAGACGGCTCGACGGTGCGGGCGACGATGAGCAGGTCGGCTCTGTTGCGCGGTGATGACCCGGTTGCATTGGCGATGTTTCAGGACCTCACCGAGAAGCTGTGGACCGAAGGACATTGAGTTCGCGGCCGCTGGTACATATCCGGCGGTTGGTCCGGTCATGACGGCTGGCGCAGACGTGACGCATTCTTCGCGACAGCCGTGCACCGTTTGACGAACTGGACGAAGTAGGCCAGTCGGTCGGCATATGCGAAGCCGGGCAGGGTCAACATCCATGCGGACTCGAGACTGGTGATGAACTCCTGTGGCGCGTCAAGATCGGCGTTTTGGCGCAGCCCCATGTAGATCGATATCAGCAGTCGGCTGAAACCGCCGGGGTCGGTCCCGTCGGCAATGTCGCCGTCGGCGATGCCCCGCTGTACTAACGCGGCGATTGCCGGAGACCATTTGGTGAGAACCTTCGCATGCACGCCGTCGCTGCGGCCGATCTGCTCCAGTAGATTCAGCCCGGCGCGGAGGTCATTCGAGCGAATGTCTTGGGCAGCAAGGAAATAGCTAGCTTCGATCAGAGTTTCCAGTCCGGTCAGCCTGCGGCTGAGCCGTTCGGTCAGCCCGTCCCGCACGATCGCCGACTGCTCGTCGATGATCGCCATTGCCAAGGCTTGCTTCGATTGGAAATGAAAATACATCGCCCCCTTGCTAACTCCCCCTCGGGCGATGATGTCGTCAAGACTCACCATGCTGTAGGGTGTGCGGGCGAACTCGCAGGCAGCCGCGCGCATAATCTGCCGGCGCGTGCCGTCTGGTCGACTGCTACCCGGCTCGGTCACCAGACGATCCTCCGATCCAAAGTCGCTGCACCCGCAAAGGCCTCACCCGGAATGCGATGATGAATTACCTTCTGTCTGCACGGAGTTCGTGAACATGTGCCGCGATGACGTCATCCACCAAAGTCGGGGCCGCGGTCCTCGCCATGCTTGGTGCCCACCTGTCCGATGATGTCGTGGCCGATCATGTGGCGTCGGTGCTGGGGAGGCAGGTCCCGCCACGTTACGAATCACGTGCCGCGACGGCTCTCAACCGCTGGCGAGGTGTTCCGAGCCGAGGAGCTTCCGGCGCCAGACCATGA
This sequence comes from uncultured Actinomycetota bacterium, assembly GCA_963765155.1. Classification (GTDB taxonomy): domain Bacteria; phylum Actinomycetota; class Actinomycetes; order Mycobacteriales; family Mycobacteriaceae; genus Mycobacterium. Next base: position 62,976 of record CAVXVJ010000020.1, read on the forward strand.
ACCTCCACAAGGGCAGACAATACAGACGACACGTCGAAAGGTACAGCAAACTGATTGACCTTGAGTCCTACAGGTTCGGCGCCTGCGGCACTCCTTACTGCAGCGACAGTTTGGAGTCGGTCCGGCGTAGCGGTTCTCGATGAACGAACTCGCGAAGGTACGGCAGCGAGTTCTCGGGAACGAGCGCCGCCAGCAGAACTCCCCACATTCGAAGCAGGCGCGTCGGCAGGTCGCTGCCGTCCGACATCTCGGCTGACATCAGTGTCGAGCCGATGGTCGCGGCGACGATCGTCTCCGCGGCGTCGTCGGGGTCAACATCCTCCCGGAGGTCGCCCTCCTCGGCGACCCGCCTGAGCTGTTCGGCCATCGCCGACAGCCATGCGCGGTTGGCGTGCGCCGCCGCCTCACTGAGGTGCCCGAGCGTGTGCGTCAGTCGTGCGGCCGCACGTGTGACCTTGTCACCGGCCATATGATCCGCGATGACGAACGTGCTGTGAATTAGGCTTTCGACCGCGGGCGTCGCAGATTGGCATACGGAGACGAAGGTACTGAGGAGCGTGGCACTGCCCATCTCGATAACTGCGGCAGCCACGGATTCCTTGGAATCGAAGTGGTGGTAGAGCGCGCCCTTGGTAATCTGCGCGCGCCCAATGATGTCTCCCATTCCGGTTGCGGGATAGCCGATTTCGTCGAACAGGTCGACCGCAGCGTCGATGATCTTTTGCCTTGTGGCTTCCGACCGTGCCTGGCGCGCCATACCTTCCGGCCTCCCGGGTTGAGCATCGTCAAGGTTAGCAGCGCACGCGAACGGCAGTTTCTATCCGCGTCGCCAATGGGCGCGACGGTCATCGCCGGGTAACTGCACGGGCAACGCCGCGACGATTTGCAGCACGGGCGCCACGTCAGCGGCCCACCAGCTGCTGACGTTCGAATGGGTCGCGCGCTTGCGCGACTGCTCTGCGGCGAAGTGCAGCCACGTCAAGAGAATGGCGGTGCGCTCATCGATCGGCTCGCAGTTCTCGGCGTATGCGTTCGGTCGGTTGCGCGTGACCCCCAAGGCGTTTCGTTCGCGGTCCGACAGCCCGCTGGACTGCAGGCGTGCGGCGACGATGGCGCCAAGTTCGGCCTGTTCGACCTGGCGGCTCGCTGTCAGGATCATGAGGTACTCGTCGATGAGCGACAACTGCGCCGGCCGGGCCCACCTCCAGTCCTCAATGCCGATGACCGAGCCGTGGACATCCAACCGGACATTGCCGGGGGTGTAGTGGCCATGAGTCCAGCACGTCGGCATTCGGCGGCCGACAAGGGCCTCCCGCAACACTTTCCGAAGCCGGTCCAATGCGGGAACGAGATCGGGGTCCATCCCCTGACACATCTCGGTCAGGCCCGCCAGTGGCTGCCCCACCCAGCGCCGCAACAGACAGACGTCGTCGACGACGATGAGCGTGGCGGTCTGGCGATGCAGCGGTGCGATGGCCGCCAAGGCTGCGGCGGTCAGCTCTTCCAGGTGGTGCGGCTGGCGTGCCAAGGCCTCGGCGAGGGTGATCCCCTGCCTATCGGACTCCACCGGACGGGTGCCGGAGCGGTCGTTTGAGGGCACGAGGCACGGAATCAGCGCTCGCCATTCGTCAGTGAGCCGCGAGTGGCCGGCAAGCGCGGCGAGCACTTGCGGCTGCGAGTACGCCGTTAGATCGCCACGGAGATGAGTGTCGACGCTCATGGCGCCCACTCCGTGACCGCGCACGGAGAAATGCCGACATTTCTTGGACGGGTGCAAAGCGGTCCTGGGGGTGGGGTAACTGCTCGCGATAGGGCTATGCGCGGAGTCTTTGCTGCTCACAACACACCCCGACAGGACGCTCCGCGCGCACTCGTTAACTCAGCACAATAATCGCTTGGTACCCCACTCCCCATAAGCCGCCCGATTCGCCTCGGATGACGTTGACTGAAGCGCCGATCAACCACTCTGCACACCTGTTGCAGTAGACAACGTCTACCAAATTCGAGTTCGCTCTGAGGCCGTTTCACAGACTCAGAGTCGGTTTACGTCCAGATCATCACACCTGTGATGCGTTGCCACAAGAATCTTCAGCGCAACTCCCTCGGTTCGCTTGCGACCCGCGTTGGCGCGGAGAAGCCGTGGCGAGACCTCCAAACGAGACGTTTGCGCTGGTCAGGTGCCTATTGTGAAAGTTCGGACTCCAATCTTGCCGCGCGTATCACATGGTGGGAATTAGCTGATTGCGTCCGACCAGGCATCTGGCGGCACTTCGTGGGGTGTGCTGAGCAGTGAAAGCCGACCTGGCCGTGATGGGCCTATGGGTCAGCGGCCCAGTGCTTAGGCAAACGTCATACCAAGCTTCGGCATCCACCATGGCGACCTTCCGCGCGACAGAGGGGCATAGTTGCCGCCGAGCCTGGGTTTGCAGCTGGGCCCTCGTCATACACTCGCGGCCGTGTCCGCGATGCGGTTCGGCTGATCTTTGCTCAGGGGTGCGCTGAGAGCGAACCTTCTCGTTCGTGGGGAAAGGTCTGGGCGGCACGAATCTCGTCGGATTCTCGTGTGTTGACGTTCGTTTTCACATCGAAATGCGTGCTGTGACCAGCAGATCCGTCGGTCAAATGGGATGCTGGCGGTCTTATCGAATGCAATAATCACAGACGGTAAGTTTTAAAGACGCTTGTAAAACAGCCAACTAGTCTTAGACTTGCCCAGCATGAGGGGAAACGGTCCGTTGGATCGGGGAGTGGCGGGGTCCCGACTGCAAGTTGCTGACTTGGCTGTGCTGTCCATCAGGGTGCCCACTGATCACGGTTGGGCCTTGTGTGTGGGTCGAATGGGGCAAAGTAACCGACGCGTCATTAAGAGCTTGTTGAAGATCATTGCCAAGAGCGATCGACAACAGCGCGACGCAAGCTTTGCGGCGAGTGGTCCGCGCCGCGTTACTGGCTGGCATGACAAACCCTGGCCGTACAGCAGCAGGTCCTGACCCACGGGAACGCCCCGTCAAACGGCCGCCGCTAGTTAAACCCGCTGACAGTTTTGCGTGGTCAAAGAGATTTGGAGGCAAGAAGATGGCCGGTCTGACGATCAGCAACAGAAACGCGCCCGCGGCCACCAGGGCTCCATTGGGGGCTTTGAGCGGTCAGCGACACGTCGCGATTCTGGCGCCCCCCGTCTCGAAACGCCGCGCGTCAACCGTGAGCCTTGTCATCCCGGTACGCGACGAGGCGCGCAACATCGCGTCGATGCTTGAGCAGATCGCCGAGTACGTGAACGGAATCATCCTCGTCGAGGGCGACTTCATCGATGCCCTGATCACCGCTCTATGCGACCGCCCTGACATCAAACTCGTGCCGCCGCAAGCCAGTGACTCGGATATGGGCTCGAGCACGCCGGCCGGCACCCACAGCAGACTGCATGCGGAGCCGATCGGATGAGCGCTACCACGTGCATGGGCTCGCCAACGGTGCGTCCGGTCACGAGCTGGGCCGACATCATCGAGGCGTACCGACCGGTCGTCGAGTCGAAGTCGAGTTGGGCCCGGACCCGTAGGCCGAAGGTTTCGCTGTGTATCAGTGCTTTCCAGGCGAAGCGCGATCTCAAGACCGCGATCGACAGTTGCTTGGCGCAGCGCGACGTCGGGCTGGAGCTTGTGATCATCGATAACAACAGTTCGGGCGGCACCCAGGACATTCTCGAGTCGGTAAACGACGATCGAGTTCGGATAATCCGAAGCGCCACAACGGTTTCCCTCGCCGAAGACTTCAACGTGGCCGTGCAGCAGAGCAACGGTCGGTACGTGAAGCTGATTTGCGCCGGCGACACGCTCCACCCTGACTGCATCGCCGGGCAGGGCATGTATCGAACGCCTACCGAACGCGGCAGCCAATGAAAACAATTCGAGACGCCTTCCACCCGCCGGCGGGGTCGGTGGTCATTACCCGGCTCCGCCGGCTAAGCGACAGATCTGTGTTCGGGCCGCCTCACCACCTTCGAGGGCGCTCACGGACCCGGGGGGGTAGGTAATCATGCGCTATCTAGTAATCGGCGTTGCCGCCAACGTCACGGCAGATTTCAGAGTGTCGGGATAGGCCAATGGATCAGCCAAACCTCACCCTCGTCGAACGTCCAAAGGTGGACAGCGGCCTAAACACGGTGGTGCCCAATAACCAAGCACTCACGGGGACATCGGCTCGCATGGGGTCCGCCGTGCTTACGCCGAACCAGGTTTTCCAGCGCACGATGTGGCAACGGCGATACGCCGCGAAACTACAGATAACTGACTGCGTTGTGGTGTGCGCGGCAGTTGCGCTAGCGCAGTATGCTCGATTCGGCCCTACTCTCTCGCCGCCCGGATACCTGAAGTATTACGTGCCGGGATTCTCGGTTCTGTTCGTCATCGCGTGGCTGTCGGCTCTGGCCGGATTTCATACTCGTTCCCCGAGGCTCATCGGTACCGGTATCGAGGAGTTTCGGCGCGTGGTCGCCGCTTCCTTCTGGACTTTTGGCGCAATTGCGATCGTTACGCTCCTTCTCAAGCTCGATATCGCGCGAGGCTATCTTGCGGTGGCTCTTCCCGCCGGGACTCTCGGACTGGTGGTCAGCAGGTCGCTCTGGCGTGGACATGTGGCGCGCAAGCGCGCGGACGGCGGTTATCAGACCGCGGTCTTGGCCATTGGCGAACTCGGTGCCGTGGAAAACCTCGCGAATGAGTTGACCCGAAACCCGATGGATGGATATCAGGTTGTGGGCGTCGCCATACCGGGCTATGGCCCTCCACGTGGCGAAGACATCACCGTCAACGGCCGGATGATCCCCGTCGTAGGTGGGGAAAATCACGCATTGGAGGCGATCCGTACTTGCGGTGCTGACACCGTGGCGATCGCCGGCACGGAACACTTTGGTGTCCAAGGCATTCGCAGGCTGATTTGGGAACTTGAGCCCATGGGCGTTGACCTTGTCGTGTCGACGGGAGTCATGGATGTCGCGCTCTCTCGGCTGGTGATGCGGCCAATTGCTGGAATTCCGCTGTTGCACATCGAGAAACCGCAATATCTTGGCACAAACCGATTCCAGAAGCGCGCATTTGATTTTTGCTTCGCATTGGCGGCTCTCATAGGGACTCTGCCGATCCTCCTAATCACCGCGGTTGCGATCAAGGTGAGCAGCAGGGGACCGGTCTTCTACTCCTCTGAACGCATCGGAATCGATGGTAAGCCATTTGCCATGCTGAAGTTCCGCACAATGGTCAAGGACGCCGACAAACAACTGGCGAGCCTACTGGACTCCAATGAGACCGATGGTCTTCTGTTCAAGATCCGAAACGATCCGCGGATAACGACAGTAGGTCGTGTATTGCGACGTTTCAGTATCGATGAGCTGCCGCAGTTTATTAACGTGGTGCGACATGAAATGAGTGTTGTGGGTCCGCGTCCGCCATTGAGGCACGAAGTTGAAGCCTACGATTGTGAAGTACTGCGCAGGCTGCTCGTTAAGCCGGGCGTCACCGGTTTGTGGCAGGTAAATGGTCGATCCGATCTTTCGTGGAATGACGCTGTTCGGCTGGATCTTGGCGTATGTCGACAATTGGTCGATGGTCGGAGACATTTTGATCATCGCGAAGACATTACGAGCAGTCTTCAAGCGCACGGGCGCCTACTAAGGAGGTGTCATGCGCGGAATCATTCTTGCTGCAGGCAATGGGGGTAATGAGCTGTGAGAATGGTCGTTCTGGGAACTGGCTATCTCGGCGCTACGCATGCGGCATGCATGGCCGAACTGGGTCATGACGTCCTCGGTGTAGACATCGACCCAGCCAAGCTCGCGAAGCTCGAGGCGGGCGAGGTCCCATTCTTCGAACCGGGCCTCGGCGAGGTCTTGCATCGCCACACGACCAGCGGCAGGTTGCGCTTCTCCTCCTCGTATGAGGAGGCGGCGGACTTCGCGGACGTTTTCTTTGTCGCCGTCGCCACGCCACAGAAGAAAGGTGAGTACGGGGCTGATCTGCAGTTCGTCGACGCCGTGATCACGACACTTTCGCCATTGTTGGATAAGCCGGCGGTGATCGTGGGGAAGTCGACGGTTCCGGTAGGGACCGCATCACGGCTGGGTCAACTTGCACGTGATCTCTCGCCGGCGGGCAAGGCGGTAGAGGTGGCGTGGAATCCGGAGTTCTTACGCGAAGGTTTCGCGGTTCAAGAGACGCTGCATCCAGACCGCCTGGTTCTTGGCATCGAGCGAGCGGAATCCGGTCGCGCTGAGCAAGTCGTGCGGGAAATCTACGCAGACTTGATAGGCGAGGGCATTCCGTTCATCGTGACGGACCTTGCGACCGCTGAGTTGGTGAAGGTGTCGGCCAACGCTTTTCTCGCAACAAAGATTTCGTTCATCAACGCCATTGCGGAAGTGTGCGAGGCGGTAGGTGCCGATGTGACCGTCCTTGCCGATGCGATCGGATACGACGGCCGGATCGGACGGCGATTCCTCAACGCGGGTCTGGGGTTTGGTGGTGGATGCCTGCCCAAGGACATTCGGGCGTTCATGGCCCGAGCCGGCGAGTTGGGAGCCAACCAGGCGCTGACGTTCCTACGCGAAGTCGACAGCATCAACATGCGTCGACGGACACGGATGGTCGAGATTGCGCGTGAGGTGTGCGGTGGGAGTTTTATCGGCGCGAGGGTCGCCGTGCTCGGGGCTGCGTTCAAGCCCGACTCGGATGATGTGCGGGACTCGCCGGCTCTGAATGTGGCGGGGCAGATCCAGTTACAGGGGGCAACCGTCAATGTGTTCGATCCGCAGGCGATGGACAATTCGCGTGCGCTGTTTCCAACTCTGAACTACGCGACCTCCGCGTTCGAAGCGTGTGCCGGCGCAGACGCAGTTCTGGTCCTGACCGAATGGGCGGAGTTCCGTTCGATCGATCCAACCGCTCTCAAGGAAACCGTTCGCTCCGCTTGTGTGATCGACGGACGCAATTGTCTCGACGCCTCGGCGTGGTCCGCGGCGGGATGGTCATACCGAGCTCTTGGCCGGCCAGCACGTGAACGCGATCTGGGCGCATTGGCGGGCGCGACATGACGCAAGTCGAGCGGGAAGGAGTCATGTCGGTGGACGATCCGCTACCGGGATGCCAGTTGCTCGCGGCTTCGACTGGTGGGCATTTGGCCCAGCTTGCCAAGTGGTCGCAGGCAATTGGCTCTGCTTCCGATTCCCTCTGGGTCACCTTCAAGTCGCCCCAAAGCGATTCCCTCCTCCACGGCCGCAGGGTTCTGTACGTGCCGTATGTCGCACCTCGCGACGTCCGCGGAGCGATGAACGCCTTTGTGCGCATGACGAGAGAAATCGATTGGAAGGCCGAAGAATTCACGGCCGCGGTTACAACCGGGGCTGCGCTGGGTTTGGCCGCACTCGCCGCCGCGCGGTCACATCACATACCGTCCTTTTATTTCGAAAGTGTGTCGCGCGTCAACGGCCCTTCGCTCACCGGCAAGTTAGCCAGCCTAGACCCGCTGATCCATACTTACTGTCAGTATGAGCATTGGGCGGGACGTCGTTGGAAGTACCGAAGATCCCTATTCGACCGTTACGAAACGCTTCCTAAACCAGAAATTGAGCGTCCCCGCCTATTCGTGACGTTGGGGACCATCTACCCTTATCGATTCGATGCCCTCGTCGACGCCATTCTTCTAACCGGTCTTGCAGACAGCCGCACGGTTTGGCAACTCGGGGCCACGACGCGACATGCACTCCCTGGTACAGCTGTTTCACAGATGACCGCCGCCGAATTCGAAGACTGCGCCCGCGCGGCCGACGTCGTTGTCACGCACGCCGGTGTTGGGACCATAATGTATCTGCTCGAAATGGGTTTATATCCAGTAGTAGTGCCCCGGCGAGCCAAGAGAAATGAGCACGTCGACGATCACCAAGCTCAAATCGCGGGATTGCTCAACAGTCGTGCAATTTCGATGGTGACTGAAGCGGATGAGCTGGACCGAAACGCAATTATCGCGGCATCGGCAACCTCGGTCCGGGCTGTAGCAGGCCGTACAACACATGGCGACCCGTTCATCGTCGGTTCAATGGCGAACAAACGTGGAAATGCCCCGATAGTTCTACATTTGCCAAATCGGCGAACGGAGGTTAGGTGAACTGCCGACTATGCGACTCGAATCGCCTAATGAGTGTGCTTGATCTCGGCGCGACCCCGCCGTGCGAAGCGTTCCTCACTTCCGACGAGCTGGATTCGCCAGAGCCCACGTATCCGCTGCACCTTCGGCTGTGCGAGGACTGCCTGCTACTCCAGATTCCGGCACTGATCACTCCAGAGGATACTTTTACCGAGTACGCCTACTTTTCGTCATATTCCGACAGCTGGGTAAACCACGCGAGGCGGTTCGTCGATAACGCAGTGACACGACTTGGACTTGGTCCTGAATCGTTCGTCGTCGAAGTCGCCAGCAATGACGGATACCTACTCCAGCATGTGGTTGCGGCGGAGATACCGTGCCTGGGAATCGAGCCGTCCGTAAATGTCGGAACCGCTGCCCGCGAATCTGGCGTTCCGACGCTAACCGCATTCCTCGACGAGCAACTCGCCGCAGCCGTGCGAAAGGATCACGGGCCGGCGGACCTAGTGGTCGCCAACAACGTTTACGCCCACATACCCGATCTCCTAGGTTTCACGCGATCCCTCCGAGGCTTGCTCGCCGAAGACGGCTGGCTGAGCATCGAAGTGCACCACGCACTGAACCTCGTCAAGCTCGGCCAGTTCGACACCATCTACCACGAGCATTTCCAGTACTACACAGTGCTTTCGGCCATGCGTGCACTCGCTACAGCCGGCTTGGCGGTCGTGGATGTCGAGATGCTCCCAACGCATGGTGGATCGATTCGGCTTTGGGCACGGCCCGAGGAAATCGCCGGATCGCAAAGTCAACGTGTGACCGACCTGCTTCGGATCGAGGAGGAAGCCGGGCTGCACCAGGTTGACGGCTATCTGCAGCTACGGCCGCGGGCCGAGGCCGTTCGACACGAACTGTTGCGATTCCTGCTTGACTGCCGTGCCAAGGGGCAGCTGGTGGTCGGTTACGGAGCGCCCGGTAAGGGCAACACTCTGCTCAATTACTGCGGTATCCGCAGTGATCTGCTCGAGTACACAGTCGATCGCAACCCATACAAACACGGCCGCTTCACCCCGGGAACTCGAATTCCGATCCACGATCCGGCGCAGATTGCTAAGGACCGGCCAGACGTCGTGCTGGCGCTGCCCTGGAACCTTGAACCCGAGCTGACCGAGCAACTTGCCTACCTCGCCGAATGGGGCGGGCAACTGATCTTTCCACTGCCCACGCTGCATGCCGGCGCTATCCCGAATCCCGGAAAACAATGGAGGAAAACATCATGAAGGTCGTTCTGTTCTGCGGTGGATACGGGATGCGGATGCGCAACGGCGCCGACGACTTTTTGCCGAAACCGATGCAGATGGTCGGCCCGCGACCACTCATCTGGCATGTGATGCGTTACTACGCCCACTTCGGCCACAAAGAATTCATTCTGTGCCTCGGCTACGGCGCATCTCACATCAAGAACTACTTTCTGACGTACCAGGAAGCCGCGTCGAACGATTTCGTGATGTGCGGCTCGCAGATCCAGTTGATGCACTCCGACATCAGCGACTGGTCAATCACCTTCGTGGACACCGGGCTTGAATCAGCGATCGGCGAGCGTCTTCGCCGGGTCCGAGGCCACCTCCAGGAGGACGAGTACTTCCTGGCCAACTACGCCGACGTGCTGACCGATGCACCGCTGGACCAGATGATCGAGAAGTTCCATCAATCTGGCGCCGCCGCTTCGATGATGATCGTCCCGCCGCAGTCATCGTTCCACTGCGTCGAGGTGTCCGAGACGGGCGAGGTCAAGGACATCATCGCGGTATCCCAGCTGCCCATCTGGGAGAACGGCGGATTCTTCGTGCTCTCCCAGGAGATATTCGACCTCTTGCCTCCTGGCGGCGACCTCGTCGCAGATGTGTGCGGCGCGTTGGCAGGGCAGGGCAGGTTGTTCGGATATCGGCACGACGGATTCTGGAAACCTGCAGACACGTTCAAGGAAAGGGCCGAACTCGAAAACAGATACGACCACGGGGATCGCCCATGGATGTTGTGGGAACAGCCCGTTGGCGCCGCGTCTGAGGCGTGATGATCCAACTCTTTGCCGGCCCGCTCGATGAAATCGCGGTCGTGGGTGCGCATTGTGACGACATCGCGATCGGTATGGGTGGCACGTTGCTTACTCTCGCGAGCTCAGTTCCAAGGCTGCGGGTGAAGGGGCTCGTGCTCTCGGGTGGCGGCAGCGAGCGCGAAGCGGAGGAGGCCGAAGCGCTGGCCGCGTTCTGCCCTGGTGCCGATGTCGACCTAACGGTTCTCGACGTGGCGGATGGAAGGGCGCCTGCGCACTGGGAGCGAATCAAGAATCATCTCAGTGAATTTCGCAGGTCGTGGACACCGCAGGTGGTCTTCGGTCCGCACCGCGGAGATGCTCATCAAGATCATCGGCTGCTGGCCGAGCTGCTGCCCACCGAGTTTCGTGATCACCTCGTGCTCGGCTACGAGATCCTCAAGTGGGAATCAGACACTCCGCGCCCGACGATCTTTCATCCCCTCGCGACAGAGGTCGCCGAGGAGAAGGCGCGCTTGTTGTATAAGCACTATCCCTCCCAGACGTGCCACGACTGGTTCGACGAGCAAGCATTTCTCGGACTGTCCAGACTGCGCGGGGTGCAGTGCCGCAACGCGCACGCAGAAGGCTTCATCCTGGAGAAGGCGATCGTGACGTTCGGGCGGCGCTGAACCGTCCTACTGCGAGCAATATGACCAACGAGAAGTAAAGGGGTAGTGGGGATGCGAGTACTTGTCACCGGGCATCAGGGATACCTAGGCACGGTCATGGTGCCGATCCTGGAGGACGCAGGGCACGACGTAACCGGGTTGGATTCGGGCTTCTTCGCCGACTGCATCCTTGGCCCCGCTCCTGCGGATCCGCCAGGCATGCGTTTGGACCTCAGGGACGTGACATCCGAGCAGCTGAACGGCTTTGACGCGGTCATCCATCTCGCGGCATTGTCCAACGACCCGCTCGGCGCGTTGGCACCGCAGATCACCTACGACATCAACCATCACGCCTCGGTTCGGTTGGCACGGCTCGCGAAAGAGGCCGGCGTGCGCAGGTTCCTTTATGCCTCGACGTGCTCGGTCTACGGGGCAGCGGGCGATCATCTGGTCACCGAGAGCGCTCCGCTACGTCCGCTGACTCCATACGCGGAGAGCAAGGTTCGCGTTGAGGACGACGTGGCCGCGATCGCGGATGAGTCCTTTTCGCCTGTGTTCTTGCGCAACGCCACGGCCTTCGGGTTCTCGCCGCGGCTGCGCGCGGACATCGTGCTGAACAACCTGGTCGGCCACGCGGTTCTCACCGGCGACGTTCGCGTGCTCTCGGACGGCACGCCGTGGCGACCGCTTGTGCACGCCAGGGACATCGCCGCTGCTTTCCTCCTCGCGCTGGAAGCACCGATCGGCCAAGTGCATTGCGCTGCCTATAATGTCGGCACCGAGTCGAACAATCTGACCGTCGCCGAGATCGCACAGTCGGTGGTCGACGTCGTTCCCGGCGCCGGGTTGCTCATCACGGGTGAGACGGGGGCCGATCCGCGTTCGTACCGGGTGGATTTCTCGGCATTCCGCGACGAACTGGGTTTCGAGGCCAAGTGGTCGATACCCGATGGTGCCGCCGAGCTTTACAAGGAATACATTTCGGCAGGACTGACCGCTGACGATTTCGCCAAGAAGTTCACCCGGCTGCCGTATCTCGAGGCACTGCGTGCCGACAACGTTCTCGACGCGTCCATGCGACGGATCACGACAGATGTGTGAGCAGTTCGGTCCAGCTTCCGGCGCTCGCGTCTCGCGACGAGACCGTCGTTACCGGCAGCGGCCACTGGATGCCAAGATCCGGGTCGTTGTACGCAACGGCCAAGTCCTCGGAGGGATCGTGGGGGCGGTCGATCCGATAGCACACGTCGGCGGTGGCGGTCAGTGCCTGGAAGCCGTGCAGGAAGCCGGGCGGCACGTAGAGATGTCGAAAGTCGTTGTCGTCGAGCAGAAATGCCTGCTGCCGGCCGAATGTCGGCGAATCCCTCCGAATATCGACCAGCACATCGTGCACGGCGCCGTTGGCGCAGCGCACCAGCTTCGCCTCGCCTCGTCCCGACCGTCCGTGCAGGCCGCGAATGACGCCCTTCGTCGAACGGGATTGGGAGTCTTGGACGAACGAAGCCGATATCCCGGGTTTGCCGAGGTAGTCGTCGAAAATCTCCGCGTCGAACGTCCGGGTGAACAATCCACGCTCGTCGCGGAACGGCTGCGGGGCGAGGACGAGAACGTCGGTGAGGTCAGTTGTTTCGACACGCACCCGGAAATGCTGTCATGACCGAGTGCCGCGGATGCGGGAAAACCGATTTGACCCGGGTACTTGATCTTGGAAAGGTACCCGCGGCCGACCATTTCCCGCTGGCAACCGATCCCGTGCGCGCGCAGGAGGCCTCGCATGCGCTGGTGATGGACGTGTGCGGCGTCTGTGGCCTGGCGCAACTCGCCGATGACGACACAATTGCCGACGAGCCCCGCGGCGTGGAGCCCCAGGCGCTGAAGGACCAGGCCGAGGTCGCAGTCGAGCGCGTTGCCGGAGCGGGATGGCTGCGAGGGGATACCGTCCTCGAATTCGGCAGTCCGCACGGCGGCACCTGGATCCCTCTGCTCGTCGAGCGCGGCTTCACCCCCGCCTCGTCGCGCGCGGACGTGGTGCTTGATTGCTTCGGCATCATGCACGAATCCGATCAGCGCAGGGCCTTCGAGAAACGCGCGGAGGTGACCAATCCCGGCGGGGTGCTGTTGTTGCAATACCATTCGATCGTCACGATTGTTGACCAGGGCCAGTGGAATGCGTTGCGGCACGGGCATTTCGCGTACTACTCACTGACGACGCTGATTCATTTGCTAGGCGCGGTGGGGCTTCGCGTCGTCACCGCTTGGGAGTTCGACCTGTACGGGGGAACGGTGCTGCTCGCCGCCGTGCACGGAGAGGCCAAGGCGGACGCCTCCGTTGTGCGCATCCTCGAAACCGAAAAGGAGCTGGGCATCACCAGGCCGGCCACGGTCGGCAGCCTCCAATGCACCGCCGATTGGCACGTCGACTCGCTGCGGCTCTGGCTCGAGGACGCGGCGGCGACGGGCCGCACCGTCCTCGCCTACGGCGCCGCATCGCGCGCGGTGGCGCTTTTCAGCCGGGCCGGGATCAATTCCAGGCTACTTGCTGCGGTCGCCGACGCCTCGCCCGCCAAGCAGGGCAGGCGAATGCCTGGCACAGACATTCCGATCGTGTCACCGGAAGAACTCCTTGCGGCGGAACCCGATTGGGTGCTGCTGACGCTGCCTGATCTCCTGCCCGAGGTCAGCGCCTGTTATCCGCAGCTCGAAGGTCGGTGGAAGGTCGCCGGCCCCTGATGTTTGTTCGAAGTTGTTCATCTGAAAGGCAGGCACCGACAGTGACGACAGTTCTGCTCAACCCCGACATCAACGATGAAGAGCGGCGCGCACGGCTCTACGACGGTCAGGTCTTGGTGTACCGCGCATCGCCGGAGTCTCTCGCGTTCGTCGAGCACGCCCGCGATCTCATCACCGAGGCGTTCGGCTCGAAGGATCCGCAGACCGCGCAGCACGACATGCCGGTAGAGGACTTCGCCGCGTTGCTGGCGGAGTTGAAGCCAAAGTTCATCCACCATCCCGAGTCGAAGCGACGGATTAAGGTGCTGCTCACATCCTTTGGCTGCGACCTCGACCGGACCTACTTCGATGTCCCACGCATGCGGACGTCGACCTCCGACGAGTTCCTCACGTCGGGCATCTCGTATGCGTTCCATCCGCATCGGGACACCTGGTATTCCGCGCCGTTCAGCCAGCTGAACTGGTGGATCCCGATCTACCCGGTGGTCCCCGAGAATGTGATGGCCTTCCACCCCCACTACTGGAGCAACCCGGTGCGCAACGGGTCAAGCAGGTACAACTACTACGAGTGGAACCGCAGGAGCCGGCTCACGGCCGCAAAGCATATCAAGACGGACACGCGCGATCAGCCGAAACCGGAGGAGCCGGTGCAGCTCGATCCTCAGGTCCGCGTCGTGCCAGAGGCGGGCGGCGTCATGCTGTTCTCCGGTAACCAGTTGCATTCAACAGTGCCGAATACGTCGGGCCGGACCAGGTTCAGCATCGACTTTCGGACGGTGAACATCGATGACGTTGTAGCGCGAAGGGAGGCACCGAACGTCGATTCGAAATGTACCGGAACGTCTCTCCGAGACTTCTTGCGCGCCAGGGATTTCGAGCGTATCGCCGAGGATGTCGCACTTTCCTATGAAGGACTGACACCGGTGGGTGCCTGACGTTCGGCAGTTCGCGGAGAATACGAATTACTGTCTAGATGTGGACCAGGAGAACGGATTCCGTGTTGGAAAGATCCCACCAGGCGGCCTCTAGTAGGCGGCCACGGATGAAAGGACCCATGCGTTGGGTTACGGCGGTCCTAGTCGTGCTAACCGTGGTCACTATCTTGGGCTGGCCCGTGTATGTCACACCGCAACTTGACGAATTGCGTCGCGCCGATGCGATCTTCGTCCTCGGCGGCAGCGGTGACGTGGCCTACACCCTCGGGCTGGAGTATGCCTTGCAAGGACAGACCCCCCACGTGGTGTTCTCCAATCCGAACGGATCCGAGGCTATTTGGCTGACCGATCTTTGCAGCCATCAGCGATACCCCTTCAGAGTGAGCTGCGTTGAGCCAGACCCGACGACCACGAGAGGAGAGGCGCGTGCGCTCGGGCGTCTGGCGAGCTCCAACGGGTGGCACAGCGTGATCGTGTTGACGGATGCACCGCACATCTCACGGGCGCGCTACATCATCCAGCGTTGCTTCGATGGTGATCTCATGATGGGTAAGAGCGAAACTGAGCTGTCGCCACTGGAGTGGGCGTGGAGCTATGTGTACCAAACCGCCGGCTTCATTCGTGCCGCACTCCAGTCCGGATGCTGATCCGCACGCGATGGCAACCCACCAGCCGAACGGTCTGTTCATGTATTTCCTTCAGTGGCACAAGCTAATACGGACATATATTTGTTGGTCATACGTGGATTCCACGGAGCAATCGAGCGGTGCCGTCGCGGGCCGGCGGCGAAGTGAAAACGTACCGCCCAGTGTGGCGCACAGCAAACGGGGTTCCGACGTAAACTATGCCTATGCCCGGCGCCAAGCACTAAGCATTTTCCCTCTTTCGCAATCGGAGTACGCAAATGCCGCCCGTCCCAGCAAGTAGATCGTTCGAGCGGTCGAACGGTCTACAGGAGAGACTGCATCACCTGATCCCGGGCGGTGCGCACACGTACTCGCGCGGCTCCGATCAGTACCCCGAACTAATGGCGCCCGTGTTGATGCGTGGCCGGGGGTGCCACGTTTGGGACGCCGACGACAACGAGTACATCGAATACGGCATGGGCCTGCGGTCGGTGACACTCGGTCACGGCTTCCGGCCAGTCGTCGAGGCGGTGTGCCGGGCGATTGCCGACGGGGTGAATTTCAGCCGGCCAACAGCGCTTGAGCTGGCCGCGGCTGAGGACTTCCTGGATCTCGTTCCGGGCGCCGACATGGTGAAGTTCGCCAAGAACGGGTCCGACGTCACCACCGCCGCAGTCCGCCTGGCCCGCGCTGTAACTGGCCGTCTCAAGATCGCCGCATGCGACCAGCCTTTCTTCTCGACCGACGACTGGTTCATCGGGGTCACCCAAATGGACAGCGGGATACCGCAATCAAGTCGGGATGCGACTGTTCGCTTCCGCTACAACGACCTTGAGTCGCTTTCGGACGTGTTGAATGGCGACGACATCGCATGCGTGATACTGGAGGCTGCGACATCAACCGCTGAACCGGAACCCGGATACCTCCAAGGCGTTCGGCGGTTGTGTGACCGCCACGGCTCGCTATTGATTATTGACGAAATGATCACCGGGTTCCGATGGTCCGAACACGGTGCGCAAACCCTATATGACGTGCGACCCGACCTGTCCTGCTTTGGGAAAGCGATGGGCAACGGTTTCCCGGTGTCCGCGCTGGCGGGCAGGCGCGAGTTCATGGAGCTCGGCGGCCTACGGACCGACCGTGAAAGAGTGTTCCTGCTATCCACCACACACGGCCCAGAGACCGGCTCACTCGCTGCGTTCCGCGCGGTGGTCAAGGCATACGCGACCGACGACCCGATCGGCCAGATGGAAAGCGCTGGGCGGCTGTTGCTTTCGAGTGCCGAAGCGGCGATTCGCGAAGCGGGCTTAGGTGACTACCTACAGCTGATCGGCAGGTCATCGTGCCTGACCTTTATCACCCGGGATGCCGAGAAGCGCCCCTCGCAGCCCTACCGCACGCTTTTCCTGCAGGAGCTGCTGCGCCGCGGCGTGCTTGGCCAATCGTTCGTCACCTCGGCGGCTCACACCGATTTCGACATCGAGGAGACCGTTGACGCGATACGCGGTGCCCTCCCTTTATACCTGCGCGCCATCGAGCGTGCTTCAGTCGAAGGACTGCTTGAAGGTCGCCCGGTCGCTCCCGCCATCCGCCAATTCGCCGCACCACGCGGGATCGACAGCCCGGCAATTGCAGCGCAGCGGACCTCGGGGGCCTAGCCGGATGCTTTGGCACGCGAGCGATGGAGGCGACTTTTCTCTTGTGAAGAGTGTTGTGTGGAGACGCCTTGTCTCGCGCCGACCGAAACCACAGGCCCGCGTGATCGCGTTCTTCGGCCTGTTCGGTACTGGCAACATCGGAAACGAAGCGTCGCTGTCGACTGCGGTACTCGCTGCGCGACGACTCGATCCGACGGCCGAGCTCGTCTGCGTATGTGCCCGTCCTGACGTTGTGCAAGTCGAGCACGGCATTGCCGCGGTGCCGATGTACATGGCTGGCTTGCTGCCGGCCTCGCCTACCGGCCCACGCCCGCTCCGTATCGTTGCGCGGCCGCTGTGGGAGCTTGCCCGTTGGACCGCGGTCTACCGCTTCCTGCGCCGAATCGACCTGGTGATCGTCCCGGGAACCGGGATACTCGATGACTTCGGGGAGAGTCCCCAAGGGATGCCGTACCACGTGTTCCGCTGGTCTCTTGCCGCGAGGCTGGCGCGTAAGCGCTTCGCTTTCCTGAGCGTTGGAGCCGGACCGATCACCCACCCGGTGAGCCGCTTTCTCATGAAGTACGCGGTCAGGTTATCGAGCTACTGCTCCTACCGCGACGATGTTTCCTGTTCGTACATGGCAGGGATCGGCGCATCGGCCATTGATTGTCCGGTGACGCCGGACCTCGTGTTCGCCCTGCCTCGCCCAGCCAGATCAGAGGCGTCCTCGCGTGACAGGACGATCGGTCTCGGCGTCATGTCGTATTACGGTTGGGACAACGACGCGGCCGGTGGCGAAAATATCTTCCGAACGTACATCGACAAGATGTCGACGATCGCCTGTCGCATTCTTGACAGCGGCCAGTCCATACGCGTCCTCACAGGAGAACGGTGTGATGACCGCGCTATCGACGCACTCCTCGATACCATTCGACGCCAGCGAGGCAGCTACGCCGACACCGATCGGCTGGCCATCGAGCCCATTGAGTCCATGCGCGATCTGCTGATTCAGATTGGAAGCACCGACGCAGTCATCGGCACGCGATACCACAATGTAGTGGGCGCACTGATGGTGAATCGTCCTGTCGTCTCGCTCGGCTACGCTGCCAAATTCGCCGAAGTGATGACGGCCATGGGCCTGGGCCGCTTCTGCCATGACGCGGACTCCATCGTGCCGGATGCCGTTCTGAACGACCTCGAGGAACTGCTCGGGGAATGGGACGTCTTCTCACCTGGTGTCGATGCACTCAACCAGCAGTACGCGGAGGAGCTTGAACGTCAGTTCGCGGTCCTGATTGACCCGACGTCGCCCTTGGCGCAAACCTCCGTCGCCCACGATGGAGTACAGCACCCCGGCTCGCGCGCACCCCGGCTTCGAACATGAGAGCGGATCTGTTTGCGATACGTTCACTTCGGTTGCAGAGTTTCCCGGCAGCTCGACCCGCGACTGACCCGACCGACAACTGCTCACCTGCAGGCACGCGGCCCTCTAGGCTTTAATCATGGCCCATCGAGCGGTGAGAGTCGCGATCCTCGGGATTAACTACGCACCGGAGCCGACCGGCATCGCCCCGTACACGACCGGGCTCGCGAGAGGGTTGGCAGAACGAGGACACGACGTCACGGTTTTGACCGGATTCCCGCACTATCCGCAATGGAAGCGCGACGAAAGCAGTTCCGGATTTCGATCCGAAGAACAGATGGACGGAGTGCGTGTTCGCCGGTTCAGCCATTCTGTACCACGAGACCTGTCGTGGATCGGGCGGGCGGCAATGGAGATCACCTTCGGCCTGCAGCTGCTGACCACCCGGTGGGGACGCCCGGAGGTCGTAATCTGCATTTCCCCCCCGCTTCTGGCTGCCGTGATGGCGGCGGTTCGCGCCCGGCTGACCAGGCGGCGACCCGCGATCGGCGTCGTATTGCAGGATTTGTACAGTCTCGGCGTCGCCGAGACAGGGGCGGCGTCGGGACTGCCTGCGCGTGCGGTGAGTGGGGTGGAATCTTCCGCCATCCGCCTCGCCGACGGCGCTGTGGTGATTCACGCCGGCTTCACGGCGCAGCTCACTGAACATCTCGGCGTTGACGCCCGGCGGATTCGCGACATCAGGAACTGGACGCATATCGACCCTCCGGAGCCGTCGGCCAGCGCGGCTTTTCGTGAAGCGCACCGTTGGGCTCCCGACGAGGTTGTGGTCTTGCATGCGGGCAACATGGGCTACAAGCAGGGGCTCGAGAATGTAGTGGCCGCGGCCAAACTTGCCTGCGATAGCGACACTCGGGCGCGGTTCGTCCTGCTCGGAGACGGCAACCAGCGCGCACGCCTGCAAGCCGCCGGTGCCGGCGTTCCCGCGCTTGAGTTCCTGCCGCCCGTCAGCGAGGACGAGTTTCCCGCCGCTCTCGGAGCCGCTGATGTTCTGTTGGTGAATGAACGCCCGGGGGTGGCCCACATGGCAGTGCCGGGCAAGCTGACGTCGTACTTCCGCTCCGGCAAACCTATCCTCGCCGCCACCGACGCAGCGGGGCTCACTGCCCAGGAGATCACGGCCTCCGGCGCCGGAATCCGGGTGCCGGCGGATCGGCCGGATCTGCTTCTCGCTGCGGCGATCCGGCTGGGCACCGACCGCGCGTTCGCGGCGGAGCTAGGTCAGGCGGGTTGCCGCTACAGCGCATCACTTCTGTCCGCGACCTCGGCACTGGATCGCTATGAGCAGTGGATTGCAGAACTCGCCGAGTTACGAGTGCGTCGGTTACGCAAGCAATGACCTGAAGCTGTTCCCCGTCGCCCGCCATTCGTAGTGATGCCGTATCAGTTCGTCGACAGGGCCGCGCCATCGTCCAGGACGTATCGTCACGCCAGCTACTGCGTATGACGTCGCCGTAATACGGATAGCAAACTATCTTGTCATAGCGTCGGCTCGGGGCCGCACTAGCGGGGAACGGCGGTGAGCGACGGATACGGCCACGTGACATTTGCGCTGCATGCCAGCTGAAGAAGTTCCATGTGACGCACGGTGATCGGCCATTGTGAACCATGCAGATTCGATGGGCGACCGAATGTGATTCAAGGGCCTATTAGATGACTGATTGCTGGCTCGGGCAGCGCGATGTAAGCAAATCTAGACGAGTTTGCGACAACTACTGTAGCGTGAAGTGAACGCGGGACGGGAACCGTGTGCGCCTAGGAGGGGAAGACGTGGCGAGAGTGCTGCACGTGAATGGGGGACGAGAGACGGTGCTCGTCGCCGGTGGGGGTGGCTTCATCGGAGGCCATCTGGCCAGGGCGCTCAGCGAACGGGGCTTCCTGGTTCGAGCCGTCGACATCAAGCCCCTCGACCAGTGGTTCCAGATTCCCGAGGGCGTTGAGCCCCGTCGGCTCGACCTCTCCAAACTTGATGACTGCCGAGAGGCCGTCCGTGGCATGGACACGGTGTACAACTTGGCGGCCAGTATGGGTGGCATCGCCTTTATCAATTCGCATAGGGCCGAATGCATGCTTTCGGTGCTGATCAACACGCATTTGCTGCTTGCTGCCCGAGATGTCGACGTACGTCGGTATTTCTTCGCGAGCTCGGCCTGCGTCTACAACGTGGACCGGCAGGCCGACCCCGACGTCGCGCCGCTCAAGGAATCGGATGCTTACCCCGCAATGGCCGAAGACGGCTACGGCTGGGAAAAGCTGTTCGGCGAACGTATGTGCCGGCAATTCCACGAGGACTTCGGCTTGGAGACACGCGTGGCCCGGTTCCACAACATCTACGGCGTCAATGGCAGCTACAACGACGGCCGCGAGAAGGCCCCCGCCGCTCTGTGCCGCAAGATCGCCGAGGCTGTGCTGACCGGGCGGCACGAGATCGAGATCTGGGGAGACGGCGAACAGACCCGTAGTTTCATGTACATCGATGACTGCGTCGAGGCAATCCAGCTGGTGGTCGCTGGCGACAACGCCCTACCGGTCAACGTCGGCAGTCTCGAGCGGGTGAGCATCAACGAGATGGTTAGCATCATCGAGCAGATCGCCGGAATAACCGTAAAGCGCAGCTACCGCTGGGATGCCCCACTAGGCGTCCGAGGACGCAACAGCGACAACACGATGTTCAAGGAGCTGTATAACTGGGAGCCTTCGGTCCGTCTCGCGGACGGTCTGGCGCGCAACTATCGATGGATCTTTGACCAGCTGGCGGCCGGGGCATCTCCTCACACCGCACATCGATGCGCGATCTGATCCGCGACGCATTTCCGTACACCAGACAGAATCGAGTTGGCTTGACACACTACGCATTTGAAGTTTCCGGTCATGTGCTGAAGAGAACGTCATGAAGCGGATCGGCGTCACTTTCCAGGGGGGCGATCCCGCTGATCCGGCGACCTGGTCCGGGACTCCGTACGGCGTTAGTACAGGCCTTCGCGCTGCGGGTGTCGAGCCGGTCGCGATTCGAATTGGACCTCCCCCACCGTCGAGAGCCCTTGCGCTGAACGCGGTTGCGACCACATATCTTCGTCCTTCAAGCAACTGGCGTAGCGCCATCCAACGAGCTCGAGCCGCAGCCGCCGTTTCCCCATTGATCTCCAGCTTGGACTCGGTGTCGGCGTCGCACATCTTGCGCGAATCGACCAACTTGGACGGCATAATCCAAATTGGCGCCGGCTATACGCTCCGCACGCCTGTACCAATCGTCACGTACGAGGACATGACCGTTAGACAGACGAAGATGTTCCCGTATCGAGGCTGGGACCTCCTCTCGGACCGCGGTTTCAGGTCCCGAGTGCAGCGTCAACGCGCTATCTACGATCAAGCGGTCGCCTGCTGTCTCACCAGCCAGTGGGCGGCTCGCTCGGTGATCGGCGACTACGGAGTGCCTGCCAGGAAAGTCCATGCGGTTGGGGTTGGTTGCAACCATAGCCCTCCAGAATCCACTTCTACAGAATCCCAACGTGATTGGAGCACACCGCGCTTCTTGTTCGTCGGGATCGATTGGGAGCGGAAGAACGGAGCGGGTGTTCTCAGGGCCTTCCGGTCCGTCAAGAAAATGGTGCCCGCGGCGCGCCTGGATGTTGTAGGGCGTCATCCACCGCTGTGCGACGCGGGCGTGACCACACACGGAGTCCTGAGGCTCGATGTTCCAGCGGAGAGCGAGCGCTTGTCTCGCCTTTTCGCCGAGGCGACATGCTTTGTCATGCCCTCTTTCTCCGAAGCCTCTGCGATAGCTTATGTGGAAGCCGCTAATGCCGGAATTCCAAGCATCGGAACCCTTCGCGGCGGCTCGGACTACCTCATCGGTGACGGCGGGCTTGTCATCGACCCATATGACCTCCAAGCCTTGCAGTCGGCCATGCTGCTCCTCTGCGACCCTGAGACGGCGGCGCGCATGGGTGCCGCGGCAAAGATGCGCTCGGCGTTGTTCACCTGGCCCGCAGTTGCCGAGAGACTTCTGCGGGCACTCGACGGTGAGCCGGCCAGTCAGCTGTCCGCCTGATAGGCCGCAACGCAGCCCGCATGGACTACGGCGAAGTTGATTGGCGCCGAGTCGGTTTGGAAGGGAGCGGGAGAACACGTGGCAACGCGAATTCGCGGCGGTGGCGCGGCTCAGGCCAGCGGTTCGCCGAAACAGTTTGGACGAGGCGGGTTCCGGCACATCGCGCCCGTGCAACTATATGTCCGCAAGTCTCGGCGTCTTGCAATCCGGCTCGAGGGCCTTTCGCTTAGGCTTCGTCGAGATCTTCTGCAGGCCAATCCGAAGCCTAGAATCCACAGTTTCGATGTCTTCGATACCGTTATCACGCGATCCGTGCTCGACCCCAGCCATGTGCACTGGGGCGTCGCCGGCACCGCCCGTGCGTTTGGGTGGTTCGATCACACCGACAACAACTGGCGCCGGATTCGCCTCGACGCGGAAGTCGAGGCCCGTCGCGTCAGCAGGGGCGCGGAGATTCGGCTGTGCGACATTTACGACCGGATCCAAGAGCGGCTCGGTTGCGACGATGCGTTGACTGAACGTCTCCGCGACCTCGAGGTGTCATTGGAATACAAGCTGACCAATCCGATCCGGTCCGCGTGGTGCGGTGTCCCGGCGAAGTCGGCTGACTATGCAAACCGGATTTTTATCTGTGACACGTACCTTGGCCGGGATCACGTCGCGATGCTTCTCGGGAAGGCCGATCGCGGGTGCGACCGTGAAAATATCTATGTCTCATCGGATTTCGGTGCATCAAAGGCGCGCGGTGACCTGTTCGCATTGGTCGCGGCGCGCCGGCGCCTGCGATGCGCCGACATCAGTCACATCGGAGACAACTACGTCAGCGACGTCCTCAATGCGCGCCGCGCCGGCGTCGCCGCGCGCCAAGTCAAGTTGCCGCGCGCCAACGTCTATGAGCGAATCCTGCATGAGTATGGGGGCGACACCTATATCGGTTCGGTGATCGCCGGCGCCGCGCGTGCTACGCGCCTCCGGTTCGACGGGACCTTCCCGGCCAACCCCGGACTGACGGCAGCGAGCGCGTCGGTGGCCGGTCCGGTGTTGATGGCATTCGTCTTGTGGGTCCTGTGTGAAGCCGAGGACCGCGGCATAGACCGGCTGTTCTTTCTCGCCCGCGACGGACAGATCCTGACCAGGATCGCGCGCAGGGTCGCGGCATGGGCGGGATTCTCCATTGACTGCCGCTATCTGCTGGCGTCGCGCCAGGCGTTTTATCTGTCATCGCTGCCGCCAGACCACCACGAAGCCGTCGAGGCCATACTGCGCGGCGCGTCGGGCAAAACAGCCGGTGCTGTCCTGGCGGAACTGGAGACAGAACCGGAATCGGCGCGCTGCGCGATGAAGCGTGCGGGATTGACCTGGACCACCCTCATCGGATCCGAGGGCACGGTCCGCTCGCTGCGCGCGCTCCTGTCCGATCCGGACATCGCAGCGCCCCTCGACCGCCTTAAGGTCGAGCGCTCGGACGCGCTGATCGCCTATCTGCGAGAGGAAGGGTTCTTCTCTGCGAGGCCCGCCGGTGTCGTCGATCTAGGCTGGCTCGGCAATCTGCAACTGCGGCTGGAACATAGCATCTCGGGACATGTCACTCAGCCGCCCATCGGATTTTACTACGGCCTCTACGGGCACGATCCGAGCCTCAGCGGACGGGTGTTGACGTTTTGCCCGACACCGACGTGGCATAACCAGCTCTTGGAAACGATGTGCCTCGCGGACCACAGCTCGGTTCGAGGGTTTCGCTGGGACCCCAATGGGTTGGTTGAGCCGATCATCGACCGCGCATCGGACGGCGGCGCGATCGCCTGGGGGGTACATGCGCAGCAGGAAATTATTCTGGCTTATGCCGACGCGGTGATGGACGCCCTCGATCCCGCTGCAGTATCCCCGAGGGAATTGCGTGAGCGCATGCGACCCGCCGCCACGGCAGCGCTCAATCGGCTGATCGCGGCACCGTCCCGCACCGATGCCGACGCGTATGGCAGCGCAGTGCATGCCGCAGATCAGGCACATCAGTTCGAGACGGAGATCGCGCCGAAGCTGGGCGCCTTTGACCTACTTCGCGCGGTCGGTTCGCATGCCGTGCGATCGAGGGCCACCTGCTGGCCGCAGGGCATGATCGCCCGTTCGTCCGGCAATGGCCCGGCGGGTGTGCTGCGTCTATTGCTCGTGCTTCGCTTTCGTTGGAATTCCAAACGACGTGTGAGGGCGACCGGCTGACGCGCTAGATCGCTCGCGCGTAGGCCCTGAGCATGTCGAGGGCATGGTGTTTCGGGCGGAGGTTGGCGACGTGGTCGGTCTACGGCTCAGGCCTGGGGTTCGACACCCATTTCAGCTCACCGATCCGGTTGACGTCCCATTTGAGATCGGTGGACCCGTCGGGCTGTGCCGGAACGTCACGGCGGTGGAGATCCCAGAAGGCGTCGACGAACGGGTCGAAGGTCGTGGTCTCCTCCGGTGGACGAGGGTAGCCCTGGCGGTTCGCGGCGTATACGTCGGTTCGTCGCATCCAGTCTTCGATGGTGTCGAAGAAGGCGTTGTGGTTCCAGTCGGCCTTGGCGCCCATCAGCAGCGCTGCAAGTCCCTCGCCGACCCAGGCGCGCACGTTGCAGCATATCCGGTAATCCTCGGAAGTTTGGTCCCACTCGTCCCACTCGCTCGGCGGCTTCTCTTGGTAGGGCTGGCGTGCGCCGTGGTGCATCACGATCTGCCAGAGCGCATTCTGGCCGTACCCCCCTTGGCCGTAGTAAGTCTCCGCGTCCTCGTGGAAGACGGAGGTCTGCGCCGGCGGAACGAAGGACGAGTCACCGAGCATCAGGCCGGCGAACAAGACGGGCCACTTGCGCCCGCTAGTGAGGCCGCCGCCTTCGTTGAAGACCGCTCCGAGCTGGACCATGCCATGCAGATCGATGCCGTATTGGACGAGGTTGTAGAGCAAGCGTTGTTTCTGATCGTGCGTGGCATCCATGTTGAGCATAAGCGAGGCGGTACCGACGATACGAGCGAACTCCCGCCCATAGGCAGGCTGGTTATCCACGGGCACAAGGTAATTCCCCTCCCAGGTGCCGTTCATGTGATCGATCCAGGGGCGCTCGAGGTAGTGCTCGTATTGTTCGAACGGCGGAACCGGGTATTTTGTGGCATCCACCGGGAGGTTCTGAAGTCGATCCCAGCGCAGGCTCGAGGCGCGGAAGATCTGCTTGTTGGCTCCAACGTACGTCGGGCGGAAGGCGTCCGCTGGCGGCGCCTCCGACAGGCTGGTGAGCACCGCGGCTGTCTGCATTACGTTGTATGAATTCTTTTCGGAATCCCACATCAGGTCGGCCTGCAACACCGTGTTCGGGACAGTGACCTCGCTGATCGAAGAGATGAGGGAGCGGTCGGCGGGCAGCGTGTATGGGAAGGAGATGGACGCGCTCGGATCATAGGTGACCCCGCGCGAGTCGTAACCCTGCGCCGGGCCAAGGCTCATCACCACCATGGAGCCGTTTCGCCGCTCTTTGTTGTCCTGTAGGCCCGTGTCGCCCCAGCTGTTGACGCCGAGGTCGTTCAGCTCGTTAGCCGGGGCGGGGCTCGGCCCTGGGGTGACCGAGACCAAGTTCACCGGGCCGACGACCCACCAGTCGCCATTGACGAACTGGCCTACGGGGTAATCGCGGTCGAACCTCCACGTGATGCCGTATTGCGAGACCTGGTTCGCGCGCTGCACATGCACGGCCTCAGGTGCGCATGCCGGAACCACGCCGGCGAGCGCGAGGAACACACCCGAGATGACAAGAACGACCGGTTTTCGCGAGCTCATACATAGCCTCGCCAGCGCACGCAATCGCGCCCGAGAACGCTGACCTTCATGACTGGACTTCCTTATCGGTTCGACGTGGTGAGGGCGGAAAGCCTGGCAGCGCGCAGTCGGCGGACCACCAGCCGCAGCCCCGGCGCGAGTGGCGATGCCTTGGCGGCGTTGATCATGTTGTGGTGGGCGCGGCGGAACATCCGTCGCGTGCTGCTGCGGCTGATGAAGGCCTGGCTGACCTGGGTCTCGCCAGTCTTCGCCCGGCGCTTGTATTCATCATCGCCACGGCCGAGATCGATCCGGCGGATGCCGAGTTCCGGTGTGGCGGCGACGAGTTCGCGCAACAGGATCCATCCGGGAGACAGCGCGGCGTACGCCGGATCGTAGACCGGGAACCACCAGTGCAACACGTCGTTAGAGCGGATGCCGAAGTGAGCGGCGACCAGAGAGTCGCCCATGTGCACCGTAGACAGAATGCCGGCGAACCCGGGGTCGCGGGTGTGCAGGAGCCGTCGCATCAGCTCGATCCGGTGCGGTTCGGTGAAGTAGTCCCTGCCGCCGGTTGCGGCGTACTGCGCTCGCTTGAACTGAATCACCCGTGCGAGCGCGGCGTCATCGACGACGTCGGCTGCGAACCGGACCGGACCATGTGTGCGTTCGGCCTTCGCGGTTCGCCGGCGTGCCTGGCTCATGTTGTCCTTGCCGGTTTTCGAGGCCCGCGCCAAGTAGCCGTCCAGGCCACCAGTCGTGTCGAGGTAGGGCGACGGCTCGCTGGAAATGATCCACGGGTCGAAACCGGACCCCGGCGGCAGCAAGTGATCGAAAGCCAACTCGCGCATACCATCAACCAGAAAATCCATGGGGGACAGCGCCGTCCCCGGAGCGAGCACGGGTCCCTGGAAGTCGGCGCCTGGCCAGCCGACCGGTCGCAGCCGTGCGCCCTCCCGGTGCCCGGGCAGGAGCGCGGAGACGGTCCCCTCGACGCCGCGCACGACAACCACGGAGACGGGCTTGCCGCTGGCGTGCACCGCCGCGGCGAAGCCGGGGTGGAAGTACGGGCTGTCCAGCGCCGGATTGCCCGCTCGTAGCACGTGCCAGGCGTCGATCTCCTCGCCGGTGAGTGCCTCGAACGGCACGAGCCGGCCGTCGGCGATGCCGCGGCGACGGGTGGTGGGTTGCGGGGTCAAGTCGCCAACTCCCGGACCCGGCGCGATGGTTGCAGCAGGGCGACGATCGACGCGCGCGACGTGCGGCGGCCTGTGGCTGCGCGGATGCCCTCTCCAACCGCCACGGCGGCGAAGAAGGCCGCCGAGTGCAGCCGGTTGTGCCGCCGCCGGAACAGGACCACCTTGTTGACGGTCATCATCGAGGCGAGCGTCGGATTGATTCCGGAGTCACCGCCGATGTGCTCGAAGACCGCGGACGGCTCGTACCAGGTGTGCCACCCCTTGTCCGCGGCGCGAAGTGAGTATTCGGTTTCCTCGCTGTAGAGCAGGAATGACTCGTCCCACCGTCCGACCTCGCGCAACGCCTGCACTGACAGCAGCATCGCCGCGCCCGTCGCCCAGGCCGTCACGCCGGGCCGCTCGTAGACCTGAGGGTCGGTGACCAATTCACCTAGTGGACCGAGCCGGCCCGCGAGGCCACCTGGTAGCAGCGCCTCGACGAGTGCCCGTCCGACGGTCGGCCTACGGCGCAGTGAGGGTTGCAGAGAGCCGTCGGGATTGACCAGTCGCGGCACCGCGATGCCACGACCGGGCTGGCGAAGCGCCGACGCAAGCACCGCTAGCGCGCCGGGCCGCACCCGGCAGTCGGGGTTGAGCACCAGCACCGCATCCAGACTGTTCAGGTTCAGCGCGGCAAGACCCGCGTTCACCGCGGCGGCGTAACCCGCGTTGCGCCCGAGCTCGATTACCTGCACGGGAAGGTCGGTGAAGTCCTCGGCGATGACACTCGTGTTGTCCCTAGACGCGTTGTCGGCAACGACCACCGCGGCCATCGGCACTTCCTGTTCAGACAGTGAGCGAAGACAGTCACCGAGGATGTCGGCGCTGTTGTAGGTCACGATCACCGCTGCCACCCCGGCGTGGCCGGTCATGCCTGCATTCCCGTCGGCGGACACGATCATCCCCGCAGGCGCTTAACCGCTTGCACGGCGCAGTCGCGGGCCCGCCGGGTCAGGGATGTGTCGGGGTCGAGCACCCGGGTTATCCAGGCGGCGTCGAGGTCGTGTCGCAGGCTGGTCCGGGCCTGAAGCCAGGCATCCGGCTGGGCGAATCCGCCGTCGCTGGTGTACGCGCGCGTCACGTCGGCCGCCCGCAACCGGCGCAGCACGTGCCGGTCGTACGAGCCGAATGGGATCGCCACACGCGACACCGGATGACCGGTGAGATCAGCGAGCACTCGGTGAGCATCATCCAGCTCCTGCCGCGCCTGCGCCTTGTCCACCCGCCGCCAGTCCCGATGCGACCAGCCGTGCGACCCGATGGTCATGCCTGCGTCCAGCAGCGCACGGACGCCGCAGTGATCCACCCGTCCCCGCTCCCCCAACATGCCTGCGAGTAAGAAGAACTCCGCGGAGAGGCCGCGATCCACGAGTCGCGGCAACGCAATCTCCACATCGGAATTGTTTCCGTCATCGAAAGTGATCCGGACGTCGGACCGATCAGTCACCGCGTCGAGCACCCGCTCGAATTGTGCGACGCTCACCCAGGTCAGGTCGTCTCCTGGCTCAAGTTCGCGGCACGGGGGACCGATCCCGTGGATTGTCAGATTGAAGACGGTGCGCATCATGAGCGGCGGCAAACGATCACGCGGCCTACAGTACACCGACGTCAGGCCGCAGGCTAAGTTTCGTAGTCAATCGGAGGACATCGATCCCGCCCGTCCTGGCAAATCGATGGTGGCCAGTCGACATGATTTCCGGCGGGGCCACGAGCCACGAAAGCTTCGCCGGCTTCGCAGACATATGACGCGCCAACCGTGCGGCGATTGACTGTGGAAGCGCTCCTGAAATTGGTTCAAGCCGGTCATGAACGGCGACCTGGAGATAGGCGGACCATCTTCCACTGAACACAGCCGAGCCAAGCAGATTCGGCTACCGAAACGCCCGATTGGCAACTAACCAATGCCAAGGTTAGATCAGTTTCTCGCCCTTGTATTGCAGATCTGGCAACTAATATCAGTAGGAGTCTTCCGCAGTTCCGCAACGGTTCAGGCTCTACCGGGCGCTGTCATCCAGTGCGCGGTCGCAGTACAAACAGCGTCTGGTTGGAGAACAGCTCGTCGTCGGACCAGTCCGCCAATTCCTCCCGGGCGCGCTCGTCGAGGTATATGCGCCCCAGGTCGGGCTGCGTGACTCGTTCCTCAAGGATCTCGAAGTGGACCGCGAACAGCTCGCGGTACGCGGCCCGGGTCAGCTCGTTCAAGTAGGTGTTGGGCTTGAAGCGGCGCTGACGCAGATGCTCCCATGGCTCGCTGTGACGCTCGCGAGGCCGCTGGCGCATTGCCCGCCGGCTCCACTCGATGAGGTGTCCGCCGGTGATGCCGGTGAACACGTTGGGGCGGATCAGCGCGATTCCCGTTGGTCGCAGCCAGCGTGCCATCGCCTCGACGACGTGCTCGAGCGTGTCGCGCTGCAGGTGCTCGAAGACGTCCTCGGAGATCACGAGGTCGAGCGATCCGGGTTCGATCTTCACAAAACGGGCGTCCGCGACAATCAGGCGTGCGGGGTCGAGGCGGGGGGCGAGCCCTCGTTGGAGCAACGCGCGCTCGAGCGCGCGCTGCTCGCTGCGGTCGAACAGCACGTGGCGGATCAGCGACTTGGCGGCGCGCTCGGCGCCGTTGCGGCGCAGCATGCTAACGAACTGGGAAGGCCTTCCCGGCACGACAGGCGCCTCGGCGTCGACACCACGCACGTCGATGCCCATGCTTTGCAGCACGATCTGGCGATGGGGCCGGGCACCGAACCCGATCTCGAACGCCACCGCCTCGGCCAGCGTGACGCCAGCGAGCTGCCGACACATGGCGTCGTATTCCTCGATCTCCTCGAACAGGCCGTCGAAGTTCACGCCGGAGCGCGCCTCGCGCCGGTACAGCTTGAACAGCTGCAGGCCTTCGTCGAGCTTGCGCGTCAGTGGCAATCCACGCGCGACGGAGGGGCTCATCCGCTTGGCACTGGTCGTCTCGGTCATCGCCGTCCCATGCGATCTTGTCGGCGAATGGCAGCTCGATCGGCTGCTTTCATCTCGCTCCCAAATCTCCGCCTGGCGGACGGTCCACCGTTTGGCTAAGGCCATGCCGATGTACACCGCCGCATCGACCGCCGATCGAGGGCCGCGGATCACGCGCACAGCCGCGACCGCGGAATCAAAGCCCGTGTCCGGCGTCGTCACCTCCGGTCCGGGCGGGTCGGCCGACAACTCGACCTTGCCTCGGTGGCTTCGACGCAGGATCGCGAGGAGGCTCTTGGCGTCGGCGGGTGTTTTCACAACGGCTGGGTCGGTGGCCACCACGGCCTTCTCGTCGGGGTCGAAGTGGGTGTCGACATAAAAATCGTCGCCCGTGATCATCCGGAAAGACACCCAGTCGCTGGTGACCCTTTGCGCTGAGTCCGTAGACCCCGGCACCCCACATCGCGAGCTTGTGCTGCGGTATGCGCTGGCGTGCCCGGTAGTAGCTCCGCACTAGCGCGCTGGCACCGTCAAAGTCGTAGCTAGATTCGGGGCGCGCCGCCAACACGTCTCCCAGGTTGAGCCGGTCGAGGACATCGAGCACCGCCGGCGGAGATCTGGATGTCGGCGTCCAAGTACAGTCGCGGCCAAAGCCTGGCTGCCTCGTCGCCCGCGTTGAGTGCGCCCGGCTTCGACCCCTGTTCCAACTCCAGAACTTGGACGCCCGGGACACTTCGGGCAACTTCGGCGGTGTTATCGGTGCAGCCGTTGCACACCACGATCAGCTCGATGAATCCATCAACCGCGGCCTGACTTAGAGGAGTCAGGGTACGTCCGATCACCCCTTCTTCGTTGTACGCGGGCACGATCACGGTGCCCCGCTGGAGTTGCCCCGAAAGATGAAGGCCCGGAAGCGGTTTCGTAGCACTAGTGGGATTCATCGGATCACACACGGTTGCATGTTCGTCGCGCGCCTTTCGTCCGCTAGTGGATCGTCGCACCAGTGGTCGTCGGTCAGATAATTGCTAATTATGCACTTAGCTACGCCACTGCGGCCAGGCTCTCGGATATTCGCCGCATCCCAGAGAGCCAGATATAACAGTGGTCCCAACGTGAAACGGTGGACCCCAAGAGGAGCCTTTCGGCTATCCCAGTCAGATTTGCTAACTTCTCGGCGAACCGAGCGGCGAAGAGTTCGTCGCCCGTAGACCGCGGTGGCTTGGCGCAAGGCGCGTCCTGGCCGAGCGAGCTGCAGGAGGCGGGCATCCCGGACTGGATGGCCCGGGACCTGGCAAATCGACAGGCGCGCGGTGTTGCGCCTTTGGCAAACGACGTGTCGAACGGTGACCGCTGACCCGGCGAAGCTCGCTCAATGAAGTGATTTGCTTGTGTGGCTCTCCTCGGGTTGTCTAACCTAATGCGTGACGGGGGCGAGCGCTTATGCCCGTCTGGGCTGGAAACGCTATGGATCACATAGATCGAAGGGTGATCGTGATGGATGTGCGGCACGATCCGATCGCGGAGACGGACCGCGCTTCGGCCTGCGGTCCTGTCGCTCACTCGCGCAACGGCCGACGGAAACGCGCAAACAATGAGAAGCGATCGGGCGTGATGGCACGCGAACGCACGACGTTACCGGGAGTGAAATCCTCCCACGGTCGGTGAAGAGTCACCCCTGAGTGATCGTGCGCGGCGAGGCGCAACGTGGACCGGGCGAGCGCGATCCTGCTGCGGTTCAGCAACATCCTGGTCATGGTCGTCGTTGCACGCATAATCTCCCCCGAAGAGTTGGGTGTATACGCGCTAGCCATCACTGTTTACGGCTTCGTCGTGTGCCTCGCCTCGTGGGGAGTCGCGTCTGCGATTGGCCGGTCGGATCTTGATGCAGACAGGCTCGGACCTACTGTCACGACCTTCGCGCTGACCAGCACTTGTGTGATTGCCGTCTCGATGGCGTTTGCGGCCGGGCCCATCGCGTCGCTGTTCGGAATGCCTGAGGCGGTGGGCCCGATTCGCATCCTCGCGGTCGCCGTCGCGGTTCAAGGGCTGTTTGCGGTGCCGGGCGCCCAGATCCAGCGCGCGTTCCGACAGGATGTGCTTTTCCGCGCCAATGTTTTCGCTTTCATAGTGAGCAACCCAGCGTTGGTGCTGCTCGCGACCGTGATACACGGCGCGGAGGCGTTTGCCTGGTCGAGGGTCTTGGGTAATCTGGTCGTCGGTATTGTTCCTGCGCGCGCTGGAGACCCGGTATCTCCCGGGCTGGCAGGGCCGGTTTGTCGGGCCGCTGCTTCGTTTTGGGTTCCTGCGGCGCTCGGTTCGGTGCTTTCCCAGCTTGTCTTGAATGTTGACTATGTGATTATCGGGCGTGAGATGTCCGCCGCTGACCTGGGCTATTACATGCTTGCATTCAACATCTGTTCCTGGCCCACTGCGGCTTTGGGCGCGGTGATGGACCAGATCGTTTTGCCAGCTTTCTCCGGTGTGCGCCGTGACGGTGGCGATTTGCGTTTGACTGTCGCGCGGGCAGTTCGCGCCGTCGCGCTTGTGGCCTGTCCGATTGGTGCATTCACGTTTGCCTTCGCACATCCGTTGATTGAAACCGTATACGGGGCGAAGTGGCTCACAGCAGCCCCAGTCGTGAGTGTGCTCGCCGTGTTTGGGGTGCTCTACGTCCTCGAGTTGCTGTTCGACAACATGATGATCGCGTCCGGAAGAACGGTAACGATGTTCATTGTCCAAGCGGTCGCCCTCGCTGTCCTGATCCCAGTCCTGGTCTTGGGAGCGCGCGTTGGCGGACTGGTCGGTGTCGGGGTGGGACACATTGTCGTCATCCTGCTGGTAACCATGCCTGCCTATCTGGTCGCAATAAGAATCATCACCGGTGCCGGTGTTGGTGTGACGTTGCGCGCCCTCTCGAGGCCGGTGTTGGCGGCGGTCGCGGCTGCGGCGGTCGCGCTCGTTGTGACCGAAGGATTAGGTCATCCGTTCGCAAAGGTTGCGATCGGGGGAGTGGTTGGCTTGATCGTGTACATCGCGGTCACGGGTCCGGAGTTGTTGCAATTTTTCCCGGGCAGGCTGACTGACAAACGAATCCTTGTCCTGGCGACGACGTGGCCCGTGCTGTTGGCGAAACGGCAACGAACGGGCAAAGTCGTTGGGCGCCATCGGCGCTCGTGACCGTGTGGGAACGGCGATGCGGTATTCGGAGGAGGGGCGCTGTGCCTACAGTGACGATCTGCGTACCTGCCTACAACTGCGAGGAATCTATAGACCGGTGTCTGGCAAGTGCGCTTCAACAGTCGTACAGCGATTTCGAATGTCTCGTTATCGATAACGCGTCCACGGACTCGACCTTCGACCGTGTGCTGGCTCACAAGGATTCTCGGATTCGCGCCCTGAGAAACGCTGAGAACATCGGACCCAACGCGAACCATAATCTTTGCATCCAGCAAGCCAGAGGCGACTTAATTCAGTTTCTTCACAGTGACGACCGCCTTTTGCCGGATTGTCTGAGCCGGCTCGTCCCCACCTTCGATGATCCGAGGGTCGGCTTGGCGTTCGCGCCGCGGCGAATCGAATCTTCCAACATCGGGTGGGTACGTGCTTTCGGAATCCTCCACGCTCCCCTAGAGCCGCTCGACCCCGTAAATGACGGAATGAGCATCGTGCGGAAGTACGTCGACCAGGGATCGAGCGGAAACTGGATCGGGGAGCCAACCTCTGTGATGCTCCGGCGGTCGGTGCTTATGGAGGTGGGAGGTTTCAGTACGGAGCTGAGGTACTCGGATGACATGGAACTGTGGCTCCGGATACTTGCGCGAGCCGACGCGGCTTGGGTCGACTCGGAGTTGTCGGTGAGGACCCAGAATGATGAAACCTTGACGGAGGACTACGCCAGGCTCGACGACGCTTGGTTGGATCGGCCTTGGATGTTGTCCGCCCTGGCGCGTAATCATGATTTGGAGCGCCGGATCAGGTTCAGGGCACGGCGCCAATGGATTGTCACCATTCTGAGAAGAGGTGTTCGCGCGCAACTGTCGGCCAGGGGGATTCGACAGACGAGGAACAGGCAGCTGGCACGGCACGTGCGCGCGTCATTGCGTGCGTGTCCGGCTGCGGCCGCCGGCCTGGTTGGTGATTAGACGTCCGCAGGGAGACCGTCATCGAGCACATGAAGATCGGCTTTCGCCCGTGCGTGTCGAGTATTCCGTTTGCGTTCGACGTCGAAGTTTCCGGGCGAAATGAGGTCCTTCCTACGTGCCTGCTGCTCAATTTTTGGTGGCCGGCCTGAGGGGGGGTAGGAACTCCTCTGGAGTCGTTCTGGTTCCCTCCAATGAGACGGTGTAATTGCACCACAGCAAGCCAAAGGCGATGAACAGGATGCGCGAGGCCTGTTGAAAGCTCAGAAGGTCGAAAGTGAGAGTGCTGGTCGTGACCCCGATGAATACCGCACCGAGCGCATACGCCTGATCTCGTTCGCGGGCAGTTGTGGCGGCGCGCAATGCGGCGTTGAAGCCGAATATGCCTCCGAGGGTGAGCACCATCATTGCTGTTAAGCCGATGAGGCCGCCCTGCACAATTGATTGCAGCCATTCATTGTCTAGATACGCGTACTCGGTTGGAGGCGTACCCCCTAGGCCGAGGCCGAACACCGGATGCTCGCGGAAGGTCTTTGACACCATGGCGTAGTCAGAGGCCCGCGAAAGCACACTGGGATCGTCCGACGAGTTGGTGATGGTGGTCCACAGCGCATTTGCGGTATCGGGAAAGGCCGTGACATAGCCGCCGAATGCGAATCCTCCGAGCACAATGCCCGTGGCCAGCTGCCGCGCCGTGAAGTTCCACATGTACACGAGCAGAACCGCGACGAGTGCAATAACGCCGCTTCTCGAGACCGCGGCCGGCATAGACAGCAATGCCAAAGCGCATGCCAACACGGCAGCCCACCGGGCCCACCGTTTCGCGGCGTTGCGAGCGAAATAGATGGTCAGCGGCACAGTAATAACGGCGAGCACTGAGAACTCGATGGCGTGTTGCGAGGTTCCCATCACCCGCTTTGCGCCCCAGCGCTCGCCCATCTCCAGTTCATCGGCGTTGATCACGAATCCTGGTGGCTGGAAGAAGTACCGCAAGTCGATGTTCGTCAACGATTGCAGCAATCCGACCAGGCAGGTGAAGGCGAGGCCCGTTGCGAGGCAGCCGAGAAGGACGTGGCGCTCCCGTGCGGTCCGAACGCGAGTGAGAATATAAAGCGCGACACCGACATTGGCGACCAGGTTGATCAGCGCCCGGGTCCTGTTGCCTTCGACGAGCGCGCTGCCCGTTCGGGTGAGTCCGGCGGCGTAAATCGTGAGTTGCAGCAGAAAGTACAGCAGGATGATGATCGCGCCAGGGGGCACTGTTCGCGTTGACGCGGTTCGCCGTACCAATACGAAGCCGAGCACGGCAAGGCCGAAAAACAATACCGCGATCAATTTCGCGGGTGAGCCGTTGCTTTTCAGAGGTCCCGGCAGAACGGAAAAGCTTGGCAGGATGGGAATCAGCAGGCAGAGAAATCCGAGCAGCCAGGGAGTCCGCTCGCGGGGTTTGGCTGCATCGGGGGAACGCGGGTCCTGGGTCGAGGTAGATGGAGCCGCGAACGACTCAGTCGTCATGTGGCTGTCATCGCGCCCCCGGCGACCGGAGCGGCCTTAACTGACTGGTGGTCTCCGTTCGGGGATTGATCCGAATCGCCCGCTGCAGAGGCCTCGGACTGCTCCTGCCGCTTTTGCTGCAACCGTGACCTGCGGCGGGTCAACAGGACGTCGAGCACCACGGTGAACAAAACCGCCAGTCCGGCGCCGGCGACAAAGATCGAAATTGTCGACTTTGCGCGGCTCGGCATACCCGCCACTGGGACTTTCGGCGGTGACACCACGAACATCGACACCATTTGGTCGTCCGGCACCCGGGCTTGTTGCTGCAACCTTTTGACCGTGTCCTCGGCCTGAGCAATCACCAGTCCGAGCGTCATTGTCACCGCCGCCTCATTGCCAGAGGTGATTTCGACCATGATCAGTGGTGGTTGAGGAATCGAGCTCGGCACGGGGAACATCTTCGCGTAGTAATCGGGCAGGCCGCCGGACGCGACGACCCGGTCAACGACAGCCGGTTGCTGCAACCCGATTGTCGTCATGTTTGCTATCAGTTGTGCCCCGCCGACGTCTAGGAGGCCGTTCCGCGGCAGCGGCACTCCGGCGTCGACACTTTCCACCCGCGAGCTCGGCGGTGCGAGGCCGAGCACGGTGTTCGAGTAGTAGACAGGGTAGGCCGAGGAATACGAGTCGTAGCTGAACCACGCAGTGATCAGCAGTAGCGGAAACAGGACGTACCAGCGTCGAAAACACGACCGCACTACATCGAACAAATCCACGTCATGTCCCTTTCACGTCACCGGATGATACGACTGTTTTGCTGGGCGCTGCAGCGGATTCCGGAGTCTCGTCGGCAAGCCCCTGACTTCCTGTGGTGTCGATGTGTATCGACTCTGCTGGCTCAACGTCAGCGCCTTTGCCTACAAGCACCAGACCAGTCAACCGCCCACCCGCCGACCGCAGTTCGTCGGCGGCGCGGCTCAAGTCACGGCGCCGTGTGACACCCAGTGCGGCCAGCAGCAACACTTGGTCGGCGTGTTCGCTCGCCTCGAAAGCGGTGATAGCCGCGAGCACGCCGGGGGCGGCGATGACGACGGTCCGGTACTCGACCTTGAGCCGATCGATAAGGCGGAACCCCGTCTTCGTCCCATACAGATCGGCGCCATTCCTTGGGGACAGGGTGTCGGGGTCTCCCTCCGCTCCCCGCTCCGGTATTGGCCATGGGTGGTAGCCGTTGGATGGCCCGTGGGAGCCGTGCTCGCCCTCAATCCGATCAGCCATATCGGCGTTGACTACCACTGTCCGGTCGCCGGTCAATTCCAGGACACGGCCAAGGTTCCACGCCACTGCCGCCGCATCGGCTTCGCCGTTGGTCGACGCGAGCACCAAACACCGGCCTAGATAACTGACCGTTTCGGTGTGGTCGGTCATCGTGCCCAATCGAGTGCGCACCCGGCGATAGTCCTGCAATTCGGCAGAGCCGGTCTGCGGCGCCGTCACCACGGACCCGAGCACCCGCAGTCCGGCGGTGGCGGCGGCCCCATCGGCAGTGCGCACAACCGGATCGGTCCGTGCCCGGATCCACACGGCCACTGCTCCAGCCAGCAGCGCGGTCGCCGCGACGACCACGCCGAGTAGGACTCGTTCGGTTGTCTGCTGTTGGGGCTCGCGGGCCGAGGTGACGATGGTGGTGTGCACTTTCTGGCCATCCTCGCCGGTAGGTGTTTCCAGCGCCTCGGTGTAGCTGATGAATTCGGCGGCGAGGGTGGCTGCGATTTCTTTGGCCTGCGCGGGTGATTCGTCGGTGACCGCGACGTCGATGAGGGCCGTGTTCGGCGGCACCCTGGCTACGCTGACCTTGCCGGCGAGTTCGGGAGCGGTTAGCGGCAAGCCGAGCTCGTCGATCACCCGTTGGCTGACCACGTCGCTGGTGAGCAGCGGAATATAGGAGTTGACCCGTGACGTGACGACTTGGTCGTTCTCGTATGCGGCCGCCGTCGTCGAGCCTTCGATCGACACCATCAGCTGCTCGGTCGAGACGTACTTCGCTGGCGTCAGGATGAGCCAGCTCAGACCGGCGGCGAGCACCAGGCCGGCAACGACGACGAATGTCTTCCAGTACCGCTTGCCGGCGGTCAAGTATGTGGTCAGGTTCACGTCGCCACCCTTGGCTCAGGGGTCTCGTTATGGGATGCCGATGTGACGAAATCGGTTGCGTGCCAGCCTCTCTCGGCACAGACCGTCGGATCGGTTGCAGTGAGGATCGTCCGAATTACCGCACCGGCGGCCCCGAGCGCGAGTCCGGCCAGCACGGCTGCGGCCAGGAAAAATCGGATCGGGATACGCCCGGCAACCACGCGCACAGACGGGCCGGGCGGGTCGATGACGACGAGTTCGGCACGCGGAACAACGGATCCGGGAACCGACTCCAGCGCTCGCACCGTGCCTGCATACTCCGACAGCAGCACCTCCGCGGTGCGCTGAGCTTCCTGCGGCGATGG
This sequence comes from uncultured Actinomycetota bacterium, assembly GCA_963765155.1. Lineage (GTDB taxonomy): Bacteria > Actinomycetota > Actinomycetes > Mycobacteriales > Mycobacteriaceae > Mycobacterium. The sequence continues at coordinate 101,307 of CAVXVJ010000020.1, forward strand.
CGCGCTCACCGCGAAATCGATGAGCACGGTGCCGCGCGGGTTGGCGGCGGTGATGCGTTTCGACAACGTCTCGGGGCGTAGGTCGAGGCCGAGGTCGGCGACCACACGGGCCGCGACGCTGTCGCTGCTGGCGAGCGCGGCGTAGGTCCGGGCTCGTGCCTGCGCGTAGGAGTCGCCGCCATCACGGACTTGGCTGATGTCTCCCGGAGTCCGGACGAAAACCCTGGCCTCGGAACGATAAAGCGGGGGCTGCAGGATCAGGAACACCGTCGTCGCCAGCAGCGTCAGGACTAATCCCCACACCATCCACCGCCACTGCGTTCGCAGTGTCCGGCCGTAGTAGACAATTGCGGTGTTCATGTCATTTCAGCAACTTCATTCAGATTTTCTTAGCAAAACCATCAGCCACCATGGATTCCAAGAGCGCATGGGCAATAACAAGCTCACCGAGTTGATTCGGGTGGATCCCGTCGTCCGACAGCATATCCGACCTGTCGATGCTGGTTAACCTTTTGATGGGATCCAGAAAGACCACTCCGGCGGCACCCGGCTGGCTTCGGAGGTTCGCCATGAAGGCGTCGTTGAATCCCAGATCATCGCCGGGCTTGGCCAGGAACCTCGGCCTGATGAAGACGATGGTCGCTTTCGGCCAGGCTTGACGGGCTGCCTCGATCGTCGCTGTCATCGCCTCGTACACGCTGTCTTTGGGCAGGAATAGATCGTTTCGGCCGCCGTCGAGCACAACGATTTCGGGCCGGTACTCGACCGCTAGGTGAGGGATGCGCTCGACGAACGACGTTGATATCCCGCGGTACCGGCTGACGAGGAATCTATGAAACTGGTTGCCACTTACGTATCCGGTTCCGGGCACAGCCGACAGGTTGCAAAGCCAGCCCAGGCGAACTGCGGCCATGCATCCGTAGGACAGCTCGGAGGATCCGTTTCCAGCGGTGTAGGAATCACCGATGAACAACACCAATGGGTGCGTGGCTGCCGCCGCGGCTTGCGGGCGATCGACGTACACAGTGGAGGGGTCGACAGTCACCGTCGCGGATTCGGTGGGGCGGACGGTGAAACCAATCCCGATCACGGCGGCGACCGCTAGCGCTGCCGCGGCGACATCGATATAGCTGAGGCGACTCATCGGGCAACCTCTGATCGGAGCCATGCCGCGATCTTGTCGGCGATCGCCGATTGGCCCTCGTCATTCGGTCCTTTCAGGTCGGCACGCATCAGATTCTTGGTGAGCCATGGTGGGTCGAGGGCATCCAGGAAGGGGACGCCGGCGTCGTTGGCGACATTTCGAATCGCGTCCGAGACCCGCCTGACTGATTGGGGTACGGGCGTCTCGAACCAGGTAGGACCGACGACCAGCGCCTGTTCACCGCCCAGCTTGATTTTGTTGATCGCATCGAGTGCGCCGACGCTGATTGGGCGAGTGTCGGCGAACCGAGTATCGGCGATGCTGCCGACGATGACGACGACCTCGGGGTGTGCCCCTTGCGCCCGATCCACCTGATAGGTGAAGCCGTGTCCGCCTCGCCCGTCGGCTACGAAGCCTGCGTCGGGCAGTGCGAAGTTGGAGACTGACCAACCGGTGCGGTGCGCCATCAGGGTTGGCCACACAAGCCGGTTCTGGATTCCCGCAGTGTACTGATCCCCGACCACGGCAACGCTCAACGGCCACTTCTGTGCGGCCTTTTCGCCGGTGGTCAGCACAACCGCTGAACCGGTGACGAGCATGCCCACGAGCACAATGGCGAGAACGCTCACAACGAAAGCTCGGCGTCCGCCGGCAATCTCGTTCATTGGGTGCCTTTCACCAGGTCTGTGTAAGCCGTCAGCAGGTCATCGCCGACCGCGCGCATGCCGAACTGGGTGTGCGCTGTTTCGCGCGCTCGCCGCCCCGTGGCACGCCGTAGAGAGCTGTCCGCGAGCAGGGAGCCGACCGCGGCTGTCAACGCCGGCAGCTCGGGATCGGCGACGAGTCCGCTGCCCGTCCGCTCGACCAGCGTGGCCAGTCCGCAGTCCGCCGAGACGACTACCGGCACGCCAACCGACATTGCTTCGAGCACCGACATGGGGTACGGCTCTCGGACGGAGGGCAGCACGTACACGCTGGCAGCGGCCATGCGCTGCGGAATAGCAGTGGGAGGGAGCGCACCTTCCCAGGAAATGCGGGAATCACCCTTGAGCGCCCGCCGCAGCGCAGCACCTTCTCCCGCGTCGGGGCCGATCAGGGTGAATCGGGCGTCAACGCCGTCATCAAGCAGCGCTTGCGCCATCTCGACAAACGCGAGTGGTCGTTTTCGGCGATGCATCCGCGCGGCATAGAGAACCTCCGGCGGTCCAGCATCCTCCACAGCGGTCGGGTAGTCGGGCACGCCATTGCTCAGCGGGGCAAGTCGCAGATTGGGGCCTGCGACCGCGTTAAGTTGTTCGCGCTCAAGCGGTGTCAGAAAGAAGACCGTTCCGGCATCCCGGAGCACCTTTCGAGTCCACATCGCATCCAACGGCCCGGCGAGCGGGTGCCGTGACGGCACAACCATGCCGTGGGTCTGCAACACGTACGGGATTCCGTGCCGCCGCGCGGCGAGCGCCACCGGGAGAACAACAAGGTCGCGGCCGAAGTGAATATGAACGATGTCGAAACCGTCGAGGCTTTGACGGAACCACTTGCTCAGCGCTGGCGCGCCCATCCCCGCGAAACCCGTTCTGGGAAGTAGGGTTCGAGCGCGGAACAAGCGGACCGGTACCCCGTCCAGCTCGGTCGGTACGACCCGAAAACCACGGGTGCCGGCCGCGACTGTCACATCGTGGCCCAGGCCGATCAGTTCGGCGCTTTGATTCAGCGCCACCCGGGCAGGTCCTCCGTACGCCCCGTCGGGACTGAGAAGCGTAACGACCTGCAGTATGCGCATCAGACTGTGGCGATGTTTGGTTGAGGGGGGCGAACGATGGAGTTCGGCGGGACATTGCGGGAAACCAGCGAGGTTGCGCCAACGACCGAATTCGCTCCGATGGTGACGCCGCGCAGCACCGTGCTTCGAGCGCACAACCACACGCCGTCTTCCACGACGATCGGACCGTTGTCGTATTCGAATGTTGGCGACCGGCGGTCGTGGCTGCCTGTGCACACGTACACGTGCTGGGAAATACATACGTCAGATCCGATGACGATGTTGTCGATGTTGTACAGCTCTGTGCCGGTGCCGACCCACGAATTGTTTCCGATCGAGAGCTTCCACGGCCAGTGCACACTCACCCGATGCCTGATCAGCACCCCGGAGCCGATCTGTGCGCCGAAGCAACGCAGGATCGCGCATCGCAGCCGATTCGGGCACCACACCTGGGTGAAGATCAGCGTTGACACCGCCACCCAGAGCGCTTGCGAGCCAAACCCTCGCCCCTTGTCGTTCGAGCGACCGCGCCACGCTTCCAAAGATCGGTTCGACGCCGCACCACCGGACACCCAAACCTCCCCCCAGATGAAATACGAGTTTGCGACAACGGTAGCGAGACTTTGCCAAGATTGCATCGATCCGACAAAAATCGAGTTATCGTTGCAGGCGCGCTATCCGCGGTTTGAGGGGTGACTTCGTGACACAATCCGGGCTAACGCCCGTCCGGACCCTCACAGAAATGCAGCGCGACCATAGGGTTTTCCTGTGGAAGGTGGCACTGGTCGTCATCGGCGCCTCCTCTGCCCTGCAACTGGCAAACTTCACCGCCACCGCGCTCACCGTGGTGTGCCTTCTGCTTGCACCCGGATTTTTGCTGATGAAGCACCGCGGCGTCGACCTGGTGCCGCTGGTGCTGGCGGCATTGGGCTGGCTCTCGTTCCTGGCATCCTGCTTGGTGAATAACGTCAGCGTGCTGTGGCCGAACGCGGTCGCACCGGCTGCTTTCGCGTTGTATCTCGTCGGCCTCACCGTGCTCACCGGGCGCACGGTGGAGTCAATCGTGGCCGTGCTCGCAGGCGTCGCGGCGGGAACCGTCGGTTTCTTCCTGCTCGAGGGGATCGAGTACACCCAAACCGGCAGCTTCCTCGATTTCTGGAAGTACGGCATTGCCCACGCGGTGACGATCCTCGTGCTGTTCGGGTTGACGAAGGCACCGCTGCCTGAATTCGCCCAAGTGGTGGCGCTGGCGTTGCTCGGACTGGCCAGTCTCGGCTTGAATTTCCGCTCCCACGCCCTGGTCTGTTTTCTTGCTGCGGCCACCTTGTTCATCAACCGCGCCGTGGGATCCCGGGTCCGCCGCGGGTGGCAGTTCGCCGCGATCATCGCGTTCGGGCTCGTGTTCGCGTATGTAATGCCGATCGCTGCAAAGGCCGGGTTGTTCGGACCCGCGCTGCAGAGCAAGACAATCGAGCAGCAGTCAACGGACCTACCGATTCTGCTGGCCGGTCGAACCGAACTGCCGATGACTGTTACGGCGATCCTCGAACGCCCGCTACTCGGGTGGGGGAGCGCGATGAACCTGACCCCTGGCGTGTACGCGCAAGCGGAACATCTCGCGGTTCGGATTGGGTACGACCCGACGTTCCCCTTCGACCGCTACTGGCGGTTGCCGCCGAGGGACTACTCTGCGATGCATTCGATCCTGCTGGGCTCCTGGGCCGAGGGCGGCGTGCTCGCCGTACTCCTGCCAGCTTGGCTGCTGATTGCCTGCATCGGTATCGTCTGGAATTACCGGCGATTCGGGGTGTGGGCGCCGCTCGCGTTAACGGTTGCGCTGCAAGGCATCTGGGACCTCATTTATGCTCCATGGACTTACAACATGCTCGCCGAGTACGCCTGTATCGCGCTGCTGTTCTGTGCCGTACATTTCCGCAGACCACCGACTCCGATATGACCCCGGACGTTACCGCGGTTATCCCGACGATCGGGCGGCCGTCTCTTGCCTGCGCCATACAGTCTGTGCTCGATCAGACACTGCCTGTCGCGGAGATCATCGTTGTAGCCGACACGGATGCAGCCGTTCCACTACCATCTGACGATCGAATCAGGTTGCTGCGTAACGGCGTTGGCAACGGCCCCGCTCGATGCAGGCAGCTCGGAATCGACGCGGCCCGCGGCGCAGTGATTGCCCTGCTCGATGACGACGACGAGTGGCACACCACCAAGCTGGCGCGGCAGCTGGCGGCCGTCGATTCGATGCCAATTGCGTATTGGATCGTGTCGTCACGGATGACGGTAATGGGGCCGGGTAGCCGGCGACGGACTTGGCCGCGCCGGCTGATCAAACCGGGAGAATCGATCACGGAGTACCTGTTTCGCTTTAGCGATCTGACGTTCGGCGGTGCCGCGTTGCAGACCTCGACGTTGTGCTTTCCGGTCGAACTTGCCCGCAAGGTCCGCTGGGACACACATGCCGGCGCGGTGAAAGACGAGCCGAGCTGGCTGATACGGGTCGAGCGCACTATCCCGGACGTGCGAGTGGTTCAGCTGCCTAATGTGCTCAGCACCTATAACGTTCAGGGCCCGTCCCGCTCTCGCGATTCATCCGACCGCACCGATGAGTACATCGAGTGGGGGCTGCGATATCTTGCCACGGCGTCGCCGCGCGTGCTCGGCGACTATTTGTGCACGAGTCCGGTCAGCGCCGCCGTGTCCGCGCGATCGCTGGGCGGAGTACGGCGTTCACTGCGGTCGGCCCTCCTGCACGGACGACCTGGTCCCTATGCGCTGGCGTACGCGATTCTTAACGCGGTCAGGATCGCTGGCCGTTCGGCATGGCCGGCAACCCGCTGATGACTACGGATCAGAACCGACTTGCGCCCGCGGAGCGCCGCGCGCTGCTCTACGGGCCCGCCTACCGCATCCTCGGCACGCCGGTCATAGCAGCACTGGGCCTGGTTAACACCTCGATCATCGTGCGCGAGACCGGGGAAGCGGTGTACGGGCTTGTGTCCCTGGTTGCGACCATCACCTTGCTGTTCCCCTTTGCGGACCTCGGCATCAACGCCACCGTAATGAGCGCGAGCGCTCAGCTGAGCGGACCCGGCCGGGATCCCAACGCCGCGAACGTCATTCGTCGCGGCTACCGGGTTCTGTTTGGCGTAGCAGGGGTTGTCATCCTGATCGCGTTGTGCGTCATGGCGCTCGACGGGTGGACCGCTCTGGTCGGTTTCTCCAGCGGAACCTCCGATCGTTGGGCGATCACGGTCGCGACGTGTGTCTTCGCGCTTACGATTCCGGCCGGGCTCGGTGTCAGGATTCTCATTGGTATCGACCGGAATCCACTGGCCACCTTGGTGTTGATGAGCTGCCCGCTGTTTGCCCTCGGGTTTACTCTGCTGCTCTACCTATGTGACGTGAATGGGATCTGGTACGCAGTGACTTCACTGGGCGGCTTGCTCATCGGTCAGCTCGTCGGCACTGTGCTAGGGCTGCGCCTGTCCGGACTTGGTTGGTCGGCTTTCGCCCCTGTTTCTCCATCTGAGAGCGGATCCAGACTTCTTGCCGGCAGCATGTGGTTGTTCCTCGTGGCCGTCGGCCTGCCAGTAGGCCTCCAGAGCGGACGGGTTCTGCTCGCGCACCTATCGACCCCGGCGGAACTGTCCCGCTACGCGCTGATGGCCCAGATCTATGTCGTTTGTTGGCAGGTGGTGTCCTCCGCCGGGTTCGCGTATTGGCCGGTGTTTGTCAAGAGGCGGGCAGCCCCTGAAGAGACGGTTCGAATGTGGTGGCGGTTAACCGGTGCGTTCGCCGGGATAGCGATGATGGCCGCGGTGGGCATGGTGCTGCTCGGCCCGTGGGCGGCAACGGTGTTATCGGGCGGACGAATCGACGTATCGGCTGCTCTTGCGTCTGGATTTGGGGCGCTGCTGGTGGCACAGGCTGTTCACCTAGCCGCGAATGTCCTGCTGACCAGACCGAATGAGGCGCGGTGGCAAGCATTGTGGGCGCTGCCAATGGCTGCGGTCAGCATCGGTCTGGGATGCGTTGTGGCCGAACCGTTCGGCGCAGTCGGCGTCGTGTACGCGGCGGCAGCGGCCATTTTCGCCGCGCAGGTACTTCCCGATCTGCTCTGGGTGCCTAGGCTGGTGCGTCGCCGCCCCGTGGCGGATTGAGCGCAGTGGCCAACGGTGCCACCACGGTTACGCCCGGTCCGACATCCTGCATGACTGTCGCGTTGGCTCCGACGGTCGCGTCGTCGTGCAGAGTGATCGGGCCGATCACCACCGCGCCGGAAGCCACGCGGACGCGATCACCCAGTGTCGGTCTGCCCTTGGCGTTGTGTCCGATGGTGACCTGCTGGTTGATCCAGCAATGGCTGCCGATGGATTCGGCGGCCACGATTGTCCCCACACCGTGCTGGATGAAGAGTCCGGGCCCGATCCGAGTTGCCTCGAGGGTGAGGGTCGCGGCGGGCCGGTACACCGCACGCAGAAGGAGACGCAACGCGGCCGGCGCTGAGCGCAGGCGGTAATGGACGAGCGTGCGGAACTCAGTCAAAGCGCCGGCCAAGTAGGCGAATCGCGAGTAACGGTCGAGTGGCAGCAGGTCTGGGTGGTTGATGCAGCGCATCCACCAGTCGACGTCCTCGATGACCGAATCCGCCGCTTTCGAGTGGATGACGATGCACCACAACGGATACGCCCATACTCGGGCTAAGACCAGGAGCGTCGGGCGACGATCGCGCGCCATGCCCTAGATCGTAGATACTAGGGGCTCCGCTGCCTCAACAACCTGGTTGCACCACAGCGCGTGGGTTCCCCGCGGTCTGGTGGACGAGGGTGATGCTGAGCGCGGCCGCCGCGTACGCAGGGAGGGGCATCGACTACACATGGCAGTCGGCTCCCGCATCCCCTACGTCGGGGCGCTAGTCGTCGGTTCCGGCGTCTCCGTCTGCACCGTCTGTACCGCCGATGCCGCCGGCGCCACCCGCGCCACCAGCGCCGTTCGTTTCATTCCCGGGGTCGTTCGCGTCGGCGTCGGCGCCATTGCCACCGTCGCCGCCGGGCGAGAAGAGGCCGCCGGTGCCGCCGGTGCCGCCGTCGCCGCCGGTGGCTACGCCGCCGCCCGAAAGCGCTTCGCCGCCGTTGCCGCCTCCGCCGCCGGGACCGACGATGAGCACTGACCCGCCGTTGCCGCCTCGGGCGCCGGTGGCATCTCCTTCGTCTGCCTCCGCCTCGCCACCGCTGCCGCCGTTGCCGCCTTGGCCGACCCCTGTTCGGCCGCCGGCCCCACCGGTGCCACCGCCGGCGGTTCCATCATCGGTGAGGGCATCGCCGCCGTCGCCGCCGTCGCCTCCTTGGCCGAGGACTGATCCGCCGCCGTCCCCACCGGCACCGCCGTTACTGCCGAACGGTGGTTCTCCTTCTCCTCCGCCGGGTGCGTCCCATCCTGCCGCGTCGCCGCCGAACCCTCCGGCGCCGCCGTCGCCGACGATTGCTCCGCCGCCGGCCCCGCCGTTGCCGGCCACGGTGATTCCGTCAGCTTCTGTGATGGCGTCGCCGCCTCGGGCCCCGTCGCCACCGTTTCCCAAGAGGCCTGCGGCACCGCCGTTACCGCCGTTGCCGGCGGTGGCGTCCCCATTCTCGGACTCGGCAAGGCCGCCCAGACCGCCGGCTCCACCGTCGCCCCACAGAAGACCGCCTGCTCCGCCGTTGCCGCCGTCGGCGGCGGTGGCGTCGTCGGCGGTGGCGTCGTTTGCAACCGCGTTGCCGCCCCAGCCGCCGGCTCCCCCGTTACCTACGAAAAGGCCACCGTTACCGCCGTTTCCACCGGCGCTGGCCTCATGAGTCAGCTCTCCCGTCATCGCGTCATAAGTGGCGCTCAAGCCCGCGCCACCGCTGCCACCGTTGCCGAACAGACCACCGTTGCCACCGTTGCCTGCGGCGTGGAAGTTCCCGTCTTTGTCTATGTAGGCCGGGCCGCCGGCGCCGCCGTTTCCCCACAGCAGGCCGCCGTTGCCACCGGCCTGTCCGAGGCCGCCGTCGAGGCCGTTACCAATCAGCAGACCACCGGGTCCGATCAGCCCCAGAAACGCACCGGTTTCGCTGAACAAACCCAGAGACACCGTGGAGGCGCCGACAAGGTCCATCGAATCGCCGATGCCCGCACGAGCCCCGGGTTGGAAGAGCCGGGTCAGGGCTGTCGAGCCGCTACCTGTTTCAGCTGACGAATGGGCCGCGAGAGTGGTGGGCGTGAAGAACTGTGGACTGTCCAGCGAGCCGCCGCCGCTGCCACCGCCGCTCCGGCCGGCGGCTCGAACCACGCCCCACTCGCTCCCAGTGACTGCGTCACCGTTCACGAACGCCACAATCGGTGTAGGCACGCCCGCTGCCACCAACCTGTTCGGTGTCGCGGCGAAGCTGCCATTCCATGCCGATGCGCCGGCGAAGCTTGTCCCTGTCAAGAAGGCAGGTGCAGCTTTAGCAGATGCCACAGCGCCGCGTTCCTCGGCAGGCAGTGCGTCGTCGATTGAAACAGTGCTCGACGCAGCGAGCACGCCGACGGCCACTGCGGCGGTAATCACGACAGTTCTCATGTTGACGTTCCTCTCCCGACAGGAAGTTGTTTCCTGGATTTCGCTCCCAGCGACAGCCAGCTAGCTGTTGACGCGGACGCAACAAGACTGACACAACTCCACAGCAATTCGGACTGACTTCGCTAAAGTTTCTTGAGCGAAGTAAGTAGCCGGTGACTCGCCAACTCGAGTAGGCGGTCATTCAGCCACGTAGTCGCAGCTACGCTTGAGCCATATGCGAACCGATTGGCGAACCCGCGCCAGTGCGCCCAAGTCACCTAACCGCAGTCTTGTGTCGTGAGCACTCGGCGTCAGCCGGTGGGCACTGCTTTCGTCTGTCAAACAGCGAGTCGGAGCCCGACTACCCGAAACCCAGCACAGATGAAGCAAGCTGCAGGCCTGGACGCCATTCGACACAGTCTCGCAGAGGTGTCTCGTTGAACACGACCCAACCCCGGCGGAGATGGCGACGCCAGGCGGTCGCAGCAAACGTCCGGCTGTCGTTGTTCGATGTAGGCCCAAGCACATAATTGCCCCACCTAGACCCAGCGCCGCCGCCCGACTTGGCAAATGAGGTCCGCAAGTTCGCCAACAACTTGATGGCCACCGTAGCAGCCGCTACTGCTAAGAGAGTTGCGAGAAGACAGCTCAACAAACGTTATCGACCGTGATCGTGCGATAGAAGTGGTTCTGGAGCAACGCGATCAGATATTGAGCATAATTTGCCACATCGAGCTCCGCGGGTGACGCCTTGTCCGAAGCGAGAGCCCGAAAGCTCGGACTATCAACCAGTCGCAGGACCTCAGCGACGTGACGCTCGTCGTCTCCGACTGGGGTGGCGCCTTGTTCCTGACGGACGTGGGCCGCGACAAACGCGTGCCTCGGTTGATCGCCTGCCCCTCCGAGGCGTTCGACAATTTCCCGCCTGGCGCGCCGGCAGTCCCCCGACGGACTCGACGCGGGCATGTGGTTTGCTCATGCTGATACCGCGATGTATCTCTACTCGCTACAGCGTGATGTGCCCGGGCGTGGACCAAAGGCAGCGCACTGATCACTCCGTACGTGAAGCACATTGCTACGCTCGTGTGACAGCGATGCTATTTACGCGGCCGACATTAATTCTGCCGACGGATGCACCCAGGCTTCGAGCAATGAATTCAGCAGGTCAAGTCGTTATAGTTGCTCTCAACTGCCGAACCGGTGAGCGGGAAATCCGTTTCGATGTCAAGTAGTGGTGAGTTGTTGCTTAATGTGCATTGTAGGGGTTGCCAGCCGGTGGTAGCTTCTGTGAATCGCGACCGAGACGCCGTCCAAGAATGTCGCATTAGCTAATATATGCATCTTTGCGACGGTGCGCGGGTCGGCGTGGTCGTCTCGAGGGGAGGGGAATGGTTTTCAGCCGATCGACATCGCAGCACGTTCCCTCGCCTTGGCACAGTTCGATCCCCGGCGGGGGCGATGGACATTACTCGGAAACGCGCCGGCCGACTGATTCGTCTCCCGAGATGACTCGCGAGCTGTCGGTCCGATGCCTTCGGCACCTAGGGGATCGCCGATGATGCGAGCCTTGGTCACCGGCGCAGCCGGGTTCATTGGATCGACTCTGGTCGACCGTCTCCTGGCCGAAGGCCACCAAGTAGTTGGCGTCGATAACTTCCGCACGGGCATCGCGGCCAATTTAGAGCACGCGTTCAGCTGCAACGGGCTGGGCAGACGCCGGTTTACCTTGGTGCAGGCCGACATTCAGGCTCCGGAACTGATTGACATCGTCGCGGGCGCGAACCCTCGCGTCATTTTCCACCTTGCCGCGCAGGTCGACCTTGGCACTTCCGTCTCGGATCCTCAATTCGACGCCCGCAGCAATGTGCTGGGCACAATCAACCTTTGCGAAGCAAGCCGGCTAGCGGGCGTCCGAAGGATCGTCTACGCCGCCTCAGGCGAATCACGCTACGGCGCACGGGCCGGACTGCCGGTGGATGAAAGTAACCCGCTCGATCCTCTGTCGCCACATGCGGTGGCCAAGATAGCCGGCGAGATGTACCTACGCGCCTACGCCGAAATGTATGGCCTCGCTCCGATCTGCTTAGCTTTGGCCAACGTCTACGGACCACGTCAGCATCCGCACGGCGAGGCGGGTGTGATCGCAGCTCTCGGCAGCGCCATGGTCACCGGCCGTCCCTTCGTAATGCGCACGGAAGGTGCTGCCGCCCATGATTATGTCTACGTCGAAGACGTCGTCGATGCGTTTTTGCTCGCCGGTAGTGCTCCCATCGACACGACAGGGACATACAACATCGGCACGGGACGGCACGTAACTGTCACCGAGGTGCGCAATCTGATGTCTGCAGTTCTCGATGGGGCGTCGGTGCCCAGCGTCGCCGGGGACGGCGGGGGTGATATGGACGCCATCGTCTTGGACGCGAACCTGGCCGCTAGAGAACTCGAGTGGAAACCGCGGGTCGACCTCGCTGAGGGCATTCAGCGCACAATTCGCTGGCTGTGCGCCACCCTCGAGCCAGAGCCCCCGGCTCTGGTGGGCGCGTGTCCGACATCACGCTGACTCGTATCTCAACGTCGGCAAACTCGTGATTCAGCAATTATCCAGCATGTCGCGTCACGTGCCCTGTGACACTTGCCAAATCTGCAACATCGGTGCTGAACAATCCCACAGAGAGTTCACGTTTACCGCGAAGGTCGATCGGGTTTGCGGACGCGCTGACCCCGTACAACCGGTGTGTGAATTTGACGGCGTCTTGCGGTGTTGCAGGCCGTATGACCTGGGTATTTGGGCATCCCAGCGATGTGGTCTTGGCTAAGAGATGGCATTGGCGAAGGTAGCCCGAGGAGTGTAAGTGATCCGTTGCGGGGGACGTTGACCGGCCGCCCAAAGGCAAAATTGCTTTCGAAGTCAATTATTCGCTACTGATCATGAAATTGCGCTTGACGCCAGTTCTAGCAAACTATACGATGCTGTGATCTGCGCCACAAGCGCAGAGCCAGGTCCACCAAGGGAGGGGTGGCCAGGAATGGTCCGTGAATTGCATGCTCGTGTCGGGGGGGTCGGTCCGGACGACTCGAGGGGTGGCAACGGTGTCGTTGTCGTAGTCCGGCTTCGACTCAGGACGCGCGGGCGGTGCACCTGCGGTTGGGTGGGCAAGCGCCACCTGATGCGGTCGTCCGCTATTGTTGACGCTCTTCTCCACGCCACTCAGGTTGGGTGTGAGCCGGCCGTCCCACTTGCGGAATGGAAGCTCGGATCCCCCGAAGAAGAGCGGTGCCTCCGGGGTCGAACCCACGCCGGCATCGTGATTGTTCGACAGTTCGCCGAGCGGCAAACACGGTGAGGGGTGCAGAACTCCCCCACCGGGGCTTTCCAACAAGTGCTGAGTCTAGGCAGCAGCTCTGCGATAGCGGCTGGGGGTCGTCAACGAGTGTGGCGCCGCCGGAACGCGGTATGGGGGACCGCGAGACCGCCGTTTTGAACCTGCTCGACTCCGCCGCGGGCAATGATGTGCGGGCTCTGCGTGCGGTGCTGCGCATCGACCAGGCCGTGTTGGGTGCGCAGCATTTCGACGACGCACTGGAGGTGATCGCCGAGCAAACGCTGAAGGCCCTGGACGCAGCCTCGTTCTCGATAAGCCGCTGGGAACGCCAGCGCGGCGTGCTGCGAACCCTGATCAACGTCGGTGAATTGGGGCCAGGCGAAGAGCGCTGGCCCCGCGACGAGGTCTACCCCCTCGCCGACTACAGGTATGTCACGGACTTACTCCGGCAGGGACGGCCATACGTCAACTCCATCGACAACGAAGACGAGGACGCAGCACTCGACGTGTGGCTGCTCCGCCGACTGAACAAGGAAAGTGAGTTGGCGGTTCCGGTGATGTATAAGTCCGCCATGTGGGGTGAGCTGTGGGCCACCGGCACTCGGGGTCGACGCTTTGGCCCCGACGACATACGTCTGCTCACGGCCATCGCCGCCCAGGTATCGGTGGCGATCGAGCGGGCAGAACTGTTCAGCGAGGTCTCGCGGCATGCCTACGAAGATCCGCTGACGCGGCTGGCCAATCGACGCGGTTTGGACGAGTGTCTGCGCCAATGCGAGGACGGTAACGCTGGCACGACGCTGCTCTTGTGCGATCTGGACGGGTTGAAGCGGATCAACGACCGAGACGGCCATCCCGCCGGTGATCGGCTGCTGTGCGGCGTGGCCGATGCCTTAAGCAATGTCGCCTCCGAATTCCGGGCGACGCTGGTCGCACGCTTGGGTGGTGACGAGTTCTGCGTCATCCTTCCCACCACCTCACTCACCGACGCGCAGAGGTTCGCGTGCACCGCGAGCCGCCGGATTGCCCGTGAGCTGGGCCCCGATGTCTCACTCTGTTGGGGTGTGGCTGCCCGCGACGCCGACACAAGCACTGCGCATGAACTCATCACCAAGGCCGACGCCGCCCTCGTCGACGCCAAGCGTCTCGGACCGGGGCGCCTTCGGTTGCACATGCCTGGGGAAAGCGGTCTGCCAGGGGGTTCGAACCCACGCCGTCGGTTCCCGGCGTCGCCGCGACGCGCGACCGACAATCTGGTCCCACGGCTCGTCGAACTACTCGACCAGCGCCGTCCCCCGACCACCCTTGCCGCGCTCGAGCTGCTCGCGGGCGAACTGAGCTATGTCGTCAACGCCGCCGCCTGGTCCATCTCTGCCACGACGGATGACTTGGCAGCGCTTCGCACTGTCGTGGGCGTGGAGACCGCCCTCGATCCCGCCTCGGGTTTGCGCGTGGTCGCGCGGGCGAAGGACGAGGTTTACCTGCTGGCCGACTTTGCGGCCACTGCCCGCGCGCTCACGCAGGGCGGCACCTTCATCGCAGGGATCGACGTGCCCGGCTCCGACCCCGCCGAGATCGAGGTGCTACGGGATCTCGGCTACGGCGCGGTGCTCGGGGTGGGAACCTTCGACCGACAGCGCGGCTATCTGCTCGAGATCTACTCCGACGGTGACCACGCCGAACTGGCCGCCATCGCTCCGGTCGCGCGCGTGCTTGCCCACTACTGTGTTCGGGCCGTGACCGGGCGGCCCACGCTCGAAGTAGGTCACTACTCTATTGGGGCCGTCGCGGGGGGCTCAGGTTCCGAAATCGCACAGGAATCTCGTAATAGGCCCTCACAGAGGGAGGCGGCGATGACGTCGCTGCGCCTCGATCAGCCGGCGCAACCGATGCACGCTGCGGCATCGACGCCGAAAAGCCTCACGGGGCCGCGCAGACGATCGGGGATGTTGGGATGACTCTGGTCGCTGCTCCGTCCGACCTGCACGGTGCTGTCAACCGCATCGAGAATTGGTTGCTGCGCGGCGGCATTCAGATCACTGATGTTGCTCAGCGCGGTGGAATCGGGGGATGGCTCGACCGGGATGGACGGCCCGAGTTCGTTGACCTAGAGATCGCCGGCTACTACCTCACGGCGATGGCGTGGTTATCGTCGGGAGCGGCCTGCTCACCCGGTCAAGTCCAGACCATTGAATCGGGCGTGAGCCGCGCGGCTGACTGGGTGGCTACATTGCCGGCGCGCCAGGTAGACGGGGCGGTGTTTTCGTTCGACCTCGCGATGGCCGCGCGGGGCATCGGGGCAAATATGCAGCCAGGTGACAGGAGTGGACGTCGGCAGGCCCTCGCCGCGCTGTGCGCGAGGATCGACCGAATCTCATCCGGTGCCGACGTGATGGCGTCATATGAGTCTGTCTGCGGCAGCACGACGCTTCCTGAACATTGGTCGACACGACAAGGCCCGCACCACCTGAAGGCCGCGGCCGCGATACTGCGGCTGCCCGGCCGGATTGCCAGCGGGACGCTGATGGGTTTGGCGCAGGAAACCTGCGAGTACTGGACGCACGCGTTGTGGACCAACGCATGGCCGTGCCAGGAAGTGCACTCTCTGCTATACGGACTTGAGGGCATGCTCATCCTGTCAGGGAAGAGGGATGGGCAGGGCCTTCAGATCGTTGAGCGGTTGTTCGTCCGGCTCATGGAAGATGTGCAGGCATCGGACGGCACGCTGCCGGAGAGTATCCATGGCGGCATCGTGCGCTCCGATGTCCTCGCCCAGGCTCTTCGGGTCGGCCTGTTGCTGCGTGGTCGTGGGTACATGACCGGGTCGGCGTGGGAGGACCGGCTGGATCGGCTGGCCGATGCGCTGCTCCGGTTCGTGCGCCCAGATGGCGCCGTCCTCTTCTCCCACGACCAAGCCATCGCCGACGCCCGGTCCACCCTATTCGCGCTTCAGGCGCTGTACCTGAGCGCTCGAAAGGATATGTGCGAACCTGCGCCCACCTTCGCTTTCCAACTGCTGGTCTGATAGCGATGAACGCGGGCGACCGAATTGCAGCACTTGCGAGTCGGCTCATGCGCACGGACGGAGCGCAATCGGCCCCGGCGTCGGTTGACCCGATCGCCAGACGGTATAGGGGCGGGTGGGTCGGCAGGGCCCGCCGGCGATGTCCTCAACCAAGGTCGATACTTTGGTGCGTTCTGCGCAAAGCCGTTGCGAGCAAGTAGTTCCCGGCCAATGTATTCGACCGATCTCGACCCTAAGTGATACGCCGATTCTCAGAGAGCTGAGCGGCCGCTGCCCTGCGGAAATGCCCGAACGGACGACACTGTGACCGAATAAAATTGACCGTCCATGCTCGTCACTGCGGGACGGGGATGCCCACCTCGGGTCTGATCCTCGGCTGACTCACCGCGCCCGCAAGCGCGAATCTGCACCAGATCCGTTGATCTAGCAACTTGTCAGCGATCTTTGGGACGAGCTAGTGATAGTTGCCAGATGGTGAACCGCACCATTTTCTCCGGATTCGTAGACTATGGACACCCATTACGCGCGCGTAGCTAAAGTCTTCGATGCTCGACAAAAAGGCTGGCAGGGAACGGAACAGGTTGACTTGCAATTAGGTCACCTGCAGGGTTTCCTGCGTCCGCAGCACATCCCCATCACAGTCGGTCGTCTGAATAACAAGTCGGACCAAAGTAGCTTGATCGGTAGCAGATTCGTACGATCGGCAAAGCAAAACGCCCTGCCTGGTAACTAAACACCTTTCAGATGCATTCGCTTCAAGATCGTTTTACGTCGCTTGACAGCGGTTTCAGCAAACCATAGTGTGAGTGTGATCTGCACCACATGATGCGGACCCACCGACAGGAGATAGTGGCCACGAATGACTTCGGCACGCACGGTTCGGACCGGGGGGTCGAGTTCGGAACAGGCTGAGGTTAATGGCTGCCGCCGCTCTTCGTCGTCTCGAGGCCCGCCGGCTTAGGCACAGTATGTGCGCCCAGATATGACTGACTTGCGTACAGGCGCTCGAAACTGTAAGTCGCCAAATCCCTTTCGCGGTGAACCATGAATATATTCGCCCAGCACATTGGGGGATCGGCTCAAGCCAGACTTTCCAAGGCGTTTGTGCAGCGACTATGCCGAAGAGGGGGCGGCGTCGTCGCACACCCAAATAACCTTGGCTCGTGATCAGCCGAGGAAGCGTGGCCGTCCTGCGCACGGCTGCCCTGGCCGTTGGTGTTGTGGCCTCGTATGAAGCACCGGATAGATCACGGCAAATTCTGCTGACCAATGCCGGATCGGCTAGCTGCGACTAACGGATCCAGTGCGCGCCAAGCGCAGTCGGGCACAGCGCCGAGACACTCCTTAACCGACTTGCAGGCGCATACCGTGTGCATCACCTACTACCCTCAGTACCGCAGGGCCCGCCCGGCGATCCATGGGGGTTGTAGACGTGACTGTGACGCGCACGGAGGTACCGGCGTGAGTTCATCCCGGCCACCGGAGCCATGGCCGAGGTCCATGCCGGGAGGTGGATTCGGAGAGCCCGACCCGGACGAGGGCGATACGGGCCCGCTGCCCATCTCCACCCCGTCGCCAGCCGTTGACTACACCTGGGACGACGGCGACCGTGCGGCCTCCTTGCCCGAGGTGGGCCTGCCGGGAGATGCCCGCCTGTACACCCCCGGTGATGATGCCTGGCCACGACATTTCGAACCGTTGACGGTTGAGCCGCGGCCGGTGGGCCGTGAACGTAGGCCGATCATTCTGCTGGGCGCTGTGGCCGCGGCCCTGGTGGTCGCCGTCGGGGGACTGGCTGTCTGGCAGTTGCGTTCGTCGCCCGCCGCTCCCGATGTGCAGGACGCCGGCCCAGCGACATCCACCACACCGGCCGCTCCTACCGCGGATCCAGAAGCCCAAGCCCAGCTCTTGCGACTGCTTCCCGCGGGCTACCCCTCCGAGTCGTGCAAGCCGGTCGATCCGCCGGAAGGTGCGCTCGCAGAAGTCAACTGCGCCCGCAACGTCGACCCCGGCGGTCCACAGTCGTCGACCTACACGCTTGTCCGCGACAAGGCCGCGCTCGACGCGGCGTTCAACGACGTCGTTCAGCGCCTCCGCCAGAGTCAACTGCCCGGGCAACATCCAGTCGCCCGGTCCCTGGCGTCGCAACGCGACCCCGCACAAGACCAGCGGTGTGCTCTTCTGCGGCTTCCAGGAAAGCCGCCCGACGGTGGCATGGACCGACGACGACGACCTCTTGGTCAGCACGGTCCAATCAGGGCCTGGCGGACCAACATTCGACCAGCTGTACGCCTGGTGGTCGTCCCACTCCTGACCTGTCGCTCAGGGAGCGGGTACCGGCGTGGTGGTGGGCGTCGGGGTGACGGGTGTGCCCTCGGTCAGCGGAGGTGTGGCCTCGCTACCCGGTGCCAGTGGCGTCCCCTGGCTGCCCTCGGGAGCCGGTATTGGGCTGCCCTCCGGAGCAGGCACGGGCGCCGGCGCGGCGGGCGCGGGTGCTTCTTGGATGCTTGCCGGGCGCGGCGCTCCCTCCGGCACGGGCGTGACAGGCGCGACCTCGCTGCCCGGCGGCAACGGCGTTCCCTGGCTGCCGGCTGGAATGGGCGCACCCTGGCTGCCTGCGGGCAGCGGCGTTCCCTGGCTGCCCGGCGGCAGGGGCGTTCCCTGGCTGCCGGCGGGGGCAGGGGTTGGCACTACCGGGGTCGTGGTCGGAGCGGGCGTCGCCTCGGCGGCCGCGGGCGCGGGTGCCGGCGTGGTGGTAGCAGGCGCGGATGTCGCCGGGCTTGCCGACTGGTACGGAGTCGACGACCTCGTGCCGGTCCGCGGGGGCGACGGTGGCGGCTGCACCCACACGAGCAGATCCTGACCGCCCGCGTTGTAAACGACAGTCTCGGGCTTGTCGCCTGTGACGTCGAAGTAGACCTTGCCTGTGGTCTCCTGGCCTTGGCCCAGCGTTGCCGGGTTGACCCCTTGGGGGGTTGCCACTCCGAACAGAGCCCGATACGTCTGGCCGCTTTGGGCGCGGGCGTTGAGGTTCGAAACGATCGGCGTTGCGGCACCCTGAATGGCCTCGTCGGTTGCCGTGGCTTCCCAAAGCGTGCCAATGGGCTGATAGGGGATGACATCGGTGCTGGGCTTCAGGTCGCTGATGGTCCACGCCTGAATGACGTTGCCGTCAACCAGCTTTCCCTCGGACCCGATTGTTTGCGTGGTGGTTTCGGCGAAGGTGATTGGTGCGCTGATGATGCCGATGGCTCCCGACGTGGCTACAGTCGCCGCCAACGCGCTAGTGAATGTGGTGATCTTCAACATGCTCTCCCGACTCTGACAGGCTGCATCCCCACACACAGGGGATGATCACTGAGAGCGAAGCTAGCAGGTTGCGCCGTGTTTGTGGACTCCGGATGTCTTGCGATGCTGGCAGTTTCCCGTTATTGACGGCCCACGCCAGCAATGTCAGGCTATCGGCCCTCGGGTGCCTGGGCATCACATTTCGCGCGAAGCGGGTGCCGACGGCAAAACACCGGTCCGGAAACAGCCTGCGGTGGACGCCAATTCGGATTTGCCGAGTAACGCACAACGCGAGGCTGCGATCAGCCTGCGACTTGGCTAGACAGGGACGAGCTCCACCCCGGTCAGCACGATCGCGTCGTCGCGGCCGGGTGCGGTGACAACACCACCGAAGCCGTCGGCCTCTTTCCAGATGCTCGCCTTGAGGGTTTCGCCGGGGAAGACCACACCCGCGAACCGGGCCCCGTAGCGGCCGACGCGGGCGGTGTCACCGTCGAGCAGGTTGTCCACCAACGCCTTACAGGTCATGCCGTAGGTGCACAGCCCGTGCAGGATCGGGCGCGGAAAACCCGCCGCCGCAGCGAATGCCGGGTCGGAGTGCAGTGGGTTGCGGTCCCCGCACATCCGGTACAGCAGTGCCTGTTGAGGTGACACTGGTATGGCCAGTTCGAAGTCCGGTGCGCGATCCGGCGCCTCCGACGACGTCGACGGACCGCGCTCACCTCCGAAGCCGCCCTCGCCGCGGGCGAAGATCGAACGCTTCTGCGTCCAAAGCGGCGCGCCGTCGGGCGTGGTGACGGTCGTTTCCGACCAGATGACGGCGGCCTTGCCCTTGTCCCAGATGTCGGTGAATTTGGTAACCGCGCGCCCGGTGCCCGACGGCGGGATGGGCCCGGGCACCGACACGGCCTCGCTGGCATGCAGCACCCTGGAGAGCTCGATGTCGATGCCGGGGAACTTCACCGTCGGCGGCTCGGTCATGTGGAAGCTGGCCGCCACGTTGCCGAACGTCGGCAGGACCTGCGGTGAGTCGTCGACCAGGTAGCGCAACTCGCGCGGATCCATCGGGTCGGCGCCGGCGCCGAGCCCGAGGTGGTACAGCTGGATATCGCTACTGGTCCAAGAGAATTCGATGGGTTCCAGCTCGGCGCCCAGCGCCTCGTCGAGATTGATGGGCATGCTCTAATTCTTCCCTGCCACATGCAGCGCCGCGAGGTATCCGAACGTCATCGCCGGACCGATGGTCCCGCCGGGGCCGGGGTACGTGTGCCCCATCACCGGCGCACTGACATTGCCTGCCGCGTACAGCCCCTCGATCACCGAGCCGTCGTCGCGCAGCGCGCGGCCGTGTACGTCGGTGCGGATACCGCCCTTGGTGCCGAGGTCGCCCGGCACCATCTTGGCCGCGTAGTACGGCCCATGGCTGATCTCGCCGAGGTTCGGGTTCGGCTTGTTGGTCGGGTCGCCGTAGTAGCGGTCGTATGCGCTCTCGCCGCGGTGGAAGTCCTCGTCGACACCGGAGCGCGCGAAGCCGTTGAACCGCTTGACCGTCGCCGTGAACTCGTCGACCGGCACACCCGCCTTCGTCGCGAGTTCCTCCAGCGTGTCCGCCTTGACGATGACGCCGGACTCCAGCCATTTGTTCGGAATGCGTTGGCCCGGCTGCAATCCAGCGAAGATGTAGCGGTCGCGGTAGCGCTGGTCGAATACAAGCCAAGCGGGGATGTTCTCGCCCGGCCCTGCGCCCTGTCCATACGTGCCGCCGTACATGTGGTGGCATGCCTCGACATACGGCATGGATTCGTTCATGAACCGCTTACCGGCCATGTTCACGATGATCGATCCCGGCGAATTGCGTTCGGACAGGGCGAACCACGGTGCGCCGACCAGCGGCACCGTCGGCCCCCACCAGGCGTCCTCCATGATGTCCAATGCGGCGCCCAGCTTTTCGGCGGCGATGATGCCGTCGCCCGTGTTGGCCTTGGCGCCCGACCGTCCACTCGGTGGTGATCGGCGCACGCTGGTACTTCACGCGCATCTGCTCGTTATGCTCGAACCCTCCGGATCCTAGGATCACGGCCCGCCGCGCCCGGATCAGTTCCGGCTCAGCGGATTCCGGCGCGTCAGTGGATCGCGGACCTAGATTCCGCGCACCACACCGTCCTCGACATAGAGGTCCGTGAGCGCAGTGTTGAGGAGAACCGGAACGCCCGCCTCCTGCAGGCCGATGCGCAGCGGGGCGATCAGCGCGCGCCCCATGCCGACGAGGTTCTTGCCGGTCGCCTTGGCCCACAAGGTGCGCGCACCGACCTTCAGGCTGCGCAGCACACCGCGCGGATGACGCTTGAGCTGGTTGAGCCGAACGTAGTCCTGTTGCATCACAACGACATTGAGCGGCACCTTGCCGTACGGCGGCTCCAGGCCGGGCAGGTCGGCGCCCAGTTTGCGGGCGTTGAACGGCTTCGGCTCGATCGAGCGTCCCGCGGGCCGACCGCCTGGACTCTCCGGGTAGTAGTCGGAGTAGCCGGGCACCCAGCACATCTTCAACGGCGAGTGCTTGAGCACGAACGAGAGCATCTCCGGCCCGCGGTCGAGGATAGGTGTCGATGCGCTCGGGTTCGACGACGTCGCCGATGATGCCGTGCAGGTAGGTGCGGGCGGCCTCAGGAGTGTCGGTGACGCCGTCGCGCTTGAGGATCTCGTTGTTCGGGATCCATACCCCACCGCCTGACCGCGCAGTGGAACCGCCATAGTGCGGGGCCTTTTCCACGACTACTGTAGAAAGCCCCTGGTGGGCGGCGGTGAGGGCAGCGACCATGCCGGCGGCGCCGCTCCCGACCACGACGACGTCGAACTCCTGAGTCATGTAGAACACGTTATAGAATTGCCCGGCCTGGGGACAACTGCCCCGGTCCACGATACGAGGGGACTTCGCTAAATGCTCAGTGTCGAGGTGCGTGACGAGCTGGCGGCCGACCTTGCGCAGGCCGAACGGAGCCGTGTCGCGATCGACCCGTTGACCTCCGCAAATCCCGACATCGACGTGGTGGACGCGTACGAGATCCAGCTGATCAACATCCGCCAGCGCGTCGCAGAAGGCGCCCGCGTGGTGGGACACAAGGTTGGCCTTTCGTCCGAGGCCATGCAGAAGATGATGAACGTGGACGAACCCGACTACGGGCACCTGCTCGACGAGATGCAGGTGTACGAGGACCGGCCGGTCAAGTCGGCGAATTATCTCTACCCGCGTGTCGAGGTCGAGGTGGGCTTCATCCTGGCCGACGACCTGCCCGGCGCCGGTTGCACCGAAGACGACGTGCTGGCGGCGACGGCCGCGTTCGCGCCGTCCATCGAGCTGATCGACACCCGCATCAAGGACTGGAAGATCAAGCTGTGCGACACCATCGCCGACAACGCCTCGTCGGCGGGCTGGGTGCTCGGTGAGGCGCGGGTGTCGCCCAAGGACATCGACATCCGCAACATCGACGCGGTGCTGACGAATAACGGTGAGGTGGTCGCCAAGGGCCGCAGCGACGCCGTGCTCGGAAATCCGGTCACCGCGGTGGCCTGGCTGGCCCGCAAGGTGGAGGGCTTCGGCGTGCGCCTGAAGGCCGGTGACATCGTGCTGCCGGGCTCGTGCACGCGTGCGATAGATGCACTGCCGGGCAGCAATTTCGTCGCGGACTTCACCGGGTTAGGTTCAGTACGACTGAGTTTCGAATAGCGAGGAACACTTATGCCTGAAGCAAGTGCTTCGTCGCCATCGTCGGGTCGGGCAACATCAGCACCGACCTGCTGTACAAGCTGCTGCGCTCGGAGTGGCTGGAGCCGCGCTGGATGGTGGGCATCGACCCCGAGTCCGAGGGTCTGGCCCGCGCCCGCAAGCTCGGCCTGGAGACCAGCCACGAAGGCGTCGATTGGCTGCTTGGGCCTCGACGAGAAGCCCGATCTGCTGTTCGAGGCCACCAGCGCCTACGTGCACCGCGACGCCGCCCCGAGATACGCCGAGGCCGGCATCCGCGCCATCGACCTCACCCCTGCGGCTGTGGGCCCGGCCGTCATCCCGCCGGCCAACCTGCGCGAGCACCTCGACGCCCCGAACGTCAACATGATCACCTGCGGCGGGCAGGCCACCATCCCGATCGTCTACGCCGTGTCGCGCGTCGTCGACGTGCCGTACGCGGAGATCGTCGCGTCGGTCGCTTCGGTGTCTGCGGGCCCGGGCACCCGCGCCAACATCGACGAGTTCACCAAGACCACCAGCAACGGCGTGGCAACCATCGGCGGTGCCAAGCGCGGCAAGGCGATCATCATCCTGAACCCGGCCGATCCGCCAATGATCATGCGCGACACCATCTTCTGCGCGATCCCGGAGGACGCCGACCGCGACGCGATCGCCCAGTCGATCCACGACGTGGTCGCCGAGGTGCAGACCTATGTGCCCGGCTACCGGCTGCTCAACGAGCCGCAGTTCGACGACCCGTCGGTCAACTCCGGCGGCCAGGCGCTCGTGACGACCTTCATCGAAGTGGAAGGCGCGGGGGACTACCTGCCGCCGTATGCGGGCAACCTCGACATCATGACCGCGGCGGCCACCAAGGTCGGCGAGGAGATCGCCAAAGAAACTGCCGCGAGCGCGCGAAGGAGGCCCAGAGCATGAGCACCGACATCTTCTTCAATCCGGTGTGGGACATCCGCATCACCGACACGTCGCTGCGCGACGGGTCGCACCACAAGCGTCACCAGTTCACCAAGGAGGAAGTGCACGCCATCGTCGCGGCGCTGGACACCGCCGGCGTGCCGGTCATCGAGGTGACCCACGGCGACGGGCTCGGCGGGTCGAGCTTCAACTACGGCTTCTCCAAGACGCCCGAGCAGGAGCTGATCAAGCTCGCGGCCGAGACCGCCAAGGAGGCCAAGATCGCGTTCCTGATGCTGCCCGGGTGTGGGCACCAAGGAGGACATCAAGGAGGCGCAGAACAACGGCGGGTCGATCTGCCGGATCGCCACCCACTGCACCGAGGCCGACGTGTCCATCCAGCACTTCGGGCTGGCCCGCGAGCTCGGCCTGGAGACCGTCGGGTTCCTGATGATGAGCCACACCATTCCGCCGGAGAAGCTGGCTGCCCAGGCCCGCATCATGGCCGACGCCGGCTGCCAGTGCGTCTACGTCGTCGACTCGGCCGGCGCGCTGGTGCTCGAGGGCGTGGCGGACCGCGTCTCGGCGCTGGTGGCCGAACTCGGTGACGACGCTCAGGTTGGTTTCCATGGCCACGAGAACCTCGGGCTCGGCGTCGCCAACAGCGTGGAGGCGGTGCGGGCCGGCGCCAAGCAGATCGACGGATCCTGCCGCCGGTTCGGCGCGGGCGCGGGCAACGCGCCGGTCGAGGCGCTGATCGGGGTGTTCGACAAGATCGGCGTCAAGACCGGCATCGACTTCTTCGACATCGCCGACGCCGCCGAGGACGTCGTCGCGCCCTGCCATGCCCGCCGAATGCCTGCTGGACCGCAACGCGCTGATCATGGGCTACTCGGGTGTGTACTCGAGCTTCCTCAAGCACGCCATCCGCCAGTCCGAGCGCTACGGCGTGCCCGCGCACCAGCTGCTGCACCGGGCCGGCCAGCGCAAACTCATCGGCGGCCAGGAGGACCAGCTGATCGACATCGCGCTGGAGATCAAGCGCGAACAAGAGAGCGGGATAGCTACTTCGACCTGAAAAAGTCGGATCGCCCTGCCGGTGGCTCGACAGGTGGCAGGACCGTCGAACGTTGATGTAGTCGATCTTGCCATTGTCGGATTTCAGGCGGTCAGGGCGGCGATTCTGGTCAGGTTTTGGGGTGAAGACCCCTTGTCCGGGCCAGGTTCTCAAGGCGGACAGCGCTTTTGTGTTCTTGGCCGCGCATCGGCTCCCGGATGATATGTTCGGCGACCTGTTCCCCACTGGGCGGGGCCGGCCTAGCGTGCCCGCGGATGCGGATGGCCAGTGTTAGCACGCTGCAGGCGTTGCAGGGCCTGTCCGATAGCGAACCGTCGATGCGGTCACGTTTGATCTGCGGTGGAAGGCGGCCTGCGGGCTGCCAGTCACCATGGGGGCGTTTCACGCAACCACGTTGACCTACTGGCGGCGGCGGATGTCGGACTCGGATCGGCCGAACCCGATCTTCGAAGCGGTGCGGCAGGTGGTGGCCCAGACGGGGGCGCTGCCGGGTAAGACGCGGCGGGCGTGGGATTCCACCGTGCTCGATGACGCGGTGGCCACCCAGGGCACGGTGACCCAGTTGATCGGCGCGATCCGCCGGGTCGGCAGGGAGGTACCTGATGCGCCCGCGGTGATCGCCGACATCGAGCGTTTCGAGCCGAGCAGACCCGTCGAACGTGAGCTTGTGGTCGAGTTTTCCGCCGATTTTCGACAACAAGCCTCACGTTCGCGGAGTGTCAACGGCTCGGGCCACCCTCATCCTGGCGGTCGTCAGCAATTGCTAGATCGCCGCATGGAGTGCCATATGTCTGCGGACAGGTCGCACCGGCAAGATGGGGCGGTGACCGCCACCCCGACCGAACGCCGCAGGCGCGTCGGCTCGATGGAGGTCTTGCTCGCTATCGCTCATCGCGTTGGCCCTTGCGGCCGGCGCGATGAGTGCGTTTGTGGCCGGCAGTCCCGACCTGGCCGTCGCGGCGACGGTGTTCTGCGGCGTCTTCGTGCAGGCGCTGCCGTTCCTGGTGCTCGGCGTCGTGATCAGTGGTCTGATCGCCGCCTTCGTCTCGGCTGAGAAGCTCGCCCGCTGGCTGCCCCGTCGGCCCGCGATGGCGGTCGCGGTCGCCGGCGTGGGCGGCGCCGCCCTGCCCGGCTGCGAATGCGGGTCGGTGCCCGTCGCGCGGCGGCTGTTCGGCGAGGGCACGACGGGTGCCGCGGCGCTGACGTTCATGCTGTCCGCGCCCGCCATCAATCCCGTCGTGCTGGTGGCCACGGCGGTGGCCTTCCCGGGTGAGCCCGCGATGGTGCTGGCACGCTGCGTGGCCTCGCTGATCACCGCGGTGACGATGGGACTGCTGTGGCTGCGCTGGGGCCGCGCCGAATGGGTGACGCGGACGCTGCCCACGCCGCATCACACCGACGCATCCCGGTGGACCGTCTTCACCGAGGCCGCCCGGCACGACTTCCTGCAGGCCGGCGTCCTACCTGGTGCTCGGTGCCGCGGCCGCCGCCGCGCTGCGCGTCGTCGTCCCGGCATGGGTCTTCGAGCATCTCGCCGGTCACCTCATCCTTGGCGTGCTGACCATGGCCGTGTTCGCGGTCGTGCTGGCGCTCTGCTCCGAGGCTGACGCGTTCGTCGCGGCGAGCCTGACGATGCTTCCTCTGCTGCCGCGGCTTGGTGTTCCTCGTCGTGGGGCCCGCCGTCGACGTGAAGCTGTCGGCGATGCAGGCCGGGCTGTTCGGCCGTCCGTTCGCGCTCCGCTTCGGGCCCGCGACATTCGTCGTCGCCACCGTCGTCGCGACGATCGTCGGCCTCGTCTTCCTGGGCGGTGCGCGATGAGCCGCGGAACACAGAACGCCCTGCTGCTGCTCGTCGGGCTGAGCGTCGCGGTGATGGCGATCAAGGGCTCCTACCTGCATTACGTCAAGCCGTCGCTGCTGCCGTGGCTGATCGCCGCCGCCGTCGTCCTGGTCGCGCTCGCGGTGGTGGCCATCGTGCAGGATCTGCGCCACGGCATCGGACTGACGGCGGCGATGACGGCCACCGGCATCGGCCGTGGCTGGTGTGGCTGCTGCTGGTGCCGATCGCGCTGACGGTCTTCGTCGTGCCGCCGCCGCTCGGCGCGCACGGCGCGACACCGGAGGCCGTCGCGGCGGCCGAACCGCAGAAACGCGCTTTCCCGCCGCTGCCCCCGGCCCGGCCCCGGCGGTGTCGATTCCCGACGTGCTCATGCGGGCGGCCACCGACTCCACCAACAGCCTCGACGGCCGGCTGATCACCCTGACCGGCTTCACGCTCAAATACCCCGACAGCACCGACCTCGGGCGCGTCGTCATCGTCTGCTGCGCCGCCGACGCCCAATTGGCCCGCGTTCACTTGTCGGGCCCGGCCGTCGCGGAGGCCGCCGGCTATCCGGAGGACACGTGGCTGCAGGTGGAGGGCACCGTCGTCCCGGGATCGTCCACGGCAGAGACGAACTTCATCCCGACGGTGGCGGTGTCGAGCGTCAAGCGCATCGACAAACCCGCGAACACGTACGCGTATTAAGGGTGATCACTCGCACCCGGCGTGAGTGATCCACCGTTAGCCTCGACTCTCAACTCAACCGCCGAGATGAGTCGGACCCTGCGGGCACGATGGGGCCATGGCGAGTCGCGATCAGGCACAGGCACTCCTCGAACAGCTGGCGGGCCCGGAGGCCACACTGCGCGACGACCAGTGGACCGCCATCGAGGCGCTGGTGGTGCAACACCGCCAGGCGCTCGTCGTGCAGCGCACCGGTTGGGGCAAGTCTGCGGTGTACTTCATCGCCGCCAAGCTTCTGCGTGCGGCCGGCCATGGGCCGACGGTGATCGTGTCGCCGCTGCTGGCCCTGATGCGCAACCAGGTGGCCGCCGCCGAGCGGGCCGGGGTCCGCGCGTCCACCATCAACTCGAGCAACATCGCCGACTGGGACGACGTGCACCGCAGGGTCAAGACGGGCGAGCTCGACGTCCTCCTGGTCAGCCCGGAGCGACTCGAACAACCCGGACTTTCGCGACAACGTGCTGCCCGCGCTGGCCAGTGACGCCGGGCTCGGTCGTCGTCGACGAGGCGCACTGCGTGTCGGACTGGGGTCACGACTTCCGCCCCGACTACCGGCGCATCCGCACCCTCATCGCCGAATTGGGAACGGACATCCCGGTTTTGGCGACGACGGCGACCGCCAACGACCGCGTGGTCAACGACGTCGCAAGCCAGTTGGGTGTCGGGGGTCGCGACACCCTGGTGTTGCGCGGCGGCCTGGACCGCGAGTCGCTGCGGCTGTCGGTGGTCAAGGCCGGAAACCCGGCACAGCGAGCGGCATGGCTTGCCGCACACCTGGATTCGCTGACCGGATCCGGAATCGTGTACACGCTGACGGTCGCACAGGCGCACGACATCGCGGCGATGCTGCGCGAGCAGGGGCACGAGGTCGCCGCCTACACCGGCTCCACCGAGGCCGCCGAACGCGAACAACTCGAGGCCGATCTGCTCGCGAACAGGGTCAAGGCGCTCGTCGCGACCTCTGCGCTCGGCATGGGATTCGACAAACCCGACCTCGGCTTCGTCGTCCACCTCGGGGCCCCGTCCTCGCCGATCGCCTACTACCAACAGGTCGGCCGCGCCGGCCGCGCGACCGCAAGCGCCGACGTCATCCTGTTGCCCGGCCGCGAGGACGCCGACGTGTGGCGCTATTTCGCGTCGGTGGCATTCCCGTCGGAATCGATGGTGCGCAACGTCATTCGTGCGCTCGACCCGGACCGGCCACAGTCGACGCCGGCGCTGGAACCGCTCGTGGACCTGGCGAGGACCCGGTTGGAGATGGTCCTGAAGGTGCTCGACGTCGACGGGGCGGTCCGGCGCGTCAAGGGCGGATGGGTCAGCACCGGCGAACCGTGGAGCTACGACGAGGAGCGCTACCGCAAGCTCGACGAGGCGCGCAAGCGCGAACAACAGGCCATGCTGGACTATCAGGCCACCGACGGATGCCGGATGGCGTTCCTGCGCGGCCAACTCGACGATCCCGAACTGCGCGACGGCGAGCGCTGCGGCCGCTGCGACAACTGCTGTCGGGCCTCGCTACACCGCGGACGTCGACGCGGCGGCGGCCGAGACCACCAGGGCAGCGGTTGATGCGCCCGGGTGTGGAGATCACGCCGCGCAAGCAGTGGCCCTCGGGCCTGGGCAAGCTGGGCCTGAACCTGAGCGGCCGCATCCAGGACGGGCCCTCGCCGGGACGCGTCATCGGGCGGTTGACCGATCTCGGTTGGGGCGCCCGACTGCGGAGCCTTCTCGACGGACCGGACGGCGAGGTGTCCGAGGAGGTCGTCGAGGCCGCCGTCAAAGTGCTCGCTGCGTGGGACTGGGAGACGCGGCCGACTGCGAGTGCTGGCCCTGGACTCCGCGACGCATCCGGTGCTGATCCGTTCGATGGCGCGAGCGACTGGCCGACTGGGCCGGCTGACGCGACCTGGGCATCCTGCAGGTATTCGCCCGACGCGCCGGCCCGCGACGGCGGCCAACTCCGCGTATCGCGTTGCCGCGCTGCATGATTCGTGGATGGCGCCGGACGCCGGCGTGATCGGTGCGGCGCGGGTCCGGTGCTGCTGGTCGACGACCTGACCGATACCGGATGGACGCTGACGATGGCCGCGCGTGTGGTGCGCGCGGCCGGCGCGCGCGACGTACTGCCGTTCGCGCTGGCAAGCGTGAGCTAACGGCGTGAGTTCGGTGAGTGTGGAACTAGATCACGCTTTCTGCGGATTGCGCGTGATCGACTCCATCTGCCGCTGTGACTCGGACGCTAGCGCGCCGGTTTCACGCCGCCCAGTTGCGCCGTCACGGCATCGGCCGTCTTCGCAAGCCGTGCGCGCTCGTGATTTCGTTGTCGGTCAACGACTTTCCGATGTGCATCGACGCCACCATCACCTGCCGCTGATAGTGGTCGTACACCGGCGCGGAGATGACGCTGATCTCGTGACGCCGCTTCTGCCGGTTCTCGCCGCGCAGGTACACCCGCTCGCCGATATCGGACACCAATTCGCCCAGCAGCGCCCGCAGCTCGTCGGGCAGATTGCTCGACATGCCCGCCATCAACGAGTACAGCCGCCGCCCACCCGGGGTCAGGCGTTCGACGAGGTAGCCGTCGGCGCGGCACACCTCGATCACGCGGTTGAGCCGTTCGGTGTTGGTGCGCAGCGGGATCGTCGGCTCCTTGGCAAGCCAATCGCGCTCCGCCTCGTCGTCCCACAGCACGAACATCAACCCGACCGGCGGCGCGAACGGATAGCTCTGGCCGACCTCCACTCCCGGTCGCGCACCCGCAGGCGCTACCAGATCCAACAGGGTGATCCGGTCGTCGACCACCCCGGACAGTGCCACCGTGACGCCGAAGCGGGCCGACAGCCGGCGCAGCTCCTCTCGCGCGGCCGGGCTGACCCGCATCGACTCCTGGGCCTTGTGTCCCAGCGTGATCAGCGACGGGCCGAGCCGGTAGGTCTTGTCGGCGGGGTCGCGCACCAGGTAGCCGGCCTCGGCGAGCGACGTGACGATGCCCAGGCAGGTCGGCTTGCTCAGCCCGAGGCGTCGCGCCAGTTCGGAAACCCCGAAGCGCTCCTCCGGGCGCGCCGCCAGGAAATCCAGTACGCGGACGACCCGTTCGGTCGGCGGTGATGCGCGGCCTGACGTGATGGGCACGCGCGCCAGCGTAGCGCGCGGCGTTCCATATATGAAACGACAGCGGTCGATATATTGACTCTTGCTAGAACACGTTCTAGTTTCAAGGGCGTGTACTCGCAGCCATTGATCGACGCAATCGCCGAGGCGGAGAACCTCGTCGCCGCCGCACCCCACATCGAAACAGAGGCCGACCTGTTGGAGGGCCTGCAATACCTGGCCGGCTGCGTCGTCGGCGTGTACGCATCTGGCGTTCGACTACGAGCGCGACCATCCCTTCCTGCACAGCGGCACCGGGCCCGTTCACCAAGATGGGCCTGGACAACCCCGACACGCTGTACTTCGGCACCCGGGTGCTTGCCGGCCGCGACTATGTCGTGACCGGCAAGCGCGGCACCACCACCGACCTGAGCTTCCAGCTGCTCGGCGGCGAGTACACCGACACCGAGGTGCCCGACAGCGAGAACGCGTTCGACGACCGTCAGCTCGACATCGCCGCCGACGGAACGTTCGAATGGCGGTTCACGCCAAAGGTCAACTCGCAGCTGGTGATCCGCGAGGTCTACAACGACTGGTCCGCGCAGCGAGGCACGGTCGCCATCAAACGCGTTGACACAGCCGGGACGGCACCGCCGCCGCTGACCCGTGCGACGATCGAAAAGCGTTACGCCACAGCCGGAAAGCAGCTGGTGCAACGCGTCAAGACCTGGCTGCAGTTCCCGCAGTGGTTCTACCTCGACATCCCGGTCAACACGATGGTGGCGCCGCGGCTGACACCGGGCGGTCTGGCCACGCAGTACTCGTCGGTCGGGCACTACGAACTGACACAAGACCAGGCGCTGATCATCACCCTGCCGGTGACCGACGCGCCGTACCTGGGCTTCCAGCTGGGCAGCCTGTGGTACATCTCGCTGGACTACATCAACCATCAGACGTCGCTGAACGCGACTCAGGCGCAGGCGGATCCGGACGGCAAGATCCGCATCGTCGTCACCGATCAGAACCCGGGAGTCACGAACTGGGTTGAGACGCTGGGGCATCGGAAAGGCTTCCTGCAGTTCCGCTGGCAACGGGTGTCGCGCCAACTCACCGAGGCCGACGGTCCGACGGTCGAACTGGTCGACTTCGACAAGATTCCGGCGGCCCTGCCGCACTACGAGACCAACAAGATCTCCGAGGATGACTGGCGCGCGCGAATTGCCGAGCGCCAGTTGCAAATCGCGAACAGGATGGTGGGCTAGACGTGACACTGCTGGAGAGCAAGGTCGTGGTGATCAGCGGTGTGGGCCCGGCGCTGGGCACCACGCTGGCGCGGCGATGCGCCGAAGCCGGCGCCGATCTGGTGCTGGCCGCGCGGACCGTCGAACGTCTCGACGATGTGGCCAAGCAGATCACCGACATGGGACGGCGCGCGGTGGCGGTGGGCACCGACATCACCGACGACGCCGCGGTGGACAACCTGGTCGAGGCTTCGCTGGCGGCGTACGGCAAGGTCGACGTGCTGATCAACAACGCATTCCGGGTGCCGTCGATGAAGCCGTTGGCCAACACCACCTTTGAACACATCCGCGAAGCGATCGAGCTCACCGTCCTCGGCGCGCTGCGGATCACCCAGGGGTTCACACCTGCGCTGGCCGAGGCAAACGGCTCGGTGGTCAACGTCAACTCGATGGTCATCCGGCACTCGCAGGCCAAGTACGGCGCCTACAAGATGGCGAAGTCGGCGCTGCTGGCGATGTCGCAGTCGCTGGCCACCGAGCTGGGCGAACAGGGGATCCGGGTGAATTCCGTTGTACCCGGGTATATCTGGGGTGACACGCTGAAGAGCTACTTCAACCACCAGGCCGGCAAGTACGGCACCACGGTGGACGAGATCTACAAGGCCACCGCCGCCGCCTCCGACCTCAAGCGGCTGCCCACCGAGGAGGAAGTGGCGTCCGCGATCCTGTTCCTGGCCAGCGACCTGTCCAGCGGCATCACCGGCCAGACGCTGGACGTCAACTGCGGAGAGTACAAGCCGTGACTGCGAAGACGAGCGCGAGTGAGGATCGCAGCGAGGGACGAGCGAGGACCGGTGGGCCCACTCCCGCAGGGCAGGGGACGAGTGGAGTCGAGCCATGAGCGTGGAACTGACGTCGGTACCGTCGACGACCTTCACGCCTCGGCGACGAAGGCTTGTGGGCTGGACGATTTCGGCAGCGACGACGACAACTACCGCGAGGCGCTCGGCGTCTTGCTCGAGTCGTACCGACGCGAGGCCGACTTCACCGAACTGGGCAGCAAGATGTCCCGGTTCTTCCTGCGCAACGCCCTGGTGGCGCGGCTGCTGTCCGAGGCCGCCTGGAAGCAGCACCCGCAACACGCCGACGTCAAGATCGAGCGGCCGATCTTCGTCACCGGCCTGCCCCGCACCGGTACCACCGCGCTGCACCGGCTGCTGTCCGCCGACCCCCGTCACCAGGGCTTGGAGCTGTGGCTGGCCGAGTTCCCGCAGCCGCGCCCGCCGCGCGAAACCTGGTCCGACAACCCGGTTTTCCAGCAGCTCGACGCGCAGTTCACCAAGGCCCACAACGAGAACCCCGACTACACGGGCCTGCACTACATGACCGCCGACGAGGTGGAGGAGTGCTGGCAACTGCTGCGCCAGTCGTTGCACTCGGTGTCCTACGAGACGCTGGCGCACGTTCCGACCTATGCCCGGTGGCTGGCCGAGCAGGACTGGACGAAGCCGTATCAGCGGCATCGCCGCAACCTGCAGCTGATCGGGTTGAACGACGCCGAGAAGCGGTGGGTGCTGAAGAACCCGAGCCATCTGTTCGCGCTCGACGCGCTGTTCGCGACGTACCCCGACGCGCTGGTGATCCAGTGCCACCGGCCGGCCGAGACGATCATGGCGTCGATGTGCTCACTGGCCCAGCACACGACGGCGGGCTGGTCCAACACGTTCGTCGGCGAGACGATCGGCAAGGACTCCCTGGAGACGTGGTCACGGGGCCTGGAACTGTTCAACGCCGAACGGGCCAAACATGATCCGGCTCAGTTCTACGACATGGACTACTTCGACTTCATCGCCGACCCGGTGCGCGAGACCGAGGCGATCTACCGCCACTTCGGCATCGACCTGACCGACGCCGCGCGGCAGGCCATGGAGCGATATGCACGCCGAAAGCAAGAAAGGCCCGCGGGCGCCGAAGCACACCTACTCGCTGGCCGACTACGGGTTAACCGCCGAAGCGGTCAAGGAGCGATTCAAAGGGCTGTAACTTCTATAGATGAGCAGCCTGGCGCGGTAGGTCATTTCGTGTGCAAGGAAGCGGCCGTATTGATAATTGACCTCAACTCGGACGACATTCGAGCAGAGTCGCTTCCCCGCACGATCGTGATCGGGGCCGGTCCGGTTGGACTGGCGGTTGCGACCGGTCTCAGACGCCGCGGCGTCGACGTGCTCGTGCTCGAAAGCGGCTCAGATAATGCTTCGAGCGGTAGCGATTTCAATGACGGAGACGTCCTGGGACTACAGTTCACCGGTCTGGAGAAGCGTGGTCGTGGTCTCGGCGGGGGTACCTCGGAGTGGGCAGGCCAATGCCTGCGGTTCCACGCAGCAGACTTCTGCGCGCGCGAGTGGATCAGCGGTAGCGGCTGGCCGCTGGGCTACGATGACCTGCTCCCGTTCTACTCGGAGGCCGAGCAGTTCTTTGGGGGTTTCCTCCGACCGCTACTTTGCCAGGGTGTGGCGCGACTTCGGGCTGGAGCCGGGCGCCCTGGTGGATCCCGACGTACTTGTTCGTTTTAGCGTGTTCGCCAGAAAGCCGCGTGTCTTCGAGCGAGACCGGCGCGCGTGGGCGTCAGATCCGGGTGTGTGGTTCATCTACAACGCAACAGTCGTCGGCCTGCGCCGTGAGGGCGCGAGTGTGGGTGCGGTCGACGTGAAAAGCCAGGCCGGCAAAACGCTGACCGTTCCAGCTGAGGCAGTTGTGCTATGTGTTGGTGCTATCGAGGCCGCCCGTATGCTGCTGGAGTCCACGCCAGATTTCCCATCGGGTGCAGGCGGCGGAAATCCGCACGTCGGACGGCACTTTCTAGATCATCCCAACCTAACGATCGGCGTGATCAGGGATTTGCCAGGCCGGCAAGGGCTCGCCGGAGTAACGCGCTTCTTTTCTGCGTATCACCGGCGCGGCCTTCTGTTCCTCCCGCGACTGGTTTTGAGCGCCGATCGGCAGCGCGAGCTGAGGATGTTGAATGCGTGCGGGATCGCTGTCTTTGAGTGGTCGCCCGAATCGGTGACGGAGAACCTACGCCAGCTTCAGGCAGCGGTAGCAGGCCAGCGGTTTGATCTCAGCATGGCGTCTCGGCTTGCCAGAGCTGTACGAGATCCGGCTGCGGTAGCACGGACAGCCCGCGCGCGGTTGCATGGCGCCTCGTCCGGGGAAGCGCCCCGTACGGTGACCCTGCGGGGATTTGCTGAACAGGACCCGTCGACAACGAGCAGCGTTTCGCTGAGCTCGCGCAGGGACTCCTTTGGCCGACCACTCGCGGCAGTCGATTGGACCGTTGGTGAACTCGAGCGAAGGACACTGTTGGGCCTAGCGCGAGAGATTGACTCCTACTTTCAGCGAAACCGCATCGCTCAATTGCAGATCTCCGAGCCCCTACAGGAGCCGGGTACTCGTTGGCAGCGCGAGGTCAACGACAACCAGCATCACATGGGGACGGCGCGAATGGCAGCGACGGAGTGTGCTGGAGTTGTCGACCGAAACGGGAAGGTGTTCGGTCTCGCCAATCTCTACGTGAGTGGCGGCGCCGTTATGCCCACTGGGTCGTACGCCAACCCGACTTTGACGATGGTCGCGTTGGGTTTCAGGCTGGCGTCCTACCTCGTGAAGTCAGGATCGGTCGTAACTCAATCGTGAAACGATTTCTGGGCTTGGAGTGCGCGGTACACGACGGGTAGGCGGCTTCACGGCAAGCATGAATCTGCGTGCCAGTTATGGTGCGATGTCGACCATTTCGACTTCAGTAAGGACCCGGTCGGAACTGTCGCGGGTGTCTACCGCCACTTCGGCATCGACCTGACCGACGCCGCGCGGCAGGCAATGCAGGACATGCACGCCGAAAACCACAAAGGCCCGCGCCACCTAAGCACACCCTCTCACTGGCCGATTACGGCCTGACCGACGGGCAGGTCGAGGAACGCTTCAAGGATCTGTAACGTTTGCTAAACGTCTCGTCGAATAGCGATTGATCACACAGCCGTCCTGCCCAGATTTGTCCGAAGTTTGCAGGGTTAGATCGTTCTGGCCAAGTCGGATCCAAAGTCGTCGGTATTTCTGGAAGCGTGCGCGTCCATCTGACATAGTCCTGCGAATGGTGAACACAGTTTCCCGCCGTTTGGGCGATCCCGTGATGGCGTTTGTCGGCATGACCCATCGGCGGTTCGGCAAACTCATATCCAGCTACGGGTACCGATTGCTCACCAGGCGGCTCGGCGACGACGAGGTGCTGTTCCTCAACTGGGGCTATGAGGAAGACCCGCCAATGGGCATACCGCTGGAAGAGCCTGACGAGATCGACCGGTACTCCATCCAGCTGTATCACCGCACGGCAGCCCAGGTGGACTTGAAGGGAAAGGACGTGCTGGAGGTCAGCTGCGGCCACGGCGGCGCGGCGTCGTACGTCACGCGCTACATGAGCCCGTCCACCTACACCGGTCTGGACCTGAATCCCGCAGGCATCGAGTTCTGCCAGAAGCGGCACACCCTGCCCGGTATGAAGTTCGTCCACGGTGACGCCGAGAACCTGCCCTTTCCCGATGAGTCCTTTGACGCGGTCATCAATGTCGAGGCCGCGCATCTCTATCCGCATTTCTCGCAGTTCCTCGCGGAAGTGGCGCGTGTGCTGCGCCCGGGAGGGCACTTTCTGTACACCGATCTTCGCGGTTCGGATCACGTCGCCGAATGGGAGGCAGACCTGGCCGAGGCGCCGCTGCGCAAGATCTCCCAAGAGGCGATCGACGACGAGGTTCTGCTCGGGTTGGAAAAGAACTCCGTGCGGCATAAGGAGCTGATCGCTCGCCATACGCCAAAGCCATTGCGTGGCTTGGCCCGCGACCTCGCCGGCGTGCAGGGGGCTCGGCTCCACCAGCAGGTGGAAAGGGGCGACATCTCCTACCGGGTGTACTGCTTCGTCAAGGACTGACGCTACCCGTCGCCCGGCGACGGTGCGGTCGAGACCTCTTCCAAACACCCTTCGGCCACAGCGTGTTTGATGCTGTCGGCCAGCTTGGGGCACGACTTGGCGCGTGCGGAATCGCCTCCGGACTCCCGGATTTCGGCGAAGTATGCGCAGCGTTGCGATGCCTCGGAGTTCCATTGCACCGACGTGTGCGCCGGGCCGAGTTTCTTTACGGCGACGGTGACGTGACAGAACCGGCAGTCGACCGAAACCAGCCCCGAGGTCAGATAACGCTCGCGATCCCGTTGAGTGGCCTCCCACAAGGCGGCCGCATGGTCGGGGTCCGAAGCGAAATTCGGTGCCTTCGACCGAATCCCAGCGCCGCCGTTGTGGCCGTGCTCATCGTGGTCGTCGTGTGCGCCGTAGAGTCTCAGCATCGACCGGGCAAGCTGGTCGACGTCCGGTATCTCCGGTCCGGCGCTCATCAGGACGATTGCTCCGCCTTGTCCTTCTCTTCGGCCTGACGCTTGAGGTTCTCCTCCACCTCGACATGCCACTTCTCGTTCGCGGCCGTCGTGTCCACCTCGATCTCGAAGCGATCGGTCATGTCCGGCGTGACGTCGGCGACGTCGACGTAGAACTGCTGATACCACCGCCGCATTTGATAGACCGCGCCATCCTCCTCGACCAGCAGCGGATTGTCGATGCGCGCCTTGTGCTTCCAGATCTCAACGTCCTGCATGAAGCCCTTGCTGACCCCTTCGGTGAACGTCCTGGCCAGCTTCTCGGTCATCGCCTCGTCCAGGCCTTTCGGCTTCTCGACGATCACGCCCCACTGCAGCACGAACGAATCCTGGGTCACCGGGTAGTGGCAGTTGATCAGGATCGACTCGGCCTTGTAGCCGCCGTAGTTGTTGTGCAGCCAGTTGATCATGAACGACGGGCCGAAGTAGGACGCCTCGGAATCCAGATGCGCCTCGCCGTACGACGTGCCCAGATCGTTCACATCGGGGCGACCGACGTTATGCAGGTACTGCGACGCGATGTGGCCCTCGAACACGTTCTTGAAGTAGGTCGGGAGACCGAAATGAATGTAGAAGAAGTGCGCCATGTCGGTGACGTTGTCGATGATGTCGCGGCAGTTGGAGCCTTCGATGAGGATTGAGTTCCACCGCCAGTCCGTCCACTCGTCGCTGGCGAACTCCGGAATATCGGGGATTCGCACCTCCGGCGGCGGCGGGTTGCCCTCGTGGTCGTGCCAGACGAACAGCAGTCCGCTGCGGACGTCGGTGGTCCAGGAACGGGTGCGGGCCAGTCGCGGCGTGCGCTTGGCGTAGGGAACCAGCTTGCACTTGCCGTCGCCGCCCCACCGCCAGTCGTGGAACGGGCAGGCGACCTCGTCGCCCTTGATGGTGCCCTGCGCGAGGTTGCCGCCCATGTGCCGGCAGTAACCGTCGAGGATCTTGATGTCGCCGTGGGAGTCGGCGAACACCACGAGCATGGTGCCGAAAATCTCCACGCCGTGCGGCTTGCCGTCCAGGTACTCGTTCACCGGTCCCAGGCAGTGCCAGCCCCTGGCGTAGCGGTCGGGCAGCGCTCCGGTGTCGATCTCGCGAATGCCTGCGGTTTCGGTGTGCACCTCTGGCCTCCCAATCTGTGCTCTCTAACTAGAACACGTTACAGTTTTTGACCCTCCGCGCGCAATCTAAACCCGTTTTACCTGCGGTATATCTAGACGATGCCGTTGTACTCATTCGAGGGCCGATCACCGAAGATCGATCCCGGCGCGTTCATCGCCCCCACCGCCACGCTGGTCGGTGACGTGCACGTCGAGGCGGGCGCGTCGGTGTGGTTCAACGCCGTCCTTCGCGCTGACTTCGCGCCGATCATCGTCCGCGAGGGTGCCAACGTGCAGGACTGCTGCGTCCTGCACGCCCCGCCGGGCATTCCGGTCGACGTCGGCCCCGGCGCCACCGTCGCGCACGGTTGCGTCGTGCATGGTGTGCACATCGGCCAGCAGGCGGTGCTGGCCAACCACTGCACGGTTCTCGACGGCGCGGTCATCGGTGCGCGCAGCCTGATCGCCGCGCACGCGCTGGTGGTCGGTGGCACGAAGATCCCCGATGAGGTGCTGGTGACCGGGGCGCCGGCGAAGGTCAGGGGTCCGATCGCCGGCACCGGCGCCGAGATGTGGGTGAACACCAATGCCGGCGCGTATCAAGACCTAGCGCGCCGCTACATGACGGAATTGGGGCCTGCGAGCTGAAACAGCGCCGTACCGTGGCGACATGACGATTGGTCAGGTGGCCGGACTGTGGCGCTACCCGGTCAAGTCTCTGGGCGGCGAGCGGCTCGAGGACGCCCAACTGGGCGAGCGCGGGGTGTTGGGCGACCGGCTATGGGCCGTCCGGGACTTGGGACGTGACGTCACGGCTTCTGCCCGGCAATTGCCGGTGTTGCTGACGGCGACAGCCCGGTACACGGGGCCCGTCGCACCGGATGCCGGCCCCGGGAATGTCCCCGAGGTCGAAATCAGCTTCCCGGACGGCACGGTCTTATCCAGCAATGACGATGGTGTCCATGCGAAGCTCTCCGAATTGGCGGGCCGGGATGTCAGGCTGACGGCCCTGCCACCGGCGGAGGACACCAGCTTGCACAAGCTGAGCCCACGGGAGCGCTCCGAAACAAGGTCGCCCGCCTGGCTTCGTGCCGCCTTCGGAGTCGCCGACGATGAGAAGCTGCCGGATCTCTCGATGGTGAGAGTTTTGGATATGGTCAATTTCACCCGCTACTCAACTCCGCCGGGCATGTTCGTCGACTTGGCCCCTGTGCACGTGATGAGCCAGACCAGCCTGGCGACCATCGGCGCAGAGATCGGCAGTGAACTGGACGTACGCAGATTTCGCCCCAATGTGCTACTGACGCTTGATGATCCGGGCGACGGCCTACCAGAGTCGCACTGGACCGGCGCTCGTCTCACGGTCGGCGGAGCAGCTCTCGATGTCATGATGCCGACGGTTCGCTGCGTCGTACCCAGCCGCGCGCAGCCCGGATTCGAGGTCGACCGCCGTATCACCAAGGCGGTCGCTGTTCGAGCGCAGCGATGCCTCGGCGTCTACTGCGGTGTCGACTCCGGCGGCGCGGTCCGAATCGGCGACGTCGTTGCGATTCGGCCTGCCAACGCGCGCCGAAAAGTGCTCGCCGACGCCGCCCGACGCACGAAGCGGATGGCACTCGGTCTGGGGACCGGCGCGATGGATCGTCTGTCGCGCTAGAGCTTTCGCGCGCTGGCGGTGGCGCGGTCGAGTTCCCAGTAGGCGCGCAGCGCAACGATCTTGCCCTCGTCGTTGACCCGATAGGTGAACACGCCCTCGGCGGTGACTTCGTATCCGGCGGCCCGGATCACGATGTTGCCGACGTTGGCTTCCTCGTTGCCGCACTGGTACGTCTTCTCGAAGTTGAACGTGAGCTCGCTCGGCGCAATCGCCTTGTCGTAGAACGCGGCGATCGCCTCTTTGCCGCGGTGGCCCTTGCCCTCGGGGTCGAAGTGTGACGGTCCGATCGGGTCCTCGACGATGGCGTCGTCAGCAAATACGGCCAGCCAGGCTTGCTTGTCGTGGGCCATGGCGGCCTCGCGAGAACGCTTGCCTGCCAAGTGAACCGCTGAGTCGGTCATTGTTGCCATCCCGAATGTATGTACGTATCGGCGAAGCGCTTCATCGAGTCCTTCTTCTTCTCCAGCGGCGCGTCGAACCCCAGGCCGTCGAACATCCATGGGATGACGATGTTGTCGGTCACGCCCGCCTCCGCGAGCTCGCGGTGACCGTCGACGCCGAACTTGTCGATGCACACCGCCTGGAACTCGAACGGCTTGTCGTCCCGGCCGAACTCGGCGCGTAGCGCGTTGAGCTTGCCGATGGTCTCGGCCAACTGGTCGCCGGTCATCATCGCGCTGGTCCACCCGTCGCCGACCCTGGCGGCGCGCTTGAGCGCGACGTCGGTGTGGCCGCCGACGTAGAACGGCACCGGCTCGCTGGGTGCAGGGCTCATCTGCAGCTTGTCGAAATCGTAGAACTCACCGTGGAATTCGACCATGCCGCCGCCGAGGACGAGCTTGATCACCTCGATCATCTCGTCGACGCGCTTGCCGCGCTTGGCGTACGGCTGGCCACACCATTCGAATTCCTCGGGCGCCCATCCGATCCCGACACCGAACCCGAAACGGTTGGTGGTGAGGTTGGCCACCGACCCGACCTGGCGGGCCAGCAGCAGGGGGTTGCGGGACCCCAGCTTCATCACGTTGGTGTAGAACCGCAGGGTCGACGTCACCGCACCCATCGCGCCGGCCGCGATCAGCGGGTCCACCCATGGGGTGTTCTCGTCCCACATCCGCGAGCCGTCCGGGGTGTACGGATAGTCCGTCGACTGCTTCTCCATGTAGAACAGCGAATCCGGCAGAGCGATCGCGTCGAACCCGACTTCCTCGGCGCACTTGGCGATGTCGATGAGTTCGTCGACCGGACCCATCGCGACGCTGCAGGTGTACTTCACGGCTTATCCGCCCCAACAACCCACATGGAGTAATACTGCGAGCCGCCGCCGTAGGCGTGACCCAGCGCCTTGCGTGCCCCGGGCACCTGATGGTCGCCGGCCTTGCCCATCACCTGGATCGCGGCCTCGGCGAAGCGAATCATGCCCGACGCCCCAATCGGATTGGACGACAACACACCACCCGACGGATTGACCGGGAGGCGGCCGCCGATCGCGGTTTCACCTGCCTCGGTCAGCTTCCAGCCTTCGCCCTCGGGCATGAATCCGAGGTTCTCCAGCCACATCGGCTCGAACCACGAGAACGGCACGTAGATCTCTGCGATGTCGATCTCGTCGATCGGGCTGGTGATCCCCGCTGCCTTCCACAGCGCCTTGGCGGCGTCGCGGCCGGCCTGCGGGTTGACCTGGTCGCGGCCGGAGTAGGCCAGCGGCTCGGTGCGCAGCGCCGTCGCGTGGATCCATGCGACGGGATGACCTTCGGCGACGCGCTTGTCGGAGATCTCCTCGTTGCCGATGACAAGCGCGCATGCGCCGTCCGACGACGGGCAGGTTTCGTCGAAACGGATGGGGTCCCACAGCATTTGCGACGCCATCACCTTCTCCAGCGTGATGTCGGGCTGGTGCAGATGCGCCAACGGGTTCTTGGCGCCGTTGAGCCTGTCCTTGACCGCGACCATCGCGCCGATGTGCGTCGGCGCGCCCGAGCGGCGAATGTATGACCGCACATGCGGCGCGAAATAACCCCCCGCACCGGCACCCACAGGCTTGGTGAACGGCACCGGAATGCTCAACGCCCACATGGCATTCGACTCCGACTGCTTCTCCCATGCCATCGACAGCACCCGTCGGTACTTGCCTGACTGCACCAGGCTGGCGGCCACCACGGCGGTCGAGCCGCCCACCGATCCGGCGGTGTGCACACGGATCAGCGGCTTGCCTGTGGCGCCCACGGCGTCGGCCAGGAACAACTCGGGCATCATCACACCCTCGAAGAAGTCGGGCGCCTTGCCGACCACCACCGCGTCGATGTCGTCGAACGTCGAACCCGAATCGGCGAGCGCCTTGTCGATGGCATCGCGGACCAGGCCGGCCATCGACACGTCCTGGCGCTTGGCGACGTACTTCGTCTGTCCGGTGCCCAGCACCGCGGCCAGCTGACCCGACATCAGCGTCCCTCCATAACTGCGACCAGATTCTGCTGCAGCGCAGGGCCACTCGTCGCGTGCGCGAGCACCCGTTGCGCTGAGCCGTTGCAGATGTGCTGCGCGGCGAAGCCGATGCGTTCCAGGCCCGCCGAGAACATCGGGTTGGCGGCCAGGGTGCCGCCCGACGGGTTCACCTTGGTCGACGACGGTAGGCCGATCGCTTCGGTCAGAATCAGGTGCTGATGGGTGAACGGCGCGTAGATCTCGGCAACCTCGATCGAGCCGACGTCACCGCCCGTCGCCGCTTTCGCCGACGCCTCCGTCGATGGGGACACCGTCAGATCGCGGGCGCCAAGTACCGGGGTCTCGATGCGGTGCTCGAAACCGGTGATCCACGCGGGGTTTTCGCGGAGCTCGCGGGCGCGGTCCCCGGCGGCCAGCACGATGGCGGACGCACCGTCGGTGATCGGGGCGATGTCGTGGCGTCGCAGCGGGTCGGCGAAAAAGGGCCTCGCCAGCAGTTCGTCGATGCTTTTCGCGGGTTTCTCGGAGTCGGTCCGCCCAGCGGCAGCGAACGAGTCCAGCGCCACCTGCGCCATCTGCTCGGCGGTCCACTTCCCGGCGTCGAGTCCGAACCGCGCCTGCAGCCCGGCGATGGACACCGCGTCGGGCCACAGCGGCGCAACGGAATACGGGTCCGTCTGCAGCGCGAGCACGCGGCGCAATGTCCCCGCCGAGGACTTGCCGAACCCGTAGACCAGCGCGGTATCAACCTCGCCGGTCAGCAGTTTGATGTAGGCCTCGTACAGCGCCCAGGCCGCGTCCATTTCCACGTGCGACTCGTTGATCGGCGGAACGGCCCCAATCGAGTCGATCGCCGAGATGAACGAGAATGCCCGTCCTGCAAGGTAATCCGATGAGCCCGAGCACCAGAAGCCGATGTCGGTCTGCTTGAGTCCGAGCTCCTGGTAGAGCTGGGCGAAGCAGGGCATCAGCATCTCGACGCCATTGGTGGTGCCC
This sequence comes from uncultured Actinomycetota bacterium, assembly GCA_963765155.1. GTDB lineage: Bacteria > Actinomycetota > Actinomycetes > Mycobacteriales > Mycobacteriaceae > Mycobacterium. The sequence continues at coordinate 144,707 of CAVXVJ010000020.1, forward strand.
TCGGTGCGGCGCACGTGCGGCGCGTGCGCGAAGCCCACGACTGCAATCTCTGTCATTTCAGTCGCCTTTACAGGTGGTGCTTGTAGGTGTCGTAGTCGGCGTCCGGTTCGCCGGTGGGCCGGAAGTGGGAGATGTTGTCGATGCCCAGGCCCCACTCCTCGCGGGGCTTCCACACCGCCTGCACGCGCATGCCCATCCGCACCTCGGAAGCGTCGATCTCCGTCACCAGGTGCAGGAACGGGATGTCGGCGCCGTCGAGCAGCACGTACGCCGCGACGTAGGGCGGCTTGATGCGCTGGCCGGCGAACGGGATGTTGATGACCGCGAACGTCGTCACCGTGCCCTTGTCCGGCAGCTCGACGAACTCGTCGAGCTGCATGCCGGTCGCCGGATCGGCTTCGCGCGCAGGGAAGTACACCTTGCCCGGTTGTCCGCCGCGTCCGTGCTTCGTGCGCGCTCCGAGCAGCTTGCCCTCCTCGAGCCCGCGAAGGAAGACACTCTCGGGATGCGAAGCGGTGTGCTGGATTTCGATGCTGCTGGGGCTCACGAGCATCGTTATCGGATCGCGGTCGTCGGCTTGGCCCTCAGGCTCGGCATCCTCGCCGAGTACGAAGTGGGCGATATCGGTGATGGCGCCGACGGGCTCGTCGACCCAGTGCGCATGCACCCGCGCACCCGTACTGATGGCGTCCGCCGAGCCCGGCATCGACCGCGTGCAGCAGCGGCGTGTCGGCGCCGTCGAGCTTGATCAGCGCCCACGCGAACGGGCGGTCCAGCGGCTGGCCCTCCAACGGCTGCGGCTGCCACGTCCACGAGACGACGGTCCCGACGCTGCTCACCGGTACGATTTCGGTCAATCGCTCATAGGTGACGGGATCGTATTCGGCCGGCGGCACATGCACCCGCCCGTCCGAACCGCGCACGCCGACGATGCGTCGCTCGCGCAGGGCGGTGAAGAACTGGGACAGGAGTGGTCCGACTGAACGGGTGTAGTCGAAAGACAGCTTCAGAGGCGCCGAAAGCGGCGGCTCATGGGTGTCGATCTGCACCGGGCTGCTTTGGCTGGTGGTCACAGCATCGAGTAGAACAGGTTCTAAGTTTGGTTTCAAGGACGGGTCGAGAGGCGGATCTAATGAAGCTCGGACTTCAGCTGGGTTATTGGGGCGCGCAGCCGCCGGAGAATGCACCTGAACTGGTGGCCGCCGCCGAGGAGGCCGGCTTCGACACCGTGTTCACCGCGGAGGCGTGGGGTTCGGACGCCTACACCCCCCTGGCCTGGTGGGGGGCGTCGACGCAGCCGGCTGCGCCTGGGCACCTCGGTGGTGCAGCTGTCCGCGCGCACCCCGACCGCCTGCGCGATGGCCGCGTTGACGCTGGACCATCTGTCCGGCGGGCGCCACATCCTTGGTCTTGGCGTGTCGGGCCCGCAGGTCGTCGAGGGCTGGTACGGCCAGAAGTTTCCCGAAGCCGCTGGCCCGCACCCGCGAGTACGTCGACATCATCCGGCAGGTGTGGGGCCGTGAAGCTCCGGTGACCAGCGACGGCCCGCACTACCCGCTGCCGCTGACCGGTGAGGGCACGACCGGGCTGGGCAAGGCGCTCAAGCCGATCACCCACCCGCTGCGGGCGGACATCCCGATCATGCTGGGCGCCGAAGGCCCGAAGAACGTCGCGCTGGCCGCCGAGATCTGCGACGGCTGGCTGCCGATCTTCTACTCGCCGCGCATGGCCGACACCTACAACGAGTGGCTCGACGAGGGCTTCGCCCGCCCGGGCGCCCGGCGCAGCCGCGAGGACTTCGAGATCTGCGCGACGGCCAACATCGTCATCACCGACGACCGCGACGCCGCGTTCGAGGCCATGAGGCCGTTCATCGCGCTGTACATGGGCGGGATGGGCGCCGAGGACACCAACTTCCACGCCGACGTGTACCGCCGCATGGGCTACGCGGAGGTGGTCGACGACGTCACCAAGCTGTTCCGCAGCGACCGCAAGGACGAGGCGGCCGCGATCATCCCCGACGAACTCCTCGATGACGCCGCGATCGTCGGCGACCTGGACTACGTGCGTGAGCAGATCAAGGCGTGGGAGGCCGCGGGCGTCACGATGATGGTCGTGACCGGCCGCAACGCCGCGCAGATCCGCGAGCTCGCCGGCCTGGTCTGACCGGCGACGGGTCGAGCGCTCAACCTCGTACAGTTTTGAGGCGTCAAACCGTACGTCAGGTGAGCGCTCGCGGGTCCGCAGCGTAGACACTTCTTGCTACTTGTCTAGAACGCGTTCTAGATTGGCGCGATGAGCCCCTCGCAGCACACCATCGCCGGCACCGTGCTCACGATGCCGGTGAAGATTCGCAAGGCGCAATCAGCACATGGCGATGTTCTCGGTGGACGCCGACGCCGCCCAGCGACTGATCGACTACAGCGGCCTGCAGGTGTGCCGGTACCTGCCGGGCCGCGCGATCGTCGTGCTGATGCTGATGCACTACGTCGACGGTGACCTCGGCGAGTACTACGAATACGGCACCAACGTGATGGTCGAACCCGCCTGGTTCGAACGCGAGCGGCCCCCGCGCCCTACAGTCGGCCGGCGCCTTCATTCACCACCTTCCGGTCGACCAGCCGTTCACTCTGGAAGCGGGCACCACCATTTGGGGATTTCCGAAGGTGATGGCGGACTTCACTATTCGCGACGGCAGGCAGTTCGGATTCGACGTCAGCATCGACGGCCAGCTAGTGGTCGGGATGGAATTCCGTCCCGGCCTGCCGGTTCCGATGACCCCGGGGACGCAGACGCAGCGCAGCTATTCGCATCGCGACGGCATCACCCGCGAGATCCCCTTCGAGATGACGCTCACCGGTGTGCGGTATCGGCTCGGCGGTGCGCGAGTGCGGCTCGGCGAACATCCCTACGCGAAAGAACTGGCCTCGCTGGGCTTGCCGAAACGCGCGCTGGTTTCCAGTTCGGCTGCCAATGTGGAGATGACCTTCGACGACGCGCGGGCGTTGTGACCACGATGACCAGGCCCGACGTCGATCTGACGGACGGAAACTTCTACGCCGACGGCAGGGCGCGCGAGCACTACCGCTGGATGCGCGCCAACGAGCCGGTGTTCCGTGACCGCAACGGTTTGGCCGCGGCGTCGACGTATCAGGCAGTCATCGACGCCGAGCGAAATCCTGAGCTGTTCTCCAACGCCGGTGGGATCCGTCCCGATCATCCGGCCATGGCGCAGATGATCGACATGGACGATCCCGCACATTTGTTGCGCCGCAAGCTTGTTAACACCGGCTTCACGCGCAAGCGACTCAAGGACAGGGAGTCATCGATCGGCGCATTGTGCGATGCGCTGATCGACGCGGTATGCGAACGCGGTGAGTGCGACTTCGTCAGGGATCTGGCCGCGCCCCTTCCGATGGCGGTCATCGGCGACATGCTCGGGGTGCGGCCCGACGAGCGAGAGATGTTTCTGAAGTGGTCCGACGATCTGGTGTCGTTCCTCAGTTCGACCGTTGCCGGTGAGGATTTCCAGCTCGCGATGGATGCCTACGCCGCCTACACGGAGTACACGATGGGCACCATCGCGCAGCGCCGTGAACAACCGACCGATGACCTGATCAGCGTGCTCGTGCACTCCGAGGTGCAGGGCGAGCAGCTGTCCGATGACGAGATCGTCGGGGAGACGCTGTTGATTCTGATCGGCGGCGACGAGACCACGCGGCACACCTTGTCCGGCGGTACCGAACAGCTGCTGCGCAACCGCGATCAATGGGACCTGCTGCAGAACGACCCGAGCCTGCTGCCGGGCGCGGTCGAGGAGATGCTGCGCTGGACGTCGCCGGTGAAGAACATGTGCCGAACGATTACCGCCGCCACCAAATTCCACGGCACGCAGCTGCGTGAGGGCGAGAAGATGATGCTTCTGTTCGAATCGGCGAACTTCGACGAAGAAGTGTTCGGTGACCCGGACAGCTTCCGTATTCAACGAGACCCGAACAGCCACATGGCATTTGGCTTTGGCACGCATTTCTGCCTCGGCAACCAGCTGGCCCGTATCGAGCTGGCCAACATGACACAGCGGGTGCTGCAGCGGCTGCCCGATCTGCGGCTGGCCGACGGTGCCGACTTACCGCTGCGCCCAGCGAATTTCGTGTCCGGCCTGGAGAAGATGCCGGTGGTCTTCACCCCGACCAAGCCGCTGGCACGACTTATTTCATCTTGAAGTTCGGGGCGCGCTTCTCCTTGAAGGCCAGCGGGCCTTCCTTGGCGTCGTCGGACAGGAACACCTTGATGCCGATCTGCGTGTCGATCTTGAACGCGTCGTTCTCGTTCATGCCCTCGGTCTCGCGGATCGACTTCAGAGATCGCCTGCACGGCCAGCGGTCCGTTGTTGTTGATCACCTCGGCGATCTCGAGCGCCTTGGCCAAAGCCTGGCCGTCCGGGACGACGTAGCCGATCAGTCCATAGTCCAAGGCCTCGGCGGCCGTGATGTGCCTGCCGGTCAGCAGCAGGTCCGCCGCGATCGTGTACGGGATCTGGCGGACAAGTCGCACCGCCGAGCCGCCCATCGGGTACAGGCTCCATTTGGCCTCGGAGATGCCGAACTTCGCACTCTCACCGGCCACCCTGATATCCGTCCCCTGCAGGATCTCGGTGCCACCGGCGATGGCCGGGCCCTCCACGGCGGCGATCAGCGGCTTGGTCAGCCGCCGGCCCTTGAGCAGGCCGTCGATGCGCGAAGGGTCGTAGCTGCCGTCCTTGAACGAGTCGCCCGGCGGTTTGGCGGTCGCGGCCTTGAGGTCCATGCCCGCGCAGAAGTAGCCGCCGGCCCCGGTCAAGATGCAGGTCCTGATGTCGGGATCGCTGTCGACGCGGTCCCAGGCCTCGACCATGATCGAGAGCATCTCGGTGGAAAGCGCGTTGCGGGCTTCCGGACGGTTCAGCGTCACGATGAGGGTGTGTCCGCGCTGCTCAACGAGGGCGTCGGGGCCTTTTTCGGGCTGGCTCACGGGTGTCTGCCTTCCTGGGTCGTAGCCACAGACTTGTCAGAAAATGTAACACGTTCTAATTTAGGGTTTGTGGCCCTGAATATTGCCGATCTAGCCGAGCACGCCATCGACGCTGTGCCTGACCGTGTCGCCCTGATCTCCGGTGACGAGCAGCTGACCTATGCCGAACTGGAGGAGAAGGCCAACCGCTTAGCGCACTACCTGATCGACCAGGGCGTCAAGAAGGACGACAAGGTCGGCCTCTACTGCCGCAACCGCATCGAGATCGTGATCGCGATGCTCGGCATCGTCAAGGCCGGCGCCATCCTGGTGAACGTCAACTTCCGCTACGTCGAGGGCGAGCTGAAGTATCTGTTCGAGAACTCGGACATGGTCGCGCTGGTGCACGAGCGCCGCTACGCCGACCGCGTCGCGAATGTGCTGCCGGAGACGCCGAACGTCAAGACTGTTCTTGTTGTGGAGGACGGCAGCGACGATGACTACCAGCGCTACGGCGGGGTGGAGTTCTACTCCGCACTCGCGCAGGGCTCACCCGAGCGCGATTTCGGCGGCCGCAGCGCCGACGACATCTACCTGCTCTACACCGGCGGCACCACCGGTTTTCCGAAGGGCGTGATGTGGCGCCACGAGGACATCTACCGAGTGTTGTTCGGCGGCACCGACTTCACCACCGGCGAAGAACTCAAGGATGAGTACGACCTCGCCAAGCAGGCGGCCGCCAATGCGCCGATGATCCGCTACCCGATCCCGCCGATGATTCACGGCGCGACGCAGTCGGCCACCTGGATGGCGATGTTCGCAGGCCAAACCGTCGTTCTGACACCGGAATTCAACGCCGACGAGGTTTGGCAGACCTGCGCGAAGCACAAGGTCAACCTGTTGTTCTTCACCGGCGACGCTATGGCACGCCCGCTGCTCGACGCGCTGACCAAACTGCACGACGCCGGCGACGAGCCCGATCTGTCGTCGCTGTTCCTGCTCGCCAGCACCGCCGCCCTGTTCTCGCCGAGCATCAAGGAGCAGCTGCTCGAACTGCTACCCAACCGAGTCATCACCGACTCCATCGGCTCCTCGGAAACCGGCTTCGGCGGCACCAGCATCGTGGCCAAGGGCGAGGAACACACCGGCGGTCCGCGGGTCAAACTCGACTCCTCCACGGCGGTGCATCGACGAGAACGGCAACGAGGTGGCGCCCGGCTCCGGTGTCGTCGGCCTCATCGCCCGCAAGGGACACATCCCGGTGGGCTACTACAAGGACGAGAAGAAGAGCGCCGAAACGTTCAAGACGTTCAACGGCATTCGCTACTCGATCCCGGGCGACTTCGCGCGTGTCGAGGAAGACGGCACGGTGACGATGCTGGGCCGCGGCTCGCAGTCGATCAACACCGGCGGCGAGAAGGTATACCCCGAGGAGGTGGAGGGTGCGCTCAAGGGCCATCCCGATGTCTTCGACGCGCTGGTGGTCGGAGTGCCCGACGATCGCTTCGGACAATGCGTGGCGGCCGTCGTGCACCGGCGTGAGGGCGCGCACCCGACGCTGGCCGAAATCGACACGTTCGTCCGCAATGAAATCGCCGGATACAAAGTGCCGCGCAAGATTTGGTGGGTCGACGAGATCCAGCGCACCCCAGCCGGCAAGCCCGACTATCGGTGGGCCAAAGACCAGACTGAAGAACGGCCGGCAGACGAAGTCCACGCCAACCATGTGGGTGCAAATTCTTGATGCGTACCGAATTGTGCGACCGCTTCGGCATCGACTATCCGATCTTCGTTTTCACGCCGTCGGAGAAAGTCGCCGCTGCGGTCAGCAAGGCCGGCGGTCTGGGTGTGCTCGGCTGCGTGCGGTTCAACGAGGCCGACGACCTAGAGACCGTGCTCACCTGGATGGACGAGAACACCGACGGCAAGCCCTACGGCGTCGACATCGTCATGCCCGCCAAGGTGCCGACTGAGGGCACGGCCGGCGACATCGACAAGCTGATTCCGCAGAGCCACCGCGACTTCGTCTCGAAAACGCTTGCCGACCTTGGTGTTCCACCGCTGCCGGACGACGAAGCGCGCTCGGCGGGTGTGCTCGGCTGGCTGCACTCTGTGGCCAGATCGCATGTCGAGGTGGCGCTCAAGCATCCGATCAAGCTGATCGCCAACGCGCTGGGCTCGCCTCCGAAGGACGTCATCGACCAGGCCCACGAGGCCGGCGTTCCGGTGGCGGCATTGGCGGGCAGCGCCAAGCATGCGCAGCGGCACGTCGAGAACGGTGTGGACATCGTCGTCGCGCAGGGCCACGAGGCCGGCGGGCACACCGGCGAGATCGGGTCGATGGTGCTGTGGCCGGAAATCATCGACGAGCTGCGCGCCGTTGGCCATAAAACTCCGGTACTCGCGGCCGGCGGAATCGGCACCGGCAGGCAGGTGGCGGCGGCGCTGGCGCTCGGCGCACAGGGCGTGTGGATGGGTTCGGCGTTCCTGACCTCGGCCGAATACGACCTCGGCCATCGCAAACCGAGCGGTGTGTCGACGATCCAGGAGGCGCTGCTGCGCGCCAACTCGAGCGACACCGTGCGCCGTCGCATCTACACCGGCAAGCCCGCGCGCCTGCTCAAGACCAAGTGGACGGACGCCTGGGATGCTCCCGATGCGCCCGAGCCACTGCCGATGCCGCTGCAGAACATCCTTGTCAGCGAGGCCCATCAGCGGATGAACGAGTCCGACAATCCCGACACCGTCGCGATGCCGGTCGGCCAGATCGTGGGCCGGATGAACGAGATTCGGCCGGTCGCAGACATAATCGCCGAGTTGGTCTCCGGTTTCGAAGACGCAACTCGGCGACTAGACGGTATCCGAGAGGGCTGAGCGTCAGGGCGTGATCGTCGTCTGCTCGTCGATGACGTTCGTCGCCCCGCCCACAAGCTCGCCCTGATTTTCCAGACCGTCGGCGTTGAGTTGCAGCACGTAAAGCCCGTCGGCACCGGGGATCACGACCGTCTTCTGCGCGACGATCTTCGTCTGGCCCTCCGACTCCCACGTGCCGCCGAGCTGGTACGCGGGGTAATCACCCAGGGTGCTGACCTCGCCCTCGTTCATCGCGCTCCAGCCGGGCAGGTTCTGCAACTCGCCGGGCGCCAGGTCGATGATCTGCTGTGGGTCGACGTTGCCGGTCAGCTTCGACACCAGCGCAACGATGCTCGGCGTGTACTCCGCTTCCGGACCGGTGTAGACGATGGCGCCGTAGGCCCACTCGGGGGTGTCCGGGCCGGCGTCCTCCCACCCGGGCGGGAACGGCAGATCGATCGTGGGCGAGCCGGGATCGCCACGCTTGACCGGCGTTTCCTGGATGTTGTTCTCGGCGATGAAGCTCGCGATCGTCGGGTTGGGACCTGCCGCATCCTCGTCACGCGGAGCGATCTTGGCCGTCGTAGGCGCGGCCTTCGCGCTCGTCGTCGTGGTGGTCGTCGTGGTAGTCGTGCTCGGCTCGGCCTTGGTGTCCGAGCCGCAGCCGGACAACACAAGTGCGAGCGCCGCGGCTACCGCCGCCGCCCCCGAGATTGCTGTGGGTCTCACGTATTAACTCCTGTCGCTCTGATGTTCGCTTGTTGGCGTCAACGCAAACAAGATCGGCGTGTGTGCCGTAGCGAAGCGTAGTCCAAAAGCGCACATGTGCAGGATGAGTAGCTCTACTCGATCTGGCGGAGTAGAGCTACCCGCAAGGCCACGTCTATTTAGCTCAGTTGTTTGCCCCACGGTCGTTGCGCAGCCCGTCCGATTTGTTCACGACGGCGCCGGTGCGATCGACCTAACGTGGCGGTATGGATATTCGCGTGACATCGACGGTGTTTCAGATCTTCGCCCACGACCTGCAACGATCGCTCGAGTTCTACCGGCTGCTCGGCCTGTCCGTCCCCGATCCGGAGGGGCCGCCGCACGTCGCGGTCGAACTACCCGGCGGCAACACGCTGTCCTTCGACACCGAGGAGACGATCGCGGGCATGCATCCCGGCTGGGCGCCACAGGCCAATTCGGACAGCCGGCTGGCGCTGGCCTTCGGAGTGACGTCCCCGGACGAGGTCGACGCGCTGTTCGAGAAGGTGACGGCCGCCGGTCACGCCGGACCGCTGAAGCCGTACGACGCGCCGTGGGGTCAGCGCTACGCGACCGTCGCCGACCCGGACGGCAATTGGGTGGACCTGTTCGCCCCGCTGAAGTCCTGACGCAACGCCGCGAGCGGCACGCCGGCGAGATCACGCACCTCACGGTGCAGGTGCGGCTGGTCTGCATAGCCGGCGAGCGCGGCCACGTCTGCATACGGCAGTCCCTCACCGAGAAGCACGCACCGCGCGCTGGAACCGCAGGATGCGGCGCAGCGTCGCCGGGCCGTAGCCGTAGACCGCCGTGCACTGGCGCTGCAACGTGCGACTGGACCACCCGATGTCGCGGGCCAACTCGGCGACGGGCGCGCCATCGGCCAGGCTGCCGGTGACGTGGCGGAGCAGCGGCAGTGACCAGGGGGCGGTTTGCGGCCGAGGCTCCTCGACGAGCAACGCGGCGGTCAGGTCGACCAGCGAACCGCGCCGCGGAAACCCCGCCCGCAGCTCCCGCAGCGGCACTCGGTCGTTGCGCAGCTCGGACGCGGGCACGCCGAGCAGCCGGGGGAGTACACCGGGCCGAAATCGCAAGCCCACGAACGGTTCTCCCTCGTGCGGGCTGACCGATGCGGTGGTGTCCGGACCGGCAACCGTGACGCGGCCGTGCATCCGGATCAGGTCCATGCAGCCGTCGGGAACCACGCGCACCGGCGCGGGTGGCCCGTCCACCACCCAGGCGCATTCGACGAGGTCACGTAACCTCGCGGGCGGTGGGAATTCGCGGTAGCCCACGTTGGCCAGGTTACCGATGGCGGGTGACATGAGCGTTGAGCACGGGCGTTGACTCTGCGTGTAGGGCGAAAAAATGGCCCGAGTAGGGAAAGCGCCTCAGCGCAGAATCAACGTCGAATCTCGAGCACAGGATCGTCGCATTCGATGCCCTCTGCCTGTAACCGCCGCTTGATCACCTTGAACGTTTCGGTGCGCGGCAGCTCTGTGCTGATCCGGACGAACGACGGCCACTGCTTCGGGCCGAGATCGGGCTGCTCGGCCAGGAACGCCTTGAACTTCTCGGCGTCGAAGTCCGCGCCCTCGGCCAGCACGACGCGCCGCCATCACGCGGTCGCCCACGTCAGGCGCGGGAATCCCATACACCGCGACCTCGATGACGTCGGGGTGGCGCAACAGGATTCGCTCGATCGGCGCGGTGCCGAGGTTCTCGCCGTCGACGCGCAACCAATCACCAAGCCGCCCGGCGAAATACGCGAAGCCGTTCTCGTCACGGTAGGCCAGGTCGCCGCTGTGGTACACGCCGCCGCGCATCCGTTCGGCGTCGGCTTCCGGATCGTTGTAATAGCCGTCGAAACGCCCCGCAGTCGAAAGGTTCACCAGTTCACCCGTCACGCCCGGTGGACACGGTTCGCCGGTGTCGACGTCGACGATCTCGATGCCGTCCGGCAGCGGCCCCAACGCTCCGGGAGGGGTGTCGGGCGTGCGCGCGATGTTCACTCCGCCCTCGGTCGAACCGAACCCGTCCTGGACCACCGTGGCGAACCTGCGGGCGAATCGCTCGATGTCGCCGGGTGCGCCCTCGTTGCCGTACACCGCCCGAAGCGGGTTGTCGGCATCATCCGGACGCTCGGGTGTGGCCAGCACGTACGACAACGGTTTGCCGACATAGTTCGCATACGTTGCCCCGTAGCGGCGGACGTCGGGCAGGAACTGCGAGGCAGAGAACTTGCGCCGCAACACAAGTGAACCCCGGCAGGCGATGGCCACCGCCCAGCCCACAAGTACCGCATTGGAGTGGAACAACGGCATCGACACATAGCAGACGTCGTCGGCGCCCAACGAGAAGCGCTGCGTCATCGTCACACCCGCGATCCCGACCTTGCCCTGGCTGCACTTCACCGCCTTGGGGTCGCCACTGGTGCCGGACGTGTAGATCAGCATGAACAGATCGGAAGGGTCGGCGTCGCGCGCGGCCACCGGTGCGTCCTGGTACGCCGCCACCTCTGCTGCCCACTGTGGGGAGTCGATGTCGATATGGTCGATATCGCCAAGCGATGCCACCGATGCCGAATCGGCCAGCACCACTTGGCAATCCGCATGCGTGACGTCGCGGGCCAGCGCCGCGCCCCGACGGACCGGGTTGAGGCCGACAGGCACGATGCCGGTCAGCGCGCCGGCGACGAGCACGGCCGAGAAGAACGGCGTGTTCTGCAGCAGCACCCCGACATGGGGCGGCTTGTCAGGGTCGAGGCGTGCCCGCAGCGCAGCGGCCACCGCGGCCGCGTGTTTGATGTGGTCTCGCCAACTGGTGAACGTGTCCTCGAAGTACACGCCCCGGTCGTCGACGTCGACCAGCGGTGTCAGCAGGTCGGTGACGGTCGGCAGGCAGCTCGTCAGCCGCCGGCACCTGGGAACCCGCGTTGAGCCTGTAGTTACCGGGCCTCGCACTCCCGCTACCAGTCACGAATCAGGCGGGGTGTCGGCCAATTCGCGGCCGATGCGCAGCAGCTGCCCGGTGGCGCTGCCGACCGCGAACTCGGTCTGCTTGGCCGCCAGGAAGTACCGATGCACCGGGTGGTCCAGGTCGATCCCGACGCCGCCGTGCACGTGCACCGTGGTGTGCGCGACCCGATGCCCGGCATCGGCCGCCCAGAACGCGGCGCTCGCCACGTCGATGTCCGCCGGTAGATCCTCGGACAGCCGCCACGCCGCCTGCGTCAGCGTCAGGCGCAGGCCCTTGATGTCGATGTAGCCGTCGGCCAGGCGCGACGACACCGCCTGGAAGCTGCCGATGGGCCGGTCGAACTGTTCCCGTTCCCGTGCATACTCGGCAGTGAGCGCCAGCGCCCGTTCCAGCACGCCGAGCTGAAATGCGCTGCGGCCCAGCGTGCCATGGGTGGTCAGCCACGAGACAACGTCGTGCCCGCCGACCACGCGCCCGGCGTCGACGGCGACCCCTTGCAGCTCTAGATGGCCGACGCTGCCGTGCCCGGTGGTGTCGAGCGCGCTGACGGTCACACCCGCGTCAGCGGACGCGATCAGGAAAACGCTGGCGCCAGACTCGGTTTCGGCCGGCACCAGGAACGCGTCGGCGACCGGGCCGTATGCAACCTGCGTGCGCGAGCCGGTCAGCCGGTAGCCGTCGCCGCTGGCGGTGGCCTGCACCGGGCCCTGACCCACCTCGCCGTCGAGCGCGACGGCCAGGATCTTCGAACCGCCCACCGCGGGCACTGCCCACTCCTGCTGCAGCGCTTGGGGACCGAACTTCGCCAGTGCCCCGGCTCCGAGCACGACCGACTCGAGATAGGGCACCGCGGCGAGTTGGCGGCCCAGTGCCACCAGCACCGCCGTCTGCTCGAGCACGCCGAAACCGCCGCCGCCCAACACTTCCGGCGAGGCGGCCGACAGCACGTCGGCCTCGATCAGCTTGGCCCACAGGTCGCGGTCGAACCGTTGCTCCAGCCCGTCAAGCTCACGCTGATGGTCCGGCGTGCACACCGACTCCGTGATGGTGCGCACCAGACCGCCGAGGTCGTCGGCGGCTTCCGTTGTCGTGAAGTCCATGTGATGTCCTTACCGGTTCACTCGAGGCAGGCCCAAAGCGACCATCCCGATGATGTCGCGCTGAATCTCGTTGGTGCCGCCGCCGAACGTGAGGATCAGGCAGCTGCGGTGCATCCGTTCCACCCGCCCGCGCAGCAGCGCGCCGGGGGAGTCGGGCCGCAGGGTGGCCGCGGTGCCCAGCACCTCCATCAGCAGCCGGTAGGCCTCGGTGGCCAGTTCGGTGCCGAACACCTTGGCTGCCGACGCGTCCGCCGGTGACGGCGCGGCGTCGTCCGACGAGGCCAGCTCCCAGTTGATCAGCTTGAGCACCTCGGCTTTGGCGTGCACCCGCGCCAGATTCAACTGAACCCACTCCGAGTCGATCAGCCGGTTCCCGTGGATGTCCTTGGTGTTCTGCGCCCATTCCCGAACACCGTTGAGCGCCACGAAGATCGGTTGAGCAGAGACCAGGGCGACGCGTTCGTGGTTGAGCTGGTTGGTGACGAGTTTCCAGCCGGCGTTCTCCTCGCCGACCAGGTTCGACGCGGGCACGCGCACGTCCTGGTAATACGTCGCGCTGGTGTCCACGCCCGCCATGGTGTGCACGGGCGTCCACGAAAAACCCGGTGCGTCGGTGGGCACGATCAGCATCGAGATGCCGCGGTGCTTCTTGGCTTCGGGGTTGGTGCGCACCGCCAGCCAGACGTAGTCGGCGTACTGGATGAGGCTCGTCCACATCTTCTGGCCGTTGATCACGTAGTCGTCGCCGTCGCGCACCGCGGTGGTGCGCAGCGCGGCGAGGTCGGTGCCCGCGCCGGGTTCGGAGTAGCCGATCGAGAAGTGCAGTTCACCGGCCGCGATCTTGGGCAGGAAGAATTTCTTCTGCTCGTCGGTACCGAACGCCATGATCGTCGGCGCGACGCTGTTGATGGTCAGGAATGGCACCGGGGCACCCGCGATAGCTGCCTCGTCGGTGAAGATCAGCTGATCCATCGCCGAGCGGGCCTGACCGCCGTACTCCTTCGGCCAGGACAGTGTCAGCCATCCGTCGCGGCCCATCTGGGCGACGGTGTCGCGGTACGCGTTGCCCTTGCCGTACTCGCCCTCCGTCGAGCTCAGCGCCTCGACACGGTCGGGCGTCATCAACTGAGCGAAGTAGGACCGCAGCTCGCGGCGCAACTCCTCCTGCTCTGGGCTGTAGCCGATCCGCATCGCCTCGTCCTCACTCTTCTAGGGGCACAATTCGGTACCCGTCGACCCACCCGGTTGTAACACGTTCTAGTCTTGGGGTCCAGCGAGCGTGGTCGTATTCTGACGACGAGGTCATCAGCCCAGCCTCGAGGAGGGTGTCGTGCGAGTTGAAGTTGACCGTGATCGATGTGAAGGTAACGCCGTATGTCTTGGCCTTGCACCGGACATTTTCGATTTGGACGACGACGATTACGCCGTCGTGAAGATCGACCCGATACCTGCCGACCAGGAAGAACTGGCCGAACAGGCGATCGCCGAATGTCCACGTGCGGCACTCCTTCGCAGAGACTAGAGGTATTCATAAATTGAGTAGTCAGGACGCAGCCGCGGACGACCTCTCGGGCCGGGTTGCGGTGGTGACGGGCGCTGCCGCGGGATTGGGCCGCGCGGAGGCCATCGGACTTGCCCGGGCGGGCGCGACGATCGTCGTCAACGACATCGCGGGCGCACTGGACAAATCGGACGTCATCGACGAGATCGTCACCGCCGGTTCCAAGGCCGTCGCCGTCGCGGGTGACATCAGCCAGCGGTCCACCGCCGACGAGCTCGTCGAAACCGCCGACGGCCTCGGCGGTTTGAGCATCGTCGTCAACAACGCCGGGATCACCCGCGACCGCATGTTGTTCAACATGAGCGACGACGACTGGGATGCGGTGATCGCGGTTCATCTGCGCGGCCACTTCCTGCTGACCCGCAATGCCGCCACCTATTGGCGGTCGAAGGCCAAGGAAACCGGCGGGACCGTGTACGGCCGGATCATCAACACCTCATCGGAGGCGGGCCTCGCGGGCCCCGTCGGCCAGGCGAATTACGGCGCCGCCAAGGCCGGCATCACTGCGCTGACGTTGTCGGCTGCGCGTGCGCTGGAGCGCTACGGGGTGCGGGCCAATGCCATCGCGCCCAGGGCCCGCACGGCGATGACGGCCGACATCTTCGGCGACCAGCCGGAGCTGGCCGAGGGGCAGATCGACCCGTTGTCACCCGATCATGTCGTGAACCTCGTGCGGTTCCTCGCCTCGCCGGCGTCCGAAGGGGTTAACGGCCAGCTGTTCATCGTTTACGGTCCTACTGTGACGCTGGTTGCGGCTCCCACCGCCGAGAAGCGGTTCAGTGCGGAATCCGACGCGTGGGACCCGGCCGACCTCAGTGCAACGTTGCACGAATACTTTGCTGGACGTGATCCGGAACGGAATTTCTCAGCAACGGAGCTGATGGATACGAAGGACTGACCGTGTAGGTTGTCAAAGTTTCAAAGGTGCTAGAACACGTTACAGAATGACCTGCGTCACACATTCTCTGACCAGCGCAAAGGTTACAGTTTCGGCTGATTTTGTTGTTCTTTGACACTGCGAACTTGTTCTAGTTAGTATGATCCGGCTCACTAAGAGCAACGCTTAACCAAGGGGTGGAAAGGCCGTCGCGGCGAGCAGTTTCGAACTCTTCGCCAAGACGATTCTTTGAACACCCCCGCCCGAGAACGGAGCCGAGGTTGATCGAACAGCTTGCGGCGCCGGCTCGGGCCGTGGGCGGGTTCGTCGAAATGTCCCTCGACACGTTCGTCAAGACCTTCCGGCGCCCCTTTCAGTTCAGGGAATTCCTGGATCAGACCTGGATGATCGCCAGGGTTTCGATCCTCCCGACATTGCTGATCGCGATTCCGTTCACGGTGCTGGTTTCCTTTACCCTCAACATCCTGCTGCGCGAGATCGGCGCTGCGGATCTGTCCGGCTCCGGTACCGCGTTTGGCACCGTGACTCAGCTGGGTCCGGTCTCGACCGTGCTCGTCGTCGCCGGCGCGGGGGCGACTGCGATCTGCGCCGACCTAGGTGCCCGCACCATCCGTGAGGAAATCGACGCGATGCGGGTGCTCGGCATCGATCCGATTCAACGGCTCGTGGTGCCGCGCGTCCTGGCGTCGACCTTCGTGGCGCTGCTGCTCAACGGTCTGGTGATCGCGATCGGCCTGAGCGGCGGCTACGTATTCTCCGTGCTGCTGCAGGGCGTCAACCCGGGGGCGTTCATCAACGGACTGACAATCCTGACCGGGTTGGGCGAGCTGGTGGTTTCAGAACTCAAGGCCCTACTGTTCGGTGTCATGGCGGGGCTCGTCGGCTGCTACCGCGGCCTCACCGTCAAGGGCGGACCCAAGGGTGTCGGAGAAGCCGTCAACGAGACCGTCGTCTATGCCTTCATCTGCCTGTTCGTGATCAACGTGATCATGACGGCGATCGGCGTCCGGGTGCTGGGCTGATGAGCGCTCGCGCGAAGAAGAGACGGCGGCGATGAGCCAGCTGGGGAGTTACGACATCACGCTGCGGATGCGGCGGGCGTTCCGATGGCTGCCCCGTACCGTCGACGCCTTCGGCGAGCAGGCGTTGTTCTACGGCCAATCGATCCGCTGGGTGCCCCTCGCGCTGCGGCGCTACGGCAAGGAGACGGTCCGGCTGATCGCGGAGATGACCCTCGGCACCGGCGCGCTGTTGCTCATCGGCGGCACCGTCGGTGTCGCGGCATTCATGACGCTGGCGTCCGGCGGCGTGATCGCCGTGCAGGGCTACTCGTCCCTCGGCGACATCGGCATCGAGGCGCTCACCGGTTTCCTGTCGGCGTTCCTCAACGTACGCATCGTCGCCCCGATCATCGCGGGCATCGCGCTCGCGGCCACCATCGGCGCGGGCGCCACCGCGCAACTGGGCGCGATGCGCATCGCCGAAGAGATCGACGCCACCGAGGCGATGGCAATACATTCGATGGCCTACCTGGTGTCGACGCGCATCATCGCCGGGCTGGTCGCGATCATCCCGCTGTACTCGCTGGCCACGCTTGCCGCGTTCTTTTCCGCCCGGACCATCACCGTCTACGTCAACGGCCAGTCGGGGGGTCTCTACGACCACTACTTCAATACCTTCCTCAATCCCACTGATTTGCTGTGGTCGTTCCTGC
This sequence comes from uncultured Actinomycetota bacterium, assembly GCA_963765155.1. GTDB lineage: Bacteria > Actinomycetota > Actinomycetes > Mycobacteriales > Mycobacteriaceae > Mycobacterium. The sequence continues at coordinate 161,548 of CAVXVJ010000020.1, forward strand.
AGGCCATCGTGATGGCGATCGCGGTGATGCTGATACATACGTATTACGGCTACAACGCGTCCGGGGGCCCCGTCGGCGTCGGCGTCGCAGTGGGCCAGGCGGTGCGTGCCTCGCTTATTACCGTCGTCGTCATCACTTTGTTCATCGCCCTCGCCGTATACGGCGCGTCCGGTAATTTCAACCTCTCGGGGTAAGGGGAGACGTCGTGTCTGGCACTACCGCGAACAGGATCGCCGCCGCAGTATTGGCGGCAATCATCGTGGCGTTCACCGTCTTTACCTATCTGGCGTATACGGCCGCGTTCACCCCGACCGACACCGTGACCGTCACGTCGCCGCGGGCCGGTTTGGTGATGGACCAGGAAGCGAAGGTCAAGTACCGCGGTATCCAGATCGGCAAGGTCGAGGACATCGCGTATACGGGCGATCAGGCGAAGTTGACGCTGGTGATCAACAGCGACCAGATGCGGTACGTTCCGTCGAACGCGCCGGTGCGCATCGCCAGCACCACAGTGTTCGGCGCCAAGTCGGTGGAATTCATTGCGCCGGAGCAGCCGTCCGACACGCCATTGCGTGCTGGCGCCCACGTCCAGGCTCAGGCCGTGCAGCTGGAAGCCAACACGTTGTTCCAGACCCTGACCGACGTGCTGCACAAGGTCGACCCGGTACACCTGAACGCGACCATGTCGGCGATCGCCGAGGGCCTGCGCGGTCATGGTGACGATTTTGGCGCTACGCTGGCGGGCTTGAATTCCTATCTCGTGCAACTGAATCCAAAGTTGCCGACGGTTGAATCGGATTTCGCGCAGACAGCGACGGTGGCCAACATCTACGGCGATGCCGCCCCCGATCTGGTCACTGTGATCGACAATGTGCCGACGATCAGCAACACGATCATCGATCAGCAGGACAACCTGAACGCGACGCTGCTCGCGACAATCGGCTTGGCGAACGAGGGAACCGCCACGCTGGAGCCGGCGGCGGACGACTACATCGCCGCGATCCAGCGGTTGCGGGCGCCGTTGAAGGTGCTGGGTGACTATTCACCGGTATTCGGCTGCATACTGGAGGGCGTCAAGAATGGCAGCGAGCGTTCGGGACGCCTCGTCGGTGGCATCAAACCGGGCGCGATGGTGAGTTCCAGCTTCATCCTGGGCGTGCCGTCCTACACCTATCCCGAGAGCATGCCGATCGTGAACGCGTCCGGCGGACCCAACTGCCGTGGACTGCCCGACATGCCCACCAAGCAGTACGGCGGCTCGTGGTATCGCGCGCCATTCTTGGTCACCGACAACGCCTACATCCCGTATGAGCCGTTCACCGAGGTGCAGGTCGACGCCCCGAATACTTTTCAGTTCCTCTTCCACGGCGCGTTCGCAGAACGGGACGATTTCTGATGGGCCACAGAGGAAACCTGATCAAGGTGAGTATCTTCGCGGTGGTCATGCTGTTGGTCGCCGCCGGTTTGGTGGTGATCTTCGGCGAGTTCCGGTTCGCCGCGACCAACTCCTACCACGCCACGTTCACCGACGCCACGCGGGTGCAGGGCGGCAACGACGTACGGATCGCAGGTGTTCCGGTGGGGACTGTCCGCGATGTGAAGCTAAACCCCGACAACACCGTCGATGTGGCGTTCACCGTCAACAAGAAGTATCAGATGTATACGTCGACGCGGGCCGTGATCCGCTACGAGAACCTGGTCGGCGACCGCTATTTGGAAATCACCGCGGGACCCGGCGAGCTTCGGAAGCTGCCGCCGGGCGGCACACTCGGCATCGACAACACCCAACCGGCGTTGGATCTCGATGCTTTGCTCGGCGGCTTGCGGCCGGTGGTCAAGGGCCTCGACGGCGAGAAGGTCGACCAGATCACCAACGCGATCCTCGAGCTGTTGCAGGGCGAGGGTGGGGCGCTGTCGCAATTGCTCTCGGAGACTGGAACATTCAGCCAAGCCTTGGCCGATCGCTACCAGGTGATCTCGGAGGTGATCCACAATCTCAACGCGGTGCTGGGGACTGTTGACGAGAAGAGCGCCCAGTTCAATGCCAGCGTGGACCAGCTGCAGAAGCTGGTCAGTGGGCTGGCGCAGGGCCGGGACCCGATCGCCGGTGCGATACCGCCGCTGGCGTCCGCGGAAGCGGATCTGACCGACATGCTGGTGGACTCACGTCGGCCGCTGCAGGGAGTGCTCGAGAACCTTCGCCCGCTGTCCACCGAGCTGGACAACCGCAAGGATGAGGTCAACCGAGTCATCGAACCGCTCGCCGAGAACTACTTGCGGCTGAACTCCCTTGGCGCGTATGGGGCGTACTTCAACTACTACATCTGCGACTTGAGGCTCAAGTTCAACGGTCCGGCGGGCAGCGACATCTTCCTGCCGATGGGCGGAGTCCCGGATCCGTCGAAGGGCAGGTGCTCAGAGAATGGATAAGACGATCCGGGCGGGCGTCTTCGGAATCTTTGTCGTCGTGTGCGCTTTGTTGGTCGCGTTCGGCTACACCAGCCTGCCGTTTTATCCGCAAGGCAAATCGTACGAGGCCTATTTCGCCGATGCCGGTGGTATCTCGCCGGGTAACGACGTCAACGTCTCCGGCATCGTGGTAGGCAAGGTGAGCGGGGTCGCGCTCGCCGGCGACGTAGCGAAGGTGACATTCACCGTCAACCGCAAGGTCAGGCTGGGCGATCAGACGCTGGCATCGATCAAGACCGACACCGTCCTGGGTGAGAGGTCGTTGGCAGTAACCCCACGAGGCAGCGGCTCGGTGACATCGATTCCGTTGGCCCGCACAACAGTTCCGTACACGCTGAACATGGCGCTGCAGGATCTCGGTCAGAACGCCGGCGAACTCGACAAGGACCAGTTGAACCAGGCGTTGGGGGTGCTGACCGACTCGCTTCGCGACGCGACTCCGCAGCTGCGCCGAACGCTCGACGGGGTGGCCGCATTGTCTCGCAGCATCAACGCCAATGACGAGGCGTTGGGTCAGCTGTTGGCGCGCGCGAGGTCGGTAACCAAGGTGCTCGCCGACCGGGCCGGTCAGGTGAACCAACTCATCATCGACGGTAATCTGCTGTTCGCCGCGCTCGATGAACGCCGGGCCGCGCTGAGCAATTTGATTGCCGGCATCGATGAAGTGTCAGAACAGATTTCGGGATTTGTGGCCGATAACCGCCGTGAGTTCGGTCCGGCCCTGAGGAAGCTGAACCTCGTGCTGGACAACCTGCTTGAACGCCGCGAGCACCTCAGCCAGGCGCTGCGGCGGTTGCCACCCTACGCCACCGCACTCGGCGAATCGGTCGGCTCCGGTTCGGGATTCAGCGTCAACCTCCCCAATTCGCTACCAAACATTCCGCAGTCGGAGCTGCTATTGGACCTCTACTTCCAACCGGGCAAGATTCCCGACAGCCTCGCCGATATGCTGCGCGGATTCATCACCGAGCGGCTGATCATAAGGCCCAAGTCGCCATGAGCCGACCATTGCGTTACGGCGTCATCACCGCTCTGGTGGTGGCGCTGATCGGTGGCATGTTCCTGCTGTGGCCGCGGGTCGGCACTTACAGGGTGGTTGGCTACTTCCCGTCGGCAGTGGGCCTGTATCCGGGCGACGACGTCCGCGTCGTCGGGGTTCCGGTCGGTTCGATCGATTCGATCTCGCCGGAGGCCGATGCCGTCAAAATCACGATGACGGTGCAGGACAGCGTCAAGTTGCCCGCCGACGCGCGCGCGGTGGTCGTGGCGCCGAACATCGTTTCAGCCAGGTTCATTCAGCTCACGCCGACCTACAAACAGGGCCCTGCGATGGAGGACGGCGGCCGTATCGGGTTGGACCGCACGGCCGTGCCAGTGGAGTGGGACGACGTCAAGTCCGAGCTGACCCAGCTCAGCCAGCAGCTCGGACCTCAGGCGGGCCAGGTTCAGGGCCCGTTGAGCGGGTTCATCAACCAGGCCGCCGATACCTTCGACGGCAACGGCGACTCGTTCCGGCGAGCGATACGCGAGTTGTCGCAGACCGCAGGGCGGCTGGGTGACTCACGCACCGACCTGTTCAGCACTGTGAAGAATTTGCAGATCCTGATCGACGCACTGTCGAGGAGCAACGAGCAAATCGTCCAATTCAGTGGGCATTTGGCCTCGGTGTCGCAGGTGCTGGCCGACAGCGCGGTGGAGCTGGACGACACGCTGGGCAGCCTCAACCAGGCCCTGTCGGACATCCGCGGCTTCCTCGACGAGAACAACGAGACGCTGATCGGCAGCATCAACAAGGTGACCGACCTCACGAGCCTGCTGTCAAACCAGAGCGACGACGTCGAGCAGATACTGCATGTCCTCCCGAACGCAATGGCGAACTTCTACAACATCTACAACCCGGCCCAGGGCGCCGCAAACGGTCTGCTGGGCCTGCCGGAGTTCGCCAACCCGGTGCAGTTCATCTGTGGCAACTTCGAAGCCGCCGGCACAACCGACAACATGAAGCGAACCGAGATCTGCCGCCAGCGGATGGCTCCGGTGCTGCGCCGCCTGGCGATGAATTACCCGCCCATCATGGCGCATGGGATCAACACGATCACCGCGTACAAGGGCCAGATCATCTATGACACCCCGGCGACCGAGGCCAAGGCGCAAACCTACATCCCGTATCTGGAGTGGATACCGGCGGACGGGCGGTTCCCGCCTCGGCCCGGCGAGGACGGGGATCCCAGTTCGTTGCTCCTGCCACCGAACCCGGTACCGGGTCCACCGCCACCGGCGCAGCCGTACACGCTCGGTCCGGTAATACTGCCGCCAGGACCGGCACCTGGTGCGCCACCGCCGGCGCCAGCTGCGCCCGGCCCGCTGCCCGCCGAGGCCGGCGCGCCGATGCCGCAACAACACGGAGGCGGAGGGTGACACGAATGTCGTTGGGTATCAACGTTGGTCGTGCAGCTAGCCGCACGGTCGCCATCGGTTCCGGCGTGGTACTGCTCGCCGGCTGCCAGTTCGGCGGGTTGAACTCGCTGAACATGCCGGGCACTGCCGGTCACGGCGCGGGCGCCTACTCAATTACCGTGGAGCTGCCCGACGTGGCCACGCTGCCGCAGAATTCGCCGGTGATGGTCGACGACGTCACGGTCGGCAGTGTGTCGGGGGTGGAGGCCGTGCAGCGGGCGGACGGCAGTTTCTACGCGTCGGTGGAACTCTCACTGGACCGCAACGTCAAGTTGCCGGCCAACGCGACGGCGAAGGTCGCGCAGACATCACTATTGGGGTCGCAGCATATCGAGCTATCGGCCCCGGCCGACCAGCCGCCGGTTGGCGAGCTACGTGACCGGTCGCAGATTCCGCTGAGCCAGGGCAGCCGTTACCCGACCACCGAGGAAGTGCTGTCCGCGTTGGGTGTGGTGGTCAACAAGGGCAATCTCGGTGCGCTGCAGGACATCACCCAAGAGGTCTACAACGGGGTGGCCGGCCGTCAGGGCCAGTTTGCGGAGCTCATTCCGCGGCTCGCCGAACTGACCACGTCGTTGAATCGGCAGACCGAGGACATCATCGCCGCAGCCGAAGGCCTGAACCGTTTCGCCGGAGTCCTCGCGCGCAATAGGGACAGTCTGGGCCGCGCCCTGGATACCCTTCCGGGAGCGCTGGAGGTGCTCAACGACAACCGGACCAACATCGTCGACGCATTCGCCGCCCTGCAGAGTTTCGCCACGGTGGCCGCACGCATCCTCGCGGAGACCAAGGAGGATTTCGCCGCGGACATCAAGGACATCTACGCGGTCATCAAGCCGCTCAACGACCACCGTGCGACCCTCGTGTCTGCCCTGGACAGCCTGGCGACCTTCCCGTTCCCGGGAAAGAACCTGCACAAAGTGGCCAGGGGCGACTACTTCAATATCTTCGCCACGTTCGATCTGACGATCCGCCGGCTCGGCGAGACCATCTTCACGACGTCGTTCTTCGACCCGAATATGGATCGCCTCGGTGAAGTCATCAACCCGCCGGACTTTCTGGCTGGGGAGATGGCAAACCTGTCCGGGCAGGCCGCTGATCCGTTCAAGATCCCGCCCGGCACCGCCTCGGGCCAGGAGGTGCCGCCGGAGTAATGCTGAACCGAACCGCGCGAATCCAGCTGTTGGTCTTCGCCGTCGTGACCGTGCTCACTGTCGGCACGATCTCGATCTTTTACCTGCGCGCTCCTGCCCGGCTGGGAATCGGTGCGTATGAGATCACGGCGAACTTCGTCGCCGGCGGCGGCCTGTATGAGAACGCCAATGTCACCTACCGCGGCGTGCAGGCCGGACGCGTCGAGGCCGTGCAGCTGACCGACGACGGTGTGGCCGCGCACATGCGGCTCAACAGCGACGTCAAGATCCCGGCGAACTCAACCGCCACGGTCAAGAGCGTGTCGGCGATCGGCGAACAATACGTAGATCTGGTTCCGCCCGACGACCCGTCGCGGGCGGTGCTGGGTGATGGTGCCATCATCCCGAAGGAACGGACCGCGATCCCGCAGGACATTGCCGAGCTGTTGCGCGAGGCCGACCAGTTGGTGAGCAGCCTCAATAACACCCGGCTCCAGGATGTGCTGCGCGAGACGTTCAAGGCGTTCAACGGCTCCGGGCCGGAACTGGCGCGGCTGATCCAGTCGGCGCGGTTGCTGATCGACGAGGCCAACGCGAGCTGGCAGCCGACCTCGGCGCTGATCGACCAGGCCGGGCCGTTCCTGGAGGCGCAGATCCGCAGCGGTGACGACATCCTGTCGTCGGCCGACGGTCTCGCGCGCCTCACCACCGAAGTGGCCAACGCCGATCCGCAGGTGCGGGCGCTGCTGGCGACCGCGCCGGGGGCAGCCGCCGAAGCCAGCGAGACGTTCGCGGGCATTCGCCCGTCGTTCCCAGTACTCGCGGCCAACTTGGCGAACCTCGGCCGCATCGGCGTCATCTATCACAGGTCGATCGAGCAGGCGCTGGTCATCTTTCCGGCGCTGCAGGCCTCTCTCCTCACGATCGGCCAACAGTTGCCCGTGGATGAAGGTGGCAAGCAGGACTTCAAGATTTCCATCAATGACCCGCCCCCGTGCAACACCGGGTTTCTGCCACCGCCGCTACATCGGTCGCCCGGGGACACGACGTTGCGGGACCTGCCGACGGATCTGTATTGCAAAGTGCCGCAGAATGATCCGAGCGTGGTGCGTGGCGCGAGGAATTACCCGTGCCAGGAGTTCCCCGGTAAGCGCGCGCCGACGGTTCAGCTCTGCCGTGACCCCAATGGCTACGTGCCGATCGGCAGCAGTCCGTGGCGGGGCCCGCCGGTACCAGTCGGCACACCGATGGACCTTCGTGAGGACGATACGTCCGAGGACGCGCAGCGAAACATTCTGCCGCCCAACAAGTTCCCGTACATCCCACCGGAGAACGATCCGGACCCGGGATACCCCGTCGCGCCGGGTATGGTTCCGCCTGGGGTGCAGCCCGGCCCGGGGCCGGCACCGCATCAACCTTGGCCGTATATCCCGCCTCCGAACGACAACGGGCCGCCGCCTCCGCTGACGGCGTGGATACCGCCTGCGCCGTATCCGGACGCGTGGCCACCCCCGGCGATACCGCCGCCGGTGCCGGCGCAACCGCCGCCGTTATTTGCGGGGCCATATAACCCACCGCCGGCGCCGGCTCCAGCGCCGCCGCCTCCCTCCGTGAACCCGCCGCAGGCAAGTGGAGCCGCCTACGGCATGTACGACCAGAACACCGGCGTGTTCGTCGACCCGGCCGGCGGTACAGGGGTGTACGCGCCCGGTTCGGCTAATATGCGGCCACAAGAGAACTGGCTAGATCTGATGCTTTATCCGAGGCAGACCTGATGACATCCACCCCGACACGTTCGCGGCAGGCCGTGCGCCGCCGCGCATCCCGGGCCGCTGGGCCGGCCAACGGCAAGGCCGCCGAGGCCGCCGCCGTGCGTATTGAGACACCGGTTTCGGCCAGCACAACACCTGCTCGCAAGTCCCGTAAGGCTGCGCCACCGGCACGCCGGCACGCCCACCGTCGGCTGGTCGGCATCGTTGCGCTGGTGTTCGTATTTGTCGCGACGGGTGTACTCGGCTCTGCGGTGGCGGTGATGGTCGTCCAGAAGAACAACGCAGAAGCAACGCAGGCGCGCAACCAGCGGTTCGTCGACACCGCTACACAGACCGTGGTGAACATGTTCAGCTTCAAGCAGGACACCATCTCCGAAAGCGTCGACCGGTTCTACAACGGCACCAGTGGGCCATTGCGCGACATGCTCAGTCAGACCAACAACGTCGAGAACCTCAAGGCGATTTTCCGGGACACCGGCGGCAGTTCGGAGGCTGTGATCAACGGTGCCGCGCTGGAAGGCATCGACGGCATCAGCAATAACGCGTCCGTGCTGGTGTCGGCGCGGGTCACGGCCAGCGACATGAACGGCAACAACAGGCCGTCGCAGCCCTACCGGTTGCGGATCGTCGTGCATGAGCATGACGACGGGCGGATGACGGCCTACGACGTCAAGTATCCCAACGGTGGCAATTGATGCGCTGGCTTGTGAGCGGCATTGCTTGCTTGACGACCGCTATGTTCGTGGGCCTGGCCGCGCGTGGGCGGGGCGCTGTACTGGCAGCGAGTGGAAATGCGTAGTGAGCAAGCCGCCCGCGACGAACTCGGACCGCTTGCGCAGAAGCAGATCCCTTCGGTGTTCAACTACGACTACAAAACCGTCGAGCGGAGCCTCACCGACGCCTACAACATGCTCACGCCCGACTACCGCAGGGAGTTCGAGGAGAGGGCGAATTCCGACATCATCCCGCAGGCTCGGGAGCGGGAAGTGGTGAGCCAAGCCAACGTGGTCGGCGTCGGAGTAATGGATGCGCAGCGCAACTCGGCAGCGGTGATGGTGTACATCAACCGCACGATGTCCGACAAGGCAAATCGCGACCAGCCGATCTATGACGGCTCGCGACTTCGAGTGGAATACAAGCGCATCGACGGCAGGTGGCTGATCAACTACATCACCCCGATCTAGTGTCCGCTGATTTGGTGGACGCCAACGCCTCGAGGAACGACCGGGCCCAGCGGTCCACGTCGTGTGCCAGCACCTGCCTACGCAGGGCGCGCATCCGTCGCCGGCCTTCTTCGGGCGTCTGATTCAGCGCTGCCTCGATCGCGTCCTTGACGCCCTCGAGGTGATGCGGGTTGGCCAAGTATGACTGGCGGAGTTCGGCTGCGGCGCCGGTGAACTCGCTGAGCACCAGCGCGCCGCCGAGGTCGCTGCGGCAGGCCACGTATTCCTTGGCGACCAGGTTCATGCCGTCGCGCAGCGGTGTGACGAGCATGACGTCGGCCGCCACGAAGAACGCGATCAACTCGTCGCGGGGGACGGGCCGGTGAATGTAGTGCACGATCGGATGGCCGACTTCGCCGTACTCACCGTTGATGTGGCCGACTTGGCGCTCGATGTCCTGGCGCATCTCGATGTAGCTCTCGACGCGTTCGCGGCTCGGCGTCGCGAGCTGAACCAGCACGGTGTCGTCGCGCTTGGCCCGGTGCTCGGCGAGCAGTTCCGAAAACGCCCGCAGCCGAACGTCAATGCCCTTGGTGTAGTCCAGCCGGTCGACGCCGAGCAGGATCTTGCGTGGATTGCCGAGCTCGCTGCGGATCTCGCGGGCCCGCTGCCGGATGGATCGGCTGCGTGCCTGGTGGTCGAGGGCCGTCGAGTCGATGGAGATCGGGAAGGCGCCGACCTTCACTGTGCGAAAGCCGGTTTGAACCTCGCCGAACCTCGAACGCACGCCGATGCTCGCGCGGGAGGTGTTCGCGCCGACAAGGCGTCGGGCCAGGACGAGGAAGTTCTGTGCGCCACCGGGCAGGTGGAAACCGACCAGATCGGCGCCGAGCAGTCCCTCGACAATCTCGGTGCGCCACGGCATCTGCATGAACAGCTCCACCGGCGGGAACGGGATATGCAGGAAGAAGCCGATGGTCAGATCGGGCCGCAGCATCCGCAGCATCTTCGGAACCAGTTGCAGCTGATAGTCCTGGATCCACACCGTGGCGTTCTTCGCCGCGGCCTTGGAGGTCGCCTCGGCGAAGCGCCGGTTCACCTCGACGTAGCTGTCCCACCACTCGCGGTGGTAGATCGGCTTGACGATGAGGTCGTGGTACAGCGGCCACAGCGTCGCGTTCGAGAAGCCCTCGTAGTACGAGGCGACGTCGTCGGCCGACAGCCGTACCGGGTACAACTGCAGACCGTCGTCGTCGATCGGGTCCTCGTCGGCGTCGGGTACGCCGGGCCACCCGATCCAGGCGCCGCTGCGGCGGCGCAGCAGCGGCTCCAGTGCGGTGACTAGGCCGCCAGGGCTACGTTTCCACTCCGTGCTGCCGTCGGGCAGCCGCTCCATGTCGATCGGCAGCCGGTTGGCCACCACGACGAAGTCGGAATTCCCGGAGCCGACGCCCTGGCCGCCTCCCGGAGCCATTTACGCCTCTTGTTTCGCGGGCCCAATGCCGAGCATGGAAAGGAAAATCCGGCATTCGTCGGCGTCGGTCGCATACGCGGCTACCACGCGCCTGGCCTGGCGTGCAGTGCTGTCGGCTAACGGTTCGACGTCGCCGATTTCGGCGGGATCTGATTTCGCAGGCATAACCCAACTCTAGGCGACCCGGGCGGGACCCGGGCCGCCGCCTACGGCTACTAGCCGATACTGCCTGTCACCGTCGGGCTCGAGCCGATGGTTGACTCCGGCACCGCGGCCGGACCCTCAGCCTGGGCCTCCTCGGCCAGACCGATGCACTGACCCGAGTTATGGCCGGTGCAGGGGATGGCCCCGCCGCCGCCTGGAAGCGTTCACTGCGGGGATGCTCGGGTTGCCCGGAATGGCGCTGAACGGCGATCCTGCGTTCGGCACGGTATGCGGAACGCAGACGGCGGTGAAGTTGTCTGGTTCTTCACCTGCGGGGCACTGGGCCACCGGTGCGGCGTCGGGAGTGGGCACTGCGAAGACGGCGATCGCCGGGGCGGCGGCAACTGCGACCGCAAATCCACCGGCAAGGATCAGTCGTCGTGCTGAATGCTGGAAGGTCGCCATCGTCACGCTTTCTGTAGTTATTGACCAAGTCGTCGGGTGGATTGTATGGAAGCTGAAAGAAATCTGCATACGTTCCACCAGTTCCCTGGGAATGTGTCGCGTGAAGTTGCGATTTTCTGGGCTATTCGTTAGCGGAATTTCGCCGCTAGCAGGCCTGAAAAAGCCGAGGCGCCAATGAGGCACCCCGGCTATGAAATGGTGTCCGCCCGGTTACGGGCTGGAGCTGACCGTGGAACGCGGGATCGGTTGAGGCCCCTCGGCCTGCTGCTCTTCGGCCAGGCCGATGCACTGGCCCGAATTGGCGCCCGTGCAGGGGATGCCGTCGATTTGAGGCAGTCCGCCCGGCGTCGTCTGGAACTGGGGCGAGTTCGGCACCACGTCGGGCACGCAGACATTGGTGAAGGTGTCCTCGGATTCGCCGGCCGGGCAGGCGGCGATCGACGGTGCCGAGGTGGTTGGTGTCGCGAAGGCGACGATTGCTGGTGCGGCGGCGACAGCGACCGCAAAGCCACCGGCAAGGATGAGTTGGCGTGCATGAAGCTTAGAGGTCGTCATCGGCCACGCTTTCTGTGATGTTGCTGAAAGTTATTTGGGCCGCTGCGAAGTCGCGGCGGACACCCATCTGAACATTACGCCGATGAATGACTTCGCGCCTTGTCTTCTTGGCAGAAAGTGGTGCAAACGTCCCATTGCTGAACAGTGGCTGTCAAGTTGCTGTGGCACCGCTGCGGGGCGGCTCGGCGTCGCACCGTAGTGTGCAAATCGTTGAACGGTCTTTAGCGAACGAGGTGGTCCGCTGTGGCGAATCCCGATCTGACCCGTGTTGGCGACGCTGCGCCCCAGGTGACATACGAGACTGTCGACGAGGGGCGGATCGCGCGAATCTGGCTGAATCGCCCGGAAGCGCAGAACGCCCAGTCGCGAACCATGTTGGTGCAGTTGGACGAGGCGTTCGGTCGGGCCGAGGCCGACGACCAGGTTCGGGTGGTGATTCTGGCGGCCCGGGGCAAGAACTTCTCGGCCGGACACGATCTCGGGTCGGAAGAAGCGCTACTCGAGCGCAAACCCGGTCCCGCGCAACATCCGACCTTTCGTTCGCACGGCGCGACTGTGCCGGCCGTAGCGGAGAGAACGTACCTGCAGGAGTGGCACTTCTTCTTCGAGAACACCCGCCGCTGGCGGGATCTGCGCAAGATCACCATCGCCTCGGTGCAAGGCAACGCGATTTCGGCGGCGCTGATGTTGATCTGGGCGTGCGACCTGATCGTCGCCGCCGACGACGCGAAGTTCAGTGACGTGGTCGGGGTCCGGATGGGCATGCCGGGCGTCGAGTATTACGCGCACCCATGGGAATTCGGGCCGCGCAAGGCCAAAGAGCTTCTGTTGACCGGTGATTCGATCGACGCCGACGAGGCTTATCGGCTAGGCATGGTGTCAAAGGTGTTCCCTCGTGGCGAGCTCGAGGACAAGACACTTGAGTTCGCGCGCCGCATCGCCGAGCGGCCGACCATGGCGGCGCTGCTGATCAAGGATTCCGTCAACGCGGCCAGTGATGCAATGGGCTTCACCGAGGCGCTGCGGCACGGATTTCACATCCACGAGCTCGGCCACGCGCATTGGGCGGCGCACAACGAGAACCGCTACCCGATCGGACTGCCGCCCGACGTCCCGGATTGGCGCACGCTCGGGGCGCCCAAGCCTGCGCGGCGCGACGAGCCGTGACGTATAACTAGAACTTGTTCTAGTTGTCGGACGAAGGAGTCGCGGTGCAGCTGTCGTTGGCGGATCGAACGGTACTGGTCACCGGTGGTGGCACCGGTATCGGCAAGGGCGTGGCCTCCGCGGTGGTGGCCGCCGGCGGCAACGCGATGCTGGTCGGCCGCAACGCAGACAGGCTGTCGGGTGCGGCGGACGAGATCAAGGCTTCCGGTGGCGCTGGCTCAGTGTTGTACGAGCCTGCCGACGTCACCAACGAGGACGAGGTCGCCCGCGTCGTGGAGGCCGCCACCGCGTGGACGGGACGGCTGCACGGCGTGGTGCACTGCGCAGGCGGCAGCGAGACGATCGGGCCGATCACACAAATCGATTCCGATGCGTGGCGACGCACGGTCGACCTGAACGTCAACGGCTCGATGTATGTGCTCAAACATTCCGCCAGGGAAATGGTCCGCGGTGGTGGTGGATCGTTCGTCGGGATCTCATCGATCGCGGCGAGCAACACGCACCGGTGGTTCGGTGCCTACGGGGTCACCAAGTCGGCGGTGGACCATCTGATGATGTTGGCGGCCGACGAACTCGGCGCGTCGTGGGTGCGGGTCAACTGCATCAGGCCAGGGCTCATTCGAACGGATCTCGTTGCGCCCATTCTGAGTTCGCCTCAGGTCAGCGACGACTATGCGTCGTGCACGCCGTTGCCGCGGGTTGGCGAGGTCTCCGATATCGCCAACGCGGCGGTGTTTCTGCTGAGCGATGCTGCGGGGTGGATCACGGGACAGGTCATCAACGTCGATGGCGGCCATGGGCTGCGCCGCGGGCCGGACATGACGGCGATGCTCGAGCCGGTTTTCGGGGCCGACGGGCTGCGGGGAGTGGTCCCGAGTTAGGGGGCCTCGAATATAAGCCGAACGCCCTGGCCGGCGGTCGCCGGCGAATCGGGGCATTCACGAGTGTGCGGTTCCTCCACCACGGAGCGATCGCCTGGCAGCTGCTCGTTGCCACGCGGCTGGGGGCGTGACGGTGGGGCGCATTATCCGTCTCGGGCCGACAACTCCTCGAGCTCCAGCGGTGGCGACTCGGCGTTACGTCGGGTTATCCCCAGTCGCGTTTTCATCCACAGGTGGGGTCTGTCGGGGGCCCTGCCAGCGGATTTCGGTCGGCGGTCCCGTTAACGTCGAATGCATGTTCGATGGTGTGTTGCCCGAGATCGCCGACCTGGCCGCGCTGGATGTGCCCGGGTTGGTCGATGCCGCCGCGGGCTGGTCGCGGGCCGAGAACGCCGCGTGTGCGCGCAAGCTGGCGGTGCTGGCCGAGATCTTCACCCGCCGCACCGGGCTGCGCCGACGACGAACGCGACGGCTGGTGGATCGACCCCGAAGCCGCGTTGTCGGCGGAGTTGGGCGCCGCGCTCAATGTCGGGCGCGGGTTGGCGTTGGCCCAAACCCATCGCGGGCTGGCCCTGCGCGAGCGGCTACCCCAGGTGGCGGCGTTGTTTGAGGCCGGGTTGATCAGTGACCTGTTGGTGCGCGCGATCGTGTATCGCACCGCCCTGATCCTCGACGCCGAGGCGATGGCCGCCGTGGACGCCGAACTGGCGGATCGGGTGCGCCGGTGGGGGGCGTTGTCGATCACCAAAACCGAAGACGCCATCGACGCGCTGGTGGAGCGCCACGACCCCGCCGCGTTGCGCCGTGCCCGGGCCAGCGGTGTCCTCACGCACGGTGGAGTTCGGCAACCCCGAGGATCCGGCCGGGATCACCAGCATGTGGGCGCGGCTGTACGCCCCGGACGCGGCGTTGATCGAGGCGCGGGTCGAGGAGATGGCCCGCTCGGTGTGTGAGGCCGATCCGCGCACCCTGCCCGAGCGGCGCGCCGACGCCCTGACCGCGCTGGCCGCCGGCGCCGAACTGGCCTGCGCCTGCGGGCAGGCGGACTGCCCCGCCGCCGGGCGCCCCGCACCCACAAAAAACGCGGTGGTGCATGTGGTCGCCGACCCCGCCACCCTCACCGCCGCCCAGACCGAGGGCACCAGACCGACAGCCCACCACCGCCAGCCGACCCCGACGACCCCGATGATCCCGACGATCCCGGCGAGTCTGCCGATACGGTCGAGCCGGTCGGCGGGCCGGTTGAACCAGCCGCTGCCGAGTCGGTTGAACCCGCTGCCGAGCCGCCCGTCACGCCCCTCGATCCCGGTGAGCCGGCGACGCCCGGGAGTCCAATCAGCCCGCCGGCCACACCGATGTGCCTGCGGCGTTCCTGCCCGCCCCAGCGCTGTCGATGGCGCCGACTGCGCAGTGGGAACCCGGCGTCGGGCGACCGGTGGTGGGGCCGACGGCCGACCCGGCCGCTGAGCCGCTGCGATCATTCCGCTGGCCCAGTGCCAGCCGGGCATCGCGCTGCCGGTCATCAACGGTTCGAATCTGAAGGTCGGCGCACCGGTGACGCCACGTCCCGTGCCCGCCGTCGTGCCCGGCGCCGCCGGCGTTCGTCATCGGTGGCGGGGTGCTGCCCGCAGCATTGTTGGCCGGGGTGTTGGAGCGGGCCACCATCCGCCAGGTGCGCCACCCCGGCATCGACGCGCCACCCGAACCCCGCTACACCCCCTCGCGGGAACTGGCCGATTTTGTGCGCTGCCGCGACTTGACGTGTCGATGGCCGGGCTGCGATAAACCGTCGTATCAATGCGACCTCGACCACACCGTGCCCTACCCGCTGGGGCCGACGCATGCGTCAAACATGAAGTGTTACTGTAGGTTTCATCATTTGCTGAAAACGTTCTACGTCGGGCAGGGTGGTTGGCGTGAGCGTCAACTGCCCGACGGAACGCTGATCCTCACCGCCCCAACCGGACACACCTACACCACCCACCCCGGCAGCATGCTGCTGTTCCCGCCCTGTGCGCACCGACCGGCGAACTGTGGCCACCCGGACAGGAACCCGTCGTCGAACCCAGCGCCGGGCGCGGGGCGATGATGCCCAAACGCCGACGCCCCCGCGAGTACTACCGCCAACGCGCCATCGAAGCCGAACGCCGACTCAACGACGAATACGTCGCCGAACGCAACAAACCACCACCCTTCTAACTTCGAGTACTGGACTTCGACGGTCGCAGCAGTGTCGACGAAAAGCCTTGTCGCCATCGCCGCTTTCGCAGCGCCTCTACGACTGTGAAGTGCTCCCGCAAATGACCGCTACTGCGGCAGCTTGTCCTTGCAGTAGGCGTAGACGGCTAGGCCGCCGAAGTCGAGCGACTTCTTGTCCGACCACTTCGTCTTGGCCTTGATCTGCTGCAGGGCTTCCTCGACCGTCCCGCCGCCGTTCAGCACGGCGCATGTCGAGTGCGCGAGCTCGAGAGCGAACGCCTCGGACTTGGCGACAATGCCCTTGTCCCGCAGCGCCGTGAGGAACGCTTGATCAAGGTGCTCGTCTGCTGAGGCCGGTGCCGCCAGTACAGCCACTGTCCCGGCAGGTACGACGATCGCTGCCAAAAGCTTCGTTCTCATCCCAGATACACGCCCAGCCACCCTAGTCTCGGGTAATCTCCGCCGCACGATGAACGGCATTGACGATGCCCTGATACCCCGTGCACCGGCAGAAGTTCCCCGACAACCCTTCGCGAATCTCCTCGTCTGTCGGCTTCGGGTTGTCGCGCAGCAGCGCGGTGATCGACACGACGAAACCCGGTGTGCAGAACCCGCACTGCAGCCCGTGACACTCGCGCATCGCGGCCTGCACCGCCGACAGCTCACCGTCGTCGCCGGCGATGCCCTCCACCGTCGTCACCTCCTGGCCGTCGGCCTGTACCGCGAAGATCAGGCACGACCGCACCGCATGCCCGTCCAACAGCACCGTGCACGCCCCGCACGCACCGTGCTCGCAGCCGAGGTGAGTGCCTGTGAGACCGCACTTCTCGCGCAGGAAGTCGGCCAGCGTGACGCGCGGCTCGACGACCCCCTCCTGCGCCCGTCCGTTGACAGTCACCTGGACCGGCAGCTCATGCATGGATCGCCTCCGTCACCGTCGCCTCTCGAACCGCTCCAGTCCATGCCCGTGCCACCATCGCCGCACCCACCCGCGCTCGGTACTCGGCCGACCCCTGGAGGTCGGAAGGAATGTCGGACAATCCGCTCATCGCCAACCGGCCGATCTCCTCCGCGGAGACGCCCGCGACGGGCTGCCCGACGACGGCCTCTTCGGCAACCGAACCCCGCAGCGGCGTCGAGCCGAGGCCCAACAGTCCGATGCCGCAACGACGCACACGGTCAGAGTCGTCGAGTTCCAGCGCGACCGCCGCACCGGCGATCGCGAAATCGCCGTGGCGCCGGGCGAACTCCTCGATCGCAAACCCGGACCGCCCGCCCCACACCGGAAATCGCACACCCGTCAGGATCTCGTCGGACGCCAAGGACGTCTCCCACAACCCGGTGAAGAACTCACCCGCCGCGATCTCCCGACTACCGCGCGACGACGTCGCCTCCATGGTCGCGTCCAGTGCCAGCGCCACGGCCGCGTACTCGGCGGCGGGGTCGGCGTGCGCAATCGCGCCGCCAAGCGTGCCCCTGCTGCGGATCTGGAAGTGGCCGATGTACGGCGTCGCCAACGTCAGCAGCGGCACCGAGTCGGCCACCTCGTCGTCCATACCCACGAACGCGTGT
Organism: uncultured Actinomycetota bacterium; assembly: GCA_963765155.1. Lineage (GTDB taxonomy): Bacteria > Actinomycetota > Actinomycetes > Mycobacteriales > Mycobacteriaceae > Mycobacterium. The sequence continues at coordinate 178,999 of CAVXVJ010000020.1, forward strand.
GGTGTCCCCGCGCCGATCCACACCTCGTCGCCGCGCAATTCGATGTTCTTCAGTTCGTCAACACGCGAGATGTCGATGAGGTTTTCGAAGTACGTCAGCCGCATCGCCAGCATCGGCACCAGGCTCTGGCCGCCGGCGAGAATCTTTGCGTCCTCGCCGAACTCGTCGAAGCATATGCACCGCCTCGGCGACAGTGTCGGGGCGGTGATAGGCGAACGAGGCTGCCTTCACCTGCGGCGGCCCAGCAGGAAACCGATCACCGCGCCAGCCGCCACCCCGGCGACCACCGGAGCGAACCGCTTGGCCAGCGGCACCGCAACGACTTTCAGCAGATCCACCGAGTCTTCGGCATCGGCGGCAGAGGCAGGCGCGGCGGTCGCGGCAGAAGGCGCGGAATCCCCGAGCAGCTCGGCCTCCAGCCTCTTGGCGAACTGCCCGATCAGGTTGGTCGATACATCGGCCAGCACCCCGCGGCCGAACTGAGCCGCCTTGCCCGAGATCGTGAGGTCGGTGGTGATGACAACGCTGGTCGCGTCACCCTCGTCCTTCAGCTGCGCGGTCACCAGGGCGGCGGCACTGCCGTTGCCCCTTGTCTCCTTACCACTGGCCTTCAACACCACGCGCTGGGCGGCCGCGTCCTTCTCCTGGAAGACCGCTTCGCCCTTGTAGGACACCGTGATCGGGCCAACCTTGACCTTGACCGCTCCGGTGAACTCGTCACCGTCCACGGACAGCAGGGTCGCACCGGGCAGGCACGGCGCCACCCGCTCGACGTCGGTGAGTACCTCCCACGTCTTGGCCGCCGGAACGGCAACACGGAATTCGTTGTTGAGTTCCACGGCTAGGGGTCCTTTCGTGCTTTCTCAATGAGGTCGACGATCGCGGAGGGGCTCGCCGGCAGCCGCGTGAGCTCCACGCCCAGCGGCGCCAGCGCATCGTTGATCGCGTTGATCACCGCGGGTGTGGAGCCGATGGCCCCGCCTTCGCCGCAGCCCTTGTAACCTCCGACGCCCGGCCCCGGGATCTCCACGTGGCCGAATTCGATCGGCGGCACCTCGGTGGCGGTCGGAAGCAGATAGTCGACAAACGTTGACGACAAAGGGTTTCCGTCAGCGTCGTAGGCGAAGTCCTCCAACAGCGCGCCGCCGATGCCCTGCACGGTGCCGCCGGCGATCTGGCCCTCCACCACGTTCGGGTTGATCATCGGGCCGACGTCCTCGCTGACGATGTAGCGCGTCAGCGTGACGTGACCGGTGTCCAGATCCACTTCACACGTGCACGCATGCGTCGCGTTGGCCCAATGGATCATGGCCTGCGAGGTGAAGCGGGCCGTCGCCTCCAGCGAGGCCGACATTCCGGGCGGCAACTGCGCCGGCTCGTAGTGGGCGCGGTAGGCGAGGTCGGCAAACGTCACACTCTGTGAGGGGTCCTCGCGCACAAGAGCTTTCGAACCTGCCAGTTCAATGTCGGCTTCCGAGACGCCCAGCCGGGCCGCGGCCATTGCCAGGATCTGCTGGCGCAGCATGGTTCCCGCCTCGTGAACCGCGCCGGCCGTCATCGGCGCGCTGCGGCTGCCCTGGGTGCCCGCGCCATACGGCGTCACCGCCGTGTCGCCCTGAATCGTTGCGACGTCATCGATGTCGGCACCCAGTGCATCGGCCGTCAACTGCACCACGGTGGTCTCGATGCTGTTTCCCGTCGACCCACCATTCACGTACACGTTGATCTTGCCCGTCGGCTCCATCCGGATCGTCGCGCCTTCGGTGGCCAGGTGGCCGGTCGCCGCGCCCGTCGGCTCGATGTACGCGGAGAAGCCGAGGCCGATGTAGCGGCCCTGCGCCAAGGCGTCACGCTGTTCACGCCGAAAACCCTCGTGGTCAAGGATTTTCACCGCCTGCTCGAACGTCTCGATCGGCGCGACGTGGTCGTACGGCATCCCGTTTGGATTGAAGTAGGGCATCTCGTCGCGGCGCAGCAGGTTCTTGCGGCGCAAGTCGACGGGGTCGACACCCATCTTCCGCGCGGCGATGTCGAGAAGTATTTCCCGCGTGAGGGTCTCGTACTGCCACGGACCGCGGTAGGCCGCCAGGCCCGCCGTGTTGGAGAACACCGTCTTGTAGTTGAAGCTGGCCTTCGGTACCCGGTACGGGCCCGGGAAGAACATCCCGATCGCCGCGGTGGTCAACACCGGGTACGGCGTCGGGTACGCGCCGACGTCCTGCACGAAGTCGATGTCGGCGGCGAGGATCGTGCCGTCGTCGTCGAACGCCATCCGCGCGGTGCCGTCGACGTGGCGGGCCTGCCCTGCCGACATCAGGTTCTCGCGCCGGTCCTCGATCCATTTCAGCGCAGCGGGCACCTTGCGCGCGGCAAGCATGATGCACATGTCCTCGCGCATCGGCACGACCTTCTGGCCGAACCCACCGCCGGTGTCGCGCATGATGACTCGCACGTTCTGTGCCGGAATGCCGAGCAGACGAGCACAGAACGCGCGCAGCTCGTGGGGCGTCTGCGTGGATGCCCACATGGTCAGCTCGCCAGAAGCCCATTCGACGACCATGCCCCGCGTCTCAATGGGCACCGGCGCGTAGATCTGCTGGTACACATTCGCCGACGCCACGTGCGCGGCCGACGAGAACGTCTCCTCGTCGGGCGGCGCTCCGCCCATGCCGCCGGCGACGTTGTCCGGATAGGCCTCGTGCACAACAACATCGGAGCCCACGGCCTGAGTGAAGTCGGCGACGGCGGGCAGCGGCTCGTAGTCGACGTCGACCAACTCGACGGCGTCCTCGGCGACGTACCGATTCTGGGCGACGACGAGCGCGACCGGGTCGCCGACGAACTTCACCTCACCCTCGGCCAGCGGCGGGCGAGGGGTGTCGGGGATGTCCTTGCCCGCGACCGCGTGCCAGGCTTCCTTGACGTCCGGGTTGAGATCGGCCGCGGTGAACACCGCGACCACGCCGGGAAGGGCCAGCGCCGCCGAGGCGTCGATGCCGATGATGCGGGCCCGCGCGAACGGGCTGCGCACGAAGCAGGCATGCAGCATGCCGGGGCGGACGATGTCGTCGACGAACGTGCCGTGGCCGGTGAGCAGGCGGGTGTCCTCGACACGCGGGACCCGGCTGCCCGCATAGCGCGTCGCGACGGTCCCCAAGGTCCCAGACGTCGAGGTCATGGCAGCTCCCATGTGCTAAGCAGTCGCACAGCGTCAGCGTACCGGATACGGGATTCTCGGTTTAGAGCATATGCCATTCTCGCCCGATGAGCGACCCGAATCAGGCGTCGTGATGGATGCGTCCGTCGATCTCTGCCAGCGGGCGGCCGCCGCCACCCCAGCGGCGCGCGATGATCTCCGCGGCGATGGACACCGCCGTCTCCTCCGGGGTACGCGCGCCGAGGTCAAGGCCGATGGGGCTGGCCAGCCGGTCCAGCTCGGCGTCGGTCAGCCCGGCCTCGCGCAGCCGGCTCATCCGGTCGTCGTGGGTGCGGCGCGAGCCCATCACCCCGATGTAGCCGACCTGCGGCAGGCGCAGGGCGACCTGCAGCGCGGGCACGTCGAACTTCGGGTCATGGGTGAGCACGCAGATCGCCGTGCGGGAGTCGATCGCACCCGCTTCGGCCTGCGCCGACAGGTAGCGGTCGGGCCATTCGACGACGACCTCGTCGGCGCCGGGGAATCGGGCCTCGGTCGCGAACACCGGCCGGGCGTCGCACACGGTGACCCGGTAACCGAGGAATGCGGCCTGCCTGGCCAGGGCCGCGGCGAAGTCGATCGCGCCGAAGATCAGCATCCGCGGCCGCGGGGCATGGCTGGCCACGAACACCTCCATGCCCGGCCTCCTGGCGCTCGCCGTCCGGGCCATAGGTCAGGACACCGGTGCGTCCCGCGAGGAGCAGGCCCCGCGCGTCGTCGGTGACCGCGGCGTCGGCGCGCGCCGATCCGAGCGATCCCTCGGCGGAATCTGCGCCGACGATCAGCCGTCGCCCGACCCACTGCGGGTTGGGGTGTTCGATGACGGTGGCGACGGCGGTCGGGCGGTGGGCGGCGATGTCGTCGGCAATCGACTGCAATTGCGGGAACGTGTCGCGCGAAATAGGCTCGGCGAAAATGTCGATGATCCCGCCGCAGGTCAGCCCGACGGCGAACGCGTCGTCGTCGCTGACGCCGTAGCTCTGCAGCTCGGGCTGACCGGAGCGGACGACGTCATTGGCCAGTTCGTACACGGCCGCCTCGACGCAGCCTCCCGACACCGATCCGGCGACGGTGCCGTCGGGGGAGACGACCATGATGGCGCCCGGTTCGCGCGGCGCGGACTTCATCGTGCGCACGACGGTGGCCACCCCTGCGGTGCCGCCGGCCCGCCAGACGGTCAGCAGCTCATCGAGTACGTCGCGCACGATCGAAGTCTATGCGCGCGACAATGTCGAGATGGCCGTGCGATCTGCCGTTGTCGGCGCCGTCTCATAGCGCTCTGTTGCGCACACGGAGTCGCGTCGGCGTCACGCCGCCGCCGGTCCCGCCCGTTTCCGACGAGGCGCGCGCGGCAGGGTTGGTCGACGTTCGGACCGTCGTGCCGGACGCGATGATCGATCTGCGCTATGCGACGCCGAACAACTTCGTCGGCGTGCCGCTGTATCCCGCCGACGCTCGGTGTCTGGTGCACGAGTCGATGGCCGCGGGCCTCGCTGCGGCGGCGGAGGCGCTGCGACCCGAGGTCCTGGTCTTCTGGGACTGCTACCGGCCGCACGCGGTTCAGGTGAGGATGTTCGAGGCGGTTCCCGATCCCGACTGGGTGGCGAGGCCGGGGCCGTCTCGCGCAGCCACGAGGCGGGCCGGTCTGTTGACGTGACGATCGCGGTGCCGATATGGGTACCGACTTCGACGAGTTCTCGCCGCGCGCCACCGCCTTCGCCATCGAGGGCGTCAGCGCGTCGGCGCAGGCGAACCGTGCGCGGCTGCGGGAGGCGATGGCGGCCGGCGGGTTGACGGTGTATTCGGGGGAGTGGTGGCACTTCGACACCGACGACGCCTACGTCAAGCGCCCGATCCTGGATGTGCCGGTGAATTAGGTGATTTGATTCCCCGATGCGGAGAGCGATCGCTGCGGTGTGCATGGTGGCTGTGGCGCTCTTGCGCTGCCTGCAGCCGGGACAATGCCGCCGAACTCGATTTTCGACGCGGCGGGCTATCACGTTCGCGCGGGACAAGGTCTACTACCTGGACGCCGACGAGACCTCGATTTCGTTACGGATCGTCGCCGCTTACCCGCGGAGCGCGGATGAGTCGTGCTGTAATGGCGGCATATACCGTCCACTGAGCCTGACGCTACCGAGGATCCCCAGGGTTCCCGGACTGGCCGCGGTCGGGCAACTGCCGGCCGGCCGGACGGTCGAGTTGCCGCGCGGGGCAGCACCTACGTGGTCGACTCAGGGCCCCGGGATGCGCCGACGTATGTGCTCCTGCATTCGGTGGCCTGTACCGGGCTGATGACGTGGTACCCGGTGTTGAAGACCGTGGGCCAGTTCGGTCGGGTGGTGGTGTTCGATCAGCGCTTGCACGGCCAAGGCATTGCCTGCGACCGGTTCCTGCTCGAAGACTGCGCCGACGACGTTGCAGCATTGGCCGATGTTCTTGGCATTCGCACCTTCGTGCCGGTCGGCTATTCCATGGGATCGCTGGTGGCCCAACTGGTCTGGAAACGTCATCGCGAGCGGGTTGATGGGCTGGTGTTGTGCGCGGCCACGGCGGCCGTCAGCCGCGCGAGCTACGAGCGGCTGGGCACCGGAATATTCGCGGCGCTCGTGGAGGCGTTGAGTCCGCCGCTGCGGAGCGCCGCGCCCTTGGCGGCGTCCCCTGCGCCCGAATTCGTGCGCAGCGATCACCGATGGTTGTTCGACCAGTTCCGCGCCACCAGCCCAGGCGGGATAACCCGCGCCATCGCCGAGATCGTTCGGTTCGACTCGACGGGCTGGATCTCCGACGTCGACGTCCCGACGTCGGTGGTGGTCAACCTGCGCGACCGGGCCTTCGGAACGCAGCGCCAGCGGTGGCTGGCAAGTCAGATACCCGGATCCCACACGGTGACGGTGGAGGCGGGCCACTCCGGTTGTACGTTCCGGGCGGACAAGTTCGTGCCGGCAGTGCGCGAGGCGATCAGTTCGGTGCACGAGCGGATCGTGGCCGGTCAGCCCAAACCCGCGTAACGAGGCGCGGCGTGAAGCGACTCAGCGGCTGGGATGGGCTGCTGCTGTACAGCGAGACCCCGACCGTGCACCAACACACGTTGAAGGTGGCGGTGGTCGACACCGCAGAGTTCGAGGGGGAGCCGACGTTCGACAGGTTTCGCGAGATCCTGCGCAGTCGCATGCATCTGCTGGAGCCTCTGCGCTATCGACTGGTCGACATCCCGTTTCATCTGCATCGCCCGATGTGGCTCGAGGGAGCCGACGTCGACTTCGATTACCACGTGCGGCGGGCGCAGGTGCCCGATCCCGGCGGGCGGCGCGAACTCGATGCCGTGATCGGTCGGATCGCGAGCACGCCCCTGGACCGCAGTCGCCCGCTGTGGGAGATGTACTTCGCCGAAGGCTTGGCGGACAACCGGATTGCGGTGATCAGCAAGGTCCATCACGCGCTGGCTGACGGCATCGCGTCGGCCAACCTCATGGCGCGCGGGATGGAGTGGCCGGACTCCGCGCAGAAGGCGAGTGAGCCAGAAGGGGCGGCTACGCGGCCGTCGACGTTCGAACTCATCGGGGCGGTCGGCCGCGACCACCTCGCTGCGCTCACGAAGCTGCCGAAGGTGATTTGGGATGGCGCCACGGGCCTTTACCGCCTGCAGCGGCGTGCCAGGGAGCGCCGGAGCCATCCCGAATTGGCCCGCCAGTTCAAGCCACCGCCGACATTCCTCAATCACAGGCTCTCGCCGGGCCGAACCTTCGCCAGCGCGACCCTGTCGCTCGCGGAGGTCAAGGAGACCAGCAAGCACCTCGGCGTCACGATCAACGACCTGGTGTTGGCCATGGCGGCGGGCGGCCTGCGCGAACTGCTGCTGCGCTACGACGGGCGCGCCGATGAACCGATCATCGCCTCGGTACCGGCCGCCACCGACACGTCGCCCGATCGGATCAGCGGCAACGCGCTGAGCACCTTGCTGGTGTCGCTACCGGTACAGGTCTGCGAACCCCTGGAGCGGGTCCGGCTCACCAGCATGGCGACCGGAATCGCAAAGGGAACTACGAGTTGCTCGGACCGCGCACCGTGGGGCGCTGGTTGGAGTACGTGCCGCCGGTCGCCACCCGCGCTGCGTTTCGGTGGACGTCGAAACGCAGGCAGCGAAACCAACTGCTCAACGTGATCGTGTCGAATGTGCCGGGACCGCGAGAGCGCGGCCGCATCGCCGGCGCGGTGGTGACCGAGATCTATTCGGTGGGGCCGCCTGCCGCCGGCGCCGCGATGAACATCACGGTGTGGAGCTACGTCGACCAAGTCAACATCTCGGTGCTGGCCGACGACCAGACGCTCGAGGACACTCACGAGGCGACCGACGCCATGGTCCGCGCGTTCGCGAGATTCGCGGGGCCACAGGACTCAAATGATCGGCTGGTCTTCTGGTCGCCGCAGGCGCAGCCATCGGTAGCCATAGCCATCGAGGCCGACCTCGATGCGGCCCTTGGAGTCGAGTTCGTGTTCACCGAGCCCGTGAAGCAGGTCGACGAGTAGGGAGCCCGGCGGTGCGCCCTCCAGGTGAATCGGCACGATGGCGCTGTCGGCTCCGAAGTTGTGCAGCGCGACCATCGCCCACCCGGATTTCTCCCGGCACACGTGGGCCAGGACCGACGGGTTGGGCTGCTTCAAAACCTCGGCCGTCGACCAGCCGATCTCCGGCTGCTGGCGGTACGTGTAGATGAGGTTGCGCATGAACCACCAGAACGACTGGTGGTCGTGGCGCTGGTCGGCGGCGTTGACGCGGTCCGGACCGTACAGACCGTCGGTCAGCGGACGGGTTAGCCGCCGCTTCTGGCGCCCCGGAGAAGCCGCCGTTGCGGCCTGCGGTCCACTGCATGGGTGCGCGCACGGCGAATCGTCCTGGAATGTCGAGGTTTTCGGCCATCCCGATCTCCTCGCCGTAGAAAAGCACCGGGGTACCCGGCAACGAGAATGCCAGCGAGTAGGCCATCCGCATCCGCCGCTGGTCGCCGCCGAACATGGAGGGCAGCCGTCGGCGCAGTCCGCGTCCGTAGAGCTGCATGTCCGGCTCGGGGCCGAAAGCGTCGAAAACCTCTTGGCGCTCACCGTCGCTCAGCTTGTCGAGGGTGAGCTCGTCGTGGTTGCGGACGAAGTTGGCCCACTGGCTCGTCAGGTCCAGTGCCGGTCGCTGCGCCAGCGCGTCGGCGATCGGTCCGGCGTCGCCGCGGGCCAGTGAAAGGTACATGGCCTGCATGCCCATGAAGTCGAATTGCATGTTGAGCCCGTCGCCGTCCGGCCCGCCGAAGAACGTCAGCTGGTCCTTGTAGGGCAGATTGACCTCGCCGAGCAGGACGGCGTCCCCGAGTCGTCGTGTGACGAAGTTGCGGACGTCGCCGAGGTACTGGTTGGGGTCGAACACGCCCGGATCTCCCGGCGCGCCGTCCTTGGCGAACAGGAATGGCACGGCGTCGACCCGGAATCCCGAGACGCCGAGTTCGAGCCAGAAGCCGAGCGTGCGTGAAATCTCTTCCTGCACTTTGGGATTAGCGATGTTGAGGTCGGGTTGATGCTTGAGGAAGTGGTGCAGGTACCATTCGTCGGTCTTGCGGTCGAGCTGCCAGAGGCTGTCCTCCTGGTCGGGGAACACGACGTCCTTCGGGCTGGATTTGGGTTTGGTCGTGCTCCACACGTAGAAGTCGCGGTAGGGGTCGTCGGTGCTGCGCCGGGCGGACTTGAACCACGGGTGCCCGTCCGACGTGTGGTTCATGACGAAGTCGATGATGACCCGGATGCCGGTTGATTTGGCCGTGCGCACGAGTTCGACGAAGTCGCCGTGGGTTCCCAAACGGGGGTCGATGCCGAAGAAGTCGGTGATGTCGTAGCCGTCGTCCTTGCGGGCGGTCGGGTAGAAGGGCATCAGCCACAGGCACGTCACGCCGAGGTCGAAGAGGTACTCGATGCGCTCGGTCATGCCGCGGATGTCACCGCATCCGTCGCCATTCCAGTCGTAGAAGGTCTCCACGTCGGCGCAGTAGAAGACGGCGTTCTTCCACCACAGATCGCCGGTGTCGCTGCGCCTCATGCGGTCACCGCCCGCCTGTGGGGCGGTTGGTGACAGCTGCGGCAGCACATGTTCGCCGAAGGCCTCGATGAACGCGGCCTGCTCCTTGCCGACGAAGTGCAGGTACAACTCGTCCCAGCCCTGATCGACATACTCCTGAAGCCAAGCGGTGTGCTGACCGAGATCGCTTGAGACACGAACGGATTGCTTGACCTGCTCGGGCGAGACGTTCTCGCTGATGACGTCGAACGCCTCGATCGACTCGACGTCCCAGCACGCCGGCGGGGCGAACACGTTGCTGCGCCACTGGTCGTGGGCGATGGCCAGCGCCTCGTCCTCCGTTGGCGCCCAGCTGAGGTGAATCTGGAGGCGGGCCGGGCCGCGCCCCCTGCCTCGCGGTAGGCGTCGAGGACCTTGCTGCAGCGTCTCCTTCGGCTGGTTGACGGTGACCAGGCCGTCCGCCCATGCGGCGTGGCGGGCCGCGGTCTCGGGCGTGACCGCGGGGCCGACGAGGTCGGGAACGGTGTCGGGCAGCGTCCACAGCCGTGCCCTGTTGACGTGGACGAGGCCTTCGTGGCTGACCTCCTCGCCGTTGAGCAGGCGCCGGATGACGTCGACGCACTCGATGAGGCGGTGGTCGCGCACCTCCTTGCGTGGCCATACCTCGCCGGTGACTCGTTCGTTGGAGGCCTCGCCGGACCCGAGCGCCGCCCAGAACCGGCCAGGAAACATCTGCGCGAGCGTCGCGATGGCCTGGGCGATGATCGCGGGGTGGTAGCGCTGCCCGGGTGCGTTGACGACGCCGAAGGGCAGGTTGGTGGTGGCCAGCGCGGCGCCGAGGAATGACCAGGCGAAGCCGGACTCGCCCTGCCGGGTGCTCCACGGGCTGAAATGGTCCGACGACATACCGGCGGTGAAGCCGGCGGCTCGGCCTGCTGGACGTCGCGGAGTAGCTGGGCCGGGTTGATCTGCTCGTGCGAACAGTGAAAGCCGATGACCGTCATCTCGACGGCATACCCGTTCGGAGGTTTCCTCATCGTGCGGCTCGAGGGGACCGGCGGCTTGAGCCGTCGGGGGAATCGGGCCTGGTGAACACTGTGTGGCCTGGGTTTGTCGGTCCCTGCTCGTACGGTGTGCGGCATGTCCGGGCGCCGGTTTCGTCGCACCCGGGGTGGGGTGTGCTCGCTGGGGCTGCAGCTGGTGTGGTGCCCGACGTGTCGGCGTCGGATTCTGGGCGGCCGGGTGGCGGCGCGGTGCGGCGAGCTGCTGGAGCTGGTCGCCGCCGGGCATGGCGGGGAGATTGTGTCCACCGAGGTGATGCCCGATCACGGTCACTTGTTGGTGCGGGTGGGGCCTACCGATGCCCCAGCGCAGATGGTGCGGGCGTTCACGGGCCACACCGCACGGGTGCTGCGTGCCGAGTTCCCGTATCTGCGGCGGTTCGCGAAGGTGCTGTGGTGGCCGTGGTATGTCGCCGCCTCGATCGGGTATGTGTCGGGGTCGACGGTGTGCCGCGACATCGAGCACCAGTGGGGCGCGGTGGCGTCGTGAGACGCGCCTATGTGTTTCGGCTGCGCCCGACCGCACGCCAGCACGTCGCGTTGGGACAGTGCCTCGATGCGCACCGCGAGCTCTACAACGCGGCGCTGCAGGAACGGCGGGATGCCTGGTCGCACAGCAAGACCCGTATTTCTTACGGGGATCAGTCGGCGCAGCTCAGCGAGATCCGGGCTGCGCGGGCGGATCAGGCGGTGTGGTCGTTTTCCAGTCAGCAGGCCACGCTGCGGCGACTCAACAAGTCATTTCAGGGTTTCTTCCGACGGGTCAAGACCGCCAGGCCCGGTGTCAAGGCTGGGTATCCGCGGTTTAGGGGCAGGGCCCGGTTCGACAGCGTGGAGTGGCCTAAAGACGGTGACGGTGCGCGCTGGCTACCTGATCACAAACGCGTGTATCTGCAGGGCATCGGAGAGGTCAAGGTCGACCTGCACCGCCGCGTGGCAGGCCGGGTGAAGACGATCCAGGTCAAACGCGCGGGCGGCGCTGGATGCTGGTGCTGTCCTGCGATGACGTGCCGACCAATCCGCTGCCGGGCACCGGCCGCCAGGCCGGTGTCGACGTGGGGATCGCGAGTTTCGCCACCACCAGCGACGGTGAGCACATCGACAACCCACGCTGGGCCCGGGTCGGTGCGGACAAGCTCGCCGCGGCGCAGCAGCGATTGCAGCGCGCTAAGCGCGGTTCGAAGAACCGTCAACGGCGGCGGGAGACTGTGGCGGCTCGGCATCGTAAGATCGCCAACCAGCGCAAGGACTTTCACCACAAACTAGCTCGCGCGCTGGTGGATTGTTATGACGTGTTGGTGGTGGAGGATCTGAAGATCGTCAACATGTTGCGGCGGGCCAAACCCGTGCCCGACCCGGACACCCCGGGGCAGTTCCTCAAGAACGGTGCCCGGGCGAAGTCCGGGCTGAACCGAAGTATCAGCGACGCGGGCTGGGGAGGGTTCGTCTCAAAACTGCGCGCCAAAGCGGAAGAGGCTGGGCGTGTCTGGATTGAGGTCGATCCCCGGCACACCTCCGATGGCTGCGAGAAATGTGGGTATGCAGCCCTCGAGAACCGCGTCACCCAAGAAGAATTCGTCTGCCAGCGATGCTCGCATCGCGCGCAAGCAGATGAACACGCTGCACGTAACATCTTGCGGGCTGGACTGGCCCTTCACGCCCACGCGGCGTGAGAAGAAGCTGGCGGCATCCAGCCGTCAGAGAAGTCACCGTCATGGGCAATTGCGAGTTTGGGTCGTGACGAGCTGGCCGCGAGGCTTGCCGATCCGAGTGTCAAGGCGGCGATCCTGTCGTAAGCCGACCTCCCCCCCGATCCGGCGCTGCAGTTCGATGCGATGTTCGCGCTGGTGCAGTACTCGTTGGATCGGCTGTACGTGCTCGGTGAGCCGCCCGATTACGAGCCGACACCCGACCGTACCGTCGCGGCGATAGCCCAGGCTCGCGGCGAAGACCCTCTGACGGTGCTCTACGACCTGATGCTGGAGTCAAACGCCGCGGCAATGCTGATGTTGCCATTCTTCAACTACGCCGATCGAAACCACGACGCGATTCGCGAAATGCTCACGCACCCGGCCGGAGTCGTCGGGCTGTCCGACGGCGGTGCGCACTGCGGGTTGATCTGTGACGCGTCCTATCCCACATTCCTGCTGACTCATTGGGCCCGCGACCGCCACCGCGGTGAAAAGCTCCCGCTGGAGTACGTGGTGCGCAAGCAAAGTCGCGACACGGCAGAGCTTTTCGGCCTGACGGACCGCGGCACGATCGAAGTCGGCAAGAAGGCAGACGTCAATGTGATCGACATGGACGCCCTGACCCTGCACGCGCCGCGGATGGCCTACGATCTGCCGGGCGGGCAACGATTGGTTCAGGGCGCCAGCGGCTACGCGGCCACCATCGTCAGCGGTGTCGTCACCCGTCGCGACAGTGCGGACACCTGTGCCCGGCCGGGTCGATTGGTGCGCGGCGCGAGGTGATCCGGTGCGCAAAGGCGCAACTGCCTACTCGCACAGCGCTATGAGGTCCGCGGCTGCCCACGCGGGGGTGACGCCCGGCGCACGCAGTAGATAGCGGACCCGCTCGTCCACGGTCCAGCCGAACACCTCGCCGAGGCCGTCGAGCATGGTGCGAAGGTAGGGCGCCGACGGGGTTGTGGGCTCCAGGTTCTGCAGGGACGTGAACGTCACCATCGGGAATCCGTCCCGGTCGTCAACGTGCAGGAGGGTCTCGTAGACGCGCGACGGCGTCGTCCACCGATGGCCCGTCGCCCAGCGTCAGGTCGTTGCCGACGGGGCGCCTGGTTTCCTGGGCGACCACGTCGCTGAACTGCCCGAAGGTGAGCAGGTACGCCCGCGCGACTATCTCGCCGTCGGCGTGGGGGTCGTAGAAGGCTACGCCCCCGCCCCACACCCTGGACGCGCCCGCGAAGGTGAGGCCACCGGCCAGGTGAATCCCGATGTCTCGCAGGGGCGGCGACGGGTCACGACATCCCAGGTAAGTCCGGTTGGCGCCGCTCGGTCGTCCGCCCGAGATGTAACAGCCGAAACGCGCTGCGCGCATATTGGATCCGTAGGCGACGTACCAGACGAGGTCGTCGGTTCGGGCGCGGGCTCAACCGACTACGGATCCTTCCTCGAGTGCCAGCTCCGCTTCCCGCAGGAGCACGGACTGCGCCTCTTCGTAGATCCGCCAGGCATCTTCGGGGCTGTCGCCGACCGCGGTCAGGCCGACGCGACCGCACTCGGTGAGGCAGCTGATCATGTGGAACACCACCCCGGTGCGCCGGGCCTGGTCGAAATGCAGACCGTGTTGTACGACGGCGTCGAAGAGCTCCCTGACGGTCAGCGCCTTCAGCCGGTCGTCCTCGAAGTGGTCGGTCGCGACCAGGTACTTGGGTGTGCCGGCCGGCGTCAGGAAGACGCCGCGTTCACCGTCGTAGCTGCCGTCGGTGAGGAACTGCAGCGTCAGGAACGGGTGGGTGGTTCCGCCCTTGCGCAGGTTCAGCTCGATCGCGTACGGCGTCCACGCGCCGCTATCATCCTGCACCACAACGAAATCCACCGCGAACCGGCCGAGCACGCCGATGGTCGCGAGATGCCGCCCGATCACCATCGCGGGTTCAGCGATGGCCGCGGCGTATTCGGGATTGGCCGGGAACACGCAGCCGAGGTACTTCTGCCCACTGGCGCCGCCGAGAACCTGGTCGTGGGTGGACAGCAACTCGACGGTGCCGTCCGGCAGTGCCCGCATCTGGACGCTCGGGCTGGTGAGCGCGGTGCCGGTGATGCGCTCCTCGACGATGCCGCCGTGCTTTTCGAACGCGGCCAGGTAGACGTCGACGGCGAGGCCCTCCGCCTCGGGCGCCATGGCGAGAATGCGCTCGGTGATCGCGGCCGCCTCGTCGGGCGAGCCGATGGCCGGCAACCCGTGCAGATCCACGAGGCGTTGCCTGCGCCCGAAACACCCTCGTTGAGCTTCACGATCGCCTGGGTCAGCGACGGCCGCCTGACGCGCATGCTTTGCACGGCGGCGACGATGTCGTCGAGCGTGTGAAGGTCCTCCGCGCCCGACCGGACACGTCACCCCGAGCTCCTCGAACATCCTGCGGCAGCCGGTCTTGCTGCCGAGGTCCGCGAGCCGGGGATCCGAGCCGTACATCGGGATGCCCAGGCTCAGCGCGACGTCCCGCTCGAGCGCTGTGGTGTTGTACGGGATCAGGTGAGCGCGGTCCGGGTTCGGGACCATGGCCCGGATCTCGCGCAGAAGTCGTGGTCGCGCAAGCAGTTTCGCGCTGAGTGGGACCGATGACGCATCGCCGACCGGAACGATGGTGAGCCGGGCACGGGCATGACTGGGAATCACCCCGGGCAGCAGGCCGAGGTAGTACTGGACGATCGATTCGGGAATCGGCTGCGAGGTCACGTAGATCATGCGCAGCTGTGGCTGGCGCAGCAGCAGGAGCAGGAACAGCGCGCGTTCCTCCAGCGCCTGCATGACGGTGCCACTCCCGGGGGTGGTGCGCTCGATGCTGATCGAGGGGACCACGACGACGGATTCGTCGGCGCAGGCCGCGCCGCATGGACTCCCACACGGCCGGCATCGCCAGTTGCAGGTCGTCGAAGGACCGGTAGCGCTCCTCTTCGCCGAGTTCGCGACAGCCGTCGACCCGCTGTCGTCTGCTCGGGGGCCTGTAGTTGTGTCATGTGGTCACCTGCCTGTCGTCGAGGGCGCTGATGTTGTGGACCCGCACGGTGCGGGTGAACCCCTTGGGTTGGACGTCGCCGACCATTTCCGAGATCCAGACGTGCTCGGTGCCCGCGAGCACGCGGTCGGTGACGAGTACCTGCCATGGACCGGCGTCCGAACACAGCCGCGCGGCGAGGTTGGTGACGCTGCCGATGGCGGCGTAGTCGAAGCGTCCCTCGAAGCCGATCCTGCCGAGTGTCGCAAAGCCTTGGGCGATCCCGATTCCCAGTGCGAGATCGTGCCCCCGCCGGTGCCATTGTCCGGCAAGCTCTTTGGTTGCATCACGAATGTCCAACGCCATCCGGACCGCACGCTCCGCCGCGTCGTCGTACGTGATCGGGTCGTTGAAGAACACCATCACCCCGTCACCGGTGAACCGCTCGAGTGTGCCTCCGTATTCATGGACCCGCGTCCCGATAGCCCCGTGATAGTCACGCAGCACTCCCATCACCTCTTCGGGCTCAGCTAGTCTCGGCGAAGGGCGTGAAGTTCCGCAGATCGGTGAAGACCACGACGATTTCACGACGGTGGCTCTCGAGGAGCGTCTCGTCGCCGATGACCAGATCGGCCAGTTGCGGCGACAGGAACCGGCGCAGTCGGCTGGTGCGCTCCAGCTCCTCCACCTGTTGCGGTGACCCGGGTCTCGAGTTCGGTGTTCCACTTGGTGAGCTCGTCGGTCTGTCGCCGGATGGTGTCGTGGTATCGCTTGATCCGCGCCAGCGATGCGACACGGGCCAGCAGTTCGCTCTTGTCGAAGGGCTTGGTGATGAAGTCGTCGGCACCGGATTCCAGTGCGGCCAAACGCTGTTCGCTTCCGCTGGCGGTGATCATCACGACCGGAAGGAACTCTGTGGCCGGCGCGGACCGGATTCTGCGGCAGACCTCGTGCCCGTCCATGCCCGGCATCACGATGTCGAGCAGGACGATGTCGACATCCTCGGTCTCGAGCAACGCGAGCCCTTCCGCCCCCGACGACGCGGTCAGGACGCGATGCCCGCGCGGTGTGAGGACTGCGTCGAGGAGCCGCAGGTTGGTCGGCTGGTCGTCGACGGCCAGCACCGTAACGGGGTTCACTGCGCCCCTGCCAGGGCGCCCACCTGTCGCAGTGCGTCGAGGAGCTCGTCTCGGCTGACCGGCTTGCGCAGATACACGTCCGCACCCAGCGCCAGGCCGCGGGCGCGATCGTCGACCACCGAGGCGATGACCACAGGGATGGCGACGGTGGCGGCGTCGGCCTTGAGTTCGCACAGGACCTGCCAGCCGTCACGGCGCGGCATCTTGATGTCGAGCACGACGGCGGCGGGCAGCACCCTGCGGATCAGCTCGAGACCGTCGGCGCCATTCCAGGCCCGCAGCACCCGAGTCGGCGAACCGTCCAGGTAGGCCGACATCAGATCCAGCGACGCTCGATCGTCGTCGACCAGGACGATGACGGGTGGGCCACCACGTTCGGGCGCGGCTTCGTCGGGCCGTTCGAGCAGGCCCGGGATGGAGAAGCCGAACGTGCTTCCGACGCCCGGCGTGCTCTCGAGCCACATCCGCCCGCCGAACAGCCCGACGATGCGTCGTGACAGCGTCAGCCCAAGCCCGGTGCCGTCCTCCTTCGGAGCTCCCCGGCGGCCCTGCTGGAAGGACTCGAAGATGCGTTCCTGGTCCTCCGGGGGCACCCCGATGCCGGTGTCGGTCACGGTGACGACGAGCTCGTTGCGCTCGCGGTAGGCGCGGATGCAGACGCTGCCGCCGTCGGGTGTGAACTTCACGGCGTTGGAGAGCAGGTTGAGGACCACCTGCTTGAATCGCAGCTCGTCGGCCTCGACCATCTCCACATCGTCCGCGACGTCGACCGCGACGGTGATGGCGTGCAGCGCCGCCCTCTCGCGGACCATCGCCAGTGTGTACTCCAGCGCGCTGTCCACTCTGAAGATGCCGGGCTCGAGCACCATCTGACCGGCTTCGACCTTTGACAGGTCCAGGATCTCGTTGAGCAGCTGGAGGAGGTGCCGGCCCGAGTTCCAGATGTCGCGCAGGTACCCCTCCTGGCGCTCGTTTATGTCACCGAACATGCGGTCCAGTAGCACCTCGGAGAAGCCGATCACCGCGTTCAACGGGGTCCGCAGTTCGTGGGACATGCTCGCCAGGAACTCCGACTTGTGGCGGCTGGCGACCTCGAGTTCGGAGGTCTTGGTCTCCAGTTCGCGGAACAGGCGTGCGTTGACGATGGCCAGCGCCGACTGGCTGGCGAAGGTCTGGAGCAGCTCGATCACATCGGGCGGGAAGGTGCCCGTGCCCCGGCGCCGGATCACCAGCACCCCCACCACCTTGTCGCCGCGCAGCATCGGAACGGCGAGCACCGAGCGCCAGCCGTCCCGGAACAGGACCTCCAGATGGGGATCGAGCTCCGCGGAGGCGAGGTCGGGCACCTCGAGGGGCCGTTTGGCGGTCGCCGTCCGACCCACCAGGGTCGATTCCCGGTTGATGGTGATCGCTCGGAGCCGCTCCATGAGCGTGGGGCTACTGCCGAACGCGGCACGGACGTGGAACGAGTCGGTGGACTCGTCGTACTCCAAGATCGAGCCGCCGTCGGTTCCCAGGGTGATGTCGCCGAAGCCGAGGTTGGTCAGGCGCACGGCGTTGCTGACGATCCGGTCCAGGACTTCGTCGATGTCGAGGCTCGAGCCCACGGCCTCGCGCACCTCCCGCAGGGCCTCGAGCTGAGCGATCTTGTTCGCCAGCTCGGCCCCTCGGGACTCCAGTGCGCGCATCAGGTCTCGCTGTCGCAACACCATCGCGCCCTGCGCGGCGAACTCCTCGAGGACCTCGCGTTCACGGTCGTCGAACGGCTCGACGTCGGTCCGCCACATGGACAGCACGCCGACGACCTTGTCGCCCAGGATCATCGGCGTGGCGAGCAGCGTGCGGAAGCCGCCTAGACGCTGAAGGTCGGGGCGTCCGTAGTCGACGTCGTTGAGCACGTCGGAAACCTGATGGGTGCGCATGTCGGCGGCCGCGCGCCCGACGATTGACGAACGATCGCGGGCTATCGGGTGGTCCAGCAAGTACTTCCGATACTCGTCGGAGGTACCGCCCGCGACCCGGGATAGGCGGAACACGTCGCCGTCGAGGAGGAACAACTGGGCGGCCTGCGCACCGCACAGCCGGGTGGCGTATTCGACGACGGTGTCCAGCACGGCCCCGGGGTTGGCGACGTCGCGGCCCATTGCCAAGAGGATCTCGCGGCTCGCCGCGGACTGGTACCGCGCGTCCCGCAATTCCTGGTGGTGCCGGAACGAGGCTCTCGACGTGCGCGCCGTGCGTTCGGTCGGTTCGGCCACGTTTCCCCCTTCGGCCTCAACACAGTGTGTGCCCGAACCGCTGGCCAGGACGTCAAACGAGCAAATTAACGGCCCTGCACGACGGTGATCGTGGTCCACGCGCCGACATGGATGCGGTCGCCGTCGGCGAGTGGGGTTTCGACGCCGTTTGGCAAAAAGTCCTCGCTGTCGTTGAGGCTGGTTCCGTTGGTCGAGCCCAGGTCGGTGATGGTGAGCTTGTCATCGCGGACCCGCAGCACCGCGTGTTGCGTGGACACCCCGCGGTCGGCGGGGTGGATGCCCAGGTCGATCTCGGGCTCGACGCCCTGCTCGGGGTTGTGCCGTCCGATCAGTGCGGTGTCGCGCCGCAGCACGATCCGCCGTTCGGGGAAGTACTGCGGGAACGCGACCGTGTCGGGGCCGCCGCGGGCGAGGACGCGTTCATAAAACTCGCGGTCCGCGTTGATGACGGCGGTCCACTTGGCTGTCTGTGTGCTGGCCGATGGTGGTTCGGGTACTTGCGGGCGCGCTGTCGGTTCGGGCAGCGCCGTATCGTGTCCGCACGCCTCGCAGAAGCGGCCGGTCACCGGCATTCCGCAGGAGGGGCAGGCCTTCGCCACGGCAGCGGGTGACGAATCGGGTTGTGCGCCAGACGTTTCGATCGGCGCACCGCACACGTCGCAGTAGTCGTCGGCCTTGGAACTGTGCCCTTCGACGCAGGTGGGCATCAGGTTTCCTTCCGCACGCGGGCGGTTCGGGTCGACCGCGCGTCCAGGGCCATCTCGTCGGCGGCGGCGACCTCGCGCCGCAGCGCGACCGTGCCGGTCTTCTTGTCGACCTCGACCACACCCGTGAGCAGCTTGGCTGTTCCGGTGTTTCCCGACTTCACAGCGAGTTCCATCGCCCGCGCAAGTTTGGCGGTGGCGGTCTTGACGTCCCCGCTCTTGCGGGCGCTCAAGCCCTCCTGGACGGCCTGCGCCAGTTCTGCCTGGCCCGTGTAGTGCGCCACCCTGCGACTGATCTGGGCCGACAACCCGGTGTCGGACGTCCACACCGCCTTGACGAGGCCCTCGCCCAGAATCTCGTCGCCCGCAACGACGCTCACTCGCGCGGCCAGCTTCTCGCGCCCGACCGCTGCCGGTTCGACCTCGACCTGAATGTGGTAGTCGCGGTCCTCGGCGCCCCAGGCGCCAAGCGGGTATTCGCCGGTCTGATTCCCCGACTCGACCCGGCGGTGTGTCAGGTCCTCGACGGTGGGCGCAACTTGTTTGACGAACTCGACCCGGGCGCCCGCCGGAGTCCATATGCGCAAGGTGAGGTCGGCGATCGACTTGCTCATCGATGTGCGCATCATGGCTGCGAAGTCTTCTGCGAGATCCTCCGGGTCGGCGACGATGTCGACGGTGCCCAGCAGTGCGGACGAGATGGACCGCAACTCGTCGACGTACCAGCTGGTTCCCACTCCCCGGCAGTCGCAGGTGAATACGCCTTCGCTGAGCCCGATTTGCTCCCCGAGTTGCTCGGGTGTTTCGTGCTCGTCCTTGCCGTCGGTCAGCAGGATCGCGTGCGCGAGCGCCGCGGGGTGGTGTCCGACGATGCTGCGCACGTAGGCCAGCCATGTCCCCATCGCGGTCCCGCCGTGCGGTCGCAGGCCGTCGACGGCACGTTTCGCCGCCGCCCTGCGTCGCTGCGCTTGCGCGCGTTGACCATTCGTCTTCCGGGTAGACGTGGGCGGCCTCTTCGGAACCGGCGACGATGGCGAAGTGCGTGTCGTCGACGAGTTCATCGATGGCGGCCTTTGTGGCCCGCTTCGCCGCCGGAAACTTTTCCGGCGGTGACAGCATCGAGGTGGAGCAGTCGATGACGATGACCTCGGCCCTTTCCGGTGGTGCGGTGCTGGCAGCGATATCCGTTCCTGCGGTGATGCTGACGATCGCGTCGACCAATCCGGTACCTTCAGGCAGATACGGATTGTGGTCGACGTCAACGGAAATACCGTGCTGCTCAGCCGAACTCATGAAGTTCTCCGATCGGGACTATTGCGACGGTGATGTTGTCCTCGCCGCCGGCGGCCAAGGCGTATTCGGTCAGCGCGCGCGCAGCCGCGGTCGTGTCGAGACCAGTGCAGTGTTGTGCAATGTCGGCGGCCTCGGGCAGGTAGTTCCACAGTCCGTCGGAGCACAACAGCAGCCAGCCCTGGCCGTCGGGTGTCATGGTGTGGACGCTCGATTCCGACCACGGCTGCGCCTCGGCGTCGGCGCCCATCCAACGGGTCAGCGTGTGCGCGCCGCGTAGCACGGCTTCCGAGTCGGCCGCGGCACCGGCGGTGATGAGTTCCTGCGCCACCGAGTCGTCGACCGTCAGTTGTTGTCCGGGTGCGGGCGGTTTGGGAAGCCAGTACGCCCTGCTGTCGCCGACGTTTCCGACGGTGATCTGCACTGTCCCGGTAGAAGTCGGGACGACAGTTGCCGCGGTGTACGTGCACGAGGGTGCGATCGACGGATCCGTCTGCGCCGCCGCGGCGGCCTTCGCCGCGTCGGCCAGGCCCGCCAGCACGGCGGCATGTGGTGTGCGGTTCGCGGCGAGTGCGGCGAGCATCGCATCCACCCCCGCCTTCGAGGCGGCGACGGAGGCGGTGTGTGCATCACCCGAGGTGGACACCCCGTCGGACACCGTAACCGCGATGGCGTCGGGATGCTCGGTGCCCCCGACGATCCCGGCTGCGGCGGCGTCCTCATTGCGGGCGTGTTCGATACCGCGGTCGGTGATCAGCGCGATCGCGCCGATGTCCGCCTGGTCGCGGTCGGGTTCGGCGCGCCGGTGCCCGCAGACGGTGCAGTAGTCGTCGGTGAAGGTCTCGTTTCCGCAGTCGGCGCACGGCCCTGAGGCGTCTTCCATGGGTCGCGGGATGGCGACCTGGCGGACGTCGGCCAACGTTGCGCCGCAGCTTTCACAGAACCGGTCGGCTTGCCGGACGACCGCAGCGCACCGCGGGCATGTGGACGGCTGCGCGGTCATACCCGCGACCTCGGTCGGATCGTGTTCGCCTTCTCCACCAACGCGATTCGCTCCCACATGTCCCCGGTGGTCTCCCGCGCCAGTTCGCGGTAGCTGCGTTCCATTCCGGCCCGGACACCGGGCTCATCGAAATGGGCGCCGAGTAGTCGGGTGGCCTTGGGGGTGTTGCCCGCCTGCAGCCAGCCCAACGCCGCCCCGAATATGCGCAGCGCGAGCCTCGCTCGCTTGACGGGCGACTCCAGAGTCAGTGCGGCGGCGCGGTTTCCGGCATCGACAAGCGTCGGTTCGTCGAGGTTCTCGGGTGTCCGGCCGTCGAGCAGGATCTCGATGGCCGTCGCGCGTGCTGCCGTGTAATGCGCCGACGCGTCGGGCACCTGGTCAAGGGCCGCGATGGCGCCGACGCGGTCATCGGCTCGCGCGCGCTGCCTCGCCAGGCCGAATGCGGCGCTGACGTAGCTGTGGTCCGTTCGCCATACCGTCTCGTAATAGTGGGCGGCGTCATCGCGCGCATCGCGGAACTCGGCGGTGGCCGCGATCGCCAGCTTGGGCGCGAGCTCGCCAGGCAGCATGGCCAGTACTTCGTTGAAATCTGCTGCGGCCTTGCCGAATTCGCGTTCGAGCAGGGCGCATTGGCCGCTGTACCACGGCAGCCGCCAGTCTCCGGGCATCAGCGGCTTCAGCTCGGCGAGCCGTTTACGGGCGTCCTTTGGCGAGCCGATCTCGAGTGACGCGCGGACCAGTCGCAGCGGGACTTCGAGGGAGGAACTCTTGCCTTGATGCGCACCCACCCTGTGCAGCACGTGTTCGAGTTGAGCGATCGGTGTGCCGCTCGTGGTGGCGAGCACCGCCGCGCCGGGGTCGTTCGGGTCGACGACGGGCACGGGCAGCGCCGCGATCACATCGGCGGGGTCATCCGGTGCGTCTCGCCCCGTGCCGTAGACCGCGCGCTGCGGACTGAAATATGTTGACATCCGCGGCTGTTCGGTGTCGCGCTCGAGCGCCGCGATCTCGTGAAGCACTCCGGTCAGCTGGTCGGCGAGTTCTTCCATGGAGAAGAACCGTCGCTCCGGATCGGGGTCGGTGGCACGCTGGATCGCGCGGTACAACGATTCGTGCTTGGCGAGCACCGGGACGGTGTCGGGCCCTGGTAGCTGATCGACGAACCGGCCGTGTTCCTGCGGCACATCCATCACGAGCACGGCGAGGGTCCGCCCCACCGTGTACACGTCGCTGGCGACGGTGGGCCCGGTGTGGGCGATCTCGGGCGCCTGGTATCCGGCGGTCCCATAAATCGCGCTCTTCTCGTCGGCCATGGAGATGACCGCACCGAGGTCGATGAGCTTGAGCTGCTCGTCGGACTGCATCACGTTGTCCGGCTTGAAGTCGCAGTAGGCCAGTCCCTGCTCGTGCAGGTAGCCCAGTGCCGGCGCGATCTCGACGATGTAGGCGACGGCCTGGTCGGGGGCAGGGGAGCGCTGCGGGCCTTGCGGATCTGCTTGAGCGACGTGCCGCCGACGTACTCCATCACGATGTAGCCGACCGGGACCCCGGCGGAGTCGGGATGCTGGACGAAGTTGTGGATCCGGACGATGTTCGGGTGCTCCACCTCGGCCAGGGCCAGGACTTCGGCGGCGGCGGCGGCCATGGCGTCGGCATCGCCGGAGTTCAGCAGGCCCTTGAGCACCACCCAGCGGTCGTGCACGTTGCGGTCGATCGCGAGGTAGATCCAGCCGAGGCCGCCGTGCGCGATGCAGCCCTGCACCTCGTACTGCCCGCCGACGAGGTCGCCTCGAGAAAGCTTGGGCACGAACGAGTATCGAGTGCCGCACTGAGTGCAGAAGCCCTCCGCCCGCCCGCGCTGCCCATCGGTGGACCGCCCGACCGGCTTGCCGCATTCGGGGTTGCCGCAGAACCGGCTGCCCTCCGGCACTTGCGGGTTGGGCATGATCGCGGCGGCCGGGTCGCCCTTGGGAATGCGGGGTATCTCGACGACGCCGGCACCGAGACGGCCGCGGGTGCTGGCGGACCGTGTCGACCCGGTTCGGGCGGTTCGCGCCGACGGGGCGGATCGAGCGGTCGCGGTGCTCGGGGCCGGCGCGGCGCTGGTTGCGGGCCCGCACTGGTTGCGGGCGCAGCACTTTCTGGAGGTGCGGTGCCGCAGACATCGCAGTAGCCGTCGACGACGGTCCCACCGCATCCCGGTTCGGTGCACTTCATTTGGCGCCCCGCTTCTCGACGAGCATCTGCTGGTAGTCGGCGACCGCACGGGTCACGGCACGCAGGTCGCACGGCTGTCGTGACAGCAGGCCGGCGGCGATCCGGTTGGCCGCCAACAGGTCCGGATCCTCACTCAGCCCCAGCCGGGCCGCCTTCGCCTGGTACGCCGCCAGCCGTCCCTTGAGTTCGCCGCGACGGTCGAGCAGGCCCTGAGCCAGCTGTTCGTCCTCGCGCACGATCCGCAGCGCCGCCTCGATCCGGCGCCGTAGCGACAGCAGCGCCGCCGGATCCGGTATGGTGAGCGACTGCAGTTCCGCGCGAAGACCTGGTTCGGCGTCGGCGTGCACCGGAAGCGGGCCGGACAGGATTGATCTGCTCGGCGCGGGCGCGGACCTGTGCCGCCTGCGGTGTTGCGTCTCGTAGCTCGTCGAGCTGGGAGGCCGCCGCCGCGAGAGCATCGGGCCAATTCGCGTGCAGAGCAGTCAGTTCGGCGATGGCGCTGATGCGCTGTTCGACTTCGCGTGGGGTCAACGACAGCGGGTCGTGCGCGGAAATCTCCAGTAGCTCGGTCATCTCCTTCGGGCCCGCCGCGCCTGCATCGTCGAGTCGTTTCTGCTCTGGGGCGAGGCCCTTGGCGATCAGCGAGTCGATCGCGTCGACCGCGTCGAGGAACTCGACCACGGCCGGGTAGGTGGCGTGCATCCGATCCGCCATGTCGGCGAGCCCGACATACTCGACCGCTTCGCCTGATCCGGCGATCGCGCGCTGCGCCAACGGTATCGACCGGCGCGACGCCTCGAGTGGACGTTCGCGCAGCAGTCTCGTCAACTCGGCACGGTCGTCGTCGTCGAGTCGCCACCCGCGCTCCCGCAGGGCCCGCGCGGTGTCCAGGATCGACGTCATCCGCCCCAGGTCCTCCCACAGTTGGGCGAGCGACTGTTCGACCACCGCCCAGCGTTGCGCCGTGACGCCGGTCGGCCGATAGCGCCGCACATGCGCGAGGCCGGGATGGTTGTCCAGTTCGATCAGCGTCGCCGACATCGCGGTGACTTCCTTTGCGCGCGATGCGATTTCCTGGTCAATGGCGTCGGTTGACAGGTCGGTCATGGTCAGTCCTGGTAGCGGGCCGCCGGCGGGCCCGGCGACGGTCCGAGGATCTGAAGATGCGTCTGGTAGAGGCGCTCCCATGTGCCGTCGGCGCGCATCTCCTCGAGGGCACCGTTGACGAATCGAACCAGGTCGGTGTTCTCCTTCTTGATCCCGACGCCGTAGGGTTCGACGGCGATGCTGTCACCGACCACCTCCACGGTCGGGTCCTGCTCGGCAAGCCCGCGCAGCACCACGTCGTCGGTGCTGATGGCGTCGACCTGTCCCTGTTGCAGCATCACCAGACAGTCGGTCCAGGTGCTCACCCCGAACAGTGTCGGTCGTGGGTCGAGCGCGAACAGCGCCGACATCGAAGTCGTGCCCAGCACCGCGCACACCCGCTTGCCCGAAAGTGCGGCGGCAGAATCGATTCCCGACCCCTTCAGCGTCAGGATGCGCTGGTTTGCGGAGTAGTACGGCGTGGAGAAGGCGACGTTGCGCTTGCGGTCACAGGTGATCGAGTAGGTCCGGACCACCATGTCCACCTGACCCGACTGGAGCATCGGCTCCCGTTGGCTGGCATCGACCACGCGCAGATCGATCCGGCTGGGATCGCCGAAGATCCGGCGCGCGATCTCGCGGGCGAGGTCGATGTCGAAGCCCTCGAGGTCCCCCGAAGCGGGGTTGCGGGAGCCGAACAGATTCGTGTTCTGGTCGACGCCGACGATGAGGCGCCCGCGCTCGGCGATCGCCGCCATCGTCGACCCGGGCGGCATGGCATCCGGCCGGGGCTGCGGACCGGGGCGCAGACTGGCTTCGCGATCACAGTCGACATTTCCCGCCGCAGGCGCCGTGGTGACCTGCTGCGCGCCGGCAGGCAGCGCCTCGATCGGCGCGACCGACGCCGACGGCGGCGGCGTCGACGACGACCCACATCCGGCGGCGGTCAGCGCAAATACCGTCAGCGCCATGACAATTCGCGCTCTCACAGGAACTCCTTGAGCCGCGGCCACAATCCGACGACGGCCGCCGCCGCCGCGACCACCATCAGCACCAGCGTCCCCGTCGGACTCAGCACCAGGGAGGCGCCCGCTGTGGACACTCGATCACGCAATGTGGCGCGAGTCTGCTCGATTTCGTTGCGCAGGCTCGCTTCGACGGCCGCGAAGTGGGTGGCCGACGAACCCGGATCGGCGCCGATCGCCTGCGCAACCGCGGCGGGATAGTCGCCGCGTTCGTAGGCCTCTACCTGCTTGCGGTGGCCGTCGATCCATTTCGCGACACCATCCGCGGCGGCCGACGGCTCCGTGCCGAGCTGCGTACGCAACTCGTCGATGTGGTCGTTGAAGGATTTCTCGCCTGCGGTGATGTCGCCCCGTGCGATCAGCTGCAGGGTCTCGTCGGTTCGCGCCTGCTGGGCCAGGATGCGAGCCTTGGCGAGCCGCCCGAATCTCTCGGTGCCCTCGGTTCGGCTGTCTTCGATACTGGCACCCGCGAGGCCGGTCGCCACGACGATCCACGCGATCACCACCAGGACCACAGCGGCCGCGACGACGAGCCCCATGTTGAATTGGCGGTTGGTGCGGCGAAACAGGATCACCGAGCCGACGCCGATCGCCACGAGGACGAGAACCAACAGCACCAGACCGACCGTCGGCAGCGAACCGACGGCGCGCTGGTCTTCGTCGAGCGCTGCGAGGTTGCGGCTGTAGATGCGCTCGGCGCCGGGAAGCAACGAGGTCCGCATCAACGATGAGGCTTCCCGCAAGTACGCGGAGCCGACGGTGTGCCCCTGGCGGTTGTTCACTCGCGCCGACTCGACCAGCCCCGTGTATGCAGCCAGGCGCGCCGATATGTCCGCCAGCTCGGTACGGGCCGTCGCATCGGTGGTCCCTGCCGTCACGTCCGCCAGGGCTGACGCCGCATCGGCCAACGCCAGCCGATAGCGGGCCCGGTTCGGGCCCGTTTCGATCCCGCCGGTGAGGAACGATGTCGCCGCGGCGGCGTCGGCGGCCGACAGCGCGGCGTACAGGTTCTGCGCCGAGTAGGCGAGGGGTTCGGAACGGTCGAGAACCGTGTTGCGCCCGTCGATGCGCGCGTTGAGCGCAGCGGCACTCACCACTCCGGCGATCACACAGCATGCCGCGACGGCGACCGCGATGATGACGACGACGCCGGGTGTCGTGCGGGAAAGGCGTCGCACCCATGCCTCGGAGGCCCGCGCGTCCAGCGTGAGCGAAGAGCTCATGTGGTTCACCAGCCCTTCCCCCAACCCGATCGAAGACCCAGCTCAGGATTATCCCTGACCTGGGGCTTCTCGGTGGCTGTTCGCCATGTCTGGTCCCCGACGGCTCAACGGCCGGTGATCATGTTGGCAAAGCGCGCAATTCGGCTGGTCTTTTGTAGGTTCTTCTCGGTTTCCCTGCGGTCGGCCATGCGGTACAACGCGTACATGGCGTGCACGCCGAGCCACCGCAGCGGTTCGGGTTCCCAGCGCCTGACGCGCCGGCCGACCCAGGGCAGGCGGGTGAGCGCGGTGTCGCGTCGCAGCACCAGGTCGGCGAGTGTGCGTCCGGCGAGGTTGGTGGTCGTCAGCCCGCTGCCGACGTAGCCGCCCGCCGTGCCCAGCCCGGTGGCGCGGTCGAGGTCGACGGTGGCCGTCCAGTCCCGAGGTACGCCGAGCACCCCGCACCATGCGTGGACGATGGGCACTTCCCGTGTCGCCGGGAACATGTCGTGCATCAGGTCGGTCAACGCTTTAATGGTCCAGTCCTGCGTGGCACCCCGGTCGTCGATCCGCGATCCGTAGCGGTAGGGGATGCCGCGGCCGCCGAGGGCGATGCGGTTGTCCGCGGTGCGCTGGGCGTACATGTAGCCGTGCGCGTAATCGCCGAGCAGTTCGGCACGCCGCCAGCCGATCTGGTTGGTTGCTTCCTGCGTCAGCGGCGCGGTGACCACCATCGACGAGTTCATCGGAAGCCAATTGCGCCGCTGGCCGGCGATGTTCGCGGTGAACCCCTCCAGGCAACGCAGCACGATCGGTGCGCGCACGATCCCGCGGTCCGTCACCGCGCGCCCCTGCTCTATGCGGCCGACCGTCGTCTGCTCGAAGATCGTGACGCCGGCGGCCTCGACGACGCGCGCCAGGGCCAGCACCAGTTTGGCTGGCTGAACGCGGGCGCAGTGGGGGCTGAACAGGCCGCCGAGTGCGCCCGCGACGCGGATGCGTTGATCCATCTCGTCGCGGCTGAGCGCGACGAAGTCGTCCGGTCCGGCACCCCAATCTTGTTCGTAGCGAAGGGATTCGTGCATGCGGCCCAGCTGGGCGGGGGTGCGGGCGACGTGGAGCAGGCCGTCCTTGGCGATGTCGGCGTCGATGCCCTCGGCCTTGGCGACGCCGATGACCTCGTCCACGGCCGCGCGCATTGCGCGCATCAGGTCGACGACGCCCTGGTGCCCGTGCGTCGCGGCGTAGGCGTCGCGCTTGCCGGCCAGCTCGGCCGACAGCCAGCCGCCGTTGCGGCCCGAGGCGCCGAAGCCGGCGAACTCGCGCTCCAGCACGACGATCCGCAGGTCGGGCTGCGCCTGCTTGAGGTAGTACGCGGTCCACAGCCCGGTGAATCCGGCACCGACGATGCACACGTCGGCGTCACGGTCGCCCGGTAACGGAGGCCGCGGGTCCGGCAGGCCGATCGAGCGGTACCAGAACGACACGTCGCCGTTGACGAACTCGGTGGCCCTCAACGGGACTCCTTAATGGTGGGCGCCTAACACTTTGTTCGCGATGGTAAGGCCACCTGGCGGCCAGCGGTTCTGGTCGCGATCTGTCAAGATTGATCAAGTGAACCCACGCCACGTCTCCCGTGTCCTTGCTGCCGCGGCGGTGGCCGGTTGCGCGCTGCTGGGCGGACCCGTCCCATCTGCGTTCGCCGAGCCGTCTGCCACGAGTCAGCCGTGCCCCGACGCTGAGGTGGTGTACGCCAGGGGCACCTACGAACCACCCGGCCTCGGCGGGATCGGACAGGAATTCGTCGATGCGGTGCGCGCGAAGGCCGGTGGGAAGTCCGTCGACGTGTATGCGGTCAACTACCCCGCGAGCATTGATTTCAACACAGCGATCGACGGCATTCGTGATGCGACTGCTCGCGTGCGGGCCACAGCGGCGGACTGCCCCAACACCAAGATTGTGCTCGGGGGATTCTCGCAGGGCGCGGCGGTGATGGGCTACGTCACCTCGGCTGCAGTACCGGACGGCATACCGAATGGAGTGACGAACATACCCGAGGTGATGTCGCCCGAGGTGGCGGACAACGTTGCCGCTGTCGCCCTCTTCGGACGGCCGGGAAACCAGTTCATGAACATGATCGGCGCGCCGCCCGTGGTGATCGGCCCGCTGTATGCGGATAAGACCATCGACTTGTGTGTTCCCAACGATCCGATTTGCGCAGGCGAAGGCGACGGTGCCAACCACAACCTGTACGGGTCGAACGGAATGGTCGACCAGGCCGCGGATTTCGCCGCGGGCCGTATCTGATCCTCAGTAGCCACCCGGACCGCACGGCCGCGGAATGAACAGCGCCCAGCACGTATTGGGTGCCTGCCAAGGGTACGGAGCTGGGGGATTGTCTCCTTCCCAGACAGTGGGAGATACGTTGCCCTGCCCGTGATTGACGAAGTGGTAGCTGTGGCAGGCGTTCCAGTCCCAGTTTGGCCGTGCGTCCGCAGGGGTGTTGAACCCGCCGCCATAGCCGCCCGGGTCATCCCCGGGGCACCATTGATAGGGGCCGCCGGCGTGGGCGATTCCTGCACCTGCCAAGCCGGCCAGGCCCAGACCGCCGGCCACCAGCATCGTCGTTGCTAACCGCGAGACTCGGTTCATGGTTCGTTCCTTTTCGTGAGGCGCGACCCGTTGGGGGTTGCCAGTGCGGTTAGTACAGACCGTCGGGGTGACTACCGATCCCAACTACTAGGCGGACGCACGTTTCGTTATATGGAGACATCTTCGTTTCGGGCTGCGAGTTGGTATGGGGTAGTGGGCTACTCCACTTTTCGCGGCCCAGTCGCGGGCGCCACGCTTTTCCCAATGCACGGAATTCGATTGGGGTCGCGGATAACCTGGATGCATGTCGGAGGGGCGGCCGGCCTGGGGGACCGCCAGCAAGCTGGCGGGGTACTGTCTGCTGGCCGGAGTCCTGTCGGCGGCGCTGATGTTCCCGTTCGTCGGCGGCATCGGGTTGGTGTCCAACCAAGCCGCGGATGTCGTCGCCAATGGCTCCGCACAGCTGATCGAGGGCGACGTCCCACAGGTCACGACGATGGTCGACACCGAAGGCAACCCGATCGCATGGCTGTACAGCCAGCGACGGTTCGAGGTGCCAACCGATCAGATCGCGAATGCGATGAAGCTGGCGATCGTCTCGATCGAGGACAAGCGGTTCACTGAGCACAACGGCGTGGACTGGCCGGGTACGCTGACCGGGCCTGTCCGGATACCTCGCCGGCAATCCCGACACCCGCGGAGGCTCGACGATCGAGCAGCAGTACGTCAAGAACTATCTGTTGCTGGTGACGGCACAGACCGATGCCGAGAGGCGGGCGGCCGTCGAGCTGACACCGGCACGCAAGCTGCGTGAGATCCGGATGGCGATGGCGCTCAACAAAACGTTCACCAAGGCCGAGATCCTGACTCGCTATCTCAATCTCGTGTATTTCGGCAACGGCGCGTTCGGCATTCAGGACGCCGCGCAGACGTACTTCGGCATCGACGCCAGCCAACTCAACTGGCAGCAGGCGGCGCTGCTGGCGGGAGTGCTGAAGTCGACGACTCTGTTCGACCCCTACACCAATCCCGTGGCAGCGAGGGATCGGCGAAATATCGTGCTGGACACCATGATCGACAATCTCCCTCAGCACGCCGACGAGCTGCGCGCCGCCAAGACCGCGCCGCTGGGCGTGCTGCCCCAGCCGAACCATCTTCCGAGCGGCTGCATCTCCGCCGGAGACCGCGGTTTCTTCTGCGACTACGTGCTGGAGTATCTGGCGCGGGCCGGAATCAGCAGGGAGCAAGTAGCCCGCGGCGGGTTCCTGATTCGCACCACCCTCGATCCGAAAGTGCAGTCGTCGGTCAAGTCGGCGATCGACAGTATGGCCAGCCCGACGCTCGACAGCGTCGCGAGCGTGATGAACGTGATCAAACCGGGCAAGGACGCGCATCGAGTGCTGGCGATGGCCAGCAACCGGGCATATGGCCTCAACGAGGACGCCCACGAGACGGTGCAGCCGCTGCCGTATTCGCTCGTCGGGGATGGAGCGGGCTCGATCTTCAAGATCTTCACCACGGCGGCGGCGCTTGAGATGGGGCTCGGTATCAACGCTCAGTTGCAGGTGCCGGGCTCCTTCCAGGCCAGGGGCCTCGGCAGCAGCGAGACACCGGGCTGCCCGAGGGCGACATGGTGCGTGAGGAACGCCGGAAACTACCGCGGGTCAATGAATGTCACCGACGCGTTGGCCATCTCGCCGAACACGGCGTTCGCCAAGTTGATTCAACAGGTTGGGGTTCCCCGCGCGGTCGATATGGCGGTGCGGCTGGGGCTTCGGTCCTACGCGCTGCCCGGAACGGCGCGCGCCTACGACCCCGAGAGTAATGAGAGCCTGGGCGACTTCATCAAGAGACAGAACATCGGCTCGTTCACGCTGGGGCCGTTCCAGCTCAACGCGCTCGAGTTGGCCAACGTGGCGGCGACGCTGGCGTCGGGCGGTGTGTGGTGCCCGCCCACGCCGATCGACAAGATTTTCGACCGCCACGGGAAGGAGGTGTCGTTCGCCAGTCAGCCGTGCGACCAGGCGGTGCCCGAGGGATTGGCGAACACCTTCGCGAACGCGCTGAGCAAGGACGACAAACCGCCCGGCACCGCGGCGGGCGCCGCTTCGTCGGTGGACTGGGATCTGCCGATGTCGGGCAAGACCGGCACCACCGAATCGCACCGGTCCGCGGGCTTCGTGGGGTTCACGAATCAGTACGCGGCGGCCAACTACATCTTCGACGACTCGAGTAGTCCGTCCGGAATCTGTTCGTCCCCATTGCGAAAGTGCTCCAGCGGCGATCTGTTCGGCGGTAGCGAGCCGGCCCGCACGTGGTTCGAGGCGATGAAGCCTATCGCCACCGACTTCGGCGAGGTGCATCTGCCGCCGACGGATCCGCGCTACGTCGAGGGCGCGCCAGGGAGCCGGGTGCCCAGTGTGTCGGGCCTGAAGGTGGATGCTGCGCGTAAGCGGTTGAGGGACGAGGGTTTTCAGGTCGCCGATCAGACGACATCCGTAAACAGCGGCGCGTCTTATGGAACGGTGGTCGGGACGACCCCCAGCGGTCAAACGATTCCCGGGTCGATCATCACGATCAACGTCAGCAACGGCATTGCGCCGGCTCCGCCACCTCCGCCGCGCCCGCCTGACGGGCCGCCTCCGCCAGGTGGGCACCACAGTGGTACAGATTCCGGGGCTGCCGCCGATCACCGTGCCACTGCTCGGACCGCCGCCGCCTCCCGCACCGCCGCCGCCTCCATTCGGAGCGCCACCGCCACCGCCATTTGGAGCGCCGCCACCACCGCCTCCACCACCGCCACCGCCACCGTGATCGGGCCGGCGAGCAGACGCAGAATCGCCCATTTCGTACCGGAATTGGGCGATTCTGTGTCTGCTCGTCATGGCGGAGCCCAGCTCGTCATGTGACGGTGAAGTGCAAATGGAGGTCTTGACCGCTCCCGCGAGTTTCGGTCACACGGACTGCGAGCGCATCGTAGGCGGGATGCTCGCGCAGCCCGTGTTGGCCGTCACCAGTCTCGCCTACGTCATCGTCGGGGTGGCGGTGCTGTTATGGGCTGTGCGGGTCAGGGGTTCGCTGGCTGGGGTTGCGGCGGTGACGCTCGTGGCGGTCGGGGCCGGCAGCTTCGCCTTCCACGGGCCACAGCCGTCATGGGCGGGCCTCGCCCACGACTTGCCGATCGTGGTCGTAGGAGTGGTGTACGCCGCCGGCTTGGTCCTGAGCGCGCGCCGGCAGCGGTTGTCGGCCTGGGTGGCACCGGCCGCGGTCTTCGCGCCTGGGATTGGCCGCCTACGCCGCGGGACGCTCCGGGTCTCCGCTGTGCCGGCCCGACAGCCTGTGGCAGTACCACGGCGCCTGGCACGTCCTCTCTGCCATTGCCGCCGCGATTGGCCGCACGTGCGATGGCGCCAGCCTCGCCGGTGATCGTGCGGCCACCAACAGGAGGGCCGAACTAGGGTGTGCAACAACGAGTGTCGGTAGATCAGTACGAGCCTTGGCTCTGGGTCAAGTAGCTACAGCGAACTGATGGGTCATTGGCAAACGGGCCCGCTGCCGCCACGGCCGCGCTGATGGCCGCCGCCGGCGTGTCTCCGATGGCCGCGTAGGCGTTGTTAAGAGGTTCCGCGACGTCCCAGGCGACCGCGACGCAATTCGGGCCCGATGCCAAAACCATGCAATCGCTGGCGTTCTGCAGAAGGGCGCAATTCTGGAGAGCTTGCATTTCAGCGCCGTACGGACCCGCGCCTCCCGCCCAATCCAGTGATTCCCTCCAGGGTGATTTCGCGACCGCGACCCAACCCGAATCTGCTTGCGCCGGTGCGGCGGTCAGGAACCCGCTCGCCACGGTCGCCGCGGCAAGTCCGAGCAGACCGAATCGCGTCGGCCCACGCCTCATCGCAAGCGTCACTTCCTAGGGGCACGACTCGGTGTCACGAACGACGCCGAAGTCGATGGTTGTCGTGGTTGTGAAGGTTGCTCCCGGCGCAGGAATGGACGTGCACACGATCCAGTTGCGATCCACGACTTGCGCGCGGCCCTGTCCGGTCAGATCCGTCGAACTGCTGAACCAAACCTCGCCATCGCTCACGGACTGGATTGCGTCCTGGGCGCCCTGCAGGTCGACTCCGATCAAGTCCGGCATGGTCCAAGCGGCTTCAGCCGCAGCGACGGGACACAATGTCAGGATGGCCGTGCCCGCTATCACGACCGCCGCGGATAGGCGTTTGAGTCCGATGCGTACCGGGACCAAACCTTGCATTCGATTACTCCTTCAACTGACGAGATTCGTGGCATGTGCCAGGCGTTGACGGACGCGGTTTTGCTGCCCGGAATAAGTTTGCTGAGTTGGCAGCCCTTCAGGAATCGGGTGAATCCCTACAAAGTGGCGTCGGAAACTCGCCGCGATGTAGGTAGAGCCGCGTAGGCGACTCGTTGGCAAGTCCGCTTAGCGGCCGTCCACTCGCGGCCAAGTTCGTCGGGTGGCGCGGCGTTCAGTTATGGGGTCATTCATTGAGAACGAACGCAGCGGTTACTGAACGCGATCGGGCGTCGCTAACCTCACTTGCCTCGCCTCTGAGGGACTGAACGCTGGAGCTTCCTGTCAGTACGACTGGCCGTTGGCGTACCGGTCTCGGCGGTAGTGGCGCCCGTTGCCACGGTTCCGACTCTTGTACGTCGGTAGCTGTGAGTCGCAGTTCGGACAGACCAGCCGCAGGTTTTCCCGCCGATTGTTCGTCGGATCCCCGTCGATGTGGTCCAACACCAATGCGAGGGGCAGGCCCTGCCACGTGCTGGCTCCGCCGCAGACCGCGCAGCAGCCCGACTGAGCAGCGGCGAGATACTGCCGAATGTAGTGATCTTGGTAGGTGGCGATCCGGGCCTCGCCGGATTCGAGCCAACGTTT
The DNA here is from genome assembly GCA_963765155.1 of uncultured Actinomycetota bacterium. Taxonomy (GTDB): domain Bacteria; phylum Actinomycetota; class Actinomycetes; order Mycobacteriales; family Mycobacteriaceae; genus Mycobacterium. The sequence continues at coordinate 213,414 of CAVXVJ010000020.1, forward strand.
CGTACCGGTGTCCCGCCGGACCAACGCCTGACATGCGTTACTGCAGTAAACCTTTTGGCTGCGCTTCAAGAGTGCTGAACCACAACCGCGACACTGTCTCACGCGAAGGACGCTACGACCGGCTACCGACAAGCAGCCTCTCGTGGAGCCCCCTGTCGGGATTGAACCGACGGCCTAGGCTTTACAAGAGCCTCGCTCTACCACTGAGCTAAGGGGGCATGCGGGCCCGAGTTTATCGGGTCACTCCTCGGCCTCGATGACGCGCTGCGACGTCACGGGCCGCGTCGATGACGGCCGGCTTCTCGGACGGCGGCCCGGGAACGGGATGCGGTCGGCGATGTTGCTCAACGGGTTGACAACCTGGCTCAGCGTGATCACCGCTTCACGCAGCGCCTCGATCGTCGGCTCCAAGGCCTCGAGCCCGGGCGTCAACCGGTTGAGGGTGTCCGCCACCGTCGCGAGTTGCTCGAGCGGACCATTGCGCGCGGTGAGGGTGTCGATCACCCCACCCTCGGCCAGCAGCCGATCGGCGACGCCGTCCTCGGCCAACACCCGTTCGAGCAATCCGTCCTCCGCCAGCAGTTGATCGACCAGGCCGCCCGGTTCGATGGCGCGCATCAGCCCGCTGTTCTCCTCCGTCAGCCGGTCCAACACCCCGCCCGGCTCAGTCAGCCGATCCACCAGGCCGCCTGGCTGCAGCAGCCGGTCGACCGGACCGCCGGGGGCCATCGCCCGCCCCAGCGGCTGGTCCTCGTCCATCAGCCTGGCCAGGCGGTTCGCCCGCTCGACCGCGTCCTCGATACCCAGGACGCCGGCCACCGAGCCCGACCTGGCACGGGTGTTCGCCTCGCCCAGCGCCCGTTGAGCCATGCCGATGCCGACGTCGGCGACCGAAAGCCCGACGCGCACCGGAGTGAGAGCCAGGTCCGTCAGAGCTTTGCCGAGATCCATTTGCCCAGTCTATGGAGCGCGCAAGGCCAAACTCACAGGAACTACACAGCGATCGTGCAGGATTACTCCAAGCGAAGTAGTGGACATTAGCGAGATGGCGATGGCAGCACTACCCGATAACGTGCCCGAGGCGCGGGTCCTTGTGGTCGACGACGAGACCAATATCGTCGAACTGCTCTCGGTGAGCCTGAAGTTCCAGGGCTTCGAGGTCTATACCGCATCCAACGGGGCCGCCGCCCTGGACAAGGCCCGCGAAGTGCGGCCCGACGCGGTCATCCTCGACGTGATGATGCCCGGCATGGACGGCTTCGGGCTGCTGCGCCGGCTGCGCGCCGACGGCATCGACGCGCCCGCACTGTTCCTCACCGCCCGCGACACGGTCCAGGACAAGGTCGCCGGCCTCACCCTCGGCGGCGACGACTACGTCACCAAGCCCTTCAGCCTGGAAGAAGTAGTCGCGCGGCTGCGGGTGATCCTGCGCCGCACCGGCCGGGGCGTCGAGGAGCCCCGCAACTCGCGGCTCACCTTCGCCGACATCGAACTCGACGAGGACACCCACGAGGTATGGAAGGCCGGCCAGCCCGTCTCGCTGTCGCCGACGGAGTTCACGCTGCTGCGGTACTTCATCATCAACGCGGGCACGGTGCTGAGCAAACCCAAGATCCTCGACCACGTGTGGCGCTACGACTTCGGCGGCGACGTCAACGTCGTCGAGTCCTACGTCTCATACCTGCGCCGCAAGATCGACACCGGCGAGAAACGGTTACTCCATACGCTGAGGGGCGTTGGCTACGTTCTTCGGGAACCGCGCTGATGGGCAGATGATCGGACGGGGCGTGCCGCTGAGGGTCGGCCTGGTGGCCGCCACCCTTGTGCTGGTGGCCTGCGGGCTGCTCGCGTCCGGCATCGCCGTTACCTCGATCCTGCGGCACAGCCTGACCAACCGCGTCGACCAGACCCTGCTCGACGCGTCACGCAGCTGGGCTCAAGCGCCGCGACGGCTGCCCCCGCCGCCCATCGAGGGCCCTAATCCCGCGCGGCCGCCCACCGACTTCTACGTCCGCGGCATCGACCCCAACGGCCGGATCTGGATGGCGGTCAACGACCGCGCCGCCGAGCCGCTGCTGCCCGCCGACAATGACGTCGGCCCCGTGCCCGTCACCGTCGGCTCCATCGACCAGTCGGACGTGCAGTGGCGCGCGATGACCGTGCGCGGCCTGGGCGGCGAGCTCACCACCGTCGCGATCGACCTGTCCGACGTCCAGTCGACGGTGCGCGCGCTCGTCTACGCCCAGGTCGGCATCGGCATGGCGGTGCTGCTGGTCCTCGGCGTCGTCGGCTACGCCGTTGTGCACCGCAGCCTGCGTCCACTCGTCGAAGTCGAGCAGACCGCCGCGGCCATAGCCGCGGGCCAACTCGACCGCCGTGTCCCGCAGCGTGACCCGCGCACCGAGGTGGGCCGATTGTCGTTGGCGCTCAACGGAATGCTCGCGCAGATCCAGCGGGCGGTGGCGTCGTCGGAATCGTCGGCGGCGCACGCACGCAGTTCCGAGGACAGGATGCGACGGTTCATCACCGACGCCAGCCACGAACTGCGCACGCCGCTGACCACCATCCGCGGTTTCGCCGAGTTGTACCGCCAAGGCGCCGCAAAGGATGTCGAGATGCTGATGAGCCGCATCGAGAGCGAGTCCAGTCGCATGGGTCTGCTCGTCGAGGATCTGCTGCTGCTCGCCCGCCTCGACGCGCAGCGGCCGCTGGAACGCCACCGCGTCGACCTGCTCGCGCTCGCCGCCGACGCCGTACACGATGCCCAGTCGATAGCACCGAAACGCAAAATCACCATGGAGGTGTTCGACGGCCCCGGCACGCCGGAGGTACTCGGCGACGAGGCCCGGCTGCGTCAGGTGCTCAGCAACCTGGTGGCCAACGCGCTACAGCACACCCCCGAAAGTGCTGGCGTCACCGTCCGAGTCGGCACCGACGGCGACAACGCGGTGCTCGAGGTGTGCGACGAGGGCCCCGGCATGACGGCCGAGGATGCGCAGCGCATCTTCGAGCGCTTCTACCGCACCGACTCGTCGCGGGCGCGGGCCAGTGGCGGCACCGGCCTCGGTTTGTCGATCGTCGACTCGCTCGTCTACGCGCACGGCGGCACGGTCAGCGTCACCACCGCACCGGGGCACGGCTGCCGATTCAAGGTCAGCCTGCCAAGAATCGCCGAGGTCGCCGCTCAGCTCGGCTGATCACGGTCTCGTCGCAGCTCCTCGTTGTGCATCTGCGTCATCCACAGGCACGGACTGAGAACCCAGATCTGAATTACGAGAGCGATCACGGTCAACGTCACGACGCGATCTCCGCATCTGTGTCATCTGCGACCCGGCGAAGAGGGACGCCGATGCTTGTGGCCAGCGCGAAGAGGACACCGGCTGCCCGCGCGTCGAGCGGTATGCCGCGGCCCCACCGCTCGCGTTGATGTGCGCGTTGTGGGTCGCCGACCGCACCGTCGGCGTCGATGAGTAGTTCCGCGACACGGTCGCGGATCACGCGGATACGGGCTGACGCACTTGCGACTCCAGTCGCGAGTTCGTCCAAATACTGTGGGAGCAACCGCAAGCCGTGGGTGTCGATACCGCGGAATGAGGCGTCCACAAGGGCGTCGGCCACATTCGCGGCCTCGGCGGCCGGCACGCCGGCGTCCCTGAGCGCGATCTTGGTGAGTGAGCGAGCCTGGTGTTCCGTGATTATCAGACGCTCGTGCTGCAAGTACGTAGTCACGAGACCAATAGTCGTGCTCCAGAAGTGCTTTCGTAATCGTCGGAAAGCCAGATTCCCGCTCCTAAAGGGGAAGGCTTTTCTGTCCATGGGGTAACCCGCATGGAGTCGACAGCACCGTCCAACCACACGGCTGGCATCCTTACCCGACGGATAGGAAAGCCTTCCCGGTCGAGGGGCGGACTCTAACCTTCCAACGATTCCGGACGCTGGTCTGATCGGCAATCATGTGCAATGCCGGGCAACCCAAATACCCGGCAGCCGAGGCGGTTTGGGAAGCAAACCGTACGAAAACAGAGGAGTTAGTGTGTCCAGTAAAGCGATGTTGCAGCGCCTTGCCGTTGCCGGAATTGGCTCTGCTGCAGCGGTTTTTGCACTTCTGGCGAGCTCGTCTGGCGTCGCGTCGGCAATGCCGGACGAATGTAATCTCTTCGGCGAATGTATGCCAGATATTCCGCCGGAACAACCACACCACATGCCCAATTACCCCAAACCGCAGTACGCGGGTAACTACTACCCCGACTACGAGGTATGCCTATCGGCGGCCAATTCGATCGAATGCCTTGAGTCCGGACCGCGCTAACCCCGCCATCTGTATTGGCATCGCGGCCTGGCGGAAGGTCTGACTACTGACCGGCCGTCCGGGACTGCGGTGTGCACGTGACCGGAGCGGCAGAAGGGCCCGAGTGGGGCCTGGCACCACCGTGTGGACAGGAACGTCGATGCGCCATTCGGGTGCGTCGGCTCCATGATGCCAAGCGGGAGAGAATACAAGCGGCCGCAAAGCCGTCGCTGAGGGCTGCCGCCTGTGCCATCCTCGTGCTCAGGGATTTAAGGGGACGCACATGATCTCGAAGATCGCATTGCGGCTGAGTGGCGCGCTGGCGTGCATGCTGGTCGCTGCGTGCACCACGTCGCAGCCCGGGCCCGTCCCCCCACCCAGCCCGGAGCCCGAAGAATTGAACTACTCCCGGCAGATGCCGACCGTCGCTGCCGGCGACTGGGGCACGCGTGGCACCCTGGTGAGCTCGTCAGACCAGCCGCCGTTTGATTTGAGCGAGCTGCCCGCCGGCTCACAGGCACACACGATGGTCTACCGATCGATATCCGGCGTTACTGGTTCGCCCACCGTGGTGTCCGGCGCGGTATTCACGCCGCCGGGCGCCCCACCGCCAGGAGGTTGGCCCGTCATCGGCTACGCCCATGGAACCGTTGGGGTGACCACCGACTGTGCGCCAACCGGGGACTCCAAACTGCTCGGCGACATCACTTCGGTGGCGATCCAACTCAATCTCGGCTACGCGGTGGCGTACACCGACTACGCGGGACTGGGCAAGCTCGGCGCGTCAGATCCGGGTGCGCCCACGTCACATGCTTATCTCGAGCCAAAGTCGGCCGCGTTCAACCTCATCGATGCGGTGCGAGCCGCACGCACGGTGGTGCCGGAGCTGTCGTCGCGCTGGGTGGCATTGGGGTCGTCGCAGGGCGGCGAGACTGCCTGGGCGGCTGCTGAATATTTTTCGGCCTACGGGCAGGGCACCGATCTGCTCGGCGCGGCGGCGCTGGTTCCCACCCTGGACATGTCTGGACTGGTTCAGCGGGCCGAAACGTCGACGTTGACCGTCGACCAGATGTTCTTGTACCCGAACGTGATCGAGGGTTTGGCCACGGTCGACAAATCAATCGATCCGAACGATTACCTGCATGGCGTTCTGCGTGACGACGAAGCGACCCTGCTCGCCTGCCGGCCGCCGGCCTCCCAAGGCAAGGAGGCCCTTGCCGGCAAGTTCACGGGCTCGGACGCCAAGCCGTCGTCGGCGGCTGCCGCCGACCGGCTGAGGCAACGGCTCGCCTCCTATGCGCTGCCGCAGCAGCCGACGAAAATCCCACTGCTGGCAATCTACGGCGGATCCGATCAGACCGTTCCCCCGGAATGGACGGAGGTCGCCATGGGCCGGGCCTGCGCGCTTCGCGACACCGTTCTGCGGATCCGCATGGAAGGCCAAGGTCACGAACTGGATCCTGGTGCGCTGCTGGGCCAATGGATCACCGATCGGTTCGCGGGCGTCCCCGCTGTCGGCAACTGCTAGGGATTAGCCTGCAGTGCTGCGGGGGCGCGCGCGCCGAGAGTCGGGAATATGACGCAAATTGCCCCCTCAGAATCCCGTCATATATCCGACTCTCGCTGAGTTGATTTCGATGGCTGACGGCTACCAGGACGCCAGTGCGGATTTGGCGGCGGCGGTGGTTGCGGCCGAGCTCGTGAGGCGCCAGTCGGGCTCATCCGGGCGCCCGTCGACCTCGAACCAGATCAGCCCGCGAACTTCGGTGCCGACGAGCCAAGTAAAGAAATCCGAGATCCAGCTCGCCTTGTCGCCGCCGCTGTCGGCGCAGCCGACCTCGTTGATCCACACCGGTTTTCCCGGCGCGAGCTGGGTGACAAGTGCCATCGTGTTGGCGAAGAGTTCAGCGGGCTGGACCCATTGATGGCCTAGTCGGTCGCCGAAGTTGTATCCGTCAATGCCGACGATGTCGACGAACTCGTCGCCGGGATAGCACCGCGAAATCGCCTCGACGTTGCCGCTGATGATGACGTTCGGGCACCACACCCACTCCACGCGTGTGGCGCCCGCGTCGTCGAATATGCCGCGCACTCTGCGGTAGGCCGCGACGTAGTCCTCCGGCGAGCCGCCCGGCGCTCCCACCGACCACGGGTACCAGTCGCCGTTCATTTCGTGTGCGAATCTGAGCACGAACCGCCGGTCGTACGCGGCGGCGTCTTGGGCCCAACTCCTCACATAGGAGTCGTAGCGACCGCCTGCGATCTCTGCGGCCGTGTACGCGGGCTGGTGCTTGCCCGCGCCGGGCTGCCAGGGTTCCCACGTCAACTCCGGTGTGCAGCCTGCGGCCGCGGCCACGTCCAGAAACGCGGTGGGCAGCGGCTTTTCCCAGAAGAACGAGTCATAGACGGTCAGTACATCCAAGTGCTTGCCCAATTGCTGCGTGGCGGCCTGTGACCGCTGCACCGTCGCGTCGTCGACGCCGGTTGCCGCCAGCCCGAACAACCGTGATTGGGTGCGCGGCGGTTCGGTTGTACCCGGCTGGTTCCTCTCGCACCCGCCTGCGGCCATCACCGTGAACGCCGCCAGTGGGATCGACGCGAGCACGCTGCGACGTGAAACCCTGAGGCCGGCCGATCCGTTGGGCACCGACACCTCCAGGCCGTGATGTGTTCGCCAGAGACACCCTACGGGACGCTGCGGTGATTGCCCTGCAACGTCAGCGGCCGCTCAGGGCGATGCCCTTCTCACGGATCTGTGCCTGGACGGCTGGCAGCAGGGCCTTCACCGCCGTCGCCGTCAGGTGGGAGTCGTCGCGGTAAAGCAACGTGCCGTTGCGCACTGCACGGCAGGCGGTCGCTTCACACAGATATGCGTTGACGTCCAGCACCGGGATGTCGAGGTTTTCGCCTCGAACCTGGTCGGTCACAATGGGTTCGGTTCGGGGGGCGTTGTTCAGGTCGAAGTCGCACTTGGACCAGTCGTCCTCGGCGCCGGAGACGCATTCGGGGATGTTGGTGTTCGGGTACGGCGTATCCCGGAAGTAGATCAGCTGCGCGCCCGTCGTGCGCAGTTGGTTCAGCGATTCATCCCAGGCGGTCTTGAACTCCTGGTAGTCGGGCACGTACGTGGACAGCGACCCGATCACGATGTATTCGGGTTTCAGCTCGAGGATCGCCTTGATGCTGTCCTCACGCCAGCCGAGGCAGTCCGGTTTCGTGAAGGGGTCGGTGCGGCCGTCCCTGGGCTGCAGCGAGGCCACCGGGCACGCCGCTTTGGTGAATTGGTGGAGCTGCCAATTGTTTTCGCGGGCGATGGACTGCATCACGGGTAGCCACTGCTGTGCGTGGCTGTCGCCGAACAGCACCGCTTGCACGCCGTCGGCCGGGCCCTCCACGCAGGTGCTCGGTGTTTCGCGCTCGCCCAGTGGAACCAGGCACTCGTCGCGCTCGGGCCGGTCGTCGAACGCCTTGAACGGGTTGGGGGTTACCGGTCCCGACGTCGCACCGTTGCCGGCACCGAAAACCGATTCGAAGCTCACCGGTGCGCCGGACGCGCTCACCCCGCTGGCCTTGTTGACCGCCATCACGCCGATGCCCATTGCGATGGCGGCGGCCACAACGGTGCCGGTCACACCCACCGACAAGGAGGCCTGCAGATTGCGTTTCAGTTCGGCCGACGACATGATCGGCCGCTCCAGCAGTGCTGTGGAAGCCCATGCCAACAGCAGCGCTCCCATCATCACGCCCACCAGCACTGGCCAGCTGGTGATGTCCGTGTAGCTCTTGAACAGCACCAGTGCGGGCCAGTGCCACAGGTACCAGCCGTAGGAGACCTTGCCCAGCCACCGCAACCAGCCGGCGGAGAGAAACCATCCGACGGAGGGCCTGGTGTTGGCGGCCACCTGTCCGGCCACGATGATCGCGCCTGCACCGAGCGTCGGCACCAACGCGGCCGAGCCCGGATAGGGCGTGGTGTGGTCGTAGGTCACGGTCGTCACCAGCACGGCCGCCAGTCCCGCCCAGCCGAGCACCCACATCGCCACTCGCACGCGCAGATTCGTGATCAGTCCGGTGAGCAGGGGTCCCGCAACTGCGACGATGGCACCGACGCCGAATTGCCACGCGCGCGTGTATGTCGCCATGTAGGACAGCACGGGGTCGCTGGCTGTAAACAGCAGCGAGGCGAACAGCGACGCTGCGGTGACCACGACGATTCCGCAGCCCACGACCATGCGGGTGGACCACGGCAGGCGCCTTGCCAGCACGGCCAATGCGACCAGCAGAAGGGGCCAGACGAAGTAGAACTGCTCCTCGATGGACAGCGACCAGAAGTGCGTGGCAACACTGTCGTCCGACGCCCCGGCCAGATAATCCTGGCCCGCGGCGATAAAGCGCCAGTTGGCTATGTTCGCCGCCGCGGCCAGCAGGTCGACGGCCTGACGGAAGACCGACAGCAGCGGCATCAGGAACCAGACGGCGACCGCCGTCGCGACGATGGTCACGGCCGCCGGGGGAATGATGCGGCGTGCGCGCCGCGCGTAGAAGGCCCGAAACGATACCCGCCCGTTGCGTTCGTACTCGCGCAGCAGCAGACCGGTGATCAGGAAGCCGGAGATGACGAAGAACACGTCGACGCCAACAAAGCCGCCCGCCAGGTGTGGCACACCCGCGTGAAACAGCACGACCAGCGCGACGGCGATGCCTCGCAGGCCTTCGACGTCGAGGAAGAAGCTGTTTCCCGATTTGGGGGTCGTGGTCTTGGTCTTGGGCGGCTGCGGCGTCTTGGTCTTGGCCGGCGGTGTCGGGGCCACAGTCGGGGCCACGGTCGGGATCACAACGGTTGCCGGATCCCGGCCGATGCGGTGGTGTGCTGGTACTGGCCGACGGGTGGTGCGGGTCAGCGGCGCCAGCCGCATGGTCTCGGCCTGGGCCGCGTCGATCGTCAGCCTCGTGGTCGGTTCATCCCAGTAGATAGTCACCAGGAAATGGTCGCGATTTCGAAGTGCATCCGTAATCGCCGGCAAGCCAGATTCCGTGCTGAAAGGGAAGGGTTTCCTATCCGCCCGGCAAGCGGCCGGGTCCGCTGGATCCACGAAGCCAACCGCGCGAGACCCGCAGGACCGCAACGACAACCTCGCCGCCGCATGCGCAGCCAATCGCGACGATCGCAAGGGTCTCATCTGTGACGGCTCGAGGTGTGCGGGACTGTTACCTAGGTGGTGTCGGTGCATAGGTCGTCAGCCCTGCCGCCGGCATGTGCCCGGCTCGCTCGTCGCCCCTGGCGTCGGGGCGCTTTGCGTGGTTGTTGGCACTGGTTTCGCTCGTCCACGCCGATCTGCGGTGCCGGCGTTGCTTACGCATAGCGAGCATGACGTCTACGTTCACCGTCAAGCCCTATGCGTGGAAGCTGCCGTGGTCGTCATCTCAGGCGCTCCAGGGGATCATCAGGTCGAACCACCCGGACGCGATCGCAGCGGCCAGCACCAGCGCCAGCGTGTAGCACACCGCCTCATAGACCGAGATCCGGTGTGGATTGCCCCGCCTTGGTGCTGGGGCTTCTTTGGTTGGCGCCGCAGAAGCGCTCGGTGGCTGGGATCCGATGAGCTTGCCGAGCGACGGCCACAGGATCTTGAGGAACTCGCCGAGCAACGGTAGCGCGAGATACGTGTAAAGGCCCACGAACATCGCCATCAGCCAGAACTGGCGCACCCCATAGGCATGGATGTCGTAGAGGACCACGCCCCAGAAGGGCACCAGCGACAGCACGATCGCGGTCGCGCCCACCCGGGCGATGCTGCGGGCCAGGGGATTGGAGCGACCCACCGCGCCGGTGGGAACCCAGCCCGCCGAGCGGCCCCGCAGCTTGTGCACGATCGCGACGAGGTGGGCGTAGCTGTAGGCCATCTGCAGACGCAGTACCTCAAACCGCCAGCGGCTCTTGGAAACCACCGGAATCACAACCAGATACACCCAAAGGCCGACGAGGAACGGCACGAATTGTGCGGGCTGGACTTGGTCCGGGAAGAACGCGGCCATGATCAGACCGGGCAGGTAGAGCGCGACGACGTTGACGGCGGTGGTGATGTAGTAGAACAAGCCTGCCCAGAAGCAGAGCCGTTGCCGCAGCGTCATTTTCACCTTGGAGCCGGAGAGGTTCTCGTTGTGCAGCTTGACCAGCGAGCCATTGCACCACCGGTACTGCTGATTGAGGAATCCGGGCATATCCGATGGGCACAACCCGTTGGCGACCACGGCAGGCACGTAGCGGGTCTGGTAGCCGGCCTGCATCAACCACAACCCGGTGTGAATGTCTTCACTGTGTTCGATCTGGGCGAATCCGCCTACAGCCGCGAGGGCTTCGCGCCGGTACAGCGCGCATGTGCCGACGCAGATCGCGGCGTTGAATCGGTCCCGCGACGGCAGGATCCAGCGGTAGAACAACTCTTGGGTCGCGCCGGCAGTGCGCTGAATCCAGTTCAGATTCTCGCCGCTGTCGAAGTACTGCGGGCTTTGCACGATACCGACGGCCGGGTCATCCATATAGGGCACCAGGTGCCGCAGGAAATCGGGCCGCGGGCAAAAGTCGGCGTCCAGAATGACGATGTAGTCGCCAGAGGTGCGCTCGAGCGCGTACTGAAGGTTGCCGGCCTTCTTCAGGTACCCACGATTCGGGCGCACGGTGTAGTGGAACCCGAACTGTGCGGCCAGGTCCCGGACCTCGCTGCGGTCACCGTCGTCGAGGACGTGCACGTCGATCCTGCCCGCCCATTCCATCGCCCTGACATGGGTGTAGGTGTTGCGCAGGACCGCCAGGTCCTCTCCGTACGTGGGAAGATAAACGTCGATATTCGATGCCGGCCCCGTCCAGCCCTCGACAAGCGCGCGGTGTGTCTTCGCGGACACGCGCCTGGTGTTGAAGCTGCTCAGTGCCGAAAGCGCGGTGCCAATCACGTTGAGCCCCAGCACGATCAGCATGGGCCACAGAATCTTGACGGAAGCAAGTGCGAACTGCAGCAGACTCCACCCCGCCAGCACGTAGGCGGCCATCAACAGGATCTGCACCCATCGCATCTGCGGCCCGAGGTAGGAGTAGACCTCGTCGTCAGTCGGCGGCGCGACCAGCCCCTCCGCGTCGGTTTGGACGAGCCGCTCTGTGACCGGCCCATCCAGGACGGCCACATCACGCAGGACAAGCCGCTCCGTCACGGGCTCGCGCAGCATCTCGATGCGGCGGGTCGGCAACACGGCGGTGCGGTGTGGATCGAGTCGGCGCGGGTCGGGTCGATGCCAGTCGGTGCCGGGGTGAGGTCGATGCCGATCCTGGCGAGTGTTCGGTCCATGCGAGTCGCGGCGCGGGTCAGGCCGGTGCTGGTCGCCGCGCGCCTGGAACCGGCTGCGGAACGTGGGGGGCGTCTGCGCGAGCGGCATCGCACCGGCCGGGAGGGTGTCGCCGGTCCGGGCAGGGCGGTAGCGCGTCGTCGCCTCGTCCAAGTACGTGGTCATGTGGGAAATAGTGGTGATCTGGCGGTGATTTCGTAATCGTCGGGAAGCCAGATTCCCCGCCTGAAAGGGAAGGGTTTCCTATCCGCTGAGCAAGCCCGCGCAGCCCGACCCGAATGGGTTCCGGTTGGTTCCCGCACAAGGTAAGACTCGCCGGGTGAGAATTGGCCTGATAGGAGGTCTACATGTCGTCCCACCTAGAGATCCGGACACCGTCAGGGCGCGAGCTGATCACCCTGAGCGGCCAGCGCGTGACCGTCGGCAAGGCCTCATCCAATGTCGTGGTGCTCAAGAACGACTCGACGGTCTCTCGCTTCCATGCGGTCTTGGAGAGCCTTGGGTCCGCGTGGTCGGTCCGGGATGTGGGTAGCCGCAACGGCACCTACATCAACGGGGAAAAGATCTCTGCCGAACGGGTTCTGCGTTCGGGAGATGAACTGCGCGTCGGTAATTCACGGTTGGTCTTCTGGGAGGTGAAGCAGGCCGATGAAGGAACGTTCAGTGAAGCGACGGTCTCTGTTGAGCCGGTCCAGCCTCCGCCGCGCCTGACCCGGCGTGAACTCGATGTCCTCGAGGTTTTGTGTCGCCCTTTGGTTTCCGACGATCCGTTTCCTGAGCCTGCATCGGTTCGGCGGATGGCCGGCGAGCTGTTCGTTACGGAGGCGGCCGTCAAACAGCATCTGCAAAACCTGTACGACAAGTTCGCGATTCCCACAGAGGGAGATCGGCGGGTCCGGTTGGCCAATGAGGCCATCCGCCGCGGGGCTGTCACCCTCGCCATGCTGCGCGAGGGCGGCAGTCACGAAAAGTGAGCGCGCTAAGAACTCTCCTTCAGAAGGTTTCGAAACGCTCGAGCGCCCGGTCGACCAGCGGACCGGACATCCCGGTGTAGCCGGACGGATCGAACAGCCCGGGCACGTCGGGGACGGCAACCCCGGCCTGCTCCAGCGCGACGGCGAGCAGGTCGGCGAGATCGGCACCGTCGCGCTCGGCGGCGGCGGTCACCTCGGCCAGCAGGCGTTTGGCTTTGGCCTTGCCGAGCAACGGCGCCAGAACCACGTTGACGCGCTCGGAGACGATGGCGCCGCGGGTCAGCCGCAGGTTCGCCGCCATCGCCTCGGGTGAGACCCGAAGCGTTGCCGCGAGGCGGGCGGCATTGGCGGCGGCACCGGCACCGATGCGCAAGCACTCCCGCAGCGGTTGCCACTCGGCATGCCACCCACCCGAAGACCGCTCGTCCTCGGAGGCCATGGAACCGAACAGCACGAGGGCGATCGGTGGCAGCTGCCGGGCCGCGGTCGCGACGAGCGTCGAGAACACGGGGTTGTGCTTCTGCGGCATGGCCGAGGACGCCCCCCGGCCCGGCGCCTGCTCCTCGGTGACCTCCCCGATCTCGGTCCGGGTGAGCACCAGGACGTCGGCGGCCATCTTGCCGAGCGCTCCGGTGGTGACCATCAGGCTCGCGGCGACGTCGGCCAGCGGTGTGCGAACTCCGTGCCAGGGCAGGGTCGGCTCGGCCAGCCCGAGACGACGGGCCACCAACGCCGGCAAACGCAGCGTCGCGCCAACCGGATCGGCCGTGTCCATCGCGTACTGGTGGTACGCCGCAAGCGTGCCCGCCGCGCCGCCCAGCGAGACCGGCAGCGCCGCGCGGGTCCGCCGAACCCGCTCCACGGCGTCGAGCACCAGCTGCAGCCAGGTGGCCGCCTTCAGCCCAAAGGTGACCGGCACGGCGTGCTGGGTCAGGGTGCGTCCGGCCATAGGTGTGTCCCGGTGTCGATTGGCATGTCCGGCAAGGCTTTCGGCGCACGCCAGCAGGTCGTCTCCGATGCGGTCCAGCGCCGCCGCGCACAGCAACGTCAGCGCCGTGTCCAGGATGTCCTGGCTGGTGCTACCGCGGTGCACGTACTCGGCGGCCTCCGCGTCGACGGCGCGGACCGCCGCGGTGAGCTGCTCGACGAACGCCACGACGGGGTTGGCCGTCTCCCGCACCCCTGCAGCCACCGCCGCAAGGTCGATGTGAGCGGGCACGGCGGCTACCTTGATGGCCGCCGCCGCGCCCGCGGGAATCACGCCTAACTCGGCCTGCGCCTCGGCCAACGCCACTTCCGTGGCGAGCATGGCTGTCAGCAACGCGTCGTCGTCGACGAGTTCAGCCGCTCCCGTCGCCGCCCACGCGGGCGCCAGAATTCCGTAGTCCGTCATGCTGACATCTTGGTCAGGTCGCCGCGATCGACGTCGAGCGGCAGCGGGCGCCGGTGCTCCGCCGCGGAGGAGAGGCAGGACCGGGCGATGGCGTCCGCATCGCCGAGGATCACGGAATTGACACCGGGACGGATGCCCGATGCGGTCACCCAGTGCACCGTCTCGGTCGGCACGCCGAACGCGAAGCGCCGCGGGTGCGGGCGATCGGCAGCGTCGAGAAGCCGGTAGGGACGCCGGGTGACAGCCACACCGCCTGAGACGTAGTGACCACCGCCGCGGATCGGGATGCGGTACGGCTGGCACTCGCCACGGTCAAGCAGCGTGCGCAGCAGCGGGTCGGTCGTCCGGTGCAGGTCGGTTTCCGGCAGGCGCGCTTCGATCAGCGTGTCGGCCCGCACGGTGAGGTCCGGACAGGCACCGGAGTGCGCGACGAAGCGTCCGTCCGAGCAGTCGACGCGCAGATCCGGGCCCAGCACCTCGAGCACACCGGCATCCATGAGGGCGCCGAACTGCTCGATGCGTTCGGCCGGCGGCCCGATCGACAGGTGGGCGTTCAACGGCATGTACCAGCGCTGCAATTCGTCGCGATAGGAGTCGCCGGACAGGCCACCATGGTCCACGAGCAACCGGATCTCGTTGCGCAGGTCGCGCAGGACATCCAGGGCGGCCTTGCGCGGGCCGGTCACGTTCCCCTTGCCGGCCTCCTGGACTTCAGCGTCCAGATACGACCGCAGCCAGCTGCGGAACCGTTGGGTCGAGGAGAGGTCGTCGTCGGTGAACGGTGTCGCGATCTTCCGCCAGTCCCAGGCCCGGTCGGGATCGATATCGAACTTGGCGAGCACACTGCGTTGGGCGTCGCTCTCCTCGACGGCCAGGGGGTCACCGGAGATCGGCGCCGTCGCGGGCTCCGCCGTCGGCGAACAGGGTGGTGAATTCCGCGGCATCGCAGGCGCATCGACGCTCCCGCACCAGGGTCGCGTAGTACACCGTGCGGACCTCCCGGTCGATCATCGGCCAGATGTCTCGACGGAAGTCCGCCGGCGCCCCCGCGTCGGCGCGGGCCCTCATCCGCTCGATCACCTCAGCGGTCATGTACCGCGGCTCGTGCCGGCCGAACGGTCCCTTCTGGTTCTTGCCGCGGGCGTGATACGGCACTCCGCGCCGGGAGCCCGCAACCAGGCGAGGTTCCCGCCCCGACGGAAGGTAGCTCAACGTGTCGTCGGACTCGCGCACGAACGTGCCGCCGCGGCCAATGGTCAACAGCGCCATGTAGTCGAAGAAGTTGAGGCCCATGCCGCGCAGGATCACCGATTCGCCCGCGGGTATGGCGTCCAGCGGCACGTCGGCCGGGTTGCTCGGTGCGATATACCGCAGGCCCTGCCGGTGCGCCAACTGGCTCATGGCCGCCTCGGACTCGCCGAGATGATGCGGCATGTGACCGAGCGCGAGCACCACGGCCTGCAGGTCGCCGATGGTCTCCCCGGTGTCCAGTACGACTTCCTGCAAGCCACCCTGGGTGTCACGAACGTCGACTGCGCTCGCCTGGTGCAACGTGAAGCTGACGGCAGGCGGCGCCGTCCGCATGATGCGGTCGTCGCGTCCACTGCAGATAGCTGCCGTAGAACGCCCGCGACGGATAGTCGTCCGGCCCGAGCGTGGCGGCTTCGGCTCGAACGGCTTCCGGCACCTTCGGGCTGCCGACCAAGGCGATCGAGCGGGCCCACTCGTAGAGGCTCGGCCCGCTCACCACCGGCCCCGCACAGTCGACGGTGTCGTCGACGAACATGGTCACCTGGCAGGCCACCGTGTTCATCAACAGCACCCGGTCCTGCGTGCTTCGCCACACCTGGCCGCCCTCGGACAGGTGCGGGTCGACGAGGTGGATGACGAGTTCCCGCCCCTTCGGCAAGAGCGAGTCGGCGTTGGCGCAGAGGCGTTCGGCGACCGACAAGCCGCGTGGGCCGAGCCCAACGATCGCCAGCTGCAGCTTCTCAGTGAACATCGTGGCCCCGACCTATCCGACGGTGCTCATGCGGCGGCCGAGACCGGCCGCCAGCGGAGCGAGTCGGGCCATCAGATCGGCGAATTGTTGTGGGCGCAGCGCCTGGTTGCCGTCGCACAACGCCTGCTCCGGCGCGACGTGGACATCGATGATCAGTGCGTCCGCGCCGGCCGCGACCGCGGCCAGCGACAGCGGTTCCACCAGTTCTGGGCGGCCACCGGAATGGCTGGGATCCACCATGACCGGCAGGTGGGTGCGCTGCTTCCACAGCGCGACCGCGGTCAGGTCCAGCGTGAAGCGCGCCGACGGCTCGAACGTGCGGATACCCCGCTCGCACAGCACCACCTGGTCATTGCCCTCCAGGAGCAGATATTCGGCGGCGGCGACGGTCTCCTCCACGGTGCAGCCGAAACCGCGCTTGAGCACGACCGGAAGCCCGCTCTGGCCCACCGCGGTCAGCAGCGCGAAGTTCTGCATGTTTCTGGCCCCGATCTGGAACCCGTCGACCACGGCGCCCAGCCGCTTGACGTGCTCGGGGTCGATCACCTCGGTGACAACGGGCAGGCCGGTGCGCTCCCTGGCCTCGGCCAGCAGGTCAAGGCCGTCCCACTGCAGGCCCTGGAAGGAATGCGGGGAGGTGCGCGGTTTGAAAACGCCGCCCCGCAGGCCGACGGCGCCGTGTTCGGTGACGACGGCCGCGGTGGCCATCGTCTGCTCCTGCGATTCGACCGCACACGGTCCGGCGATCACCGCGACGGAACCGTCGCCGATCGTGGTCGGCCCCAACGAGACCTCGGTCCCGCCAGGGCGCAGTTCCCTGCGTCCCATCCAGACCTCGGTGTTCCTGAGCAGTTGGTGGCTCGGCGCAGGAAGCTTCGGCCCCGCCTGGTGAATGAGGTCCATATCGGATACCGAGAGGACGAGAGTGCCGCCCAGTCGGTACATCTCGAATGATGCGCCTGCGGATTCCAGGTGCCGTAACCATCCCTCGACGCCGGCCGGTGCAACGGTCTCGTCGAAAACGAGCAGAGTGTCTGATTTGGTCATGATGTTTCCGATCCGGTTAGGCGACCTTGGCCCGCAGATCCGGGGTTCAGGACCGTGTTGTGTGCGAACGTGGTCATGACTGAAATGGTCGTGAATTAGTCGAGCCGGCGTAATCGCCGCGATGCCAGATTCCACCTGTCGACGGGAAAGGTCTTCCTATCCCCGGGGTAAGCACCGGACTGATTCGGCGCACTGCGCGCCCAGTACGACTGCGCCGGATCAGCCTCCGGCACAAGCGAATTCACGTTTGGTGTTCGCCGCTTCGGGTTCAGGCTGGTGTCGTGTGGATCGTCACGGCCCGGCGGACGCGCTCCTCGATCTCGTCCAGCTCGGCGATCGTGGGGGCGTCGATGAAGAAGGTCACGGCCCGGTCGTCGGAGCTGCGGATGGGGCCCAGCTCCGTGCCGCGGGCCTCATAGACGAGGACGGCGCGCAGCGCCGGCGGGTCATCGGCAGGGAGAGCGGGGATGTCGGGCCAGGGATGCCGTCGTTGACCCATCGCGCCTCGACCCCGGGCCAGTCGACCAACACGTCGTCGAGAATTCCGGGCCGGTGGCCGACGTACACCTGGCGTGCGTAGCGCCGGGCTGCGGGATAGTCGGCGGGCTCGCCGAGAGCGATCCGCAGGATCTCGGGCTCCATCCGCCGGCCCGTCGCGAGTCGGTACAGCACCATGATCCCGTCTCCGGGAGTCCGGGCGGCGACTTCTATGAGGCGGGCCTCCCCCCGCTCGTCGATCCGCCACTCGGCGTGCGTGATGCCGTTCTCGACGCCAAGCCGGTCGAGCATCGCGTCGTTGGCCCGCTGCACCGCGTCCCACTCCTCGCCCCGAGCGGCGGGCACGGTGTGGGCCATCTCGACAAAATACTGGGAGTCGACGTCCGTCGTCTCCTTGCGCGTGACCGAGGCGTACAGGGCCTTGCCGTCCTGGATCAGGCTCTCGATCGAGTACTCCTGACCCGTGATCTTCTGCTCCACCAGGATGGTCTCCTGCGCCGGATAGTCGTGCAGCTGCGCGGCCAACTCGGCGCGGTCGTGCACCGTCTGGACACCCTGACTCGAGTGCCTCGTGGCCGGTTTGATCACCGCGGGGAACCGGATGGGCCCGTGGTCCACGGACCCGCGCGCCCCGGGTGGGATCAGCACGGATGCCGGGCTGAGATCGGGCAGGTACCAGCGCTGGAGGTACTTGCTCCGGCAGGCGCGCGCCGCCCGCAATCCCGGGAAGGGGAGGTCGAAGTAGTCGGCGACCAGGCCGGTCGGCTCGACCAGCGTCTCGCCAACGGCATAGATGCCGACAACGTCGTACTGCGCCCGCCAGCGTTCGGCGTGCTCGATGACTCCGGGAAGGAAGGAGCCCTCGCTCTCGACCGACCCGTCGACGAAGGCGACCTCGTCGATCGCGGAAGCCGGGTGGGCGGGGTCGTCACAATGGGTTTCCGCATAGCGGTGGAAGTCCGCCGGGGTGATCACCAGGACCTTCAGGTCCCGTCTACGCAGGTCGTCGATATAGATGGAATCCCGGCAGACCACGGGCAGGGCGCCGGTCAGAATGAAGGCGCGAGGCCTGGCTGCTCGATGACGCTCGTTCATGCTCGGTCTCTTCCTGACGTGGCCGCGACGCGACCGGGTTTCCTTGGCGCCGCGCTCGCTATCGGCAGGACCATCGCGAAAATCGTCTCCGCTTCGCTGGGCAGCGCACGCATCGCCGAGCGCCTCGCCATGGCGTGGCCGAATATGTCCGCCTGGTTCATGCGTACGGTCGACGACTCACTCGGCGGTGAGCTGGCCGCAGCCCGCTGGTTGTTCGCGGGCTTCGCCGTCCTGACCGTGATCGGGACGATCGGCTCCTTCCAGACTGTCGGACGCTGACCTGCTGCTTCCAGCCGCAGGATCCGGCTGCCGATCCGCACGGACATCCCTGGCAGCCAAACGATCGGCTTCCACGGCGCGATCCGGATCCAGCGCGTCTGCCCGGCCGGTCGGATGGCGACACCGTACGTCGACTGGCGGTCAATGATGAACACCCGGCCGTCGACGCGGCGGATCTCCAAATGGGCTCGGGACATCCCGTCGGCGCGGGCGTCGATCCGGATGGGACGCAGTCCACGCCGAGCGGCGTCGCAATCGTGCGGGTCCCGTCCCACCACGCAATCCCGGTCCAGGGTGAATCGCGAATTGTCATCGAGGACAACGTATTCGAGTTGCCTGTGGATCCGGACGGTCTGCGGGAGTTGCGGCTGTCGGCGGGCCAGTGGGCCGACCGCGATCGGGGCGACGGTGACTTCCCGGGTGGACGGCTCGGCGCCCAGGACGGGAACCCGGTCCGACGCGAGGGGGAAGGGCCGGCTTCGGATCGCCCACCGAACGATGGGCACGGTCGCCATACCGGCCGCGGTGAGCAGCCCGCCGAGCAGCAACCAGCCGGCCTGCCCTATCCCCAGGCAGAGGGCGCCGAGCACCGCGGGCGCCACCGCAAACGCGGCGCCGAGGCCCATGTCCTGCAGGCCCACGTACTCGCTCTGCGCGTGGGCCGGCGCCAGCTCGAAACTCAGCGCGAACACGGCAGCCGCGTGGCACATCTCGCCCACCGAGTGGACAGCCACCGCCGCCAGCAAGACCGCGGCCGCGGCCCACGCCGGCAGGTCGGAGGCCACCGCCACGCCCACGCAGGCGACCAGGAAGACCAACCCCGCGACGCGCATGGCGGCGGCGCCCTGGCGGACGGTCTTTACCTTCCCGCCGACCCAGACCTGCAGCGCCACGACCCCGAGCGTGTTGACGAGCAACACGGCGCCGACCATCCAGCGCGGGGCGTTCGTCTCCGTCGCGATCCAGAGCGGGAGGGCGAATGTGATGACCGCGTACTGCAGACTCATCACCCCGTTGAGGACCGTGTACGCGATGAACGGTCGATCCCGCAGCGCCACCCAGCGCCGCGTACCCGGCGGAGCCGGCATCGGCGCGAAGCGCGGGAGCATGGCGCACACCCATGCGCCGATCAGGAAGGTCGCGGCGTTCACGAGGAACAGCACCTGATACGCGGCCAGGGTGTCCAGTGTCAGCGCCAACCCGCCGACGACGGCACCGACGCCGACGCCGGCGTTCTCGATGGCCCGGAGCTGGGAGCGGTAGGCGGCCGCGCCCTCGCCTCCGACGCGGCGTATGAGCCCGCCGCGCGACGCTCTCGATGCCGAGGTCGCCAGCATCTCCACCACGGTCACCGCGACGAACATCCAGATGCTGGTCACGAAGACATAGGCCGCCATCGTCAACGCCAGCACCACCAGGCTCAGGGCCGCGACCCCCCGGGGGCCGCGGCGGTCGGCCAGGTGCCCCATCGGAACACCGGCGAAAAGGCCGATCAGTCCGGCCACGGCCAGCCATAGGCCAACCTCGGTGACCGACAGTCCCAGACCCTCGGTGAAGTACAGCACCGACACCGTGAAGAACATGCCCGTGCCGATGTTGTAGATCCCGGTGGCCAGGCCCAGGCGGCGACGTGCGCCGGGCTCGGGCACCCACGTCGACAGCCAGTTCCCCATCATCGAGCGAATGCGCCGGCGAACCGGCCGGTCATGAACGCGGCGACGGCCCGGTTCTCCTTGAGCGGGCTCTCCGCCAGATCGCTGTACCTGGCCCGCAGTTCGCGCTTGAGCACCTTGCCCGTCACGCCGACCGGGAAGTCCTCCGGGGTGACGGCGACGTCCAGCACGGCGATGCGGGGATGGCCCGCCTTCTCCATTACCTCGTTGGCCTCGGCCAGTAGCTGTGGAGCCGCGGCCGGCGAATCACCGGTGATGCCACCCACAATGACGATGGCCACCGGAACGATCTCGTCGCCGTGGCGGCCGGCGACGACGGCGACGTCTGTGATGGCACCGATCTCACTGAGCAGCATCTCCTCCATGAGCACCGAGTAGCCGGTGCCCTCGCCGGTCTCGATGGCGTCCTTCGTCCGGTCCACCACGTAGTAGTTGCCGTCCTCGTCCTGGTAGACCAGGTCGCCGGTCAGCCAGTAACCGCCCAGCTTCGAGCGATAGGTGGTGTCGGAGTCGTTCCAATACCCGGCGGTGATGGACGGACCCCTGGCCCCGAAGAAACCCACCTCGCCCACCGGCGCCCGGCTGCCGTCCGGCCGCAGCGCCGCGACCTCGGCGACGGGATCGGGCTTGCCGACTCGCCGGTCCGAGCGTTCCGACGACAGCGTCCGCGGCTGGACCACCAGACCCCAGCCGAGCTCGGTCGTGCCGAAGCGGTCATAGAAGGTGGGGGCCGGCGCGTCCGGGCTGCGCTTGGCCAGGATCGCCCCGATGTGGGCCTCGTGGATGGCGTCTCCCATGTTCACCCAGTAGTCGACCGAATCGACTGTGCCGCTTGGTATTTCGAGCGCGGCCAACTCGGCATAGGCGTGAGCGAATGCCATGACCCCCTTCGGTTGGTGCTGGTGCACGGCGGCCGCCAGCTCCTCACCGCTCGGGTCGTACAGCGCCACGAGCGGCGTGCCCGCGAGGATCGAGTAGGCCGTGTACACGATGCACCCGAGATGCGACTGCGGTTGCGCGGTCATCATCCGCTCGTGGGCGGGCTCCGTGTAGTTGTCCAGACGGAAGCGCGGTCCGGCGACGCTGGACGCGTGGGTCTGGGTCACCGCCTTCGGAATTCCCGTCGTCCCCGACGAGTGCATGATCGACACCGGGTCCTCCGCTGCGTGCTTGAAGCGCCAGGCGTCGGGCAGCACGGCTGGCGGCGGGGCGGGCAGGTCCTCGGCCAGCTGAACCCAACGCAGCGCGTCCAGTGATCCGATTCCGTCGGAGATCGCCGCAAGGCGCGACCGGTCGGTGTAAATGCCCACCGGCGTCGTGCGCTCGCACAGGCCGAGTGCCAGCGCCGGCGACGCCTTGCTGTTGATCAGCACTCCGATGGCGCCCAACTGCGCGAGGGCATTCAGGTGGATCGTGTAGGCGAACGTGTCGGCCATGTAGAGCGCGACCCGATCACGCGGACCGACGCCTTGCTGGTGGTACCAGACCGACCAGCTCTGGGCGAGCGCGTCGATCTGGGCGAGCGTGAACTCCGTCTGCTCTTCCCCCGCGGTGTTGATCACCGGCCGGCCCGTACGGATGAACGGGATGTTCGGATCGGGGTGCACGGCCATGGCCGACGCCAGCAGGTTGCCCCCGCCGAGGTCGGGCAGCGCCGCCAGGCGGGAGCGTTGGTCGGGGGACAGTATTGCGCGGTTGGCAAAGGACTTGGAAAAAGACATGTTCGGACTCCTTGATCGATGAGTGGTTAGTGGGTTAAGCGGTGAGACCGAGCGCACGGGCGGCAGTCTCGAGGTCGCGCTGCTCATGCAGGGCGGACACGGCGAAGCGGATCAGGCCGGTCCCCTTGGCGACGGTCGGGTAGAAGGCGGGCAGGATCAGCACACCGGCCTGCTTCAACCGGCGGGCGGCGGCGAACCCCTCTTCCTCGGTGTCGAACAGCGCGCCGCGGACCGGCGAGCGCAGTCCGGCGTTGACGAGCAATCCCGCTGTCAGCCGGTCGAATTCGGCGGCGTTGCGCCAGAGCCGCTGCTGCAGCTCGGCCACCTGGCCGTCGACGTGCAACCGGGCTGCGGCAACGTTCGCCGCCAGCATGGGAAGCATGATCGAATGCCCGAACACCAACGGGTTGGCGAACTTCCGCAGCACCCTCATGTCTTCGTTGCTCGGCACGACTGCGAAACCGCCTGCGCCGCCGAAGGCCTTCGACAGCGAGCCAGCCAGGACCACATTGGAAGGGAGCGTCCCCCCGAGCGCTTCGAACGCGTACCCGGCGCCGAGCGGGCCGTCGATCGAGACCCCGTGGGCGTCGTCGACGTACAGGTGGCCACCGAACGGCTCGAGGATGGACAGCATCGAAGCCACGTCGATCAGGCCGCCCATCGAGCCGACGCCGTCGACCAGAACGATCGGCGTCCGACCGGTGGCCGCGGCCTCGCGGACCGCCGCGGGCAGCGCTGCGGGATCGGTCATGTCGAAGCGCCGCGTCGGCCCGATCTGCTCGAGCACCCCGCGGATCACCTGGATGGAGGCGTGCGCCGTCTTTTCGACGAGAAACGCGACGCCGGCATCGGCCACGGGATAGCTGGGCAGGGCGCCTGCGCCGAGCAGCGGCAGCAAGCCCAGGTGGACGTTGCTGACCGAGGTGAAGGCGGCCACCCGCGCGCCGCCGTACATCTGGGAGAGGAGCTCCTCCAGCTCGCCGAGGTAGGGCGGCCGTCCCCGGTTGCGGGACGTGGAGAAGTGGAGCCCGAAGATGCGCATCGCCTCTGTCGCCGCGGCGATCAGGGCGGGGTGCGACTCCAGACCGAGGTAGGAGCAGGAGACGAACTCCACGGCCTCGCTACCGTCCTCCAGCTGGACCCGCTTGCCGTCCCGCGCGGTGATGACATGTCCGGTCAGGCCTTCCGCGAAGGCCCGATCGAGCGAGTCCGAGGTCTTGCTGACGCGGGACGCGACCCAGTTGGGCCGGCTCTCCGGGCTCTTCACGGGGGCGCCGACCGGCGTCTGGATGTCGTTCAACAGCGTCATTTGACTGTTTCCTTTGTGAGATTGGTGGTCATGGCCCGCAGCGCTTGTGCGCTGCGTTCGCGGTAGGCGCCCTGCAGGGGGCCGAGCACCCCGCGGAGACGGTTGAGCAGGTCGCCGAACGCCGCTGGGTCGCCGTCCTCGACGACATCCGTCAGCTGCGACACCCCGCGCGCCAGCGCTCGGCGAGCCGCCGGGGCGTGCGGGTTGGCCGCCTGGACGTCCCAGTACACCTCCGGTGCGCCTGACGCGATGCGCGCCAGCAGTGACAACAGCGCGGTGTGCGGCGGCGGACCCATCCGGTCCAGATCGGCGATGTCGACGTCCAACTCGGCAAGTGCGGCGCCGAAGGCGATCACCGCGGCATGCGTGAGGGCCTGGGCAGCGGCCGCCACCCGGTCGTGCTGGTCGGCGGTCACGGTCACCACACGGGCACCCCACTGCTCGATCAAGCCGCGCAGGGCGCGCCCGCGCCGGCCGTCGCGCACCACCACTGAAGCCACCGGGTGGCCGGCGAAGCCCAGGGAGGGGGCGAACATCGGGTTGAGGCTCAGCGCCTCTCCGGCGGTCATCACGGCGGCGCGCAGGGCGGGGACGACCGTCGTCTTCACCGACAGTGTGTCGACGATGAGGGCGTCGGGCCGCAGCTGTGGAGCCATCCGGTCGATGGCGACCAGTGCCACCGGCTCCGGCACGGACAGCAGGACGGCGTCGGCCCCTCGGACGAGGTCCGTCACTTCCGCGCCGGGATCGCTGATGTCGCCCAGCACGAAGCGGGTGGCAGCGTGAGTAGGTCCGGGGGCGGCGAGGTCGACGATGACGACCTCGTTGCCCGATTCGGGCAGCCGCTCGGCGAACAGTGATCCCACCGCTCCCGAGCCGCCGGCGACGACGACGCGCCCGATGGTCGGTGCGCCGCTCACTTCGGACCCTCCTGCCGGATGGTCGCGGCCAGGGCGGTCATCATCGCCCTCGACTTGACCACGGTCTCTTCGAACTCCCCGTCGGGATCGGAGAGGGCGATGATGGCGCCACCGACGCCGAACGTCACCCGCCCGGCGTTGGCTACGAGGGTTCGAATCACGATGGACAGGTCGCTGGCGCCCGACAGCGAGAACCACCCGAGCGCACCGGAATACACGCCGCGGGGGCCCTGCTCGAGCCGGTCGATGATCTCCATCGTGCGGACCTTGGGGGCACCGGTCATCGACCCGCCGGGGAACGCGGCGCGGATGCAGTCGACCGCCGACCGGCCCGGGGCGAGCGTGCCGCGGATCGTGGAGACGAGCTGGTGCACCGCCGCGTAGGTCTCGACGTCAAACAGCTTCGGCACGTGGACCGATCCCACCGAGCAGACCGTGTCGAGGTCGTTGCGGAGCAGGTCCACGATCATGAGGTTCTCGGCGCGGTCCTTCGGGTTGTCGCGCAGCTCGTCGGCCAGGGCACGATCCTCGGCGGCGTCGCCGCCGCGGGGCCGAGTGCCCTTGATCGGCTTCGCCTCGACAGTTCCGTGCCGGTCGATCGAGACGAACCGCTCCGGGGATGCGCTGAGAACGGCCACGTCGCCGAAGTCGAGAAGGGCCCCGAACGGGACCGGGCTCACCCGGCGAAGGTTGGTGAAGGTGGGCAACACGTCGATCTGCGTGTGGACGGTGACCATGTTGGTCAGGCAGATCTCGTAGGACTCACCGGCGTTGATCTCGTCGAGGCACTCGTCGATCCGCTTCAGATAGGCGTCCCGGTCGTGCCTGAGCTCGACGTTCATGCCGATGTCGGGATCGGTCATGGCCGGGCCTGACAGCTTGGAGGCCGGGGCCGGATTGATGGGAGCGGAAGGAAGGGTGCGCAGGGCCTCTGCGGTCTTCGCCAGCCAGGACCTCGCCTCGGCGGTGCTGGCCGCGTCGCCGGCGATCGAGAGGGCGAGGAGATAGCTGGTCCGTGTCTGGTGGTCGAGGACGAGCGCCCGGTCGGCGAAGAGCAGGGCGGCGTCGGGCGTGTCGGCCGCATGCGCGTCGGTGCCCCCGGTCTCCGCCTTCAGCTCGTAGCCCAGATAGCCGACATAGCCGAGGTTGAAGTCGAACGGCAGGCCCGCCGGCGCCGCCACCGCGCGGGCGCGCAGCTGGTCGTCCAGGTAGTCGAAGAACTGTTGCCGAACCCGCTCGGCGGTCCCGTCGGTCCGCTGGACGACGACCTCGCCGTCAGCGACGGAGTAGGTGACATGCTCGGCGAGCGGACCGTCGCCGTTCCCCATGAACGAGAAGCGCGACAAACCCTCGACCACCGAGCTGCTGTCGAGCCAGAAGCCTTGGGCGCCACCGGCGAACAGCGAGGTGTAGGCCGTCAGCGCGTCGGGCTGGACGTCGAGGTGCTGCACGTGCAGGTCGTAACGGGGATGCTGCGGCTCGGCGGTTCGCCGGGGCTGAGGCCGTCGACCGGCCCGCGGCGAGGGCGAAGAAGTTGGCCAGCAGGTCATGGCCGTAGGTGCTGCTGATCGACTCGGGATGGAACTGCACGCCCCACAACGGCAGGTGGCGGTGGCGCACGCCCATCACGACGCCGTCGTCGGTCCACGCCAGCTCCTCGAGGTCGTCCGGAAGCGATGTGACGGCCAGCGAGTGGTAGCGCACGACGTCGAACGGCGAGGGAATGCCCGCGAACAGGTCGACGCCCGTGTGCCGGACGGACGAGATGCGTCCGTGCATGGGCTCGGGCGCCCTGTCGACCTCACCGCCGAAGAGGTTGCAGAGGCCCTGGTGGCCAAGGCAGACGCCGAGCACCGGCAGACCGCTGTCGAGGATCACGCGGGCGCTTACACCGAAGTCGCGGTCTCGCTCGGGCGTGCCCGGGCCGGGCGAGATGACTGCGGCATCGAACTCGTCGAATCGAAGGTCGGCCCAAGGTGTGTCGTTCCGGACGACGGTCGGCGGTTGCCCGGACACCTCGCCGATCAGTTGGTAGAGGTTGTAGGTGAACGAGTCGTAGTTGTCGACGAGGAGCACGCGCATCAGGCTGCGCTCCCGTCGGACGCCGGCGTCGATGATCAGATCCTCGATGCGGCAGGTCTCCCCGATGATCAGGTCGTACATCTGCTTCATGAAGGTCAGATCCAGACCGTTGGCCTCGGCGAACCGTGCCGCCCTCTGCTGCACCACATTGATCCGGTGAGGTTGCATCATCGGCACCCCGTGCTCGCGCTTGTAGTGGGCGATGCTCCGGCACACGGCGACGCGTGCACCCAGTGCTGCGAGCAACTCCGCGTCGATCCGATCCAGGTCGGCGCGCAGCGTCTCGAGCGTGCCTTGGTCCGCTTTCTCCCGAGCTGCTGCCCGGTCCGCAAGTTCTCTCATGATCGATCTCTCCTTCTCCTGAAATTCGGCTGTCCACTAATTCCGGCCTGGTAGAGGACCGGCACCTTGCCCCGCTGCGTGCGCGCGAACTGATCGACGTCCGCCCGATGCACCTCGAAATCGAGGCACCGTGGGCTCACGATCACCTCGTGGATCTCATGGGCGTTGCGCAGAGCCGTCCGGACCGCGTCAGCCGTGATGCCTTCCGGTGTGGCCCGCGACAAGAGCAGGCGCACTCGGTAGCGGTGGTCCTCCCACAGGACCTGAAGTTGGCAGTCAGTCGGCCTGGAAACGCCCAGGGTCGCCAGCGCTGCCAGGAGGTGGTCACTGGAGAACGTGATCGTGTCGACGGTCATCGAGGACGGCATGCGGCCGAGGAGCAGGACCGATCGGGCGGCGCTTCCGCAGCCGCAGGCGCCGGTCAGCAGCTGGCCCCGATCACCGAGCCGATAGCGGAAGAGCGCCATCCCCGATGTCGTCAAGGGCGTGACGACGAGCTCGCCGGGCGTGCCGGGAGGCACCGGCCGGCCGGCCTCGTCGATGACCTCCAACACGACGGCGTCCTCGTGGAGGTGGTGCACCGCGCCCGCCTGGTGGCGGCACTGGTACCCCAGAGGGCCTGTCTCGGACGTCGAATAGGCCAGCGACCGCACGGCGACGTCCGGTGCGGCCGAGCGCACGATGCGTTCCCGCTCGGCCCCCAGCGACTCGCCGATGAAGAGGAAGTTCCGCAGCGGCAGCGGGTGCCCGTCCAGGCCCCGCGCCAACAGCTCCGCTCCGTACGCCGGTGAGGACACCAACGTGTCGATCCCGTGCGCCTCGATGATCGCTGCAGCTTCGGCGGGCGAGGTGTACTCGCCCATCGCGAAGGAAAGCGCCGGCAGGGACCGCGTGATGTCCTGGACGAACAGGAACGCTCCGTTCAAGTCCCCGGCGAACAGGCAATTGGCCACGCGGTTCGGCGGTGTCTCCAAGGCCGCGCGGACCCCACGGACGCCCAGATGTCCCACCCGGTCGGTGAAATCCCATGAGTGATAGAGGATCTTCGGTCGACTGGCGGTCCCGCTCGATCGCAGCACGAGCCCGGGGCTCTGGGTATCGAAGAGGAGGTCAGCCGAATGCGGTGGGCAACCCGCGGCCAGATCCGCGGATGAGAGAAGGGGCAGCGCCGCAAAATCGCCGACCGTGTCAACGGCCTCGAGCCCGGGGAAGCGCCGCCACACGCTGGTGGACTGGCGCGCGGCCGTCAGGGTGGCTCGCAGATTGTGCTGTTGTGTGGCTTCGATCTCGTCGCGGGAAAGCGAGTCGAGATTGTCGGCGAGACGGATTCCTGCCACGTCGCGGAAACGCGGCTGCGCTGATGTTGGCCATGACTGAAATCGTCCGGTTTGGCAGGTGATTCCGTAATCGCCGCGAAGCCAGTTTCCGCTGCCGGCAGGCAAGGGTTTCCTATCTGGCTGGTAAGCATCGAAAAGCGCGGCACGAAACTGCGCAGCCACTTCGTCTTGAAAAAGTGAAGTGGCTGGCAGTTTGTGCGCTCTATGAGGTTGCGGAGCTGAGGGGACTTGAGCCTGTAGTTATCGAGACGTTTTGCGAGTGGAGGCCTCGGTAACAACAGGCTCAACGGGGAGCGCAGCTGCCCATCCCAACCGCGCGCAACCAACGATCGTCAATGCACGCGAAACTTTGACTCGCGACACTAGCCGCGCAGCACCGACAGCCTGCGGATCGCCTCGTCGAGCGTCTCGTCACGCTTGCAGAAAGCAAAGCGCACCAAGTGGTTCCACGCGTCGGCGTGGTCGGCGCCCGGATCACAGAATGCAGACATCGGGATCGCCGCCACGCCTGCGCGTTCGGGCAATTGAGCACAGAACGCCGTGCTGTCGTGATACCCGAGTGGCCGCGGGTCGGCACACAAGAAGTACGTGCCGAAGCTGTCGTGCACCTCGAATCCCAGGTCGGCCAGCGCGGAACCGAGCTTGTCGCGCTTGGCCTGCAACGATTCCCGCAGCGCACCCACCCACGCCTCCTCGGTGTTGAGCGCATGGGCCACGGCGGGTTGGAACGGCGCGCCACCGGTGTAGGAGAGGTATTGTTTGGCCGCGCGCATGCCCGAGATGAGTTCTGGTGCGCCGCAAGCCCATCCGATCTTCCAACCGGTGCAGCTGAACATCTTTGCCGCGCTGGAGATCGTCACAGTGCGGCCGGCCATCCCTGGGTAGTTGGCCAGCGGGATGTGACGGCGCCCGTCGAACACCAGATGCTCGTAGACCTCGTCGCTGATCACCAGCAGATCCGCCTCCACCGCGAGCTCGGCAATGGCCGACAGTTCGGCATCCGAGGCCACCATGCCGGTGGGGTTGTGCGGCGAATTGACGATGAGGGCCTTGGTCTTCGGCGTGACCGCTTTCCGGAGTCCGTCGACGTCAATCCTGAAGCCGCGACCGTTTTGCACCATCGGCACGGCCCGCCGCTGGCAGCCGGCCATCGCGATGACGGGGGAATAGGAGTCGAAGAACGGCTCGATCAACAACACCTCGGAGCCGGGTTCGACGAGCCCGAGAATCGCCGAGGCGATTGCCTCGGTGGCGCCGACGGTCACCAGTACCTCGGTGTCGGGGTCGTATTCCGTGCCGTAGTGGCGTTTTCGCTGCGCGGCGATCGCCTCGCGCAGCGGCGCGATGCCAGGGCCGGGCGGGTATTGGTTGACGCCCTCGGCGATGGCGTTCTGGGCGACCTTGAGCATCGCGGGCGGCCCGTCCTCGTCGGGGAAACCCTGGCCCAGGTTCACCGCGTCGATGCGCGCGGCCAGCGCCGACATCTCGGCGAAGATCGTGACCTCATAGGGCGCAAGTCGCCGAACCGTCGATGTTCTGGCGAGGTCCGCGTCGCTGACGATGTCGCTCTTCGGCAGCGCGCCGATGTTGGTCATGACTGAATGGTCGTGATCAAGCCGTGCCTGCGTAATCGCTGGGACGCGAGATTCCACCCGTCGGTGGGATAGGACTTCCTATCCGCGGGGTAAGAGCCTGCGCGCTGGAGGTGACGTCGAGCTAGGCGAAGGGCTACGCGAAGTCCAAGGCCTCGACGGTCTCGACGGGACCTTCATGGGTGGGCCGGTCGGCGCCCCCGATGCAGTACAGCGTGGAGCCGACCGCGGCGACCACCTCGCCGTGACGCGGGGTCGAGATGGGCGTCAGCGTGGTCCAGTCCCCGTCGGCGATGTCGTACATCTCGACCGTGGCCTGCACCCGCGTCGGTTCCTCACCGCCGACGGCCACGATCCGGCCGTCGATGAATGCGGCACCGTAGCTCCCGCGCGGAGTCGGCATGTCCACCAGCTTGACCCATTCTCCGGATTCCGGGTCGAACCGCTCGAACGCCGCCGAGTTCTTGTCGGCGGACAGGAACCGTCCACCCACCGTGTACACATAGACGCCATCCGACACCGCAGCCAGGTGTTCGCGCGGCGTCGGCAGGTCGGCCGCCTGCGTCCAGGACTGCCCGTCGAACACCTCGGTCTGTGCGACAAGCGCTTTCGCGTTCTGCCCGCCGGCGACGACGAGCTTGTCACCGACCACCGCGGCCGCCGCGGCCGCGCGGGCATGCCCGAGGCTCGGTAGCTCCACCCAGCTACCTCCCCGCAACGCGAAGACCTTGTTCGAGGCGTCCGCGAGGTTGTCGCTTGCGCCCCCGATGACCACTACTTCGCCCCGGTAGGTTGCCGCCGTCGCATGATGCAAGGGGATGGGCAGCGACGGCTGCGCCTGCCAAGCTCCGGTCTGTGGGTCATAGCTCTCCACCGTCGACAGCGTCGTTCCGTGGCGCATGCCGCCGGCGATCCAGATCTTGCCGTCGAGCACGGTCCACGCCATCATCAGCCGGGCGGTCGGCGCGTCCGGCAGGGATCGCCACTCCGACACCGGCTGCGACTTGCGCGCTGCCAGCTTCAGCGATTCCGCCGACGACGTGACCTGGCCGTCGCCGACACCGGCCGACCCGCCGATCGCATACACGGTTTTCCCTACCCCTGCCACCGCCATGCCGTGGCGCGCAGTAGTCAAGTCCGGCAAGCCATTCCACGATTTCGTCACGAGATCGAGAGCGACCACGCTGCTGAGGACTTGGCCCGCAGATATGCCTCCCACACTACCAGCCGTCCGTCGGTGTATGTGATGCCGAAGTCGCTACGTCGCCCCGGAAGTTCGGCCAGGCTCGTCCATGTGTTCGCTGACGGGTCGTACGTCTCGACCGTCGCCAGGTCGGAGGTGCCGTTCGTCCCGCCGAGGACGTACACCAGCTTGCCGTCTGAGGCCGCCCCCAACATCTGTCGCGGAGTCGGTATGGCGGCGCCAAGCGTCCAGGAATTGCCGTCGAAGATTTCGGTGGTGCTCAACAGCCTGCCGTCGGCGTCCACACCCCCACTGACGACTATGCGGTCGCCGACCACCGCGGCTGCGGCCGCCGCCCGAGGCTGCAACAGCGGCGCCAGCTCCACCCAGCGACCGTTGACGACCCGCCAAACCTGGTCGGTCGCGACCTGCGTATCGGTGCCCTCGGTGCGCCAGCCGCCGAGCACAACGGGCGTCCCCTGCCAGGTCACCGACATCGCGTGCTGCACCGGAACGGGAAGGTCGTCGCCGCTCTTCCAGCTGTCGATGGCCGGGTCATAGCCCTCGTGGCGTCCGCTGACGCGACCGTCGCCACCCATGCCGCCGAAAATCCAGATGGTGCCGTCGGCCTCGGTCGTCGCCGCAGCTCCGCGGGCAACGCGGGCATTCGTGATCGGCTGCCAAGCAGCCTGCGTCTCGGTGGTCGGCTGGCTCACGCTTGGGTCGCGGTCGGCGGCGGGCGTCGAGCCACGCGTCGAAATGAAGTAGACACCGCTGGCCACCAACAGCAGCGCGCCGACGACAGCCGCGGCGACAACCAGCAGGGGCCTGCGACTGCGCAGATTTCGTGTGATCGCGGTTGGTTCGCCGGGGCCCTGGATCGGCCAGGACATGCTCGGGGGGCGTGCGTCCGGGGGTGGCTCCGGCGGCCCGCTCGGTGCGCCCAGCAAGGGGGGCGCAGTTGCAGACGTCTGACCGGGGGGCATTGACAGCGGCATCGCTTGCATGCCTTGTGTCTGGTTTGTCTCGCCCTTGGGCTCACTGAGTGCCATCGAATCCGACATCAACCCGTTGTGCCGCTGTGCCAGCTGCAATTCACGCCCGAACTCGGCGGCGCAGCTGTGCCGCTTCGCCGGGTCGATCGACATCGCCTTCTCGATCGCCGCGCACACATCGTCGGGGATTCCCCGGGGACGCAGGTCCGGCACGGGCATCGAACTGATCCGCAGGTAGTGCGCGACCATCTCCTCGCCGGGTTTGCCCTCGTGTGCGGCGGTCCCGGCGATAAGCGCGTAAATCGTGGCGCCGAGCGAGTACACGTCGGCCGCGACTGTCGGCGGAGCTCCGGACAGCACTTCGGGCGCGGTGTAGGAGATGGTGCCACTGACGACCCCGGTCGCCGTTTCATATCCACCCGCGACGCGGGCGATCCCGAAGTCGCTCAGTTGCGGTTCGCCGTAATCGTTGACGAGCACATTTGCGGGCTTGATATCGCGATGCAGGGTGCCTGCCCGGTGCGCGGTTTCCAACGCCCCGCACAACTTCACTCCGATACGCAGTGCATCAGGCCAGGCAATCCGGCCATCGCGGTGTAGCCGATCGGCCAGGGAGCCCGCGGCGTGGTACGGCATCGCGATGTATGGCCGGTTACTTTCGGTCACCCCGACGTGCAAGATGTTCTCGATGTTCGGGTGTCCGGAGAGCCCGCCCATCGCGTAACCCTCACGCAGAAACCGTTCCCGGTTCTCTGCGTCGAGATCAGCCGCCATCACCTTGATGGCGACGCTTCGCCCGAGAGACGTTTGGTGGCAGCGATAGACGACGCCCGCGCCGCCCCGGCCGACTTCGACGGCGTCTGCGAATCCGGCCGCTGCCAACTCAGCAGCGATCCTGCCCCGGCCCGCGGGCGGGGTGGTCTGCGTGCGTTCTCCGGCCATAGTGCCGATCGTCCTCCGGGTTAGCCGGATGATTCGCGAGCTTTAACGGTAGCGAACGCAAAACTCACCGGCATTGGATTCGCGTTTGCGGTGCTTGCAAATCCAATCGGAATGGGGGAGTGGGGGGTTACATCGTGAACCTGGGGAAGCCGCGGCGTCAGGTTTTGTGCGTCCCAGCGGCACAGGACCACCGCGTAGGGCATGGCGGTATCTGGGCCCACCACCGGGGCGACGCCGCCCGCTAGCAGCACAGTCGTTGCTAGCCCACGTCCAGTCGTTTCGTGGACGGCAGATTATTCCTGCGTGAACTGGGAAGACGCGGAAATCGCGAAACTCGGTTCATGGTTGGTTCCTCATCTTTCGTGCGGCTTTCGTGCGGCGCGGCCGGTGGGCGTTGCCAAATGCAATTCAGTACATGCCGCACATCTTCGGGTTTGGGGAGCGCGCTTGTATTGAGTAGTGGACTACTTCCTTTTTCGGTGCACAGTCGTCAGCTCCCAGGTGTGCTGCTGTGACCACGTAGAACACGAGCCTCTGTCAGGATTTGACTGACGGCCGCTCGCTTACCGAGGCGAGTGCTTTACCAGTAGAAACTCAGGTCAGTTCGGCCAGCGCCGCCTTGATCTTGGCCTGCGCCTCGTCGAGGGATTCCGGTGACGGGTTGTGGTCGGCGTTGGCGAACCCGAAGTCGCTCAGGTCGCGGGCCGGGAACACGTGGACGTGCAGGTGCGGCACTTCTAGTCCGGCGATGATCACGCCTGCGCGCTCGACGTCGAACGCCTTGGTGACTGCCTTGCCGATCAACTGCGCGACGCCCATGACTTTGTTGAATGCCGACGGGTCGACGTCCTGCCACTGGTCGATCTCTTCGCGCGGCACCACCAGCGTGTGCCCCACGGTGATCGGCGCGATGGTCAGGAATGCCACGACGTCGTCGTCCTCGTAGACGAATCGGCCCGGAATTTCCCCGTTGATGATCTTGGTGAAGACGGTCGCCATGGGCACGAGCATTCCAGCAAGCTCCCGCCCGCGCAGCAATAGGGATGCGCGCGTCGAATCAGGTGTAGGCCCTTCGCTGGTCTTCGACTCGCTCAGTGTCATCGGCGAGTAGGTCGCCCTCGTGCGCCACCAGGTCAAGCGGATACTCGACGATGAAGGTCATGAAATCCGGACGCTGATAGGCGGCGGCGACGGCGCCATTGATTTTCTTCAGCACCTTGCGCTTGACCTCAATGTTGGCGCCCGCAGGAATGTGCAGAGTCAGCACGGGCCTAACCGGTTCCGATCCGAGCAGTCCGTTTTGGCTGACGCTCTCGAGCGGCCACTCGCGCAGGAAGATCCGCACGTCGTCAGGGAACGGCCAGGCTTCGTGCAGCGCTGCGTACATCGTCTTCACGAGTTCTTTCTTCTGATTCGCGTCCGCGCCGGTAGGGACGTCGAGATATCCGATGGGCATGAGCCCTCCTCTCAGTGAGTTAGTTACCCAACTAACATAGACCTTGGCGCCGACAGATGTCTATACTCTGAGTGAGATGACTGACTCAGATGATGCGGTGACGGCGCGGCCGGGCAAGCGGGACCGGCTGGTTAGCGCGGCCCAGGACCTGGTGTACCGCCACGGCGTTGCGCGAACCACGCTGGCGGACATCGCTTCCGCAGCCGATGTCCCGGTGGGTAACGTCTACTACTACTTCAAGACGAAAGACGACATCATCGGCGCCGTGGTGCAGACGCAGGCGCAGCAGATCGAGTCAACGCTCGCCGAATTGGAACGCCGGCATCGCACTCCGAAGGCGCGGCTCAAGGCGCTGGTCCGGTTCCTGGCGGAGCACGCGGACTCGACTTCACATTACGGCTGCCCGCATGGGACTTTGAGCACCGAGTTGGCCAAACAGACAGAAGATGCAGGGTCGCTCGCCACCCCGCTGATGCAGATTCAATTGGACTGGGCTGAAAACCAGTTTCAGGCCATCGGGCGACGCGATGCCCGCGATCTGGCGGTCGAATTGCTCGTCGGCTACCAGGGCAGCGCGGTGCTCACCAACGCATTGGGGCAACCCGAGCTCATGACCCGCCAGGCCCGACGTCTCGAGAAATGGATCGACACACTATGACTGATGTTTCCGCGTTCGCCGAGTTGGTGCGTATGGATCACGGGCTGTGCGTGTTGACCACATTGCGTGGCGATGGCAGCGCCCAGTCGTCCGTGGTCAACGCCGGAGTCTTGCCGCACCCACTGAACGGTTCGCCGGTGATCGGCCTTGTGGCCATTGGTGGCTCGCGCAAGCTGGACAATCTGCGCGCGGATCCCCGCGCCACAATCGTCGCGCGCGCCGGCTGGCAATGGGCGACTGTCGAGGGCGACGCCGAGATCGTCGGGCCTGATGACCCAGACCCCGACGTCGACGCCGAGGCCCTGCGGATCTTGTTACGCGACATCTTCCGTTCGGCCGGCGGAACGCACGACGACTGGGACACCTACGACCGCGTCATGGCCGAGGAACGTCGAGCCGCCGTGTTGGTTGCACCTCGTCGCACGTACACCAACCCAACGCCTTAGGCGTCAGAGTGCACTGACACCAGTGGACCGCGGCCTTCCGCAAGCGACATCGCGGCGTCGATCAGATACGCCTTGGCCACTGCCTCGGCCTCGCGCGGTGGAAGGGGGTCGCAGAGGAACGACGGAGCGGGGCCAGACGCGCGTCGAAGTAGCTCCAGGCAGCCTGGGCCGAACTCGGTGCGCACGGTGGTGAAGCCGTCCGCCGGACGACTCAGCGGGATCACGCGCTGCGCGTACCGAATCAACACGGCGTGTGAGTTCACCCCGTAGCCGGTCAGTGTCGCCTCGCCGGACTCCACGGTTAGTGCCCAGAACGGCGGTGCCAGCCGGTACCGACGCACGATCTCGCGGCTGGTGCCTCCGATGACGGGGCGGTCGGCGGCTTCGATCCAGCCTTCGACGGCCACTTCGTGGCGGGCCACACGGCAGCGGTGCATGAGATATACGAAGGCCTCCGCGGCCGAGCGCTCAGCTAATGACCTGGAGCGTTCGCTTCGGCTCGCTAGACGAGTGGAGGCCGCGGGCTCGACCAGAAGGCTCATGTGGCGACATGCTATTAGCTGATCTTGTTCATAGCACGCTTATCTAGGGATTTCTCGGGAATCTCTTGTTTGCCATCGTGTGGGGCGTACCTGACCTGGTCGGCGTGTAGATGATGGTCTGTACTATTTGCCAAAGTTGGGTTTGCCTGCTTGCATGGCTAACGACGGCGTTGAACCTTCGCCGAACACGGCTTCTGGGCACCTCACGCCTGGTACTGAAGGTCTTTCGACGCCTCTTCTGTTTCTTAAAAGACGCTATAAGGCTTGCAAGATGGATCCCGATGCCTAGGGCACGGCCTTATTGCACGACCATTGCCTGAATATCCGTGACCGACCACGGCGGCGAATCGTGGTGGTCGCGGTAGCCCAGGAACGACGGCGTCGAGCGGTCGAAGCGGCCCACGTAGCCGCCCGCCGCGACGAAGATCTGCCCCGTCACATCCTTGGCGAGGTCGCCGGCCAGGTAGGCATACATCGGCGCCACATACTCCGGCGGCGCCGCGTCGAGCGACGCCTGCATGCTCACTTCGTCGAGCAGACCTCGATGGTGTAGGTCGGCGATGTGAGCCTCGAAGTCCGGTCCCGTCGACAAGCGGGTCTTGGCGCCCGGACAGACGACGTTCGCCCTTACCCCTTGCTCCTTCAGTTCGGCGGCGATGGCCAGCGTCAAACCGTTGACCGCGCTCTTGCCCGCCGGATATCCGGTGCCGCCGTAGTCGCCGAGGAATGCGAACGAACTGGTGTTGACGATCGAACCGCCGCCCTGCGCCACCATCCGCGGCGCAGCCGCCCGACACGTTTCGAACACAGTGCCCAGGTGCGCGTCGAGCAACTCGTAGAACTGCGCGGTCGTGATGTTGAGGATCGACGAGCCGGGCGGTTCTGCGGTGCCCGCACAGTTCACCAGGATGTCGATCCGGCCGAATTCCCTTATGCACGTGTCGATCAGAGCATCGGCGACGGCTGGATCCGACGGTGACCCCGCGAACTCGACGCCTGAAATATGTTGCGCCGCGGCCTGGACAGCGGCCACATCACGGCCGTTGACAACCACGCCGGCTCCTTGGGCGGCCAGCAGTTCGGCCACCGCCAGCCCGATGCCGCGCGATCCTCCGACGACGACCGCGGCCCGGCCGCTGTGGGGGCACCACCCGCCCGAAGGGCAGGGGACGGCTTGCTAATCGCTCTTGCTTTCCTGGCCGAACTGCATGACATCCATGTTCCAGTAGCCCCGCAGGTTGGTGAGCAATCCGGCGTCGTCGACGCGGTATGTGAAGATGCCCCGCACCGTGCTGGTGAAGCCGTTCTCGAACCTGCTGCGCAGCACCAGAATATGAGCGATCTCGTTGGGGGAGCTGGAAGGGAAGGTTTCCTCGCAGGTGATCCTCAGGTTGTTAGCGGCGATGTTGGAGTCGTAAAACGCCGCAGCCGCCTCCTTGCCCCGCACGCCGTTGCCGTCGGGATTGGTCACCGACGGGCCGATCGGGTCTTCGATGACGACGTCGTCCGCCATCAGCGCCAGCCAGCCCTCCTTGTCGTGCGTTTGCACGCAGCGCCACGAACTCTGCGACGCGGTCAGTGCCGGTGTCTGCTGAACGGTCTCCTGGGACATGGTTTCTCGCTCCTATCGGATTAGATTGCGCAGGCGGCGCGGGCGCCGTCTTCGGTGGCCTTGCGGATGAGCCCGAGCCCAGTGCAGTCGCCGGCGGCGCTGACCGTGACGTTGGG
Organism: uncultured Actinomycetota bacterium; assembly: GCA_963765155.1. GTDB lineage: Bacteria > Actinomycetota > Actinomycetes > Mycobacteriales > Mycobacteriaceae > Mycobacterium. The sequence goes on from CAVXVJ010000020.1 coordinate 251,254, forward strand.
CAGGGCGGCGACGAGCTTCTCGTACAGTTCAGTATTCGGCTCGAGGGTCCCTGCGACGACGACGCTGTCGGCCGCGAGGTGGCGGCCGGTTCCGCCGTGCGGGGTGAAGAGGACGCCGTCGGGCACGATCTGGTCGATGGCAGCGCGAACGTGCACCGTCACGCCCAGCCGGTCGAGCCGATCCATGTGCTCGGTCTTGCGTTTGTTGCCGAGTTCCGGCGCGATCGTCTTGCCTCCTTCCAGGACCGACACGAAACGGCCACGGGAGGCGAGGAATTCGGCCAGCTCCAGCGCCACCAGGTCGGCGCCGACAATGACCACGCGGTGTCCAATCGGCATCCACGCCTTCGACGCCATGCGAACGGCCTTGGGGCGGACCAGCCGCTGTCGCCAACCCCCGAACCGGTCGCGCAGCGCTTGCCCGGTCTGCACGTGTGGCAGCCCGGCACCTGGGATGGTCGGCAGCACCACCTGACCGCCGTTGGCCACCACCACCGCGTCGGGTTGCAGCGCGACGACCTCGTCAGCGGAAACTTCATGCCCGAGTTCGACCTTCACGGGGCTACGGCCGACCTCGTCGCGCAACCAGCGCAGGAACGGCTCATTCTCCGGATGCAGGATGGACGCCCACAGCAGGGCGCCGCCGGTCTGGTTAGAGCGTTCGAACAGAGTGACGTGATGCCCGCGCTCCGCGGCGACCCGTGCCGCCTCCATGCCGGCCGGGCCGCTGCCGATCACCGCCACCTTCTTGGCGTGCGGTGCCCGGTGTACGGCCAGCTCCCTCTCCTTGCCGGTTCGCGGGTTGACGGCACAGTCCACCGAGAAGCGTTGTTCCATTGCATCGATGCAGTTCTCGCAGGAGATGCATCTGCGGACCCGGCTGGATTGTCCGGAGGCCACCTTGTTGAGCAGTTCGGGGTCGGCCAGCATCGGGCGACCCATCGCGATGAAGTCGGCGCGGCCGTCCGCGAGGATCTGCTCAGCGCGAACAGGGTCGTGGATGCGGCCGACCGCGATCACCGGCACGTCGACGACCTCCTTGACCGCCGCCGCCGCGCCGACATTCAAAGCGTCACCATCGTCGGCGGCATTGACCATCCCCGTCACCAGTCGGTCGATCACTCCGCCGCTGACATGGAACGCATCCACTCCGGCGGCCACCAACTGCGGTGCCACCTGGGCGGTTTCGAACATCGGCCGGCCACCGGCGACGCGCTCGTAGCCGGAGATGCGCAAGGTGATCGGCAGCGTGTCGCCGATCTCGCTTCGAATCGCCGCCAGCGTCTCCAGCACCACCCGAATGCGGCCCTTCACCGAGTCGCCGCGGTAGTCGTCGGTGCGGCGGTTGCGCTGCGGCGCGAGGAACGAGCCCAGGAACATGTAGCCGTGCGCGGCGTGCAACTCGATGCCGTCGTACCCGGCTTCGGCGGCGCGCCGCACCGCGGCCTTGAACAGGTCGAAGACCTCGATCAAGCTGTTCGTGGGTGACCTCGGCCGACGGGCGCCCGGTCAGATACGACGGAATCACCGACGGGCCAATCGAAGTGACACCGTGCATCTCCGGTCCGAGCCCGTCAGGCCCGGCGTGCACGATTTGCGGCTGGATCTTGGCGCCGTGCTCGTGAACCGCCTCAACCAGCGCGCGGTGGGCGTCAACGGCGGCGTCGGTGCCCAGGTGTAGTCCGCCCGGTGTCTCGGGGTGGTGGTGGTCGATGCCGGTGGCGCCCACGGTGATCAGCCCGACGCCGCCCTTGGCGCGGGCGGCGAAGTAGTCGCGAGTGCGTTCCGATGGCAGCCCGTCCGGCGTGCCGTACATCGTTTCCATCGGCGACATCACCAGCCGGTTGCGCAGCGTCATCGCGCCGATGTGCCCCGGCGCCAACAGATGTGGGAAGTGCTTCACCGTGCGAATCGGCCGGCGAACGCGCGCAGCGGCAGGTCGGCGCTGGTGATGATGCCCGGCGGCGCGTCAACGACCGCGCGGATGGAGTTCAGCGCCGGCATGCCCGTGACCGTCATGCCGATAGCGGCGAAGGCTTCGGGCGCGGAGAAATCGGTTCCCGGCTTCGGCAGAATCATGTGCTTGCTGTAGATACAGGGGTCGCCCTGGATCTTCGTGATGTAGCAGCCCTGGATGTTCCAGTGCGGGTCGGTGTGCGGGGTCATCTGCCATTCGAGATGCAGTTCGACCCGCGGTGTGTCGTCCACCATGCCGACGTATTGGAAGGCGCATCCACCCAGCGACCCGGCGGGCAGCTGGTACCAGCCGAGGTCGACATCCTTTGTGCAGGCGCCTAACTCATACGAGAACACCACACCCTCTGGTCCGCTGTCGAGCTCGATGTCCAGGCAGTCGGCCATCAGCCGCACACCGTCCTCGAACACCCGCGTGCCCCGTTCCAGAAGCCGCGGCACCTCGGGGTCGTCGACCGGTCGGCCGAAGCCGCAGTTCGCCCAGGTCTGCGCGGAGTGATGGCATGACACGTCGACCGACTCGATGCAGGTGACGTTCTCGATGTCGGCGACGTCGGTGGAATGCACGATCGTCAGGATCTGCGCGAGACCCGGGTTCATACCGGTGCCGTAGAACGTCGAGTTGCCGCGCAGGCACGCGGCCTCCAATATGTCGGATTCGTACGCGCCGTTGCGGCGATGGTTGGTGTCGCGGTGGTGCCCGGTCACCCAGTCGGCGGTGGTGACGACGTTGATTCCGGCGGCAAGCACCCGCGTGTACAGCTCGATGTCGGGCCAAACCCCGTGAAAGGTCAGGCAATTCGGGCGGGCGGCCAGGATCTCGTCGATGCTGCCGGTGGCGGTAACGCCGATCGGGCCGATGCCGGCGATTTCACCGGCATCCCGCCCGACCTTCTCCGGCGAATAGCAGTGCAGCCCGACCAGTTCCAGGTCCGGGTGGTTCTGGATGCGCCGCACCATCTCGGTGCCGACGTTTCCGGACGCCACCTGGAAAACCCGCAACGGCCTAGTCACCTGTCGTCGTCCGTGTAGCGGATGACGCCGCGAATGTTCTTGCCGTCCAGCATGTCCTGGTAGCCGTCGTTGATCTGCTCCAGCTTGTACTGCCGCGTGACCATGTCGTCGAGGTTGAGCTTGCCGGCCTTGTACATCGACAGCAGCTGCGGGATGTCGTAGTGCGGGTTGCCGCCACCGAAGATGGTGCCCTGCAGGTTCTTCTGCATCAGCGTGAGCATCGCGAGGTTCAGCGTGACCTGGGTGTCGAGCAGGCTGCCGATCGCGGTTGCCACGCACGTGCCGCCCTTGGCGGTGATGTTCATGTAGCTGTCGATGTCCTGGCCGTGCAGCTCACCGACGGTGAGGATGACCTTGTGGGCCATGAAGCCGGCGGTCACCTCGGCGATTCCCATCAGCGCCGTCTGGATGTCCGGATACACATGGGTGGCGCCGAATTTCAGTGCCTGATCCCGCTTCCACTCCACCGGCTCGATGACGAAGATGTAGCGCGCGCCTGCGCTGACCGCTCCCTGTAGCGCGGACATGCCGACTCCGCCGACTCCGACGATCGCGACGTCCTGTCCCGGCCGGATGTCGGCGGTGCGGGTCGCCGAGCCGTAGCCGGTGGTGACGCCGCAGCCGACCAGGCAGGCCACCTCGAACGGCACCGACGGGTCGATCTTCACCACCGAGCTTCGGTGCACCACCATGTAGGGCGAGAACGTGCCCAGCAGGGTCATCGGGAATACGGGGGTGTCGTTCTTGGCGTGAATCCGGAAGGTGCCGTCGGAGACGGCCGCGCCGTTGAGTAGTCCCGCGCCGAGGTCGCACAGGTTGCGCAGCCCAGCCTGACACGACGGGCACTTGCCGCACGAGGGGATGAACGAGAGCACCACGTGGTCGCCCGCCGCGATGTCTTCGACGCCGGGTCCGACCTCGGTGACGATGCCCGCGCCCTCGTGGCCGCCCAGCACGGGGAAGCCGCCCATCGGGATGCCGCCGGTGACCAGGTGGTGGTCGGAGTGGCACATCCCCGACGCCTCCATCTGGATCTTCACCTCGTCCTTGACGGGGTCGCCGATCTCGATCTCCTCGACCGACCACGGCTGGTTGAACTCCCAGATGAGAGCGCCTTTTGTCTTCATCACAACTCGCTTCCTCTCGACGGCCCCCGCGTCAGACTAAGTTATCTACGTCACATAGCTACCAGATCGGTGAAGGGGATTTTCCGAGCGGGTAGTAGCCGGGGACCTTCTCGCCGGACATGCCGCGTTCGATGCGCTTCTGCATGCCTTCGGAGAGCTTGCCGCCCTTGATCAGGTCCATATACAGCGCCGAGACATGGCCGAAGTCGAAGAAGTCGCGCTGCCATTCGATCTTGGCATCGGCGTTCAGGCGGAACCAGCTGCCGCCGATGCCGTACACCTCCTGCTCGATGCCATCTGCATCTGTCGCGACCTGTTTCCAGAACCCGACCACCTCGCCGATCTTGTCGTCGATCAGCACCCGCTGATAGGGGTAGCGCCAGCCCTCGAGGCCCTCCATCTCCTGGCCCAGCGCGATATCGCGGATCTCGTCAACGCCGACGCACATCACGTCTTCCTTCGGGCCGATGTTCCAGCCGTAGGTGGCGTCGTGGGTGTAGAAGTCGGCCAAAATCCGCCAGTCTCCGGTTCTTTCGGCTTTTCGGTTCGCTTCGAGCCATCGCTCGACGAAGTCTTCGAGCTGCTCGCGCTCCAGTGACGGCATATCAGTCTTCCTCTCTTTCCCCGGGTCGTCCCCTGCGCTGCGCGCGTGGGCCCATCGCTCCTGCCCCCAGGGGTCTCTCGGATGGATAGTGCTTGCGTAGGGCACGCCCACACGGCTTGTTCGACCTGGCCCCGATCTTCGTCGGGTGCTTCGTCATTGAGGATTTCGACCTGGCCACGCTTGGGCACCTTGAAGTAGTCGGGCGCCTCGAGCTCGCACATCGCGTGCCCTTGGCACAGGTCCAGGTCGACCTCGATCTTCAAGCCCATCGTTGGCCTCCTCTAGCTCCGGCGGCGGTAGCGCACCTTGGCGGGCTGGGCCAGCTGCACCACCATCTTCGAGTGATCGTTGCAATAGCTGTCGGACGGCTGAGCCATCTCGAAGGCGTACTCGCGCAACAGAACCGAGAAGATCGCCTTGATCTGCATAGTGGCGAACGCCGCACCGACGCAGCGGTGACGACCGGCGCCGAACGGAATCCAGGTCCACCGGTTGATCAGGTCTTCCTGGCGGGGCTTCTCGTAGCGGTCCGGCACGAACTCGTCCGGGTCCGGGAAGTCCTCGGCAATCCGGTTCGAGATGGCGGGCGACGCGGCGACCATGTCGCCTTCGTGGATCGGGTAGCCCGCCACTTCGAACTCTCCCTTGGCCACCCGCATCAGGATGATCAGGGGCGGGTGCAGTCGCAGCGTCTCCTTGAGGACGTTCTCCAGCTTCGGAATCTGGCGTAGCGCATGGAAACTGACCTCCTGGCCGTCGGCGTAGAGCTCTTCCAATTCGGCGACCACGTCGGCGTACACGTCGGGATGGCGCAGCATCTCGATCAGGGTCCACGACGCAGTGCCCGAGCTGGTGTGGTGCCCGGCGAACATCATCGAGATGAACATCCCGGTGATCTCGTTGGCGCTGAACCGCGGGTTGCCGTTCTCGTCCTTGATGGTGACGAGAACGTCGAGCATGTCGCGATCGCTCTTGTCCTTCGGTGGGTTGGCGATCCGGTCGTTCATGATCTCCTGCACCAGCTCCACGAGGCCCAGCCGCGCCTCGTCGCGCAGCCGGAAGCTCTCGATCGGCAGGTACGGATCGACGTAGCACAGTGGATCGGTGCCTTGCTCGAGCTGGTGGTAGAGCCGGGCGAAGCGGCCGTCGAGCTGCTCGCGGAACTTCCTGCCGATCAGGCACGCCGACGAGGTGTAGATTGTCAGCTCGGCGAAGAAGTCCAGTAGGTCGATCTCCCCGGAATCACCCCAGTTTTCGATCATCCGGCGGACTTCTGCCTCGATCGTGGTGGCGTGACCCTTCATCTGCTCACCGCGCAGTGCGGCGTTGTGCAGCATCTCTTTTCGGCGTTCCGGATCGGTGTCGAAGACCACACCTTCGCCGAAGATCGGCGTCATGAACGGGTATGCCGCGGCCTGATCGAGATCGTCGTCGCTGGAGCGGAAGAAGAACTCGTTGGCCTCGGCACCGGACAGGAACACCACCTGCTTGCCTGCCAGTTGGAAGACGCCGACATCCCCGCATTCCTGCCGCACTCGCGTCATCAGGCCGATCGGGTCGGTGCGGAACTCCTCGAGATGGCCGTGTTCTTCTTCCCCGCCGGACACGCGGGGCACGGTCAGGGTCGTCACGATGGCATGCCTTCCGGTCCCAGTTTGAGTTGCTGACGTTCCTTGGGCGCGTTGGCCAGTGGCGCTTCGGGCTGCAGCTCCATGTTGGCGATGAAGCCGCCGCGCGGCGTCTCGGCGACGAACGCGATGGCCCGCGCGAGATCCTGCGGGCGCAGGAAGTAGTCGTGCCGGGCCTGCCCCCATTTGGCCCAGTCCTCCAGCGCCGGCCCGATCGCCTCGGCAGGCAGGCTCCAGCCCATCGCTGTTTTCGTCGGGCCCGGATGCACGATCGACGCGCGCACGCCGGTGCCCTCGAGTTCCATCTGCAGGTTGGTGACCATCGCGACAAGCGCAGCCTTCGCCGCGCCGTAGGCACCCATGTGCGGACGCTGGCGCAGCGCGACGTCGGAGCCGACGAAGATCAGGTCACCGCGTTGGCGCTCCACCATTCCGGGCAACACCGCGGTGGCCAATCGGTTGGCACCGATGAGATGAATCTGAACCTGCGATTCGAAAGTGTCCGTGCTGATTTCGTGCAGTCGACCGAAGTATGTGTCGCCCGCGCCGGCGACGAGCAACTCGATGTCGCCGTGCTCTTCGGTGGCGCCGTGCACGAAAGCCTTGACCGAGTCGGGGTCCGTCACATCAAGCGGCAGGGCAACGGCTTCGCCACCGCTGGAACGGATCTGGTCGACCAGTTCCTGGCACTTCTCAACGCGCCTGGCGCCCAGCGCGACCGGGAAGCCGCGGCCGGCGAGCTCGACTGCCGTCGCGGCGCCGATACCGGACGACGCGCCGGCGACGATCGCGGGCCTGCGTGCAGGCAGTGGGTCGAACCGGGGCATCTAACGGACCTCCACCGTCACGGGCAAATGGGCGAACCCACGGACGTTGCTCGAATGAACTCGGACGGCGTTGGCCTCGTCGACCTCGAATCCGCGGATTCGCTTGAACAGCTCTGTGAGTGCCACCCGTGCTTCCATGCGGGCCAGGTGCGCACCGAGGCAGAAGTGGGCGCCGCTGCCGAAACTCACTAGTTTCGAGCCGATTTCGCGTCCGATGCGGTATTCGTCGGGGGCGTCGAACACCCGGTCGTCGCGGTTGGCCGAACCGGGCAGCAGCAATAGGACGTCGCCGTCGGGCAGCGTAGTGTCGTACAGCGTCAACTCACCGGACACGGTGCGGGCCAGAATCTGGCTGGAGTTGTCGTAGCGCAGCGTCTCCTCGACCCACAGCGGGATTCTGGAGTGGTCGTCGAACACCGGTGCCAGCTGCTCGGGGAACTTCGCGCCCCAATAGGCCGCGTTGGCAAGCAGTTTCGTGGTGGTCTCGTTGCCGGCGACCACCATCAGGAACAGGAATGCCATGATCTCGTCGTCGGTGAGGCGGTCGCCGTCGGCCTCGGCTTCCAGCAGCGCCGACGTCAGATCGTCGCTCGGCTTCTTGCGGCGCTCGGCGACCATGCTCGCGTAGTAGATCATCAGGTCGGCCGAGGCCTGCATGGCCGACGCGGGGACATCGGACAGGCCCTCGTCGCGGTGCATGACGCCGTCGGCCAGCGCGCGGATGCGGGCCCGGTCCGGCTTGGGGACACCCATCAACTCGGAGATGACGTCCATCGGCAGCTTGCCCGCGAACTCGTCGACGAAGTCGAAACTGTCCGACTGCAGCGCGGCAGTCGAGGTGTTCGACGGCGATCTCGGTCACGCGCGGCTCCAGCTCGCGAATTCGCCGCGGTGTGAAGCCTTTTGAGACCAGAGTGCGCAGCCGCAGGTGCGCGGGATCATCGAGCGCGAGGAACGACATCACCTTGTGCGCGTCCAAGGTGCGTGAGATCGGGTCGAGCGAGACGCCGTACTTGTTCGACAATGCCGTGCTGTTGCGGAACCCCTGCAGGACATCGGCGTGCCGCGACAGTGCCCAGAACTTCAGCTCGTCGTTGCGGTAGAGCGGCGCCTCATCGCGCAGCCGCCGGTAGTACGGGTACGGGTCCTCGTGAAAGTCGTAGTCGTACGGGTCGAGCACCAATTCGCTTACGGTCAACGGTCTTCTCCCAGGACGAGGCCGATCACATAGGTGAGACGATCGGCGATCTGGTGATACGTGAAGGCGCCGCTGCCTGCTTGTACGAGCGCACCGAAGTACGTCATCTCCAGTGCCGACACCGTGCGCGCGTCGGCGTCGGGTCCGACGGCGGAGCGGATGCGCCGGTGGATCTCGGCGCCGATGCGGTCACGCACCGCGCGCACCGCCGCGTCGCCGTTGCTCAGCAGCGCCGTCGTGCAGGCGGCCGCGACCTCCGGCTCGTCGGCGATCATCAGCGTCAGCGCACGCAGCGCCTTCTCGACGCGGATCGCCATCGCGTCGTTCACGTCGGTGAAGTAGGGCACCTGGCTGACCAGGTCCAAGTAGACCTCGGCGATCAGGTGGTTCTTCGACGAGAAGTAGGTGTACGCCGTCGCCGGGGCGACCTTCGCGCGCTTGGCGACCGCGCGCACCGTCAGGTCGGCGTAGGAGGACTCGCGCAGCATCTCCACGCCGGCGGCCAGCACCTTGCGAAAGGTTTCTTCCTGCCGACGGTTGCGCGGTGTCTCTGTGACCGCAACCACTGCTTCGCTGGACACATGTCCAACCTAACCGAAGAGGCCTGAAATGGGCAAGTGCTGAGGTGAACCGGGGCTGCCTTGCCACTTTCGGCTGTCTGGGGCTATGGTTCGATGCAAGTGTTCCGGACAGTTGTCCAGCAGAATCCGATGGGAGTCGGCAGTGGGGATCCTGACCAATCGCGAGAGTCAGCTGCTCATCGACGGCGAGCTCGTGGCAGGCGGCGCGGGCACGTTCCCCACCGTCAACCCGGCCACCGAGGAGGTGCTCGGCGTCGCCGCCGACGCCACCGTCGATGACATGGGCCGCGCGGTCGAAGCGGCCCGCCGCGCGTTCGACGAAACCGACTGGTCCACCAACACGGAGCTCCGGGTGCGCTGCCTGCGTCAGTTGCAGGACGTGTTGACCAAGCACGTCGAGGATCTTCGCGAGATCACCATCGCCGAGGTCGGGGCGCCGGTGATGCTGACCGCCGCCGCGCAACTGGAAGGCCCGATCGCCGACCTGTCCTTTTGCGCCGACACCGCCGAGAAGTACCAATGGACGACCGACGCCGGCATCGCGTCGCCGATGGGCATCAAGACGCACCGGACCATCGCCCGTGAAGCCGTCGGTGTCGTCGGCGCCATCACGCCGTGGAACTTCCCGCATCAGATCAACCTGGCCAAGATCGGCCCGGCGTTGGCGGCGGGCAACACGGTCGTCCTCAAGCCTGCACCCGACACCCCTTGGTGTGCCGCCGCGGTCGGGGAGCTCATCGCCGAGCACACGGACCTGCCGCCGGGCGTCGTCAACATCGTCACCTCGAGCGATCACGCCGTCGGTGCGCTGCTGTCGAAAGACCCACGCGTGGATATGGTTTCGTTCACCGGGTCGACGGCGACGGGTCGCAGCGTGATGGCCGACGCGGCCGCCACGCTCAAGAAGGTGTTCCTCGAGCTCGGCGGCAAATCCGCGTTCCTGGTCCTCGACGGCGCCGATCTTGCCGGCGCCTGTTCGATGTCGGCATTCACCGCGGCGGTGCACGCCGGACAGGGCTGCGCGATCACCACGCGGCTTGTGGTGCCCGGCGCCCGCTACGACGAAGCCGTCGAAGCCGCTGCGGCGACGATGGGCTCGATCAAGCCGGGCGACCCCACCAATCCCGGAACTGTTTGCGGGCCACTGATCTCGGCCCGGCAACGCGACCGCGTGCAGGGCTACCTCGATTCGGCCCTCGATGAGGGCGGCAAGTTCGCCTGCGGCGGAGGGCGTCCCGCCGACCGCGACACCGGCTTCTTCATCGAGCCGACAGTGATCACCGGGCTGGACAACAACGCGAAGGTCGCCCGCGAGGAGATCTTCGGGCCCGTGCTGACGGTGATCGCCCACGATGGCGACGACGACGCGGTGCGGATCGCCAACGACTCGCCGTATGGCCTGTCGGGCACGGTCTTCTCCGCCGACCCCGATCGCGCCGCCCGAGCAGCTGCGCGGATGCGCGTTGGCACGGTCAACGTCAACGGCGGGGTCTGGTATTCGGCGGACATGCCGTTCGGCGGGTACAAGCAGTCCGGCATCGGCCGGGAGATGGGGCTGGCCGGCTTCGAGGAGTATCTGGAAACCAAAGCCATTGCCACAGGCGTTTGAGGCGCCGAGTGGCCAGTTATGACACGCATTTTCGCTGAAAGCGTTCGACAAGTGGCCACTCGACAGAGAGGAAAACATGCAGTTTGACGAGAAGGTCGCGATCGTCACCGGTTCCGGTGGCGGGATCGGCCAGGCCTACGCCGAGGCGCTGGCCCGCGAGGGCGCCGCGGTGGTGGTGGCCGACATCAACGCCGACGCCGCCGAACGGGTGGCCAAGCAGATCACCGCCGACGGGGGAACGGCGATCAGCGTGCCCGTCGACGTATCCGACATCGACTCGGCCAAGGCCATGGCAGACCGCACGTTGGCCGAGTTCGGCGGGATCGACTACCTGGTCAACAACGCCGCGATCTTCGGCGGGATGAAGCTGGACCTGCTGCTGACCGTCGACTGGGACTACTACAAGAAGTTCATGAGCGTGAACCTCGACGGCGCGCTCGTGTGCACCCGCGCGGTGTACCGCAAAATGGCCAAGCGCGGCGGCGGTGCGATCGTCAACCAGAGCTCTACTGCCGCATGGATGTACGCGAACTTCTACGGCCTGGCCAAGGTGGGCGTCAACGGGCTGACCCAGCAGCTGTCCCGCGAGCTGGGCGGGATGAACATCCGGATCAACGCGATCGCGCCGGGGCCGATCGACACCGAGGCCAACCGGACCACCACTCCGCAGGAGATGGTCGCCGACATCGTGAAGGGAATCCCGCTGTCGCGCATGGGACAACCCGAGGATCTGGTCGGCATGTGTCTGTTCCTGCTGTCGGATCAGGCCAGCTGGATCACCGGGCAGATCTTCAACGTCGACGGCGGACAGATCATCCGATCATGACCGAAAAGCTTGGGTACATCGGGCTTGGCAACATGGGCGCGCCGATGGCCAAGCGCCTGGTCGATTGGCCCGGCGGGGTAACGGTTTTCGACATGCGCGCCGAGGCGATGACGCCGCTGGCCGAAGCGGGCGCGAAGCTGGCCGACAGTGTGGCCGACGTCGCGGCCGCCGACATCGTCAGCGTCACGGTGCTCAACGACGAGCAGGTGCGCGAGGTGGTCGGCGAGCTGGCCGCCAACGCCAAGCCGGGCACCGTGATCGCGATTCATTCGACCATCAGCCCTGACACCGCAGTTGAACTGGCCGCCGAGCTTAAGCCGCAGGGCATCCACGTCGTGGACGCGCCGGTCAGCGGCGGCGGCGGCGCGGCCGAGAAGGGCGAGCTCGCCACCATGGTTGGCGCCGAGCGCGAGGTCTACGAGCGGATCAAGCCGGCGTTCAAGCAGTGGGCGTCGATGGTGGTCCACGCCGGTGAGCCCGGCGCCGGCACCCGAATGAAATTGGCCCGCAACATGTTGACGTTCACCTCGTATGCCGCGGCGTGCGAAGCGATGAAGCTGGCCGAGGCGTCGGGACTGGATCTGCAGGCCCTCGGCCGGGTGGTGCGCCACACCGATGCGCTCACCGGCGGGCCCGGCGCGATCATGGTTCGCGAGGACATGAAAACCCTGCAGCCCGACCATTGGCTGTATGACGCGTTCACCCACACCCGCGGGCTCGGCGAGAAGGACCTGAGTCTGGCTCTGGCACTGGGGGAGTCGAAGGGCGTCGATCTCCCGCTCGCGGAAGTGGCATTGCAGCGGCTCGCCGCAGGTCTCGGCGTGCCCCACACGAAGGAGTGACGATGGACGAACTGCGCCGCAAGGGTCTCGCAAAGATGAACGAGGTCTACGCGTGGGAGATGCCCGACATGCCAGGCGAATACTTCGCGCTCACCGTCGATCACCTCTTCGGCACCATCTGGTCGAGGCCCGGTCTGTCGATGCGGGACAAGCGGATCATGACGCTGTCGGTGGTGACCGCGCTTGGGCTGCAGGACCTGTCCGAGGTGCAGGTCAACGCCGCGCTGGAGAACGAAGAACTGAACGAGGAAGAACTGCGCGAGATGGCGATCTTCCTGACGCACTACGTCGGCTTCCCACTCGGCTCCGGCCTCAACGGCGTCATCGAGCGCGTCTCCTCCAAGCGCAAGAAGACTGCCGGAGACAAGAAGGCCAACGTCAACGACGCGGTGAAGATGCACACCGGTAAGACCCTCGATGAGTAGGTACTCCGCGCTGTCGCGGGAGCAGCTCGCCACGCTGGTCCCGGAGTTGCTGTTGATCGGTCAGCTGATCGACCGGTCCGGAATGGCTTGGTGCATCAGCAATTTCGGCCGCGAAGAGATGCTGCAGATCGCGATCGAGGAGTGGATGGGGTGCAGCCCGATCTACACGCGCCGGATGCAGAAGGCCCTCCAGTTCGAGGGCGACGACGTCATCACGATCTTCAAGGGGCTTCAGCTCGACATCGGCGCGCCGCCACAGTTCATGGACTTCCGCTACACCGTGCATGACCGCTGGCACGGCGAGTTCCACCTCGACCACTGCGGCGCCCTGCTCGATGTCGAGCCGATGGGCGAGGACTACGTGCGCGGGATGTGCCACGACATCGAAGACCCCACGTTCGACGCCACCGCGGTGGCGACCAACCGCAGGGCGCAGATTCGTCCGATTCACCGGCCGCCCCGTGCGCCGGCCGACCGGCACCCGCACTGCGCGTGGACGGTGATCATCGACGAGTCGTATCCGGAGGTGGAAGACCATCCGGTGCTGGACGTCATGCGTCGGACCCGGGCCGCCCGAACGGAACTCGACCAGATCGACCCTGAGGACGAAGGCCAGTCGGACTACGCCGGAGCTTTGGTGTCGGACTTCGACTTCGGTGCGTACTCACACTCCGCATTGGTGCGGATTGCCGACGAAGTGTGCCTGCAGATGCAGCTGCTGAACCTGTCGTTCGTCATCGCCGTTGGCAAGCGGGCGGGGACGAATACCGAACTGGCAAACGAGATCTGCACCAAGCAGCTGATCGGGCTTGCGGGTGTTGCGGCGGAACGGATTCGTCGCGCGCTGGACCTGCCCGGCGGTGTCGAGGGCGCGATAAATGTTCTCGAACTGCACCCGCTTTTCAATCCCAGCGCCTACGTGCGGGCCGAGTTCGGGCCGGACGTCGTAAATGTCCACCGGTCGCCCGCCCACGAAGACGGCGCGTGGGTCTCGTTGGTCGGGCCCGCCGAGACCCGTCCGCTGCAGGCGATCGTCGCGGCGGTGAATCCGCACCTTGATGTGGAGGTCACAGGTAGCGAGGCCGACTGGACCGCGCGCGTCTACGAAACGGACACGGCGGCAAAGGAATTGCCGGAGGTCTCGGTCGCGAAGATCAGCGGCGGGTCGACGTTCGTGTTCGAGCCCAGGAAGTCGCTGCCGCTGACGGTGGTGTGACGGTCTAGCTGGGGCGTCTGGCGACTACCGCGAAGTTCAGAGGGATCCGGTGGGCGTCCGGTGGCAGGGTCCATCCCTGTGGGCAGGCGACGAGACCTGGAAACGCCGGCCAGTCCATGTAGGGCAGCTCGGCGAACCCCTCGATAGTCAATCCGGCCTTCAGAAGCGAGGTTACGACCTCGGCCAGGTCGTGGCGCCATTCGAAATTGGTGACGTGCTCCACTTGGCCGGTTGAGTTTTCGGTGTAGGTGCCTGAGTCGTCATAGCTGCGGCGACCGCCACCGCTGAGATAGTCGTCGTTGATGGTCCATGGCTCGAATGCCATGGCTCCGAGGATGGGATGGTCGTCACGAATCATGAATACGCCGTCTGGTTCGAGAAGGTCGTGAATCGATCGAGCCCAACTGGAGAGCTCTGGGAGCCAGACAATGGTCCCGGCACTGGTGACGATGATCTCGAAGCGACGGTTGATCGCCGACGAGGCGAAGCGGGCATCGCCTTCGACCCAAGTGATTTCGCGTCCGTCGGCCCTGGCGATGCGGGCCGCGTGGGCCAGTGAGTTCGGCGATAGGTCGAGGCCGTGGACGTCGACCGCACCGAGCCGAGCCCACGAGATGGTGTCGGTGCCGATATGGCATTGGAGGTGCAATAGTGACCGACCCTGCACCCCCACTTCGGGCAGATGAGGGGCGAGCACCGAAAGGTCGTTCATGACGACGGAGGAGATGTTGGCCGGGTCGGCCAGGAACCCTTCCACGTCGTACATCTTGGATCGGGCATGGATGTCCGCCCGATCGTCCCAGTTCACTCGGTTGGCGGCGACAGCCTCCCGGTCCTGCACAGCGAATCCTCTCGAATCATGACGGTCGCTCGACCGCCGAGCCCACCCATCGCCGAAGATAGTCGCGCAGTTCCACGCCGCGCCGGGGCGGGCGTCCAGGGTCGATCACGAACGACTGGATGATCCGCAACAGGTGCTCGGCCAGCTGATCGAGCTCGGAGTCGGTGAAACCCAAACGCGCCCAGTCGACGTCGAACCGGCGCAGCATCGAGTTCGCGAACTGCACCGCGACGTCGGAGGTGACCGATTCGGTGTGGACGGTGGCCTTGCCGGGGACGATCAGCAGGCCGATGTGCTTATCCTTCGGCAACCACTCCAGCGCGGTGGCGATACCCTCCGTCACCGCTTCGGCGGGATCGGTGATGCCGACCAGGTGATCGGCCATCCGGTCGAGGAAGTCCGTCGCTGCATGGACGGCCGCGGCCACCAGCAGCGCATCGGTGCTGGGGAAGTATCGGTAGACGGTTTGGCGAGTGACGCCCAAGGTTCGGGCCACGTCGGCGATGCTGATGTCGCCGCCGCGCTCGTCGATGGCCTTGCTCGCCGCGGCCAAGATCCGCGCCACCGCCTCGTCGTCGCTGCCAGGCGCCGATCCTGACCATCCGTGGGTACGCACGCCGCGATGCTACGTCAGCCTCGATAGGAGACTTGCAGCTCCTTGACCCCGTTGATCCAGCCCGAGCGAAGCCGATGCGGCTCGGCCAGTTTCGCGATGTCGGGGATCTGGTCGGCGATCTCGTTGAAGATCAGCTTGATCTCCATGCGCGCCAGGTTGGCGCCGATGCAGAAGTGCGCGCCGTTACCGCCGAAGCCCAAGTGCGGGTTGGGGTCACGCAGGATGTTGAACTCGAAGGGCTTGTCGAAGACGGCGTCGTCGTAGTTGGCGGAGCTGTAGAACAGGCCCACGCGCTGGCCCTCGCGGATGGTGACGCCGCCGAGTTCGGTGTCGCTCAACGCCGTTCGCTGGAAGCAGTGCACCGGCGTCGCCCAGCGAACGATCTCGTCGGCCGCAGTGTCGGGCCGTTCCCGCTTGTAGAGCTCCCATTGGTCGGGGTTCTCGAAGAAGGCGTTCATCCCATGGGTCATGGCGTTGCGGGTCGTCTCGTTGCCCGCGACCGCGAGCAGGATCACGAAGAACGCGAACTCCACATCCTGGAGGACTTCACCGGCCTCTCCGTTCATATCGGCCTGGACGAGGCGGGTGACGATGTCGTCGGCCGGACACCTCCTGCGCTCTTCGGCCATGTTGTAGGCGTAGCCCATCAACTCGGCGTTGGCGGCGGCGTAGTCCGACTCGAAGTCGGGATCGTCGGTGTTCATGATCGAGTTGGTCCAGTGAAACAACTTCTCGCGGTCGGCCTCGGGCACACCGATCAGGTCGGCGATCGCGAGCAGCGGCAGGCCCATCGCGATGTCGTCGACGAAGTTTCCGCTGCCCTTTTGCTTTGCCGTGGCAACGATTTCGCGCGCTGCGACGGCGAGCTTCTCCTCGAGCGTGGCGACCGCCCGCGGGGTGAACAGCCGGGACACCAGCTTGCGCAGCCGGGTGTGCTCCGGGGCGTCGTGGTTGATCAGCAGCGCCTTGGTCAGCTCCAGCTGATCGGGGGTGGTCCCGTCGGGCAGCCGCATGACGACGCCCTTGCGGTTCGTCGACCAGAGGTCGCCGTCGCGCGAGATGGACTTGATGTCCTCGTGGCGGCTGACCACCCAGTAGCCGCCGTCGCCGAAGATCGACTCCGGCTGCTCGTTCCACCACACCGGTGCGGTCTTGCGCAGTTCGGCGAACTCCGTGACCGGGATGCCCTTCAGCAGGACGTCGGGGTCGGTGAAGTCATACCCCTGGGGCAGGAACGAAGTGACTTGGGGATCGGCACCGCCGGCCCCGAACGGGCATGTGCTCTGGGTCATACTTTGACCATACATCGCGATGTCAAGTGTATGGCCGGAGGACGAGGCATTAGGGTGCTCTTGTGCGCGTCCTGGTGATCGGATCCGGAGCTCGTGAACATGCGCTGCTGCTTGCCCTGCGGCAGGACCCCGAGGTCGAAGAAGTGGCCGTCGCACCCGGCAACGCCGGAACCGAGATCATCGCCGACCAATACGACGTCGACATCTCGTCCGGCGAAGCGGTCGCCCAGCTAGCCCAACGCCTCGGCTCCGACCTGGTGGTCATCGGGCCCGAGGTGCCGCTCGTGCTCGGCGTGGCGGACGCCGTGCGGGCCGCGGGCATCGCATGCTTCGGGCCGACGAAGGACGCCGCGCGCATCGAGGGCAGTAAGTCGTTCGCCAAGGACGTGATGACCGCCGCGGGCGTGCTCACCGCGACGAGCGAGATCGTCGACAACCCGGCACACCTCGACGCCGCGATGGACCGGTTCGGCCCGCCGAGCGGCGATGCCGCCTGGGTGGTCAAGGACGACGGCCTGGCCGCGGGCAAGGGCGTCGTGGTGACCGCCGACCGCGACGCCGCGAGGGCGCACGCCGCCAGCCTGCTCGACGCCGGCCACCCGGTGCTGCTCGAGTCGTACCTGGACGGGCCCGAAGTGTCGCTGTTCTGCGTGGTCGACGGCGAAACCGTGGTGCCGTTGCTGGCCGCGCAGGACTTCAAACGCGTCGGCGACAACGACACCGGACCCAACACCGGCGGGATGGGCGCCTACGCGCCGCTGCCGTGGCTGCCCGCCGACGTCAACGCGCAGATCGTCGACGATGTCGTGAAACCCGTTGCCGCTGAATTGGTTCGGCGTGGCAGCTCGTTCTCGGGTCTGCTGTACGCGGGGCTGGCGATCACGTCGCGGGGACCGGCGGTGGTTGAATTCAACTGCCGCTTCGGCGATCCCGAGACGCAATCCGTGCTGGCGTTGCTGGACAGTCCGCTGGGCCAGCTGCTGCATGCGGCCGCCACCGGCCATCTGGCCGATGCCCCGCCGCTGCAGTGGCGCGACGGTGCCGCCGTGACGGTGGTGCTGGCCGCGGAGAACTACCCCGGCCGTCCGCGGGTGGGCGACGTCATCGTCGGCGCCGAAGCCGACGGGGTGCTGCACGCGGGTACCGCCCGCCGCGAGGACGGCGCGATCGTGTCGTCGGGAGGCCGGGTGCTATCGGTGGTCGGCACGGGTCCCGACTTGGCCGCCGCTCGTGACGCCGCCTACACGCTGATGAAGTCGATTCGCTTGCCGGGTGGCCACTTTCGCAGCGACATCGGGCTCGCCGCCGCCGAGGGCCGGATCACGCTCTAGCGCTCGGCGGGACTAGGCGACAAGCAGCGGCGCGATCCACGCCAACTCGGCGGGCATCTGCGAACTCCAGTACGCGCCGTCGTGGCCTCCGGGGGAGAAACCGCCCGCCGGGGGGTTGGGCAGCTGCGCGATGAACTGCCTGGTGGCCTCGGCGAACGGATCGCCGTCGCCGCAATCGATCCGGATCGGAATCGAGTTCAGCTCGGGCCGGCCCCAGACACTGTGGGCCTCGTAGTCCGGCGCTCCATCAAACGCATAGGGCGCGGCGGCGCCGGCCGATGTCCACAGCGCCGGGCTGACCGCGCAGATGGCCGCGGTGCGCTCCGGGCCGAGGCGCGATCCGAGCAGCAGCGCGCCGTAGCCGCCCATCGACCAACCGAGGAATGCCACGCGCGACGTGTCGATCTCCTGCGTGCCCAGCATCGGGAGGAGTTCGTCGAGCACCATGGCCCCCGCATCCTCGCCGGACGCCCGCTTGTGCCAATAGCTTCCACCGCCGTCGACGGCGACCACCGCGACCGGCGGCACACCCGCGGCGACGGCGCCCGCCAACGCCTGCTCGACACCGCCGGCCATCACGCCCGCGGCACTCTGCCCCTTACCGTGCAGCGCGATGATCGGCCGCAGCGGAGCTGTCTGCCCGGGCGGGCGGGCGATGGCCCATTGGGTTGGTGCGCCGCGCGCCGCGGACATGAAGAATCCGGAGGAATAGGTCGGGGCCGCGGACGACGGCGCGGCGGTGCCCAACGCGTAGGCACCGACCGCACCCAAGCCAAGACCCAGAATTGCGCGACGGCTCAGTTCGGGCATGCGGGCCATCATGCCAAAGGGGCGTCGACGATCGCCGTGAATGCCGCCTCAAGCACGTTGACCAGCTGATCGGGGTCGGTCTCGTTGAGGGCGCGGGTGCCGATCACCCGTCGCATCAGCAATACGCCGGCTATCACCGAGAGCATCACCTCGTTGCGGATGTCGCGGCCCGGTTCGGGAAGCTGGCGGGCCAAACGCCGGCCGACGTGGCGCTCTATCCCGTCGCGAACGATCTCGACGGCGCGTGGATTCGACACCGACCGCAGCATGATCAGGAACGGCTCAAGCGGGTCGGCGCCCGGATCGGTGCGCGCCACGAGCCTGGCCGCGGCGCCGTGCGCGGGAGATCCGGAGTCCTCGGCAATCACCACCGGGGCGGTGAACGCGGTATCGACGGCCTCGGCGAAGAGCTTTTCCTTGGACCCGAAATAGCGATTCACCATCATCGCGGTGACACCGGCGGCGCGCGCGATCTCGCGGACACCGACGCCGTCGTACCCGGCGCGGGCGAAGGCCCCGATCGCCGACCGCAGGATCGCCGCACGGGTTGCCGCCGCATTGCGTGGACGGTGCTCGGCTCGCGTCATGCTCCGACGGTAAGGGAATAGCCGTGCTAAGTCTACAGTTGTAGACATCATGAAACCCGCATCGAAGGTCTGGTTCATCACTGGCAGTTCCCGCGGCTTCGGCGCCGAGTTGGTCCGCGCGGTCCTCGCGCATGGCGACCGTGTGGTCGCCACCGCTCGACATCCGGAGCAGTTGCGCGCGCTCGTCGAGGGCCACGCCGAGCGGGCGCGCGTGTTCGGTCTCGACGTGACCGACGCCGACGCCGCGGTCGCCGCAATCGAATTCGCGGTCGCCGAATTCGGCCGGATCGACGTGGTGGTGAACAACGCCGGCTATGCCAACAGCGCGGCCATCGAGGAAATGGAACCAGACGATTTCCGCGCCCAGATCGAGGCCAACCTGTTCGGCGTCGTCAACGTAACCCGCGCAGCGCTGCCCGTGTTGCGCAAGCAACGATCCGGTGTCTTCGTTCAGTTCTCGTCGGTCGGCGGCAGGGTCGGTGGCACCCCGGGCATGGGCGCCTACCAGACGGCGAAGTTCGCCGTCGAGGGATTCTCCGAAGTGCTCGCCAACGAGGTGCGGCCGTTCGGTGTCAAGGTGATCATCGTCGAGCCCGGCGCCTTCCGCACCGACTGGCAGGGCTCGTCGATGACGATGCACGAGCCGGGACCCGACTACGTCGACTCCGTCGGGCGAATGCACGAAATGCGGCGCTCCACCAACGGAACTCAGCCAGGCGACCCGGCCCGTGCCGCAGAGGTCATCATCGACGTCGTCAACGCTCCCGAGCCGCCGCGACGCCTCCTGCTGGGGCGCGACGCCGTCGAACAGGCACTCGCCAGTGGCACCGAACGCAACGAGGAGGCCCTGCAGTGGGCGGCAGTGAGCCGCAGCGTCGACTTCCCTGAGTAAAGCCTGATGATTGGGCGAAAAGGCAATGCTGCACCCCCCTGACTGGCAGCATGCAAGAGGTGACGACAGCTGCCACTCCTAAGGGAGAACGTCGGCGGTACGCGCTGGTCAGCGCTGCCGCTGATCTCCTGTGCGAAGGCGGCTTCGACGCGGTGCGACACCGCGCCGTCGCGCGCCGCGCGGGCCTGCCGCTGGCGTCGACGACGTACTACTTCTCTTCGCTCGACGACTTGATCGCAAAGGCCGTCGAACATGTCGGTCTGCGGGAGGCCGAGCAGTTGCGCGCGCGGGTGGCCGTGCTGTCGCGCCGACGCCGTGGCGCGGAGTCCACTGCCGACTTGTTGGTCGATCTGTTGGTCGGTGACGCGTCGGTGAGCGAGGCGTTGATCTCGCGCTATGAGCGCTACATCGCGTGCGCGCGCCAGCCGGGCCTGCGTGAGATCCAGCGGCGGATTTTGCAGCAGCGCACCGACGCCGTCGTCGAAGTGGTCGAGCGGTCGGGCCGTTCGGTGCGGGCCGAACTGCTCACGGCATTGGTGAACGCCGTCGACGGCGCGGTCGTCGCGGCTTTGGTGGGTGACGGCGACGGCCCGCGTGCAACAGCGCGCGCGACGCTCATCGACGTGATAGACGTGTTGGCACCGATTGATGAGCGGGTTGTGAGGGTGTAACTACAAGGAGGGCAATGACTCAGCCTGAGACAGTCGAGGAGCAACCACAGCTACGACGAGTCATGGGTCCCGGCCTGCTGTTGTTGTTCATCGTCGGCGACATCCTGGGCACCGGCGTCTACGCGTTGACCGGCGATGTCGCCGCCGAAGTCGGTGGGGCGGCGTGGGTTCCGTTCCTCGCCGCTTTTCTGATCGCCACCATCACCGCGTTCAGTTACCTCGAGCTAGTCACCAAATACCCGCAGGCGGCCGGGGCTGCGCTGTACGCGCACAAGGCTTTTGGCGTGCAGTTCATCACGTTCCTGGTCGCGTTCATCGTGATGTGCTCTGGCATCACGTCGGCGTCGACGGCGTCGCGGTTCTTCGCCGCCAACTTCGCCACCGCCTTCGATCTGGAGTGGGGCAAGTTCGTCGTCGCCGCCGTCGCACTGCTTTTCATGGGGATGCTCGCCGCGGTGAACTTCCGCGGGGTCGGGGAGAGCGTCAAGCTCAATGTCGCGCTCACCATTGTCGAGATCACGGGTCTGGCGCTGGTGATCCTGGTGGGGCTGTGGGCTTTCACCGGCGGAAGCGCGGACGTCGACTTCTCGCGTGTGGTGGCGTTCGACACCGCCACGGACAAGAACGCCTTCCTGGCCGTCACGGCGGCCACGTCGCTGGCGTTCTTCGCGATGGTCGGCTTCGAGGACTCGGTCAACATGGCCGAAGAGACCAAAGACCCTGTGCGGGTGTTCCCCAAGGCACTGCTGACCGGGTTGTCGATCGCCGGCGTCGTCTATGTGATCGTGGCGATCGTCGCGGTGGCGCTGGTACCGGTCGGGGAGCTGGCGGCCAGCGACACTCCATTGGTCGAGGTGGTCAAGGCGGGTGCGCCCGGGTTGCCGATTGAGGACATCCTGCCGTTCATTTCGATGTTCGCGGTTTCGAACACCGCGCTGATCAACATGCTGATGGCCAGCCGGCTGATCTACGGCATGGCTCGCCAGCACGTGCTGCCGCCGGTTCTCGGACGGGTGCATCCGACTCGGCTGACACCGTGGGTGGCGATCATGTTCACCACGCTGATCGCGTTCGGGCTGATCTTCTACGTGACGGCATTCGCCAACAGCAGCGCGATCTCACTGCTGGGTGGCACCACGTCGCTGTTATTGCTTGCGGTGTTCGCGATGGTCAATATCGCGGTACTGGTGCTGCGGCGCGACGTTCAGGAAGCCGGCGGGCATTTCAAGACGCCGACGGCCCTGCCGGTGATCGGGTGTCTGGCGTCGTTCTATCTGGTGACACCGTTGTCCGGCCGGCCGGGCCAGCAGTACTTGCTGGCACTGATCCTGATCGGGATCGGGGTGGTGCTGTTCTTCATCACCATGCTGATCAACCGTCAGCTCGGCATCCGCGACGCAGGCATCAGAGACCCGCACCTGGGCGCCCCGCCCGATTAGAGGTTGAGCATTCGACGGATGGCATTCAGTTCGCGCTGGGCCTCGTCGAGTTTCTCGGAAACCCGGTTCAACCGGGTCGCCAGCGCGGGCTGGTTCTGGCTCGGGCGCGGCTCGGGCTTGGCCTCGGCGGGCAGCGTCGGCGTGACGATATAGCCGGTGGCGAAGTCGCCGTACACGGTCACGTCGTCGGGCCGATGGTACTGGTAGAGCGCGACGTACGCGCAAATGACGGCGTCGACGGGATCTTCGTCGCGGTCGAGCTGTCCCGGCCTGGCGGCGGCCTCGACGCGCCTGCGCAGCTCGACCCAGTCCACTTTGCGGTTCACGCGCAGGCGCGGTGACGCGTTGTCGAGCCCCTCGATCAGGGTCATCAATTTCAGCAACTCGCGCTGGCGATCCTCGAAGGCGCCCCGCTTGTACTTCAGCGTCTTCTTCAGCCCGAACAGCACGACCGTGGCCGGGTGCGGGTAGACCTCGATGGCCCGTCGACCTGCGTTCGATGCGGGGTCCATGTCGAGGCCGAGCGCGGTCGCGATCCGGGCCCCTCGGGGCTCCTTGAACTCGGCCTTGTCGGCGAATGCGGGACGCGCGCCGGCATCGAACCGTTGAAAGTCGCGGTTGAGTGCCGCCTCGCAGGGCCGGTAGCCGGCGGCGTTGGGCACGATCAGCGGCGCATCGATGGCAACCAGGCATTCGTCTTTGATGTAGGGAGCGATCACCGCCTCGATGCTCGCGTCGTCGTGAGCCTCGCCGACGTGCAGAAGCCGGCCGTCGTGGTCGATCACCGCGACCCCGGTCTGGCTTTTCTCGCCCCATGCAAGATCGAGCCCAACGAAGTACATAGGCCTACTGTGCACTACGCGCGCCGTAAGCTGTTTGTCTGTGACGATCCCGAATGTGCTGGCCAGTAGGTACGCCAGCGACGACATGGTGGCGATCTGGTCACCCGAGGCCAAGGTCGTTGCCGAGCGTCGGCTGTGGCTCGCGGTGATGCAGGCGCAGGCTGAGTTGGGCGTGTCAGTGCCTGCTTCTGTTCTTGACGACTATGAGCGGGTGCTCGAAGAAGTCGACCTGTCCTCGATCGCGGCGCGCGAGCGCGTGCTGCGCCACGACGTCAAGGCCCGCATCGAGGAGTTCAACGCGCTGGCCGGCCACGAACATGTGCACAAGGGCATGACGAGCCGCGACCTCACCGAAAACGTTGAGCAGCTTCAGATCCGGCAATCGCTGGAACTCGCCTTCTCGCACGGTGTGGCGGTCGTGGCGCGGCTGGCCGAGCGGGCGATCAGCTACCGCGATCTGGTGATGGCAGGGCGCAGCCACAACGTGGCGGCGCAGGCCACCACGTTGGGCAAGCGGTTCGCCTCTGCCGCCGAGGAGATGCTGGTGGCGCTGCAACGGTTGCGCACATTGATCGATCGGTATCCGCTGCGCGGCATCAAGGGGCCGATGGGTACGGCGCAGGACATGCTCGACCTGTTCTCTGGGGATACGGCGAAGCTTGCCGAGCTCGAGCGGCGGGTCGCCGAATTCTTGGGCTTCACCGACATCTTCACCAGCGTCGGGCAGGTCTATCCGCGTTCTTTGGACCACGATGTGGTGTCTGCCTTGGTGCAGGTTGGCGCGGGGCCGTCGTCGCTGGCGCACACCATCCGGCTGATGGCCGGCCACGAATTGGTGACCGAGGGCTTTGCGCCAGGGCAGGTCGGCTCGTCGGCGATGCCGCACAAGATGAACACGCGGTCGTGTGAGCGGGTGAACGGCCTGCAGGTGGTGCTGCGCGGGTACGCGTCGATGGCCGCCGAGTTGGCGGGCGCGCAGTGGAACGAGGGCGATGTGTTCTGTTCCGTGGTGCGCCGCGTCGCGCTGCCCGACGCGTTCTTCGCCGTCGACGGGCAGATCGAGACGTTCCTGACGGTGCTCGACGAGTTCGGCGCCTATCCCGCGGTGATCCAGCGCGAACTCGACCGGTACCTGCCGTTCCTGGCCACGACGCGGATTCTGATTGCGGCCGTGCGCGCCGGGATGGGCCGCGAAGCCGCGCACGAGGTGATCAAGGAGCACGCCGTCGCGGTGGCGTTGGCGATGCGCGAGCACGGTGTCGAGCCGGACCTGTTGGACCGGTTGGCTTCCGATCCGCGGTTGCCGTTGGACCATGTTGCGCTGGATGCCGCGCTGGCGGACAAGCAGGCGTTCACCGGGGCGGCGGGCGATCAGGTGGACCGGGTGGTCGACGCGGTGGACGAGTTGGTCAGCCGCTATCCGGAGGCGGCCAAGTACACCTCGGGTGCCATCCTGTGACCTTGGCGGATCTAACGGATCTGGACAACTTCGCTTCCGGGTTCCCGCACGCGCTCTTCGAGGTTCATCGCCGCGAGGCGCCGGTGTACTGGCATCCGGCGACGGAGAACACGCCGGACGGCGAGGGCTTCTGGTCGGTCGCTTGTTATGCGGAAACGCTTGAGGTGCTTCGCGATCCGGTGACGTACTCGTCGGTGACGGGTGGCTCGCGTCCGTTTGGGGGCACGCTGCTGCAGGACCTGTCGATTGCGGGCCAGGTGCTGAACATGATGGACGATCCGCGGCATTCGGAGATCCGGCGGCTGGTGAGTTCGGGTTTGACGCCGCGGATGATCAGGCGCGTCGAGGACGATCTGCGTTTTCGGGCTCGTCGCCTGGTGGACTCTATTGCTGAAGGCGAGCCGTTCGATTTCGTGGTCGACGTGGCGGCTGAACTGCCCATGCAGATGATCTGCATCCTGCTGGGAGTGCCGGAGTCCGAACGGCATTGGCTGTTCGAGGCCATCGAGCCCAGCTTCGACTTCGGCGGCTCCCGCAAGGCGTCCATCACCCGGCTGTCGGTCGAGGAGGCCGGGTCGCGGATGTACACCTACGGGCAGGAGCTGATCGCGTCGAAGCGGGCGTCGCCGTCCGATGACATGCTGTCGGTGGTCGCCAACGCTTCGTTGGACACTCCGGTCAGCGACGCCGAGGTGTACTTGTTCTTCAACCTGCTGTTCAGCGCGGGCGCGGAAACGACGCGCAACGCGGTCGCGGGTGGCCTGCTGGCGTCTGGCCGAAAATCCTTCTCAGCTTGAGGTTTTGCGTTC
Organism: uncultured Actinomycetota bacterium; assembly: GCA_963765155.1. GTDB lineage: Bacteria > Actinomycetota > Actinomycetes > Mycobacteriales > Mycobacteriaceae > Mycobacterium. Next base: position 276,714 of record CAVXVJ010000020.1, read on the forward strand.
TTCATTGGATCTTCTTCCGACGGCGATCGAGGAGATGGTGCGGTGGACGTCGCCGTCGCCGTCGAAGCGGCGCACCGCAACACGGGCGGCTTCACTTGGCGGACAGCAGATCTCGGCGGGCGACAAGGTGGTGGTGTGGGAGGGCTCGGCCAACCGCGATGAGTTAGTCTTCGATAACGCCAATGGTTTCGATGTGGCGCGTAAGCCGAATCCGCACTTGGGATTTGGCCAGGGTGTGCACTACTGCCTCGGCGCGAACCTGGCCCGGCTGGAATTGCGTGTGTTGTTCGAGGAGCTGCTCGGCCGGTTCAGTTCGGTGCAGGTGGTCAAGCCGGTGGAGTGGACGCGGAGCAACCGGCATACGGGGATCCGTCATCTGGTGGTGGAGGTGCGATGACCGTCGAGCAGCGAATCGTCGAGCTAGGCCTGCAGCTGCCGCCGGAACCGGTGCTGCCGCCAGGCGTCCGTGTTCCATTCGATTGGGTGCGTGTGTTGGGGGAGCGGTGTGTGCTGAGCGGGCATGGCGCTTTGGCGGCGGATGGCTCGCCCGCCGGTCCGTTCGGCAGCGTGCCCAGCGAGGTGTCGCTCGAAGACGCGCAGCAGTCGGCACGGCTGACGGTGCTGGCGATGTTGGGCGCTCTGCGGTCGACTTTGGGATCCCTTGACCGCGTGCGGGATTGGGTTTCGCTAAGCGGCTTCGTCAACGCCGACCCGGGTTATCAGCAGACCACCGTCGTGCTCAATCCGGCGTCGGAGCTGTTACTCGAAGTCTTCGGTGAGCATGGCCGGCATGCCCGTAGCGCGATCGGCGTTGCGGCGCTGCCGTTGAATCTGCCTGTGATCATGTCGGCCGAGGTGCTCATCACGCCGTGAAGCGCTGCGCTCTCGCGAATCGGATCTCCGCCAGCACCCGCTGGGGGTACTCGGTCAAATCTAGCCACGTAAAGCGCAGCACCTTCCAGCCGAGTAGAGCGATTTTGTTCTGACGTTCGCGGTCCTTCTGGAAGTCTTCCTGGCTGCTGTGAAACGCCCAGCCGTCGGTCTCAATGGCGACCTTCTCCTCCGGGAATGCGACGTCGACCTTGTATCCGCCCACCGGATAGTTCGCCTTCCAGCCGGTAATGCCGTTGTCCCGCAGGAGTTTTACCAGCAGGCGTTCGGCCTCCGACCTCGCCCCGTCGGATGCTGCCTTCAATAGCCGGCCGGCGGCCGGCGATCCGTGGCGGCCCTTGTTGCGCAGATGCGCATTCCACAGTTGACGCAATTCCACATGGCGCTGCAACGCCGAATCCATGATCTTTGCACCACCTCGCTGCCGCACCGCAGCTTCGATGATCGTTAGCGGTAGCGCCGTCACCCGCAGGCCGTTTCGCTCCACGATGTCTGTGGGCGACAGATCGCGTCGTCTCAACCGCATACCACGGCGGTGGGGATGGTGGCTCGCCCTCGGCACGGTCACTTCGACGGTATCTGGCGCATACTTCGTGACGCCGTGCCATCTGGCGGCGGCCAAGCCGCTCCCGACAGCTTCGGGTCCGTAACCCCAGACCGCCGCCCTGATGTGCGCAGCGTCTGTGAACGGCCGGTCGTCGACGAAGTACACGCCGGGCGAGCACCGTAGCCACTGACCCGAGCGCAGTCGTCGATTGACAGCATCTTGACTCAGACCGACGCGACGGGCTTGAGCGAGAGTAATGACGCCGTCCTGGCGGCGGAGATAGTCGTCGAGCATTCACAATGGACGCGTCGCGACCCATGTTCGGTTCCGGTTCCGTCGATTTGTGTGCGTTCACCGGCGGTCACCGCCGGTGAACGCACACAAATCGCCAGCTAGGGCTAGCGGCGGCGGCGTTGGACCCCGGCGGCGCGCAGTTCCAGGGCGGCCAGGCCGTGGATCGCCGCCTCGTCCTCGCGTCGCCAGGCGCCCACCGGGTCGGCGCTGATCCCCGCGAGCTTGGCCAGCGGTCGGTTAGCCAGCGCCCGTAGCGCCAGCAGCTGTTCGCCGGCCGGCGTCGCCGCCAATGCGAGAGCCGTCCACTTCCGCCGGAAGAAGCGCAGACGCAGAAACAGCCACGGCATCGCGACGAACAGGATCGGCGGTGCGGCGACCGCCAGCGCCAGCACCCATGCCAGCCACGACGCCGTCGTATCGAGGCTGTGCCCGGCGCCGGCGATGTCCAGTGCGCCCTCGCTTGCCGCCCGCAGCGGCGCGGTCAACGCATCGCCCACCAGCGGAACGTCGTCGGTGCGGTCACCCGCCGAGCTGAGGTTGCCGGCGACTCCGGTGGCGCCGGTCTCGACCTGACGGCCCACCCTGGCGATGGTCGCGACGGCGTCGTACACGGCGATTGCGACCAGCACCCAGACCGCGGTCCACAAAAAGACGACGATGTCGCTGGTCAGCTGCGCCAGCAGGCGCGCGGGCGTGGTGGCGTAGGGCACGTAACGGGACGTCATGCCTCTGATCCCAGCAGATAGGCTGGCCCGATGCGCCCCGCTCTGTCCGACTACCAGCATCTGGCCAGCGGCAAGGTTCGCGAGCTGTACCGCATCGACGACGAGCACCTGCTCTTTGTCGCCACCGACCGGATCTCGGCCTACGACTACATCCTCGACTCCGAGATCCCCGACAAGGGCCGCATCCTCACCGCGATGAGCATGTTCTTCTTCGACTACGTCGAGGCGCCCAACCACCTGGCCGGCCCGCCCGACGACGAGCGCATCCCCGAGGAGGTACTCGGCCGCGCTCTGGTGGTGCGCGAGCTCGAGATGCTTCCGGTCGAATGCGTGGCCCGCGGCTACCTGACCGGCTCCGGCCTTATCGACTACCAGAAGACCGGAAAGATCTGCGGCATCGGTTTGCCGCCGGGTCTCGCCGAAGCGAGCAAGTTCGCCCAGCCGCTGTTTACCCCGGCAACCAAAGCCGAACTGGGACAACACGATGAGAACATCACGTTCCCCGACGTGATCGACCTGGTCGGAACCGTGCGCGCCAAACAGCTGCGCGAGAAAACGCTGCAGACCTACATCCAAGGCGCCGATCACGCCCTGACGAGAGGAATCATCGTCGCCGACACCAAGTTCGAGTTCGGCGTCGACAAGCACGGCAACGTGGTGCTCGCCGACGAGATCTTCACTCCGGACTCCAGCAGATACTGGCGGGCCGACGACTACCAGGAGGGCGTCGCCCAGCAGAGCTTCGACAAGCAGTTCGTCCGTAACTGGCTCACCAGCCCCGACTCCGGCTGGGACCGCAACGGCGACAAGCCGCCGCCGCCGTTGCCGCCCGACATCATCGAGGCAACGCGTAACCGCTATATCGAAGCCTACGAACGCATCTCAGGCCTGAAGTTCAGCGATTGGATCAAGCCGTGAAGCCGCCCGAAGCCAAGCGCGCCGAGCATCGCCGGAAACATCACGGCGACGTCTTCATCGACCCCTACGAGTGGCTGCGCGACAAGTCCAGCCCCGAGGTCATCGACCACCTCAAGGCGGAAAACGACTACACCGAACACGTCACGATCCGCCTAGGCCCGTTGCGGCAGAAGATCTTCGACGAGATCAAGGCCCGCACCAAGGAGACCGACCTGTCGGTGCCGACTCGTCGCGGCGACTGGTGGTACTACGGCCGCAGCTTCGAAGGCAAGCAATACGGAGTGCAATGCCGTTGCCCGGTCGCCGATCCCGACGACTGGACACCGCCAACGCTCGACGAGCACACCGAGATTCCCGGCGAGCAGGTGCTGCTCGACGAGAACGTCGAAGCCGAAGGGCACGACTTCTTCCAGCTGGGTGCCGCCTCGGTCAGCCTCGACGCCAACATCCTGGCGTACTCCGTCGACGTCACCGGCGACGAGCGATACACGTTGCGGTTCAAGGACTTGCGCACGGGCAAACTGTACGACGACAAGATCGTCGGCATCGGAGCCGGCGTCACGTGGGCGGCCGACAACCGCACCGTCTACTACACCACCGTCGATGACGCGTGGCGGCCCGACACCATCTGGCGCCACCGCATCGGGTCGGGATTGCCGGCGGAGAAGGTCTATCACGAGCCCGATGACCGGTTCTGGCTGGCGGTCGGCCGCACCCGCAGCAACGCCTACGTCATCATCGCGGCGGGCAGCGCCGTCACCTCCGAAATTCGTTACGGCGACGCCGCCGATCCGCACACCGAGTTCTCCGTCGTGTGGCCGCGCCGCGACCTGGTCGAGTACTCCGTCGAGCATGCGGTGGTCGGCGGCGAGGACAGGTTCCTGATCCTGCACAACGACGGCGCGGAGAACTTCGCCTTGGTCGAGGCTCCGGTCAGTGATCCCAACGCTTTTCGCACGCTGATCGAGCACCGTGACGATGTGCGGCTCGACGCCGTGGACGCGTTCGAGGGACATCTGGTGGTCAGCTACCGCAGGGAGGCCCTGCCGCGGATCCAGCTGTGGCCGGTGTACGCCAATGGGGAATACGGCCACCCCGAGGACATCACGTTCGACTCCGAGCTCATGTCCGCGGGCCTAGGCGCCAATCCGAGCTGGAGTTCACCGAAGCTGCGGATCGGCGCGACGTCGTTCGTCATCCCGGTGCGGATCTACGACATCGACCTCGCGACGGGGCAGCGCACGCTGCTGCGCGAGCAGCCGGTGCTCGGCGATTACCGTCCCGAGGACTACGTGGAGCGGCGGGACTGGGCGATCGCCGAAGACGGTGCCCGGGTGCCGATCTCGATCATCCACCGGATCGGTCTGCAGTATCCGGCGCCCACCCTGCTGTACGGCTACGGCGCATACGAGTCGTGTGAGGATCCGCGGTTCTCCATCGCGCGGCTGTCGCTGCTCGACCGGGGTATGGTGTTCGCCATCGCGCACGTCCGCGGCGGCGGCGAGCTCGGCCGGCCTTGGTACGAACACGGCAAGATGCTGGAGAAGAAGAACACCTTCACCGACTTCATCGCTGTCGCAAGACATCTCATCGACACGGACATCACCCGGCCCGAGAACCTCGTCGCACTGGGCGGCAGCGCCGGTGGGCTGCTGATGGGGGCGGTGGCCAATATGGCGCCAGACCTGTTCGCAGGCATCCTGGCCCAGGTGCCGTTCGTGGACGCGCTCACGACCATCCTTGACCCGTCGCTGCCGCTGACCGTGACCGAGTGGGAGGAGTGGGGAAACCCGCTGAAGGACGAGGACGTCTACCACTACATGAAGTCCTACACGCCGTATGAGAACATCGAAGCCAAGCACTACCCGCCTATCCTGGCGATGACGTCACTCAACGACACCCGCGTGCACTACGTCGAGCCTGCGAAATGGGTTGCGGCGCTGAGGCACACCAAAACCGACGACCATCCGGTGCTGCTCAAGACCGAGATGACCGCAGGCCATGCTGGTATCAGCGGACGCTACGAGCGGTGGAAGGAAGCGGCGTTCCAGTACGCGTGGCTGCTGGACGCCGCCAAGGCCAACCACGAGGGCGGCGCCTACGAAGACGATCTGCTCGACCGCCCATAGCATCTAGGCACTGTCAAGATAAACGCTTAGAATGGCCGCATGAGCAGGGACACCTATCATCACGGTGACCTGAAGGCCGTGATCCTGGCTGAGGCTGCCCGCTTGGTGGCCGAACGCGGCGCCGACGGGATCTCGTTGCGCGAGCTAGCCCGTGCCGCCGGAGTGTCCCACGCCGCGCCTGCGCATCACTTCGTCGATCGCCGCGGCCTGTTCACTGCGCTTGCGGCCGAAGGATGGCGGATGCTGGCAAGCGAGCTGACGGGCGCCCGACCCGACTTCGTCAACGCCGCCCTCGCGTACGTGCGGTTTGCGCTCGACCACCCTGGCCACTATGCGGTGATGTTCGACCGCTCGCTGATCAACCCGGACGACCCTGCATTGGTTGGAGCGCAGGCGGCGGCCGGGGCCGAATTGACCACCGGGGTCGGCACTCTCGACGACCCGCGCGCCAAGGACGATCCCCAAAGCGCCGCACTGGCGGCCTGGTCGCTGGTTCACGGGTTCGCGATGCTCTGGCTGAACGGGGCGATCGACAGCGACGCAGACCCGATCGCGTTGGTTGAGCGGGTAGCGCGCATGCTGTACCGGTAGCCTGCGAACAATGACCGACACACCGCTGAGCGACATCGCACTGTTCACGCTGGATGGCCGACCGACCACACTCGCCGAATTGGCCGACGGCGCCGCACTTGTCGTGAACGTCGCCTCCAAATGTGGTCTCACACCGCAATACAGCGCACTGGAGCGGTTGGCCAGGGACTACGGCGGCCGCGGGCTGACGGTCGTCGGCGTGCCGTGCAATCAGTTCATGGGCCAAGAACCCGGCACGGCCGAGGAGATCCAGACGTTCTGCTCGACCACTTACGGGGTGACGTTTCCGTTGTTGGCCAAGACCGACGTCAACGGCCCGGACCGGCACCCGCTCTATGCCGAGCTGACCAACGCGCCGGACGGCAGCGGTGAGGCGGGCGATGTGCAATGGAACTTCGAGAAGTTCCTGCTCGCGCCGGACGGACAGGTGGTCAAGAGGTTCCGTCCGCGCACCGCTCCGGACGCGCCCGAAGTGATCGACGCCATAGAAGCGGTCTTGCCGCGATAGCTAAACGACAACTGCCGTAAGAGTGTCGGCAACCGTTCAGACACCTGACGTTGCCACAATGAACACGTGGCTGGACAACTGATCGTCTCGGTTTCCGGGATCAGCGACCGCACTCTGGCTGACGTCGACATGTTCTGCGCGCAGCTGGAAGGACGCGGCGTGCCGGTGTCTTTCCTGGTTGCCCCCAGAATCAAGGGTGGCTACCGGCTCGATCGTGATGCTGCGACGGTCGAGTGGCTGGCTGCCCGGCGCGAAGCCGGCGGCTCCATCGTGCTGCACGGCTTCGACGAGGCCGCGACCAAGAAGCGGCGTGGCGAGTTCGCGACATTGCCTGCGCACGAGGCGAATCTGCGCCTGATGGCCGCCGATCGGGTACTCGAGCATCTGGGCTTGCGGACGCGGCTGTTCGCGGCACCTGGCTGGACGGTGTCTCATGGCACGGTTACCGCACTGCCCCGCAACGGGTTTCGGCTATTGGCCGGCCTGAGCGGCATCACCGATCTGGTCCGTCAGGCCACGACGCGGTCCCGCGTGCTCGGCATCGGGGAGGGTTTCCTGACCGAGCCGTGGTGGTGCCGTACGCTCGTGCTCTCGGCCGAGCGCACTGCCCGCCGCGAGGGCATCGTCCGTGTGGCGGTCGCCGCACGGCATCTACGCCGATCCGGTCCGCGGCAGGCCATGCTGGACGCCGTCGACCTGGCGCTGATGCACCAGTGCGCGCCCGCGGTCTACGAGTGGCGCCCATACCCCGCGCTGACCGACGCAGCCTGACGCCTTAACGTAGCGTCTCGTGGACGCTGATGTCATCGTGGTGGGCGCGGGGCTGGCCGGCCTGGTCGCCGCCTGCGAACTGGTCGATCGTGGCCGTCGGGTCGTGATCGTGGACCAGGAGAACGCCAACAACATCGGGGGCCAGGCGTTCTGGTCGTTCGGTGGGCTGTTCTTCGTCGACAGTCCTGAACAGCGGCGGCTCGGCATCCGCGACAGCCAGGAGCTGGCCCTGCAGGACTGGCTGGGCAGCGCGGGATTCGACCGTCCCGAGGACCACTGGCCGCGGCAGTGGGCGCACGCCTACGTCGACTTCGCGGCCGGCGAGAAGCGAAGCTGGCTGCGGGAGCGCGGCCTGCAGACCTTTCCCGTCGTCGGCTGGGCCGAGCGCGGCGGCTACGACGCACGCGGGCATGGGAACTCGGTGCCGCGCTTCCACATCACCTGGGGGACAGGTCCGGCGATCGTCGACATCTTCGCCCGCCGACTGCGGGGACGCATCCGGTTCGCGCACCGCCATCGCGTCGACGAATTGATCGTCGAGGACGGGTCGGCGGTTGGGGTGCGCGGCGCAGTGCTGGAGCCGTCTACGGAGCCGCGCGGTGTCGCGTCGTCACGAAACACGGTGGGCGAGTTCGAACTACGTGCTGGTGCAGTGATTGTGGCCAGTGGCGGCATCGGCGGTAACCACGACTTGGTACGGGCAAACTGGCCGAAGCGGATGGGTCGGGTGCCCGACCAGTTGATCAGCGGCGTGCCCGCGCACGTCGACGGCCGGATGATCGGCATCACCGAATCCGCTGGCGCACATGTGATCAACGGCGATCGTATGTGGCACTACACCGAAGGCATCACCAACTACGACCCGATCTGGCCGCTGCACGGCATCCGGATCCTGCCCGGTCCGTCGTCGTTGTGGCTCGATGCTCATGGCAAGCGGCTGCCGTCGCCGCTGTACCCGGGTTTCGACACGCTCGGCACGCTGGAGTACATCGCCAGGACCGGGCAGGACTATACCTGGTTCGTGCTGAACGCCCGCATCATCGCCAAGGAGTTCGCCCTGTCGGGGCAGGAGCAGAACCCCGACCTCACTGGCCGCAGCGTGCGTGACGTGCTGTCCCGCGTGCGATCCGGTGCGCCCAAACCGGTACAGGCCTTCGTCGACCGGGGCGTCGACTTCGTCAGCGCAAACTCGTTGCGGGAGTTGGTGTCCGCGATGAACACCGTGCCCGACGTCGTTCCCGTCGACTATGCGACGGTGGAGACCGAGGTCACCGCGCGCGACCGTGAAGTCGCCAACCGATTCACCAAGGACACCCAAGTAATGTCGATCCGTGCTGCGCGTGGGTACCTCGGCGACCGGATCAGCCGCGTGGTGGCGCCGCACCGGCTCACCGACCCGAAGGCCGGCCCGCTGATCGCCGTGAAGCTGCACATCCTGACCCGAAAGTCGTTGGGCGGCTTGGAAACCGATCTCGACAGCCGGGTGCTGCGGGCCGACGGCGCCGCTTTCGACGGGCTGTACGCCGCCGGTGAGGCCGCCGGATTTGGGGGCGGCGGCGTGCACGGCTACCGCTCGCTGGAGGGCACCTTCCTCGGCGGTTGCATCTTCTCCGGCCGCGCGGCGGGCCGGGCCGCAGCGCGCGACGTCGCCTAGCCACCGTGAGCAGACGCAGAATCGCATGAAACCCTAGGCGGTAATGCGATTCTCTGACTTCCCAGCTTCGCGGGGCCCACGCGGCTAGAAATCCGTGCCGTTCTCGGGTTCGAGCACCTGGAAATCGGTGTTGGTCATCTCCGAGAGCCGACCGTAGTAGATGCCGCGGGCGCTGGGGTCGATGATCGCCTGATGGATGGGCACCGCATGCGTCGGCGCCACGGCACGCAGGTAGTCCACGGCCTCCGATACCTTCATCCACGGTGCGGCCGCCGGGGTGGCGAGTACATCCACCGGTTCACCGGGCGTGTACAGCGCATCGCCCGGGTGCATCAGCCTGGCCGGGTGGTCGCCGTCGCCGACGAGATACGAAATGTTGTCGATGACAGGGATTTCGGGGTGGATCACGGCATGCTTGCCACCCGCACCCCGTACGGTCAGGTGACCGATGGTCAACTCGTCGCCGACATGCACCGCGCGCCACGGCTCCCCGAGTTGGGCGGCGGTCTGTGGGTCCGCATACAGAGCTGCCTGCGGGTTGCCTTCGAGAAGGGCTGGCAGCCGCTCGGTGTCGGCGTGGTCGGGATGCTGATGCGTGATCAGGATCGCCGAGAGCCCGGTGATGCCCTCGAACCCGTGGGAGAAAACGCCCGGGTCGAACAGCACGTTGGTTTCGCCAAAGCTTGCGAGTAGGCACGAATGGCCGAAATGCGTCAATTGCATACCTATAGTGTGGCGCGCAGGGAAGCCCAGGGGGTGCGTGGACTTGCGATTGATGCTGGCGGTAGCCCTGGCGACCTGCGGGTTGGCGATCGCGCCGAGCGTTGGCTGGCCTGCGCGGGCGGTGCCCGGCGACTGCCCGCCATTTTGCGACGGGATTCCCGATTCCGCCTGGATCGCGCCCACCAGCATCCCGCTGTACTCGGTATACAAGTGGCCCGGCCTGGCCGGACTGGCGGTTACGGCGACGGAGACGAGGTTCGGGTTCGAGGCGCTGTGCGACAGCCCGCCGGTTGCCGACGACGCGCGAGCATATGTCATTGCCGCCCGGGCGGTGGTGCCGAACCCCGGCGGCCAATGGAATTTGGCGGTGCAGGTGATGCACTGGCGCGGGGACACCGCATGGAGCAGCCCGATCGCGTTGGCCGCCCTTGAAACCGCCGCGGCCAGGCTGCGGGACTGCCAGCAGACGGCGACTTCGACGTCCCCGTCCATCACCACCAGCGATGGCGAACGGATCGCCGCCGTGATCAGCGTCGCGGGCGAGCAGGTGATGCACGAATACCTGCTGGCCCACCGCGGCAGCAGCACGGTGGTCGAGCTTGCGATGTGGTCGTCGCTGCCTCCGCAGGTGGACTGGCCCGCGGTGCCCGACGCGGAGATTTTCGAGGCGATGGCCGCGCCGTTGTGCAGCGCATATCTCGGATCGTGCCGGTGACGCGGACCGGCCGGGCCCGCCGGTAGAGTGATCGCCGTGGCAAAGGTGGTTGTGCACGTAATGCCCAAAGCCGAGATCCTCGACCCGCAGGGGCAAGCGATCGTCGGTGCGCTGGGCCGGCTCGGCTTCGACGGTGTGTCAGATGTCCGGCAGGGCAAGCGTTTTGAGCTCGAGGTCGACGGCAACATCGACGACGAGACCATCGCCGAGATCGCCGAGTCGCTGCTGGCGAACACGGTCATCGAGGATTGGACCGTCAGCAGGGAACCGACGTGACCGCGCGCGTGGGGGTCATCACCTTCCCAGGCACGCTCGACGACGTCGACGCCGCCAGGGCGGTCCGGCTGGCCGGCGCCGAGGCGGTTAGCCTGTGGCACGCCGACGCGGATCTCAAGGGAGTGGACGCCGTTATCGTGCCCGGCGGTTTCTCCTACGGCGACTATCTACGTTGCGGTGCGATCGCGAAGTTCGCGCCGGTGATGGGTGAAGTCATCTCCGCGGCGGGCGCAGGACTGCCAGTGTTAGGGATTTGCAACGGCTTTCAGGTGCTCTGCGAAGCGGGGTTACTGCCTGGCGCGCTCACCCGCAATGCCGGCCTGCACTTCATCTGCCGGGACATCTGGCTTGAGGTGGCTTCGAACGCGACGGCGTGGACGTCGCGCTACGAGTTGGGCGCCGATCTGTTGGTCCCGCTGAAGTCCGGCGAGGGCCGCTACGTCGCCAGCGAAAAGGTGCTTGACGAGCTCGAGGGCGAGGGCCGGGTGGTGTTCCGCTACGGCGACAACCCCAACGGCTCGATGCGCGATATCGCCGGCGTCAGCTCGGCTAACGGGCGCGTCGTCGGGTTGATGCCGCACCCCGAGCACGCCACCGAGGCGCTGACGGGCCCGTCCGACGACGGCCTGGGCCTGTTCTACTCGGCGCTAGATCTGGTGCTCGCGGCGTAACCAGAATTCGTGCACTGGGCGGTGCTCGCAGCAGCTTAGGGTCGATCTAAGGCGACGCCGCCACCCGACGCGATGAGAAAGAGGACCCACCATGTACAGAGGACGACGGTGTGTCCGTGTCATCGCGACCGCGCTGGCGGCCGGAGCAATGATGTGGGCCGCGATCGCGCCGGCGGCAGCCTGGCCCCTGCCCTTGACCTCGGACGATACCAACTACCTCAACGCCGTTCGCGGCAACTTTCCCGGTGATGACGACCAGCTGCTACTTGCAGGAAAGCAGGCATGCCGGCTGCTCTACACCGGTCAGCCCGCATCAGCCGTCATTGATTCGACGGCCGCGCAGTACGGCGCCAGCCCCGACCAAGCTGCCGGGGTGGTGAACGCCGCGCGCAGCACCATGTGCACACAAGCGCCCGGCTGACGCTCAGCGCGCGCTCGCCAGGCGCGTGGGCCCACGCGCAGCTGGGGACGACCGCAAAATTCCACGAATCGTCGGCGTGTCGTGTGCAAACCCGGTCGTCCCCAGCTTCGCGTGGGCCCACGCCGTCAAGGTGTCAAAGCTACTGAAGCTTCGGCGGTGTAGCACAGGAACGTCAGCGTCTCCTGGAGATAGAGCTGCACCGTCTCGGCGTCGTGGGACAGGTAGCCGATCGACACGTCGGTGCCCAGCTGCAGGTCGAAATCGCCGCCGCGCGTGGACAGCACGAACGCGCCGTCGATGGCCGGAGCCCAGATGATCTCGCCGTCTACCAGCCGGTTGAGGTGCTCGCGGATCGGATAACCGTGTTCGGTGGTCTCGCTGACCTTGGTGTACACGTCAGCCGACAGCAACACCGAGTACGGGCCGTCCACGCCGGCCAGTCGCAACTCCGAGAGCGCCTGGGAAATGACGTCTGGGATGTCGCGCGCGTCGTCGGGCAACGCCAGCGCAGGGTTGTTGCTGCAGGCCCGGATGCCCTCGATGGACGCGGCCTCGTAGCCCTCGAAAATGGCCCGGTCCTCGACGAACGCCAGCTTCTTGGCGGCGTCCTTGACCGGGTCCCAATCGGAGTCCTGCGACCCACGCTCGACATCGTCGATGGCCGTGCGGGTCACGGTGAACGGCACCCGCAACCGCACCAGCGGCTTGCTGTCGCGCAGGTGGGCCAGCACACCGTCGCCGGGCGGCGCGACGTCGCGAAGGTGCCCGGTGCTGATGGCCGCGGTCACCGGACCGCCCGGCTCGCTGACGTCGACGACCCGCCGCCCGGCGATGTGCCGCTTGAACGTGCGCGTCGCCTCCAATTCGATTTCCGCCCAGGCGACTTCGGTGATCGGAGCCAGATCGCGATACAGGTTGTTCATCAAGGTGTTCCTTTCAGGCTGCCGATCCCGAGTGACCCGTCATAGGCCATCGGCGCGACCACCACTGGTTCGGATGACGAATCACCAAGTGGTGGTGGGTTATTGAGAAAGTCGACGGTGGGCGTGAAGAACATCGTGCCGGTGACGGCGGTGGAGAAGTCAAGAATGCGATCGGTGTTGCCCGGCGGGTCGCCGATGAACATGTTGGAAAGCATCCGCTCGGTGACCGCGGCGGTACGGGAGTAGCCGATGAAGTAGGTGCCGAACTCGCCCTTGCCGATCTCGCCGAAAGGCATGTTGTGCCGCACGATCTTGAGCTCATTACCCTCGTCGTCCTCAATCACGTTGAGCGCCAAGTGCGAATTGGCCGGCTTCTCGTCGTCGTCCAGTTCTATGTCGTCGAGCTTGGTGCGGCCGACCGCCCGCTCCTGCTCGGTCACCGACAGCGAGTTCCATGCCGACATGTCGTGCACGTACTTCTGCACGTGCACATAGCAGCCGCCAGCGAAATCGGGGTCCTCGTCACCGATCTGGGTGGCGCTGTCGGCGACTGGTCCGTCCGGATTCTCGGTGCCGTCGACGAAGCCGAGCAGGTCGCGGTTGTCGAAGAACCGGAAGCCGTGCACCTCGTCGACGACCGTGACCGCGTCCATCGCTTCGACGAGCTTGGTGGCCAGTTCGAAGCAGACGTCCAGCGACTCCGCCCGGATGTGGAACAACAGGTCGCCCGGCGTGGAGGGGGCGTGGTGGCGTGGGCCGTCGAGCTCGATGAACGGGTGCAGTTCGGCCGGACGCGGACCGGAGAACAGCCGGTCCCAGGCATCCGATCCGATCGACGTCACCACCGACAGGTGCTTGGTGGGATCGCGAAATCCGATCGCCCGCACCAATCCCGAGATATCGGGCAGTGCATCGTGGACGGTCTGCTCCCCACCGTCGTCGATCGTCGCCACCAGGAAGATGGCCGCGGGAGTCAACGGCGCCAGAACCGGCTGCGGCAGTGGTGCGGGCACCGTTCGACCCTAGCGTCAAGATCGTCGGCAATGATGGTGAACCATGTCCGCCACTGCGCAGGGGCTCTGCGAGTTCATCGATGCGTCGCCGTCGCCGTTCCACGTCTGCCTGACCGTCGCGCAACGGCTCAGCGCCGCCGGATTCACTGAGCTATCGGAACGCGACGCGTGGCCGGGCGCCGGCCGGCACTTCACCGTGCGGGCCGGGTCGCTGGTCGCCTGGCAGGTCGGCGACGAACCCGGTCTGCCGTTTCGCATCGTCGCCGCACACACCGACAGCCCCAATCTGCGGGTCAAACAGCACCCCGACCGTTTCGTGTCCGGCTGGCAGGTCGTCGCGCTGCAGCCCTACGGTGGTGCGTGGCTGAATTCGTGGCTCGATCGCGACCTCGGTCTCAGCGGCCGACTCTCGGTCCGAAAAGGCGATGCCATCGATCACCGGCTCCTGCGTATCGACGAACCGATTCTGCGGGTTCCGCAGCTGGCCATCCACCTCGCCGACGACCGCAAGTCGGTGTCGCTGGACCCGCAGCGTCACGTCAACGCCGTCTGGGGGGTGGGCAGCGGGACGCGGTCATTCCTGGGCTTCATCGCCGACCAGGCCGGAGTCGACGCCAGCGATGTCCTCGGCGCCGACCTAATGACGCACGACCTCACGCCGTCGACGCTGGCCGGCGCGGGCAAAGAGCTGCTCAGCGCGCCGCGCCTGGACAACCAGGCCACCTGCTACGCCGGGCTGGACGCCTTCCTGGCCGCCGAGCCGACGGGACACGTGCCGGTGCTGGCGCTGTTCGACCATGAGGAGGTCGGCTCGCAGTCGGATCACGGAGCGCAGTCCGAGCTGCTTCTGACCGTGCTGGAGCGGATCACACTGGCCACTGGCGGTGACCGGGAGGACTTCCTGCGCCGGATGCCGTCGTCGATGGTGGCATCGGGCGACATGGCGCACGCCACCCATCCCAACTATCCCGAACGGCACGAGCCGGGCCACCTCATCGAGGTCAACGCGGGCCCGGTGCTCAAGGTGCAGCCGAATCTGCGCTACGCCACCGACGGCCGCACGGCGGCCGCGTTCGCCCTGGCGTGCGCGCAGGCGGGTGTTCCGTTCCAGCGGTACGAGCATCGCGCCGACCTGCCCTGTGGGTCGACGATCGGGCCGATGACATCGGCGCGCACCGGGATCCCCACCGTCGACGTTGGCGCGGCGCAGCTGGCCATGCACTCGGCACGGGAGGTGATGGGGGCCGACGACGTCGCGTCCTACTCGGCGGCGTTGGGGGCGTTTTTGTCACCGGCCTGATCTACAGTGCCGCCATGGCCCTCAAAACCGAGAATGTCACGTTCGACTGCGCCGATCCCGAAACGCTCGCCGACTGGTGGGCACGGGCCGTGGACGGAACGATAAACCCCGTCGCGCCAGGGTTTTTCGTCGTCGTTGACCGGCCTGACGGTCCGGGTTTGGCATTCCAGAAGGTCGATGATCCGACCCCGGGCAAGAACCGGGTGCATATCGACTTCTCGGCCGCCGACCTAGAAGCAGAGGTGAAGCGCCTGGTCGATTTGGGCGCAAGCGAAACCGGCCGGCACAACTTCGGCGATTTCCGCTGGGTCGTGCTGGCCGATCCCGCTGGCAACGCGTTCTGCGTCGCCGGAGGCTGACTTGGTTACTTGATCCTGCTGGCGAGCAGCTTCTTGCCTGCTTCGGCGCCCTTCTTGCTGTCGGACTGCGCCTTGCGGAACAGCTCCACGACTTCGTTGTCGCCCTCGCGCTCGGCGTCCTTGATGAAGGTATCCAGGCGCAGCGCGTTCTCCAGGCACTTCTCCACGTACCAGATCAGGTCGTAGGTCCTGTCCTTCGTACCTGTGACTTCGCCCGCTTCGACGCTCATCGGTTCGCCTCCTTTGCTTCGTGATTTGCGGTGACGTGAATCGCCTACCCGCGACAACCTCGTGTCAAAACGCCGCGATGAGGGCCTCAAACTAGACTGTCTCCGTGACGTCCAGGCTCACGCACGACCTCGACACTGTCGACCACGCCGCCGCCACTCCCGACCAGCCTCAGCCGTTCCGCGAACTCGGCCTCAAGGACGACGAGTACCAGCGGATCCGGGAGATTCTGGGCCGTCGGCCCACCGACGCCGAGCTGGCGATGTACTCGGTGATGTGGAGCGAGCATTGCTCCTACAAGTCCTCCAAGGTGCACCTGCGCTACTTCGGTGAGACCACCACCGATCAGATGCGGGCCTCGATGCTGGCCGGCATCGGCGAGAACGCCGGCGTCGTCGACATCGGTGACGGCTGGGCGGTGACGTTCAAGGTCGAGTCCCACAACCACCCGTCCTATGTCGAGCCGTATCAGGGCGCCGCCACCGGCGTCGGCGGCATCGTGCGCGACATCATGGCGATGGGTGCGCGGCCCGTCGCGGTCATGGATCAGCTCCGGTTCGGTGCCGCCGACGCGCCCGACACCCGCCGCGTGCTCGACGGCGTGGTGCGCGGCATCGGCGGCTATGGCAACTCGCTCGGCCTGCCCAACATCGGCGGCGAGACCGTGTTCGACCCGTCGTATGCCGGCAATCCACTGGTGAACGCCCTCTGCGTCGGCGTACTGCGCAAGGAGGACCTGCACCTGGCGTTCGCGTCAGGCGCCGGCAACAAGATCATCTTGTTCGGCGCGCGTACCGGACTCGACGGCATCGGCGGCGTGTCCGTGCTGGCGTCGGAGACGTTCGGCGGCGACGAAGGCGCGGGGCCAGGCAGAAAGAAGCTGCCGTCGGTCCAGGTGGGCGACCCGTTCATGGAGAAGGTGCTCATCGAGTGCTGCCTCGAGCTGTACGCCAACGACCTGGTGATCGGCATCCAGGACCTCGGTGGCGCCGGGTTGTCCTGCGCCACATCCGAACTCGCGTCCGCTGGCGACGGCGGCATGCGGATCGAGCTGGACACCGTGCCCCTGCGGGCCACCAACATGACACCGGCGGAGGTGCTTGCCAGCGAGTCGCAGGAACGCATGTGCGCGGTCGTCGCGCCGGAGAACGTGGACGCCTTCCTGGCGGTGTGCCGCAAGTGGGAGGTGCTGGCCACCGTCATCGGTGAGGTCACCGACGGCGACCGCTTGGAGATCACGTGGCACGGCGAAACAGTGGTCGACGTGCCACCGCGCACCGTGGCGCACGAAGGCCCGGTCTACCAACGCCCCGTGCAGCGCCCCGAGAGCCAGGACGCGCTGAACGCCGACACCTCCGCGAAGCTGCCCCGGCCGGCCACCGGAGACGAGCTGCGCGCGACTTTGCTTGCGCTGCTTGGCAGTCCGCATCTGTGCAGCCGCGCGTTCATCACCGAGCAGTACGACCGCTACGTGCGCGGCAATACCGTGCTGGCCGAGGACGCCGACGGCGGGGTGCTGCGCATCGACGAGACCACTGGCCGGGGTATCGCGATCTCCACCGACGCGTCGGGCCGCTACACCCAGCTTGATCCGTACACCGGCGCTCAGCTCGCGCTGGCCGAGGCATATCGCAACGTCGCGGTCACCGGCGCGACGCCCGTGGCCGTCACCAACTGCCTGAACTTCGGCTCGCCCGAGGATCCCGGTGTCATGTGGCAGTTCAGCCAGGCCGTCCGGGGTCTGGCCGATGGCTGTGCGGCCCTTGGTATTCCGGTCACCGGCGGCAACGTCAGCTTCTACAACCAGACCGGGACTGCGCCGATCCTGCCGACGCCCGTCGTCGGGGTCCTGGGCGTGATCGACGACGTGAAGCGGCGCATCCCCACCGGGCTGGGCACCGAACCGGGCGAGACGCTGATGCTGCTGGGTGACACCCGCGATGAGTTCGACGGCTCGATCTGGGCGCAGGTCACCGCCGACCACCTAGGTGGTGTTCCGCCGCAGGTGGACCTGGCCCGGGAGAAGCTGCTCGCCGACGTGCTGAGCGCCGCATCGCGCGACGGGCTGATCTCGGCGGCCCACGATCTGTCCGAGGGCGGGCTGATCCAGGCGGTGGTGGAGGCTGCGCTGACCGGCGAAACCGGTTGCCGCATCTTGGTTCCCGAAGGTCTTGAATCAGGCACTGGTCCATTCACGTTTCTCTTCTCCGAGTCGACGGGCCGGGTTCTGGTCGCCGTTCCGCGCACCGAGGAGAGCAGATTCCGGGCCATGTGCGAAGCGCGTGGGCTACCGGCCACTCGCATCGGGGTGGTGGATCAGGGCAGTGACGCAGTCGAGGTGCAAGGCTTGTTCACGGTGACTCTCGAGGACCTGCGCAGCACGTCGGAGGGCGTGCTACCCAGGCTGTTCGGGTGACTGTCCCGGCCGAAAAGGTAAGCGGCGCAACGGCCGCCGACGCTGCCGAGCGCCGACAACGGCATCCGCTGCTGGTATGGGCATGGAGCCTGGTGCACCTCGACTTCGTCGGGGTAGCGTTCGGTGCGCTGTTCTTCTGCTTGTCGCTGACGCCGTCGCTGCTGCCGCGTGACTGGCTGTTCCAGGGACTGATCGGCGGCCTCAACGCGGCCATCGGCTACGGGATCGGTGTCTTCATCTGGAAGTTGTTCCGCCGCTTCGTGTTACGCCGCAGGAACTGGTGGCCACCCCCGAAGCGGGTGCTGTATGTGTTGAAGACCGCGACGGTCGTGGCGTCGGCCGGAGGCAGCGTGCTGATGCTGATTCCTGCGGCGGCCTGGCAGCGTCAGGTGTCGGCCGTCATGGGCATGGAGGGACCGGACACGCTCGGATACATGCGCACGGTGATCATCGCGGTGCTCGTCGGGGGCGTGTGCGTGGGTGCGACGCGGGTGCTGCTGGACCTGATCAAGACGATGGCACGGTTTCTCATCCGGCGCTGGCGTCTGCACGACGAGGTCGCGTTGTTCATCGGCACCGCCATCGTGGTGGTACTGGTGATCACGCTGATCAATGGTGTGCTGGTGCGCGGTTTCCTGGCCGGCGCCAACCGGGTGTTCCAGCCGCAGAACACCACCACCAGAGCGGGCGTCGTCCAGCCACTGGAACCCGAACGATCCGGTAGCCCAACATCTTTCGCGGCGTGGGACAGCCTCGGTTTCGAGGGCCGCAACTTCGTGGCCACCGGTCCGGATGCCGACGAGCTGACACGTCTGAACGGAACGCCTGCCAAGGAGCCCGTACGCGTCTATGTGGGGCTACAAACTGCCGAAGACGACGAGCAGCGGATGGCTGTCCTACTCAGTGAGTTGGAGCGCACCGGAGCCTTCGACCGCAAGCTGCTGGTGATCGTCCCGACCACCGGCACCGGCTGGATCAACCCCGTGGCGGCGCGATCGCTTGAGATGATGTACAACGGCGACACTGCGTTGGTCGGGTCGCAGTATTCCTATCTACCAAGCTGGATTTCGTTTCTCGGCGACCGGGAAAAATCGATGGAATCCGGCAGGACGATGATCGACGCGATCCACGATCGGTGGCTTGCGCTGCCGCCGAACCGGCGGCCCAAATTGGTGCTCTACGGGGAAAGCCTGGGCTCGATGGGGGGCCAGGGCGCGTTCGGATGGCTGCCCGACATCGCGCGGATGGGTTTCTCCTCGGTGCTGTGGGTGGGCCCGCCGAACGCCAGCCCGCTGTGGAGGGCGATCACGGTGCGGCGCGACCCCGGCACACCCGAGGTCGAACCGCGTTACGACAACGGGCGGACTGTCCGATTCTCTGAGGGCACCAACACCGAGGAGATCGCCAGGGACACCGCGCA
The DNA here is from genome assembly GCA_963765155.1 of uncultured Actinomycetota bacterium. Lineage (GTDB taxonomy): Bacteria > Actinomycetota > Actinomycetes > Mycobacteriales > Mycobacteriaceae > Mycobacterium. Next base: position 296,207 of record CAVXVJ010000020.1, read on the forward strand.
GCCCTGGGAGGGCACCCGTGTGCTGTTTCTCCAGCACCCCTCCGACCCGATTGTGTGGTGGTCGGAGGACCTGCTGTTCAACCGGCCGGACTGGCTGCGGGAGCCGCCGGGCCGCGACCGTACGGCCTCCATGCGGTGGTACCCGATCGTGACGTTCTGGCAGGTGGCCGCCGATATGACCAACGCGGTGTCCGTGCCCGGCGGCCACGGCCACAACTACGGCGACTACGTGCTCGACGGCTGGGCCGCGGTCGCACCTCCGGACGGCTGGACCCCCGAGGACACCGAACGCATCCGTGTGGCCCTGGAGAAATCTGCATCGGCCGACGGCGCCGAATACTGATGCAGCCCAAGCGAATCCGCGCGCTGGCGCTGGCCGCCGGTCTGGTTGGGTGGAGCTTGCTGGTGCCCCGGTTCCCGCCGCGGTGGCATCCGGTGCCGCACGTCGCGGTCGGCACGGCTCTTGGCGTGATCACCCGCGCCCCGCTGGGCCTGCGACCGCCTGCGCTGTGGCGGGGTTTTCGCCTGGGGCTGGCGGTGGCCGCGCCGGTGGCGCTCGGTGTCGCGTCGTCGACGGCGCTGGCGCCCGTGCGGGTGGCGATGGCCGAATACGAACTGCCGGAGGCGGCGGTGCGCTGGCTGCTAGTGCGCATTCCGCTCGGGACGGTGTGGGCGGAGGAGGCCAGCTACCGGGCCGCGCTGGGAACGGTGGCCGAATCGGCGTTCGGCCCGGTCGGCGGCCGGCTGTTGCAGTCGGCGGCGTTCGGCCTGTCGCACATCGCCGATGCCCGCGCGACGGGTGAACCGGTCGTCGGCACTGTGCTGATGACCGGGCTGGTGGGCTGGCTGTTCGGCTGGCTGCACGAGCGGTCCGGCAGCCTCGCCGCGCCGATGCTCGCGCACCTGGCCGTCAACGAGGCAGGCGCGGTGGCAGCGCTAACGATGCAGCGTCACTTCTCACCGCGAACAGACGCAGAATCGCACTAAATCGCCGCGCGGAGTGCGACTTTGCGTCTGCTCGCCAGGGGAACTAGACCCTAGACGTCGCGGATGTCGGGGACCAGCTGATGCGGCTCGGATTCCTGGTCATCGATGCCGTAGCTGATGATGCGCCGCGGGGTGATCCTGATGATCGCGGTGTCGAGCTCGTCGCCGGCCGCTCCACGCGACGCGGGGACCTCAGCCTGCTCGGCGGTGCCGCGGATCTCCAGGCAGCGCACCCGCCACGGATCGCGTGAGGTGATGTCGTCGACGACGAACGCCACCTTGTCGTTGTGAGCGATGTTGCGGTACTTCTGACTCTTCGACATCTGAAAGCCGCCAATGTCGATGGTGCCGAGCTGCTCGTTGTAGGTGAATCCGACCGGGCTGTTCTGCAATGTGCCGTTGCGCTGGATGGTCGCCAGCCGTCCCAGCTCGGCCTGGCGCAAGTATTCGATTTCATGCGGTTTGAACGTCATGTCGCCAACGTAGAACCTCAAGGTGTGTTGAGGTCAATTCTTGTCGCGCGCGCCGAAGACATCACGGGTTGATGGTCAGCTCTCCGACCTGTCGGCCCCAGACGTAGTCGATGAGCATGGGCCGTGCGAGGTCAATGTGGTTGTACGGCGCGATGCTGTACCCGGTGTCCATCACCAGATACGGAAACGGATACAGCTCCTTGGTGATCTGCTGCCAACACCCCGGCCTGCCTTCGGGGCCGCCCCTGGCGTTCACCCGCGGCAGGTTGTCCGGATAGATGAAAGGACCGCCCGCACCCGTGACCGTGCCGGCCCCCGTCAGCGAGTAGCCGTTACCACCCAGGCTCTTGGCGACCTTCGGTTGGACGTCGTGAAAGTTGCGGATCGTGCAGAACATCATGCCGCGGTAATCGTCGAGCAGCTTCGTCGTCGGCAGCAGGTCCTCGGCGCCGCGTACCAGATACGGCCCGCCGCGTTCGAAGCTGTCGGCTGCATCGTCGGCGAAACCGAGCGCCGCCATCAACGCCGCGTCGACGTCGCCGCGGTGATCGTTGAACGTGCGTGCCGTGGTCAGGGCATTCTCGAGGCCGTCCCAGAGATCCGGCGACGCGTCGGCGTATACGTCGGCGAGACCGGCCACCAGCTGGTTGTCGGCGCGGATCTGCGGCATCCGCTGGTTCAGGTCCTCCACGATCCGGTTGCCGTTGAGCAGCGACTCGCCGAACCTGTCGCCCAGCCCCGTCAGCGCCTCGGCCGTCGCGGCCAGCGTCTGGTTCAACTTGATCGGGTCCACCTGCTCGGCGATCGAGGTGACCGTCTCGAACACCGTGTTGAACTCCGTCGTCACCGCCGACGCGTCGATCACGTCGCCACTTGAAATCCGTTGCGGTGCAGGATTTTCCGGTGAGCTGAAGGAGATGTACTTGTTGCCGAATACCGTGGTCGCCCTGATCTGGGCGTCCACGTTCGACGGTATGAAGCGGAGGTAATCCGGGTCGACGTCGAGGGTGAGCTGGGCCTTCTGGGTGCCGTCGACGTCGACCATCCCGATTCGCGACACCCTGCCGATCTCCACGCCGTTGAAGGTCACCTTCGAACCGGGGTCGACGACCAGTCCCGCGCGCGACGACCGCAGTGTCAGCTGGTCCTTGTCCGTCAACTGGCCGCGGAACTGCAGGTAGATCAGTGTTCCCAACGCCGCGACGATGACCAGCAGGACCGCTCCGGCCACCTTGTATGGCGGATGGTGGCGGTCGACAAACACTTTGAGACCCTAAGGTATGGCCGCCCGTCGTAGTGCCGATCCGGCGAAGACCCGCGCCGCCGTGTCGGCGCTCGCGGACTGGTTGCGCGACGAGGGGCAACCGGCACCGGCGCGCGCCGAACTCGCCGAGGCGGTGCGGCTGACCGCCCGCACGCTCGCCGATATCGCGCCCGGTGCCAGCGTCGAGGTGCGGGTGCCGCCGTTCGTTGCCGTTCAATGCATTTCGGGGCCCAAGCACACCCGCGGTAACCCGCCCAACATCGTCGAGACCGATCCGCGCACCTGGCTGCTGCTGGCGACCGGTCTACTCGAGGTGGCCGACGCCGCGGCAACCGGGGTACTGCAGCTGTCCGGGTCGCGCGCCGGCGAGGTGACCGAGTGGCTGCCGCTGGTTCCGCTCACGTGAAGTACGGGTACTCCTGAACCCAGTGAAAACCCCGGCTGCGCAGCGTGAAGCTGTTCAGGTCGACCCGCTCCAACGACGCCGTCACCGCGCGGCCTTCGACGCGTCCGTCGAGACGTAGCCGATCGGGTTCCGGTCGGTTGAACGTGAACCTCGCGTCGAATCTCCGGCAGCGTGATGGTGCCGGAATCGACCTCGGCGGGCGTCGGCACCAGCTCGCCGTCCATGCGCTGATACGTCACCAACTCGGGTTCATCGAAAACCAAGCGCTGCCAACGGTTCTCATCCGTCGTCAACGGTGGCAGCGGCGTGCCGTCGACGGTGAACTCGGTCACCGACCAGATGCCGTACAACTCCGGTTTCGGCCGGCCGCCACCGTATTCGTTCCAGGCTTGCCAGCCGACCTGAATGCAGCCGATCAGCACCCAGACGCCCAGCAGCACTTGCACCACGGCCGCGATCCGGTTGGCCCGCGGCGTGGCGAACAGCGCAGGCTGGCTGGCCGGCTCCGACGGCCGTTCCAGCACAAGCACATTCGCCAGGCGGCGGATCTGCGGCGCCAACAGCACGAGGCTCATCAGCAGCATGTGAAACGACAGGATCTTCACCGGCACGTCGAAGCTCATGTTGAGCATGAACACCTGGGCCATGCTGAGCAGGCTCACAAGAGCCCCGAGTGTGGCGGTCCGCGGCGCAAACAGCAGCAGGCCACCGGCAACTTCCGCGGCGCCCAGCATGATCTCGTACGGATGCGAGCTGCCGACCTGCAACCACAGCAGCGACGCCGGACTGAGGTCGCCGAAGGGGCGCAACAACGCTGCCAGCGGCGGGGCGGGCATCTGCGTCGGGATCACCTTGGCGACGCCGTACCACAGCATCTGGCCGCCCAGGCACAACCGGATGAATACGAGGAACCACGCGGACAGCCGTGCGTAGTCCGCGCGGCGCCGGTCCACCACCGACCAGACGGCCGTTGCGACCGCCGCCGCGACCAGCAGGCAGAACAGCCCCACCCAGACGGCCGCCTGATCGCCGCTGCCGGAATCGCGGTGCAACACGGCGTCGACGCCGAGCACGTGCCGCCCGACCCAGCTGGTGACCGGTTCGAGCGTCACCATCTGCCACATGATGGCCTGCTCGGGTAGCCATCGACCGATGACGCCGGTGAACACGAAGGTGATCTGCGCGAACCACAAACAGAACAGCGCGAAGTAAATGACGCAGAACCGGAAAGCTACTCGTAGGACCGGATGCCACGGCGAGCGCGCGATCGAATCGGAAATCGACGTGTGGGTCCGATCATCGAGGTTCTGCGTCACAGGAACCATCGTCCAGGGACAGCTGTGGGCCATCCAGGGTGCTGCCCCACGTCAAGGGGTAGGGCTAACGCCACCCGCGGTGAAATGAGATGACCGACGCCGTTGTTGATAAGCGTCGATTCCGTGATTACGCCGTGATGACCGTAGACTGAACGTCGTCACTCACTCCGCCCTGGGAGCAGCCCTATTGTGACCGACCAGCAGTCCGATCAAGAGCCTCGTGAAGAGTGCGGCGTATTCGGCGTGTGGGCGCCCGGCGAGGAAGTGGCCAAGCTCACCTATTACGGCCTGTACGCCCTGCAGCACCGCGGCCAGGAAGCGGCGGGCATCGCCGTCGCGGACGGCTCGCAGGTGCTGGTGTTCAAGGACCTCGGGCTGGTCAGCCAGGTCTTCGACGAGCAGACACTGGCCGCGATGGAAGGCCACGTCGCCATCGGGCACTGCCGTTACTCGACGAGCGGATCCACCACGTGGGAGAACGCCCAGCCGGTATTCCGCAACACCGCGGCGGGCACGGGCGTAGCGCTCGGGCACAACGGCAATCTCGTCAACGCAACTGACCTGGCCGGCCGCGCACGGGAAGCCGGCCTGCTCGGGACTCGCGGCGCACCCGCCGCCACGACGGACTCCGACATCCTCGGCGCATTGCTCGCCCACGGCGCGGCCGACGCGACGCTGGAGCAAGCCGCGCTCGAACTGCTGCCGACGGTGCGCGGCGCGTTCTGTGTGACGTTCATGGACGAAAACACCCTCTATGCGGCCCGCGACCCCTACGGCGTGCGGCCGTTGTCGTTGGGCCGCCTGGATCGAGGGTGGGTCGTCGCGTCAGAGACAGCGGCACTCGACATCGTCGGCGCCTCCTTCGTCCGCGACATCGAGCCCGGCGAACTGCTGGCCATCGACGCCGACGGGGTGCGCTCCACCCGGTTCGCCAACCCCGAGCCCAAGGGCTGCGTCTTCGAGTACGTGTACCTGGCCCGGCCGGACAGCACGATCGGCGGCCGATCGGTGCACAAGACCCGCGTCGACATCGGCCGTCGGCTGGCGCAGGAGAAGCCCGTCGAGGCCGACCTGGTGATCGGTGTCCCGGAGTCCGGCACCCCCGCCGCCGTCGGCTACGCGCAGGGGTCCGGCATCCCTTACGGGCAGGGCCTGACCAAGAACGCCTACGTCGGGCGCACCTTCATTCAGCCGTCACAGACCATCCGCCAGTTGGGCATTCGACTCAAGCTCAATCCGCTCAAAGAGGTCATCCGCGGCAAGCGTTTGATCGTAGTCGACGACTCGATCGTGCGCGGCAACACCCAGCGCGCCCTGGTGCGGATGCTGCGCGAGGCCGGCGCCATCGAAGTGCATGTGCGAATCGCCTCGCCGCCGGTGAAGTGGCCGTGCTTCTACGGCATCGATTTCGCCACGCCCGCCGAACTGATCGCCAATGCCAAGAGCATCGAAGCGGACGAGGACGAGATGGTGGAGGCCGTCCGGCATGCCATCGGCGCCGACACGCTGGGCTACATCAGCCAGCAGGGCATGATCGCGGCCACCGAACAGCCTGCCTCGCGGTTGTGCACCGCCTGCTTCGACGGCAAGTACCCGATCGAGCTGCCCGGCGAAACGTCGTTGGGCAAGAACGTGATTGAGCACATGCTGGCGACGGCCGCCCGCACCGGGGTTCCGATTCAGGCCGACAACGACAATGTGTCGGCGCTGCGACGCCCCTAATCGCTTTTCGGGCCGCGCCGCCACTCGCTGATTTTGCGCCCCACCGTTTCGGCGGCGTTCGTGATGCCGCCCAGCCCGTCGCGAATACCCCGGATCAACGGGTCATCCGACTGGTCGAAGCCGTCCTTGTAATGCCGGGCCGCGGCGCCGACGTCCTCGTGCAATCGCGCGTCGCCGTCGTCGGCGCGACGCGGATAGTCACCGGCCATGATGGCGCCGTACCCGCCGGTGTCGACCCACTTCGTCAACGCGGCCGCGCGCAACACCGAGAACGGGTGGCTCTCCAGTTCCAGGTTGAGCAGCTTCAGCAGCCCGTCGCGCATGTCGCCGGCGCGTTCGTATTCGGCGGCCTGGGCCAGGAAGGCCTGCGAGTCGAGCTTGTCGAGGCGGCCGCCGCCGGCGAGCTTCAATTCCACTCGGATGGCGACGTCGAGGTCTTGCGTGCACAGCAGCCCGGCCCGATCACCCGAAAGTTCGGACTTGCGTTGCCATTCCATCAACGCGGCGACGATGGCGCGAAGGGCCCAGCCGCCGATCGGGATGAATCCGAACGACCTCGCCAACCGCAAAAGATGCTCCAGCATGGTTCGGTACACCCCGTGGCCGCTCAACGCGTGCCCGAGTTCATGGCCGACGACAAAGCGCATCTCGTCGTGCGTCATCAGGTCGTACATCGCCGAGGTGACGACGATGAACGGCGTGTCCATCCCCATCGTGTACGCGTTCACGAACGGCGACTGGATGACGAACAGCTCTGGCTTGGACGGCGCGTCGAGCACCAGCACGCAATCGTCGAGCAGCGCGTCGAGATCGGCGAACTGGCGGGGCCCCGCCTGTGCGGAAATGGCCAGGTACAGCAGCCGATGTTGCCGCTCGCGCAGCATGGCGGACAGCACCTTGAGGATCTGGTCGAAGCCCTTGAGACGGCGCAGCGCGGTCAGAGCAGTGCGGTCGGCGGGGTGTTCCCATGCGCGGGAACTGATTTCGGGAAACACGGTCCGCGCCGTGGCAGGTGTCTGAGTCATCCGATCACGCAAACCCACAGCCGGGATCGGGCGCATCCACCGCTAACGGGGTGCCCGCCGGTTCGATGTATACGACCCATAGCACCAACGGTATCGGCTCCAGGTTGCGACCGATATGCACGTTGTCGGGCCCGCTCTCCTCGGTTATCGGGGCGCCTGCCGGAAATACCCCGTCGACCGTGCAGTCCGCCTTGTTGTGTGTCAGCGTGCCCTGGCGGATGACGCCGAACACCCTGCCGTCGTGGTAATGCCAGCCGGTGCTGCCGCCGGGCGCGATGGTGATTTCGCGCGTGATGTAGTCGATGCCGTCGACGGTCGCCTGCGAGATGGTTACCGCCCCGGTACCAACCGGCGCCGTGGCGAACGCCGCGCCCGGAGCGAACATCGCAGCCGGCAAGGTAGCCGCCAGGAAAGCCGGCAAGAACAGCGCACACCAGCGAACTGTTTTCATGGTCGGTCACGGTGTCACACCCGCGACGGATCGAAAGGCGAATGCTGCGAATCGACTGCTTACCGCGCGGGGTGAACACCGGTAGCCTTGCTCTCGATGACGGATCAAGCCGAACAACACGGCATCTCCTACGCATCGGCCGGGGTGGACATCGAAGCCGGTGACCGCGCCGTCGAACTCCTCAAACCGCTGGCGAAGAAGGCCACCAGGCCCGAGGTGCGGGGCGGCATCGGCGGGTTCGCCGGTCTGTTCGCGCTGCGCGGCGGCTATCGCGAGCCCGTGCTGGCGTCGTCGACCGACGGTGTCGGCACCAAACTGGCCGTCGCCCAGGCCATGGACAAGCACGACACCGTCGGCATCGACCTGGTCGCGATGGTGGTCGACGACCTGGTGGTGTGCGGCGCCGAGCCGCTGTTCCTGCAGGACTACATCGCCGTCGGCCGCACCGTGCCCGAACGGATCAGTGAACTGGTCTCCGGCATCGCCAGCGGCTGCGTGATGGCCGGATGCGCGCTGCTGGGCGGCGAGACCGCAGAACACCCCGGGCTGATGGCGCCCGACCACTACGACATCTCGGCCACCGGCGTCGGCGTCGTGGAGGCCGACGACGTGCTCGGGCCCGACCGGGTCAAACCCGGCGACGTGATCATCGCGATGGCCGCCACCGGCCTGCATTCGAACGGATATTCACTGGCGCGCAAGGTGCTGCTGGAGATCGACCGGATGAACCTGGCGGGCCATGTCGAGGAGTTCGGCCGCACCCTCGGCGAGGAACTCCTCGAGCCGACCCGCATCTACGCCAAGGACTGCCTGGCGCTGGCCGCCGAAACCCAAGTCCGCACCTTCTGCCACGTCACCGGCGGCGGGCTGGCCGGAAACCTCGAGCGGGTGGTCCCGCACGGCCTGGTGGCCGAGATCGACCGCGGCACGTGGACGCCCGCCCCCGTCTTCGGCATGATCGCCCAGCGCGGGCGCGTCGAGCGCGCGGAGATGGAGAAGACCTTCAACATGGGGGTCGGCATGGTCGCCGTCGTTGCGCCGGAGGACACCGACCGCGCGTTGGCGGTGCTGACCGCGCGTCACCTGGACTGCTGGACCCTTGGCACCGTCAAGAAGGGCGGCAAGGACGGCCCACGGACCCAGCTCGTGGGCCAGCACCCGCGCTTTTAGGGACTACCGCCGCCAGTCGTCGTCGGCGGCCCACTCGTCGTCTGGCAGCCCGTCGCTGCCGTTGCGACTGTCATGATCGGTAGCGCCCGACAGCTCTTGCTGAAGCCGCTCGAAATCGGTCTGCGGTGAGCTGTATTTGAGCTCACGAGCAACCTTGGTCTGCTTTGCCTTCGCCCGGCCGCGGCCCATGGGGGGACCCCCTCGCGCAATAACGGAGCGGCCCAATTAGAAGGCGGCTCCGATCTGTGTGTTTATTGTCCTGCCAACACTTTACCGTGCCCCGCAGCGCTGCGCTGGCAGGCCCTCGGGCGCCTCACCGCGCTGTGCCCCGTAACCGGTCGATAGCCAGCCGCCCGGCACCGGTGCCGCCGGTGTCGGGAATCGACTCGGCGTCGATGACCGCGGGCACCGCGGCGTCGCCGCCGGTGGTCAACGGCGTGTCCGCGGGCAGGCCGCGCTTGAGCAAAGCGAGGCTGATCGGGCCCTCGTCGACGTGGTCGACGACGGTGCCGACCCGCCCGACTGTCCGTCCGCCGGCCAGCACGGGGTCGCCGGTGGCGGGGCGGTCGGTCGAGCCGTCCAGGTGCAGCAGCACCAGCATCCGGGGCGGTTTGCCCAGGTTATGGACCCGGGCGACGGTTTCCTGCCCGCGGTAGCAGCCCTTGTCCAGGTGCACAGCCGTGCCGATCCAGCCGACCTCATGCGGGATCGTGCGCTCGTCCGTGTCGACGCCCAGCCGGGGGCGCAGCGCGCCGACGCGGTGCGCCTCGTAGGCCCACACACCGGCGAGCCGAACCCCGGCGGCGACGAGTCGCTGCCGCCACCGGTCGGCCTGGTCGCGGGGCACGACGAGATCCAGTTCGACGCTCGAGCTGGGCATGCGGCGCAGAAATCCGCCGTCGGGCAGCGCCACAGCAGTCGATTCCGCCGGTAGCGAACCGACACCGAGAGTGTCGAGCACCGGTGTGTCGGCCAGCCGCGGCCCGAGCAGTGACAACACCGCCAGGTCGGCCGGCTCGACGGCCACGTCGGCCCAGAACACCATCTTGCGCAGGTAGCTCAGCAGCGGCTCACCGCGCCACGGTTCGGTGTCCAAATGGGTGACGCCGTCGAGCTGGGTCTGGATCCAGTGATCTTCGACACGACCCTGCCCGTCGAGGCTCAGATTCTCGGTCACCGTGCCGTCGGGCAGCTCGCTCACGTGTTGCGTGGAGATGGTGTGCAGCCACGTTTTGCGGTCGCCCCCGGTGAGTGCGATCGCGGCCCGGTGCGAGCGGTCCACCACGACGGCCTCGTCTGCGGCCGCCCGCTGCTCACCGAGCGGGTCGCCGTAATGCCAGACTGCACCCGCGTCGGGGCCGGTGTCGGGTGCGGGAACTGCAGACATAGTCCCAACTGTACGGCGCTACGCTTCTTGGCCATGGCGAGCGAACCCGGCGTTGTAGTAACCCTCGACGGCGAACGACACGACCCGTCGGAGCCGCTGATGCACGCCGACGATCTGGCTGTCGTGCGCGGGGACGGCATCTTCGAGTCGCTGCTCGTTCGCGATGGCCGGGCCTGCCTGCTCGAGGCGCACCTCGGACGGCTGACGCAGTCGGCGCGGATGACCGATCTGCCCGCACCGGATCTGCCGCGGTGGCGTGAAGCCGTCGCGACGGCCGTCGCGGCGTGGACGGCGGGCGGCGGTGACGAGGGAGTGCTGCGGCTGATCTACAGCCGGGGGCGCGAGGGCGGTTCGGAGCCGACGGCGTTCGTCCTCGTGGGCCCGCTGCCCGCGCGGGTCGCCGCCGTCCGCCGCGACGGGCTGGCGGCGCTGACGCTGGCCCGCGGGCTGCCGGCGGAAGGCGCCGCCGACATGCCGTGGCTGCTGGCCGGCGCGAAGACGCTGTCCTACGCGGTGAACATGGCCGCGCTGCGGCACGCCGAGCGGCACGGCGCCGGCGACGTCATCTTCGTCGGGTCCGACGGCTGCATCCTGGAGGGGCCACGGTCGACGGTGGTGATCGCCACCGAGTTCGATGGGAAGCCGGCCTTCTTCACCCCGCCTCCGTGGTATCCGATCCTGCGGGGCACCACACAGCAGGCGCTGTTCGAGGTGGCCCGGGACAAGGGCTACGACTGCGACTACCGATCGCTTCGCATGGCTGATCTTGTTGCCGCCCAAGGGGTTTGGCTGGTATCCAGCATCACGCTTGCGGCCCGGGTGCACACGCTGGACGGCAAGCTGCTGCAGCCTGCGCCGTTGGCTGGTGAGTTCGCCGAGCTGGTCGACGCCGCCATCGTCAGCGATCGCTGATCACCGCTCGTTTCCCGGACAGCCACCCTCGTCAGCGGTAAAAGGGACATTCTGGACAAGTGGGCGAGGATTCCGCCGACGAGCGGCTGACGGCCTGGCAGCGGTTGGCGTCGCGCGGCCTGGCGAGGCACGCGGGAAAGCGGCCCGGCGAGCCATTGGCGCCGGAAGACTGGATGGCGTACTTCGATTTCTCCACCACGAGGACCTCGCGGGCCGTCCATCGCCTACTGCGCTCCTTGCCTGCCAGCCCTCGGTGCGGCCTTTGCGGTGCACCGTTCGCAGGTATCGGTCGCAGGCTCGTTCAGCCGCTGGGCTATCGCCCCTCGAGGAAGAACCCGACCCTGTGTGCGACCTGCGTCGAGTTGGCGCCGCCGGGCGGCATCACGACCGAGGTCGGTGTGTTGTTCGCAGACCTGCGTGGCTTCACTGCGCGTTCGGAGTCGATCACCCCGCAGGAGGCGAGTGCATTGTTGCGACGTTTCTATGCCGTCGCCGAGGAGGTGCTCTTCCCGAAAGCCATGATCGACAAGCTGATCGGCGACGAGGTCATGGCACTGTATCTGCCGGTCTACGTGGCCGGCAGCTCGTGGTCGCCTGACGACGCCGACCGCCGCACGGTGGCGACCGCCATGCTCGAGCACGCGCGGGGGTTGCTCGAAGGCCTCGGCTACGGCGGCTCCGACGGCCCGGTGCTCGAGCTCGGCGTCGGCCTCGACTACGGCGAAGCGTTCGTCGGCAACATCGGCGGCAAGAACAGGGTGAGCGACTTCACGGCCGTCGGTGATGTCGTGAACACCGCCTCGCGGCTGCAGTCGTGCGCAAGCAGCGGGGAGGTACTGGTGTCCGAACGCCTCGCCCGGTTCCTCGATAAGCCGGCGGGACCACGCGAGCACATCACAGTGAAGGGCAAGCATGAACCCGTCGCCGCCCAACGGGTGCGCTGGTTCGATACCTAGTTGCGGTTGAAGCGGCAAACTCGGCGGCACGTCAGGGGTAGCGTCGTCCAAAGATCGCGAGGAGGCGCGCCGTGACCGCCAGCCCATCCAACGACCGGACCTACAAGGACGATGTCCGTCGCGAGTGGACTGCGGCGGCAACGGGTTGGCGGAAGTGGATAGGCACCCTCGAAGGGGAAAGTGCGGGTCCGGTCGTGACGAGCGCTCTTCTGGAGCAGGCTGGGGTGCATCGCGGCGATCACGTGCTCGACGTCGGATCGGGCTACGGCGAGCCGGGGCTCAGTGCCGCCCAGGCGGTCGGGCCCACGGGACATGTGACATGCCTGGACATCTCGGCTGAAATGCTGGCCTTCGCCGAGGAACGAAGCCGCAGTTGTGGCCTGGCCAATGTCACCTTCGTAGAAGGCGATATAGAAACCACAGAACTCGAGGCGCAAGGCTTCGACGTAGTACTCAGCCGCGCCACTTTGATGTACGCCGAAGACCCGCTGGCTACGCTGCGGCGGCTGAAATCCGCGCTTCGGCCGAGTGGCCGCCTCGCCGTCGCCGTGTGGGCGACGCCGGACAAGGTCGCATTCGCAACTCCCGTGCCGGTCATGGTGGACATGCTCGGCATCGACCCCCCGACTGGTGGCCCCGGGCCTTTCGCCCTTGGGGGCGATGGCGTTTTGGAGTCGCTGGTGCGCGAGGCCGGCTTTACCGACGTCGTGTCGGGAACAACGGTCGCCACGTACAAGACGCCTAGCGCGGAAGCCTGCACCGAATGGGTGCGCGATGTCGCTCCGCCGATCACAGACCTCATCGCTGACCAGCCCGCGTCGGTCCAGGAGCAGGTATGGGAACACGTCACGCAGGCATGGGCACCGTTCCAAGGAGCCGACGGCGCCGTGCAATTGCCGTGCACGGCAGTCTGGGTCAGCGCAACTCGGCGATAGGAGACGGCATTGTTCGATGCCGCCTCAAAATCACTTGTCGCTGTCTCGGAGCCCGAGTACGGTCGCTCGTACACAAGGAAGGAGGTGGTCCGCAAATTGATTGACTTATGGACATGTGAGGTGGCTGCGAGCTAGCAGCGCCAGGGGAATCACCTGCGCGCGCTGGCGAATTCCCCGCAGCCACCCGGCCCCCGAGCCCCTCGGTTTTGTCCGACCAAGGACTTCGGCTCGGGGGCCGCGCCATGTCTTGGCCTCGGTCACCCTGGCATCCAGTGGACGGGTGCGCGATGATGCGCCCATGCGCAGTGTGTGCCGGGTCGCCTGTCTGTTGGCGGCCGCCGCGCTGACCGCCTGCGCCCCGATCCCCGATCGACCGGCCCCAGACCCGTCCGAGAAATGCACGAAGGACGCGCTGGCCACGCTGTATCCGGGCATCTTCACGTTCGGCGCCGACCAGCCTGTCTATCCACCGTGGTACATCGGCGACAACCCGTCCAACGGCGAGGGCTTCGAATCTGCGCTTGCCTACGCCGTGGCCGAACGATTGGGTTATGTCCGCGACGAGGTGCGCTGGGTGCGGGTGCCATTCAACGCTGCGCTGGCGCCGGGCACAAAGACGTTTGACGCCAACCTTTCTGAGTTCTCGATCACGGATCAACGCAAGGCCGCCGTGGACTTCTCGTCGCCGTACTTCAATGTGACGCAGGCCGTCGTCACGGTGAAATCGTCACCGGCGGTCGGGGTACGCAAGGTCGATGAGCTGAAACCGCTCAAGCTCGGCGTGCAGGCCGGCACGACGAGTTACACCGCGGCCACGGCGGTGGACGGCAGCGTCCCGATCGAGGTCTACAACACCAACGGCGACGCGAAGCTGGCGTTGAGCGACGGCGACATCGATGCCCTCGTGCTCGACATGCCGACCGCGTTCGCGGTGGCAAGCGAATTGCGCGACGGCCTCATCGTGGGCCAATTGCCTGGTGAGCCAGAGGAAGTCGAGCAGTTCGGGATCGTGCTGGACAAGGACAGTCCATTGACCCGCTGTGTTTCGTCGACCGTCGACGCGTTGCGTGAGGACGGGACTCTCGAACGGCTGGAACAACAATGGCTGGAGACCGGCAAGGCGCCGGTGCTGACTTAGCCGGCAGGCCCAGGCGCCAGCGACGAGCACGCCTGCATCGCCTGCTGCCAGGTGGCGGGGTCAACTCCTGGTGGCGGCCCCACGGCGGGGCCGGGTGCCGTCGGCACGCCATGCTCACTGAGACAATGCGCGAGGGTGCCGTGACCGGTCGGAGCCACCGACGTCGACGTGGCCGGTTGATCCGGCGTGCTCGTCGAGCACGCGGCGAGGAGTCCCACCGCGGCGATCCCCGCGGCCAGCGATCGGGTCCGCATTACCCGGCGAACCTCGACAGCCGGGCCGAAAGGTGCGGCACCAGCCCGCCGTCGGCGTCGACGCGCTCCTCGACATAGCCGAGGTCACCGCCCTCGACGATGCCGTAGAGCCGCTTTGCCCCGCCGACCAGGACGCCGGACTTGCTGCGAGCCAGCGCGTCGGTGACCAGCTCCCACGACGACTGGGTGAGGGGCCGGCCGTAGAACAGCTCGACGTAGCCCGCGGAATGCGCCAGCAGCAACTCGATGGCCTGGGACTCGGACGGATCGTTGGGGTCATTGACGAAGCGCCAGAAGCCGGATTCTCGCAGCGCCGGCTGGTCGTATGTGCCGGACTCGGTCAGCCGCCAAGACCGGGCTTCCCAGATCAGATAGTCGCCACCATCGTGTGACACCACGATCTGCTGGCCGAACCGGTAATCGCCTTTGGGGCCGCGGCCTTCACCCTCGCCGCGCCAAACCCCAACGAGGGGGAGGAGAGCGAGCAGCGCGTCCGAAAGGTTGACGCCCTCACGAAGATTGGCGGTGTCCGCCGGCACCGGAAGGTCGGAGAATACCGGGATGTTGCGGGAGGCCGTGGTCTTGGCCCGCTCGGCTGCCGCCGCGACCGCCTCGTCGCCCGCGGTCACGACTCGTCGGTGATGAGCCGATACAGCGCATACAGCGCGAACCACGTGATGACCACCACGGCCGCGAAGAGCATGATCTCGAAGAACAGAACCACGTCGAAGAGTCTAGTGGGCCGAGGCCCTCGTGAGCGTTCGGGTGGTGCGCATCACTGGCGGCCGAACCTGAGCTTGTGCGCGAGACTTTCGCGAATCTTCGAACACAAGCTCAGTTTCGAGCCTGTCCGTCGGCCGCTAGGCGACCTTGACGTCGACTTCGTGGATGCCCGCGCCGGACGGTGCGACGCTGGCGTCGCCGTTGCCCGCCGGCGACAGGGCGCGCAGCGTCCACGTCCCCGGGGCGGCGAAGAACCGGAAGTCACCGGTGGCCGACGCGACGACCTCCGCGGTGAACTCGTCAGTGGCGTCCAGCAGGCGCACGAACGCGCCGCCGACAGCCTGACCCGAGCCGTCAACAACACGGCCGGTGATCACCGTCTCCTTTTCGAGATCCACGCTTGCCGGCAACGTCAAGCCTTGCTTCGGTGCAGAGCACATATCAACTTCCCAACTCGATCGGGACTCCCACAAGGGAGCCGTATTCTGTCCAACTACCGTCGTAGTTCTTGACGTTCTTGTGTCCCAAGAGCTCCTGCAGCACGAACCAGGTGTGCGACGAGCGCTCACCGATCCGGCAGTAGGCGATGGTCTCCTTCTCACCGTCCAAGCCGGCCTCCGCGTACAGCTTGGCCAGGTCCTCGTCGGACTTGAACGTGCCGTCGTCGTTGGCCGCCTTGCTCCACGGAACGTTGATGGCGCTAGGGATATGCCCGGCGCGCTGGCTCTGCTCCTGCGGCAGGTGGGCCGGAGCCAGGATCTTGCCGGAGAACTCGTCGGGGGAGCGCACGTCGACCAGATTCTTCTTGTTGATCGCCGCGATGACCTCGTCGCGGAAGGCGCGGATGGTGTTGTCCGGGTCCTTCGCGGTGTAGCTGGTCTCCGGCCGCTTCACGGCGTCGGTGGACAGCGGACGACCGTCGAGTTCCCACTTCTTGCGGCCACCGTCGAGCAGCTTGACCTTGTCGTGGCCATAGAGCTTGAAGTACCAGTACGCGTACGCGGCGAACCAGTTGTTGTTGCCGCCGTAGAGGATCACTGTGTCGTCGTTGGAGATGCCGCGGTCGGACAGCAGCTTTGAGAACTGCTGCGCGTCCACGAAATCCCGCTTGACCGGATCCTGCAGGTCGGTCTTCCAGTCCAGCTTGACCGCGCCGGCGATGTGGCCGCCGTCGTAGGCGCTGGTGTCCTCGTCGACCTCGACGAAGACCGTGTCCGGTGCGTTGAGATTGCTCTCGGCCCAGTCGGTCGAGACCAGGACCTCAGAACGAGCCATGTACGAATTCCTTTCGGTTGCTTGATGTTTGAGATTTGCGAGACACCGCTGCGATGAGCGGGTAGAGCTGGCAGCCGAGGCAGATGCCGAAGGCCGCATTGAGGAAGGCCGCCACGAGCGCGAGCCCGGTGGCGATGAGGCCCAGAAGTGGGACGCCGACGGCGAACCCGACGACGCCGATGAACGCGAACACGAAGCCGACCAACTGGGCGAACTTCAACGGCGGTACCGGCTCGCGTTCGGTGACCGGTCCGAGGCGCGGGGCGACGTACGTCGCGAACACCAACCCGTACGGGTGGCGACGGGGTCCACGCGCCGCGCCGATCGCGAAGACGACGGTCTGGACCCCCAGGATCACGGCAGCACCGATAGGACTGAATCCGGACACGACGATCGTCAGCGCCAGCACGCCGGTGGTCACCCAGGCCGCGAACCGCGGCCCGCGGACATCCACGGGGGCGGGTCCTGGATTGGTATCGATCGACATGCAGTCACACTCCTGTTGTGTCGGAAGGGCTGGTTGGGAGCAAGCCGGAACGGTTGCTCAGAGCGTGCGCGCTAGATCGCGCGACTGCGCTCAGCAGCTACAACAACAACAGCAATAACCCGCGACGCGGCACAGGTCGACTGCGCGGCGCTTGGTGAGCATCGGCTCAAGGCGGGCGGACACGCCCGACAGCTTACCCAATGACAGGGTCATCAAGCTAATAGCGGTTCGAGCGCCGACCGCAGGTCAGCGGCCTTGGGCACGCCTGTGGTGCGGTATCGCGGCCGCCCCCCGGCGTCGAAGATCAACGTGGTCGGCAGCGACAGCACCGAAAGTCGTCGGGCTGCTTCGGGATTGGCGTCGATGTCGATCTCGACGTGCGTGACCGCCGGCAGTTCGTCGCACACCTCGTCGACCACCCGTCGCACCGCGGCGCACGGGCTGCACCACGGCGCGCTGAAGTGCACCACGGTCGGACCCGTGTGCGACAGGCCGAGGTCGGACGTGTCGACGTTGCTCGCCTCTTCGGCCGCTTTGAGCATTCCGGCCCGCAGCGTGATCAACCGCCCGATCACATACGCCACACCCAGCGCTGCAATCAGCACCGTGATTGCCAGAATCCAGGACTCGCTCATGAGAGGTTGAACTCATCTAGGGCGATGGTTACTCCATCGGCGAGTCCTTCAATGATGATGTCGGAGCCGCGGGCCCCCTGGGCCGTCGGCGCGATCCCGAAGGGCAGCTTCTGGCCGGGCAGCCTGGTGGAGAACGCGGCCAGCACCGCGGGCGTCTTGTCCTCGGGGACCGGCTGGTCTGCGGTGCCCGCCCCGGTCAGCACGCCGGTGGCGGTGAGGACCAGAGTGGTCTGGTCCGGCCCGGCGACCGAGAGGTCCACCGCGATGCTGACCTTCTCGTCGTAGCCCGCCTTCTTGGGTGTGCCGGTGAACACCAGCCCGCGATTGCTCGAGATGCCCGATTCGGTGGTGCCGCCGGTGGAGTCGTCGGTCTCCCGCTGCGGCGCCTCCACCAGCAGATCCGGGATGCCCATGAACCGTCCGACGTGGGTGGAGTCGATGATGATGCGGCTCTCCACCTTGCCCACCGGCAGCCGGGCGTCCGGCCCGATCAGCCAGGACGCGTCCGCCAGGTCGATCGAATGCAGCGTGGCCTCCAGCGACGCCTTGCCGACCACGGGGTGATCAACGCCACTGGCCCTGATCTCGATCTCGTCGTAGTGGCGGCGCATCGCCTGCGTGACGAACGGAAAACCGAGGATGGCCACCGATGGGTCCCAACTCAGGCCCGCGGCCGCGCGCACGCTCCTGGCCAGCCGATATTCGGCGTAGATGGCCGCCCCCAGATCGGTGCCGACGGCCCCGACGACCACCGCCGTCGCGGCCGCGAGGACACCGATCAGCAGCTTTCGCACCCGCACATTCTGGCCCACGAATACCCGTGCACCCGCTCGACGCGGCTTACCAGCAGGTGGCGCGCTATCGTTAGATCACTATCGGCCGGGTAACGGCCGTGTGTCAGGCATGAATCTGGGAAGTCACCACCGACATAGTTGTCCTGGGCGAGGTCCCCATGGCTGCTGGAGGGCCAGTTGGATCTACTGCTACTGACGGTCGACCCACATCCCGAGTCGGTCCTGCCTTCGTTGTCTTTGCTCGCACATAACGTGCGAACGGCGCCGACGGAGGTCTCCTCACTGCTGGAGGCCGGTACCGCGGATGTCGCGATCGTCGATGCGCGCACCGATCTGGCCGCCGCGCGCGGCCTGTGTCGCCTGCTGGGCACGACCGGAACGTCGGTTCCGGTGGTCGCCGTCGTCAATGAGGGCGGGCTTGTCGCCGTTAATGTCGAGTGGGGGCTGGACGAGATCCTGCTGCCGAGCACCGGACCCGCCGAGATCGATGCCCGGCTGCGGCTGCTGGTCGGGCGACGCGGCGGGGTGGCCAATCAGGAGAACGTCGGCAAGATCAGCCTGGGCGAGCTCGTCATCGACGAAGGCACGTACACCGCCCGGCTGCGCGGCCGGCCGCTGGACCTTACATATAAGGAATTCGAGTTACTGAAGTATCTGGCCCAGCACGCCGGGCGGGTGTTCACCCGCGCCCAGTTGCTGCAGGAGGTCTGGGGCTACGACTTCTTCGGCGGTACCCGCACCGTCGACGTCCATGTGCGGCGGCTGCGCGCCAAGCTCGGCACCGAGTACGAGTCGCTCATCGGCACCGTGCGCAACGTCGGCTACAAGGCCGTGCGCCCGGCGCGGGGACGGCCACCGGCGCACGGTTCTGAGCTTCCCGACGACTTGGACGACGGGGCCGGCTACGACAGCACGCCGGACACCGTGCCGGACGCGTTTGTGGACCCGCTGCGCAGTCAGTGACGTCGATAGCCTGGCGAGCCGGTCTGTCCGATGAGGACCAGCGCGCGATACGCGAGCTCGTCGCCGCCGCGACCGCGGCTGACGGCGTCGCACCCGTCGGCGATCAGGTTCTGCGCGAACTGCCGCACGATCGCACCAAACACCTGCTCGCCGCTGACGGGGATGACGTCGTCGGGTACCTGAACCTGACGCGTGACACGCCCGCGATGGCCGAGCTGGTGGTGCATCCGCAGGCCCGACGCCGTGGCATCGGCTCGGCGATGGCGCGAACCGGACTGTCCGAAGGTGGTGAAGGCACACGGATTTGGGGGCACGGCGACCTCGAACCGGCGCGTGCCACAGCGGCCGCGCTCGGCCTGGTCGTGGTGCGTGAGCTGTTGCAGATGCGGCGGCCGCTGACCGGGCTGCCGCCCGTCACGGTTCCCGACGGCGTTCGCATCACGACATACTCCGGGCCCGACGACGACGCCGAACTGTTGCGCGTCAACAACGCCGCCTTCGCCTGGCATCCCGAGCAGAGCGGCTGGACGGCCGCGGACATTGCCGAGCGGCGCGGCGAGCCGTGGTTCGACCCGGGCGGCCTGTTCATGGCCGTCGACGAAAACACCGGCAAGCTGCTGGGTTTCCACTGGACCAAGGTGCACTCCGGCGACCTGGGTGAGGTCTACGTCGTCGGCGTCGACCCGGCAGCGCAGGGCTGGAGGCTGGGTTCGGTGCTGACGCTGATCGGGCTGCATCACCTCGCCGAGCGCCTATCGGAAAGCTCAACGCCGACGGTGATGCTCTACACCGAAGCCGACAACACCGCGGCAGTGAAAACCTATGAGCGCCTTGGCTTCACGGTGTCCAACGTCGACGTGGCGTACTCGGCTGACGCTAGCCACGTGTAACGCCGTGGCGGCCATCCGGGGTCGTCGCTAGCAGCCACGCGTGCACGATCTGCTCCAGCACCTCGGACTGTGGAGCGTCGAAGCCGGTGAAAGTCTCTGCAAGTGGCCGCGTGAGCAGGTGCACGACGATGGGCCCGGCGAGCAGCTGAACAGCAACAACCGGATTCATCCGCCGTAGCCGACCCGCCTGCATCTGGCTGCCGAGGTAGCCAACCAGTTCGGGCAGACCCCGCGCCATGCTCTGGCGGATGCCCTCCGCAGTGTCGGGCTCGCCTTGGCTGAGTTCGAACACGATCCGCAGCAGCAGGCCAACCCGGTCCTGCATGGCCTCGGCGATCGCCTCCGCGATTGCGGGCATCACTTCTTCCGGGCGGCCGTCGGGCATCGCATCGATGACATCGGCCACGGGCTCCCACGGTGAGAACTCTCGGATCAATTCTCCGAACAGCGCGGCCTTGCCTGGAAACAACCGATAAAGCGTGGCGCGGGAGACGCCGGCCGCTGCGGCGAGGTCATCCATGGACAGATCCGCCAACCCACGTCGGCCGACCAACTGCAGCGCCGCGTCGAGAACACGCTCCCGCGCGCTCGGTTCCACTGCGCAACCTGCCTCGCGCAGGAGCGCTCGACGGCTGCCGAAGAGTCGGTACAGCGTCCGTACCGCGACGCCGGCTGCCGCGGCGAACTCCTCCATCGTTGGCTGTCGCCCACCGGCACAGGCGCGGCGGGCGGCAGCGAGCACATCGTCGTGTGACTTCTCGACACCCACGGTGCTACATTAGATGAGACGTCTCGTCTCATGTTGTGACACACACTGGGAGAGAGGGGATGGGTCCATGCGCTGGTATCAAACGGTCTACCGGCTGATGTACCGCCGCCACGCCGCCGATCGGTTTGAACTGTGGCGCTACGAACTTCACCGCAACTCAACCTGAGCTCATGGTCGACCGAAGCGGTATCGCGGCCGAGTTGGAGCGGGCCCGCGTCGAGTTGCATGGCCTCGTCGACAAGGCGACCGCGGCCGATTTCGATCGGCCGTCGAGCGGAACACGGTGGACCA
Source organism: uncultured Actinomycetota bacterium (assembly GCA_963765155.1). Taxonomy (GTDB): domain Bacteria; phylum Actinomycetota; class Actinomycetes; order Mycobacteriales; family Mycobacteriaceae; genus Mycobacterium. Next base: position 317,430 of record CAVXVJ010000020.1, read on the forward strand.
ACGAGCAATTGCTGTTCCACATGGTGTTCGGGTTCATGGTCGTTACCCGCTTACTCCCATTGGTGCGGGCCCTCGGCCGCCTACCCGAGCCTGTCAGCCGGGGATACGCGACGATTCTGAACGCTGCAACCACACCGTTCCACGCCATCAACTACTACGGATCGTGCGCGGCCGCCAAGGTGTACAACCGGAATCGTATGGTCGCCCAGTGTGATCGAGTCATCGCCGGACTCCAACGCAAACTGGCGGCTGAACCGGAGAAGAATTTCGCACTTGGCATGCACTATCCGGTCGGATGGGACCCATTCTTCACCGACTACATGACGCTCGAAGACGTATATCGGTACCCCACAAAGCATTTCGACTATCACCGCCGTCAACTAGCCCTTCGCTGACCCATTCGAGAGCAGTTCAAGTCCGCGGCGCGTACATGATGACCGCGACTCCGATCAGACAGATCACGGCGCCGAGGTAATCCCATCGATCAGGATGGAACTTGTCGACGATCATGCCCCAGGCAAGTGATCCGGCGACGAACACGCCACCGTAGGCGGCAAGGACTCGCCCGAAATGGGGGTCGGACTGAAATGTCGCGACGAAACCGTAGGCGCCAAGCGCCACAACCCCGGCGCCGACCCAGATCCATCCGCGGTGTTCCCGCACGCCTTGCCAAACAAGCCAAGCCCCTCCGATTTCGGCGAGGGCCGCAAGTGCGAACAGCAGCAGTGACCGAGTGACTATCACCGCGATGACGGTACCCGCCGAACATCGTTGGCCAGGTCGGCGAACGGCAGCGGGCACTGCGGAGTGGCGGCGCAGGTGATCAGGTCGTCGCAGCCGGCCTCCAGCGCAGCCTGAAGCGTCTCCCGGATGACTGTCAGGTCGGCGATCCGGGCGTCGACCTCGGCCAGTTTCTGCTGGGCCCGGGCGTGCAGGCCGTCGTGCCGGCGACCGTGCCTGTGGGTGCCGACGTCGATCAGGTCGGCCACCTCCTGCAGCGAAAAGCCCAGTCGCTGCGCGGCTTTGATGACCCGCAGCACCGTCACCGTCTCGGCCGGATATAGCCGGTGCCCGCCCAGCGTGCGGTCGGGCTGGGCGAGCAGACCGCGCCGTTCGTAGTAGCGCAGGGTTTGCAGGTTCACTCCGGCCGCCTTGGCGACCTGCCCGCTGCGCAGCCCGGTCACGCCCGCACCTCGGCCCGTGCGGCCAACGCATCCAGCACATCGACGTGGCTGTCGGGCACCGCGATTTCCAGTTCCAGCGCGCCGCCGGTCGCGGTGAGAGTGAAGGTGAAAAACGAGCAGCACGCCGTCTCGCGCGCCATGAGTCCCGCTGCCTGCGCTGCCTTTTCGGCGCTCGGTTCAAGGTCCAGCTTCAGCCGGGTGCGCGACGGCCGGCCGGCGCCGCGCACCGCGTCGGTGAAGAACCGGTCGAACTCGGCGACCCGCAGCGGCCGTTCGGCGGTGGGCAACGTGCAGGACTGCGGCGCCCACGAATCGGAGACATCTTCGGAGCTACACATACTCCAACGGTAAACCCGTACCGAGGTACCGGTTGCAAGGTCACACGCAGCACGACAACGTGCTCAGGTCCTTGTCGAAGCTGACCGCTGCCAGACGCAGGCCCTCGCCGAAGGTGAGGTAAGGGCTCAGGGTTGTGGTCAGGTCATCAATGGTGAGGCCGAACTTCACCGCCAGCGTGGCGGCCTGGATCACCTCGCCGGCCTCGCCAGACACTACGTGCGCCCCGAGTAGCTTGCCGGTGGACGCGTCGGCCACCAGTTTGATCAAGCCGCACAGATCCTGGGCGACCTGGGCCCGGGCGACGAACTCCATGCCGATGATCGAGGTGCGCACCGAATGCCCCGCCGCCTGCGCCTCCTGCTCGGTCATCCCCACGGTGGCGATCTGGGGCTCGGTGAAAATCACGCCCGGCACCACCGACAGGTCCATCCCGGTCGGCTGGTCGGTAAATGCGTTGTGCGCCACCAATGTTCCGCTGGCCGCCGCCACATACACGTACTCGGGCAACTCGGTCACATCGCCGACCGCGTAGATCGCCGGGTTGGTGGTCTGCAGATACTCGTTGACCTTGACTGCGCCGTCAGCGGTCAGTTCGACCCCGACCTCGTCCAGACCGAGACCATGGGTGTTGGCCTGCCGTCCCAGGGCGAGCAGGATCTCATCGGCGCGAAACTTCCGGTCATGGCCCAGCACACGGGTCCGCACCACCCGCTCGTCGCCGTCGCGGTCCAGCCCGACCACCTGAACGCCCGTGACAACACTGACCGCGTCCTCGGCCAGATACTCCGCGATCGCGCGACCCACCTCAGGCTCGTGACCGGGCACCAGTCGGCCGCTGCGTTGCAGGATCGTCACCTCGACGCCAAGGCGGGCCATCATCTGTCCCAACTCCAAGGCCACCGCACGCCCGCCCAACACGATCAGCGACTTCGGCAGCTTCGCCAGCTGCATAAGCGTCGTGCTGGTCAAGGGCGCCGCCGCCGCCACGCCAGGGATAGCCGGCACCCGCGGCTGGGCGCCCGTCGCGACGAGATAGCGATCCGCCCGATACGAGTGCTCGCCGACCCGCACCGCACCGTCGGGCTGGAAAGCGCCGGTTCCCTCGATCAACGTGATACCGGGATAGGACGCGATCACATCGCCATAACGAGCCAGCCGGAGATCTCCGACCAGCCTGTTCTTCTGTGCCTGCACCTCCGCCCAGTCCAGCCCGATCTGCTCCGTGCCTACCCCGGCGAACGGATGCTTCGTCGCCCGCGACCACGCCTGCAGCGGCCCGAATCAGCGCCTTACTGGGGATACATCCGCGATTCGTGCACGTACCGCCGAGCGGGCCGGAATTGACCATTCCCACCGACCGGCCTGCGTCGGCAGCCGTGATCGCAGCAGCGAAACCACCAGAGCCGCCGCCGATCACCAACAGATCGAAATCCATTGCGTCACGCATATTCCCGAGGCTAAGCCTGTACCTAGGTACCGATTGCAAGCGAACGCTGTTCAGCTGCCACTAGCTGTTCATTTGCGTGCTGCTTCGATAACTGTCAATATCGATGTGTGTCGAACCAGGACCTCAGACCCGACAACACATCCTGCCCAGTCGAGCCGTTGGTACGGGAACCGCTGACCGCACGAACGGCGGTGACGTTGGCGGCGAAGTTCAAGGCACTATCCGATCCGGTGCGTTTGCGCCTTCTCAGTTCGGTGGCCAGTCACGCGGGCGGCGCGGCGTGTGTCTGCGATATCTCGGCCGGGGTTGACGTGTCACAGCCGACCATCTCGCATCACCTCAAGGTGCTGCGCGACGCCGGGTTGTTGACATCGGAGCGCCGTGCGTCGTGGGTGTACTACTCCGTCGTTCCGGAAGAGCTCATGACGTTGTCGTCGCTGCTGAGCGTGAGCGCCCAGACCGCGCCGACGGTGGGCGCGCCGGCATGACCGACACCGTCGCGCGACACGAAATCCTGGTGGTCGCAAAGCTTTCCACTCTTGATCGGTTCCTACCGGCGTGGATCGGGATCGCCATGGCTGCCGGGCTGCTGCTGGGCCGGTGGATTCCCGGGCTGAACATCGCCGTGGAGAAAGTGCAGCTCGACGGCATCTCGCTGCCCATCGCCATCGGGCTGCTGATCATGATGTATCCGGTACTCGCCAAGGTCCGCTACGACCGTCTCGATACCGTCACCGGCGACCGCAAGCTACTGGTCAGCTCACTTCTGCTGAATTGGTTGTTCGGCCCGGCGTTGATGTTCGCGTTGGCGTGGCTGCTGCTACCGGACCTGCCCGAATACCGGACCGGCCTCATCATTGTCGGGTTGGCCCGCTGCATCGCCATGGTGATCATCTGGAACGACCTTGCCTGCGGCGACCGCGAAGCTGCCGCGGTGCTGGTCGCGCTCAACTCGATCTTCCAAGTCGTGATGTTCGCCGTGCTCGGTTGGTTCTACCTTTCGGTGCTGCCAGGCTGGCTGGGGCTTGAACAAACCACGATCTCAACCTCGCCGTGGCAGATCGCCAAATCGGTATTGATCTTCCTCGGCATCCCCCTGCTGGCCGGCTATATGTCGCGGCGAATCGGGGAGCGAACCAAGGGACGTGAGTGGTATGAGGCGAAGTTCCTCCCGCGGGTGGGTCCCTGGGCGCTGTACGGACTGCTGTTCACAATCGTGATTCTGTTTGCGCTGCAAGGTGATCAGATCACCAACCGGCCGCTGGACGTGGCCCGCATCGCGCTTCCGCTGCTGGCCTACTTCGCCATCATGTGGGGCGGCGGCTACCTATTGGGCGCGGCGTTGAAGCTCGGTTACGAACGCACCACTACTTTGGCGTTCACCGCGGCCGGCAACAACTTCGAACTGGCGATCGCCGTTGCCATCGCCACCTACGGTGCGACGTCAGGGCAGGCGCTGGCCGGCGTAGTCGGTCCACTTATCGAAGTACCGGTTCTTGTCGCCCTCGTTTATGTTTCGCTCGCCCTGCGCCAGCGAATGCGCCGTTCGCACAAGGAAGTTCACCAGCTCTCGCCCTCGGAGGTCAAGTAGCACAACGGCATCCCGCTACCTGGCGCGTCGATCGGGTGCTTTTCGTGGGATAAGATCGGGCACCGATATCGGTTTCGTCACTAACGGGAGTGGGTAGGTGCGTGAGTTCCAGCGTGGCGCGGTGCGGTTGCATATTTTGCATCATGCTGCCGAGCAGGAGGTTCACGGCGCGTGGATTACCAAAGAGCTTGCCCGGCATGGCTATGACATCAGCCCGGGCACGTTGTATCCGACACTGCATCGGCTGGAGGCCGACGGGCTGCTGAGCTCCAAACAGCGGGTCGTCGACGGCCGAGCCCGCCGGGTTTATCGGGTGACGGCCGCCGGTAGGCGGGCCCTGCGCGAGGACCGCAAGGCCCTACAAGAGCTGGCTCGGGAGGTCCTCGGCGTCGACGGCGTGTAGTTGTTTATTCGCGCGGACCCGATGTCGGCAGGCGGTTTGGTGGCCGCGACCTGCCCCATCTGTTCGGCCTGTAGCGATGAGTTTCTGAGCCGCCGTCGGTCGGTACGGGCATGACTGACGAAACCATGACATCGACCTGCGTCGTCGATGCGCCGGCCGAAACCGTGTTCGATGTGCTGGCCGACCCGACCACCCATCAGGCGATCGACGGCACCGGCTGGGTGCGGGAGTCGCTCGCCGGCGAGCGGCTGACGGAAGTCGGCCAGGTCTTCCGGATGGCGATGTACCACGATAACTACGGGGGCATGCACTACGAGGTGGCCAACCGGGTCGAGGTCTTCCAGCCGCCGCACGCGATTGCGTGGCTGCCGGGCCAAGGCGCTGACGACGCCAACCTCGACTTCGGCGGCTGGATCTGGCGCTACGACCTCGAGCCGGTCGGCGACGACCGGACGGAGGTCACGCTGACGTATGACTGGTCGGCGGTGCCACGGGCCATTCGCGAGCACATCAGCTTCCCGCCGTTCGACCGGCAGCACCTCGACAACTCGCTCAAGCACCTCGCCGGGCTGGTGCAAGATCGGGCGTAGGTCGGCGGTGATGTTGCCTCGCCAATGCTATGGACGAGATTGCGCTCAGGGCTGCGATGACCACCCACGACCCTCGGTGCAATCTCGACCGTTGCCCCTTCTCTCCAGCTCCTTTCAGCGAGCCTGCCGTGTTCGGCGGGTGGCGACGCGGCGCGCCCTGTAGGCCGCGATCCCGATGCCGAGCACCACGGCCCCGGAGATCACCGAGGACAACGGCAGTGCGAACGCCAGGACCACACATCCGATTGCCCCCACCACGGGGATCGCGCGCAACGGGCGACCCTCGTCGGGGCGCAGGGTGAAGGCCGAGACGTTGGCGATCGCGTAGTAAACCAGGACGCCGAAAGACGAAAAGCCAATCGCGCCACGGATATCCGCAGTCGCGGCGAGCACCGCCACCACCGCCCCGACGACCAGCTCGGCGCGATGGGGCACCTTGAACCGGGGGTGCACGACGGCCAGTGCATGCGGCAGGTGGTGGTCCCGGGCCATGGCCAGGGTGGTGCGGGAAACCCCGAGGATCAGCGCCAGCAGCGCGCCAAGCGCGGCCACCGCGGCGCCCACCTGAACCACAGGCACCAGCCACGTCACGCTCGCCGCCCGCATGGCCTCCGACAAAGGGGCCGTGGCCTGCGCCAGCCGCTGCGGCCCCAGCACCGTGATCGCCGCGACGGCGACGACGGCGTACAGGGCCAGCGTGATACCGAGTGCGAGCGGGATGGCGCGCGGGATCGTGCGGGCCGGGTCGCGGACCTCCTCGCCCAACGTGGCGATGCGCGCGTATCCGGCGAACGCGAAGAACAACAGGCCCGCCGCTTGCAGTACGCCGCCGACTGATGCGTCCGCACCGACGTTCAGTCGTGCGGCGACCGCGGCCCCGGAGGTGAACGCGGCAACAACGACTGCGGCCAGAACGGCCAATACGACGGCGACGATCGCGCGGGTCAGCCACGCCGATTTCTGTATCCCGGCATAGTTCACGGCCGTCAGCGCCACCACGGCCGCGACGGCCACCGCGTGGGCCTGCGACGGCCACACATACGAGCCGACCGTCAGCGCCATCGCCGCACACGACGCGGTCTTGCCGACCACAAAGGCCCAGCCCGCCAGATACCCCCAGAAGTCACCCAGCTGCATCCGGCCATAGACATAGGTGCCGCCCGACGCGGGGTACCGGGCGGCGAGCCGGGCCGAGGAAGTCGCGTTGCAGTACGCCACCACCGCGGCCACTGCCAACCCGAGCAACAGCCCTGAGCCGGCGGCGTGCGCCGCCGGAGCCAGGGCGGCGAAGATGCCGGCGCCGATCATCGACCCCAGGCCGATCACCACCGCGTCGAAAAGCCCAAGCCGTCGCCGCAGCTCGTCCGGAACACCGTTCGCGTTCGGCGGATTGCTCATGGCTCCATCCTGGGGTGCACGCCCATCAACACTATGACCTCCGATATCGGCAAGCGATACCGCGTCGCCTCCGTCGTGTCCATGGACCCACAGACAATTACGGCAGGCGATATCGGAATTAGATACATGCTTTCGCGCCTGCGGTCCACGGCGGCAATCGGTCTCGCGAACCACCGTACATCAATCAACTCTGTTTGATGTACCGTCGGGGTTGTGGTCCCGTCGAGTCAAGCCGTCCCCGACTTCGTGGGCCTGGCCGCGCACCCGGTGCGCTGGCGTCTGCTGGGCGAACTCGCCGACAGCGACTACCGGGTTCGTGAGTTGGTGACGCGGGTAGGAGAGCCACAAAACCTGATCTCCTATCACCTGCGGCTGCTGCGCGACGGCGGGCTGGTCACGGCCACACGCAGTAGTTTCGACGGCCGCGACAGCTATTACCACCTGGATCTGGACCGCTGCGCCGAGGGCCTGGCCGGTGCCGGCGCCGCGCTGCACCCCGCGCTGCGCCTGCACCCTGCACCACCGGCATCCGATCCGTCCGCGCGGGCGAGGGTGCTGTTCGTGTGTACGGGTAACAGCGCCCGCTCGGCGATCGCCGAGGCGCTGCTGCGCCACCACGCTGCTGGCCGCATCGAGGCGATCAGCGCGGGCAGCCGCCCGAAACCGCTCATGCATCCCAACACGGTGCGGGTGTTGCACGAGGACTTCGGTATCGATATCTCTGCCCAGCGCCCCCGGCACGTTGACACCCTGACCGTGCGCCGGTTCGACCTTGTAATCACCCTGTGCGACAAGGCTCGAGAAGCATGTCCGGAGTTCCCGCACGACCCAAGGCGGGTCCACTGGAGCATCCCCGACCCGGCAACGGCGGCCGACACCGACGAGGGTAGCTACCCGGCCTTCCACGACACCGCCACCGAGATCGACACCCGGGTTCGACACCTGCTGGCCGTCCTCGCAGCCAGGCACTAGGAGACCGCTCCGTTGTCTGTTCTAAATCGCCGGGCGTTCCTGGCAGGCCTCGGTGCCATTCCGGTGGTGTTGTCTGCGTGTGGCACCGGCGAAACACCTGCGCCGCCGACCGAGACGACGCCGAGGATTCGCGCTCGTCGGTTCGACCGACGGTTGCCCATCCCGCAGGTCGCACCGTCCACGATGGAGAATGGGGTGCGCCAGTTTTCGTTACGGGCGGCGCGAGGTGAATCGGAGATCGTCGCCGGAACCCGCACGCCCACTTGGGGATACAACGGGTCGATGCTGGGGCCAACCCGCAGCACCGGCACCGGGGCATACGATGCCGCACGGCTGAGCGGTCTTGCTCACAGCAGGACGGGGCACTCCGTTACCGATAGGAGACGCAGATGTTCGATTGGCCATCGCAGGAAAAGGTCGGAACCTACTGCCTCCTGGGCGGAAGTGTGGCCATCCTCGGCTTCGGTGTCGCGCACGGTGTCTTGCCAGAAGACTCTGGTCACGATGTGCTGCGCTTCGTCGCCGACCACCCTCACTATGCCGGCGTGCACCTCGGCTCGATCATCGGCGTCGTGTTGTGGACCATCGGAATCGTCGCGCTCACCGGTTCGTTTGACCAGCCAGTCAGGGCGCTGGCGCGGCCGGCCGTGATCAGCACGCTGATCGGTACTCCCGTGTTCGTGATCCAATTCGCCGTCGACGGGTACGGGCATCATGCCCTGGCCTCGCCCTGGGAGCACGCAACGCCGCCCGAACGAGAATCGCTTGCTCACACCGCCGAACTGGTCGACCTAGCACTGGAAGGCCCCGCCTTCGCCTGGCTGGTGCTGCTGTGGGGAATACCGCTGATACTGATAGGGCTGGCAGTGGTGTTCGATCGACGATTGCCAGCGTGGCTGGGGTGGCCTGCGGTCGCGCTCGGCGCGGCGATCGTGGCCGCGGCGTTCACACGGTTCCTGCAGTCGACCTTGTTGCCCGACGGGTTGATCTTCGCCGTCGCCACCTTCGGCGCCGCGGTGTGGGAATCGCGCTCGGCATCACGCTGTGGCGCACATCCCGCACACACGCGGCGGCGACATAAGGCCTATGCGGGATTGAACAATTCGACAACGTTGCCGGCGGAACGCGGGCGGGTTCAGTCGATGCGGTCGTCATGATCAGATCCCCTTCCTGCAATTGCAGCGGCAGGACCCAATGGGCTATCGAGTTCGCTTGCGGGACAGCGGAATACCCGACAGGTCGGCGGACTAATACCTCGAGTACTCACCGTGGCCGGTGAGCCGGCCCGACGAGATCGGGCCAGAGCCAGCCCACCGAGGCCATGCCGATCAGCGCCACCACCACGGCCACGATGGCCCCGGCCAGGCCGTTGCCGGTGCCGAAGCCGCCGGCGGAGCGGACCAGGTGCAGCGCACCGAGGGCGATGCCGGTCAGCCCCGCACCAGGGCCACGATGGCCCCGACGCCGATGCCGGTGCACGCGGAGCGGGCCAGTGCCAGCCCACCGATGGCCACGCTGATCAGCCCCACCACCGCGGCCACGATGGGCACGAGTCGCCCGGACCCGAGCCGTAACCACCGGCGGCGAGGACATTCGCTGCCGCCGGCGCGGAAAACAAGGCGACAGGACGGACATACGGATCCTTTCGCCCTCGGTCATGTCAATGGACGCAACGATCGTCGCGTCTTGCGACTGGGGCGTCCTCAGTCGGCAGGCGGTAGTCGATACGAAGTTCGGCGTAGGTGGCTGCGCGAGGATCGCGCTGCTCGACGTAGAGGCTGCGCGGCTGGTGGGAGTCACTTCCCGGCCGGGCAACCTATGATCGCGGCATGCAGGACCGCGCCAGCTTGTTCCGCATGCCTGCCTGGGCGCAGGACCTGCTGCTGGCGCTGTTCATCACCGTGATGCAGGTCCAGGGCACCGTCATCCGCAACTCGGGGAACCCGAAGCGGTGCTGCGCCCCCTGGCCGACCTCGGGCATCTGGGATACATCCTGTTGATCGTCAGTGGCGCGGTCGTGGCCGTGCGCCGCCGCTGGCCCGTGGCGGTGTTCGTCACGACCGCGCTCGCCAGCGTGGCCTACTACGCCCTCGATTTCCCGGACGGGCCCGGATGGCTCGGGCTGTTCGTCGCCATCTACACGCTCACCGCGCTCGGCGACGGACGCCGTTCGCTGGTGATCGCCGGGTCGGGATCGCGGCCCTGGCCGCAGTCTGGCTGATCGCCGCCGCCGACATCGAGCCACCAGCCGCCATCGGCTGGGTGTTCTTCCGGATCGGTGCCTCGGTCATGAGCGCCGCCCTCGGCGAGAGTGTCCGTTCAAGGAGGTTCATCGCGGCCGAAGCGTTGGAGCGCGCCGAGTTGGCCGAACGAACTCGCGAGGAAGAAGCCCGCGCCCGCGTCGACGAGGAACGGCTCAGGATCGCACGCGAGGTCCACGACACCGTCGCGCACGCGATCGCCATCATCAACGTCCAATCCGGCGTCACCGCGCACGTGCTCGACAAGCGACCGGAACAAGCACGCGAGAGCCTTGCGAGGCCATCGAGCAGACCAGCTCCCAGGCGCTCCAGGAGATGCGGGCCATCCTCGGGGTCCTCCGCGACGACAACGACGGCCGCGTCCCGCACCCCGGCCTCGGGCAGATCGACGAGCTCACCGCCAAGGCGCGGGAAGCCGGGCTCGACGTCGACCTCGCGGCGACCTCACCACCTGCCCCGGTGCCCAGTGCGGTCGGCAGCGCCGTGTACCGGATCCTGCAGGAGTCGATCACCAATGTGATTCGCCACGTCGGACCGACCCGGGTCACCGTCGCACTGGACTACGGCGCCGACACCGTGGAGGTCCGCGTGACGGACGAGGGCCGACGAGACGATAACGACCAAGCCACCGAACGGGCTCCGGACAAGCCGGGCCGCGGGATACTCGGGATGCGCGAGCGCTGCCAGCTCCTGGGCGGAGAACTCGACGCCGGCCCAGTCGGACGGCGGAGGCTTCGCGGTCACCGCCCGGCTGCCCTTGGCCCCAACCGGAACGGCGAACGTATGACGACCACGACAGGCGGGTCGAAACGCGATGCTCCGATCAAGGTGCTGCTCGTCGACGACGAGCAGCTGGTGCGGTCCGGCTTCAGGCTCCTGCTCGATACCGAGGACGACATCACGGTGGTGGGGGAAGCCACCACCGGTGCCGAAGCCGTGGAGCAAGCCCGCGCCACGCGCCCGGACGTCGTGCTCATGGACATCCGCATGCCGAAGATGGACGGCATCCAGGCCACCCGGCAGATCACCACCACGAACGGCCTGCAACACGTTCGCATCCTCATCCTGACCACCTACGACACCGATGCCTACGTCTTCGAGGGCCTGCAAGCCGGCGCCAGCGGGTTCCTGCTCAAAGACGCCGGCCCGGCCGAACTCCTGCACGGCATCCGCGTGGTCGCCGCCGGAGAAGCCCTGCTCGCGCCGCGCATCACCCGCCGCCTCATCGCCCAGTTCACCGCACGACGAACGGCCAAGCAGGCCGCCGAACAACGGCTTTCAGTCCTCACCGAACGGGAACGTGAGGTCCTGGCGCTCGTCGGTCAGGGCATGAGCAACGACGAGATCGGCGCCGAACTGTTCCTCAGCCCGGCCACCGCCCGCACCCACGTCAGCCATGCCATGGTGAAACTCGGTGCCCGCGACCGCGCGCAACTGGTCGTCATCGCCTACCAAACAGGCCTCGTCACTCCGTAGCCAATGATGATGAATGGCAGCGGGTTAAGCCTCAACGGCTACGTCGAGTTCAGCAAGTAGCTGCCGAACCCGACGTTCGATCTCGTCGCGGATGGGCCGCACGGTCTCGACGGTCTGGCCGGCGGGATCGTCGAGCAACCACTCCTCGTAGCGGCGGCCGGGGAAGATCGGACAGGCGTCACCGCAGCCCATCGTGATGACCACATCCGCGGTCTGCACGATCTCGTCGGTCCACGGTTTCGGGTACTCCTTCGAGATGTCGATACCGCGTTCGGCCATGACCGCGACCGCGGCCGGGTTTATTGACTCACCCGGCTCCGAACCCCCCGACAAGGCCACAACGCCCTCGCCGCCGAGGTGGGTCAAGAAACCCATCGCCATCTGCGATCGCCCCGCATTGTGAGTGCACAAGAACAACACAATCGGCTTGCCGCCGCTGGCCGGTGTTTCGGTCATCGTTGACTCATGCCGCCTTTCTAACCGCAAATGGACGGCGCCAGCCGATAGCCGGCGCCGCGGATGGTGCGGATCAGGGGACCGTGCTCGGCATCTGACCCGAGCTTGGCCCGCAGCCGTTTGATATGGACCGCAACGGTATTCGTGTCGGTCGGATGCCCCCACACCGCGGTGCTGATCTGCTCGCTGCTGGCGACTCGCCCCCGCTGCTTGATCAGGTACACAAGGAGGTCGAGTTCGCGCCGGGTGAGCATCACGTCGTTATCGTGCAGCCGCACTTCGTAATTGAGCGTGTTGACGATCAACGGACCTGCAACCAGCAGGGCGGCGGAACCCGATGCCGCGCCGTTGCCCGCGAAGGCGATGACTGCCGATTCGTCGTAGGGCCGCGCGATTGCCGCGGAGCCTCCCAAAGCCAGCGCGCGCCGGGCCGTGGCCTGGTCGTTGGGGTCAGCGCCCACCAAGACCGGGACATCGGTGTGATCACGCACCGTCGCAACAACTTCGGCCGCGCTCACCGAACCTTCGATCTCGCTGGCGATCACCAGCACCGTCGGAGCCAGCGCACCGACCTCGAGCAGCGCGAGGCCCCGTCGCGGGCCCACGTCGCATGCATACCATGGCCCTCGACTGCGCGCAGCAGCGGCCGGGCTATGTCAGCGTCAGAGTCGCACAGCACCACCGACGTCGTCTTGCCCGCACCGGGGCGCTCGGAGTGCAACCCCGGCCCGGATTGCGAAGCGATACTCACCGACCACCGCCTTCCCCCGA
>CAVXVJ010000021.1:0-64517 GCA_963765155.1 uncultured Actinomycetota bacterium
CGCCACCGGTGTCACGAAAGTAGGTGGCCTCCGGGAATGCCGGAATCATTGCTGGTTGTGCAGCCGCGGAGACGTCGGGCCGTGCGGGTGTCGTGGGCCGCGGTTCCGTCGAGCGTGGCCGGCCTGCGCGTCCCTGCCGCAGCGCTGCCGCCACGATCAGCGCAGCGCCGCCCAGCGCCCAGCAGGTCAGCACCACGATCGGCAGAGTGCCGCCGGCGCCGTCGAAGAAGGCCGTCGACCGCAGCAGCGTGGCGTTGGCGCCCTGCGGCAACCACTGCCCGAGCTGACCCCAGCCGCTCGGCAGCATCTCCGGCGCACTGTTCAGGCCCGACAGTGGATTGCCCAGCAGCAGCGCCAGCAGCGCGCCCAGCGCCAGACCCGCCCTGCCGAACAACGAGCCGAGGCCCAGCATCGACAACCCGGCGGCCAGCACGCCCAGAGTCAGCCCGCCCGTGACGCCCCAGAAGTTCGCCTCGATGGAGCCGAACACGTAGCGCAGCAGCGCGGCGATGGTCCAGCCGGCAACCCCCGCAAAGACCACCGCGGCCGCAAAGCGCGTCCACACCTCGCGCTTGAGCACGAATACCAGGGCGATCGCCGGCAGCAGGCCGGCCAGGGTGATCGGCAGCGCCGATGCGGCCAACCCGATACCGCGGGGGTCGTCGGCGGTCGGCGGAGCCAGATCCTCGGTGCGCAGCGGGGCGCCGGACTGCTGGGCGATGCCGGTGCCGATCTGCGTCAACATCTGGGCGATCATGGGGCTTGCGCCCGTTGCGATCATCAGCGTGGGCCCGTCCGGCCCGAACGAGATGCCGCCGTAGACGTCCCGGTTTCGGATCGCGTCGCGCAGCGCTTGCTCGCCGGGATAGTAGGTGAGCTCGAACGCGCCGGGGGCCTGCTTGTCCAGGATCGCGGCGACTTGGCCGCTGGCCGCCCGAGGTCCGGCCGCACCGAGAGGCACGTCGTGGGGCTTTGAGCGGGAAGCCGGCAGTGCGAAGGCGATCGCGACGACGGCGAGCGCGACCGCGAGGACGACGACGACGGCGGTGGCGCGGATGGCCGCCGGGGGCTCATGCACCGGTGACGCGTGGTGGGTGTGCTTGGGGCGGTTCTCTGTGGTCATTGCTGTGGCCTTTTCCTCTGTGGTGTGTCGTGGGTGGTCGTCATGCCGCCAGCAGCCCGCGCAGCTGTCGGCGTCCGCGGTGCAGCCTGGAGATCACGGTGCCGACGGGGGTGCCCATGAGCTCCGCGATCTCCGTGCGCTGGAGGCCTTCGACGTCGGCGTAGTACACCGCCAGCCGGAACTGCTCGGGCAACGCGTCCATCGCGGCCTTGATTTCCTTGTCCGGCAACGCTTCCAGCGCCTGATCCTCGGCCGAACGCAGGCCGCTCGAGGTGCGCAGTGCGTGCGTCGCCAGTTGCTGATCGGTGATCGCGTCGGTGGACACCACTGCGGGCTGCCGCCGTCTCTTGCGGTAGCCGTTGATGTAGGTGTTGGTCATGATTCGGTACAGCCACGACTTGAAGTTGGTGCCCTGCCGGAACGTCTGAAGATGCGAGTAGGCATTCATCATCGTGTCCTGCAGAAGGTCCTCCGCGTCAGCGTGATGGCGGGTCATCCGCAACGCCTGGCCGTACAGTGCCCCCAGCAGCGGCGTGATGTCGCGGACGAACGTCGCAGCCATTTCGCCTGCCCCACTGGGTGATTCAGGTGCTGGGGTGTTCACGGTCGTCTGCCTTGCGCTGCGGCGACCGGAACCCGGTCGCGAAGGTATCCACCCGCAACCCGCTGGTGTGTGACAGGTAGCGCGCGAGCCGCCATGGGATTCGGCTGGGTCTCGAGGCGGTCGAGGCCGCCGATCGATTGCATCGCATGACGCTGTGCGGCGATGACGATGATCAGCGATCCGACCACCGCCCAGCAGATCAGCACCGCGATCGCGGTGCTCGAGCCGGCGCCGTCGAAGAACGCCGTCGAGCGCAGCAGTGTCGCGTTGGCGCCCTGCGGCAGGAACTGCCCGAACTCACCCCAGCCGCCGGGCAACATCTCGGGCGCACTGGTCATCCCGGACAGCGGGTTTCCGACCAGTAGCGCCAACAGCGCACCGAGCGCCAATCCGACCCGGCCGAACAATGAACCGAGGCCCAGCACCAACAGCCCGCTGGCCAACGCCCCCAGCGCGAGTCCGCCGGCCACAGCCCAGAAGTTCGCCTCGATCGAGCCGAGCGGATACCGCAGCAGTGCCGCGATCGTCACGCCTGCGAGAGCGGAGAATGCGGCCGTGGCGCCCACCCGCAGCCAGACATCGCGGCGGACCACCAGCGTCAGCGCCACCGCCGACAGGAAGCCGGCCAGGGTGATCGGCAGCGCGGCGGCAGCCAGGCCAGTGCCACGAGGATCGCCGGCAGGCGGCGCTGCCAGGTCTTCGGTACGCAGCGGCACGCCGGTCTGCTGCGCGATGCCGTTGCCGATCTGGGTGAGCAGCTGCGCGACGGTCGGGCTGGCGCCGGTCGCGATCAACAGCGCGCGATGGTCGAGCTCCATCACGATGCCGCCGTAGACGTCGCGATCGCGAATGGCGGCGCGAAGAGCGTCCTCGTCGGGATAGACGCTGAGCTTGAACGCTCCCGGCGCGTCGCGATCGAGCTCTTCGGCAGCCTGGCCGCTGGCGGCCGGCGGGCCGACGGCGCCGATCGGTATGTCCTGTGGTTTCGACTTCGCCGCGGGCAATGCGAATGCCAGCGCCATCACCGCCAGCACTGTGGTCAGTGCGATCACGACGCCGGTGGCGCGCAGCGGCTCTGCCTGCCGCGACTGAAGTGATGATTCAGTGGCCACGCTGCCTCCTGATTTTCATCTGCTGTTGAATTCCGTGCGAACGAGCGTATCTCTGTGAGCCCTGGATTTCAACACCTATTGAAATGATATCGTCGTCACATGGCGCGACCAGCGACAACGAGGCGGCGGGGCCGACGCCAGGGTGAACCGGTGTCGCGGGACGTGGTGCTGGCGGCGGCCAAGGAGCGGTTCGCCGTGGAGGGCTACGAGAAGACGACGCTGCGTGCGATCGCGCGCGACGCGCATGTCGACCCGTCGATGGTGCTGTACCTGTTCGGGTCGAAGGAGGAGCTGTACCGGGAATCGCTGCGGCTGGTCCTGGATCCGGACATGTTGGTGGCCGTGTTGTCTGAAGGTGGCGGCGACGTCGGCACCCGGATGGTGCGCAGGTATCTGCAGATCTGGGAGAACCCCGACACCGGTGCCAGCATGCGGGCGATGCTGCAGTCGGCCACCTCGAACTCCGACGCCCATGAAGCGTTCCGCGGCTTCATGCAGAGCTACGTGCTGCCCGCGGTATCGGCGGCTCTTGGCGGTGGCGAGCAGGCCCGGCTGCGGGCGATGCTGGCTGGGTCGCAGCTGGTGGGCGTCGCGATGCTGCGCTACGTCATGGAGATACCGCCGCTGGCGACACTGTCAGGCGACGAGGTGGCGAGGCTGATCGCGCCGACGTTGACCCGCTATCTGACCGCCGACGCGAGTGAATTGGGACTGCCCGATCTATAAGCCGTGAATTCCCTTGTACAGCACCAGAAGACCGATCACGACGAGGATGGCCGCCACCAGGGTGGCGTTGTGCCGTTCCATCCAGTCCTTGAGGCGCGCCAGGGCCGGATCCAGCCGATCACCGGAGAACGCATACGCGAGTATGGGGATCGCCACCGACGACGCCGCGATCAGCGTGTAGGAGACGACGGCGGTCCAGGCACCTGCGGCTCCCAGGCCGGCGGTACCGATGGCCAAACCTGCTGCCGCGCAGACGAATAGCACCTTCGGGTTGATCACCACCAGTGCAGCGGCGGTTCCCAGAGCCCGGGTTGGGCTGATGGTGGTGAGCGTGCGCATCCATCCGGGCGTGTGCGCGCGGTCCCGGGTGAGCCACCGGAAGATGCCGAATACGATCAACGCCGCACCGATGGCGATGCGCAGCCAGGACGCCCAGCTCGGCGGCTTGCCGAGGCCGCCGATCATGCTCGAGACCGCCAAGAAGATTGCGGCGAGCGCGAAGAGACCGAAGATCCAGCCGGCCAGGAATGCCAGACCGGTGGGCCGCGGCCGGGGCGAATGCAGAACCAGCACCGCCGGGATGATGGAGAGCGGCGACAACGCGACGATCAGCGCCAGCGGAATGAGTTCGACCAGTACAGATCCCCAACTACCTGACATCGACTATCCCTTCGCCGCATCATCCGACCCGAAGGTAGCAACGCGGAGCGGCTTCGCGATGACGAAACCGATAACGGGCTGAGTTGCAGATTTGCCCCTGCGGCAATATTTGCTGTGTAGTCTTCGATCGATAAATCGATGGTGCCCCAACCGTCGGGGATTGGGGAACGCCATGGTGCGTCGAAGCAAGCCGACGGCCGCCGTCGCACTGGCCGTCGTGACGTCGATGACCCTGATGTTGACCGCCTGCACCTCCTCCGACGCTCCGCAGGCCCAGATCGGAGTCAACGCCGGTCCGGACGGCAAGCCCGCGCCCTTCAAAGAACCGGTCAGGCTGTCCAGCAAGGACGGCGTCCTCGAGGTTCGGCTGTCGGCCCACCAGGGCACGGTCAACCTCGACACCGTCAAGGAACCGGTCACCAATTTTCTGATCTACGGCTACGAGGTCATCAAGGGAACCAGCTCGGACGGCTCCACCAAGGGGGACAACAACTATCCCGCTCCGACACTGCGCGTCGACCCCGGCGAGCGCCTGATCATCCACTACGACAACGACTTACAAGACCTCACCATCGACGACTTCAACGACCCCTCCTACACTCCGGCGGGCGGCGACGTCCCGATCTACCCGCCCGTGCTGCGATCCGCGCCGCTGAACCTGCACACCCATGGGCTGCACGTCAGCCCGAGCGGCAACGCGGACAACGTGCTGCTGTCGATTCCCGCAGGGATGAGCAACACCTACGACTACGCAGTACCCACCAACATGCCCAACGGCCTGTACTGGTACCACAGCCATCGTCACACCGTGACCGCGCAACAGACATACATGGGCCTGGCGGGCATGCTGGAGATCGGCCGGCCCGACGGCAACCTGCCGCTGGTGACGCAGAACAACATCCCCATTCGCGACATGGCACTGCAGTACAACTTCGTCTTCGACCGCCGCAACGGCGGCCACCAACTGAACAACCCGTACTGGGAGCAGTGGGTCAGCACCCTGAAGCCGCCGGAAGGCAACCAGCTCGCCGACGGCACGTACCAACCGAGCCTGGCGCCGGTGAACTTCTCGCAGACCACCAAGGGTGCCGAGTTCTTCACGAACTGGTACGCCGGGCCGCTCTCGGTCCACAACCACCGCGGACAGAACCAGTTCATCCCGCAGAATCTGCAGACCTTCACCAGCCCGTCCAAGACCATCCCCGCCGACCCGTCGAAGCCCGAGAACGAACGCGACGTGCAGTTCACCATCAACGGCCAATTCCAGCCGGAGCTGCAAGCTCAAGCCGGGTCAAACCGAGATCTGGGTATTCGCCAACATGAGCGACATCGCCTTCGTGCCACTGAGATTCACCGAGACGGCGACGGGCAACCATCCGAAGTTCGCGATCGTCGGGCAGGATGGCAACCCCTACACCCAGGTGCAGCGGCCCGTGGACGGCGACGGCACGTACCTCGAGATTCCGCCGGGCTCGCGTTACGCCATCGCGGTGACGATGCCGCGCTCCGGCGACCTCATCGTCGACATGCCGCCGGGTCCGGGTGTCAAGGGGATCTCCGAACCCGGTGTGCTGTATACCAACAACGGCACCAAGAACTCCCCCGCCGTGCTGGGCACGGTGACCATCGACCCCAAATACATCGCGGCGCGGGACGGCTTCTTCACCTTCCCGACGCAGACGCTGCTGAAGGTCACGCCCGACAGTGGTGAGGGCCAGACCACCGCATTCGAGCCGGGCCAGAACCTGGGCGCCTACACGTCGTTCGTGGATACCTCGGTGATGGAGCCCGACGTCAAGCGCGCAGCTCGACATCGGTGGCGGATTCGGCAACAAGAAGGCCAGCAACAGCGATCCGAAGGCCTTCACCTACCAGTTCGACGACAACGTCTTCCCCAACATCCCGTTGATTCAACCGCGGCTGAACTCTGTCGAGGAGTGGTCGTTCACCAACTACAACAACGACAGCCATCCGATCCACATCCACGTCAACGACTTTCAGGTGCAGAAGGTCGTCGAGTCCGCTCATCGGTACCACCACCGGGGTTCAGCCGTTCGGCATCGACAACGCGAACGTCCCGCCGCCGGTGATCGACGCCGACGACAACCCGCTGGTTCCCGCGTCGCTGACATTGCGCTCCGAGTTCATCGAATATGCGGGCACCTACGTGGTCCACTGCCACCGACTGAACCACGAGGACAACGGCCTGATGGCGACCATCAACGTCATACCCGAGGTGTCGACGTATGCGGTGGCCGTGCCCGGATCGAAGGGCAAGCCGGCAACGGTGCGTGTCCTCGACGGCAACGGCGACGAGGTGATGGCGTTCGTCACGCCGTTCCCGTCCTTCGAAGGCACCCCGAGCGTGGCGATGGCCGACGTGAACGGGGACATGATTCTTGACCTGATCGTGGGCACCGGTGCTGGCGTCGAGCTCCGAGGTTGTCGTCTATGACGGCAACGACACGGCCCATGGACGATTCAGCCACCGAGTTGACCCGCTTTGCGCCGTTCGATGCCGGTTTCCGGGGCGGTGTGAACGTCGCCGGTGCCGACATCGACGGAAATGCGTTGGCCGACAACATCATCGTGGGGTCGGGTCCGGGAATCGAGTCCCAGGTCAAGGATGTTCTCATCGACGCTGCCCGGCGAGATGGGCAAGGCGCCGGAGATCTTCACCAGCTTCGCGCCGTACCCCGGATCGAAGTCCGGTGTGACGGTCGCGACCGGCATGGTCGAGATGGGATCGGGCCGGGAAAGCATCGTGACGGCCCCCGGGCCGGGCGATGCACCCCGGATCAAGACGTTCCACTACGACCTGTACACGCCCGACCGCCCGGATGCGGGCGCAGACGAGACCGCGCACGAGCACGACGACGGGTACCCCGGTGCGCCGACTCAGACGTCGGAGTTCCTGGCCTATCGACGAGTCCTACACCGACGGGGTGTCGCTGAGCACCGGATGGGTGGCCGGCGAGGAGGGCGGTGCGAAGAGCATCATCACCGGCCAGTTGGCGGGTGATGGCACGGTGCGGACATGGTCGAGCGGGTCGCGTCTCGACGGCTTCCCCGGGATGTATCTGCAGAGCCCCAACCATCACGAGGCAGACGTCGAATTCACCCAAACCTCGTCGTTCGCACCGTTCGCCGGCGCCAAGCCGGGAGTGACGGTGGCGACAACCAGCACCACGGCCGGGGCTGATCTTCTGGTCAGCGGCGCCGTTGCCGGCGGTTCCGAGGTTCGCAAGTACGGGCTCGGCAGGCCCGCGCCGGAGGCGACGACGCTGGCGCCGAAGCTGCTGGCCACGCTGCCGCGGGTGGCCGGGCTGAACGGCCCGGCGCCATTGGCGGGTCGTTGAAGCTCAGGGCAGGTGCCAGAACACCCTGGTCACCAGGTAGAACGACCACCGTCCAGAACAGCATGACGGCGGCGACGATGCCGATGCCCCGCCAGTTCGTTTGTCGCTTCGGCACATCCGGGGGCGGTCGCAGCCAGTGCTTCAGCAGCGGGTTCACGTAGTACGGCATGGCCACGAAGCTGATGAGGAAGCTGGACAACAGGTTTCCGACCAGCATGCCCAGCCACAGCGGCATCTTCAATGGGGACAGCGCGAGCGTGAGCAGCACGACGGTCGGGTAGAGGCCCACCCACACCGCGATCGACGTCTTGGTGTCCGACGGTGGCGGCGCCTGCGTTGCCATGCTCGTCGAAGGCGAACCAGCTGCCGAACGAGTTGTCGACGGTGCGTAGCTCGAAATCGGAGAACTTCTCGCCCTCCGCGAGAAGGTCGCGACGCTCCTTTGAGACGAGCCATCTGTCGAGGTCTGCCGCGGTGTCGTAGCGGTACATGGCGGTCCAATCGTCTTGGACGCCTTTGACGGGACGGAACAGCTCGGTGCCGCGGAAGCCGGGAAATTCGCTTTCCGCCAGGCGAAGTCGCTCCTGCCATGCGAGGAACTCGTCGACCTGCTCGGGACTCACCCGGTGACTGACGACCACCGTCACGAGGGGATCCGTCGCCTTCGCGCCACCGCCGACGACTTGCTGGGTGCCGGGACCGTCGAAGTACTGCTGACCTTCGGCGAGCCGCTCCTGGCGGGTGGCGCTGTTGATCCACGCCTGGACGTGGGCGACGGAGTCGAAGCGATAGACCACCACCCACTCGGCTTGCACGGCGGTCGGCGGATTGATCTCGGCGCCGATGAAACCCGGATACTTGGAAGCTTCCCGGTTCATCTCCTGCTGCCAGGCTTCGAAATCCCGCTCCGATCCGGGACGTACCTTCTGGCCGATGATGACCGTCGCGGCGGTATCGGTCGGCTTCTTGGTATCCATGCTCACGCTCACCGGAACCAGCTGGCTTGACCCGAGTTTCGCGTAGATGCGTTCGGGGGACAGCGGCAGCGAGCGATATCGCACGCCCGTCGCGTTCGCGACGGCGTTGGCCAACGCCGGTGCGACCGGGTTGATGCAGCACTCCGCCATGCCCTTCGACGCGCATGCGGCCCGACGGAATCCGTCGAATCCACCAGGAGCACCTCGGTGCGGGGAACGTCTGCGTAGGTGGGGATTCGGTAGTTGCGCAGGTTCGGGTTGACCATGACCCCGTTGTCGTCGACGTGGAAGTTCTCGGTCAGCGCGAACCCGATGCCTTGCGCGACGCCACCCTCGATCTGGCCGCGCACCTGCGCCGGGTTGATCACGACCCCGGCATCGGTGGCCTGCACGCTGTAGAGGATGCGGATCTCGCCGGTCACCCGGTGCACGGCGACCCGGAAGCCGTGGGTGTTGGACGATGACGCTGCGCGGCGAGCCGTACGCCTTGCGCGCCTCGGTGAACCGGATCCCCCGCGCCGGGCCGACCTCGAGGAATTCGGCCAGCGACAGTCGCCGGTCGCCGCAGACACGCCGTCGTCATCCATCGCGCAGTCGGCGACGTGCGACACCGGCGTGGGCGGCGGCGAACCCCAGGATGCGGTCGCGCAGCGCGGTCGACGCCTTCTGCACCGCGTTGCCTGCGACGAACAGGCCCGCGCTGGCGAACGCGCCGGTGTCGAATCCGGTGCGGTCGGTGTCGGACTGCACGAGGTGCATCCGCGACGGCGTGGTGCCGAGCTGCGTGGCCGCGATCTGCACGTGTGCGGTCGATGTGCCCTCGCCGAATTCAACCGTGCCGACCGCGATCTCGTAGGTCCCGTCGTCGCGCAGTGTCGCCCACGCAATCCGAGACGTGGTCGGTCGGGGGCGCGGTCTCGTGCAGTGAGCTCGCCGTACCGATGCCGATCAGCCAATCGTCGCCGAGCGCCTGGCTCGTTCTGGAGGTGTTGCGCCGCAACGCCTCATCGACGAGATCGATGCACGTCATGATGCCGTCCTCGGTGAACGCCACGTCGTCGGGATGATCGTCGATCGCCAGCAGCGCATCGCCGGGCCGGACGATGTTGCGGCGTCGCAGCTCCAGAGGATCCATGTCGAGCGCGACCGCCAGCTCGTGCATCGCCGACTCCACGGCGAACGCCGGCTGGGTCATGCCGTATCCGCGCAGCGCGCCGCTGGGCACGGTGTTCGTGTATACCGAGTACCCGTCGAATTTCTTGTTGGGGCAACGGTATTGCGCGAGCGCGGCGCCGCCGGCGAACAGCGTCTCGCCGCCGTGGTTGCCGTAGGCGCCCGTGTTGGACACGTTGCGGAACTGCGAACGCCGTCAACGTGCCGTCGGCCTTCGCGCCGAGCTTGACGGTGATCTTCATCGGGTGCCGTGGTGATGCCGTGGTGAATTCCTCTTCCCGGGTGTACTCCAGGCACACCGGACGCCCGGTGTCGAGCGTGGCGAGGGCGACGAGGTCTTCGGCGATCACCTCCTGCTTCCCGCCGAAACCGCCGCCGACGCGTTTGCAGAACACCCGCAGCTGGTCGGGACGCAGGTTGAACAGATGGGACAGCTTGAGTTTCGCGATCGACGGCGACTGCGAGCTGGTGCGCACGTTGAGCCGACCGTCCTCCATCCAGGCGATGGACCCGTGGGTTTCCAGATGCGCGTGCTGAACCCGTGGCGAGAAGTAGGTGCCCTCGTGGATCACGTCGGCGTCGGCGAAACCGGCCTCGCACATCGCCGATTTCGCCGTGCAGTTCGAGCAGGATGTTGCGAACCTTGTCGTGGGCGAACGGGTCGTCGTAGCTGTGCAGCTGTGGTGCCCCGTCGGCCATCGCCTCCTCCGGATCGAAGACCGCGGGCAGCACCTCGTACTCCACGACGACCTTGCGGCAGCCCTCTTCGGCGGCACCGACGGAGTCGGCGAGCACCGCCACCACCCGCTGGCCGGCGAACCGCATGACGTTGTCGAGGATGTAGGTGTCGTCGGGGTCGACCAGATGGTCGGTGTGGATCGCCGTGCTGTAGCGCCTGCGGGGGACGTCCTCCCAGGTGTAGACGCGGTGCACACCCGGAACGGCCAGCGCAGCGGTCTTGTCGATCGAGACGACGCGGGCGTGGGCGTGCGGTGAGTGCAGCACCTTGAGGTGCAGCATGCCCTCGATCTCGGTGTCCATGGTGAACTCCGCGCGGCCCGTCACGATGTCCGTTGCGGCGGGCGCCCCGACGCTGGCGCCGACGGCCTTGCCCGGAAGTGCTTCTTCGATCGCGGCGACGCCGTTGACGGCGTCCTCGATGGCGCGATATCCGGTGCAGCGGCACAGGTTTCCCTTCAGCGCACGCGGTAGATCCTGCTTCTGCTCCTCGGTGAACGTCGCCGAGGTCATGATCATGCCCGCGGTGCAGAAGCCGCACTGGAAGCCCGGGCGCGTCACGGAACTGCCGCTGCAGCGGATGCAGGTTCTCCGGCGAGCCGAGGCCCTCGATCGTCGTCACCTCGCGGCCGTCGGCGCGGAAGGCCGGGGTGATGCAACTGTGCACGGGATCGCCGTCGAGCCACACCGTGCACGCACCGCAATCGCCTGCGTCACAACCCTTCTTGACGCCGTGCTGGCCCAGCGAACGCACGAACGTGCGCAGGCACTGGCCGGGATGCGGCTCGTGCTCGAACGTCTCACCGTTCACCGTGTACGTCATGGCCGGTCCTCCGTGTTGAGCTCGACTCGGATCTCCTCGGCGTAATGCTTCGCCAGGTGGCGGCGATGGTCGGGTGTGCCGTTCGGGTCGTCGAACCACAGATCGTCGGGCAGCATGTCGATGCTGCTGCTGCAACGACATCGGCGTCGGGCATGGTGTCGAATGCCAAGCGGACCGGGCGAGTGGTGCCCGCGGTGATCGTGAGCAGCAGGTCGTCGGCGCCGGGCGTTGGGTGGCGATCATGAAGATCGTCGACCGGCCCAGGTGGGTCAGCGTGAACCGGCGATGCGCGTGGCGCTTGCGCAGGGCATGCGATCGGGATGTCGATCCGTCGCAGCACCTCACCCGGGCGTGAGGATGTTCGCGTGGTTGCCGGTCACGAAATCGACTGCGTCGACGGTGCGTTCGGAGCCGTCGGCGCCCAGGAGTGTGTAGGTGGCCTCGAGTGCCACGGTCAGCGTGATCATCGGGCCCGCGGGCAGCGACATGCAGATGTTTCCGCCCACCGTCGCCGAATTCCACACCTTGAACGACGCCAGGAACGCCTCGCAGCTGGTGGCGAACAGCGGCGCCGCACGCCAATCCGTCGGTGCCGCAAGCGCATACAGTTCGCGGATGGTGCACGTTGCGCCGATCTCGAGACCGGCTTCGCTCGATCACCAGGGAGTCCCAGCCCAGCGACATGAGGTCGACGAGGCGCCGAAGGTCAGGTTGCTGGTCGGAGAACAGCCAGGTTCCGCCCGGCCAGCCAGGCGTCGCCGTCACGCCACTGCGCGCCCGGTGGGTCGGAGGGGTGGCGGACGACGTCGGTGATGGTGTTGATGTCCAAAATCGCTGCTCTCTCGGCCCATGAGGTGTTCTCCGGCGCAGTGGTCCACGTCGAGTTGGCACCGACTGTAGACTATCCGGACGGTCTTCTCGGCGCAGTTTGCCCCGGTTTTTCGCCAACAATTTTCGTCTCAGCAAATTTGCCTGCCCATGCTGAGTATTGTCGGAGCTTCAGTCGCCGGGCCGAGGAGTATCTCCGATGAGTCAAGTCCATCTGGGACACATCTTCCATGTGGCGGGACAGCGCCACGGTGACTCAGGCCGCCGAGGCGCTGGTGTCGATTCCGGATGGTGCGTTGGCGATCGATGACGACGGCCGCATCGCGTTCTGCGGTGAGCGGGATAGCGTCCCGGCGGCCTACGAGTCCGCGGCCGTCCACGACCATCGGCCGGGGTTCTTGCTGCCCGGTTTCGTCGACACCCACATCCACTTCCCCCAGACCTACGCTGGTGACTCCTACGGCGGCGGCCAGCTGCTGGAGTGGCTCAACCTGTGCATCTTCCCGTCCGAGTCCCGTTTGGCCGACCCGAGTTCGCGCGGCAGGCGGCTGTGGAGTTCTGTGATCGCCGTGTCGCGGTCGGCACCACGGCGGCGATGGTGTTCGGATCGGCGTTCCTCTCCCAGCTGTTCCTGGGGTCGGGCACCATGCCGTGGAGACGCACGGTGGCATCGGGGGTAAACATCGCGGCCGGAACGGATTTCGGCGGCGGCGACGAATGGCTGATCCCGCGGGTGCTCGGCGATGCGTTCAAGGTGCACATCACCGAGCCCGGCGACGCCGGGGTGTCGATGCACCCCGCCGAGATGTTGTTCCTCGGCACACTCGCCGGCGCGCGGGCGCTCGACATGGAGGACCGGTTCGGCAATTTCGACGTCGGCAAGGAGGCCGACTTCGTCGTCGTCGACCCGCGTAGGACCCCCGCACTGAACGGACCACTCACCCACGGTGTGCGCTCGGATGACCACGGCCTGGCCCGCGACCAAACGCTGTTCGCGCTGCTGATGGGCATCCGGGAGTCGTCGATCGCGGAGGTCTACGTTCAGGGTCGCAACGTACCGCGGCTAGGGCTGCGAACCGATCGCGGCGAGCCGGCCACCGCCGGAAATTCGTTAGAGTTGAGCGGAACAGACTCAACCTTGACGGCGTTGAACATCGCGACAAGCATTTTCCATCGACGATTGGAGGTGTCGTGGACTCGTTCAACCCGACGACCAAGACCCAGGCGGCGCTGACTGCGGCGCTGCAGGCGGCCAGTTCCGCAGGCAACCCGCAGATCGTGCCCGCCCACCTGTTGATGGCACTGCTCACCCAGAACGAGGGCATTGCCGCACCCCTACTGGAGGCCGTCGGCGTCGAACCCGCGACCATCCGCACCGAGACGCAACGGCTCATCGACCGGCTGCCCAGCGCCAGCGGCGCCAGCTTCGACAGCCGCAGCTGTCGCCGCGAGTCGCTCGCCGCGATCACCGCCGCCCAGAACCTGGCCACCGAGATCGACGACGAGTACGTCTCCACCGAGCACCTGCTGGTCGGCCTGGCCACCGGCGACTCCGACGTGGCCAAGCTGCTCACCGGTCACGGCGCGTCGCCGCAGGCGCTGCGCGACGCGTTCGTCAAGGTGCGCGGCAGCGCCCGGGTCACCAGCCCCGAGCCCGAGGCGCACGCTATCAGGCGCTGGAGAAGTACTCCACCGACCTGACCGAGCGCGCGCGCGAGGGCAAGCTCGACCCGGTCATCGGGCGCGACAACGAGATTCGTCGCGTCGTGCAGGTGCTGAGCCGTCGCACCAAGAACAACCCGGTGCTGATCGGTGAGCCCGGCGTCGGCAAGACCGCGATCGTCGAGGGCCTGGCCCAGCGCATCGTGGCAGGCGACGTGCCGGAGAGCCTGCGCGACAAGACCGTCATCTCGCTGGACCTCGGTTCGATGGTCGCCGGGTCGAAGTACCGCGGCGAATTCGAGGAACGCCTCAAGGCCGTGCTCGACGACATCAAGAACTCGGCCGGCCAGATCATCACGTTCATCGACGAGCTGCACACCATCGTCGGCGCCGGCGCGACCGGCGAGTCCGTCGATGGACGCCGGCAACATGATCAAGCCGATGCTGGCCCGCGGCGAGCTGCGGCTGGTCGGCGCCACCACGCTCGACGAGTACCGCAAGTACATCGAGAAGGACGCCGCGCTGGAGCGGCGCTTCCAGCAGGTGCTGCGTCGGCGAGCCGTCGGTCGAGGACACCGTCGGCATCCTGCGCGGCCTCAAGGACCGCTACGAGGTGCACCACGGCGTGCGCATCACCGACTCCGCGCTGGTCGCGGCGGCCACGCTGTCCGACCGCTACATCACCGCGCGGTTCCTGCCGGACAAGGCCATCGACCTGGTCGACGAGGCCGCGTCGCCGGCTGCGGATGGAGATCGACTCCCGGCCCGTCGAGATCGACGAGGTCGAGCGGCTGGTCCGTCGCCTCGAGATCGAGGAGATGGCGCTGGCCAAGGAAGAGGACGCCGCGTCCAAGGACCGGCTGGAGAAGCTGCGCGCCGAGCTGGCCGACCAGAAGGAGAAGCTGGCCGAGCTGACCACCCGTTGGCAGAACGAGAAGAGCGCCATCGACGTCGTCCGCGAGCTCAAGGAACAGCTGGAGACGCTGCGCGGCGAGGCCGACCGGGCCGAGCGCGACGGCGACCTGGCCAAGGCCGCCGAGCTGCGCTACGGCCGCATCCCCGAGCTCGAGAAGAAGCTCGACGCGGCGCTGCCGCAGTGCCGAGGCCCGCGAGGACGTCATGCTCAAGGAGGAGGTCGGGCCCGACGACATCGCCGACGTGGTGTCGGCGTGGACCGGCATCCCCGCCGGCCGGATGCTCGAGGGCGAGACCGCCAAGCTGCTGCGCATGGAGGACGAGCTGGGCAAGCGCGTCGTCGGCCAGAAGAAGGCCGTGCAGGCCGTGTCGGATGCGGTGCGCCGCAGCCGTGCCGGCGTCGCCGACCCGAACCGGCCGACCGGGCTCGTTCATGTTCCTCGGCCCGACCGGCGTCGGCAAGACCGAGCTGGCCAAGGCGCTGGCGGAGTTCCTGTTCGACGACGAACGCGCGATGGTCCGCATCGACATGAGCGAGTACGGCGAGAAGCACTCGGTGGCCCGCCTGGTCGGTGCGCCTCCCGGCTACATCGGCTACGACCAGGGCGGTCAGCTGACCGAGGCGGTGCGGCAGGCGGCCGTACACGGTGATCCTGTTCGACGAGATCGAGAAGGCCCACCCGGACGTGTTCGACGTGCTGCTGCAGGTGCTCGACGAGGGCAGGCTGACCGACGGTCAGGGCCGCACGGTCGACTTCCGCAACACCATCCTGATCCTGACGTCCAACCTGGGGTCGGGCGGCACCGAGGAGCAGGTGATGGCGGCGGTGCGCTCGGCGTTCAAGCCGGAGTTCATCAACCGGCTCGACGACGTGATCATCTTCGACGCGCTCGAGCCCGAGCGAGCTGGTCCAGATCGTCGACATCCAGCTGGCTCAGCTGGCGAAGCGGTTGGCGCAGCGCCGGCTCACCCTGGAGGTGTCGCTGCCGGCCAAGAAGTGGCTGGCCGAGCGCGGGTTCGACCCGCTCTACGGCGCGCGGCCGCTGCGCAGGCTGATCCAGCAGGCCATCGGCGACCAGCTGGCGAAGATGCTGCTGGCCGGTGACGTGCACGACGGCGACGTGGTGCCGGTCAACGTCAGCGCCGGACGGCGACTCGCTGGTCCTGGGCTGAGGCCTCGCAGCGCCGAAACGGCATTCGGCAGAGAAGTGTCCGCGACGAGTCCTGCGTGTGAGAGGCCGTTTCGCCAGGGTCTGCAGTACGCGCAGGACGCGACTCGCGGCGAGTGAGACGGTCTTGTGATCCGCTTGAGTTCGGGAATAAGGCGTACCAGCAAGTAGGCTAGGCGCGATGGTCCCGCTTTGGTTCACGCTGTCCGCACTCTGTTTTGTGGGTGCGGCGGTACTGCTGTACGTCGACATCGACCGTCGACGCGGGCTGGGCCGTCGCCGCAAGTCGTGGGCCAAGTCGCACGGCTTCGACTACGAGCACGAGTCGCGCGACATCCTCAAGCGCTGGAAGCGCGGGGTGATGTCGACCGTCGGCGACGTGACCGCCAAGAACGTGGTGCTCGGGCAGATCCGCGGCGAGGCCGTGTTCATCTTCGACCTCGAGGACGTCGCGACGGTGATCGCGCTGCACCGCAAGGTCGGCACCAACGTCGTCGTCGACCTGCGGCTCAAGGGCATCAAGGAGCCTCGGGAGAACGACATCTGGCTGCTGGGCGCGATCGGCCCGCGGATGGTGTACTCCACCAACCTCGATGCCGCGCGCCGGGCCTGCGACCGGCGGATGGTGACGTTCGCCCACACCGCGCCGGACTGCGCCGAGATCATGTGGAACGAGCAGCACTGGACGCTGGTGTCGCATGCCGGTCACCAGTACCCGCGCGCAGTGGGACGAGGGCCTGCGCACCGTGCGGCAGTTCAACGACCTGCTGCGGGTGCTGCCGCCGACACCCCAGGCGAACGCGGGCCAGCAGGCCGTCGCCCGGCGCAGCGGATCGCCCGGCCGCCCGCTCAAGCCGGCGCCGCCGCGCGCTGAAGCTCTTCCGCCAGGGCGTGCCGATGTGCCGCCGGGCCGCGCCGACGTCGGCCGCTACACCCAGCCGCGTCCCGATTCCGGCCGCGCCGAACCCGTTCGCCGACCGCCGCCACCGTCGCGCAACGGTCGGCAGTCGCCGCACTATCAGCGCTAAGTAACCTGTTGGGCATGGCCCGTCCCGTCGCATTGATCACCGGACCCACGTCCGGGCTGGGCGCGGGCTTCGCCCGTCGCTACGCCATGGACGGCCACGATCTGGTGCTGGTCGCCCGCGACGTCGAACGGCTGGAGCGCCTCGCCGCCGAGCTGCACGACGAGGTCGGTGCGGACGTCGAGGTGCTGCCCGCCGACCTGGCGCTGCGCCGCCGACCGCGCGAAAGTCGCCGACCGGCTCGCCGCCGGTGTGCGAATCCTGGTGAACAACGCCGGATTCGGCACCTCCGGCGAGTTCTGGACCGCCGACTTCGAGGTGCTGCAGAAACAGCTCGACGTCAACGTGACCGCGGTCATGCAGCTGACGCACGCCGCGCTGCCGCCCATGCTGGCCGCCGGTGCCGGCACCGTCATCAACGTGGCCAGCGTCGCCGGGCTGCTGCCCGGCCGCGGCTCGACCTACTCGGCGTCCAAGGCGTGGGTGATCGCGTTCTCCGAAGGCCTGGCCAACGGCCTCGGCGGCACCGGCGTCGGCGTGCACGCGCTGTGTCCGGGCTTCGTGCGCACCGAGTTTCACGAGCGCGCCGGCATCGACATGGCGAACACGCCGTCGATCCTCTGGCTCGAGGTCGACGACGTGGTGCGCGAAAGCATGGCCGACGTCGCCAAGAACAAGGTCGTCATCGTGCCCGGCCTGCAGTACAAGGCGCTCACCACCGGCGGCCGGATGGTGCCGCGAAACCTGGTGCGCGCCATGACAAAGGTGGTGGGCCGTGGCCGCGGAAGAACCTGAGTGTCTTTCGTAAGGGCTTCGCGAGCGTACGGAATATGACGGAATTCGCGCGAAATCCGTCATATTCCGTACTCTCGGCGCAATTTTCATCTTCTCCTGGCAGTTGTGCGCGCGATAGCCGCGGCGCTGGCAGCGATTGTCGTCGTCGCGGCCTCGGCGTGCTCCAAAGACGACGACCGCGCTCACCCCTACGCCGCGCAGACCGCGGCGATCGGCGAGTCGTTGGCGATCCTCGGCTGGAACATGTCGGTGTCCAACCTGCGCTTCGACGCCGAGTACGTCCTGGTCGACGTCGACGCTTCGCCGTCGCAGCCGGGCGGCGCGCACGCGAAACCCGAGGACATCCGGTTCGGGCTCTACGGCGCGCTGGCGCACCCGCTCGAGGCCAACGGCATCGGCGGCTGCCGCAACGTGACAAGCCTTGCGCTGCAACCATTGTCGGCGCCGACACCCGACCGGCTCACGGGCACAGTGTGTATCGGCCCGCTGCGCGACCAGTCGCAGGTGCGCGGCGTGTACGTGTACTCGCCGAAGGACCGGATGGCCGGCACCACGGCGGCCTATCCCGCGGCGTTCCCGGTGGGCGTGCCGCCGACCAACGAGAACGACACCGGGCTGAGGCTCAAGACCACGAGCGTGGACGCGTTCCGCGCCGACGGCGCCAAACTCGAACCGACCGCGACCTGGGCGATCCGGCGGCGTTCACCGGCAACGGCTACATGCTGCTCGGGCTCGAAATCGGCGGTCTGGCAGCGCGATACCGCGACGACTCGGCCCGCCGCGGCGGCCCGATGATGGTGCTGGTCGCGCCCACACTGCCTGCCCCTGGCCTGAGCCACGCCTGCGACATCTACGGTGCATCGGTGCTCGTGCTGCCCGACGCCTCGCTCGACGCCGTGCAGGTCCGCGTGTCGCTGTGCACGCAGGGCGAGATCAACGCGGCGCTGCTGTACGCGTCGGTGTCGCTCGTCGGCACGCACGCGGCGCTCTGGGAAAACACGGATGACTGACCTCGGGCCCACCGAATGGGGCGAGACCGCCGGCGTCGGCCCCTGGCAGGGTCCGATTCCCGACGATCCCCGCTACGATCCCGCGCTGCTGCGCGACGGCGACACCCGCAATGTCGTTGACGCATACCGCTATTGGACACGCGACGCGATCATCGCCGACATAGACGAGCGCCGCCATCCACTGCACATCGCGATCGAGAACTTCGGCAACGACGCCAATATCGGCGTCGGTCGTGCGCACCGCCAACGCGTTCGCCGTCGACACCGTGCACATCGTCGGCCGACGCCGGTGGAACCGCCGCGGCGCCATGGTGACCGACCGCTACCAGCGGCTGCGCCACCACGACACCACCGCCGAGCTGCTGGCCTTCGCCGTCGGATGCCGGGCTGACCGTCGTCGCGGTCGACAACGTGCCGGGCGCAGCGCGCCTGGAGCACACCACCCTGCCGCGGGACTGCCTGATGATCTTCGGCCAGGAGGGCCCGGGCATCACCGAGGACGCCAAGGCCGGCGCCGAATTAACCGTGTCGATCGCCCAATTCGGCTCCACGCGCAGCATCAACGCGGCCGTCGCCGCAGGCATCGCCATGCATGCCTGGATCGGGCAGCATGCCGACCTCGGTCGCGCGTGGTAGCGCGGGCCTGAGCAGCACCCAGACGGCCACGGCCGAGACAAGCAACAGGACAGAGCCGACGCCGGACGCGATGGCCAGCCCGTGGGTGAACGCGCCCTGCGCGGCATCGAGCAGCGCGGCTGCCTTATCCGCAGGCATGGTCGACGCGGCGTCGACCGCGCCCGCGAGTGAGTCGCGCGCGGACGCTGCCACCGAGGATGGGGTGCCGGGCGGAACGGCGAAACCGCGGTAGACGCCGGTCACGATGGAGCCGAGGGTGGCGATGCCGAGCGCCATGCCGAGTTCGTACGCGGTTTCGG
Source organism: uncultured Actinomycetota bacterium (assembly GCA_963765155.1). GTDB lineage: Bacteria > Actinomycetota > Actinomycetes > Mycobacteriales > Mycobacteriaceae > Mycobacterium. The sequence goes on from CAVXVJ010000021.1 coordinate 19,636, forward strand.
AGACCGCGGCCGCGGCGCCGACGCGTTCCTTCGGCACGCTGGCGATGATGACGTCGCTGGCGACCGTGAACGCCAATCCGAGGCCGACGCCGAGTGCCAGGAGTGACGCGGCGAGATGCGGATACGCGGTGTGTGGGTGCAGGGGAATCAGCGACGCCATCGCGACGCCGACCAACGCCAGCCCGGTGGTCAGCACACTGCGTTGCGACCAGCGACCGCACGGCCACACCGGCAAGCACTCCGAAGATCGTCGCGGCAACGGCTGCGGGCAGTTCGGCCAGCCCGGCTTTCAACGGGCTGTAGCCCTGGACCAGCTGGAAGAACTGCGACAGGAAGAACAGCGCTCCCGAAAGGCCAAGCACCGACAGCAGATTGGCCGCCACCACACCGGAGAACCTGCGATTGCTGAACAGCCGAACATCGATCAGCGGGATGGGCAGGCGCAATTGGCGCCGCACGAACAGCACCAGCGCGGCCGCCCCGACAACGCCCGCCGCGACGATGTCGATGCGCAGGCCGTTTGCCGCGCCCTCCTTGATGGCGTAGACGACACCGAGCATGCCCAGCATCGACAGCCCGACACTCGGCAGATCCCACGGTCCGGGTTGCGGATTGCGGTGCTCGGGCAGCAGCACGATGCCGCCGACGAGCAGGACCACCATCACGGGCACATTGATCAAGAACACAGAGCCCCACCAGAAGTGCTCGAGCAGGAAGCCACCGAGCACGGGACCGAACGCGGCGCCCGCCGAGAACGCCGAGGCCCAGATGCCCACCGCGATGCTGCGCTCGCGTGGTTGTGGAAACAGGCCGCGGATCAGCGCCAGCGTCGCCGGTGCCAGCGTCGCACCGGCGACTCCGAGCAGGGCCCGCGCGACGATCAACAACTCGGCGGTCGGGGCATATGCGGTGACGGCCGACACCACACCGAAAAGCGTTGCCCCGCAGAGCAGTAACTTCTTGTGGCCGATGCGGTCACCGATGCTGCCCATCGTGACCAGCAGCGCGGCCAGGACGAACGAGTAAATGTCGCCGATCCACAGGATCTGCGTTCCCGTCGCACCCAGATCTTGACCGATGAACGGGGTGGCCAGCGCCAGCACGGTGCCGTCGACACCGATCAGCAGAACGGCCAGGGTCAGGACACCGAGCGCCAACCAGTTTCGGGTCATGACTGGACGACTCCGTTGAGCAGTAGGCCGGCGATCATGTGCGCGAAGTCGCGTCGAGCAGCCCGTCCGACCTGAATCGACCAGGCCGCCCCGGCGACCAGGCTGTACAGCGCTTCGGTGAGCCAAGCGGCAGTCAGGTCCGGGCGGAACTCTCCGGCGCGCTGCCCACGCTGGAACAGGGCGGTGATCTCGGCGTCGATGTCCGCCCAGCCCTTGAGTGACTCGTCGAGGTCGATTTCCTGGCTTTGGCTGTAGAGCAGCGCCAGATACGGCGAGGCCGGTTCGCACGCCGTGACAAGGCGGCGCAGCGCTTCCGTCGCCGAATCCTCTTGAAGCCTGGCCGCTTTCAACGCCTTGCGCATCTCGTCGATCGCGAGCTGGTCGAGCGCCTCCATCAACGCAGGCTTGCCGGCGAAATAGCGATGCAGGGTGGCTCGGCTCACCCCGGCGGCCGCGGCGATCTCGTCCTGCGTGGCGTTGGGCCGTCGGCCGAGAAAGTCCGCGGCCGCGCGCAGCAGGTTTTCACGATCGACCGCCATGCGACGACTATATCTCAAGTGAGACGAAAATGTCTCACCGCGCCGGGGTGAACATGACCAACCTCCGGGCCCGGTAAGGCAGGATCGTGACCATGGATCAGATATGGGCCAACCGTGCTGCCAGCGCCGAAGCCGCCGTCGAGAAGCGGCATCTGAAACGGCTGTGGGGGTTGCCGGGTACCCAGTTGGGCGTCGTCGCCTGGCCTGCGGCCAGACAGCACCGATTGTTCGGTGTCTGGCATTACTGGTGGCAGGCCCACCTGCTCGACAACTTGGTCGACGCACAGCTGCGCGACCCGCAGCCCGCGCGGGAGAAGAAGATTCGCCGCCAGATCCGGTCGCATCATCTGCGCAACACGCTCAGATGGATCAACGACTACTACGACGACATGGCGTGGCTGGCGCTGGCGCTGGAGCGGGCGGGCCGGCTGGCCGGCGTCGAGAAACACGGCGGACTCAAGAAGCTGTGCGAGCAGTTCGTCAACGCATGGGTGCCCGAGGACGGCGGCGGCATCCCGTGGCGCAAGCAGGACCAGTTCTTCAACGCGCCTGCCAACGGTCCCGCCGCGATCTTCCTCGCGCGCTACGACGACCGGCTGCGCCGCGCCCAGCAGATGGCCGACTGGATCGACGAAACGCTGATCGACCCGGAGACGCATCTGGTGTTCGACGGCCTCAAGGGCGGCTCGCTGGTGCGCGCGCAGTACACCTACTGCCAGGGTGTGGTGCTCGGGCTGGAAACCGAGCTCGCCGCGCGGACGAAGGACGAGCGCCACGCCAAGCGGGTGCACCGGCTGGTCAACGCCGTGCGCGACAACATGGCGCCCGACGGGGTGATCAAGGGCGCAGGCGGCGGTGACGGCGGACTGTTCAACGGGATCCTGGCCCGCTACCTCGCGTTGGTGGCGACGACGCTGCCGCAGAACGGCCCCGAGGACGCCGAGGCCCGCGACACCGCCCGCACGCTGGTGCTGCAAGTCCGCGCAGGCGGCGTGGGACAACCGCCAGACCGTCGACGACCTCCCGCTGTTCCCGCCTTCTGGGATCGCACCGCCGAGATACCCACGCCCGCAGGAAAGGAAGCCGCAGTTCGTCGAGGGCGCCGTCAACGCCTCCGAGATCCCCGAACGTGACCTGTCGGTCCAGCTGTCGGGCTGGATGCTGATGGAAGCCGCGCACGTGGTGGCCGATGAGGCCGATGGCACCGCCGAGGAGACCGAGGCGTAGGTGACCGCCGAATCGGTCCCGCGGATCGTTCGCCTGCTGCCTGCACGGTTCAGCCGCGATCCCAAGGCGGTCAAAACCAGGCGAGAACACCGCGGCGGCGCTGCTGCTGGCGTTCACGCGTCGCCGCGATCCTGTGGGCGAATTCGCCGTGGGCGGACAGCTATTGGGCCTTCTTGGACACGCACGTCGGCTTCACGTTCGGTGAGCACCACTTCGAGTTGACCGTCAAGCATCTGGTCAACGACGGCCTGATGACGTTCTTCTTCTTCATCGTCGGCCTGGAGGTGACGCGGGAGTTCTCCATCGGCGAGCTCACCGACCGGTCCAGGGCGGCCGTGCCGGTGGTCGCCGCGATCGCCGGGCTGGCGATACCCGCCGTCATCTTCCTGGCTGTTCAACCCGACCGGCGAGAACGCGCAGGCGTGGGGCGTGGTGATGTCGACCGACACCGCGTTCCTGATCGGCGCGCTGGCCATCATCAGGCCGAAATTCCCTGCCCGGCTGCGAATCTTCCTGCTCACCCTGGCGGTCGTCGACGACGTCGGCGCACTGGTCGTGATCGCGTTGTTCTACTCCGATCGCATCCAGGTCGTGCCGTTGGTGATCTCGTTGGTCCTGATCGTCGCGATCGCGTCGGTGCGGTTTCTGCCGGTGGCCCGCGGCCCGGCCTACGCGGTGCTGGGTTTCGCGCTGTGGGTGGCGCTGTTCGTGGCAGGCGTGCATCCGACGCTGGCCGGTGTCGCGGTCGCGCTGCTGATCCCGGTTTTCTCGCCCGAACGACGGCAGGTGGAGCAGGCCGTCGATCTGATCCGAGCGTTCCGGCAGTCCCCGAACTCGCAATACGCCAGGGCCGCCACTCGTGGTCTGCGGCAGTCGATTTCGATCAACGAGCGGCTGCAGACCGACGTCGGGCCCTACGTGTCGTTCGTGGTGTTGCCGCTGTTCGCATTGGTCAACGCGGGCGTGCGGCTGGATTCGCAAAGCGTGACGGCGGCGCTGCGGTCGCCGCTGACGTGGGGCGTCGTCGCGGGCCTGGTGGTCGGCAAGTTCGTCGGAATCACCGGCGCGACGTGGTTCATGCGGCGCACCGGAATTGGTGAGCTGGCGCCGGGACTGACGCTGCGGCGGATGGCCGGCGGCGCCGCATTGTCCGGAATCGGTTTCACCATTTCACTTTTCATCGTCGACATCGCGATCACCGACCCGGCACGGCAGGACCAGGCGCATCATCGGTGTGCTGATCGCGTCGGTCGTGGCGTTCCTCGCCGGGTGGGCGATCTTCCGGATCACCGACTGGGTCAGCCCGCCCGAACCGGTCGGCCTGAAGCTGACTGCGGCCCGTCGACCCCGACCGCGACCACATCCGCGGAGATCCGAACGCCCCGTTGACGCTCGTGGAGTACGGCGACTTCGAGTGCCCGTTCTGCAGCCGGGCCACCGGCGCGATCGACGAAGTCCGCGCGCATTTCGGCGACGAGCTGCGCTACGTGTGGCGCCACCTGCCGCTGGAGCGGGTGCACCCGCGCGCATTCGACGCGGCGCGGGCGAGCGAGGCCGCGGCGCTGCAGGGCAAGTTCTTCGAGATGGGCCGCGAACTCTTCGGGCATCAGGACGATCTGGAGTGGTCGGACATGTACCGCTACGCGGTGGCCATCGGATGCGACATCGAGCAGTTCGACCAGGACGTGCGCATCGCACTCGTCCAAGGTGCTGCACCGGGTGCAGGACGACGCGCAGGACGCCGAGCTGATGGACCTCAACTCGACGCCGACGTTCTTCGTCAACGGCAAGCGGCACAAGGGCCCGTGGGATTCGGCCAGCCTGATCCGCGCGCTGGAGGCCGCAAGGACCTAAAGCGCTGCGGCGCGGGCGATTAACGCCCTAGAGTCGTATCCGTCATCCCGATCGACGGGGGTGTCAATTAGCCGTTGGCGAGGAGCCGAACCATGGATCGAACGCATCTACCGATTCCGAGCCGACCGCATACGGGTTTGATCACCTATGACGCGAAGGATCCCGACACCTCTTACCCCCCGATTGAACGGCTGCTGCCGCCCGAAGGGCGCGCCCAATGTCCTGGTCATTCTGCTCGACGATGTCGGGTTCGGCGCCTCGAGCGCGTTCGGCGGCCCCTGCCAGACGCCGAACGGCGGAACGCCTGGCGGGCGGGCGGCTTGAAGTACAACCGGTTCCACACCACCGCGTTGTGCTCACCGACCCGGCAGGCGTTGCTGACCGGGCGCAACCACCACTCGGCCGGCATGGGCGGCATCACCGAGATCGCCACCGGCGCGCCCGGCTACAGCTCGGTGCTGCCCAACACGATGTCGCCGCTGGCGCGGACGCTGAAGCTCAACGGCTACAACACGGCCCAGTTCGGCAAATGCCACGAGGTGCCGGTCTGGCAGACAAGTCCGGTCGGGCCGTTCGACGCCTGGCCCACCGGTGGCGGCGGCTTCGAATATTTCTACGGCTTCATCGGCGGCGAGGCGAACCAGTGGTATCCGACGCTGTATGAAGGCACCACGCCGGTCGAGATCGGACGCGGACCCCCGAAGAGGGCTACCACTTCATGGAGGACATGACCGACAAGGCCATCGCCTGGATCGGCCAGCAGAAGGCGCTCGCCCCCGACAAGCCCTTCTTCGTCTACTTCGCTCCCGGCGCCACCCACGCGCCACACCACGTGCCCAAGGAATGGGCGGACAAGTACACGGGCAAGTTCGACCAGGGCTGGGACACGTTGCGCGAGGAAACATTCGCCCGGCAGAAGACAACTCGGCGTGATCCCGCAGGACTGCCGAGCTGACGGCCCGCCACAAGGAGATCCCGGCGTGGGATGACATGCCGGAGGAGCTCAAACCGGTGCTGCGCCGCCAGATGGAGGTGTACGCCGGCTTCCTGGAGTACACCGATCACCATGTCGGCCGCCTGCGTCGACAGCCTGGAGAAGCTCGGTGTGCTCGACGACACGCTGGTCTACTACATCATCGGCGACAACGGGGCGTCGGCTGAAGGCACGCTCAACGGGACGTTCAACGAGATGCTGAACTTCAACGGCATGGCGGCCGATCGAGACGCCGGAATTCCTGATGGAGCGCCTCGACAAGCTGGGCGGCCCGGAGTCCTACAACCACTATGCAGTGGGCTGGGCGCATGCCATGGACACCCCCTACCAGTGGACCAAGCAGGTCGCCTCGCACTGGGGCGGAACGCGCAACGGCACAATCGTGCACTGGCCCAAGGGAATTACGGCGAAGGGTGAAATCCCGGTGGCAGTTCCACCACGTCATCGACGTCGCGCCGACCATCCTGGAGGCGGCGGGGCTGCCCGAGCCGGTCTCGTCAACGGCGTGCAGCAGCACCCGATCGAAGGGGTGAGCATGCTCTATTCGTTCAACGATGCCGAGGCGCCCGACCGTCACGAGACGCAGTACTTCGAGATGTTCGGCAACCGCGGCATTTACCACAAGGGGTGGACGGCGGTGACCCGGCACAAGACGCCCTGGCTACTCGTCGGCGAGAAGACCCCGGCCTTCGACGACGACGTCTGGGAGCTCTACGACACGACCAAGGACTGGACCCAGGCCAGACGACCTGGCCAAGGAGATGCCCGAGAAGCTGCATGAGTTGCAGCGGCTGTGGCTCATCGAGGCCACGCGCTACAACGTGTTGCCGTTGGACGACGACCCCGGGCCGCGGATGAACCCGGACTTCGCGGGCAGGCCGGTGCTGATCAAGGGCAACACCCAGCTGCTCTTCGGCGGCATGGGGCACCTGTCGGAGAACTGCGTCGTTGAGCATCAAGAACAAGTCGCATGCCGTGACCGCCGAGATCGAGGTACCCGACACCGGGTGCCGAGGGCGTGATCATCGCCCAGGGCGCCAACATCGGCGGCTGGAGTCTGTACGCGAAGGACGGCAAGCTCAAGTACTGCTACAACCTGGGCGGGGTGAAGCAGTTCTTCGCCGAGTCCACCAGACCCATTGCCGGCCGGCACGCACCAGGTGCGGATGGAATTCGCCTACGCCGGTGGCGGTTTGGGCAAGGGCGGCACGGTGACGCTCTGTACACCGACGGCAAGAAGGTAGGCGGAAGGACAGGTCGAAGCGACGCTGCCGAATGGTCTTCTCCGCCGACGACGGCTGCGACGTCGGCGTCGGACACCGGCTCTCCCGTCTCACCGGACTATCGGCCCCGGCGACAACGCCTTCAACGGCCGGGTCAAAGGCGTGCAGATCGCGATCGCCGAGGCGGCGGAAACCGGATTGCACGCCGTCGATCCGGCCGAAGCGGTGCGCATCGCGCTGGCCCGGCAATGAGACGCCGACCTACTCCTCGACTGGTTCAGGAGTCACCGCGCTGGCTGAGCGGCGGCGCCGCCTGTACCACTCGATGAACATCGGGGCGACGGACGCCAGCACGATCGCGATGAAGATCGGCTCGAGGAGCTTCTGGATGATCTCGAACTGGCCGAGCCAGTATCCGAGCAGTGTCAGGCCGATGCCCCACACGACAGCACCGAGGATGTTGTAAAGCGCGAACACCGGGTAGCTCATCCGGGCGGCACCGGCGGTCAGCGGCGCGAGCGTCCGCACGATCGGCACGAAGCGCGCGATCACGATGGCGAACGGGCCGCGCTGCTCGAAGAACACGTGGGCCTCGTCCAGATACTTCTGCTTGAGCACCCGCGCGTCCGGCTTGAACATGGCCGTGCCGACGTTGCGCCCGATCCAGTAGCCGACCTGACCGCCCAGGATCGCAGCGATCGGGATGAAGACCAGCAGCTGCCAGAGCTGGAAGTTGATCGTCTCCCCGCCCTCTTCCGCCAGGGCGGCCGTGCCCGCGGCGAGCATCCCCGCCACGAACAGCAGCGAATCGCCGGGCAGGATCGGGAACAGCACCCCCGACTCGACGAAGATGACGACAAGCAGCCCCACCAGCGCCCAGGTACCGAAGTACCCGAGCAGCTTCATCGGATCAAGGAAATCCGGCATGAGCGCGGTATGGGTCGCAGCCGCCGACAGGGCCGTGGTGTTCATCGGCCCCCAAGATACCGGCACAGGCGGTCAACTCCCGAAATGTCGATGTGGGCAGCCATCGGCCCGCTGGTTACGGTTGGCCATGCCCACTCACAAAGCCGTAATGGTGGAATCTGCGGGAGCATCGCTCACCCTCACCGATGTCGACACCACCTCGCCTCCGCGTGACCACGTCAGGATCGCCGTCGCCGCCTGCGGGGTCTGTGGAACCGACCAGGGGATCGTCCACGGCGGCTTCCCCGACATGACTTGGCCGGTGATTCCGGGACATGAGGTCGCAGGGACGATCGCGGAACTCGGCGAAGGCGTCGAAGGCTTCGCCGTCGCCGACCGGGTCGCGGTCGGCTGGTTCGGCGGCAACTGCAACAGGTGCGTGCCGTGTCGCAAGGGCAAATTCATGCAGTGCGAGTACGCGCAAGTACCCAGCCTGGCGTATCCCGGAGGGTACGCCGAGTCGATCACCGTCCCTGCGACTGCGTTGGCCCGCATCCCCGATGGGTTGTCGTTCGCCGAAGCCGCTCCGATGGGGTGTGCGGGGGTCACCACCTTCAACGGCCTGCGCCAGACCAACGCCGTCGCAGGCGATCTCGTCGCCGTCCTCGGCATCGGCGGGCTGGGACATCTCGGTGTCCAGTGGGCACGGGCGATGGGCTTCGAGACCGTCGCGATCGCGCGCGGCGCCGACAAGGCCGACGACGCCCGCGCCCTCGGCGCACACCACTACATCGATTCGACGGCATCCGACGTTGCCGCTGCTTTGCAGGCCCTCGGCGGCGCGAGCGTCGTGCTCGCGACGGCTGCGAACTCCGCGGCGATCGGCGCGACCGTCGGCGGCCTCGGTCCGGAGGGGGAACTCGTCGTAGTCGGCGTGACCGCCGACCCGATGCCGATCAGTCCGGTCGATCTGATTCTTGCCGGCCGGCGGGTGACGGGTCATCCGTCGGGCACGGCGCGAGACGTGGAGGAGACCATGCACTTCGCCGTGCTGTCCGGGGTCCGGGCCAAGATCGAGGAACGGCCTTTGGCCGAGGCCGCCGATGCCTACTCGGCGATGCTCGAAGGGCGTGCGCGCTACCGGATGGTGCTGACCATGTGAGGCTGTTCACTTCCTGGGATACTCGCAAGGACGACCAGCGGAAGGAACTGCCATGCCCATCGCAACGCCCGAGGTCTACGCCGAGATGCTCGGCCGAGCCAAGGAGCACTCGTTCGCGTTCCCGGCGATCAACTGTGTGGGGTCGGAGTCGGTCAACGCAGCCATCAAGGGCTTCGCCGACGCAGGCAGCGACGGCATCATCCAGTTCTCGACCGGTGGGGCGGAGTTCGCCTCGGGCCTGGGCGTCAAGGACATGGTGACCGGCGCCGTCGCGCTGGCCGAGTTCGCCCACATCATCGCCGACAGGTACCCGATCACCGTCGCGCTGCACACCGACCACTGCCCGAAGGACAAGCTCGACACATACGTGAGGCCGCTGCTGGCGATCTCGCAGAAGCGGGTCGCCGAGGGCCGCAATCCGCTGTTCCAGTCGCACATGTGGGACGGCTCGGCGGTGCCGATCGACGAGAACCTAGAGATCGCCCGCGAGCTGCTCAAGGAGGCCGCGGCCGCCAAGATCATCCTCGAGATCGAGATCGGCGTGGTCGGCGGTGAAGAGGACGGCGTCGAGGCCGAGATCAACGAGAAGCTCTACACCACGCCGGAGGACTTCGAGAAGACCATCGATGCGCTGGGCGCCGGCGAGCACGGCAAGTACCTGCTGGCCGCGACGTTCGGCAACGTGCACGGCGTCTACAAGCCGGGCAACGTCAAGCTGAAGCCCGAGGTGCTCGCCGAGGGGCAGAAGGTGGCGGCGGCCAAACTCGGATTGTCCTCGGACTCAAAGCCTTTCGACTTCGTCTTCCACGGCGGCTCGGGCTCGCTGAAGTCCGAGATCGAGGACTCGCTGCGCTACGGCGTGGTGAAGATGAACGTCGACACCGACATGCAGTACGCGTTCAGCCGGCAGATCGCCGGACACTTCTTCACCAACTACGACGGGGTGCTCAAGGTCGACGGTGAGGTCGGCAACAAGAAGGCCTACGACCCGCGCAGCTACCTCAAGAAGGCCGAAGCGTCGATGGCCGAGCGCGTCGTCGAGGCATGCAACGACCTGCACAGCGCGGGCCGCTCGGTGACCGCCGGTTAGGCGCCGGGCGCCTGGCAGATCTTCCACTGATCGTCGCGGAACTGCAGGTCGAAGCTGCGCGTCGACCGCGTCTGCGGGGCATAGGCCATGAACGTCGTGACGTTGGCCTCGGCGTGGTCGCCGTTGACCACCACTTGGTCGATGCTGGCGACGACGGGGTACTGCTTGGCCGCGGCCACCCGGGAATGGGTTTCGGCCCACGCACGCTCGTCGTAGCTGACGTAGCTGTCCCGGGTGGTGCCGCAGGTGATGCTGCGCAGGGTGGCCAGATCGCCCTTCTGCACGGCGATGTCGAAGTTCTCGATGGTCTGCTTGACCATGTCCTCCTGCGACACCGTCGGCTCACCGCCGCGGGTCAGCAGCACGGTGCCCAGTATCGCGACGGCCACCAGGGCGGCGATGACCAACAGCAGAGCCACGACCCAGCCCCAGCTGCGGCGCGTCCGCGGTGGCTGCGGTGGATCACCACGCGGCGGAATCACCTGCGGCGCAGCCACTTTCTGCTGAACAGTGGCTTCCGGCACCGAGAACACCTCGGTGGCCGGTTCGGGCGGCGGGTCGATCTTCTGCGTCGAGCCGGCGTCGAATCCGGACGGCGCAGTGAACCGTCGCTCCATCGGCTGATTGGCCTCGACCGGCTCCGCTGCGGGGTCGGCCGGCGCCATGATCTCGGTGGCAGGCTCGTGGTCGGCTTCGCTCGCCATCACCTCGGTGGCGGGCTCGTGGTCGTTTTCGGCCTGCATCACCTCGGTGGCGGGCGCATCCGCTGGCTCCTCGGCCGGCGCCTCCGGCTCCTGTGTCCCTTCGGCCGGTTCCTGCGTCCCTTCGGCGGCGACGTCACTAGGTTCGGTCGCCTCTTCGGCGGCTTCGTCCTGTTGGTCAGGCCCTGATGGGTTCGACATCCCTGCTGCAGTCCTCCCTCGACGCGATACCGGTGCAGCCTAGCGGCACAATGGGCCCATGACGCGGATGGGCGATCTCCTCGGACCGGATCCTGTACTGCTTCCCGGCGACCCGGCGGCCGAGGCCGAACTGGAGGCCTCCGAGAACCCCGCGATCGTGGCGGCGGCGCATCCGTCGGCGTCGGTGGCGTGGGCCGCGCTGGCCGAAGACGCGCTGGCCGACGATAAGGCCATCACCGCCTATGCGTATGCCCGCACGGGCTATCACCGCGGCCTGGATCAGTTGCGCCGCAACGGGTGGAAGGGTTTCGGCCCGGTGCCATACAGCCACGAACCGAACCGGGGATTCCTGCGTTGCGTGGCGGCGCTGGCGCGCGCGGCCGATGCGATCGGCGAGAGCGACGAGTATCAGCGCTGCGCTGATCTGCTCGACGACTGCGACCCCTCGGCGCGAGCCGAACTCGGGCTCGGCTAACTCACCATTCGGCTTCGCACTTGCAATCGGTGGCGCCGTCGGGCGGCTCCACCTGAACGGTGGCGTGGTCGAGTCCGCGCGCGGTCAGCACCGCACGTGCATCGTCCAGCACCCGGGCCGAGTCGGCGTTGCTGGTGAGGTGGGCCGTGACCATGTCCTTGCCCGGCACCAGCGTCCACACGTGCAGGTCGTGCACCTCGGTCACGCCCTCGACGGCGCCCAGCGCGGTGCGCAGCTCCTCGACGTCGATGTGGGCCGGCGACGACTCGGACAGGATCCGCAGGGCCGCGCGGGCCAGCGCGATCGCCCGCGGCAGCACCCACAACGCGACGAACACCGCGACGACCACGTCGGCGTAGGGCCAGCCGGTCGTCACGGTGACGATGCCGGCGATCAGCACGCCGATGCTGCCCACGGTGTCGGCGACGACCTCCATGTAGGCGCCCTTGACGGCCAGGCTGTCCTTGGAATGCGACCGCAGCAGCAGGACGACGACGGCGTTGGCGACCAGGCCGGCGAGCGCGACGACGATCATCGGCAGCCCCGGGACGTCGGGCGCGTCACCGAGGCGTTCCAAGGCCTCGTACAGGATGAACGCCGCGACGCCGAACAGCAGTACCGCGTTGGCGACGGCAGTGAAGACCTCGGCCCGGTGCCAGCCGTACGTGCGGGCCGGCGATGTGCTGCCGTGACGGGCGAGCAGCACCGCGCTCAGGCCCATGAACATGGCGACCAGGTCGGTGAGCATGTGGCCGGCGTCGGACAGCAGCGCCAGCGAATTGATCAGCAGCGCGGTGGTGAGCTCGAGGACGAAGAATGCCGTCAGGATCGCGGCGGCGATGACCATCCGGGAAACACGGGTATCGGCATGACTGTGATCGTGTCCGGCACCCATGCCTGCAATCTATGCGTAAACACGCATATATCGCAAGGCGCTAGAACCACGCCGACCAGAACCGGGTCAGCTGGTTACCGTCCTGCACGAGCCCCCTGGGGACTTCCGAGAGGTCGAAGAACCAGAGCACGATGTCCCAGAACCACTGGTTGAGCCCCGGCGCGAGCAGCAGGATCAGCAGGATGAAGAAGCCCCACTGCTTGACGGGTTGCAGGGCACGCTGCGTGTCCGGGCTCAGATGCGGCTCCAGCGCGCCGTAGCCATCCAGACCGGGGATCGGCAGCATGTTGAGCACGAACGCCGTCACCTGCAGGAATCCCAGGAATGCCATGCCCGCCCAGAAGACCGAGTGTTCGGCGTCCCCCAACAGCGCAGTCAACGCCAGTAGCAGCGCTGCGAAAACGAGGTTGGTGAAAGGGCCGGCGAGGCTGACCAGACTCTTCTGGCGTTTCGTCATCCACGACGTCCGCACCCACACGGCTCCGCCGGGCAGCCCGATGCCGCCGATCGCGAGGAACAGGATCGGCAGACCGATCGACAGCAGCGGATTGGCGTACTTCAGCGGGTTCAGTGTCAGATATCCGCGCACCTCAACGTCGTGGTCGCCGAACCGCCAGGCGGTGAAGGCGTGCGCAAACTCGTGCAGGCAGAGCGACACCACCCAGCCGGCGATGACGAAGATGAACACGCCGACATAGGCCAGCGGCTCCATGGCGTCGGCGGAAATCCACGCCAGCACCCCGCCGACCACAGTGATCGCGACGATCGCAAGGAAGATCGGGCTCGGGCGCACCGATTGGCGCAGCGGACGGATGCTCACCCCAGCGAAACTACCGTCCAAATTGCACCGAGGTTCGTGACCGCTGCCGCGTCTGAGTCCGCGGACCATGTGTCCCACTGCCGGCCTCTGCGCGACAATGTCGCTAGCTGCTTCGATTACCTAGTTTCTTCGACCTGAAAAGTCGCGACAGAGCGAGTCTTGGTGCCGAATCTTTGAGGTTGCGGGGCCCAGGGATGTTGAGCCTGTAGTTATCGAGACGTTCTGCGAGTGCAGGCCTCGGCAACTACAGGCTCAACGCGGGAGCGCAATCCCGCCCGAAGCGCAAGCAACCAACAATCGTCGCGACGATTACCGAACTCACCAGCGACAATGTCGCAGCTAGGCGGGCACACAAACAGTTGTCCCGGTCCGCATCAGCCGACCCGCAACCAGCCCTCGGTGTGCCGATAGAACGTCGACCGCCTGACCGGACGCGGCGCCGCAACCCCGTCCCGCACCACCGTCGCTCCGGGTGTGCCGAGCTGCACGGCCCGACCCGTCGCCCAGCGGCGTCGGCCGCAGCCGATGACCGCCGCCCGCAGTCCCGGCATGGTCGGCGTCGGCTCGATCCGGACACCCGGCACTTCACCGTCGAACAGCACCGTGTCGTCGACGACCGCCTCGCCACGCAGGGGAGAGCCGCGCCATTCCGCGGAGCCGACGATCACGGTGCCGGTCTCGTCACGGATCAGCGGCACCCGGCTCGCGACACCCTCACGGGCGCGACGGGCCTTCCACCAGCTCGGCGCGTGTCCGACCTCGACGTCGAGCCGGTCCGCGCGCAGTAACCGCGTCAACAAAGACGCCAAATCGGCGTCAGATCCCACCACGATGACCCGGCAAAAGTCGGTGATGCCGTCGATGCTCGCCGCCGTCAGCCCGCGCAGCGGACGTGGCGTCCGGCGGTCGCCGAACACCAGCAAGCCAACATCTGCTGTGGTCAACGCGGCTCCTCATCAAAGCTGGGATAGGGTGGCTCACCGGCTGCATCACAATAAGCGGGAGAAATGCCATGCCGGCAATAGTGCTCATCGGCGCTCAATGGGGCGACGAGGGCAAAGGAAAGGCCACCGATCTGCTCGGTGGGCGCGTGCAGTGGGTTGTGCGCTATCAGGGCGGCAATAACGCCGGCCATACCGTGGTGCTGCCTTCGGGCGAGAACTTCGCGCTGCACCTCATCCCGTCGGGGATCTTGACGCCCGGCGTCACCAATGTCATCGGCAACGGCGTGGTCATCGATCCCGGCGTGTTGCTCACCGAGCTCAAGGGTCTGGAAGACCGCGGCGTCGACACCGAGCGACTGCTGATCTCGGCCGACGCGCATCTGCTGATGCCGTACCACGTCGCCATGGACAAGGTCGTCGAACGGTATGCGGGCAGCAAGAAGATCGGCACCACCGGTCGCGGCATCGGCCCGTGTTACCAGGACAAGATCGCGCGCATCGGCATCCGCGTCGCCGACGTGCTCGACGAGAAGCTGTTAGCTGAAAAGATCAGTGGCGCACTGGAATTCAAGAATCAGGTGCTGGTCAAGATCTACAACCGCAAGGCACTGGAGCCGGCCGAGGTAGTCGACAGCCTGCTGTCCCAGGCGGAGGGGTTCAAGCACCGCATCGCCGACGCCAGATACCTGCTCAACACCGCGCTGGAAAACGGTGAGACGGTGCTGCTGGAGGGTTCGCAGGGCACGCTGCTCGACGTCGACCACGGCACGTATCCCTTTGTGACGTCGTCCAATCCGACCGCGGGCGGCGCCGCCGTCGGCTCCGGCATCGGGCCCACCCGCATCACCACGGTGCTCGGAATTCTCAAGGCCTACACCACCCGCGTGGGTTCGGGCCCGTTCCCCACCGAGTTGTTCGACTCATTCGGCGAGTACCTGAGCAAGACCGGCGGCGAGTTCGGCGTGACGACGGGCCGGCGGCGCCGCTGCGGCTGGTTCGACGCTGTCATCGCGCGGTATGCGACCCGAGTGAACGGCATCACCGACTACTTCCTGACCAAGCTCGATGTGCTGTCCAGCCTGGAAACCGTGCCGGTGTGCGTGGGCTACACCGTTGATGGAAAGCGCACCAACGAGATGCCGATGACCCAGCGCGACATCGCCCGCGCCGAGCCGATCTACGAGGAGCTGCCCGGCTGGTGGGAGGACATCTCGGGTGCCCGCGAGTTCGACGATCTGCCTGCCAAGGCTCGCGACTATGTGCTGCGGCTGGAAGAGCTTGCCGGAGCGCATGTTTCGTGTATCGGTGTGGGGCCTGGCCGAGACCAGACGATCGTGCGCCGAGACGTGCTGGCGGCGCGCCCGTGACGGATGATCCGCATGTTCTCGACCCCGAGTACGACAAACACGGTGGGTTCCCGAATTTCAAACCGGCCGAGCCGGGTCCGGGCTTCGCGCGCTTCTTGACCGCGATGCGGCGAGCGCAGGATCTGGCGGTGTCCGCGAACCCGGACAGCGACACCTGGGAGCAGGTCGCCGACCGCGCCGAAGAGTTGGTGAAACTCCTCGACCCGTACGAGGCGCCCGAAGGTGTGGGACCCGCGAACCGCGTGCCGAGCCTGCCCGGCGCCGGCAGCCTGCTGATGCCGCCGTACCGGGTGGTCAGGTTCGAGCCCGACGGCGTCGAGTTGAGCGTGCAGTTCAGTCGGTTCTCGGTGGGCGGCAACTATGCCGTGCACGGCGGTGTGCTTCCACTGCTGTTCGACTCGGTGTTCGGCATGGTCATCCACGCCGCAGGGCGCCCGATCAGTCGCACCGCGTTCCTCCACGTCGACTACCGCAAGGTGACACCGATCGACACGCCGTTGACCGCAACCGGCTGGGTCGGCAAGACCGAGGGACGCAAGGCGTTCGTCAACGCCGAACTGCGAGACTCCCGCGATCCTGACGCGAACCTGCTCGCCGAGGCTAACGGCTTGATGATCCGGCTGCTGCCGGGCCAGCCATAGAGTGACTGCGTCGAAACTGCGGCCAGATCGCGTTTTGCTCATATTCGCGATCTCACCGCAGTTTCGAACACATAGATGACACCATGACGGCGTGCCCGATAGTCAACTTCGCAAGTTGTCCACTCCCCGGGCCGCCGCGATTGCTGGGGTGCTATTCGCGCTGCTGTTCGCCACGGCGCTGATTCTGATCCGCACAGCGCTGCCGGAAGGCGCCGAACCCGGCGCGCAGTGGGTCGACGACACTGGCCACCGCATCAGGATCGCCGCTGTGCTGATGCCGTTCGCAGGCATCGCATTCCTGTGGTTCATCGGGGTGGTGCGCGACGGTTTCGGCGGATTCGAGGACAAGTTCTTCTCGTCGGTATTCATCGGCAGCGGATTGCTGTTCCTGGCAATGACTTTCGCCTCGTTTGCGGTGGGGGTTGCCCTTACGCACAGCAGCGGTGAGGCCGCCACGTTCGGCCAGGCGCTGCTGCTGGCGCTCAGCAAGACCTACGCGCTGCGGATGGCGGCGGTGTTCATGATCTCGCTGGCCACCATCTGGCTGAAGACGGGTCTGATGCCGCGCTGGCTGGTGGGCGTGACTTACCTTGTTGCAGTTGGGCTCATGCTGGCCAGCGACATCAGCATGTGGCTCACGCTGGCCTTCCCGGTGTGGGTGTTCGTTGTCAGTGTGCTGCTTCTGGCGCGGGCGGGCGTCATCGATCTCGACCGCGACGACTGAGGACTACCTCGAGGAAATCCGCAACGAGGCGATTGGCGGATTGGCGCCAAACTGCAGCAAGATCGATTGTCTTTGTCTGTTGAAGACGGATTGTCTTGATCGAATCGGTGAGGTGGCCACGGAGCGAATCTTCGGGTACCAGGGCGACACCAAGTCCGGACGCAACCATTACCAGCTGGCTGTTGATCGACTGCGCGAGATGCTGCGCCTGGGGAATGAACCCCGCTGCGCGGCAGCACGACGCCACCTGGTCGTGGTATTCCGGTGTGAGGGCACGCGGAATCCAAATCCATGGCAGGTCGGCGCCTAGCGCGAGGTCACGGCCGATACCTTTCGGTGTCTTCAATCCGGCCGGAACGGCGAGTACGAATGGCTCCCGCTTGAGCGCGATACGTTCGCAGCCTTTGGGCGCGGACAGTTGTCTCAGCAGTGCGATGTCGATCTCTCGCCGCTGCAACTGTTCGACTCCGATATGGGTGTCGACTTCCCGCACGCGCACGTCGACGAGTGGGTGGGAGTGGGCGTAAAGCTCCAGCGCATACGAGAGTGGATCGATGAACGCTGTTGTCACAGCGCCGATCCGGAGTTCGCCGGCTTGTCCCTCTGCGGCCTGGCGGGCAGCCGAATCGGCGGCTTCAGCAGCCGCCACCACCACCCGGCATTGATCGAGGAACACCGTCCCCGTCGATGTCAGGGTCACCTCACGGGTGGTCCGGTGCAACAGCAGGACGCCGAGCCGTTTCTCGATCGCCTTGATCGCGGCCGAGAGGGGAGGCTGAGACATCTGCAGGCGTGCCGCGGCGCGCCCGAAATTCAGTTCCTCGGCAACTGCAATGAAATACCGCGCTTCGCGCACCTCGACCATTGATAGGTGATCCCTATAACTGAAGTATGTAATCGGACCTTCACAATATATATCGGGCCCGCTGCAATGGAGGTATGCGAGGGAACCGGCGTCTGGGTGCCGCTCTGTGGTGTGCAGGGCTGGCCGCGTTTGCGGTGATGTATGCACCTCAAGGGCTCTTGACCGAGATCGCCCGCGATGCCGCGGTTGATCCGTCGCGTGCGTCGCTGGTGGTGTCCGCTGCGACGCTGGGACTCGGACTGTCAGTACTGCCGTGGGCTTGGTTGTCCGATCGGATCGGGATACGAAATGCGATGCGCCTGGCGGCGGCCGCTGCTGCCATCTGCGCGGTCACGGTGCCATGGCTGCCGACGTATGCCGGCTTGGTGGGCGGACGCTTTCTGCAGGGAATCGCGATCGGTGGTATCCCGGCACTGGCGATGGCGGTGCTGCACGACACCGCGTCGGCGAAGCACGCGGCGACGATGGCCGGAAGTTACGTCGCCGCCACCTCGTTGGGCGGCCTCAGCGGGCGGTTGCTCGTGGTGCCGGTCGCCGATCAGGTCGGCTGGCGGGTGGGACTGTTCGCCATCGGCTGCCTCGTCGCCATTCTCATGGCGGGCCTGATCGGGCTGATGCCGCGACCGGCCGAGCAGACGGCCCGCCAAGCAGACATCAGCGCCGGCGCTGTGCTGACGCATCTGCGAAATCCAGTGATGGTGGCGCTCTTTGGTATCGGAGCCCTGCTCATCGGGGGAATGATCGCGGTGTTCAACTACCTGCCGTTCCGGCTCGAACAGCCTCCCTATCTGCTGACACCGGACCTGGTTTCGCTGGTTTTCCTGGCCTATCTCGCAGGTACCGCGGGCTCACGTGCCGCGGGCTGGCTGACCCGCCATGTTGGGCAGGGGCCCGTTTTGGCAGCGGCCTGCGTATTGATGGCCGGTGGCGGCGCGATCACGCTTGCGCAACCCCTGTACATCGTGGTGGCGGGTGTGGTCGTTCTGACGGCGGGGCTGTTCATCGGTCATACGGTCGCTTCGAGCATGGTCGCGGCGCGCGCGCTCACTGGACGTGCGCAGGCGGCCGCGCTGTACAACATCAGCTACTACGCCGGATCGAGTGCATTCGGTTGGCTCGCCGGATTTGCATGGCAGCACGCCCAGTGGCCGCTCGTCGCTGCCGTAGTGATCGTGCTCGGTACGCTGGGCTGTGTGCTGACGGGCCTGGTCTACTCCTCGACGACTCGCAAAGCCTGTGAGGGGCAGAGCTTTACGGCATCGCGGGCATGCTCCTCTTCGTCAGCGGGCACCTCGTCGACAAGCACCATCACAATGCCGTCGTCGTCCTGATCGAAGACGGCGCCGGCGGTCATCACGCAGTTGCCCGCGCTGATGCAGACGTCGCGATCCGCTGTGACTTTCATGAGACCGTCACCACGATACCTCCAACGATCGCAGGCCATAGATGAAGTGGAATGACCGGAACTGCACATCGGAGAAGTCCTCGGCCAGTGCAAGATTCGGGAAGCGGCGCAGCAGCGCCGGGAACGCGATCCGCATCTCCATCCGAGCCAGCGGCGCGCCGAGGCAGTGGTGCACGCCGTGGCCGAAGGCCAGATGCCCGATCGCGCCGCGACGGATGTCGAGCACCTCCGGTGAGTCGATGACGTCGGGATCGCGGTTGCCCGACGGCAGCGAGGCGAACACCAGTTGCCCGGCCGGAATCGGCACGTCGGCAATCTCGACATCGGTGGTAGTGATGCGCGGAATGGCGCTGTGCACGATGGACAGCCAGCGCAGCAGCTCTTCGACCGCGGGGGCGACGGCATCGGGGTCGTCCCGCACGGCCTCCAATTGCTCGGGGTGCCGCAGCAGCGCCAGGGTGCCGAGCCCGAGCATGTTCGACGTGGTCTCGTGCCCGGCGAGCAGCAGCAGGCTCGCGATGCCCCGCAGTTCGTCGTCGGTGAGTTCGTGGCCGTGTTCGCGCACCAGCATGCCCAGCATGTCCTCGCCGGGATTGCGGCGGGCCCCGGCGACCAGCGCCGCCATGTACGCGCGGCCCTCACGCGCCAACTCCAGCCGTTCCGGAATCGGGATGGACAGGTCGAGCTGGCGCGCAGAACGTCGCTGGAAGTCCTCGCGGTCGCCGTACGGCACGCCCAGCAATTCGCAGATCACCAACGATGGGACCGGCAGCGCGAAGTGCTCCACCAGATCCGCCGGCGGGCCCGCGGCTGCCATCGCATCGAGCTGCTGATCGACGATCTCGACGATCCGCGGTTCCAGCCGCTTCATCCGCCGGACGGTGAACTCCCCGGTGAGCATGCGCCGCAGCCGCTGGTGTTCCGGCGGATCCAGGCCGAGCAGGTTTCCGGCGTTCGCGCTGGCCTGCTCTTCTGCCGATATCTCCGGCGCGCCGGGCAGGGTGAAGCCCGGCGGTCGTCCGTTGGAGAACCGCTCGTGGTCGGACAGCACGGCCTTGATGTCCTCGTGCCGGGTGACCAGATAGACCTCCATGCCGAACGCGTTGAGCACCGTTCGCACGCCTGAGGTTTCACGGATCTCGCGAAGTTCGGGAGTCGGGCTGAATGCCTCACGCCGCATGTGCAGGGGCGGCAGTTCCGGCGCTTGGGTCATGACTTCGAAGCTACTCGCGAAAAACGAAGCCCTCGATGAGCTTGTTGACCAGCGGCGGGTTCTCCAGCCCAGCGAGGTGTGCGACGCCTTCGAGCACGGCGATGGCCGCGCCAGGGATCGCCTGGGCCATCGCGATGGTCTCGGTGAGCGGGAAGGTCGCATCCTCGGCGCCGGCGACCACGAGCACCGGCGTCGTCACCCGCGACATCAGCGCCCGCTGATCCGGCCGGTTCGGCACCACGCTCTGCACCGCCCACGCGCTGGAGCGAATGTCGACCGCCTGCACGGTGTTGCGCACGAACGCGACCACATCGGGGCGCGTGGTGAACGTCGTCGGCCCCAGAAAGGCCTTGAGCACCGAACGCGTCAGGGGAGGCCGGATCCCGCCGAGCAGTTTGGCCATCCGCAGCAGGAACCCGTATTCGAGCTTCTGTCGCATACCCGCGGCCGACGCCGTGCAGTTCATCAGGACGGCCCGGCCGATGCGATCGGGATACGTTGCGGCGAACGTACCGCCGATCATCCCGCCCCACGAGTTGCCGACGAAGTGCGTCCGCTGTTCGCCCAGGCCGTCGAGGATGTCGACGATGCAGCGGGCGCAATCGTCGAAAGTGAATGGGGCCGTGAGCTTTTGGCTGCCACCGTGGCCCGGTGGATCGACGAGGATAACTCGGCACCGGTCGCCGAAGTGTGAGGCCTGCGCCGCCCACATGTCGCCGGTCATCAGCAGGCTCGGCCAGAACATCATCGCCTCGCCGCTGCCGTGCACCTGTACCCGCACCGAGCCGAGCACGGTGTCGATCAGTTGGGACTCAGACACGGTTGAGCGTCGCCTCCTCGAGATCGAGCCCGTGCAGCAGGGACCGCAGCACCTCGTCGTCGATGCGCCCGGCGTCCCGCTCGGCGATGAACGTCGCGCGCTCGGCCGCCAGCATCTCCAGCCGCAGCCGGCGGAACGCCGACGCCGGGCTCTCGCCGATCTCCGCCGCGTCACGGCCCAGCCGCTCCCACGCCGAGTTTCGTCTGCGAGTGTTCCAGCCGCGCAGCACTTCGGCCGCGCGCTGGTGCACATCGGTCGTGTCATCGTCTGCGAGCACCTCGTCGAGTCGGTCGGCCGCCGCCCGCGCCGCCTTGTCCTGGGCGGCAGCCGCGGCGATCGCGTCGGTGCTCGCCTCGTCGCCCTGCACGCCGAGCCGCCGGATCAACAACGGCAGGGTCAGCCCGTGCAGCAGCAGTGTCCCGATCACGACGACAAACGTCAGGAACACCAGCTGCGGGCGTCCCGGAAACGGCGCACCCGACAGCGTCGACATCGGAACGCCGAACGCCGCGGCCAGCGACACCACACCGCGCATGCCGGCCCATGCGACGACGAACAACTGCGCCGGCGTGGGCGCCGGCTCGCGTCGACGGATCCGCGCCGACAAGAGCCTCGGCACGTAGGTGAACACATATACCCAGACGATCCGCACCACGATCACCGTCGCGAGGACCGCCACCGATGCCGTAACGATGACCGTCGCGGAGAGCCCGGCCAATTCGTCGATCACGGTCGGCAGCTGCAGGCCGATCATCAGGAACGCGAACGACTCCAGCACCAGTTGGACGGCCTTCCACACCGCGGTGTCCTGCAGCCGCGTCGCGTAGCCGGCCTGCGTGGAGTGCTGGCCGAGAATCAACGCGGCGACGACGACCGCGAGCACGCCCGAGCCGTGTATCTCCTCGGCGGCCAGGTAGATGACGAACGGAGCCACCAGACCGAGCGCGCTTTCGGCGAGCGCGTCGTCGAGCCGCGACCGGATGTACACGATGACGGCGCCCAGCACCGCGCCGACGGCGACGCCGCCTGCCGCCGCGAGCGCGAACGTGCCAAGCCCGCTGCCCCAACTGGCGGCCGTCCCGATGGCCGCTGCGAGCGACACTTTGTACGCGGTCAGCGCCGTCGCGTCGTTGAGCAGGCTCTCGCCGCCCAGCAGCGTCATGATGCGGCGCGGCAAGCCCGAGCCGGCGCCCGACCGCCGTCGCCGACACGGCATCCGGCGGGGCCACGATCGCGCCCAGCGTGAGCGCAGCGGCGACCGTCAGCTCGGGCACCGTCTTGTACGCGACGAAGCCCACCGCGAACGTCGTCGCCAGCGGAAGGCCCACCGCCAGCAGCCCGATCGGACGGACATTGCGGCGCAGGGCGACATAGCTGCTCTCCAGGCCGGCCGACCACAACAGCGGCGGCAGCAGCACGTACAGCACCAGCTCGGGGTCGAGTTCGATGTCCTTGAAGCCGGGGATGAGGCCGATCCCCAGACCGGCGACCACCAGGGCCAGCGGGGCGGAGACGTCGAAGCGTCGTGCCGCCGCGGCCAGGATGACCGACACCACCAGAACCGCGAGCAGTGAGGCACCCATGTCGCGCAACCTCCGTCCGTATCCTTGGTCAGCATGCTGAGGAGATCACGCCGGCGCGATGTGCACGTCGCAGTGGTCCCCGAAACGTGCGAGCACCTCGCCGCGGAGATCGTGGAACCTCAGCCGCAGGCATCAGACGTATGCCAGGGGTGCGCGGAACTTGGCGAGAGCACCTGGGCGCACCTGCGGATGTGTCTGACCTGCGGCCGCGTCGGTTGTTGCGATTCGAGTCCGCACCGGCACGCCTTGGAACACTTCCACCAAACCGGTCATCCCGTGATGCGCTCCGCCGAGCCGGGCGAGAAATGGCGGTGGTGCTACATCGACGTCCGACTGGGCTGAGCATCTGGCAGGCTGGATGCGCGATGAGTGAAACGACTGAGGGCGAGTTGTCCGAGACCGACGCCGATTCCGCACCGAAGACCGCACCCGAGCCGGTCGCGACGGTCGATCCGCCGCACCGGTCCGCGGTGATGCTGCTGGGCTCCGGCGAGTTGAGCCGCGAATTGGCGTTGGCGTTTGAACGGCTCGGCGCCGACGTGATCGCCGTCGACCGGTATGCCGACGCGCCCGCGCTGGGCGTGGCCGACAGGTCGGCCGTCATCAAGATGAACGACGCCGAGGAGCTCACGGCGCTGATCGAGAAGGAAAACCCGCGCTACGTGGTGGCCGAGGCGGGTGTGATCGCCGCCGACGCGCTGATCGCCGTCGCCGAGCGCGGCAGCATCGAGGTGTTCCCGACGCCGCGCAGCACCCGGCTGTCCGTCGACCGGGAGGGGTTGCGACGGCTGGCTGCCGACGAACTGGGCCTGCCCACCGCGCCGTTCTGGTTCGCCGCGTCCGTCGAGGAGCTGACGGCCGTCGTCGAACACGCAGGCTTCCCGCTGGTGGTCAAGCCGACCGCCGCGGCGCCGGGCGAGGGCGAGTCGGTGCTGGTGCGTCCCGAGGACGTCGAGCCGGCATGGCACCGCGCCGTCGCCGCCGGCCGTTTCCCCAACAACAGGGTGATGGCCGAGACGGTGGTGGAGGTCGACTTCGAGGTCACGCTGCTGACCGTGCGCACCACCGGACCGACCGGGCCCGCCGTGCACTTCTGCGAGCCGATCGGTCACCGCCAGGTCGACGGTCACCTGCTGGAGTCCTGGCAGCCGCAGCAGATGTCGCCCATGGCGCTGGATGCGGCGAAGTCGATCGCGGCGCGCATCGTGAACTCGCTGGGCGGGCGCGGCGTGTTCGGGGTGGAGCTGCTGGTACGCGGCGACGAGGTGTACTTCGACAACGTCCGGCCCCGGCCGTACGACAGCGGCCTGGTAACGCTGCGCTCACAACGACTTTCGCAGTTCGAGCTGCATGCTCGGGCCATCCTCGGGCTCTCGGTCGACACGATCATGATTTCGCCCGCCGCCGCCGAAGTCAGCTACGCGGGAGCCGAATCGACCGGAATCAAGCGCGACGGCTTGAGCGCGGTGCTGGCGGAGGCGCTGGCCGTGGCGGAGAGCGACGTCAGGTTGTTCGACCGGCCCGACGAAACCGACGACCGGCGACGGCTCGGGGTGGCGCTGGCCACGGCGCCCGATCCGATCGTGGCCCGGGATCGGGCCCGCCGGGTGTCGACGGCGCTGCGCCACCTCTGGTAGCCGGATGGCTTCGGAGTCCGACGCCGGGCGGCCGACGATGACGCCGTTCCTGGCCGCGTTGGCGATCATTGTGCTCGTCGTGATCGCAATCGGGCTGGTCAACTTCGTTCGGTGACGACGAACTGCCTGCCAACCAGCAGGTCGCCCGGGCTGCGGTCGGGCAGAACGACGCGCTGCAGCGTCAGGATTACACCGCCTTCCGCAGCTACACCTGTCGGGCATCGCAGGCCAGCGAGGCAGATATCCTTGCCCACCAACGTGATTCAGTGTCCAGACATGGTGAACGATTTGTCGACGACGTCACCGATGTGGTGATCGACGGTGACCGTGCCACCGCCACGGTGACCTATCATTTCGACAAGGCGCCGGACACCAAAACGGGCGTCGAGATGACGTTTGTGCGCGAGGACGGAGCATGGAAGGTCTGCTCACCCGGCCCCAGCTAGCTGTGGGAGACTCACGGCTGTGAGTTACGCGGGAGACATCACGCCTGAGGAGGCCTGGAAGCTGCTGAGCGACCATCCCGAGGCCGTGCTGGTCGATTGCCGCACGGACGCCGAATGGCGGTTCGTCGGGGTGCCCGATCTGTCGTCGCTGCAGCGCGATGTCGTCTACATCGAATGGAACACCAGCGACGGAAGGCACAACGAGAACTTCGTCGATGACCTGAAGGCCGCGGGCGTGACGCCCGGCGCGCAGCCGGTGGTTTTCCTCTGTCGCTCCGGCAACCGCTCCATCGGCGCCGCTGTGGCCGCGACCGAGGCCGGCATTGCCCCGTCGTACAACGTGCTGGACGGATTCGAGGGCAACCTCGACGAGCAACGGCACCGCGGCGGCACCGGGTGGAAAGCCGTCGGCCTGCCCTGGAAGCAGTCATGACCTCGTCCTCGGACGTTCCATCGGTTCGTCGGCCGGCCGAACTGCCGGACGGAGTCAGCCAGGCGACCATCGGCGTCCGGGGTGGCCTGCTGCGGTCGGGTTTCGAGGAGACCGCCGAGGCGATGTATCTGACGTCGGGGTACGTCTACTCGTCGGCGGCCGAGGCGGAGAAGGCGTTCACCGGCGAAATCGACCGCTACGTCTACTCCCGCTACGGCAACCCGACGATCTCGATGTTCGAGGAGCGGCTGCGGCTGATCGAGGGCGCGCCGGCATGCTTTGCGACGGCGACCGGCATGGCGGCCGTGTTCACGTCGTTGGGGGCCTTATTGGCGGCGGGGGACCGGTTGGTGGCCGCGCGCAGCCTGTTTGGGTCGTGCTTCGTAGTGTGTAGCGAGATTCTGCCGCGCTGGGGTGTGGAGACGGTGTTCGTCGACGGCGATGACCTGTCGCAATGGGAAGAGGCGCTGTCGGTGCCCACGCAGGCGGTGTTCTTCGAGACGCCGTCCAACCCGATGCAGTCGCTGGTCGACATCGCCGCGGTGTGCGATATGGCGCATGCGGCGGGCGCAAAAGTGGTGCTGGACAACGTGTTTGCCACACCGATCCTGCAGCAGGGTTTCCCGCTGGGCGTCGACGTGGTGGTGTACTCGGGTACCAAGCACATCGACGGGCAGGGCCGCGTGCTGGGCGGGGCGATCCTCGGCTCGCAGGAGTACATCGACGAGCCGGTGCAGAAGTTGATGCGGCACACGGGTCCAGCTTTGAGTCCGTTCAACGCGTGGACGCTGCTGAAGGGGCTGGAGACGCTGGCGGTGCGGGTGGAGTACCAGAACACGTCGGCGCAGCGGATCGCCGAGTTCCTCGAGAGCCATCCGGCGGTGAGTTGGGTGAAGTACCCGTTCTTGGAGTCGCATCCGCAGTACGACTTGGCGAAGAGGCAGATGACCGGCGGCGGCACGGTCGTCAC
The DNA here is from genome assembly GCA_963765155.1 of uncultured Actinomycetota bacterium. Taxonomy (GTDB): domain Bacteria; phylum Actinomycetota; class Actinomycetes; order Mycobacteriales; family Mycobacteriaceae; genus Mycobacterium. The sequence goes on from CAVXVJ010000021.1 coordinate 45,943, forward strand.
GTTCGAGCTTTCCGGTGGGAGCAAGGACCGCGCGTTCGAGGTGCTGGACAAGCTGCGGGTGATCGACATCTCCAACAACCTCGGCGATGCCAAGTCGTTGATAACTCATCCGGCGACGACGACCCATCGCGCGATGGGTCCGGAGGGCCGCGCCGCGATCGGGCTGGGCGACGGGGTGGTGCGAGTCTCGGTGGGGCTGGAGGGAACTGACGACTTGATCACCGATCTGGACCAGGCCCTGAGTTAGGTGTCTCAGCGGCGGGCGGCCAAGGATGCGCGACGGCGCAAGAGGCAGGCCGCGCGCGGTGCACGGTGGTTGGCGGACAACGTGTTGGAAGATCTGGTGGCAACCCAGGCGGCCATCGCCACCGATCTGGACGCCTTCGACCAGCGAATCACCGAGCGCGGCTGGACATTTGACGAGGACGAGTCCGACGAGGAATTTGCCTTCTGGTTCTTCGAGCCGTCAGCGGTCGAGGTGGACGAGGAGAACATCGCACCGGTGACGACGATCTGGATGAGCGCGGACGAAGACGCCGAAGTCGTTCATCTGATGTTGGCGGGGACCGATGAGGACAGCGAGTTCATGCCGGACGAGTTCCTCGAGCACGTCTCTGTTATCGAGGCTTACCGCTTCGGTGACCCGTTGCCGGAGTTCGGGGACGGGCCTCGGGGATAGGCACTTTCAGTGCCCGCTCACGCGCGTTCGTCGGGACCTTCGACGACACCTTGGGCGGCCTGCGCGCGCTGCTCGTAGCCTTCCCTGGCCTTGCGGTCGAAGTCCAAGAAGACGGTGTCGTTGCCCATCTTGTGCGAGAGCCAGCGGCGGGCCTTCGGCGACAGCGTCGGCGTGATCGCACTGACGAATCGCCCCCACGGTGGAACCGACGCCAGCGTCGTGGGCTTGTCCAGCACTTTGACGACGGCTGCGGCGATGTCCTCGGGCTGGACCGGCTTCTGCGCGGCTGACGGGTGGGTGCCGGCGATCAGCTCGGTGTTGGTGAATGTCGGCATCACACAGCTGACTTCGACGCCCTGCGGCGCGAACTCGTCGGCCAGCCCGGAGGACAGGCCGACGACGGCGAACTTCGTTCCGGCGTAAACCACCTGGCCGGGCACTGCCAGCATGCCGGCCAGCGATGCGATATTGACGATGTGGCCATTGCGGCGAGCCGTCATCTCCGGCAGCACCAGCCGGCAGCCGTTGAGCACACCGTAGAAGTTCACCTCGATGGCGGAGCGGATCGCTTGATCGGACATCTCCAGGAACGGTCCTACGGGCATCACGCCGGCGTTGTTGATCAGCACGTCGATGCGGCCGCCACCGTCGGTGCGCGCCTTGTCGAGAAATGTCGCGAACGACTCCTTGTCGCTGACGTCGAGCGGGTATCCCGAGACCGGGCCGAGCTTGGTGAGCTGCGCGACAGCCGACTCCTGGAGGGCGACGTCCCGGTCGCCGATGACCACCCGCGCCCCCCGGGCGAGCAACGCCTTGGCGGTCGCGTAGCCGATGCCGCGGGCGGCGCCGGTAATCGCGATGGTCTTGCCCCTGATACTGTCCATGCGCCCAAACTTTACACATGTCAAGTTTTGAACGGAAGTGTGGTTCCTGCGGCGTCCACACGCCAGTTCTACGTGAGGGTTGTGATTTTCGCCGGGCCACGACCATGGTGCAGAAATCGATGCGAGCTGCGGGTATTTCCGATCGCCTCGGACGAATTTGCGGCGTCGGAATGCAGCCCGCCGACGTGCGTTAGACATTGAGGTGATGTCCGTTCCCGCGGTGAACCAGTTGCGCTTCGTGGCGGTCGGCCAACAAGATCCGCTGGCCGAGCCGCTACTTGCGGAACTCGCCGTCGAGTACGCCACCCGGTACGGCGCCACCGAGGCCGCCGTGTCGAAATGGCTACGCAGCTACCCGGCCACAAGTTCGCGCCACCCTCCGGCGGAATGCTGATCGGGCTTAGAAACGGACGTCCGGTCACGGGTGGCGCATTCGAGCGGTTCGACGACACCACCGCTGAGCTCAAGCGCATCTGGACTGACAGCGGGCATCGGCGGCAGGGCCATGCGAAGGCGCTGCTGGCCGAGCTCGAGTCCCAGATCGCTGCCCGCGGATATCGGCGCGTCTACCTGACCACGGGTGATCGCCAGCCCGAGGCCGAGGCGCTGTACCTGTCGTCTGGATACACACGACTCGCCGAGCCGCTGCCGGCCGAGGGCGAGGTCTACCCGATTGCGTTCCTGAAGGCGCTGCCATAGTTGGAGGGCCTATAGGCTGGCCCCGAGGTGTCGGGGACACCCGGGGGTGGTTGTGTGTCGATCTCGCATACGACTGTGGGGTGGCTGCTTCTTCTGGCCGCCGTCGCTGACGTTCGTGTTCGGATTCGCGTCGCGGGCCTTTATCGGGCGCAGACGAAGCACCAAGGCCGTGCGCGGGCTCGTGCGCACCTTCCGGAAGACCGGCCTGGCGCGCGTGCTGTTCGGTCGATTTCAAGATGACGTGCTCGACGATGACGAACTCGACGCAATGATTCTGATGCCCACCATCGTGGTGGCGTGCGGGCTGTGCCTGACGGCGATCTTCCTGCTCGGCTACGAAACGCTCGCTTGATACACCACGCGGATGGCGCCGTCGTCCAATCGCTGTGTGTCGGTGATCTCGTATCGGTGATCACCGGCGACGCCGTCGAACAACCACGCGCCCTCACCGACGAGAAGCGGGTGCACGGTGAGCCGCAACTCGTCGAGCAACCCGGCGTTGATGAAGCTCCGCACCGTCGTCGCGCCGCCCACCACGTAGATATCGCGACCCGGCTCGTCGCGCAGCGCCGCGATCTCTTTGACGTCTGACACCGGCCGCGCCACCGGCCAGTCGAATTCTGAAACCGTGCGGGTCAGCACGTAATGCGGTGTGCTGTCGGCGAATTCGGCGTACCGCTTCGCCTCCGGCGTGTCGTCCGCCCCGGCGACGACTCCGCGCCAGTACTCCTCGTACTCGGGGTACATCACCCGGCCCAGCACACAGGCGTCGGCCCGGTCGAACGCCTCGAAGTCATACGCTTCCGGGCCTCCGCCCACCCAGTCGATGGTGCCGTCGGGACGCACGGTCTTCCCGTCGATCGTGACGTGCATGGTCGTGATGATTCGCCTCATGCCTTTACCGACCCGCGCAGCGCGCCGAACTCATCGCGGCGCGGCTTGCGCTGCAGCTTTCTCGGAGGCGTCTCGGATCGATCCCCGCCACACCGGTCCGTGGCCCGGCAGCAACACGTCGGTGTCCAGCATGCCCAGCGCCGCCAGGCTGCGCACACAACCGTCCTGGTCGTGGTTGAACAGCTCAGGCAGAAGTTGCGGTCCGTCGCTCGTCAGCAGCGGGTGGCCGGTGACCAGGGCGTCGCCGCTGACGAGTACACCGTCGACCACAAACGAGCAGTGCCCGCCGGTGTGGCCCGGCGTCGGGATCGCCATCGGCTTGCCTGGCAGCCCGGCGGCGACGTCTTCGGTGAGCGCCTGCGTCGTCGGGATGCCGTCGCGCACCATCCCACCCTTGCGCGAAATCGCCAGCGTCCATTTCAAGAACCGCGGCTGCCATAGGCGGGGGAGGACATCGGCGGCTCCCGCCTGTTCCAGGTACTCGCGCTTCGAGTGCCCGACTTCCGCGGCGTGGCAATACACCGGTGTGCCGTGGGTTTTCGCGAACCAGATGGCCGAACCGAAGTGGTCAATGTGCGCATGCGTCAGCAGGATCGCGCGTAGGTCGTCGAGGCCGAACCCGAGTTGGCGCAACGAATCGAGCACGTCGTCGCGGCTGCCGGGAAACCCGGCGTCAATGAGCATGACGCCGTCGCCGTCGGTGACCAGCGTCCAGTTGACCAGGTCGGTGTACGCGAAATGCACGCGGTCGGTGATAGCAGTCACGGCTGGCGCCATGCCGCGAGTTTATGCAGTGGAGTAGAAACGAACCGTGGCTGAACTCAAACTGGGATACAAGGCGTCGGCGGAACAGTTCGCCCCGCGAGAACTCGTCGAGCTGGCCGTTGCGGCCGAAGAGCACGGCATGGACAGCGCGACGGTCAGCGATCACTTCCAGCCGTGGCGCCACGAAGGCGGTCACGCCCCGTGGTCGCTGGCGTGGATGGCCGCGGTCGGGGAGCGCACCGAGCGGCTGGTCCTGGGCACCTCGGTGCTCACGCCGACGTTCCGCTACAACCCCGCCGTCATCGCCCAGGCATTCGCGACGATGGGCTGCCTGTACCCCGACCGCGTCTTCCTCGGCGTCGGCACCGGCGAGGCGCTCAACGAGATCGCCACCGGGTACGAGGGCGACTGGCCGGACTTCAAGGAGCGCTTCGCCCGGCTGCGTGAGTCGGTCAAGCTGATGCGCGAACTGTGGGTCGGCGACCGCGTCGACTTCGACGGCGAGTACTACCACACCAAGGGCGCCTCGATCTACGACGTGCCCGAGGGCGGCATCCCGGTGTACATCGCGGCCGGCGGTCCGGTGGTCGCCAAGTACGCGGGCCGTGCCGGCGACGGGTTCATCTGCACCTCGGGCAAGGGCGAGGAGCTCTACAAGGACAAGCTCATCCCGGCGGTGAAAGAAGGCGCGGAGGCCGCGGGCCGCAACGCCGACGACGTCGACCGGATGATCGAGATCAAGATCTCCTACGACCCCAATCCCGAGGCGGCGCTGGAGAACACCCGGTTCTGGGCGCCGCTGTCGCTGACCGCCGAGCAGAAGCACAGCATCGACGACCCGATCGAGATGGAGAAGGCCGCCGACGCGCTGCCCATCGAGCAGGTCGCCAAGCGCTGGATCGTCGCATCGGATCCCGACGAGGCCGTGGAGAAGGTCGGCCATTACGTGACGTGGGGTCTCAACCATCTGGTGTTCCACGCGCCGGGCCACGACCAGCGCCGCTTCCTCGACCTGTTCCAAAAGGATCTGGAGCCGAGACTTCGGCGGCTCGGCTGATCGGGGTCCTCGCGGTCGCTTGCGGCGCGCTGGCGATCGCGGTCGCCGTCGTGGGGCTGATCGCTCGCTATCTGCCGATCGACCACAACGTTGTGCTGGTGCTCGCCGCGGCTTCGCCGTATCTGATGCTCGCGGGCCCGGTCGGGATGCTGCTGCTGGCCCTGGGCAGGCGATGGGTGCTGACGATCCTCGCCGCAGTGCTGTGCCTGGTGCTGATCGCCGTCCAAGCGCCGCGATACCTGGGCCCTGAGAAAAGCGTGGTGCCGGTCGCCGCTGTTCGCGTGTTGACCGCGAACCTTGGTATGGGACAAGCGGATCCGCGATCCGTCGTTGCCCTGGCGCGAGACTCGGCCGACGTGCTGGCCATTCAGGAGATGACGCCGGAGGCGGCGGCCGGGTTGTCGGCCGCCGGGCTCGACGCGATGTTCCCCCACCGGATAATCGACCCACAACCGATGGCGGCCGGCATCGGAATATGGAGTCGACACCCAATCGCGGGGTACGCGGCCGTGGGCGGCTATCAGATGCCGATGCTGAGCGCGCGGATCCGCGTCCCCGGGGTTCGTTTCGACACGACGGTGCTCGCCGTACATCTGGCTGCTCCCTGGGTCCATCCGCTGCGCTGGTTTCGCGGCGACATCGAGAAGCTGCCTTCGACGCTGCGCGGGCTTGCCGATGCCTCCGGGAGCGGCGCGGTGATCGTCGCGGGTGACCTGAACGCGACCTACGACATGCGACCGTTCCGCCGCCTGCTGGATGAGGGCTACCGCGACGCGGCCGAGCAGGCGGGCGCCGGCCTGACGCGCACTTATCCGAATCGGCGCTGGCGCCCTCCCATGATCGGCATCGACCACGTACTGGTGCACAACTGCGATGCGACGTCGGCGCGAACGGTCATGCTGCCGGGATCGGATCATCGTGGCCTGGTCACCACCGTCGAAGTCCCGATGGACCCGACCGCCAGCTGATCGTCGCCTAGGCTTTCAAGCGTGCCCGGCACGAGCATCTACATCGCGTCGCCCGAGGGCGACACCGGCAAGTCGACCATCGCACTCGGCATCCTGCATCGGCTGGCGGCCACCGTGGCGAAAGTCGGCGTGTTCCGGCCCATCACCCGGCTCGGCGAAGACCGCGACTACATCCTCGAGTTGCTGCTCGAACACAGCACCGCCGGACTGCCCTACGACGACTGCGTCGGCGTCGGCTACGAACAGCTGAATGACGACCCCGACGCCGCGCTCGGCGAGATCGTCGACCGCTACCACCACGTTGCCGACCAGTGTGATGCCGTGCTTGTCGTCGGCAGCGACTACACCGACGTCGCCGCGCCCAGCGAGTTGTCAACCAACGCTCGCATCGCGGCCAGCCTCGGCGCACCAGTCGTGCTGGCGGTCAAGGCCAAGGGTCGCACCCCAAACCAGGTCGCGCACATCGTCGACATCTGCCTGGGTGAGATCGCCGCACAACATGCGCACACCGCAGCGGTGATGGCAAACCGTTGCGATCCGGCCGAGCTGACAATGCTCGCGGCGGCGTTGGAGCCGTTCGAGCCGAAGTGCTATGTGCTGCCCGAAGAGCCGCTGCTGGTGGCCCCGTCGGTCGCCGAACTGCAGCAGGCCGTCGAGGGCACCGTGATCGCCGGCGACCCTGCGCTGCTGAACCGCGAGGCGCTCGACGTGCTGGTCGCGGGCATGACGGCCGAGCATGTGCTGGAGCGCCTGACCGAGGGCGTGGCCGTCATCACGCCCGGCGACCGCTCCGACGTCGTGCTTGCGGTGGTGAGCGCCCATGCGGCAGAAGGATTTCCGTCGCTGTCGTGCATCATCCTCAACGGCGGCCTCGAACTGCATCCGTCGATCGCCACATTGGTTTCCGGGTTGGGACTGCGCCTGCCGATCATCGCCACCCGATTCGGCACGTTCGAGACCGGCGAGCCGGGTGGCAGCGGCACGGGGCCGCGTCACCGCGACCTCGCTGCGCAAGATCGACACCGCGCTGGCGCTGATGGACACCTACGTCGACACCGCCGATCTGCTGGCGCAACTGTCGATCGCGATCCCGTCGGTGGTCACTCCTCAGATGTTCACCTACCAGTTGCTGGACTAGGCGCGCTCGGATCGCAGGCACATCGTGCTGCCCGAAGGCGACGACGACCGCATCCTGACCGCCGCGGGCCGACTCCTGCAGCGCGGCGTCGCCGAACTCACGATTCTCGGCGACGAATCACAAATCCGGCCTCGCGCAGCAGAATTGGGTGTCGACATCTCCGCGGCGGCGGTACTCGACCCGCAGACCAGCGACCTGTGCGACAAGTTCGCCGAACAGTACGCCGAGATGCGCAAGCACAAGGGTGTCACCGTCGAGCAAGCCCGCGAGACCATCCACGACGTCTCCTACTTCGGCACCATGCTGGTCTACAACGACATGGTCGACGGCATGGTGTCCGGCGCCAGGCACACCACCGCGCACACGGTCCGGCCGTCATTCGAAATTATCAAGACGCTGCCCGACGTGAAAACGGTGTCGAGCATCTTCTTGATGCTGCTGGCCGATCGTGTGCTGGCCTATGGTGACTGCGCGATCGTGCCGGACCCGACCTCGGAGCAGTTGGCCGACATCGCGATCTCCTCGGCACGCACCGCCGCTCGGTTCGGGATCGAGCCGAGGGTGGCCATGCTGTCGTACTCGACGGGCACAAGCGGCACCGGCGCCGATGTCGACAAGGTCAGGGCGGCAACGGAGTTGGTGTGGCAGCGCGAGCCCGAACTGCTGGTCGACGGGCCCATACAGTACGACGCGGCGGTGGAGCCTTCCGTCGCCAAGACGAAGTTGCCCGACTCCAAGGTCGCCGGGCGAGCGACCGTGTTGATCTTCCCCGACCTCAACACCGGCAACAACACCTACAAGGCGGTGCAGCGCAGCGCGGGCGCGATTGCGATCGGCCCGGTACTGCAGGGCCTGAAGAAACCGGTCAACGACCTGTCGCGAGGCGCGTTGGTCGAAGACATCGTCAACACGGTGGCCATCACCGCCATCCAGGCGCAGGGCCAGTGATGGCGCGTTCGGTACTGGTGCTCAACTCCGGATCGTCATCAGTGAAATACGCTGTCGTCGAGCCTGATTCGGGCAACATGGTGGCCGACGGGATCGTCGAACGCATCGGTGAAGGGCCGGTCGCCGACCACGGCGCGGCTCTGGACGCGGCGTTCGAGCAGCTGGCCGCGTCCGGGCAGCCGCTCGACTCCCTTGGCCTCGTCGCGGTGGGGCACCGGGTGGTGCACGGTGGCCCGGACCTGTATGCGCCGACGCTGATCGATGACGCGTTGGTCGCGGAGCTCGACGAACTGTCAACGCTTGCACCGCTGCACAATCCGCCCGCGGTGCTCGGAATCGGCGTGGCCCGCAAGGCCCTTCCCGACCTTCCGCACGTCGCGGTGTTCGACACCGCGTTCTTCCACGACCTTCCACCTGCGGCGTCGACGTACGCCATCGACCGGGACCTCGCAGCGCAGTGGCACATCCGCCGCTACGGGTTTCACGGCACCTCACACCAGTACGTCAGCGAGCAGGCGGCGGCCTTCCTCGACGCGCCGCTGGCATCGCTGAGCCAGATCGTGTTGCACCTTGGCAACGGGGCGTCGGCGTCGGCGATCGTCGGAGGGCGACCGGTGGACACGTCGATGGGGCTGACGCCGATGGAGGGCCTGGTGATGGGCACCAGGTCCGGCGACATCGACCCAGGCGTGATCATGTATCTGTGGCGCACGGCTCAGATGAGCGTCGAGGACATCGAGACGATGCTCAACAAGCGCTCCGGCGTCGGAGGACTCGGCGGCGAGGTGGACTTTCGGATGCTGCATCAGCGCATCGAATCCGGTGATGGCGCAGCGCAATTGGCCTACGACGTGTACATCCACCGGCTGCGCAAGTACATCGGCGCCTACCTGGCGCTGCTGGGCACTGCCGACGTGATCACATTCACCGCCGGGGTTGGCGAGAACGACGCCGCGGTGCGCCGCGACGCGTTGAGCGGCATGACGGCGCTGGGCATCGAACTCGACGAGCACCTCAACGCCAGCAAGGCCAAAGCGGCGCGGCGCATCTCGGCCGACCAGTCCCCAACGACCGTGCTCGTCATCCCCACGAACGAAGAGCTGGCCATCGCCCGCGCCTGCGTAGAGGTGGTCACCCCTTAAGCGCGTGGGCCCCCGCGAAGCTGGGGACAGACGCAGAAGGGGATAAACCCTGCGGTCTCAGCCCCCTTCTGCGTCTGCTCGCGCGGGCCCAATTCGCGCAGGAATCAGAACGTGCTCGTCGGGCGGACGCTGTTGGCCAGGTCGACCAGCGCATAGCGGTGCGCCTGGGTCGGCGCGACGCGGGCCAGGCTGCGCAGCGACGCCTCGACGCCGAGCTGCAAGCCGTGCTCGGTGAACGGGAAGCCCAAGATGTGGTTGGTGCTGGCGGTGTGGTCGGCCAGCCAGTCCATCGCGGTGCCCAGCACCAGCGCGCGGATCTGCAGTACCCGTGGCTCGGTGTCGGGCAGGATCTCGACGCGGCGGGCGGCGTCGCGGATGTGCCGTTCGGTGATCTCGCTGGTCGACCGGCCCGACAACAACGTCACCGCGCTCGTCAGGCGCGCGGTCGTGAAATGCCTTGACGTCGCAGGCACTTGATCGAGTGTCCGCACCGCGCCGTCGCGCTCGCCCTGCGCGGACTGCCACCGCGCCAGGCCGAAACCGGCCGAGATCACGCCGTTGTCAGTGCACCACACCGTCTTGTAGTACTTGCACTCATCGGTGTTCCCGGCCAGCTCAGCCGTGGCGGCCAACGCGAGCTTCGGGGCCAACTCACCGGGCAACGTGTCCAGCACCTCGGTGAAATGCTTTGTCGCCGACTCATAGTCGGCGGTCAACATCTCCGACACGGCGCGGAACCACACCAACCGCCAGCGCCAGCCCACCCGTTCGGACAGATCGTCGAGCTTGCGCGTGGCCTTGGCGACGTCGCCGAGGTCGAGCAGCGCACGCACCTCCATCAGCGGCAACTCCACCGACTCGGACAGGTCGATGCCTTCGGAGTCCAGCGCGCCGTGGCGCGCGGCGCGCAACTGGTCCAGCGTCTGAACGGGCTGGCTCAGCACACTCGCCGACAACACCGCCGCTCCGATATCCGCGGGGTCTACCAACGGCACCGGCAGCGCCTTGACAATCTCTTGCGCGGTCAGCTTCTCCGAATGCACCTGCCCGTCGAGGTACACGTCCGTGTGTGCCACCAGCAGATCGACACCGAACGTCGAACGCGTCGGCGAAAACACCGTAGACAGACCGGATCTGGGCACACCGGTGTCCTGGGCAACCACCTCACGCAGCACACCCAGCAGCTGCCCGGACATCTCCTCGGCGGAGCCGAACCGACGCCGCGGATCCGGGTCGATGGCCCGGCGCAGCAGCCGGTTGAACGAATCGTATTGCGTCAGTACCGATTCGTCCTCGGGTAGGCCGTCGACGTAGCGGCCCTTGCGGGTGCGCAGGTTCAGCGTCAGCGCCGCCAGAGTACGGCCCACGGTGTAGATGTCGGTGGCCACCGTCGGCCCGGTCCGCACGATCTCCGGCGCCTGATATCCCGGTGTGCCGTAGAGGTATCCGAACGAGTTGACGGTCGACACCGCGCCGAGGTCGATCAGCTTGAGCTGGTCTTCGGTCACCATGATGTTCTCGGGCTTGAGGTCGTTGTAGGTCAGCCCGATCGAATGCAGATAGCCCAGCGCCGGCAGGATTTCGAGCATGTAGCCGATCGCCTGCGCCACCGGCAGCTTCTCGCCCTTGGCTTCCTTGAGCGAGGTGCCGCCGACGTACTCCATCACGATGTAGCCGACGGGCTTGCCGTGCTTGTCCTCGTGTTCGACGAAGTTGTAGATCTTCACGATTCCGGGATGGGTGACCTCGGCGAGGAACTGGCGCTCGGCCATCGCGATCGCCTGCGCTTCGGCATCGCCGGAATGCACCAAACCCTTGAGCACGACGGGCCGTTCGTTGACGTTGTGGTCGAACGCCAGATACACCCAGCCCAGTCCGCCGTGGGCGATGCAGCCCTTGATCTCGTACTGTTCGTTGACCATGTCGCCCGGAGAAAGCTGCGGCAGGAACGAATACGGGCTCCCGCAGTGCGGGCACCAACCCTCGGACAGCGCACGTCCATCGGGCGTCGACCGGCCGACCGGACGCCCGCAGTTCCAGCAGAACCGTTTCGACTCGGCCACCACCGGATTGGTCATCAGGGCTTGGAGAGGGTCCTTGGCGGGCACCCGCGGAATCTCCACCAGACCACCGCCGAGCCGGCGCGTCGGCGACAGCTTGCGCGTGGCCGTCGTCGCATGCTCCTGCGGTTCGGTGTCGCCGTTGCCGGCTCCCAGGGAATCGGAATCGTCGTCGAAGTGCGGGCGGAACACCGCCTGGGTGGCCATCGGCCGCATGGTGGACATCGAGTCCATGCCCATGTCGTCGAAGCTGGCCGGTTGTGTTCCCGGACCGGCCTCTTCCTCGAAATCGTCCTGACGTTGCTCGGCCATCAGTCGACATACCTCGCGACTGGGGGCGCCGGCGCGGGACCGAGCACCGTTAACCACTTGCGGTACAACGTGTTCCAGGTGCCGTCACGGCGGATGCGGTCCAGCGTGCCGTTGACGAAGCGCACCAGCCCGGTGTTCTGCAGATTGATGCCGATGCCGTAGGGCTCCTCGTTCAGGCTGGGCCCGACGATGTGCAGGTACGGATCCTGGACCACCAGCCCGGCCAGGATCGAGTCGTCGGTGCTGACCGCGTCGACCTGGCGCTGCTGCAACGCCACCAGGCAGTCGGCCCACGTCACCACCCCGACGATGATCGGCGGCGGCGTGATCTGCTGGATGCGCTGCAGCGACGTCGTCCCTTTCGCCACGCACACCCGCTTACCCGACAGGTCGGAGGGCTGCGAGATCGTCGAATCGCGCGGCGCCATGATCCGCTGGTTCGCGTTCAGATAGACCGTGGAGAAGTTGACTTGCTTCTTGCGCTCGCAGGTGACGGTCATGGTCTTGACGACCACGTCGACCTGATTGTTCTGCAGCGCGGCGATGCGGTCGGCCGACGACAGGATCCGGTACTCGACCTGTGACGGGCTACCGAAGATGTCGCGGGCGATCTCGCCGGCGATGTCCACGTCGAAACCGGTGATCTCGCCGCTGATCGGGTCACGGAAGCTGAACAGGTTGCTGCCGATGTCGAGCCCGACAATCAACCGGCCGCGCGCGCGGATGTTCGCGACGGCGTCGTCCGCCGCGGACTTACTGGTGAACGGGCGCAGGCTCGCGGTGCGGTCGCAGTCTTCGTCCGGCTCGGTCGGAGCGCTCGCCGGCTCGGGCGGCATTTCCTCCATGCCTGCCGGTGCCGGCGGCGCAAGCGTCACGCTCGGCACGGGCGCCACCGACGCCGCCTGCCCGCAACCGGTCAACACCACCGCCGCGGCGAGCACGACCCACCAACGCCTCATCGATACTCACTCAATCGAGGCCACAACCCCAGCGCCACCGCCACCGCCGCGACCACCGACAGCACCGCGGCGCCGACGGTCGCGCCGGACAGCACGCGGCGGGCGTTGAGGATGTCGTTGCGCAACTGGCTGCGGCTCTCTTCGATGCCCTTGCTCAGCGCCTCGTCGAGTTTGTCGAACGCCGGCGTGGAGTCGTCCTCGCCGGTGCCGAGCGCCACCTGCGTCGCGGCCTGGTAATTGCCGACCGCGATGTAGGCGTTGATCCGGTCGTCGGCCGCTCGCCATCGCGTCAGCAGATCCTCGGCGTCGGCAAGGTCACTTTTGTCGACCGCGTCCTCGCGGGCGAGGTATCCGGACAGTTGCTGCTGCATCATGTCGATGCGTTGGTAGTAGGACTGTTTACGCACATTCTCGTCGCCGCGCCGGATCAATGCCAGCGTCTCGTCGGCACGCGCCTGCTGCGCCGTGATCGCGAGGTTGGTGACGGTCTTGAGGGATTCCGCCGCAGTGTCTTTCGCGCTGCGGCTGTCCGCCGTCGAGATCACCAGCGCCGTGCCCACCCACATCAACATAATCAGCACGGCCACTCCGCCGGCGACAAATCCGATATTCACTCGCCGACGCGTTCGACGGGCCAGCCAGCGGTTTGCGAAGGCGCCGAACAACAGCGCCGCGAGCACCACGAGAATGACGGGTCCAGGAATCCTTGTCGACGCGGTCGTCTCTGCGTCCACCCGCGCCGAGGTCTCCTCGTAGAGCCGCTGCGCGTTGGGCAGGATCTGCGTCTGCATCAACGACGACGCCTCGGACAGGTAGGACGAGCCGACGGGGTTGCCTGCCCGGTTGTTGGTGCGTGCCGTTTCGATCAGCCCGGTGTAGACGGCCAATTGGGCGTTGACCCGGCCGAGCAGTTGCACCATCGGCTCGTCGGTCAGCCCACTCGACGCGCGCGTGACGGCGACGGACGCGTCGGTGATCGCCTGCTCGTAGCGCTGCCGGACATCGCGCGGCTCGGCGCCGGCGATGAACGCGGTGGCCGCCGCGGCGTCGGCCACCGACAGCGTCGTGTACAGCTGGCCGGCCGCAAACGACAACGGCTCGGTGTGATTAAGAACGGTGGTGAGCGCCTCTTGGCGATCGTTGATGGTCGTCGATGTGGCAAACGCGCTGGCAACGACGAGCGCCGACAGAACGACCCCGATGGTCAGGATCCGGCCCGGGGTAGTCCAAAGGAACCACCAGCGCGGGTGCGCTGGTGTTGTCGGCGACCGCGACGCCAGTGGCTCGGTCGACGGGTGCGCCAACTCCACAGTCACGTGTGAGCGGACCTCCCCTTTCCGGCTACTTTCCCGACCGTTTGCAACTCTATAAAAGAATTCTAAGAGTTTCAGGGCGAGCTCGCGCGGCCCTATTCCTTGAACGCGTGCGTGGCGACGGTGACGGCTGGGTGGTGTCCGACACCGGCGCGGCCTTTTGGGGCAGGCACGGCGCGGCCGGTCTCCTGCTGCGGGCGCCGCAATCCGACGGTTCGGCCGCGGTGTTGTTGCAACACCGGGCGCCGTGGAGTCATCAGGGCGGCACATGGGGTCTGCCCGGTGGCGCGCGCGACAGCCATGAGACCGCCGAGCAGGCCGCGGTCCGTGAGGCCCATGAGGAGGCGGGGCTGGCCGCCGACCAGCTGACCGTGCGCGCCACCGTGATCACCGCCGAGATCGCGGGGACCAACGGCGCCTGCTGGAGCTACACCACCGTCATCGCCGACGCGCCGGAGCTGCTGCAGACCGTGCCCAACCGCGAGAGCTCGGAGCTGCGCTGGGTCGCCGAGGACGAGGTGGCCGAGTTGCCGCTGCACCCCGGATTCGCGGCCAGCTGGCAGCGGTTGCGTTCGGTGGCGGCGACGATTCCGCTCGTGGTCAACGGGCAGCAGTAAGCAACATCTTGAGTTGCTGCGCGGCGGCGCGTGGATCGTCGGCTCCGGTGATTGCCCGTACCACCACGATTCTGCGGGCACCCGCGGCCAGCACCTCGGGCAGTCGCTGCTCATCGATCCCTCCGATAGCGAACCAAGGTTTGTGGGTTGCCAATTCGGCCGTCGCGCGGACCAGGTCCAGACCCGGAGCCGGACGGCCCGGTTTCGTCGGCGTCGGCCAGCAGGGGCCGACGCAGAAGTAGTCGACGTTCTCGTGGATGGCGGCCTTCACCTGGGTGAGGTCGTGGGTGGAGCGCCCGAGCAGCGTTTCCGCGCCGAGGATGTCCCGCGCCACCGTCAGCGGCAGGTCGTCCTGGCCGAGGTGAAGCACGTCGGCGCCCGCCGCCAACGCGATATCGGCGCGGTCGTTGACCGCCAGCAGCGCGTCGTGGCGCCGCGCCGCGTCGGCGAGGATGGCCAGCGCCTCCAGTTCCTGGCGTGCCTCCAACGGGCCGAACTGCTGCTCGCCTGGCGACCCTTTGTCGCGCAGCTGGATGATGTCGACCCCACCGGCCAGCGCGGCGTCGGCGAATTGCGCCAGGTCACCGCGCTCGCGTCGGGCGTCGGTGCACAGATACAGCGATGCGGTGGCCAGTCGCTCACGAGGTTTGTGCACCCCGCGAAACTAGCGCGCCGCAGGTTGTTCTCTGCCGGGGCACCACCACTCCCGGGTTCGATGTCATCATTTGTTGACGAAGTTTCTCGAGACACCCACCGGGAGATCGAGCGAAGGTTCCGTCGTAGTTGCGGACGGCGCGCGGACGTGTCTTAGGCCGGGGATATATGCTGCCTGGGCCGTCATCATTTGATGACATTGGCCGCGAACACACATACCCCTCGGACACAACCGCCTGCCCATGTATCGCGCGAGTAGTCTGGAAACCCGACACGGGAGTCCCCGGACCGAGGACTGAGAGTGGGCACGTTCCTGCCCTTACCGTCACACCTGATCCGGGTCATGCCGGCGAAGGGAGGGAAATGCCCCCAGGATCACTGGCCGTCGTCGGCGGCGGCGTCATCGGCTTGTCCGTTGCACGCCGCGCTGCGCAGGACGGATGGGCCGTCCGCGTGCACCGCAGCGACGAGCGCGGCGCGTCGTGGGTGGCCGGCGGCATGCTGGCCCCGCACAGCGAAGGCTGGCCCGGTGAGGAACGCCTCCTGCAATTGGGGCTCGCGTCGCTGGCCCTCTGGCACGCAGGTTTTCTGGATGGTCTGCCCGACGACGTTGTCACCGCACGGGAATCGCTCGTCGTCGCCGTCGACCGGGCCGACGCCGCCGACCTGAAGACCGTCGGCGAATGGCTGGCCGCCCAGGGCCACCCCGTGACACCGACGTCGGCTGCTCGCGACATCGAACCGCTGCTCGCCCAAGGCATCCGGCATGGATTCCGCGCGGAAACCGAACTGGCGGTTGACAATCGGGCCGTGGTCGACGCGCTGGCCGCGCATTGTGAACGCCTCGGCGTGCAGTGGGCGCCGCCCGTCACGGAGCTGGCGGCAGTGCAGGCAGAAGCCGTCGTGATCGCCAACGGCATTGACGCGCCGAGCTTGTGGCCCGGCCTGCCGATACGGCCGGTCAAGGGCGAGGTGCTGCGGCTGCGCTGGCGGCGCGGCTGTATGCCGGTGCCGCAGCGCGTCATCCGCGCCCGAGTGCACGGCCGTCAGGTGTACCTGGTACCACGGCACGACGGCGTGGTCGTCGGTGCGACCCAGTACGAGCACGGCCGCGACACCGCGCCCGCCGTGACGGGTGTCCGTGAGCTGCTCGACGACGCATGCGCCGTGGTGCCGGCGCTTGGCGAGTACGAATTCGCCGAATGCGCCGCGGGTTTGCGCCCGATGACGCCCGACAACCTGCCCATCGTCGGCAGGCTCGACGAGCGCACGTTGGTCGCGGCCGGCCATGGACGCAGCGGATTCCTGCTGGCGCCGTGGACCGCCGAGGCCATCATCGGCGAGCTCAACGGCGCCCCGCTGCCCGAAGCTGGTTTAGTGGGTGCGCGATGAAGATCACCGTCAACGACGAAGCCGTCGAAGTCGACGAGCAGACGACCGTCGCCGCGCTGCTGGACCGCCTTGGCTTCCCGCAGAAGGGCATCGCCGTCGCGGTCGACTGGTCGGTGCTGCCCCGATCGGAATGGGAGACGACGCTGGCCGACGGCGCTCGGGTGGAAGTGGTGACGGCGGTGCAGGGTGGCTGACAACAACAAGCTGACGATCGCCGGGCGCAGCTTCGGTTCGCGGCTGATCCTCGGCACCGGCGGCGCGGCGAACCTGAGCGTGCTGGAAGAGCCCTTATCGCGTCAGGCACCGAATTGACCACCGTCGCGATGCGACGCGTCGACACCGAGGGCGGCACCGGCGTGCTGGATCTGCTGCACCGGCTCGGCATCACGCCGCTGCCCAACACGGCCGGCTGCCGTGGTGCCGCCGAGGCGGTGCTGACCGCGCAGCTGGCTCGCGAGGCGCTCGGCACCGACTGGGTCAAACTCGAGGTCATCGCCGACGAACGCACCCTGCTGCCCGACGCCGTCGAATTAGTCAGGGCCGCAGAGCGATTGGTCGACGACGGCTTCGTCGTGCTGCCCTACACCAACGACGACCCGGTGCTGGCCCGGCGGCTCGAGGACACCGGCTGCGCCGCGGTAATGCCTTTGGGCTCACCGATTGGCACCGGGCTGGGCATCGCCAACCCGCACAACATCGAGATGATCGTCGAGCAGGCCGGGGTGCCGGTGGTGCTCGACGCCGGCATCGGCACCGCGAGCGACGCGGCGCTGGCGATGGAGTTGGGCTGCGACGCCGTGCTGCTCGCCTCCGCGGTGACCAGGGCCGCCGACCCCCCGAAAATGGCCGCGGCGATGGCCGCCGCCGTAACCGCCGGATACCTCGCGCGGCAGGCCGGCCGGATTCCGAAACGGTTCTGGGCGCAGGCGTCGAGCCCCTCCTTATGAGTCGTTATGTCGCACTGGGCAGTTCGATGGCGGCCGGCCCGGGTATCCGTCCGTCCGCCGATGGCGCGCCGTTTCGCGCGGGCCGCTCCGCGTGCAACTACCCGCATCTGGTCGCCGAGAAACTCGGCCTTGACCTCGTCGACGTGACGTATTCCGGTGCTACCACCGCCAACGTGCTCACCGACTCGCAAAACGGCGCTCAGCCGCAGATCGATGCACTGGACGGGTCCGAAGATTTGGTGACCGTGACGATCGGCGGCAATGACGTTGGCTACGTGCAGTTCCTGTTCGCCGCGGGTTTGCCGCGCCTGGCACGCTCACTGCCGGTGCTGGGCTGCGTGTTGCGCCGACAACTCGACCCTGCTGCCCGCGACCACGCGCTGGTCGACGTGGCCGACTCCCTCAAGGAGGTCGGACGCACACTGCGCCAGCAGTCGCCGCGGGCCAAGGTGCTGTTCGTCGACTACCTGACGCTGCTGCCGCCGCCGGGCACGCCGGCGCCGCCGCTGTCGGAAACCGATCTCACTGTCGGGCGCCACCTCGCTGACACCCTGGAGCGGCTCACCTCCGAGGCGGCCGGCGACACCGGATGCGGGGTGGTGCGCGTCGCGCAGGCCAGCCACGAGCACCACGCCTGGTCAGCGGAGCCCTGGACGACGAAATTCGGTTTGCCGCTACCGGCTAGGCCTGCGCCGCTGCACCCCAATGCCGCCGGAATGCGGGCAGTCGCCGAACTGGTCGTCGCGCAGTTGTAATGGCGGGGGTGCAGATCGATAGACCGGTGGTGTCGCCGACAGGTTAATTGGGTTGCGGCACAAGGAAACCGTGCTGCCGTCGTCGCGTGGAACGTCAACGATGGGATCGAGGCCGAGGCTCTTCGCGAGCGCGAAGGCGTCGGCGATGTCGTTGACTACACCCGCCGGCACCCGTGCGCCGGTAAGGATCTGAGCCCAGTCCGGGGCTGTCCGGCAGGCGAGCAACGGCGTCAGCGCGGTGCGCAACTGTTCGCGGTGCCGCACCCGTGCCGGGTTGGTGGCGAACCGTTCATCCGCGGCCATGTCCGGTGCGCCGAGCACGTTGCACAGAGCCGTGAATTGGCGATCGTTGCCGACCGCGAGCACCAGGCTCCCCTCGGCGCATGGGAGAA
>CAVXVJ010000022.1:0-704075 GCA_963765155.1 uncultured Actinomycetota bacterium
GAAGCCGGCCTCCAGCGGGCCCGGCCGCGAGGGAGATCACCGCTCGACGAAGTAGGCCCCGCTGCCCTGGCCGCCGGAGAACCAGCGCGACGTGACGGTCTTCTTGCGCGTGTAGAAGTCGACCGCGTCGCCGCCGTGCGCGTGCAGGTCGCCGAGGAACGAGTCCTTCCAGCCCGAGAACGGGAAGAACGCGACGGGCGCGGCGACGCCGATGTTGACGCCGACCATGCCCGCCTCGACCTCGTGGCGGTAGCGCCGGACCGACGGCGCCGGACTCGGTGAAGATCGACGTGCCGTTGCCGAAGCGGCTCCGTTGACGAGCTCGATCGCCTCGTCGAGCGAGTCGACGTGGATGATCGAGAGCACCGGGCCGAAGATCTCCTCGCGCGGCGACCTCCATGCCGGGCGTGACGTCGTCGATGATCGTCGGGCCGACGAACGCGCCCGTCGGGTCCGTCGGCGTCAGCGCCCGTCGACGATGATCGCCGCGCCCTCCGCGCCGGCCTTGTCGATCCGCCGCGGATCCGGTCGCGCGCCGACTCGGAGACGAGCGGGCCGACGTCGACGCCCTCCTCGAGGCCGTCGCCGACGCGCAGCCTCTCGGTCGCCTCGCTTCAGCGGGCCGAGCAGCTTTCGTGCGCCTCGCCGACCGTGACGACGACCGAGCCCGGCCATGCAGCGCTGGCCGGCGGCGCCGAACGCCGAGCCGATGATGCCGTCGACCGTCTTGTCGATCACGGCGTCGGGCATGACGACCATGTGGTTCTTGGCCCCGCCGAGCGCCTGCACGCGCTTGCCGGCGGCGGCCGCGCGCTCGTAGACGATCCGCGCCACGGGCGCCGAGCCGACGAACGAGACGGCGTCGATGCCCGGGTGGTCGAGGATGCCCTCGACGATCTCCCGCCCGCCGTTGACGAGGTTCACGACGCCCGGCGGCAGGCCGAGCCCGTCGATCACCTCGAAGGCGATCTGCTGCGTCATCGGGACCTGCTCGGAGGGCTTGAGCACGAACGTGTTGCCGCAGCCGATCGCGAACGGCAGGAACCAGAACGGCACCATCGCCGGGAAGTTGAACGGCACGATCGCGGCGCAGACGCCGACCGGCTGGCGGATCGTCTCGGCGTCGACGTTGCGCGCGACGTCCTCGAGCACGCGGCCCTGCATCGTGGTCGGCAGCGCGCACGCGCACTCGACCATCTCGATCATGCGCGCGACCTCGGCGCGGGCGTCGGGCAGCGTCTTGCCCATCTCGGTCGTGACCGAGCGGGCGAGCTCCTCGCGGCGCTCGACGAGGCCCTCGCGCAGCGCGAACAGCTGCTGGGCGCGGCCGATCGCGCTCACGCGCGCGCCACTCCGGCAGCGCGGCGCGGGCGGCGCTCACGGCGGCGTCGAGGTCGGCGGCGGCGGACAGCGGCACGCGGGCGAGCATCTCGCCCGTGGCGGGGTTGGTGACGTCGAGCGCGTCGTCGCCGGTGGCGGGGGTCCAGCGGCCGGCGACGTAGTTGTCCAGCAGGCGGGTGGAAGGCGTCGTGGTGGCCATCGGACCGATCCTAGGGCCCGAGGTCGAGCACGGCGAACCCGAGCCCGAACACGAGCGCCAGCTCGACCGCCAGCGTCACGAGCGCCCACAGCACGGCGTCGACGCGGCCGTGCCGGCGGCCGATCCAGCCCGAGAGCAGCGCGGGCACGAGCAGGCAGCCGGCGATCACGGCCACCGAGGTGGCGGTGGAGAGCTCGCGCAGGTCGCCGCCCGAGCCGTCGATGATCGCCAGCAGCAGGCCGGCGCCGAGGGCGGGGAGCGGGACGAGGCAGATCAGCCAGGGCGATGAGGCGCCGCCGGCGGTCCCGGCGCGCGCCCTGCTCCTGGCGCTCGCGGCTTCGCGACTCGAGCCGGACCTCCGCGTCTTCGACGGCCTTGAGGTCCCGGTCCACGCCGTCTGGTTCTAGACGACGGCCTTGGTTCCCTTCGCCACGAGCGCGCCGAGTCCGTAGCCGATCGCGGCGGCGACCATGCCGGCGACGATGTCGAACACGTAGTGGTTGCCGGTCGCGACGACGGCCAGGGCGACGGTCGGGCCCCACAGGTGGCCGGCGACCTTCAGCCAGCGGTTGGAGGTGGCGGACGCGACGACGATGCCGATCGCGAACGCGAAGCCGACGTGCAGGCTCGGCACGGCGGCGAGCTCGTTGTAGAAGGAGGTCGTCAGGCTCGAGTCCATCGCGAAGCCGGTCTGGCTGGAGATCGTGTCGACCATCCCGATGTCGGCCAGTCGCGGCGGGGCGACGGGGAAGAGGCCGTAGACCGGGATCGAGAGCAGCCAGGTGGCGAGCACGGTGTTGCGCAGGCGCACGTAGTGCGGGCGCGCCTTGCGGTGCAGCAGCCAGAGGGCGCCGGGGAGCACGACGAGCTGGGCGGCGAGGTAGACGTGGTTGAGCGCCCACAGGACGGCGGTGCCGCTGAGCGCGGTCTGCACGGCGCTCTCGATGCCGACGCCGAGCGTGTCCTCGAGGCGGACGATCCAGTGGGCGTTGGCGGTGGCGTCGCCGAGGTCGCCGATCGTGAAGTAGCGGGCGCCGGAGTAGACGAGGTACGCGAGGAAGAAGAGAGCCACCTGCGCCCCTCCGCGCGACAGCCGCGGGAGCCGCAGGACCCGGCTCGGCGCGGGTGCGGGATAGGTGAAGGTGGACATAGGCTGAACCTACGGGCGCCGCAGGGGCGCCTCCACGGAGCAGGCTCCAGTCCACGCGTGCGGCGAACCGCACCCCGGGTGGCGGTGTACCTCAGCCGCGCTGGGGCGGCGGCCGCCGGGTGCGGCGGCGCGGGCGCAGGGCGCGCCAGACGCGGCGCGGTCCGCGCCGGCGCAGATGACGGCGATCGCGAGCACGGCGCCGGCGAGCGTGAGCAGCAGGCTCATGCCGAGCATGAACGCGGCGACGTCGGCGGCGTGGACGCTGGTGCCGGTGGCCGGGCCCGAAGCCCGCGGCGAGCATCGCGACCGACGCCGCGGCCGACGCGGGGGCGAGCGGCAGCAGGCGCCCGCCGCTCTGGGCGAGCATCACCAGCAGCACCGCGGCGGCGCCGGCGGGCAGCGAGAAGGCGAGCAGGAAGCAGCAGATGGCGGCCGCGCGCAGCGCGCGCGAGCCGGCCTGCCACGGGAGCACGCGGCGGGCGAACGTCGCGGGATGCCCGAGCGGGGCGCAGCCGCGGCCGACGCCGGCGGCGATCCGGCCCACGCGGCCGCCGCGGCGGCGCAGGACGAGCGCGACGGCGGCGAGCAGCGCGAGCGCGCCGCCGGCCGCGGCGAGCGTGGCCGGGCCGGGCAGCCCGAACGCGGGTGCGGCGCCCAGCGCCACGGCGAGGCCGATGACGGCGGCACCGACGAGCGCGTCGCCCGCCGCCTCGGCGACGAGCGTGCCGGCGAGCACCGAGCTGCGCGTGTCCTGGGCGCGGCGGCCCACCAGCAGCACGCGCACGACGTCGCCGCCGCGCGCGGACACGACGCCGCCCGCTCCGGCGCCCGCGACCCACGCGAGGATCGCGTCGCGGCGGCGCAGGCCTCGTCGCCGGGACTCGCGGCGCGCACGATCGCGAACCACCCGCGCCCGCGCACGGCCTGGTTGGCCAGGTGCAGCAGGACGCCGAGTGCGAGCCAGCCCACGGAGGCGCCGGCGAGCGCGTTCCCCATCTCGGTCACTGCACCCATGGTACGGGCAGTACCCGCCGATTGGTACGGCTACCCGTACTAACTCGGGCAGATCGCCGGCAAGCGCGCGGATATAGCGCTCGGCGGAGCGCTGCACGATCGCGCTCCCGTCGCGCGCGATCGTCGTACCCCACCAGGCGCCCTGGATGCGCTCGAACGCGTACGGCTCCAGCGCCGCCGCCATCCGCCGCACCTCGGCCGCGGGCAGGGGGATCAGGTTCGGATAGGAGTACATGAACGAGACCCACTCCCGGTCCGGGATCACCTGCACGACGTCGCCGGACTGAGCAGCGTCCCGTCGCCGTCGGGCCGGTGCAGCACCGTCGCGCCGGCGAAGTGCCCGCCGAGGCGCAGCAGCGTCAGCCCGCCGAGCTCGCGCGTCTCGCCATCCCACAGCTCGATCGCGTGGTCGGGGCGCATGATCCAGTCCGCGTCGTCGCGGTGCAGCAGCACCGGGCAGCCGAAGCGGTGCGCCCAGTCGACCATCGAGGCGTAGTAGTGCGGGTGCGAGATCGCGATCGCGGCGAGGCCGCCGAGCGCCTCCACCGCCTCCGCCGTCGCGTCGTCGAGCAGCGTCACGCACTCCCACAGCACGTTGCCGATCGCGCTCGGGACCACGAGCGCGCGCTGGCCGATCGCGAACCGCGGCTCGGTGCCGATCCCGACCAGCTCGCCGTCGCGGCGGACCGCGTTGACGTGCGTCGCGCGCAGCGCCTCCATCGTCGTCCAGCGCTGCCCGTCCTGCGGCACCCACTGGCGCGCGTCGGCGCAGATCGCGCACAGCTCGGGCGGGCGCTCGGCTGCCGTCGTGCTGGACGCCGCAGGTGTGACAGATCGGTGTGCGCTATGACGCGTCACGCGCGGGAAGCTACATTTCCTGGCATGACGGCGGCGGTCGAGGCACCCGGCGAGCGGATGACGCGGACGCTGGACGCCCTGCCCGGCGCCGTCGCCGAGGCGCGCCGCTGGGCCGCCGGGGTGACGCGCGGGCTGCTCGACCCCGACCAGGCGCAGAGCCTGCGGCTGATCGTCTCCGAGCTCGTGACCAACGCGCTGCGCCACGGCGCCGACGGCGAGCGGATCGACCTCGCCGTCACGCCCAAGCCCGAGTTCCTGTGCGTGCAGGTCACCGACGACGGGCCCGGCCTCGCGCCGCGCCCGCGCGCGCTGGACACCGAGGAGGAGGGCGGCTTCGGCCTCTTCTTCGTCGAGCAGCTCACGCGCCGCTGGGGCGTGACGCGCGAGAACCGGCGCACCCGCGTCTGGTTCGAGCTCGACTACCGCTGAGCTCGCCGACCCCGCCGGAGCCACGCCGGCGGGTGGATACCGTGGGATGGGCCGCAGGCGAACGGATCGGAGGCTCCCTTGACCGCCCCGGCATCGGCCCCACGCAGCCGAACGCCACACGACCATGCGACCGACGAGGCGCGCATGCGCCGCTACGCCGCGCGAGCGACGCCCGGAGGACCGGGCGTGGCTGGTCGATCGCTATCTGCCGCTCGCCCGCCACGTCGCCGCGCGCTACCGCGGCGGCAGCGAGCCCTTCGAGGACCTCGAGCAGGTCGCGGCGCTCGGGCCTCGTGAAGGCGATCGACCGCTTCGACGCCGACCGCGGGTACCAGCTTCACCAGCTACGCCGTCCCGACGATCTCGGGCGAGGTCCGCCGCCACTTCCGCGACCACACGTGGGCGCTGCGCGTGCCGCGCGACCTGCAGGAGCTCGCGATCAAGGTCGCCAAGGCCGAGGCGGCGCTGCAGCTCGAGCTCGGCCGCGCGCCGACGGCCGCCGAGCTCGCCGACCGCCTCGACTGCACCGTCGAGGAGCTGCTCGAGGCCCGCGACGCCGCCGGCGCCAACCGCATGAGCTCGCTCGACGCGCCCGATGGGCTCCGACGAGGACGAGGGCGCCTCGCTGGCCGACATGCTCGGCGCCGACGACGAGCGCCTCGAGGACGTCGAGCGCGATCCTGACCGTCGACTCCGCGCTGGCCGCGCCTCGACGAGCGCTCGCGCACGATCCTGCGGCTGCGCTTCAACGAGGAGCTCACGCAGGCCGCCATCGGCGAGCGCGTCGGGCTCTCGCAGATGCACGTCTCGCGCCTGATCCGCCAGGCGCTCGACACGCTCAACGACGCCGCGGCGCCGGGCGACGGCCTCCGCGACGCGGCCTGACGGTCGACACTAGGCGTCGGCCGGGTCGTCGACGATCCGCAGCTTCTGGTCGAGCTGCATCACCGAGAACAGGCGCTCGACCGCGCGCGGGCCGCGCACCACGGCGAGCATCGACGCCCCGCTCGCGCGAGCGCGCCTCGAACTTGCATGATCGCCTCCAGCCCGGTGGAGTCGAGGAACTCGAGGTTGCGCAGGTCGACGACCGCGAGCTCGATCCCGTCGAGCTCGGAGACGCGCTCGAACGCGGTCGTCAGCTGCGGCGCGGTGGCGAGGTCGAGCTCCCCGTGGATCGCGATCTCGACCCGGGAGCCCGACCGGTCGGTCAGGATCCTGAAATCCGGAGGTCGAGTCATGCGGCGGGCAGGGTATACAACACGCCCGATGCTTCAGCTCACCCTCGCACTCGAGCGCGATGTCGACGCGCCGGCGCGGGCCCGCACGATGGTCCGCGGCCTCAAGCCGCTGCTCGGGGCGAGCGCACCGAGGACGCGACGCTGCTGGTCTCGGAGCTGGTCACGAACGCCGTCAAGTACGGCAGCGGGCCGGTCGAGCTGCACGTCGAGACGGGCGACGACCTCCGGGCCGCTTCACGATCTCCGACGCCGGCGGCGGCGACACGCCCGCGCTGCGCGAGGCCGGAGGGCGCCGGCGGGCGGCTACGGGCTGCACCTCGTCGACCGCATCGCGGACGACTGGGGCGTCAAGCACGCCAGCATGCACGTCTGGTTCGACCTCGGCTAGGACAGGAAGCTCTCGCGGCCGCGCACGTGCGCGGCCGCGTCGCGCAGGCGGCCCGCGAGCGCGCCCGCGTCGTCGAGCTCGTCCTCGACGGTCTCGGCGGCGAGCTCGAGGTTGCCGGCGAGGTGCTCGATCGGGAAGTCGCGCGCCTCCAGCACGCCCGCGAGCCAGCCGACCTGCTGCTCGAGGTCGACGTGGCCCTCGACGTCGCCGATCGCCCAGTTGAGCAGGTGCTGGGTGTCGTGGACCTCCCACTGGCGGGCGAGGTCGCCGTAGCGCTCGAGGTCCTCGGGGTAGCGCTGGAAGTAGCGCTCCGAGACGGCCGCGGCCAGCGGCAGCAGCGCCACCGGGCGCCGTCGAGCGTCGCGTGCTCCGGCGGCGGCCAGCCGCCCGGGGGCTGGGTGCGGCGGTCGGTCACTCCGCCACGACCTCGTACGTGTGGAGGTGCTCGAGGCGCTCGAGCTTGATCGCCGCCTGCAGGTCCGGGTCGATCCGGTCGTGCGAGACGCGGTGCTCGGCGGAGCGCATGTAGCGCTTGAAGGCGTCGCGGTCGCGCCAGCGGCTGACCATGATCAGCTCGCCCTCGTCGCGGTCGGACTGCCAGACCTGCAGGTCGACGAAGCCGTCCGCGCCGTCGACGAGCCCGACGCGCGAGCGGAACGCGGTCACGAGCTGCCCGGCGCGCTCGGCCGGGACGCGCAGGCGGGACATCGACACGTACATGCCAGTGCGAACGCTAGTGGGTCTGGCCGCCCGCGGGTGAGTGGGTAAAGTGGCCGCAGATGCGGGCGGACACCCCAGCACCGGCGCTCGGCGGCTCTGCCCGAGCAGGTGCGCGACGGCTATCTCGGGCGCACTGCTCGACTCCGATCTCGCCGGCGCCCGCGACGGTGCTCGACGAGGCGATCGCCGCAGGTATGCCGGTGCGCCGGATCTACCTGGGCGTGCTGCAGCCGACGCTCTACGAGATCGGGCGCCGGTGGTCGCACGCGCAGATCTCGATCGCGCAGGAGCACCTCGCCACCGCCGCCACGCAGTCCGCGATGGCGCGGCTGGCCGAGAGCCTGTCCGAGGGACCCCGGCGCGTGCGCGCGGGCAGCGCGATCGTCGCGTGCGTGAGCGACGAGCTGCACGCCGTCGGCGGGCGGATGGTGTCGGACTTCCTCGAGGCCGACGGCTGGCGCGTCGCCTTCCTCGGCCAGCTCACCCCGGGCCAGGACCTCGCCGCGCTCGCGGCCGAGCAGGGCGCGACGCTCGTCGCGCTGTCGGCCGCGCTGCCCGAGCGGGTGCCGCAGGTCGCCGAGGTCTGCGCCGCCCTGCGCGGCCTCGACCCGGCGCCGTGGGTGCTCGTCGGCGGCCAGGCGTTCGGCGGCTCCGCCGAGCGGGCGCTGCGCACCGGCGCCGACGCGTACGCGGGCGACGCGGAGGCGGCGGCCGCCGCCGTCCGCGAGCGCTTCCCGCGCGTCGCCATGATCAGCGAGCGGATCGAGGGCTACACCTGGGAGAGCAGGGCGATGCTCGCCGCGTCGGTGGCGCCCGACGGGACCGTGCTCGGCGCCAACCCGGCGCTCGAGCGGCTCGCCGGCGGCCCGCTCCCCGGCGCCGCGCTCGACCAGCTGATCCAGCCCGCCCAGCGCGACGCGTTCGCGCGCCGGCTGACCGGCGCCGGGCCCGAGTGGACGGGCGCGACGTTCGCGTTCACGTCGCGCGGCGCGGAGGGCGCCATCGACCGCCAGGTCTGGCTCAAGCGCATCGGCGACGCGATCCTGCTCGTCGCCGAGCCGGCGATCGGCGAGCAGGAGCACCTCGTCGAGAAGGTCCTCGAGCTCAACGACGAGCTGGTCGTCGCGCACCGCGAGCTCGTGCGCCAGCGCCAGGAGCTGCGCGACGCCGCCGAGCGCATCTTCAACCTCGAGGCGATCTCGGCCGCCGGGCTGAGCAACCTGCGCCTCGACGACCTGCTCGACGAGGTGCTGCGGATCATCGCCCGCGCCGTCGGCTCCCCGCGCGCGGTCCTGCTGCTGCTCGACGACGACCGCGACGTGCTGGTCGCGCGCGCCGCGGTCGGGCTCGACGACGTGGCGCTCGACGAGATCCGGGTGCCGGTCGGCGCGGGCGTGGCGGGCCGGATCGCCGCCGAGAACGCGCCGCGCATCGTGCGCGACCTCTCGAAGGTCGAGGTGCACAGCGCGTACCTGCGCGAGAGCTCGCGGTCGATGGCCGGCGTCCCGCTGACGCTGGACGACGAGGTCATCGGCGTCCTGCACGTCTCCTCGGAGCGAGCTCGACCGCTTCGGCGAGGACGGACCTGGCGCTGCTCGTCCCGGCGGCCGAGCGCGCGGCGCTGGCGATCGGGCGCGCGCGGATCGTCGAGCGCGAGCGCCGGATCGCCGAGACGCTGCAGCGCAGCCTGCTGCCCGAGACGCTGCCGGCGATCGAGGGGATCGAGCTGGCGGCGCGCTTCCTGCCCGGCGCCGGCGTCGAGGTCGGCGGCGACTGGTACGACGCGCTCCCGCTCCCGTCCGGCGAGCTGGCGATCGTGATCGGCGACGTCGCCGGCAAGGGCCTGCGGGCGGCGACGCTGATGGGCGAGCTGCGCTCCGGGCTGCGCGCGTACGCGATCGAGGGCGCCGCCGGCGGCCCGATGGACACGCTCGATGCGGCTCAACCGGCTCGCGCTGCGCTCCTTCCACATGGCGACGGTGGTGCTGATGCACATCGCGCCCGACCTCTCCCGCGTCACCTACGCGCAGCGCCGGCCACCTGCCGCCGCTGAAGCTGGCCGCCGACGGCTCCGCCTCGCTTCCTGCGCGACGGCGCCTCGACGCCGCTGCTGGCGCTGCGCGAGGACGTCGCGGACGGCGAGGCCGAGCTGGCGCCGGGCGAGCGGATCGTGCTCTACACGGACGGGCTGGTGGAGCGCCGGCGCGAGCCGATCGACGAGAGCCTCGAGCGGCTGCGCACCGCCGCCGAGGCCTTCGAGGGCACGGTCGAGGCGCTCTGCGACCACCTGATCGAGGCGCTGCGCCCGCCGGCCGGCATGCCGCACGACGACATCGCCGTGATCGCGCTCGAGCGCCGCGCCTGAGTCAGCCGTCCCAGCGGACCGGCAGCGCGTCGAGCCCGTAGATCCCGTCGATCGACCCGTACTCCGGGTCGCCGTCGAGCGCCAGGCCCGGCATCCGCGGCGCGAGGAAGGCGAGCGCCTCCTGCATCTCCGCCCGCGCGAGGTTCGCGCCCAGGCAGTAGTGCACGCCCGCGCCGAACGTCAGCGGCTTGGCCCCGGTGCGGTCGGCGGTGATGTCGAAGCCCTCGCCCGTCCCCTCGCGGTTGCCGGTGAACGCGCTCACGAGCACGACCGTCCCCTCGGGGAACTCGACGTCGCGGTAGGTGACGTCCTCCATCGCGATCCGCGCCGTGAACGGCGTGATCGGCTCGAAGCGCACGACCTCCTCGACCGCGGCGGGGGCGAGCAGCGGGTTCTCGGCGAGCAGCGCCCACTGCTCGGGGTGCTCGGCGAACAGCCGCAGCGCGTGCGCGAGCTGGCTCTGGGTCGTGTCGACGCCGCCGACCAGCACGTTGAGCACGAGGTTGAGCGTCTCGACGTCGGAGAGCCGGTCGCCCTCCTGCTCGACGGCGATCAGGGCCGAGATCAGGTCGTCGCCGGGCTCGGCGCGGCGGCGGCCGAGCAGCTCGCCGGCGTAGGCGTAGAAGTCCACGACCGCCGCCTCGATCTGCGGGCGCTCGGCGACGACGTTCATCCCGAACTGGCGCTGGATCCAGCGCGACCAGTCCCACAGCCGGCCGGCGTCCTCGAGCGGCGCGCCCATCACGGTCGCGATCACCTGCGAGGGGTAGGGCTTGCAGAACGCCTCGACCGCGTCGCAGCTGCGTCGCGCCGTCGAGGTCGTCGAAGAGCTCCTCGAGGAAGCCGCGCATGTGCGGGCGCCAGCTTCTCGACCGCGCGCGGGGTGAAGAACGGGTTCACGAGGCCGCGCAGGCGCCGGTGGTCGGCGCCGTTGATGTGGAGGATGTTGCGGCGGATCTCCTCGCACAGCGGGCCGTCGTCGATGCCGAAGATCTCGGCGATCTTCATGCCCGGGAACGTGAAGCTCTTCGACTGCGCAGGAAGAACTCGCCGGCCTCGCGGTCGACGGCCACGCAGCCGAGCGGCATCGTCGCCAGCCAGCCCTGCTCGGCGAGCTCGGCCATCGCGCTGGTGGAAGCGCTCGCCGCGCAGCTCGGGGTCGAGGTAGTCGAAGCTCGGCAGCTCGAGGTCGGCGAGTGCGGTCATCGTGCGGCGGAGCCTACTCACGGCCGATGGCCGCGGGGCCGCTACCGTGCCGCGCCGTGGACTCGCCGCTGCTCGTGGCCGCGCTGGTCGCGATCGGCCTCTACGCGCTGTTCGTCGCCGGCCTCGCGCTCGCCGGCCGCGGGCCCGAGGCGCGCGCGCTCGCGCGGCTCGTGCCGGACTGCCTGGTGCTCGCGCGCGGCCTGCTCGGCGACCGCGAGGTGCCGGCGGCGCTGCAAGCTCGCGCTGGTCGCGCTCGTCGCCTACCTGGCGTCGCCGATCGACCTCGTGCCGGACTTCCTGCCGGTGATCGGGGTGCTCGACGACGCGATCGTCGTGGCGCTCACGCTGCGCTGGATCGTGCGCGTCGCCGGGCCCGAGCGCGTGCGGCGGCACTGGCGCGGCTCGCCGCGCGGGCTGCGAGCTCGTGCTGCGGGCGGCCTACAGACCCGGCGGGTGACGGACGACGTAGCCGGCCGAGGAGCGGTCGCTCGCCTGCCAGCGCGTGCCGCTCTCGCTGCGGCCCGTCGTGTCGAAGCGGCGCCCGTTGACGACCATGTAGACGTGGCCGGGGGCGGCGTAGATCGTCACCCAGCGGCCCCTGCCGGCCGAGCCCCAGCTCATGAAGCCGCCGCTGGTCAGCGCCGAGCTCAGGTAGCCGGCGCCGTGCAGCGCGTAGGAGACCGAGCCCGAGCAGTCGTAGCCGGAGTCGTCCCACTGCCCGTGCCCGCCGCCGTACTTGTACGGCTTGCTCGCGATCCGGTTGCCGGCGGCGATGATGCGGCGCACCCGGATCGGCAGGCCGCCGGGGCGGCGCGGGGAGCCCGAGCGGGAGCGCTTGAGGACGGTCGTGATGCTCGCGTGCCCGAGCGCGGCCCAGGTGGCGGGGCCGACGATGCCGTCGGCGGTCAGGCCGTGGCGGCGCTGGAAGGCCTTGACGGCGCGCTGCGTGCCGGGGCCGAAGATGCCGTCGACGGCGATCCCGAGGCGGCGCTGGAGCAGGCGGACGCGGCCGCGCTTGGTCGCGCCGCCGCTGCTGCGTGCGCCGCGACGTCGTGCGCCGCGAGTGCGCGGCGCGCCGCAGCGCGGCCCACGTGGCCGGGCCGACGATGCCGTCGGCGGTCAGCCCGTGGCGGCGCTGGAAGGCCTTGACGGCGCGCCTGGTGCCCTTGCCGAAGATCCCGTCCGCGTGGATGCCGAGCCAGCGCTGGCGCCTTGCGGACGCGCGTCGCCCTTGGAGCCCTTCTTGAGCGGCTTCGCCGCCGCGTGCGCGGGCGACGGGGCGCGAGCGTCGCGGTCGTCGCGAGCGCGCCGGCGGTGGCCAGCGCGAGCGCAAGCGCGAGGATGGCCCATTCCGGCCGTGCAGCAGCATTGTCGGCAAAGTCCGTTCGTTCCTTTGTGGTCGAGCGTCCGTCGTTCGCCTACGAGGTGAGCTGACGGGCTCGCGCTGCGTGCGCTACGCCACCTGACACGGCGGCGATTCGCCCCCGCGGCCCTGACGGGCCGCTCCGGTTCCCCCGTTCGCCACCGCACGGGGCGGAGGCGATTCGGCGGCCGTCGTTCTACCACCGAGAACTCCTGCGGTTGCAGGATTTCTTGCACAGGCATTTCCGTCCGAGCGCATATGCGAACATACGTTCGTGAGACCGATCGAGACGCAAGAGGAGGCGCTCCGGCTCGTCGCCGCCGGCCTCAACGACTGCGAGATCGCCCGCCGGCTGGAGGTCCCGCGCACGACCGTCCGGGACTGGCGCAAGCCTCGCTACGTCGCCGCAGCGAACCCGCGAGCCGTGCCCGCGCTGCGGCGGCCGTCGCGCCCGATCGTGCTCGAGCCCGAGCCGTACGCCGAACTGCTCGGTCTCTATCTCGGGGACGGTCACATCACGCAGATGGCGCGCTCGCAGCGGCTCCGGCTCTTCCTCGACGCGAAGTACCCGATGATCGTCGACGAGGCCGAGGCGATCGTGCGCGCGCTGTTCCCGGTCAACCGGGTGGGGCGGCTCGTCGCCGAAGAGGGCCGGATGGTCGTCGTGTGGGCCTACTCGTCGCACCTGATCTGCCTGTTCCCGCAGCACGGCGCGGGCAAGAAGCACGAGCGCCCGATCGTGCTGGAGCCCTGGCAGCAGGAGCTCGTCGAGGCCGCGCCCTGGGCGTTTCTGCGCGGGCTGCATCCGCTCGGACGGCTGCGTCTTCGTGAACCGGACCGGTCGCTACGAGTACCTCAGCTACGACTTCGCGAACCACTCGCAGGACATCCTCGACCTCTTCGAGGCGACATGTCTGAGCGCTCGGGCTTCGACCGCGCCGTACGCCGCGGCGGATCCGTCTCTACCGGCGCGAAGACGTCGCCCGGCTTCTCGAGCACGTCGGTCGTCAAGGCCTGACGGCGACGCGATACCATCGTGGCCGTTCTGCGGCTGTGGCGGAATTGGCAGACGCGCGGGCTTCAGGTGGCCGTGAGCTTTACGCTCGTGGAGGTTCGAGTCCTCTCAGCCGCATGATCCGGGTGCTCAGCGGGACGCCCGCCTTCGGGCGGCGCTCCCCGCCCCAAAGCCGGCGGCCAGCGCGGCCGTCACCGCGGCGGCGAGCACCCACACCGGGACTCCGCCGCCCGACGTCTCCGCGCCGGGCGCCCGCGAGGACGCGGCCGCCCCGCCGCGGTGCCGGCGCCAGAGGCTCTCGGGCCCGATCGCCAGGTCGGTCCGATCCGGGTTGAAGATCACCTTGTAGATCGGATAGGCCGTTCGGACCCGCGTGCCGGGCGGGCCGGACGCCGGCTCCAGGCACCCGCACGGCCCGTGCGCGAGCGCCATCGCGGGGACTGCCGCGACCGCCGCGAGCACCCCCGCGACGGCGCGGACAAGGGGCACCGCGAACCCGCCCATGGAGCCGAGTGTCCCACCTCGGCAGGACGGCCGCGAGCGGCTTCGCTACCCTGAGCCAGCACGGTTCCTGCCGCTATCGTCTAGGGGACTAGGACGCCGCCCTCTCACGGCGGAAACCGGGGTTCGAATCCCCGTAGCGGTACCTCGAGAAGCCCGCCCGCAAGGCGGGTTTTTTGCATCCGGCGAGGCTCCGCGCGCCACGATGTGCGCCAGCGCACTGCAAATGCACCGTGGATCCGCGGCAGCCGGGAGACAGCGGCGACCTGGACTTCATCGCGGGTCCGACCTACGCGCCGAGATCGCAGGCGCGCCAGGTTGTGGTCATGCCGAAGGGACCTGGCGGCCACGCTTGAGGACTCGCGAGCTCATCGGCCATCGGGAGACCCGCCCTGCGACGTGTGCGGCGAGCCGGTGGGTGGGTGGCCTCCCAACGGGCCCCCGAGATGCACGCATAGCGGCTGCTATTCGAGGGGGAGTCGTGCGGTGGGCCGGTGGCCGGCGACAGCAGAGACGCGCAGCGGGCGTGCGCGCGGTACCTGTCTGGAGATCGATCACCGAGCTTCAGGCGTCTAACCGCATGACGATCTCGTTGACAGGATCGCCGACCACTGCTCTTCGCCTACGACCGAAAAGCCGCACTTCGCGAGCACACGCATGCTGGCGATGTTGTGCTCGGCGACTCGGGCGTACAGTGGGCGCTCAGGCACCTCCGCGACAAGATCGGCGAGCGCTCGGGTCGCGTACCCGCGGCCCCAGTAGGGGCGACCGATCCAGTATCCGACGCCGCGCTCGCCATCGGCGACCCAGCTGCCGATGTTCCCTACGACGTGTCCGTCCTCGACGATCGTGCGTGCGATCAGGGAGTCATCCGCGAGAATCTTCGCCCAATGCACATCATGGGCCGCGCGGTCGCGGCCGGGGAACGCCGCCCTTGCGCTCGCCACCGGATCGTCCTGCTGCTCGAAGAAGATCGAGATGTCCTGTCGCTCAACCTCTCGAAGCAATGCCAACTCCCGTCCCGGTCCGAGGCTCGACACCATATCGGCGCCCCGAGTGGGTTGAGCCTCGGCGGGCTGTTCCTCAAGGAACCTTCGACGGGACGCACCCGTCGGCCTAGTAGGTCCAGCGGGGAGTGCTGGTTGTCGCGCAGAGCAGCACTCCTGCGTTGCTCTGCGAGCGTAGGCGCAGGCCGCGGCGCGAGTGGTGCACCATCGGAGGCGAGGGGTCCTGTGTTCCCGAGCCGTGCCGCGCGCCGTCCCACCGAGCCCGGCCCACGGAGCGGGTCTGCGACGATCGGTAGGTGAGCCGGCGAGACCTCGTTCACGTCCTTGACGTGCTGTGGCGCCTATCGGGTGGGGAGGCGGGCTTCGGGGTGCCGGTGGCTCAGATCGACGAAGGGATCGGTCGCGGGTACGGCGACATGCGCACGCCGATCAACCTGCAGTCGCTGGCCGAGGAGGGCCTCACGGAGCGGTTGCGTGATGGCGGCTGGGCCCGGACGCCCCAGGGCATCGCGTGGTTGAAGCAGGACCGTGAGCTCTCAGATCGTTGAGTGCGCGTCGCCGGCGACCCCGCGTGACGGTCGCCAAGGCGAGCGAGTGCGGGGGTCCGCCATCGCGCGCGACACGCGCGTTCGCGGTTTCGCGGGTAGGCTCGGTGAATGAGGGCATTTCACGAGGGTCAGCTGGTGACGCTCGTCGAGGAAGGCGGCGAGCTCGACGGCATCGTCGTGCACGCACCGAGCTTGGTGAAGGTGGAAGTCGCCGTCGCAGACGCCGAGCGCGGAGCACTGTTTCGCACCGTCCATCCCAAGACGCTGAGAGAGCGCAGCATGGTCGGCGAACACGACGACGCGCTGCGCCGCCGGATACGGCGCACGCGGTCTGCCGGCCGGGCCGGCTCGGGTAGCGGCCCCGGGGCCGGGCGTCGGGGTCACTCGCACGCGTCGGGTCACCGCACCACCGGCAAGTAGCTCCGCGCCGCCGGTCGGACTCGTCGGTCGCCACCCAGTGCCGGTGGGCGACCCGCCGCGTTGGCGGGACCCATGAACGAGTCAGGCTGACTGCCTCGAGCCTGCTGACCTGCGGAAGAAGGCCTTGACCGCTGGCACCCGCCGTCGGCGTGCGCGGACGTGGCGGTCGGCCTTCGGTCGCGGGTTGCGGTGCTGGGCGATCGTGCCCTCAGGCAGGCTCTCCTCGATCACGAGGAAGCCGTAGCGGTCGTTTGCCATGGGATTCCTTTCCCGAGTACCGGCACTCGCCGGCTCAAGCTCTGATGGATTGTCGCTTCGCGCGGGCCGTGCGGTCAATTGGTCGTCCGTCCACGCGCTCTCGCGCGCGCCGGGCGTCCCATGGACATCGGGATCACCGAGCAGACAGTCGAAGCGATGCTGTCGCTCCCCCACCTCGTTCAGCAGACCGTCGATCAGGTCGAGGACGTAGCTCTCGCCGGAATAAGCGCGCCCGGGCACGCGTAGTCAGCCAGTCTCGCTTCTCGTGGCATGAAAATGCTCCGTGGAGGCTCTGTCCGGGTCCGGCCGTAGCGTCGAGCGATCCGGGACAGGGGCTTCTGTGGGAGAACGCAGGCGGGTAGGCCAGTTTGCGCGATGGGCTTCGAGCCCGGGCTTTTCGTTCGGCCGCCCCTGCGACTTGCCTGGATTGTGCCGCGAGCACGCATCGGTCTGTGTCGTTGTCCCGCTGGTTGTCCCGCTGCACGTCAATCAGTTGGTGGAGGTGAGAAGTGGCGTTGCCGAGGTGGGTCGGTCGAGCGATCGGCCTAGATGTTCACCGTGATTTCTGCGTGGTCGCGATCTGTGAGGACGGCCAGGCGCACACGGGCGCTCGGGTGCCGAGCAAGCCGGAGGGATTGGCAGTGCTGGCGCAGAGCCTTCTGTCGTCGGATCGGGTGGCGTTGGAGGTGACGGGCAGCTGTTGGGAGGTGGCACGGATCCTGGAGCCGCATGTCGACCGGGTCATCGTGGTCAGCCCGGATGACACCGGGATCGCGCAGGCGCGCGCGAAGACCGACCGGCTGGACGCGCGCGCGTTGGCGAGGCTGTTGTGGTCGGGCGTGCTTGAGTCGGTGTGGATGCAGAACGAGCGCTGCCGGGTGTTGCGTCGGCGGCTGGCTCGTCGTGAGCAGCTCGTGCATGCACGGTCGCGGGCGAAGAACGAGATCCACGCGGTCCTGCAGCGCCGTCTGCAGGGCAAGCCGCCGTGCTCGGACCTGTTCGGCGTCAAGGGCCGCCGGTGGCTGCCGGGCTCGAGCTGCCGCTCGAGGAGCGCGAGTCCGTTGACGCGGGGATCCGCCACATTGAGTTCCTCGATACCGAGGTCGCCGCGGTCGAGCGGCTGATCGCCCAACAAGCACTGGGGTGGCCGGAGATCCGCCGGCTGATGAGCGTCCCTGGAGTGAACCTGATCTGCGCCGCGACGTTCATCGCTGCCGTCGGCGACCCGCGGCGGTTTCTGACGAGCCATATTGCGGTCGCGCTTGGGCCGCCGCAGGCGGTCGCGACGCTATGCGGTTGGTTTCGCGAAGAGCGCGGGAAACGCGTCGCGCACACGGGTACGCGCAAGGGCTGAGTTGTCGCGCTGCACGTGCGACACCGCGAAGGCGCCGGCGCGCAGCGGCCGGATCAGCAAGCGCGGCAGCGCCGCCGCCCGTTGGCGCTGGTCGAGGCCGCCTGGAGCGTCGTCCTGCAGCCCGGTCAGCTGCACGCCTTCTATGAGCGCACCCGCGCCCGCCGCGGCCATGGCAAGGCGATCGTCGCGACCGCGCGCAAGCTGGCGATCCTGTTCTGGTGCATGCTCACCCGCGGCGAGGACTACGCCCACCAGCAACCGTCGCTGACCAAGAAGAAGCTCCGCCGGCTGGAAATCACCGCCGGCGCCCCGAAGCGCGCCAAGACGGCGCAAGGGGTCTGGAGCACCAACGTCGCGATCCGCCAGGCCGAGCGCGAGCTCGCCCGGCAGGCCGAGGCCTCCTACAAGCGGATGGTTACCGACCAGCAGGCTGGGGCGCCGGCGAGAAAGTGGGCGCGAGCGCGACACCGGAGCGCGCATGAATTAGGCCCTCGACGGGGCAAAGCCGCGCGGCAGACTCAAAGCTCCTGACGTCTGCGCTTCGCTACGTCAGTCACCCGCGCCCACCGGCACGCTAACCCGCGACGACAACCCCGGCAAGCGGGCGAGCGCCCGGCTTCCCCGAAATACCGACGAAAGCATGCCGACCAGCGCCCGATCCGCTGGACACTGCCCGCAACGACCGCAGTGACCCCTCCCACCACGGCGCGAAGAGCACCCGCGCCGGCGAAGAGCCCTCCGACAAGCCCTTGACTTTCATCGGTCGCGCGAAGCGACACTCTGCCCGCGGGCAGGTCGCAGTGCCGGGGCAGGCGACCGCAGCAGCGATCGTCGGCTACGGCGGCGGCGGGTCGGCGAGAACGATCGCGGCCATCTCCGCGGCGTCGCACTCCTGCAGCGCCAAAGAGCGAGCCTCCTCAACGAGCTCACCAAGATCGTCGCCCCGATCTGGAACGTCGTGCCCTCACCCGTCGTCTCACGTGATGGGCGGTGCGCGCCGCAAGCTCGGCGTCGACCTCGAAAGACTCAACGGCGACCACCTCGCGATCCTCGCCTCACTATTCCTCCGCCGAGCTCGCCCCCGCTGTCGACTGAAGGGCGCGCGCTTTGCCGCTCGCGGCGTAGCCGCTCAGGCTCTCTCTTTCTCCGCGTCGCCGCGCCGATAGCCGCCATCTCAACGTCCGCTTCGTGAGCCACCGCACGAGACCGGCTCGTTCACCTTGATCTCAGGAGATGGAGATGGGCTCTCAGCTGTCGGCTCGCCCCCGCCTCCGCAGCCCGCCAACGTGAGCGCGGCAGCCAGCGCTCCCGACGCCGCGAAGTACCTCTTCGTATGCATGTATCTCCTAATCGATTGTCTTCCAATGGGTTCAGTGCGAAGTCAGACCGGTGACGATCGCCTCGGTGTTGGTTCGCATCATGTCGAGGTAGGTGGCGCCCGGGGTGCCCGGCTCGTCGAGTGATTCGCTGTAGAGCGCCACGACGTCGACGTCGACCCCCGCTTCGTCGGCGAGCACGCGTGCCAGCCGGTCCGGGTGAGATGAGTCGACGAAGATGGCGGGAACACCTGATTCGCGGATGGCACCGGCAAGCGAATCCAGATCCGATGAACTCGGCGACGCAAGCGTCGAACCGCTCGGCACGACGGCACCGATCACGGTGAAGCCGTACCGCGCCGCCAAGTAACCGAGGACATGGTGGTTGGTCACCAGTTTGCGGCGCTCGACGGGGATTGCGGCGAAGCGTTCGGTCATCAGGTCCGACAGCTTCTGCAGTTCGTTTCGGTAGTTGGCGGCGTTCTCGCTGATCCGCTTGCGGTCGATGTCCGGGATGTGCTCGGTAACGGCGTCGACGATGACGTCCACCCCCGCGAGCATTCGCTGCGGATCCGTCCAGAAATGCGGGTCGGGGCCACCCTCGCCCTCGCCGGATGCGTACCTGATCGGATCAACACGCTCGCCGACCGGCAACGTCGGCACGCCATTATCGGCAGCGGAATCGACGTGGCGCTGCAGCGACTCCTCCAACCCCAGACCGTTGTAGACGAGCAGGTCTGCGGCCGTGATGGCGGCTGCCTCCTGCGCCGAAACCGCGAACGAGTGTGGATCGGCGTTGGGCTTCATCAGCACGCGCACGTCTGCGGTGTCGCCGACGATGTTGCGCACCACGTCGCCGAGGATGTTGGTGGTGACGACAATCCGGTGGTCGGCCGGCTGGCTGCCGCCGGCGCCGGTGCATCCCGCAACCAAGGTGATCAGCGCAAGAACGACTATGCGCAGTAGACGCATCACCGGCCCGCCTTCACCATCAGGCCCGGCTCCATACCGGTGGTCAGGGTGCGAGCGATCCGCAGTGAATCGCCGTAATCGATCTCATAGATCTCGCGCGCAGCGGCGTTATTGACGTACGCACGATCACTGTCGACCTCGATTACCGGCGCAGGCCCAGCGTCGGGCACACCGCCGGAAAAGAGGCTCACAGACGCGGTTTCGGCACCCGTGGCCGCGTCGAAGGCGCGCAGCGCACCGTCGCGGGTCAACACCAGAACCTCGTCGTCGTCGCCTGTGCTGACCGCGACGGCGCCGGCCGCAGGCACCGGGGACCAGGTTCGCCGCCCACTGTCCAGCACCCACACTTCATTGCCGGCGATACCAGCCAGCAAGTTGTGTCGGTCGCGGTGCTGCGGCTGGCCGAGCGCCGCCGCGGGTCTGTTGGCGGGAAATGGGATCGGGGTTACGGCAGGCTCTTGTCCGCCGATACCCACGCGAATCGCACCGTTCCCACAAACGAAGATCACAGCTCGACGTGTCATGGCGGCACCCGCCGCCGCAGGGCAGTCGCCGGTTAGGCGCCGCACCGAACCATGTTCGTCAACGGTCTGCAATTGGCCCGACTCGGTGACGATGAGCAACCCGTCGCCCTGCGGAACCACCTGGGCGACATCGCGCAATTCACCGACAGGCAATGAGGGCGACGCGATTTCATGCTCGCCAAGTCGCTCGCGATCGAGTAGCTTCACGCGGCCATCGCCGGTCAGTGTGGCGGCGATGACTTGATCTGCAGCGACGAAATTGGGCCTGCCGATCAGCGTGCCCGCGACGGCGGGCGCAGCGACGTAGTAGTGGTTGTGGTCGCCGTGATCGAACGTCCACGAGCCGGCGTCGACCACCGTCAGTCCGTCGCGGGTCTGGAGATAGCCGAATCTTCCATCGCCGCTGAGCTTTTCGACGGCGCCAAACTGGCCTACATTGCTCTCCTTCTCGTCGATCACGTCGAAGACCGATGTGTCGCCGGTGAGCGGGTCGACCAGCACCAACCGCGTCACCGGCTCCGCCGATTCCTGCGCGCCGGCGGGTGGGGCCTCCTCGTCGACAGCAGGCGGGGTCGACGTGACGGCCTGCTCGCTTCCGCCACCGCATCCGGCCAGGGCCGCCGCGGCCGTCAACAGCGCCGTGGCCTTGACGGCGTGGCGGCGCAACGCAGAGGCGGCCAGAGAACAGAAGAAGATCCCGACAGCGACGGCGGCGATCGTCGCCCCGCCGGCGGTCCCGGCGTGCCAGGACACCACCAACCCAAGGCCCACCGCCACGCAGCCGATCACCGCGGCCGCCGTCATGATCTCAGGGATCGTGTTGGCCCAGATGACCGCTGCCGCCGGCGGCGCTATCAACAGCCCGAAAACCAGCAGCGTTCCCACCACACGGAAAGACGCCACGATGGCCACTGCGATGAGCACAGTCAGTGCCGCGGCGGCAATCTCTGGGCGCAAACCAAGCGTCGTCGCCTTGCGGACATCGAAGCTGGCCGCCACGAAAGCGCGCCTGCCAACGGCCGCCGCCGCTGCCGTCAACACCAATGCGGTTGCAAGAAGCGCGATGTCGCTGGCCCGCACTGCAAGCACATCGCCGAAGAGGAAGCCGGTGAGATCGACGGCGTAGCTCTGCGAGTGCGACACGATGATCACACCTGCCGCCAGCATGCCCACCAGCTGTAGCCCAATACTGCTATCGGCAGACAACCGGGATGAGCCACTGATCGCCGACACTCCGTAGGCCATGGCCAGCGCCGCCACCATCGCGCCGATGAAGATATTGCCGCCAAGAACGGAGGCCGCCGCGACACCGGGGAGCACGCCGTGCGACATCGCGTCACCGAGGAACGCCGCGCCGCGCAGCACCACCCAGGTGCCGACAATCGCGCAGAGGCACGCGACGATCAGCCCCGCGAGCAGGGCCCTTCGCACGATCTCGGACCCCAATGGTTCGCAAAGCCAGGCAAGCACGCCTAAACTCTAGACGTTAATGACAACCATTTTCAATTAGTACTGGCGGTGGTAGTGCCCAGCGCGATCAACCTCGACCGAGTCACGTTCGACTACAACGGGTTCCCCGTGTTCACCGAGCTCACATTGGCGTTGCCGATGGCGGCGACGACTGCCCTCGTCGGCCCCAACGGCTGCGGGAAGTCGACGCTGCTCGAGTTGATTGCCGGGGTCGCCACGCCCGAGAGCGGCATCGTCGAGCTGGGCGGACGCGAGGTGTCGCTGGCGGTGCAGCGCAGTCAGGTGGGCGACACGTTTCCGATCACCGTCGCCGAAGCGGTGGCGATGGGCCGATGGCGCAGGCTCGGGTTACTGCGCCGCCCGTCACGCACCGACCGTGACATCGTCACCTACTGGATCGCGGAACTCGGCCTCGAGGAGCTGCGGCGCCGCCGGCTCGGAGACCTCTCGGGCGGGCAGCGCCAGCGCGTCCTGCTGGCCCAGGCTCTCGCGCAGCAGGCTCCGATCGTGCTGCTGGACGAACCCACGACCGGGCTCGACGCCGACGCGGCGGACCGAGTGGCACGACAGCTGCGGCGCCTGGCGGCGTCAGGCACGACGATCGTCGCGGCCACCCACGACTTCGAGTTCGCCCGCCGGTTCGACCATTGCGTCCTGCTCGCCGGCGGCCGCGTCGTGTCGTCAGGCGTCCCGACCGACGTGCTCACCGATGCGAACGTGGCGTCGACCGTTATCCCGACGCCCGGGCGCTGATCATCCAGCAGGCGGCGGTGTACCGAACCTCGGTTCCCTGCACAAACGGATCAAAGGCCGGACGGACGGCGTCGATGACTTTCGCGCGGGTCCGCTCGTCCTCGCCTTGCAGAGTCAGCCCGACGGGCCCGAGCCGCGTGAAGTAGCCGATCAACTCCTTCTCGGGCAGGGTGCATTCAACGTCGATCGCCTGGAGGTCGACGTCGGCCCAGCCGCCCCCTTCGAGGATGGCTGCGACCCGTTGTGGGTCAGCGAAGGCGAACTGTCCCGGACCGTCCGTCGGACGCGCGGGCAGGTTCGGCAGCAGCGGAGCCGCGGCACGCTCGGCCGTCGTCATGAACGGATTCTCCTCGGCGCTGCGCCAGACGATGACGTGAAGCGCCGCGTCGTCCGTCGCGGCGCGCCGCATGTTCGCGAAGGCCTGGACCGGGTCGTTGAAGAACATGACGCCGAAGCGCGAAATGATCGCGTCGAAGCTCGCACGCTCGAATGGATGGGTTTGCACATCGGCGACGATGAAACTTGCCGGCGCGCCTACCCGTTCGGCCCGGGCGCGGGCGGCGGCGATCATCGGCTCCGACACGTCGGCGCCGACGCAGTGGCCCTCGCCGCCGAGCCGGTGCGCGACGGCGAGGGTGGTGCCGCCGGTACCGCAGCCGACGTCGAGCACCCTGGATCCGGCGGCGACCGCGTCGACGAGCAGGTCTTCCAGTCGTTTGAACATCTGGTCGAGCAATTCCTGCGCGTCGACCCAGGCGCATCCGGCTGTTGCGTTCCAGTGCTTGGTCTGCTCGTCGTAGGTCGGCTGTGCGGCATTCATGACTCGACTATGCAGGTTCAAGTCGACTTGAAGTCAACGGTCACTAGTTTGGGTTGGCATGACGTGGACATTGCCCGAGGAATTCGAGGTCGACGGTGCGATCATTCGTTACGCCCAGCTCGGCA
Source organism: uncultured Actinomycetota bacterium (assembly GCA_963765155.1). Taxonomy (GTDB): domain Bacteria; phylum Actinomycetota; class Actinomycetes; order Mycobacteriales; family Mycobacteriaceae; genus Mycobacterium. The sequence continues at coordinate 23,355 of CAVXVJ010000022.1, forward strand.
CCGGCGATCCGATTGTGCTGGTGCACGGCACGCCGTACTCGTCCTTCTTATGGCGAGACATCGCACCGGCGTTGGCGCTCAAGCGAACTGTCTTCGTTTTCGACCACCTTGGCTACGGGCAGTCCGAACAACGAGAGGATCAGGATCTCACCATTGCCGCGCAAGCACGCAGATTCGTTGCGCTGCTCGATCATTGGGGGATCGGCGAACCGAGCGTCGTCGCCCACGACATCGGTGGCGCCATCGCCCTGCGCGCCCTGTTGCTCGAAGGAGCGCAGTACCGCGACCTCACCTTGTTCGACGCGGTGAGCGGTGGGCGGTGGGAGCGCGGCCTGTTCAACCTCATCCGCACGCATCCCGACGTGTTCGACCAGTTGCCCGGCTATGCGCACGAGTCACTCGTGATCAGCCACTTCCGTAACGCCACCCACCTCGGATTCCGTCCGGACGTGCTGCACGCTCATCTCGCACCGTGGCGCGGCGCCGAGGGGCAAGCGGCGTACTACCGCCAGTACCGCCAGCTCTCGGAGTCGGACACCCGCCCATACGAGGCCAAACTCGCTGAGATCGACAAGCCCGTGAAGCTGCTGTGGGGACGTGAAGACCGCATCCTGCCCCCGGAATACGCCACCTGGTTGCACGACAGGATTCCCCACGCAAAGCTGCATTGGGTCGACGATGCCGGCCATCTATTGCAGGAGGACGCTCCCGCGCAGCTGCTGTCGCATTTGCTCGCCGGCTTCGACTAGTCACCTCGCGCCACGGGACGCGTTGGGTCCGAACACCACTCCGACCACGAACCCGGATACAACGCCGCGTCCACGCCAGCCGCCGCGAGTGCCGCAACGACGACCGACGCGGTGACGCCCGATCCGCAGTACGCGCCGATCGCGCCACCGCCGGCCAGCCGCGTGAGTTCGGCGTCGGGCAGGAAGGTTCCGTCGTCGGCCAACAGGCTGGTGCTCGGCACGTTGCGGGCTCCGGGGATGTGACCCGCGACCGGATCGATGGCCTCGACATCTCCGCGGAATCGTTCGGGTGCGCGGGCGTCGAGCAGCGTGACGTCCCGGACCTGATCGGCCGTCAATGTGGGGCGGGCGCCGTCATACAGATCCTCATGCGGCACCGTGACGTCGCCGGGTTCCGGTGTGACAGTTCCGGTTTCGAGCGGTCCAGTCCATGCGCTGAGACCCCCGTCGAGGATCCGCACGTCGGGTATGCCCGCCGCGGTCAGCACCCACCACGCGCGCGCCGACCCGGCGCGATTCCAGTCGTCGTACACCACCACCGGCACGCCCCGCCGGACACCCCACCGTCGCGCCGCCGCCTCCAGGTCCCGGCCGGACGGCAGCGGATGACGTCCCCGCCCGGTGATGGCGTGGTCGGTGAGCTCATCCTCGAGCGACACATACACCGCGCCGGGGATGTGCCCCCTCTCGTAGGCCGGACGCCCGTCGGGCTCGGCGAGTTGCCAGCGCACATCCAGGATCGTGACCGCGTCCAGACGCTCGGCCAGTTCGCGCGCGGTGATCAGTACCTCGGAACGAGTCACGACTCGATACTGCCAACGCCTACGCTGGCCCGCGTGTCCGACCATGCCTTCAGCGCCGCCGAGCGCCGCGCCGTCTACCGAGCCATCGCCGAACGCCGGGACATGCGCCGGTTCGTGCCCGGCGCGGTGGTGCCCGAGGACGTCCTCACGCGGCTGCTGCAGGCCGCGCATGCCGGCCCGAGCGTGGGGCTGATGCAGCCATGGCGATTCATCCGCATCACCGACGACGCATTGCGCGGCCGGATCCACGCGCTTGTCGACGACGAGCGCCTGGAAACCGCCCGGGCATTAGGGCCGCGGGCTGAGGAGTTTCTGGCGCTCAAGGTCGAGGGCATCCTCGAATGCGCGGAGCTTTTCGTCGTCGCGCTGGGCGAGGGCAGGCAGGCCCACGTGTTCGGCCGCCGCACCCTTCCGCAGATGGACCTGGCGTCGGTGTCATGCGCGATCGAGAACCTGTGGCTGGCGGCACGTGCGGAAGGCCTCGGCATGGGATGGGTCTCGATCTTCGACCCGCGCCGGCTCGCAGAGCTGCTCGGCATGCCCGATGACGCGGAGCCCGTCGCGATCCTGTGCCTGGGCCCGGTTCCCGAGTTTCCGGACCGGCCCGCCCTGGAGATCGACCGGTGGGCGTTCGGGCGACCGCTGGAAGAGTTCGTCTCGGAGAACGGCTGGGCCCTAGGCTTGTCCTCGTGTCAGCCGTGACCGTCGACCTCAACGCCGACCTCGGCGAGAGCTTCGGGGTGTGGCGACTCGGTGACGACGACGCGATGCTCGACGTGGTCACCAGCGCCAATGTGGCGTGCGGCTTCCACGCCGGCGATCCGGCGTTGCTGCTGCGGACGTGCCGGGCGGCCACGGCGCGGGGTGTGCGCATCGGCGCGCAGGTGAGCTACCGCGACCTGGCCGGGTTCGGCCGCCGATTCATCGACGTCGCGCCCGAGGATCTGACGGCCGAGGTGATGTACCAGATCGGCGCGCTGCAGGCGCTGGCACACGTCGCCGGTTCGGCCGTCACCTACGTCAAACCCCATGGGGCGCTGTACAACGCGATCGTCTCCAATCGGGGCCAGGCGCGGGCGGTGGCGGAGGCGGTGCACGCGGTCGACCCGAACCTGCCGGTGCTGGGATTGTCGGGCTCGGTGTTCTTCGCCGAGGCGCAGCAGCTTGGCCTGCGCACCGTGCCGGAGGCGTTCGCCGACCGTGCGTATCGCGCCGACGGGCAACTGCTGTCCCGCCGTGAACGCAACGCTGTTCTGCACGATGTCGCCGAGATCGCGGACCGGGTGGCCTCGATGGTCAACGCCGGCCGGGTCGTGGCGGTCGACGGGTCGACCATCCCGATCACCGTGGAATCGATTTGCGTGCATGGTGATTCGCCGGGTGCGGTGCAGATCGCCACCGCGGTGCGCGAGCGCCTGCTGACCGACGGCGTCACGCTCAAGCCGTTCGTCTAAGCGGCCGGTGGTTCGACAGCCCTGGGTCGCCCGCGAGCTGGTAGCGGATCAGCCTGGAGCTGTTCGCGACAACGGCGACCGACGACGCGTTGTGCAGGATCGCGGCCATCACGGGAGACAATCCACCACCCGCGCCGAGCAGCAGCCCAAAGGCGTTGACCGTGATGGACATTGCGTAGTTCTGCTGGATGACGTCGACGGCGCGCCCGCCCAGTGCGCGGACGTCGAGCAGGCGGCGCAGATCGTCGCTGGCAAGCGCGACGTCGGCGGTCTCCACGGCGACGTCGGTGCCGCCCAGCCCCATCGCGATGCCGATGTCGGCGGCAGCGAGCGCCGGGGCGTCGTTGATGCCGTCGCCCGACCATTGCGACGGTGTACCCGTCCTCGCGCAACGCGTGCACCACGTCGAGCTTGTCTTCGGGCAGCACCTCTGCTCGCCATTCGGTGATGCCGAGCTCGTCGGCGACCGCGCGCGCGGTTTCGGGGTGATCACCGGTCAGCATCACGATGCGGCGTACACCGTTGGCGCGCAACGCCTTCAGGACCGACTTCGACTCGGGGCGCAGTTCGTCTCGCAGGCTGATCAGCCCGACGAGGTTGCCGTCGACGGCCAGCAGCAGTGGCGTCTCGGCTTGCCGCTGAAGCTTTTCCACCCATTCGGTGGCCTTCTTCGACACCCGGACCTTCTCCCGCTGCAACAGGGACGGGTTGCCCAGCAGCAGGGTCTGGCCGTCGGCCCTGGTTCGCATGCCGAGGCCGACCAGGACCTCGCATTCCTCATGCGGCGGGATCGCGATGTGCCGTTCCTCGGTCGACCGGATGACCGCTGCCGCCAGCGGATGGCGCGAGTGGATCTCCGAGCTGGCGGCGTAGGCCAGCACCTGCTCGGGCTCCCAAGTCTTCTGGAACGAAACGATATTCGTGACGACAGGCCGTCCATGGGTTAGCGTGCCGGTCTTGTCGAACACCACAGCGTCGACCCGGCCCGCCTCTTCCAGGTGCGATCCGCCCTTGATCAGGATGCCGCGCCGCGCGCCGTTGCCGATGGCGGCGCTGATCGCCGTCGGGGTCGCCAGCCCGACCGCGCACGGACACGCCACCAGCAGCATCGTCATCGCGCGGCGCACGTCGCCGGTGAACACCAGCGTCGCCGCGGACATCAAGAACGATGCCGGCACGAAGCGCCGGGAGAAGTTCTCCCCCACCGTCTGGATCGGTGCGCGGTGCTGCCGCGCCTCCTCGACGCGGGCCACGATGCGGCCGATGGCGGTCTGCTGGCCCACCGCCTTGGCGTGCACCACCAGCCGACCGCGGATCACCACCGAACCGGCGTGCACCCAGGCGCCGGAAGTGACGTTGACGGGCAGCGTTTCACCGGTGATCGCCGATTGGTCGACGATGGCCTCGCCGTCGACGACCTCGCCGTCAACCGGGACAGCCACCTGTTCGTGCACCACGACGTGGTCGTCGATGCGCAAGCTGTCGACGGCCACCTGTACTTCGGTGCCGTCGGGCAGCCGGATCCATGCGGTGTCCTGGGTGCCCTGCAGCAGGTTCGTGATGGCCCGCCGGGTGCGTCGCAACGTCAGGTCCTGCAGATACTCGCCGATGTTGAGCAGCCACAGCACCGTCAGCGCGACCACGTTCTCGCGGAGCACCAGGCTGGCAACCGTGGCCGCAGAGACCAGCATGTCGGTGCCCGCGGACTTCCCGCCGCGAAGTGATCGAAGTGCGCCACGCAGGAACGGGTAGCCGGTGACGATCGTCGCCCCGGTCGCGAAGAGCCGGCTGGTCGGGCCGAGCAATGGCGGCCGTCCGAAACCGTAGCGCCGAATCCCCAACAGCGCCAAGGCGATAGCACCGATGGCCATGCGCACGACGTCGGCGTTGTGGATGTCGGCAGACCGCGGCGTGCGGGCAGGGACCAGGGCGGCGGGAAGCTGACGCGCAGCGTCGATGGTGTCCAGCACCTCAGCGGTGTCGCACCGGCGGGGTGAGTACCAGATCACTACCGACGCGGTCTTGGGATACGCGTGCACCGCTCGCACGCCTGCGACCTTGTCGACCGCGTCCTCGATGGCAACGGCTTTCACCGAATCGGACCGAAACCACGGCGCGATGACCCGCATCCGCCCGGCCGCGTCGGACACGACGGTCAGTTCGGACACGGCGTCAGTGTTCGTGCGCGTGTTCGGCGTCGGCCACTGCCGGGGGCGGCACCTCTTCGCCGATCCGCTCGCGAGCCTCGGCCATCACATCGGCGACCTTCAGGCGTGCCACTTCGGCACCCTCTTCAGCTTTTCGTGTACCGCGCAATGCCCACTCAGCGGCTGTCACGCTCGCTTCCCGGACGGGTAGCTTGGCCACCGCCTTGCGGAGCGCCTCATAGGCCGCGACGCCGACCGCCCCGGTAACGACAGTCGTCGCCGCCTTTGCCAACACACCGTGCAGCACCATCAGCCCACCCTATCGCCCGACGTGCTGGCAGGATGACCGACGTGACCGTGGCCCCGACGGAAACGCGCCGACGATTCGGTTCGATGCAGATCCTGGTAATCGGAATGGTCGCGCTGGCGGTGTTCGGCGGTACGCTGCGCACTTTTGTTGTCGGTCAGGCCGATCTGGCGACCGCGGCCACGGTTTTCTGCGGCATCTTCGTCCAGGCGATCCCCTTCCTAGGGCTGGGCGTCGTGATCAGTGGGCTTGTCGCGACGTTCGTCTCCGCCGATCTGCTGACGCGGCGGTTGCCCCGAAGGCCCGCCGCGGCGATCGTGGTTGCCGGCGTCGGCGGTGCCGCGCTGCCCGGTTGCGAGTGCGGTTCCGTGCCTGTGGCTCGCCGGTTGTTCGGTGAAGGCGCGGTCGGCGCGGCAGCGTTGACGTTCATGCTCGCGGCTCCGGCGATCAACCCGGTGGTGCTGGTGGCAACCGCCGTGGCGTTTCCCGGCCAGCCGCAGATGGTGGCGGCGCGGTGCGCCGCTTCGCTGCTGACCGCGCTGATCATGGGTGCCGTGTGGTCGCGGTTCGGCCGGGGCGAGTGGATCACCCGCCGGCTGCCGAAGCCGCACCACGACGACGGCTCGCGGTGGACGACATTCACCGAGGCGGCCAGGCACGATTTCATCCAGGCCGCCTCGTATCTAGTCATCGGCGCGGCCGCGGCCGCGGTACTGCACATCGCGGTGCCGCCGTGGATGTTCGAACACCTTGCAGGGCAGATGCTGCTCGGCATCCTGACCATGGCGGTGCTGGCGGTGGTGTTGTCGCTGTGCTCGGAGGCCGACGCCTTCGTGGCCGCCAGCCTGACCATGCTGCCTCTCCTCCCGAGGCTGGTTTTCCTCGTCGTCGGCCCGGCCGTCGACCTCAAACTGTTCGCTATGCAGGCCGGGCTGTTCGGCCGTGCGTTCGCGATCCGCTTCGCCCCCACCACATTCATTGTCGCGACGGTGGTAGCCACCGTGGTCGGGCTGCTCATGCTGGGGTCGCCGTGACACGTGAGACCGAAAACGCCGTCTTGCTGTTGATCGGCATCTGCACCGCGATCATCACCTTCACCGGCGCGTACACCAGATACGTCAAGCCCTCGTTGCTGCCGTGGCTGGTGGGTTCGGCCATTCTGCTCATCGCGCTGGCGCTAGCTGCAATCGTGCGGGATTTCCGGCGCAGACCGGATGACGGTGTGCACGTTGACGGTCATGCTCATCGGTCGGGGATCGCGTGGCTGCTTGTGTTGCCAATCGCCTTGCTGGGCTTCATCGTTCCGCCGGCGATCACTCCGCAAGCGGCCGGCCCCTCGGTTATCGAGGTGTCGACCGACATACTGCGACGACCATATCCACCGCTTCCCGACGAGCGCGCCCCCACGCTGTCGTTGCCGGAAGTGTTGACTCGGCTCAAGTACGACTCGGCGAAGACCCTCGACGGCAGGCTGGTCACCGTCACCGGCTTCACGATGAACGAGAACGGCAGCACCAGCCTGGCACGGGTGGTGATGATCTGCTGCGCGGCCGACGCGAGATTGGAGCAGATCCGGCTGAGCGGACCTGCCGCGCCGCAGGTCGCGGCCTATCCGGAGAACACGTGGTTGACGGTCGAGGGGAAGATCCCTGCGGGACAAAGCGATTCAGGAACTCGGATGATTCCAACCATGGACGTGTTTCGCGAGTCTCGCATGGACGCGCCGGCCAATCCCTACGTGTACTGACGGTGGCGACCATGAGTAGAGTTCGCACCGGGTAGTTATCGAACTAGAACCTTCGATGAGGTGATTGGGTGGCGGCGGTTCCCGTCATCGCGTTGACCGGCTACCTCGGTGCCGGCAAGACGAGTCTTCTCAACCACGTGCTGCGCACTCCGAAAGCGCGGATCGGCGTGGTGATCAACGACTTCGGTGCGCTCAACGTCGACGCAGGATTGGTTACGGGACAGGTCGACGAGCCCGCGTCAATTGCCGGCGGCTGCGTGTGTTGCCTGCCCGACGACGGTGGACTCGATGACGCGCTGGAAAAGCTGGCCGATCCGCGCCTTGACCTCGACGCCATCATCGTCGAGGCCAGCGGAATTGCCGATCCGGTCGCAATCGCGCGGCTCATCCGCTTCAGCGGTGTCGCAGGGGTGCGGCCCGGCGGCGTGGTCGATGTCATCGACGCCGCGGCCCACTTCCACACCGTGGACCGCGCCACGATGCCGCCCGCACGCTACGGCGCGGCATCTCTGGTCGTCGTCAACAAACTCGACCAGCTACCCGATGCCGACCGCACCCCGGCGCTCGAGCGGGTCCACGGGCGGGTCCGGGAACTGAATCCGCATGCACTGGTCGTCGGGACGGTTGGCGGACGGATCGATCCCGCGTTGCTGTATGACCTAACGGCGTCGCAGGATGGGCCGGGCCAACTCTCGTTGCGGGAGTTATTCTTTGACGCTACGACGGTCGCTCATGCCACCGACGACGACCATGTCCACGCTGACTCGGTCACGGTGACCAGCGCCGGCTGTATCGACCCCGGCAAGCTTCTTGACCTGATGGAGGAACCACCCGCCGGCCTGTATCGGCTCAAGGGAACCGTCGCGGTGCGATATCGCGCAGCCGTGCGCGCCTATGTCGTGAATCTGGTTGGGCCATCGATTCACATCGCCACCACTGGGCCGACGGCATCACCGAACTGTCTGGTTGCCATCGGAATGCATCTCGATACGGGTGACGTGCACGCCCGGCTTGACGACGCGTTGTCTCCACACGACGGCGCCGCGCCGGCCAGTGCCGTTCGCCGCCTGCAGCGGTATCGCCGACTCAGCTTCTGACGGATCACAACGTGAGGGCGCAGTCGCGACACTTCGATCCTCCGGGCGTGCGGTAATACAGGCAGCAGCTGCGGCGACGGAACGCCAGACCCGGGCCGGTAATGTCCCCGGATTCTGCGAGCTTGTGTGTGGCGAGCAGCAATTCGGTGATGCGCACGGCCGCGGGTCGCAGATCCGGCCGAGCCGTGATCAACGCACGGGACGCCTCGACCAACGCGGACGCGATGTTGCCGTACAGCAAGCCGCGGGCAATCTTTACCCGCAGGCCAGAGGCCAGTGGTTCCAGGTGCTCGTGCACGACAACGCGGTACAGCAAGTCGGGCGAGACGCAATCTCGGTCGACCGGTGAGCCAACCGGTTCGGGCAACCGCAGTTCCGCCCCGTTATCCGCCCGCTGAAGGTCGGTGAGGTCCGGGATCACCCCGTGGCCCAAGGCGCATGCAAGCACCGGCGACCACAGCCTCGAGGCGTGGCTGAACTGCACCAGCGAGGCGCCGATGCGGCGGTCGGTCGTGTTGTACCGCTTGACAGTCGCGTCGATCAGGTCCGCGCAGCCATTGGCGTAGAAGTGGCCGACCGGCCGCCAGCCCCGAGAATCGCCGCCGATGGTGACCGCGAAGAACCCGCCGTAGGAGGCGACGTCGGACATTTCGGCAGCGATGTTCATGGGGTCGCCGCGGCGCCCGAAAGCACCGCGACATGCGGTACCCCGGTGTTGGGGTCATGGTCGATCCGCACATCGACACCGTAGACCTCGGTGAGCAGCTCGACGGTGAGTAGGTCGGCGGGGGCGCCGCGGCGACCACATCCCCGGCGTCGAGGACACAGATCCGATCGCAGGACATCGCGGCCAGATTGAGATCGTGCAGCGCGGCGAACACGGTGGCTCCGGTCCTGCGAAGCCCACCGTCGTCGCGCATGTGCCCGAGCCGCACTAACGCGAATCGCCGAAGGGCAGGAGCGCCATCTCGCGGGCATTCTTGACCGCAATCGCGACCTGGCGCTGCTGCTGCGGTGTCAGGCCGGTGACCCGCCGGGACCGGATCTTGCCCCGCTCCGAGATGAACGTCCGCAGCAGCTGCGTGGCCTTGTAGTCGATGGTGGTGACGCCAAGCGCCTTGAGCGGATTCTTCTTCTGCCGCTTGGGCTCTGCCGGTGGTAGACGCCGTGTACGTGATTTCTTGCTGGCCATCAGCTTTACCAACTCGCCTTGGACACACCGGGCAACTCGCCACGGTGGGCCAGCTCTCGAACCCGGACGCGGGACAGCCCGAACTTGCGCAGGTGACCGCGGGGCCTGCCGTCGATCGCATCGCGGTTGCGCAGCCGCACGGGGCTGGCGTCGCGCGGAAGTCGTTGCAGCGCAGACATTGCGGCCACACGCTGTTCGGGTGTGCCCCGACGGATGGTGTCCTTGAGTTCGGCGCGCCGTTCGGCGTAGCGCTCCACCACCCGTCGGCGTTGTTCGTTCTTGGCGATCTTGGATTTCTTGGCCATCAGCGCTCCTCGCGGAAATCGACGTGGCGACGCACCACTGGGTCGTACTTGCGCAGCACGAGGCGGTCCGGGTCGTTGCGTCGGTTCTTGCGTGTGATGTACGTGTAGCCGGTGCCCGCGGTCGAGCGCAGTTTCACGATGGGCCGGATGTCGTTGCGCGCCATCAGACCTTCTGCCCTTGCGTACGCAGCCGTGCGACGACGGCCTCGATGCCGTCGCGGTCGATGACCTTGATGCCCTTGGCGCTCACCCGCAGCTTGACCCGGCGTCCCTCCGAAGGCAGGTAGTACGTCTTCGTCTGGATATTGGGGTTCCACCGCCGGCGAGTGCGCCGGTGCGAATGCGACACAGAGTTGCCGAAGCCGGGTGATCGGCCGGTGACCTGGCAGTGCGCGGACATGTGCCTCCTTGGGTGAGCGGGGTACCCTAGCTTAACGTTAATGATAATCGTTTTCATAAATGGGAGGTGCGGTGCGTACTCCGGTGGTACTGGTTTGCGGTCAAGGCGATGCGGATGGAGTCGCAGAGGAACTGGCCCGCACGACCGGGACGGTGGTCGTCCGGCACCAATACGACGGGCAGGTCGTGCTGCGCAGCGTCACCGACGGGCAAGGAACTTCCGACTGGCCGCTCGAGCTCGTCAGGGGATGCGTCACCTGCACCGTTCGCGAAGACCTGCTCGTCTTGTTGCGGCGGCTGCACCGGCGCAGCGATGTGCGGCGCATCGCCGTGGTGCTGATGGAATGGCTGGAGCCCGAACCGGTCTGCTGGGCCATCGAGAACGCCCGCGTCCGGGTCGGCCCCGGCTACATCGACGGCCCCGCGGCGCGCGACGTGCGAATCGACGCGGTGGTGACGTGCGTCGACTCGGCGGATTGGCTGGGCCAGGCCGTGGGTGACGACGATCTCGACGACGGTCGCACCGTGGCACAGGTGGTGGTCGGGCAGGCCGAGTTCGCCGATGCGCTGGTGCTGACCGAACCCGACAGGGCAACGCTGGCGGCACTGCGCCGGCTCGCGCCCCGGGCGCGGCTGACGGTCGGCGCCGGTCGTGTCGAAACGGCGCTCGACAACCTCGAGCCCGACAGCCGTCGTGGCCGCAGCGACAACCCGCACGACCCGTTGCTGGCCGGCGAGCCGTCGCTGGATCCCGACGGCGATGTCGGTCTCATGGTGTTCTCCGCCCGGCGCCCGTTCCACCCGCAGCGCCTTCACGCCGCCCTAGACCTTCTGCTCGACGGCGTGGTGCGCACCCGCGGCCGGCTGTGGCTGGCGAACCGGTTCGACGACGTGATGTGGATCGAGTCGGCTGGCGGCGGGCTGCGGTTCCAATACGCCGGAAAGTGGCTTGCGGCAATGAGTTCCAGCGAGCTCGCGTACGCCGACCCGCAGCGCAGCGCGCTTGCCGCCGCCGACTGGGACGACCTGCTGGGCGACCGTCACGTCTCGATGACGGTGCTGGTGAGCGGGGCCGAACCCAAGGACATCGCCGACGGATTACACCGAGCGTTGCTCACCGACGACGAGCTGTCCCGGCCAACCGAGTGGGCAAGTTACGACGATCCGTTCGGCGACTGGCACGAAGAGCCATGCGATGACATGGCGGAGCACGCAGGCGACGCCAGGAGTGCACACGAAGGAAGAGACGACCGATGAAACCAGGCATCCACCCCGACTACCACCCGGTGGTGTTCCAGGACGCCACGACCGGCGATGCGTTTCTCACCCGGTCGACGATCACGAGTGCGCGGACGATCGAATGGGAGGACGGCGCCACGTACCCGCTCGTGGTGGTCGACATCAGCTCCGCCTCCCATCCGTTCTGGACGGGTTCGCGCCGGCACATCGATACCGCCGGGCAGGTCGAGAAGTTCCGTCGCCGCTACGGAGACCGCTCGTAATGTAGCGGTGTGCGCCTCAAGCTCGGCCGACCGGATCTGCGTGACTACGCGCGCTACTTCGACGCTCCGTCGGCCAAGGCGGGCGCACCTCTGACGGTGACGTGGGCCGGTGTCACCACCCTGCTGATCGACGACGGCGAGTCGGCGATGATGACCGACGGATTCTTCTCCCGGCCGAGCCTGCTCGAGGTCGGGCTGCGCCGGTTGTCACCGTCGGCGCCGCGTATCGAGGGCAGCCTGGCCCGCATCGGCGTCGACCGGCTGGAAGCGGTCCTGCCGGTGCACACGCACTTCGACCACGCGATGGACTCAGCCGTGGTGGCGGAGCGCACCGGTGCGTGCGTGGTCGGCGGGACGTCGGCGGTGCAGGTCGGTCGCGGCCACGGGCTGCCCGAAGACCGCCTCGTGGTGGCAACGCCGGGTGAGCCGATATCCCTTGGGGCGTATGACGTTACGCTCTTCGAGGGCCGGCACTGCCCACCCGATCGCTTTCCGGGAGTGATCACCGAGCCCGTCGTCCCACCGGTCAAGGTGTCGGCGTACAAGTGCGGGGAGGCTTGGTCGACGCTCGTGCGTCACCGGCCATCGGAGCGACGGCTGCTGATCGTCGGCAGCGCCGGCTTCGTGCCTGGGGCGCTGGCCGGGCAGCGCGCCGACGTGGTGTACCTCGGCGTCGGCCAGCTTGGTCTGCAGCCCGAGCAGTACCTGGTCGACTACTGGACCGAGGCCGTCCGCACCGTTGGTGCTCGCCGCGTCGTGCTCATTCACTGGGACGATTTCTTCCGGCCGCTGCACAAACCGCTGCGAGCACTGCCGTACGCGGGCGACGACCTCGATGTGTCGATGCGGGTGCTGTCCCGGCTGGCCGAAGAGGACGGCGTCGCGCTGCACCTGCCCACGCTGTGGCAGCGCGCCGACCCGTGGACCTAGTCCTGGATTGGATTCGGTTGCTTCTACTCCTGCAGGGCGGTCAGTTTTGCTTCGGCCAGTCGGTAGAGGTTCTCGAGGCCGACCTCCTCGACGTCCACGTATTCACAGATCACCTCAGGAGGGACACCGGCGTCGCGCAACCGCAACGCCAGCGAGTACGGCAAGGGCAGCTTGCGGAGCGCCTGCTCGCGTGCATCGGGATCATCGGCCATCTGCCCAGCATGCATCCGTGTAGGTAGGGCGAACTGCGTATGCCACTACTCGAAATTGTCGGCGACGTTCACCATCGGCACTCAGGTGCGACGCGCAGGTAGCAGCGCCCCGAGCTCGTCCCGGGTATTCACTTCGGTCTTTGCCATCGCCCGGTAGATGTGGCCCTCGACGGTGCGTACGGAAAGGGACAGTCGCGCGGCAATAGCGCGGTTCGACAATCCCTCACCGATCAGCATCACGATTTCGCGTTCCCTAGAACTCAGCGGCAACTGTTCGGTTGCTTGACGAAGCGCGGGGGTGACCGCGCCTCCGCAGCGCTGCGCGAGCGCATCCGCTGCCGCTGAGCTTCCCAGCGCCGAACCGCGCAACGCCTTGCTGCGATAGGCGCTGGCCGCGTGCGCGGCCGCATCGACCGCCGCGACGAGATCGCCCATCCGCTCGAAATCCGCTGACACCTTAGTCAATTCATCAGCATCGTGGTCATGCAGGGCGACTGCCAATCGGGCCGCGAGGCCAACGCGAGGCCCTTCAACGATCCGTTCCAGCTCGCCTAAACGAGACACACTCGAGCCGTCGCCGAACTGCGCAGCGGTCTGCAGGCATAGCACCTCTGCTGCGAATTGCCCATTGGCGCCAGCGGTTTCGGCTGCCGACAAGGCCAATCTGACCGCTTCGGTGAGTGCACCCTGAGCACCGGCCACCCATGCACGCGCCAGGTCCAGCTGATAGTCGAGGAACCGCCAACTCATGTGTCGCATCTGCTCGAGTGCCCCGAGCGCGGCGGTGGCCTCCGTAGTCGACCCACGCATCGCCAGCGCAATTGTGTACGGGAGTTGATATCGGTACCCCCAGCCGTTGGTCTCACCCGACGCAGATAAGACCTCGACCACCGGGCCCAGTAAGGAACATGCACTGTCGAGCCTTCCGGCACCAAGAGCGGCGCAACCGGTCAAGGCGGCACTGAACAATTGTGCGGACCCTGGCAGATCCGCTGCCTGTTGACGCATCCGCTCCGCGGTGTCCCCGGCGGCACCGATCCTGCCGGACAGCAGGAGTGCGCCGATGTGGCCGTCGGCGATCACGAATCGCATGTGCGCAGCGTCGAAGCCGCGGATGACAATGTCGTATCCCGCATCGGCGGCGGATACGGCTTCGGCCGTGCGGCCGGCGTCTCCCGACGCGACGGCGAGCGCCCACGCCGTCACCGCGGCGATGACGTGGGGCAGCTCGTCCAGGGCCAACTCTTTCGACGACTTCCGGGCAGCGTCCGGCTTACCCATCGCGGCCCAGTACACCGCGAGAAAGGCGTCGATACAGCTGCGTGCGGGTGGCGGCGCGACGCGCGAAGCGGCGTCGATGAGCCGTTTGGCGCCCTCGGGGTCGGCGAGCGTCCAGATCATGTTCGTGGCCCGCAGGAAGGCGACCCTGGCGTGGTCGGCCTCGGTGAATCCGCTTGTGGGAATCTCGGCGAGAGTCGTGTCGGCTTCGGGGCCTCGGCTCAGCCACGACAACGCATGGGCCCGAACGAAATGCGCCTCCGCTCCTGCGCCGACACGAATTGCCGCGTCCGCCAAACGATCTGCGAGTGGTAGATCGGCCAGCCAGACGGCGCCTTGGGCCGCCCTGACCAATAGCTCCGGTTCCGGGGTGAGGTCGGAGTCCAGGCTCAACGCGGCTCGCTGCACCACGATCCGCGTATCGTCGCTCCGATCGGAGTCGGCCAGTTCCGCGGCAACCAGGCCTCGCAAACGCCGCAGCCGCGTGGCTGGTGCGCGCTTGCGGCGCACCTCCGCGTAGAGCGGGTGCGCCACGCGCGCCTCCACGCCGCCATCGCCGGGCACGAGTGTGATGAGGCCGAGCATCTCGGCCTCCTCGACCGCTGCCGGATCGGCGATCCTGTTCAGCGCGGCCAGTCCTATCGGCTCGCCGACGGCGAGCGCGTCGATCACGTAGCTGACAGCGGATGGAAGAGTGCCAATCCGCGATTCGATCATTTCAACCAGGCTCGGCGGCACGACCGGGTCGCCCGACCACATCCAACAACCGCGCTTTTCGGCGAGCCGTCCGTCTACGACCTCCTGCTCGACGATGTTGCGCAAGTACAAGACATTGCCTCTGGTCAACTTCCACAGTCGCAGGGCGACGTCCGGATTCAGGGAACCGCCAAGGGTCGCCGACACCAACAGTGCGGTCTCGGCCTCCGATAATGGCTGCAGGTCGAGACGCTCGAACTGGCTGCCCCTCCATAACTCCTGTATCGCGGGTGGGACCGGTTCGCCGCTGCGAACGGTGAGGATCAGTTTGGCTGCGGCGCGCTGGATGATCTGGTGCAGAACGAATATCGACAGGTCATCGAGCAGATGCACATCATCGACACCCACAACCACCGGCGTGTCCCGAGGCGTCGACGTCAAGGATCCGATCACGCCACGGACGAGTTGGAGCGCGTCCATTTCCTCCGACCGTGCCCACTGAGCGAAAGCCCCTAACGGAAGCCCCCTCGCCGCCGAGGTGCCGACTGCCCATCGGACTTCGCAGCCCCGTGACTCGGCATACGCAAGTGCTTCGCGCGAAACGCGACTCTTCCCTACCCCGGCGGGACCGCAAATCACGACCCCAGAAAGATCCGGCGCCGAGAGTGCGGCTTCGATGAGTCGCATTTCCTCCAAACGCCCGGTCAGGGGCCACGTCAGGCGCACCCAGCAAGGTTAAGAGCAGTCCCGGGCGAGTCGCACGGTTAACGACAGTCTTTTCCGAAAGTTGGTCCGACTGCGCTCACCCACACCGGATTTGTCAGCGCCACCATCGACCACAGCCGAGCCCGATTGTTGTGCCGCACTTCGACCAGGGCGAAGCGGACCTCGGCCGGGGTCGCCACCCATCGCAGCGATCCCACCCCGCCGCCGTCGATCTTCGCCCGGGCGACACAACCCGCGTCGGTGATGATCGCGAGGGTGGTGTTCGGTGCGCCGACCACCGTGGCCGTCACCGTGACCGTCGAATCATACGGTGCCAGAAGCGTTTCCCCTGGCCCGGCCGTGGCGGCGTCGTCATCCGCACGACGCGGTGAGCGCCACCGTGACCTCGCTCGACTCGGCGATGTAGCAGCGGCCCTGACGCAGCGCATCGACAATGCAGGACGGCGATAGGTCGTCGGCGTGCACCACAGTATGGGGGCGGCCGATCGGCTGATGCGGGCCATGGGAGTCGCTACTGCCGACAGCGGTGATGCGGCGACCGCTGCGCAGGAGGCGAAGCCAGGTTCGTAGCGACAGCTCGTCGTCGAGATTCCAGACGCCGTTCCACACTTCGACAGCATCGACGTCGCGGTAGCCGAACTCCCAGGAGGAGCCGGGCAACGGTACCGACGGATGTGCGGCCACCACCAGTCCGCCATGCGATTTGACCTCGGCGGCGTACCGGCTGAATATGCCGTCGCGCGGCGCGTAGCGCCAGTCCACCCAACCGCCCGGCGGCAGTGCGACAGCTAGCCAGTGCCCGTGCCGGGTGGTCACCTCCTCGCCCGGAACCACCAGCAGTTCGTCGCTGACGCTGGTCGCCCATTCCCGGTTGGCGGCGTTGGTGTTGTGATCGGTGGAGACGATGAAATCCAGCCCGGCGCAACTTGCCGCATCGGCCACGTCACCCGTTTCGAGGCGACCGTCGGAGTGAACGGTGTGCACGTGCAGATCGCCGCGGTACCAACCGGGTCCACGATGAGCACGGGTAACCGGCGCTGCCTCCGCGCGAACCGGAGTATCCCCACCGCGATGTAACCGGATCGTCGCCTGCCAATCCATACCGAGCGGGTTGAGCACCACGGGTCCGAGCGCCAGCGCCCACCTGCCCGGGTCAATCGGCCCTGCGAGGTATCCGGGTGTGGCATCGGTCGCCGACAGGGTGAAGCCCGTTCGGGCTCCGCCCGACCATCCCCTGAAGCCTTCGGCGTTGCCCAGATCGTGGCCGGCGGGCCCGAAGATGCCCAGATCCAACACGTTGCGCGCGACGCCGATGAGCGAGAAGCGGTCGTGGGACGTGCTGACGTCGATCCGCTGAATTCCGGCCGGGACATCGAACGGCGCGTATGCCCATTGGTCGATGCCAAACCCGAACCGGCCCTGAAAGGATTGGGTGATGCTAGTGGCTTCCAGGGTCGTCATGACGTCGTCTCCTTGTCGGCCTCGGGCACATCATCGGCGGCGTGCATTCAACCAACGGTTACGACGACGCGAACAGCTGTGGGACGGCTGGCGTCGATTCGCTCTCCGGCGGCGCTGCGGCGTGCGAACCGCCATAGGATCGGCCAGATTTAGGGCGTGGTGTTCAGCAGGTACGTGGCGCTCGGCGACTCCTTCACCGAGGGTATCGGCGATCCCAACCCAGCCAGCCCCAACGGGTTGCGCGGTTGGGCAGATCGAGTCGCTGATGTGCTCGCGCAATCCCATCCCGACGTGCGTTACGCCAACCTGGCCGTGCGCGGCCGAAGAATGGACGAGATCCTCGCCGAGCAGGTTCAGACCGCCGTCATGCTCGAACCAGACCTTGTCACCATCTATGCGGGCATGAACGACCTGCTGTTGGTGCGCAATGACATCGACGCCATGATGGCCCGCTACGCCGATGCCCTGAAGATGCTGCAGCAGACCGGCGCCGTCGTCCTCGCATTCACGGCAGGCGACCTCGGCACGGTGCCGCTGTTCCGACGGCTGAGGGGGCGGGCAGCGATCTACAACGAACTGCTTCGGGGCATAGCCGACGATCTCGATCTGCAGCTCGTCGACTTCTGGCGGTTCTCCGAATTTCGCGACCCACGGTTGTGGGCCGGAGATCGCATCCATCTCTCACCGCTCGGACACGAGCGAATGGCTGCGAAAGTTCTTGACACGCTGTCTATTTCCCACAACCTGACCACGCGGTCGGCCGCCTTGCTGGCATCGTCGCCGCCGGTGCGGAGCTTCTGGGCCAATCTGCAATGGGCCCTCGCGTTCGCGGCACCGTGGGTCGCCAAGCGAGTTCGGCGTGTGACACCCGGGGCAGGCGTCGAGCCGAAGTCGACGACCTTGGTCAGGGTGCTCTGAATGCCAGTCAGCCGACGGACATTGCTGATTGCCGGTGGAACCTCCGCGATCGTCGGTGCCGGTGTGGGCGCGGCAACCACTGGCGTACTCACCGCCGAGCGCACCGGTCCGACGTTGTGGCAGCGGGGCGACCGCAGCGGTGCGCCGCGCGTCGGCGGGCTTCACCTGCAATACGGAGCCGACGCCTCGACGGACGCAGTCGTGTCATGGCATACCGCCGCTGCTGTCCGCAATCCCGCGGATCATGTTCGGTACGCCGAACGACGGCCTCGGCAGAACTATGGCGGCACAGACAGTGACCTATCGCGACGCGGCATCCGGCACCGAAATCCGTGTGCATCACGCGCGACTGACGGGGTCTGGCACCCGACACCGACTACGTGTATGCGGCGCTGCACGATGGAGCGAGCCCCGAAGTGGGCACGCTGCGGACCGCGCCGCGTGGTCGCGCCGCGTTGCGGTTCACCAGCTTTGGTGACCAGTCGACGCCGAACCTGGATGCACTCGTCGCCTCCGCCTTCGGCAGCGACAATCGCGGATCACCGGCGGCCGCCGACGTCACGACAGCGGTCGAACGCGCCGCGCCGCTGTTCAATTTGGTCAACGGCGACCTCTGCTACGCCAACCTTGCACGGGACCGGCTCAGGACCTGGTCGGACTGGTTCGAGAACAATTCCAGATCCGCGCGCCATCGACCCTGGATGCCGGCGGCAGGCAATCACGAGAACGAGCTCGGCAACGGGCCAATCGGCTACAGCGCCTACCAGGCCTACTTCGCCCTACCCGATTCGGGGTCGGACCCCGAACTGCGCGGCCTGTGGTACGCGTTCACCGCCGGATCGGTGCGAGTGATCAGCCTCAACAACGACGACATCTGCTATCAGGACGGCGGCAACTCATACGTGCGCGGCTATTCTGGCGGTGCCCAGAAGCGTTGGCTTCAAGGCGAACTCGAGCGCACTCGCAGCGACGACGGCATCGACTGGGTGGTGGTGTGCATGCACCAGACCGCCGTGTCGACCGGCGACCGCACCAACGGAGCCGACCTCGGTATCCGCGAGGACTGGCTGCCGCTGTTCGACCGCTTCGGCGTCGACCTGGTGGTCTGCGGCCACGAGCATCACTATGAGCGCAGTCACCCGATTCGCGGAACGCAGCCGAGCGACACCCTCACGCCGACACCCGCCGACAGCGCACCGAGGCTCATCGACACCAGCAGGGGCACTGTGCATTTGGTGATCGGCGGTGGGGGCACCTCGATCCCGTCCAACGGGATGTTCTTTGCAGAGCCGCGCTGCCGGGTGCTGATGAGTGTGGGGGACGTGGATCCCGCGACAGGACATAAGGTTCCGCGCTACGTCGAGGAGCCAGCGGTGTGGTCGGCGTTTCGGGACCGGGAGAACCCGTATGGTTTTGTCGTGTTCGACGTTGACCCCGGGCAGCCGGGCGAGAACACAACGATGGCCGCGACGTACTACGCAGTGCAAGGACCGTTCGGTGAGGTAACTCCGGTCGACCAGTTCACGTTGACCCGCCCGCGCCGGCACTCAGGGCGCTGAGTTTTCCCGCGAGCAGACGGAGAATGGTGTTACCGAGGCCGGATTTACCCCCTTCTGCGTCTGCTCGCGACAGAACTCAGCCCCGGCGCTGGCGGGCGATTTCTGCCAGCACGACGCCGGCGGCCACCGACGCGTTGAGCGATTCCGTCGGCCCGGCCATCGGGATGGACACCACGGCGTCGCAGTTCTCCCGCACGAGCCGTGACAGCCCCTTACCCTCGGAGCCGACCACCACTACCGTCGGCACCGTGCCGTCCACTTGGTCGACGGTGGTGTCGCCGTCCGCGTCGAGACCGACCACCTGCAGACCGGCGTCGGCCCAATTCTTCAGCGTCCGATTGAGATTCGTCGCCCGCGCCACCCGTAGGCGGGCCGCCGCGCCAGCGCTGGTTCGCCATGCCACGGCAGTGACGGAGGCCGAGCGACGCTGCGGAATCAGCACACCGTGGCCGCCGAACGCGGCGACGGAGCGCACGATCGCACCGAGGTTGCGCGGATCGGAGATGTTGTCGAGCGCCACCAACAGCGCCGGCTCGCTGCCCTTGGTTGCGGACGCCAGCAGATCGTCGGGGTGCGCATACGAGTACGGCGGCACCTGCAGCGCGACACCCTGATGCAGCCCGTTGGCGGCAATCCGATCCAGGTCGTGGCGCGGCACTTCGAGGATCGAGATGCCGGAATCGGCTGCGATCCTGACGGATTCGGTGAGCCGCTCGTCGGCATCGGTGCCCAGCGCCACGTACAGCGCGGTAGCGGGCACCCCGGCACGCAGACACTCGAGCACCGGATTGCGCCCCAGCACGACCTCGGTGTCGTCGGTTTTGCGGGGCGGCCTCCGCTGCTGCTGGGCCTTGGCCGCCCGCTTGGCGGCCGGATGTTTGGGCCGCATATGCGCCGGCGGGGTGGCGCCACGGCCCTCGAGGCCGCGCCTGCGCACACCGCCCGACCCGACCGTCGGCCCCTTCTTGGTGCCGGGTTTGCGTATCGCGCCCCGGCGCCGTGAGTTACCAGGCATCTATTTCGTGTATCCGTCCAGTAGGGACCATTGCGGCCCGTCGGCGGTGTCGGTGACTTCGATGCCCGCTTCCTTCAACCGGTCGCGAATCGCGTCGGCCTCCGCCCAGTCGCGTCGCGCACGGGCGTCCTCGCGGCGCTGCACTTCGGCGTGCACCAGCACATCGACGGCGGCCAACGCGGCGGACGTCTCGTCCTTCGATTCCCAGCGCTCATCGAGCGGGTCGGCGCCCAGGATGCCCATCATCGCCCGGATCGACATCGCCTGCGCCAACGCCACCTCGTGGTTACCCCCCTCGAGCGCACGATTGCCCTCGGCGCGAGCGGCAGTGCACCTCGGCCAGCGCGATCGGCACCGACAGGTCGTCGTCGAGCGCCGCCGCGAACTTCGGCGTCCACTCGCCGGGCACCACCGCGCCGACCCGGTTTCGAACCCGGTGCAGGAAGTCCTCGATGCCGGTGTAGGCCTTGGCCGCGTCCTGCAGAGCCGCCTCGGAGAACTCGAGCATCGACCGGTAGTGCGCGCTGCCCAGGTAATAGCGCAACTCGGCGGGCCGAACCCGTTGCAGCACAGCCGGAATCGCCAGAACGTTGCCCAGCGACTTGCTCATCTTCTCGCCGCCCATGGTGACCCAGCCGTTGTGCAGCCAGAACCGGGCGAACGGGTCGCCGGCGGCCTCGGCCTGAGCGATCTCGTTCTCGTGGTGCGGGAAGACCAGATCCATGCCGCCGGCGTGGATATCGAACTCGGAGCCAAGATAGGCCTCGCACATCGCGACGCATTCGGTGTGCCAACCGGGTCGGCCACGACCCCACGGTGTCGGCCAGGACGGCTCGCCGGGTTTGGCGCCCTTCCAGAGCGTGAAGTCACGCTGGTCGCGCTTGCCTGTCGCGACACCCTCGCCCTGGTGCACATCGTCGATCTTGTGGCCGGACAGCTTGCCGTAGTCGCGCTGGCTCAGCACGTTGAAATACACGTCGCCGCCCCCGACATAGGCATGCCCGCTCTCCAGCAGCCGCTCGATCAGCTCGACAATCTGCGTGATGTGGCCGGTGGCCCGCGGCTCAGCCGACGGCGGCAGCACCCCCAGCGCGTCGTAAGCCGCCGAAAACGCGCGCTCGTAGGTGGCGGCCCATTCCCACCACGGGCGGCCCGCGTCGGCCGCCTTGTTGAGGATTTTGTCGTCGATGTCGGTGACGTTGCGGATGAACGCGACGTCGTAGCCCTTCGCGATCAGCCATCGGCGCAGGATGTCGAATGCCACCCCGCTGCGGACATGGCCGATGTGCGGCAGGCCCTGAACCGTCGCACCGCACAGATAGATGGAGACGTGACCGGGCCGCAGCGGCACGAAATCGCGCACGGCACCCGCCATGGTGTCGTAGAGCCGCATGCCGTTGGTCACGACGCGCCAGCTTACCGGCCTATTCGGCCTCAACTACCAACGACCACCAAAGCCGTCGCAATGGCGGCCAGCCCCTCACCGCGGCCCGTCAATCCCAGACCGTCGGTGGTGGTCGCCGAAACCGAAACCGGTGCGTCGAGCAGCTCCGAGAGGACCTTCTGCGCCTCGGCGCGCCGCGGCCCGACCTTGGGCCGATTCCCGATCACCTGGACCGCCGCATTACCGACTCGGTAGCCCTCGGCGCCGAGCAGCCCGCGCACGTGCCGAAGCATGTCGGCGCCGCTTACGCCGTGCCACTGCGGGCGGTCGGTGCCGAAGACCTCACCGATGTCGCCGAGCCCCGCAGCGGACAGCAGCGCATCGCATAATGCATGCGCCGCCACGTCGCCGTCGGAATGCCCGGCGCAGCCGTCGTCGTCGGCAAACAACAGACACAGCAACCAACACGGCCTACCGGCCTGGATGGGATGTACGTCGACGCCGAGCCCGACGCGCGGCGGCTCCACTAGGAAGCGGCGGCCAGTACCTCGTCGAGGATGATTGCCGCCTTGGCGTCATCGGTGTTCTCGGCAAGCGCCAGCTCGCCAACCAGGATCTGCCGGGCCTTGGCCAGCATTCGCTTCTCGCCGGCGGACAGCCCACGCTCCTGGTCGCGACGCCACAGGTCACGGACGACCTCGGCGACCTTGTTGACGTCACCGGACGCCAGCTTCTCGAGGTTGGCCTTGTACCGGCGCGACCAGTTGGTCGGCTCCTCGGTATGCGGGGCGCGAAGCACCTGGAACACCTTGTCCAGGCCCTCCTGCCCGACAACGTCGCGCACGCCGACGTACTCGGCATTTTCGGCAGGTACTCGAACTGTGAGATCTCCCTGGGCGACCTTCAAGACGAGATATTCCTTTTGTTCGCCTTTGATGGTCCGGGTTTCGATCGCCTCGATCAACGCAGCACCGTGGTGTGGATAGACAACGGTGTCTCCGACCTTAAAAATCATCAGATACGAGCCCCTTTCACGACTCAATGTTAACACGGGGCGCAGACACGTGTGCACCAACTGTGCAGGTCAGGGGCATCACAGGTGAAGGGCAGGGGTTGACAGGGTGACAAATCCGTGCAACACGCGGCTCACCGAACCCACTATTTCGATTTGCCGCAAACCCACCGCTACCACCGCCAACCGGCACCTACTACTGTGCAAATTCGCTTCACACCCCTGCGCGACGAGCAGGGCTACCTACTCAGACAGAGCGCCCTCCCGGTGGCGCGTCCCACGCCGGTGGCACTGGACATGACACGCTCAGGTCCCGGCGAATCCCAATTGCCACGCGGCCCTTGACTGCTCGGTGTAGGCGCTCCACCGGAGCCCGCCTCACCCAATGCAGGGCACCCCGGCGATCCTCGTACCACCCGGCGCTGCGCAACTACGAGATCCCGGCTCAGGAGCCACTGCTTGTAGCCCTCCACCCCGGCCCCAGGTCGATGTGCTGGATAGCGGCGGCCGGAGAAACCCACGGTCCGCGTGTGAGCAAATGTTCCAGGAGATGAACGATCCACGGCTGGGCGAACCGATCGGCCCAGCCGTCCGGAGGTACTAACCCGATTCCGTGCCATCACCGTGTGCAGCAGCTGGTGATCACGTGGGTCGGAGACGAGCCGCAACTCACCCACCTCCTGACCAAGCTGGCGATGCATGCGGCATCTGCCGCGCAATCCGGCGGAGTCGCGCAGTCCTTGTCCGAGGGTGTGACATCACACTTGCTCGTCCAGATGACCGGGAATTTCTGACCGTGTTCGTCGATCCGTGCCGGCTCGGCTTTGCACCGCCGGTGCCCGAGTCGCAACGATCCGGGCGCGGCAACCCCCTGGGCGAAGTGGCAGCGTTTCGCGAAAGACGCCAACCGAAGTTCTGATCGCGGCCTAGGCTCACAGCGAGCGAGCGGGTCGACAGAGGGGCGCGATGACGATCAACACCGCGGAGACGGTCGGGCGGACCGAGCGGGTGACGACATGGGCCGACCGGGCCCAGTTCGCCGGCCTGGCGTCGGTCGGCGCGGGGGCGATCCACCTCGCCGCCGCCGGCATCCACGCCGAACACCCGTCCCTCGCGCGCATCTTCGTGATCATGGGCGCTGCCCAGGTGATCGCCGGGCTCGTGCTGGCGCTCGGGGGCGGGCGGCCGGCGGCGGCGGTGGTCGCCGTCGTGAACATCGCCGCCGTCGGCGGCTGGGCGCTCACCCGCACCGTCGGCATCTCGTGGGTCTGGGGCCTCGAGGCACCCCGAGCGGCCGCAGTTCGCCGACACGGTGTGCGCCGCGCTCGGCGCGATCGCCCTCGTCCTGGCCGTCGTCGTCCTGCTGCGCGGCGCACGACAGGCGCCACGGGTCGGCCTCGTCGCGCCCGGCGCGCTGGTCGGCGTCGTCAGCGTGGCCGCCATGCTCACCGGCGCCACGCACGTCCACAGCCACGACGAGGCCGGCCACGTCCACGACGAGAGCCGCCGCGGCGCACCGGGCGCTGATGCCGGCCACGTCCAGGCCGTCGACACGTCGACGTGGCCGCGGCCGTTCGACCCGACCCAGCCGATCGACTTCGCCGGCGTGCCCGGGGTGACCCCCGAGCAGCAGGCCCGCGCCGAGACGCTCGTCGCCTCCACGCTGCAGGACCTCCCGCAGTTCGCCGACGTCACCAAGGTCGGCGCCCTCGGGTTCACGTCGATCGGCGACGCCGCCAGCGGGTTCGAGCACTACATCAACTTCGCCTACATCCGCGACGACGCGTTCCTCGATCCGAACAAGCCCGAGTCGCTCGTCTACCAGGTCGACGGTGACAAGCGGACGCTGGTCGCGGCGATGTTCGGGGCCAGCGGGATGTCGCTCACCGATCCCAAGCTCGTCGGCTGGGGCGGTCCGCTGATGCAGTGGCACGTGCACGAGGACCTGTGCTGGAGCCTCGACGCCAAGTCGTGGTCGGCGTCAAGGATGCGGCCGGCAAGTGCCCGGCCGGCTCGATCAACGCCCTCGGCGACATCCCGATGGTCCACGTGTGGATCACACCCAACGAGTGCGGCCCGTTCGCCGCCCTCGAAGGCCACGGCGCCGGCCAGGTCGCCGGCGACGGCCCCCGCGTCGACCAGTGCGCCGCCCACCACCACAGCGGTTGACGGTCGTTTCCGCGAACTTTTCGGTGAAACGACCGCAACCGTCGCTCTCACCGAAAAGTCGGAGAGGGTGGCGCTGCCCCCCATGTGGCGGGGACCGGACCTGCGCGCTGGCGTCACGCTACCTGCCAATTACCAACCACGTGGTGTTGTTTTTGGCCGCCGCTTCGCCATACCTCATGCTCTGCGCGCCGGTGTCGGTGGTTTTGCTGATGTGGGGTCGGCGCTGGGTTCTCGCGATAGCCGCCATTGGGCTTGACGGTGGCGGCGGTCGCGGTCCAGCTCCCCCTGTACCTAGGGTCGGACGCCAGCCGAACGGCGGGTGTCGAGGTTCGGGTGATGTCGGCGAACATCTACGAAGGGAGGGCCGACGCCCACCATCTTGTCCGGTCGGCTCGGGCGCAGGCCGACGTCGTGGCAGTCCAGGAGCTCACCCCGCGAGCAGTTGATCGCCTTTCCGCGGCCGGGCTGGACGCGACATTTCCCTATCGGTGGCTCGATGCGCGCGGCGCATCTGGTGGTGTCGGCATGTGGAGTCGATATCCGATCCAGGCGCCCAGGCGGATCGACGGCTACACCATGGCATTCATTAGCGCACAGGTACGGGTCACGGGTGTCTCGATGAATCCCACCGTCGTCGTGGCGCACATACCCGGTCCCTGGCCGTACCCGATCGACGATTGGCGGCGCGACCTGGATCGGTTGCCGACGACCTTGCGGGAGATCGCCGAGCGTGCGGACCGCGGTGCGGTGATCGTCGCGGCGGACGTGAACAGCACAACCGACATGCGTCCCTTCCGCGCTCTGCTGCACGACGGCTACCGCGACGCCGCCGAGCAATCCGGAGCGGGGATCCAGCCCACCTTCCCGGCCGACACGCGGCTACCCCCATCCGTCGCCATCGACCACATACTCACTCGTAACTGCGCGGCGACGTCGCTGCACACACTGACGATTCCAGGTTCAGACCATCGGGGTCTCGTCGTGACCGTGACGGTCCCACCGTCATCGGCGGAATCCTGACTCTGACTCGCGGCGCGGCTGGACCCGAACAGGGCTAGCCGCCATGCTGGGCTCGGGGCCGCGCTCACTCCGCCAATCCTGGCCGCGGCCGCGGCCCTGCCGCGGCTGCCCCGATCTCTTGTGCCCTTGCGTAATGCACCATCGCCGCATTCACGTGTGACGTAAACGAGTCAAGCTCGGCCTGCTCAGCAGTGGAACCGGCGTTCAAGCAAACGCTGGACGCGGCGCCAATCTCATCCACGACAGCCCGGACCTCGGAAGTCAGCGCCGGAACGGGTGTCGGCAGCATTGCGTCCAGTCGTTGGTTTGCATCGCTCATTTGCTCACAAGCCGCCTTGGCACCGGCGACATCGCCCGCCCCGACAGCGTCTCGCACACGTTGCACAGCAGTCTGAATGTCTTGGCCCGCGTCCGAAGCCTTTGCCGCCCAAGCCAATACCGGGCTCGATTCCTGCGGCGGCCTCACCGTGCCTTGCGATGAAACTTCCGACCACATATCCGGGAAGAATGGTGGCAACGTGTTCGGCCTGGGTACCCACGGGGTCGCGTCCGTCGTCGACGCAACGGCGGACGGTACAGGGCCCACCTGCATTCCCCCCGCCACCACTGTGGCGCTTGCCGCCGCCACCAATCCGACAAGAACGGCTCCCACACCCGCCCATTGAATACGGCGCCGTACGTCGCGGCCCTTGTAAGCGTTCTCGCAACCCATCGATGCCCCCCAATCCGCGTCCCCAAGGGCAAACTCCAAGAACTTAACTGTAAGCACCGACCCTGCCGAAAAGACTGGAACGGACAACAAATTTCACGCGTGAAGCGGCGGAAGGCGGCGTTCGACGTGCTGCCGGGTGCAGTGCCCGCCGCGGTGGAAGTTGCATCACTCTCAATGTTGTCTCGCGGCGCCACGATGACACGCCGTCCGCGGGGGTGGCTGACTCGCGGGTCAACGCACAACCTAAGCCGTCATCGCCAAAGCCCGACCGTAGCCGCCTCCGCTTGGCGAAGCGACTAGCCAGGGGGTGCGGGACACCGATAGAAGTATGTGGTCCATGTCCGAGGGCGACATCAGATTCGCTCGAGCAGGTGACGGGGAATCATGTGATCGCGCTGATGCCGCTATCGCGGCGCACATGCACCGACCGGCCGGCCCAAATCCACTGTGTCGGCTATCTTCAGCTAAGAAGCGATCCCGGCGACGGCGGTCAATAGATCCATCGTCCTGGCGTCGCGGTGGAGGTACTGACGTGTTGGCAGCACTGGTTCGGTTCGCCGAGGTGAGCTTGAGGCTGGCGCTCGCAATTCTCCTCGTGCTGACCTTTTACAAGTTGATGACCCTTTCACCGCCGCTCCCGTCCGCCCCGGCCGAAGCGCCCGTGGTGGTGCCGTTGCCCGACATCGCTGGAGAGGTGTGGGACAGCCGAGGGCATGTTGTTCACGAAGAGCCATACGACGACCCGCCGCTTGAGGACCGCAATTGGGTTCTAGGCGAAGCGTGGCGAGCCGTCTACAAGTCGGTGTCTGGCGTGGACGGCGGGGTGCGCGAAGTTTCTGGAGCGTTCTTCGTTCCCAGCGGAACCGCGCCGGACAACGGTTGGCCAGTCATTTCGCTTGCCCATGGAACGACCGGCATCGGAAATGACTGCGGCCCCTCCCGACAGCCGGATCTTCAGTGGTACGGGCCGATGGTTGAATCACTGCTGGCGGAAAAGTACGCCGTAGCTCTCACCGACTACGAGGGACTTGGCGAGAGCGGGTTGCACCCATACCTCGAGCCACAGACCGCGGCGTTCAACACCATTGACGCAGTCCGCGCCATGCGCGAGATCACTCCGACTGTATCTGCACGCTGGATAGCTGTCGGCTACTCGCAGGGCGGACAGGCGGTATGGGCCGCTAACGAGTTGAACGCTTACTACGCAAATGGTCTGGAGTTGCAGGGAAGCGTTGCGCTGGCACCGCCGGTGAATTTGACGGGCACGGCCGACCTTGTCGGGTCGGGATCCTTGACGGTCGATCAACGGACGCGTTTTCCGATGGCCATGGTGGGCTTCGGTCGGTACAACCCAGGTCTGGACGAAGACGCGTTCCTGCACGGGTCAGCAGAGGCGTACCGAGAGCAATTCAGCCGTTGCAAACCCAACACCGGTCGACGGTCGACCCGCGGTCAATACACCGCGACGCCACCGGTTCTTCGGCAAGCAATCGTTGATCGCCTACGCGACGCGAACGATGTAAAGCCAGATAATCCACAAGACGTCACAAACCTGCGCGATGCCTTGCGCCGGATTGCCCTTCCACAACGGCCACTCGAAAAGCCAATGCTCGTCATCACCGGCGACAAAGACACTGTCGTCTTGGCGGACTGGGTTCGATCGGGGGTTTCACAGAGCTGCGCACTCGGCGGACGAATCGAGTATCTGCAGATACCGGATGCCGGACATCTCGACCTCATACCGAAAGTTGCTCGGACTATGCAGCGTTGGATCGCAGATCGTTTCGCGGACAAGGCCGCGCCGTCGGATTGCCCTACGGGCAGAGGTAATGCATAGGTGTCTCATGCTTCGTACGAATTTGGTTTGTGGGCTTCCAGAGCATTAGCGAGGTTTCCGGCCAACCACCAGCGTCGAAACACCGAACCGTCGCATAACCGGCGAACTGTCCAACCGCCGGCGATTGCGCCCATACCATGCAGCAACCGGCGGCGGCAGTGTGACGTACCGCTCGAACGTCGGGAACACGAAGCCGATCTCCTCGACCACGAACCCGGCGTCTCGCACCAGGCGCTTCAGCTGGTGCGGCCAGTAGTTCCGCGCCGTCGTGATGCGGCGGGTTAACCATTCGGGTAGCCAAGGAATCAGCGGCGTCGGCCATTCAATCGCTCTTGACCCGACAACGACGGAGTGTCCTTCGAACGGATACCACCGATTGGGTGCCATCAACGCCAGCACTCCACCGGGACGCGTTACCCGGTGAATCTCGGACAGCGCCCGCCGCTCGTCGGCGACGTGCTCGATTACCTCATTCATGAAGACGCCATCGAAAGTGTCGTCGCCATATGGGAGTGTGCGGCCGTCGAATGCTGTGTACTGAGCGTTTGGGAGGTGCTGTTGGCGCGCCTTCTCGATGCGCCGCGCTTCGACATCCACGCCCGTGATCGCATCGAGCCCACGCGCCAGGAGCTCTGCGTGATAGCCGCCTTCGGCGCACCCGTAGTCCAACCAATGTCCTGACAAATAACGCACAATGCGATCCACCCGGTAGGTGACCATCAGCGGTTCGGCTGTGTTGGCGCCCCGATCCGGCTCTCCCCTCACCATGGCTTACCGCTCTTCTCCATCCAGTCTGAAGCGGGCACAGTGCCGCGTACTCGGCCGCCCATTCCGACGCCCGCCTTGCTTGCCGTAACGCGGCCGCAGCCGCAGCGGGCTCAAAGACCTAATTCATTCGGTTTCGAGCCCCTTCACCACTCAATGCTAACGCGAGGCTCCAACACCCGCGGATCAACGGTGCAGGTCAGGGGCATCCCGGGTAAAGGCTAGGGGCTGACAGCGTGACAAATCCATGCGGGGCGCGGTGCTTCGAGAGCCGATGGCAACGCGCCGCAAACCCCTCCGCTACCGCCTCCAACCGCCACCTACTACTGTGCAAATTCGCTTCACTCCACTGTGCGACGAGCAGGGCGTACCTGCTGAGACAGAGCGCCCTGGCGATGGCGCAGACGAACGGGATGTTTTGATGACGAGGACGCAAGCGCTGGTTGGAGATCTCGCTGACGCCCAAGTGTGACGGCATCTGCGGTGGCCGAGAGGTGTCGCCGTTACGGCATCTCGCGGCAGACCTGCGACGTTTACCAACGCCGGCTCTACAGCGACGGCGTTGGAGGCCTGGCGCCACGGTCGCGCCGGCCACTGTCCTCGCCTATGTCCACCAGGGCAGAGGTGGAGGCCGAAATCGTGCAACCGGGCATCGTCTCGAATGCTAGCGTTCTCTCAGCCACTTCACTCGTCATCCTGATCATTCACCATCAAAGGCTGTCATTCACCAAGACGGCTCAGGGGCGGCGTCACCTTTGCGGCAGATGGATGGGCATATAGGTGCTGATTGACATAGATATCGACCAAATCGGACTAATTTCCACTTGCGCTGCGGAACATTGTCGTCGGGGCTGATCAATGCGCGAAAGTGCATACCCGCAAGGGACATCGCCTGAGCCTGATGGCTCTGATGTGTCCGTGGTCATGGCCTGTTATACCGAAGAGCGCCTGCCCAGTATCAATGCGGCACTCGAATCGCTGCGCCAACAGAGTCGTCCGCCGAAACAACTAATCGTCGCAGTCGACAACAACAAGTCGCTGGCCGACCATCTGCGCGCCGACAACGATGGCATCACCGTGGTCCTCAACAACGGTAATCGAGGCGCATCACCGACCCGAAACCGCGGGTTTGAAGTTGTGACAACCCCCTACACCGCATTTCTCGACGATGACGAGACCGCCGATCGCGACTGGCTCCTGCATTTGAGGCAGGCCTTTACCACTTCCGACGTTGTCGGAACGGGCGGCAAATACGAAACTGTTTGGTTGGCGAAGAAACCTGTGTGGTTTCCCGATGAGTTTGCCTGGGTGGTCGGAGGGTCATACGCGGGACTGCCGACGCAGACGACACCGGTGCGCAACGTATGGTCGGGGAATATGGCGGTGCGCACCGACGTCTTTCGGCAGGTCGGCGGTTTCCGAACGGACTTCGGCAAGCGTGGATCCATTCCCCAACCTGAGGACACCGATCTTTGCATCAGAATGGCTGAGGCCACGGGCGGGCGCTGGATGTACGTGCCGGAGGCGATCATTCACCACGAAGTGCCGGCGCATCGCGCGTCGTTGAGATTCTTTATCGCTCGCTGCTTCGCCGAAGGCTATGGTAAGGCGCTGATGGCCCACCAGCTGGGGTCGAACTCCGCCACGCTGATGGAGCGCTCCTACACGCGCCGCGTCGCGGGGGCTGCAGCGCGGCGGCTGCGTTCGCTGCGGTGGTCAGCCCTCGTTCAGGGCATCGCGATGGTGCTCGGTCTGCTGAGCGCAGGTGCGGGCTATTTTGCCGCATGCGGTGCTTTCGACCACGGGTGCGCCATTGCCAGGTCGTGCCGGCCCCAGAGGGCACCACGCTGGTTGGGGCTGATGCCTGGGTGGGCGGAAGCGAGCCCCCGACGTGACATCGAAGCGTGAACTTGACGTTCCTTCAGCGGAGCAGACGGCCGATTCTGGAGGTCACGCCGCGCACTCGGCGGACGACTCGAGTATCTGCAGATACCGGGGGCCGGCCATCTCGACCTCATACCGAAATTGCTCAGACTATGCAGCGTTGGATCGCAGATCGTTTCGCCGAAAAGGCCGCGCCGTCGAATTGGCCTACAAGACAGGGACATCCGAACGGCCCCTGACGAGCAGAGCCCATTGTCATTGAGGTTCCCGAATCGATCGACGCTCACCTGACGGTCGTGTTCGCCGCCCTGGCCGTCTGCCACTGGATCGAGGCCCAACCAGCTGGAGCATCGAGAGATTCGTGCGTACCGCGCCCCCAACCGCACCGCGCGGATCAAGGCCGGCAGGCTACTCCTCACCGCCGCCGACCCGCTACCCGGCAGCCGAGAAGCTCTCATCGTCTTGGTGCAGGGAATTTCGGCTGGAATTGCCTCACACCACCGACTTGAGGGCTGCTACAGTTCATTCCGCCACGCCTCGACCGCCGCTGTATAACGCGGACGAATGCATTCGGTCGCCCAGACGATCGGTAAGGGCCCCAGACGCGTGTGGCTGTGAATTTCCACGGGCTTCTCCTTCAACGCGGGGGCGAGGCTTAGGAGCTTGAGCCTTCGCAATACGCGATATGCGAAGGAGCGCGACGCTTCACTCATGGCGTCAAGGACGTAGCTGAACCGCGTTCTCAGAGGCAGTTTGTGCTGCCGTGTGTACCGGCGGACGGCGTCGCGAGTCGGCGATGTCCATGCGGAATCGCCGTGCTCGTGCAGCAGCACGGTTGTCGCTCGGTTCCTCTGCCCAAAGGCGGCGCGCGGCACGCCGGCGTCCTCTGCGATGCGGCGGGGGATCGGGCGGTCGTAATCCGTGCCAACCGACCAGCGCTTCATCGCGTCGCTGTTGGCGATCTCGACGATCTTCGGGTGCCGGCGCACGCCGATGAACGGGGCCGGGAGGTGTACGAAGTCAACGCGGAGGCGGAACTCGTTCATCGACGCGCCACTCATATCCTTGCTGCGAAGCAGGTCATCGGGATGACTGTCCATGTCCCAAACGTGACCACCGTGAAATCCGGTGAAGAAGACGCTGTGATGAAGGTCGGTTTCCAGCGCGAGCAAGTTGACGTCTTCACCGCTCATACCTGTGGCAAGAAACTCAGCCTCCGGGAAGGAGTTGATATTGCGGTACGCCTCGCGGTCGAACTCCTTGAGTTGATAGCGAAGAACGTCCGCAATCGGCTTGCCGGAATCGGACTCCGCCGACGATTTTCCGTCCGCGCGGGCGTGCGTGAAGGTGACGGCCTTCTCGCAACCAGCGCGGCGGGCAAGGACCGCAACAGCGGGGGAATCGTAGCCGGTCGAGACCGATGCGAGCGGCGAATACCTCGTCTTGCGGTGAGGCGATGCGGCGTTGACCACCGTCTTCTGCAGAACGTCGCCAAGCAGCGCAACGTACTCGTCGAACGTTTCGAATCGCGGGGTCGCAGGCTTTTCGACAAAATCGATTCGACCGTCCCGCCGAAGACAAATATTCTTGAGACAGATGAGATGAGCCTCGCTTCCTCCCTCTACGTCATTCTTGGGAAGGCGGGAGAGGCGCAGCGGGATGGCAGTGTCGAATGCAGCGATGCCGTAATAGACGATCCTCGTGAAGTCGCTGGCGTACGCGGCATGGTGCGGATCGAGCTCGGCGCCCGCGGTGGCCAGGAGGAACACCAGCGAATTTGAGATCAGCGTCTCATCGCGGCGCTGGATGAACTGTACCCGCTCCAGCGTGTGGCTCGGCGTGACGATGATCAGGTCGTCGCCAGTGATTCGTCCCCCGGAGCCGAACACGTCTGGGGCGGTGGTGATGTCGAAGGTTTCAGCCCGGCCTGCCCACGCCCCTTCGAAGAATCCGTCATCGCGGACCTCGACGCTGTCGCCGCAGAGAAGCTCCACGTCGTTGCCGCAACGAACGCGCACACACCACGCCATGGGGGGAGACTGGGATCGCATGTGGCCCTGAGCCGCATTTCCGCAGCATACCTGGCATATTGAAAATCCATCGCCGCTCGCGCTAGACGCGACAATACGTTTGCTGTGATGCCGGAAGGCAACGTACGCTAGATCGCGTGTCACGGAGCCTAGCCGCCGAACGTTTAGCGAGGGAAGTGAAAGCGGTTGGCACGCTGTCCGCGGCCGAGTATGTGCGCGCGGCGGCGCGAGCAGGGATCGAGTCAAAGTCGGCGCTCATCGAGCACGCCGCCATCGCAAGGGGTCTGGCCACGACTCGTTTGAGCAGCACGGAGGTCCTGATACATGTGCCGGGTGACGCTGCCCCCTCGATCTACTTCCATCAGATGAATGGACCGCGGAGTATCGGTGGGAGGTTCTACTGCGACGACAAGACCGTTGCGCGAGACGTACTCAGGCGCGCGGGCCTGAATGTAGCGACATCACAGGCGTTTGATCCCGGCGAGCTTCGCGAGGGGTTGCGGTACGCAGACAGCGTTGGATATCCCGTGGTCGTGAAGCCGACCAACCTCGCGCGAGGCATGGGCGTAACCGCCAACATTCAAACGCCACACGCGTTTGTAAGGGCATGGCGCCGCGCGCGTACGGCGAATTCGGGGTGGCTTGACAAGGGTGTCACTCTTGCTCGGTCCGTGCGTGAGATTTCTGGGCCGAGGCGCGCCCGCGGCCTGCCGGCCCGTGCGGCGGCCTACGGCGAAGTGATCCGCCAGGCTAGCTCCGCGGCCTGGCAGGGTCGATGGCGCCCAGTCCTTGTCGAGAAGCACTTCGATGGCAACGACTTCAAAGCCTTCGTCGTTGGTGACGACCTCGTCTCCGTGACGCAGCGCAAGGCGGCGAACGTTGTCGGTGACGGTGTTGCCACAATACGTGAACTGATCGAGCGCAAGAACAGCATCCGAGCGGAGAACGCCTACCTGTGCGATTATCCGATCCCTACGAGACTCGAGTCGCTGGACCTCTTGGCCAGCGCCGGCCTCACCATGTCGCATATCCCGGCCTCAGGCGAGATGGTCGTGCTTCGAAGCGCGTGCAACCTGGCGGCCGGTGGGGACAGCATCGATGTCACAGAGGAGGTGCACCCCGGCTTCGTCGATATCGCGATCAGAGCAGTTCGTGCACTCCCGGGCGTGGAGTACGCGGGTCTTGACCTGATCGCACCGGACATCACAGTCCCACCCACGGCCACCAATCACATCGTGAGCGAGGTCGAGTACTCGAACTCCATACAAGCCCACTTTCCGCTGATCGGAACTCCACGAGATATGGCGGGGGCCGTGCTCCAGTACTACTTGGAGCACGGGGCCGGGCCCACAGGCTGAGGGATGTATGGGCGGCGGCTCGAAGCGCGAAGT
This sequence comes from uncultured Actinomycetota bacterium, assembly GCA_963765155.1. Taxonomy (GTDB): domain Bacteria; phylum Actinomycetota; class Actinomycetes; order Mycobacteriales; family Mycobacteriaceae; genus Mycobacterium. The sequence continues at coordinate 58,056 of CAVXVJ010000022.1, forward strand.
GATCGGAGTCGTGGGTGGCATGGGGCCGCTGGCCGGAGTACGCCTCGTGGAGCTGATCACCCGCCTGACACCGGCAAAACGTGATCAGGATCATCGCGACGTAGTGCTTGTTTCCATGCCGGGCCGCATCAGCGACCGCACGGAATTTCTGCTCGGACACAGCAAAGAGAACCCGGCCGCCGCCGTTGCGGCGTGCGTGCAGACGCTCGCCCACGCTGGCGCCACGTACGTCGGTGTGGCGTGCAACTCGGTGCATGCACCTCCGATTTGGGATGACATCACCGGAACTCTGGCTCGCGACGGGTGCGACGTAACGTTGCTGCACCTCATCGAGGAGACGGGTCTCGAGATTGCCGCCCGGGTGGCTGCCGGTTCGAAGGTGGGGGTGCTCGGCACGACCGGCACCATCCGCAGTGACCTATATGGGCGGGTGCTGCGCGCTGCTGGGTTCGAGGTGCTGTATCTCGACGACAGTCGACAAAGCGAGGTCCATGCGGCCATTTACAACGACGAAGACGGCATCAAGTCCGCTCCACACGTGAGCCAGCGCGTACGCGATTTCGTGGCACGGGCAGCTCGGGAACTCATCGACGACGGTGCACAGTGCGTCGTCTTGGGATGCACGGAACTACCTCAAGCCTTGCCCGTGGAGAGCTTGAGCGGTGTGCCGGTTGTCGATCCTTCGGTGATCATGGCCCGCCGCCTGATAACCGGGGGCACGGGCGCTGGCGGCAAATCTCGGCGTGCGCCCTTCTAATGCGTCTCGAGTGGGTGTCGCAGTATTCGATGCGCGCGGCGGACTTGCTGGAGTCGGCATGCGGAGTCAGTAGCCGATACAGGCGCCGAGACAGATCGACGGCTATACCATGCATTCATTACCGCAGATGTACGGCTCGCGGGCCTCTCGATGAATCCCTCATCGTCGTGGCGCGCGGTTGCCGGAGTTGATCGCACTGAAGGCGCATGATGCGAGTTCGTGAAGTCCTTAATGTCCTCCGCTCCCGCCACGGACCCCGTTGGTTGCGGCAAACCGTACGCCAGCGGCTCCACTCACGCCACATAGCAATTGGGGTGCGCCGGGATTTGACCGTGCACGTTCCGGTGGACGCGCCGAGGATTCCTCTGGAGGTGCGGGAGCTTCGGCCTGACGATGATCTTTCGTTCATCGCTGATGCTCCGGGACTCTCACCGAAGGCGGCGGCGGAGCGTGCGGTCCAGCGCTGGCTCTTGGGCTCCAACCTTCCCCCGCCAGCGGTCGCCATCGACCCCGACGGAAAGGTGTGCTTCATGGCATGGATGCTCACTGCGCAAGACAACGAGCTCATCCGGACACGGTGGGGGGAACTGCTTCCGCAGCTTAAACCGGACGAAGCGCTGATCGAGGGCCCCTTCACGGCGGAGAGCCATCGGGGGTTGCGGGTCATGCACGCTTATGACGCGATTTTGGACGCGGCGCGTGACTCCGGCTTACGGTACGTGATGGGTTTCATCGCCGAGGGCAACGTAGCCCAGCTGAAAGTGGCCGAGTATGGCGGGTTCGTTCCCTTCATCAAGCGCGAAGAGAGCTGGTTCCTATTTCGCCGACGGATCCGCTTCCTCCCCCTGAGCGACGCGACGGTCGGTTAGCGTTTGTTCTGCTCGACAAATTCAGCCAGTGTCCCGATCGTCTCGAAGACCTCACCTCTGAAGTCCTCGTCGTTGATCTCAAAGTCGAATTCCCGCTCCAAGTTGACTGCCAGGGCGACGACCGACATCGAGTCCAGTTCCGGCATGCTTCCGAACAGCTCGCTAGTGTCCTGGAGTTGGTCCGCACGGTCCCGGATCCCGAGGGTCTTCACGATCACGACCTTCACGCGGTCGAGAGTGTCCTGGCTGAAGTTCATCGAACATCCTTCCTGTGCGAAGCGTTAAGTGGTTCTCGCGAAGAATACTGTGTTGAAGCTATCGCTTAGTATTTGTATTGCTCGCGCACTTTCTGCCTTGGCCAAATGATTCGGGGGGCCGCAGGGGGTATTGTTCACGTCGACTATGTAGATCTTCCCGTTGTCAACATCTCTAAGCACGTCAAGTTCGCCGAAGTCCAAACCGAGCTTTTCGGCAAATTGCTTTATTCGGGCTGATCTCATAATCAGTGAAAACGGACACCACGGAATCCGACCGTCACTCGCGATATTCTTGTTGCTGAATCGGGATGTCAAGCGACGATACTTCAAATAGACGAAGGGCACCGTGCCCTTTATGATGGGAACTCTTATGTCTAGGACCTCATCGCCCAGCGTGTTGTTGATCATCTTTTGATATACGACATCGCTGCGCGTGGAGCTGTGGGACACTCAATCACTTCTCCGTCATGCATTGCATTGTCGTTGGACTTCATGACGCATAACCCTACGTACTTTTGCGGGTCGACAAAAGTTCCGTATCCAAAGGCTTCACCGGAATACCTCCTCGACCTTCACTTTGCTGATATCGTCGCAGTGCTGGTCCAAACCGGTGGTTTGCCGCAATTTCACTGAGGATAACACTATCTGCGCGTTTGGTTACATCTTAAAATGCGACGATTAAATCCGGCTGAGATTTAATCGAAGAAGTCATCTGCACCCCAAGGTGTAGCATATCTTTACAAGACTTGATAATAGTCTGGGTTTATCGCGTAGAAGAAGAATGGTTCTATTGACATTCTCTTGTCGAATTTCTTAATGAGATAGAGCGTCTGTATCTCTAATTCGAACTTTCGTTCCAATTAATTGATCGTGATAGATCTTTCCGGAAACTTGTATACCCGAGTCTTCTTCGAGTTCTCTCTGGAGAGACGTCTACTGGGTCGGAAATCTCTGAGGAAGGTGGAAGTCCCCTCTAATAGGAAGCTGACTGTTGTTCATGAGCGCTTCCCGCCAGGTCTAACGCTAGCAGGTGTGCTTGATCGTGGATCGCTCGGATTTTCACGATAACGACGCTTCACTCGGTCGACAGTGTCCTGGCTGACGTTCATCGAATACGATCCCCCTGTCCGAGACGAAGCCATACGCCTATACGAGCACTTCAGCGGGTATCGGATGGCCCAGAAAGCCGTGGGGCTGGCGGTCAAGCCGTAGGCGCCCGCCTGAAACAGCACGATGGAATCGCCGATGTGGGCATCCGGAAGCTCGACGTCGTCGCCCAGCAGGTCCAGCGGGGTACACAGGCAGCCGACGACGGTCGCCGCTGACTCGGCCGGCTCAGCATAGGCGGTTGCCGACCGCGATCGGGTAGTTCCGGCGGATGACCTAACCGAAGTTTCCCGACGCCGCCAACTGGTGGTGCATGCCGCCGTCGACGACGAGGTAGGTGCGGCCGCGCGACACCTTGCGGTCGACCACCCGGGTGACGTACACGCCGCACTCCCCCACGATGTAGCGGCCGAGTTCGATCACGACTTCGGCCTCCGGCAGGTTCGGCGCGATCCTGCTGTCGATCAGCTCGGCGAGGTTCGCTCCGATCGCGGCGAGGTCGAGCGGGACGTCCTTGTCGAAGTACGGGATGCCGAACCCGCCACCGAGGTTCACATACCGCACTGGCGCGGGCGCCTTCTCGGCGAGTGCGAGGATCAGCTCGACGGTCTTGCGCTGCGCCTCACACAGGATCGCTGCGTTGAGGTTCTGCGATCCGGCGAACACGTGGAACCCGAGGAAGTCCAGATCCGCCGCGGCGAGGTCGACGAGGAAATCAGGCACTTGTTCGGCGTCCACTCCGAACTGCTGCGGGCCGCCGCCCATCCGCATGCCCGATCCCTTCACCTGGAAGTCGGGATTCACCCGCACCGCGACTCGGGGACGCATACCGAGCATCTCGCCGGCGCGGATCACCCGCTGGGCCTCGGTCACGGATTCCATCTCGATCGTGACGCCTGCCGCGACGGCCTGGACGATCTCCGCCTCGGTCTTGCCCGGGCCCGGCGAAACTGATTCTGCCGGCGGGCATTCCGGTATCAAGTGCAGTCTGCATCTCGAGCGTGGAGGCGACATCCATCCCGTCGACCAAGCCCGCGAGGTGGTGAACGACCGCCGGCATCGGATTGGCCTTCACCGCGTAACTGAGCTTCACCGTCGGCGGCAGCGTGGCGCGCAGCATCTCGATGCGCTCGGTCAAGAGTCGGCGATCGTAGGCGAAATACGGTGTGGACCCGACCCGTGCGGTAAGGCGCTCCAGCGGCATCCCGCCCACGGCGAGCTGACCGTCGATGCTGCCGAACGCCGCGATCATGGGCCGCGGGCTCACGTCGCCGAACTCCTCGCGCAACAGTGCCCGGTCGAACTTGCCGTTGGGGTTGCGCGGCAACGCATCGCGAACAACAACTGAGCTGGGCACCATGTACAGCGGCAGCCGAGACTTCATCTCCTCGAGCAGCGAGTCGGTGTCGAACTCCTCGTCTACGGCCGGCGCCACAACCAAACGGACCCGCTGACCGAGCGTCTCGTCCTCTACGCCGAGCGCCACCGCGTCGCGCACCAGACCGGTCGCGTAGGCGACCTCCTCGACCTCCGTGGGACTGACCCGGTAACCGGACGTCTTGATCATCTCGTCCTTGCGTCCGATGAAGTAGATGAAGCCCTCCTCGTCGGTGACCGCCCTGTCGCCCGACCAGACCGCCAGTTCGGGTGTGCAGCCAAGGCTCATCGCGGCCGGGAACCGGCCGGAAACGCTCCGCGGTGCGCTACCGGGTCGTTCCAGTAACCGAGCGAAATATGCGGTCCCCGCGATGGACGAGTTCGCCCTCCTCGCCCGGATCGCAGGGCGATCCGATCAGGCCGGACCACGAGGATTTCGGCGGTCGGGAACCGCCTTGCCGATGGAATCGGGCCGGCGGTCGACCTCGCGCCGGATCGAGGTAGGTCGATCGGAACGCCTCGGTCAGTCCGTACATGAGAAATGGCTTCGCCGATGGGAACACCTCACGCAGCTTGTCCAGGATCTGGCTTGGGCATCCGGCCGCCGGTGTTCGCGAAGTACCGCAGTGACGCTCTTGCTTCCTCCGGCCACTTCTGCTCGGCAATCTGGATCCACAGCGGGGGCACGCAGGTGATACCGGTGACACCATGCCTGGCACACAGCCGCGGCACATCACCGGGAAGCAGGTAGTTCATCAAGATCGCATGCGCACCTACAGCGAAGGCCATCGTCAGCTGGCTGAATCCCGCATCGAAGCTCAGCGGCAGCGCAACAAGAATCACGTCGTCGGCGATATTGCCGAGATACGTGCTGCATGCTGGTGGCTATCGCGTTGCCATGGCTGAGCACCACGCCCTTGGGCCTGCCCGTGCTTCCCGAGGTGTAGATGATGACGGCGATGTCTTGGTCGGTAACATTCGGAGCAGGCACCGCGTGGTCCGATCCGCGTAGCCGCTCCCATCCATGGACCCGGTAGTGCGCAGCCGGTTCTTCCTCCTCGATTCGGGCGCCGACGAGCACGACGTGTTCGATCGTGGGACAGGATGCGAGTTCGTCGCGCATCAGCGCCAGGCGCTGGGGAGAAGTGACGAGCACGCGAACGTCGCAGTCGCGCAGGATGTGTCCGACCTGCGCGGGACGAAGCAGCGGATTCACCGGTACGACAGCGGCACCCGCGGCCGACGCCCCGTAGATCGCTGCGACCGTCTCGGTCCTCTTGTCGAGAATACCGCGACCCGCTGTTCACGTGCCACACCGAGTTCGCCGAAACCGGCTGCAACACCTTGAACTTGCGTCCACAACGCGTCGTAACTGAGCGTCTCTTGCTTGAAGGTCAACGCTGGCGAATCGGGGTGTGATCCGCGCGCGGTCCTCGATGAGGTGATGAAGGTTCGTCCTCATGCGCCCGAGTCAGTCCTTTCCGACGCATCGTTGTCGACGGTGTGCCAATCACCATGAGCGACAGGTCAACTCGCTGTAGAGGTAGTCGATCTGCGCTGGCTCCAGATCCTCACTGAGAAACATTTTCGGCCAACCCGCCACCATCACCGCCCTCGCCGGACGGTATCCAACCACCCTGATCTCGGCCAACGTCGCGACGATCCTGTGCCGCAACAGCAGATATCGGTAGAAATGCGGCGCGCAGTCCCGAAACAGGTCGGGATTGCCGACGTACAGGATCGAAGCGAATAGGCGGAGACGCTTGCGCCGTTCCCGCCGGAACATCACGTAGCAGCTCTGGTCACCCTTGGCGAGCACGACGTGGTGGACAGCTGTCGCGGCGTGGTCGCGGTATATCGTCTGGTCTCGCCCGGAAAGCAACTGGTCAATCTCGTTGGGGGTGTCGACAACTCGCACGCCTCTCGACCGCACGGGCCACGGCATGTTGGGGACCAATGCCGTCGTGGTATCGAGCGGAGCGAATCCGAGTCGGGTATTCAGCGCCACGACGGTTTCTTTCGGCGTCAGGTCCGTGAAGGTGTATCCCCGCTGGCGGAGCAATGACTGCATCAGTCGTAATCCGGTTGCGCGGTGTTCTGGAGCGACGCACCAGAGCCCGAGGTTGCAGATCCGCCGCAGGCGGCCGTCAATCATCCGTTCCGAGTAGAGCGCAAGGTAGGCGCCAACCACACGCCCGTTCTCGCGCAGTAGGTACCCGTGGTTAGGTTGCTCGACATCCCCGGGCGGAGTCATGTACCGATGCCAATCGGCCGCTGACATACGACAGGTCATCTCACGGTGCAAGAATTCCGCCACCGTCCAGGTGTCGGCGTCGGTGATCGGCTTGGCTTCGACGGCGCTGGTGCGAAGGTCCGTCATGCCGCCCACCATTGACGAATCACCAATTCCGCGGCCTTGCCCTTAGGGGAGAAATCGAGTGGCTCGGCCACGCTATATGGCGGTACCGCCCACTCCCACCAAAAGACGCCGGCCCACCATGGCTCGTCACTGAACGTCGCCAGCAGCGATTCATAGCCCGCGGCTTGTTCGGCCTCGCTCGGTGTTTTGCTGAGCTTCCAGTTGGACGGATCCGTTGTGGTTCCCTGCTGGCTGGTGAAGCCTGCCTCGGTGAACAGGATCTTTCGGCCGTACTTGGCCGCCAACGCATTCCCTTCGTCCAGATAGGACTCCCACGCCCGCTGCAAAACCGACACGTCGGTGGTAGGCACATCGCTGAGCGACGGATAGGCGTCGACGCCGATCAAGTCGAGCGCATCCCAAAACGGGACGTGCAGCCAGTCGCGGCTCGCGGCATACACCAAGGGGCCGTAGTACCGACTTCGTACCGCCTCGATCACACGCAACCAGGCTGCCCGGTCGTCGGTGATCGAGGACAACTCGGTTCCGATCGCGAACTGCTCAACTCCCAGTCGCTGTGCCATCGAGGCGTAGTGCGTGATGAACGCCGTGTAGGCGGTGAACCAAGCCTCACGATCGTCGGGTCGGATTTCGTTGCTGCCGCCTTCCGCGTTGACATGGGGCTTGAGGAATACCTTCAACCCTCGCTGATGGGCAAGGTGATCGCCCTTTCCACCCCGGTATCGGAAACCGTCTTCGTGGTCCTGAGAATCTCACTTGCGTTCAGCGTCTCGCTGATACCACGTGGGCGTGAATTGAACCCACGTCGCGCCAATGTGCTCTATTTCGCGCAGGGACTGCTCCAGGTTCGGGGCGTCATAACCACCCTCCTGCCAGCTCGGCAGCGCGAACCCGCGCTGTTGCGCATAGGCGTCGGCGGCATCGACTACCTCACCCCGCGCATCGACTACCGCAGAGCGGGCGCCGACTGAGTAGCCGAGCGCTGCGGCCCCTATCACGAGTACCGAGACAACCGCTATCCAGATGAGGGGGTGAACTTTCGCCGATCGAGGTCCCGGATCGCCGTTGTCACAGGTACTCGACATGAAGCCCCTCCAACCGATGGCGGCAGTCGAGAATGAAGCCCGCATGAGCGACGATGTCATCGAAATCGAACTCGTCGTGGTCGGTCAGCAAAACGACGGCATCGGCAGACGCCAGCTCCTCGCGGGTCGACGTCGACGCGACACAGCAGACCGTCGACAGCGGTGTCCTCCACGGTGTACGGGTCGGCACCGCGTACCTCTGCGCCCAACTCGGCGAGGAGCTGCGCGACGCGCACCGCGGGCGACTCGCGAGCGTCCCCGGTGTTCTTCTTGTACGCCAGCCCCAGCAGCAGGATGCGCGAGCCGTTGACGGCACGCCGACGGGCATTGAGCGCCATCGTGATTCGGTGAACCACGTGGTCGGGCATGTGGCCGTTGATGTCGTTGGCCAGCTCGACGAAGCGGAAGTTGTGGCCGAGCACGCGCTCCACGCGCCACGACAAGTAAGACGGATCGATCGGTAGGCAGTGCCCACCGACACCTGGCCCAGGCGTGAACCGCATGAACCCGAACGGCTTCGTCGATGCGGCGTCGATCGCCTCCCATACGTCGATGCCGAGCTCGTGGGCGAACATCGCGATTTCGTTGACCAGCGCGATGTTGACGTGGCGGAAGGTGTTCTCGACCAGTTTGGCCAACTCGGCCTCCCGCGGGGAAGCTCACGGGGATGGTCGTTCGCACGAGCGTGTCGTAGAACGCCTGAACCGCCGCCAGCGAAGCCGCATCGATGCCCGAGACGATCTTCGGCGTGGTGACGAGCGTCCAGGTGGAGTTGCTCGGATCGATGCGTTCGGGGCTGTAGCCCAGATGGAAGTCAGCGCCGGCGACCAAGCCCGAGCCGTCCTCCAGAATCGGTGCGACCAATTCCTGGGTGGTTCCTGGATAGGTCGTCGACTCCACGATAACCGTCGCCCCTGGCCGCAGGTAGCGGGCGAGCGTACGCGCGGCCTGCTCGATGTGGCCCAGGTCAGGCACGCCATCACGCAGCGGTGTGGGTACGGCGATGACCGCGACATCGAAGCCTGCGCATGCGCGAGCTTCGCACGATGGGTGCAGCGTGCCTGCCGCAAGCACCGCGCTCAACTGCTCCGCAGAGATGTCCTCGATGTACGACTCTCCGGAAAGAAGCCGTTTCACCCGGGACTCATCGGTGTCGTACGCAACGACTTCGTGCTCGACTTGCGCGGCGCGGACCGCCAGCGGCAGGCCGACGTATCCCTGCCCGACTACTGCGACGCGCATCGTCCGCCACCCCTGTACCGCCGCACGCCGAAGCGATTGCCGACGGTCAGTGTCGAGACCATCCGCTTGGCATCCAGTCGCCACGCGCTGTCGTGTTCGAGCACGTAGGTCCGCGGAATGGCATGGCGGCCGATGCCGGACCGACGGCCGGACCGCGCAGGCGTAGTCGTAGCCCGCGGTCTGCACCGCCGCGACGACGCGCGGATCCGAGTGCCCGTACGGATAGGCGAATCCCCGTATCGGCTGGCCGAGCAGCTCTTGCAGGATCGCCCTGCTGCGCACGGTCTCTGTCACGCAGCTGTGCGTCGTCGGCCTTCAGCAACGACACGTGCTGCAGCCCGTGTGACGCGATCTCGATTCCAGCACTGGGCGATTTCGCGCACTTGGGCGGCCGTCAACAGCGGTTTGCGTGGCCCTGGCGTTTGCACCACTCGTTCTCGCCACCGAGCCGTCCTGCAAGCACGAACGCGGTGGCGGTGAAGCCGTATCGCTGAAGAACCGGCATCGCATTGCGTAACGAAGTCCTGCGTAGCCGTCGTCGAAGGTCAATCCCACAAGTCGGCGCGCCCGACCCTCGGCCGACTGCGCCGAGCAGTCTGGCCCATCGAGACACCACGCAGTCCCCTGCTCGCGCAGCCAGCGCATCTGCCGCTCGAACCGCTGCGGCGTCATGGTCACTTGCATAGGGATCCTCGTCGTAGGGCGAGATCGAGTGGTACATCAACACCAGCGGTATCGTCGCCAGCTCCGCGCTTTTCGAGGAGCCTTCAGCGGTGGAAGCCGTCATCGCCTGCACCCCTTTGCTTCCAGTCGGTTGTCGCCATCGAAATCGCTTCGCGGAGACGGGGTTTTCGCCCGGATCGCCTGACCAGCCGCTGCGTCGTCCAGAACCCGCAGATACACCTCGTCGAGCCGGGGCATCACCTGTGACAGCGTGAAACGCGCCGCCTTGGCCGGTCCGGCCGCACCGAGCCGCAACCGCAGCCGCTCGTCCGCGAGCAGGCGCCGTATCGCGCGGGCCAGCGCCGCGGCGTCGCCCGGTGGCACGTGCAATCCGTCGACACCGTCGGTGACCACATCCAGCAGACCGCCGAGCGCCGAGACGACACACGGTGTCCCCGCCGCCAGGCATTCCACCGCGACCCGCCCGAAGCCCTCGGGCACCAGGCTGGGCACGATGCCGACGGCGGCGTGCCGCCACGCGGCGACCACCGCCTGCCGCGGGACGTTGGTCACGACGACGACTCCGGACCGGTCATCTATCCGGAAGTCGTGGCGGGGCAGACCCGCGAGAACCAGCGGCACATCGACCCCGTCCGCGCGGAGCCGAGCGTGCGCGTCGAGAAGCACGTCGACACCTTTGTAGGCCCCCAGCGCTCCCGCATAGAACAGGTAGGGCCCAGTGGCAGGGACGAAATCAGGACGCTGCGCGGTCCGTTCGTCGCTGGCAAGCGCGAGCAGATCATCGTCGATGAACGTCGGGATCACCTTGATCGCGCTGCGGTCGGCGGCACGAGGCGCCGAACCCCGCGCGGCGAGCGCAGACGAGGTGGCCGTCCACTGGGCAACGTCGCGATGCCGCCTCGATCCCAATTGGTGCAGACCGGCGGCCAACGGAATCCCCTTGAGGCCGTAGTGGGAGTGGGCGCAGCCTAGACACTTGCCGCAAGGCGGGTCCCGAACACAGGCTGCTGTCCGTGGTACAGCATGATCTTGGTGCGCACACACCTGGCTATGGTCGTGCGCGCTCGCGACGACTGGGACGCCCGCACGGCGAGCGGCGCCGAGCACGCTGTAGAGAATCCAACCCCGGGCATGGATGACGTCTGGGTGGAAGCGGCTGACGAGGTCGGCGAACGCACGCGCGAAAAGCGGATCCGGAACGGGAGGAAAGCAGAGATGGGTCGGGTCGGCGTATGCGCCCGGCACATGAGCCATCGCCATGGGCAGGCGGTGTACCTCGGCGCCGTCGAGATCCTCCCGCTCTGGGGCGTTCGGGTGCCGCGGGGTCGCCACGGCGACCACCCGGCCTCGGCTCACTTGGGCGCGCGCCAGTGCCGCGATCGATAGCTCCAGGCCGCCGACGTTCGGGAGAAAGCTGTCCGTGGCGTGCAGGATGCGCAGCCCACGCAGCCGGTCGTCCCCAAGAGTGGGATGTGATCGCATTGGCGTGGTGTCTGCGGGCGACGTCATGAGACGTCCCGATCCGCGGCTTCGGGCGGCGACGTCCGCGGCGCGGCGAAGGTGACGAGGAACGCGCGCTGGCGTGCGGTGCGGCGACGCTGACGCACGGCGCATCGGTAGATACCCCGATGCGCGGTCGACAAGCGGTGACCACGATCGTCGGTGACGCGAGCAGCGAGGCCCAGCACGCTGCGCCGATGATTCCCAGATGCGGCATGAGCAGCACATGACCCACCAATGGTGATGGTTGCCCCCGACACGGTGACGGCGGCCACGGCGACCAGTCGGCGCTGCACCCGCAGGATCGCCATCACCACGTTGATCAGCGCGTCCGGGAAGGTGGCCAACAAGCCAGGACGAGCAGTGCGCTGTAGTGGGCGTAGTCGGCGCCGAACAGACCGAGCACCTTCGAGGCCAGCAGACAGGTGATCACCACAGGGGCGATCAGCAGCACGCCGATCAGCCGCAAGGCGCGGCGCGCTTGTGCCCGGAGTCGTTCTGGACGGTCGGCGCAGTCCGCCAGCAGCGAGTTGGATACCGCGGCGGCCACCGCGAAGAAAGCGCTGCTGATCATCGCCGCCATGGCCAGGTATGCCAACTTGGGCGGGCGGGAAGAGCGCTGAGGCGAGAATCGGCATCACATAGAAGGGTGCCCGGACCGGCGACCGTGGCGATGTGGTCCCACGGCCACCTGCGTCGCAGCCGGGACAGCCAGATCCAGCCGGGGCGGAAGCGGAAGCCGGGCGTCGCACGGACAAGCAACAGCACCTCAAGGCTGAAGCGAGACCATGAGCGAGGCCACCCACACCGATGAGGATCGAGTGAGCGGCGTCGTATTCGGCACCTGCGGCGACCACGCCGAGGGACAGCATCGCCGGGACAGCGACGAGCCGTGACACGCTGCCCACGACGCTGCCCAGCAGCGAGAGGTCGGCGCGGCGGACGCCCAGCAACGCCGCGTTGATCACGAACAGCATGGCCGTGCCCACCGCCCCGGCGCCCAACAGTGCCACGAGCCAACCAGTGCCGACTGCATTCTGGACGCGGTTCGGCAGCAGCAGCGCCCCGACAACGCCGGCCACGCCCGCTACGACGATGGCGACGACGAGTGCGGTACTCGCAGAGCCCACTGCGTTCCTCGGAGCTCGCCCCCGGCAGCACCCGCGTAAGCAACGGCATGAACCCGGCGACAGCCAGGATCGCGACCAGCGTCATCGCCGCCAATCACCGTGCTGGTGCATGCCGATAACGCTGGCGGAGACGCTGCGTGCGCAGATCACCCAGAACACGTAGCCGAGCAACGCGGTGATGTGGTTCAGGGCGAGAAGGGCGATGCTGTTCACCACCAAGCCACGGGCGGTGCGCGGGCGGGCTGCGGTCATCCGGCGCACCACCCGGCCGGGATGACTGCCTGGACGATTCAAGCCGGACGCCTGGTCGCGCACGGTGAGTTTGACCGGCGCGCCCGTTTTGAGTGCGCGCACCCACTGCTCCTCCCGCGCTCATCCCCGCACAGCTCCGATTGGCTGCTCCGCGGAAGCACGACGAGCAGCGTCGCCCGATCCGCGGTGCCCTCGGCCAGTACTAGCCGCGTATCGACGGGGACTGGGCGTCCGGTGTCGTCGGACGCGGTGAAGTCAGCACGTTGAATGAGTTCGGAACCCTCCGGGCCGATCGCGGTCAACGAGAACGCCACATCGGCACCGGCGGGCGCAGGAATCTGCTCGACGCTAAACGCGGACGGCATCCGTTGCGCCGGCGACCACCTCGCGCCCATCGCCAGCAGTGCCGCCGCGGTAATTGCGATCACCGCCAGAGCGATGAGGGGCCCGCGCACGTTTCGGGCCGTCAGCACCGGCGGCAGGTTGGGACGGCTCAGCATTCCGACAGCGACGAGCAACGCACAGGCAGAGCACGATCAAACAGTCGAAGGCGAGTTCCCGTACGTAAGTCTCGTCGTCGGTCCACACCAGCTTCGACGCCCAGAGCACGGCCTGGGCACAGACCGCCTCCGACACCTGCAGCGACGAGTATCCGCAGCCAGCGAGCAGCAGGCCAGCGTGACAGACCGAACGCAACACCGAGAGATACGGCGGCTGTGGCCGCCGTCGTCACTGTGAGGATGCCAAGGGTGGTGACCCGGGCCCCTTGGCCCGCATGGTGGATAACCGGGCCGACCACCGCATACCAAGCGAGCGTCGTCGAGATCCGGGTGCCCAGCCACGCCTGGGGGCCAGCCCCGACGCGCACAATCACCGCGGATATCCACAGCCCCGGCACCAGCCAGACCCCGGCGATCCCGCAGATCATCGCTACCCACCCGACCGCACCGGAAGGTGCGGCGAACAGCGAACCTTGTTCCGGAGCAGGCCAGTGAGCCGACAAAGAGGAATCCGACGCCGATCGCCGACCCCGCAAGCAACCGCAGGCGGGCCGTCCGGTCGTGCGGCACCTCCTGCGCCCGGCCGCTCCCGGTGCCCATTTCGCCAGCCGCGCGCGATGACGCCCAGGCGCGTGTGCCGACGGGCACGCCATTCACCGCGTGCTCGGTCACGGCGATATCGGCCGAGCTGACCGGATGACTCTTTAGCTCGCTCATGCCCCAGACCCCTCGCAGCTGCCGGCTCGCGTCCGACGCAAGACGACGGCGTTCACCTCATAGACGGTCAGCGGACCGGCTGCGTAGACGGCGTGCAGCCACGGCAGACAGTTGAACCGGTCGATCGCCGCTTGCGGATACAGCGTCCTCACCGCGGGCACCCGGCTCTCCTCGGGTGAACCAGATACCTAAGCGCGGGCGCGTGGTCGCCATCCGCGAATCGACTACGAAGTAGCTGATCCTGGCGTCGAAAACTTGCTTCAGCACTTCGAGGCGTACCGGTTCGGCGCTCATGTAGAGGTCCCAGACCGGGAACGTGGTGCTGGGCCGCAGCGTGGCCATGCGGCCGGTAGATCCGACCTGCAGGGAACTGAACCTGTCTGCCATCACGCGGGTGTCGACCGGCGCGTGCGCCGCCAGCCACGCGGCGACCGCCGCGCTCTCCCTCGACACCGATCGTCCGTCGTCGCCGACTTCTGCAGCACCCGGGAAGCGGTGCGGAGACGTTCGTCTCCTAACGCCGCGCTCCCGAAAGCCAGGACGGTGAACACGATGCCCACGACCCCGGCCCTGACGGCGGGCCGGTGAAGCACGCCTCCACACCGAACGCCACCGGTACGCGCGACATCGTCACCTGTGAGGTCTGGCGCGAGGGACCAGGCTAGACCGCACACGACGGCGATACCGATGAAGCTGTACGCCCATGACCGATGCGCTCCCTCGCGCCGCCGGAAGTCAGCACCAAAGGCATGCTCGCGAAGAACATCGCGCCCAGCACAGCGAAGGCCCAAGGCGCCGAGCCGAACCGACGCCGGTTGCGCCATAGAACGGCGAGAGACCACCAAGAACAGCACCAACAACCACGAGTGGGAACACGTAGACCGGAGACGATCTCATAGAGCGGGTTCAACGGCCCCTCGAACAGCGAGCGCCGGACCGGAGATCTGGCCGACCCCATCCAGAATCTGCTGAAGCTGCGCAAATCCGCGGGTCAATGCGGGGCCGAGGTACCCGACGATGCTCCCTGACAGTCCGGACCACCAGTAGAGTGATCGAAACCAGTAGGCAGCACGCGGCGAAGCAGCAGCGGCCACAGGTCGCTCGCCGCTCCGCGCCGCGGCCCCGGTCGCTGTCTGCCGGACAAACGTGCACGACGGCGGGCAACGATGAGCAGCGCCAGGATCAGACACAGCATGATCGTGGATGAGGTGATGGATCACCGGCAGAGCCACCGCACACAGCACCGCCACGGCGATGACGCGCAGGTTGGTTTCTGCGAGGCGCGGCCGGCCGCGACGGTTGCCGCCAGGCCCCACAGCATCAACGGCAGCGCAAGGCTCTCGTAGGAGACCGCGGAGTCGAAGTACAGCCAGGAGGGATTGAGCGTGTAGACGACCGCACCGGCCGCCGCCCCGCGGGCAGAAGCGCCTACCATCCGGACGAGCTGGTAGACGGCCAGGACGGACAGGATATGTGCGAGGACGATGACGGCGAGTGCCGCCGGCCAGAGCGGCATCCCCGTCAGCCGGGCAAAGGCGCTGACAGCCTGGTGCAGGCCCGGGAAATCCCTCGTGATTGGCAGCAGTAATTGGACGTGACCGACGTCGCCGGCAAGAAACGCCTCCAAGGCCTGCCGCAGTGGGCGAACTCGTCGGGTCCTGCCGGGACCGTGGTTGCAGCAGTCTCGGAACCATTCCGAACAAGCCGATGCCCGCCAGTGCGCAGGTCCGCGCACGCACCATCGATGTCGGCTGGCGCACGCCACAGCGACGAGCGGCAGCATTCCGATCAGAAAGCCCGCCCAGAACAGCGCGAACTGTAATTGGTCGGGCGCGGCTGGCCCGGCTGCATGGTGGAAGGACAGTAGTAGCAGCACGGCTCCGACGGGTGGCAGGCACGACAGCGCAGAGCAGCAGGCGACGCTGCGGTCGCGTACCTGATTGCGAAGGGCCGGAGTCGAATTCGTCGGGCGGCTGGCTGTCGGCGATGGGCGGGAGCGTCGTTGTAGCGGTCACTGCCTGCTCACGATCTCGCCGCACTGAGCGTCTCGAGGAGATGGCTGACCATCTCGGCTTCAGTTGGCAGGGTGCACCGTGCCGCGCGCTCCTTGCGGGACTCTGTCGACACGAGCCGCTCGGGCCATCGCGTCGGCGTACTGTGAGACGGCCTCGGCGTCGGGGGTATCGACCTCGCACAGCGTGGCCATCGCGCCGGGCCCGGCGCGGCGGACGACCTCGCGGTGAGCGCCGATGCCGCTGGCGACGACGGGCAGCCCGGCTACGAGCGCCTCTGCCAGGCCGAGGCCGAACGCCTCATGCAGACTCGCGGTCGCATACAGCGATGCCGACGCCCACCAGCGTCCAAGCGTCTCCTCGTCCACTGCGCCGGTGAATGTCACGACATCATTTGCGTCCGAGCCGGCGGCGAGCTCCCGGTAGGCCGCCATGCCGGAGCCCTGTCCCGACGACGACAAGTCGTGCCGGTATCGCCCGGTTGCGCAGCTCGACAACCGCACGGATCAGCAGGTCGGTGCGCTTGTACGGTTCCTGGCGGGCGACGGTCAGCACGACGTTCGACTCGCCGGGATACGGCTGCCGTCCACCGCACCGGATCGGCAACCGCCAACTTGAGCGACGAGTGATCTTGTCGTCGTCTACCTGTCGGGGAAAGTCCCGCAGGACCAGGTCGGCCTCGGCCTCGGTCGCCACCAGAATCCGGCGGCTCGCCGCCATGAGTCGCCGGCCGGCCGGGCGGTAGAACCGGTGCAATGCGTCGCGCAGCGGAGTGTGGCCCCCGCCGTGATACCACGGGGTGAACACGACTGGCGCCTTCGCCTGCTCCGCCGCCAGCCAAGCCAAGGGAGTGTGGTAGCTGTGCACCCACACCACGTCGAAGCGCCCGGACTGCCGAGCCGCACGGGCGGCAGCCGGCGAAGGAACGTCGAAGACTCCGCCAAGCGGCAGGTAATGGCGCTCGATGGTGTATCCGTTCTGCCGATCTCGCGACCGGAAGTCGTTGCGCCACGCGGTATCTGCGTAACAACGGTCACCTCGACGCCTTTCGCCGCCAGAGCGGCGGCCGCCTGGGCGGCGTAGGTCTCGACGCCACCGTGGTACGGGGTGAAGCGGGGCACGATGAGCCCGACTCGCAGTGCGGCGCTTGTCACGCAATCCCCCCCGTCAAGCTGCTGTCCAGCCCATTGAAGATTGGGACCTCCGGGAGCGACAACGCGCCGTCGGTGCTTCCTACCCGGGCCCGGCCGGGGTAGAAGGCACGGGGGCAGAGCCGACGCAACAGCAGCACCGCGAACGGTCCCCGTTCGTCCATCGCCGATGTGAGCAGCGCCGTGATATAGCTCACGCCCGAAAGAAATCGATCTCCAGGCCCGACAATGAGCGCGACGGGCCCGACCGGGGCGTGTCCGTCGCCCTTCAGCATGCCGCGTCGCTCACATGCGCTCACCGGCGTGAGCGTGTTTGCGAACCGACTGCACCAGACGTCCGCTGAGTCCGGAGCGATGGTCGCGCACCACAGTGCGCAGCACTCTGGTGCCATCCCGAATCGAGCGAAGGTTCGACTTGCCCGCGCGCCGAGGCAGCTCCAGACTTGGAACCTCTGCGATCCGCAACCCAGCCTGCATTGCACGCACGACCATCTCGGCCTCGATCTCGAACCCGGTTGCGGAAAGCGCCAGGTTTCCAGATAGCGACGGTGGAACGCGCAGAAGCCGTAACACAGGTCAGTGAGGTCGCCGTCGTAAAGGCTGTTGAACACTGCCAGCAGGAACCGGTTGCCCAGCCGCCGGAATGCCGTGATGTCCAGCGACCCTCCGCCGGCGATGAACCGCGATCCCTTGACGAAGTCGTATCCGTTGTTGAGGAAATGCAGGTAATGCCGAATCTCTTGCGGCGACATGCTGCCGTCCGCGTCCATCATCACGATGATGTCGCCGGTCGCGGCCAAGAAGCCCGCCCTGAGCGCGCTGCCTTTGCCGATGCCTTCTTGCGGCACAACCCTGATGTCGGGGCGGCAACTGCGGGCGGTAATCAGAGTCGCGTCAGTCGAGTTCCCGTCGACGAGGATGACCTCGCTGACGTCGTCTGCGATCTGCTCGAGCACCCAAGCGATGTTTCGTGCCTCGTTTTTGACCGGGATGACCAAGCTGACGGTCAGTGGCTTGGTTGAGGCCGTGCGGGAACGCTTGCGGCGCGAGGTAGCGACGAGTGGTGCGGGATCTGCACTTTGACCGGTCCGGTTCGCCAGCTGCGTCGCTGGGGATCCGTCTCCGTGTCCGTTCGTGGCTGATGGTTCGGCCATAGCTGGACTCCCCCGTCCAACATAGCGCCAGAAAATGGCGCCGTATGGACAAAAGTCGATTAGCTGTCGCGCGTCGCGGACAGCCCTCCCAAGCGTTACGCGTGCGACGTTAGCATATGCCGTGCGCACGGCAATGGGAATCTAGCGAAAATTATTGTGCGCGCCAAATCGGTTCTAGAACGACCTGTGCGGCTGAAAACTTGATCGGTATGGCAAACTCCTATTTGTTCTGTTACATTGGTTTATCTCTATTAGAGCAATGGTGAATATCTTCGGTATCTGCTTCTAGGCGAGACTTCTTAGCCGCGAAGAGCTTTTGTTAGCAACTATTTTCTGATCGGCTGAAAATTTGCTGCCAGGACTTGCCCTCGTGCCACAACATTGTAGTGCTTATGTAGCTGGCTTCGCCCTGGCGATGTCGGCACTCGCCCCGGCTGCTGAAGGCGGTGAGCGCACAAAGGGAGTCAGAAGGCGGTGCCAAGGGCGGCGGTGTTCGGTGCGCCTGTGCCGATGGCCCTGTTGGCGGTTCCAATGACTAGCGCGTACTCGTTGCTAGCGAACGCCTGAAGCGTCGTTATCAAGGTCAGGCGGGCCCTATCTGCCGTTCGCCAACAAGTTGGGATTTCGGCCCGAGACTCACCGCCGGCGGCCGAGGCAGAAACCGACTGGGCTTTCCAGATAAAGAATCCAGGAAGGCGGCCGCGCGGTTGTCACGCAGGCCGAACGAGGACGAACTGCCAGGACCACGGCATGTATCGCATCGGTCGTTCCAGCAGGCGGGCGGCCCACCTCACGCCGCTTGGAATCACTTCGGGCGGGTAGTTGAAGTTCCGTACGTGGACCACGTCGAAGCCTGCGCGTTGCGCTGACTGCTTGAGGTGCTTGATCGTGACGACGTAGAAGTCGTGCTCCCAGCTGACCGGTGCCAGCTTCCAATACCGGTGCTGCCACTTGTCCGGCAGCCATCCCATGAACGGGAGCCGGCTGTGGGACTCGATCGGGAAGTAGGGGTTCGGGAGCTGCCCGACGACGACGCCTCCCGACTTGAGCACCCTATAGATCTCGCGAAGGCTGACATCGCGCTCACCGGGCGGGATGTGCTCGAAGACGTTGGCGAACACCGCGACATCGAACGTCCCGTCGGGGAACTCGAGTCGGCTTGCCCGCGCAGGCCGCAAGATGCAGCCGCGGTCGCTGACAGTCTCCTCTGTCAGCGCCGGGTCGATGCCGGTCCAGTTCGGCACGTGCGTCAGCCGCTTCATCTGCTCCGTTAGCGCGCCATGCTGGCAGCCGACTTCGATCCCGTCGATCGCGCCCGGCGCTGTGTACTCGTTTATCAGGTCGGCCAGATGCCGACTGAGGATGGCGTTGCGGGCGGCCCACTCCTCATCGCTTTGCAGCAGTTGTGCGCGAATTCCGCGGGTCGACATGGGTGCCTCCGCCATGGTGCGAATCTGTCTGGGAGGGACTCGGTTTGACCAAAGTACCCCGCGAAATCAGTCAGCTGCTGACAATTGCCGTGCTGCTCACGCTTTCTCCACAAGGGGCAGCGACGTACGGATCCCCTCGGCGAAGGCGAAGGGGTCCCAACGACGCTGACGTGAATGTCCGATCCAGACATCGTGAGCAGACGGACCGCCGCGGCCAGCTCGGCGTGATCCTTGTACGGTACTTTGCATAGTCAAACCACCGCGACCGCATCACGGTCGTCTCGCCGGCTCTGCAGGAGAGTTCAGTGAACCGCTTCCAATCGCGCACTCATGCCGTCACGCCGATCCTGGCCGCGTGCGGGCTGGCCGCCGCCGTCGCGCTCAGCGGTTGCAGCGCGGGACAGATCTCCCAGACGGCGACCCAGGAACCCGCGGTGAACGGCACCAGCGCGAACATCGGCGACATTTCGCTGCGCAATATCCACCTGCGGGCGGTGCAGTCGGCCGATTATGTGCAGCCGGGCCGCGAGGTCGAGCTGATCTTCGCCGCGGCCAACAACTCGCCAGACACCGACGACAGACTGGTGTCGATCACCTCCGACGTCGGCACGGTGACGCTGACGGGCGACGCAACGGTGCCGGCTAGCGGCGTGCTCCTCGTCGGCGTACCGGACGGACAGACGACTGCGCTGGAGAGCGTCGAGGCCGCTAAGGCCGTCGAAGCGACGGTGCTGCTGACCAAGCCGATCACCAACGGAATCACGTACAACTTCGAGTTCCAATTCCAGCGCGCCGGCCAGGGCAGCGTTCCGGTGCCGATCTCGGCGGGAGAGGCCCCGCGGCGTGTCGAAGAGCCGTTGAAGCCCGCAGGCGACACGGGCGGTCACGGCGGCGGACACTAACCGCGACACGGCCCCTATCGCGGCGGTTCTGTCGGTCGGGACGGCTACCGTCACGGCGTGGCCAAGGCACGTGCGCAATACCGCTGCTCTGAGTGCCATCACGTCACCGCCAAATGGGTCGGCCGCTGCCCGGACTGCGGCACCTGGGGCACCGTCGACGAAGTAGCCGTCCTGGCCGCCGTGAACGGCTCAGCCTCCCGGCGCGCCGTCGCTCCCACCTCGCCGGCCGTGCCGATCAGCTCGATCGATCCCGGCGTGACCCGCCACCTGCACACCGGCGTCAGCGAACTGGACCGCGTGCTGGGCGGCGGGCTGGTCCCGGGCTCGGTGACGCTGCTGGCAGGCGACCCCGGCGTCGGCAAGTCGACGCTTCTGCTCGAGGTTGCGCACCGCTGGGCAGCCGACGGCCGGCGCGCGCTGTACCTGTCCGGTGAGGAGTCGGCCGGCCAGATCCGCATCCGTGCCGAACGCACCGGCTGCACGCACGACGAGGTCTATTTGGCCGCCGAATCCGATCTGCAGACGGCGCTGGGCCACATCGACGCGGTGCGGCCCGGTCTGGTCGTCGTCGATTCGGTGCAGACCATGTCCACCACCGAGGTCGACGGCGTCACCGGCGGCGTCACCCAGGTGCGGGCGGTGACCACCGCGCTGACCATGGCCGCCAAGACCTCCGGCGTGGCGATGATTCTGGTCGGCCACGTCACCAAGGACGGCGCCATCGCCGGCCCGCGCTCGCTGGAGCATCTGGTCGACGTGGTCCTGCACTTCGAGGGCGATCGCTCGTCGTCGCTGCGGTTGGTCCGCGGCGTCAAGAACCGGTTCGGCGCCGCCGACGAGGTCGGTTGTTTCCAGTTGCACGACAACGGAATTGAATGTGTCGCCGACCCGTCGGGGCTGTTCCGCGACCAGCGGCCCAAGCCGGTGTCGGGCACCGCGGTGACGGTCACGCTCGACGGTAAGCGCCCACTGATCGGTGAAGTGCAGGCGCTCATCGGGTCGCCGGCCAGCGGGTCGCCGCGGCGTGCGGTCAGCGGCATCGACTCCGCACGCGCCGCCATGATCACCGCGGTGCTGGAGAAGCGCGCAGGGCTGCCCGTCGGCGCCAATGACATCTACCTGTCCACAGTCGGCGGCATGCGGCTGACGGACCCGTCGTCGGATCTGGCGGTGGCGCTCGCGATCGCCTCGTCGTGCACGGACCTGCCGATGCCGGCCGCCGCCATTGCGATCGGCGAAGTCGGTCTAGCCGGCGACATACGGCGCGTCACCGGGATGGACCGTCGCCTCGCCGAGGCGGCGCGGCTGGGCTTCGGCTGCGCGGTGGTGCCGGCCGGGGTGACGTCGGTGCCGGCGGGGCTACGTGCGATTCCAGCCGACAACATCGGCATGGCGTTGCGCGTGCTCAGGGACATCAGCAAGGATTGCGCCAGATAGCGGCCGATCATAGGAGGGCGGATGGCCGTGAAGGCGAGTAGCAGGTCGAGCCGCAACGTCGTGCACCTGGTCCGCCCGACGCTGCGCGAGACCATCGCCCGGCTGGCCCCCGGCACCGCGCTGCGCGACGGACTGGAACGCATCCTGCGCGGCCGTACAGGCGCCCTGATCGTGCTCGGGTACGACGACAGTGTCGAGGCGATCTGCGACGGCGGCTTCTCCCTGGACGTGCGTTACGCGCCGACGAGGCTGCGTGAGCTGTCGAAGATGGATGGTGCCGTCGTGCTGTCCACCGACGGAAGCCGCATCCTGCGCGCCAACGTCCAGCTGGTGCCCGACCCGTCGATACCGACGGAAGAGTCCGGCACCCGGCACCGCTCGGCCGAGCGCACCGCCGTCCAAACCGGCTATCCGGTGGTCTCGGTGAGCCACTCGATGAGCATCGTGACCATCTACGTCGCGGGCGAGCGCCATGTGCTGCCCGACTCGGCGAACATCTTGTCGCGCGCCAACCAGACCCTCGACACGCTCGAGCGCTACAAGACCCGCCTCGACGAGGTGCACCGGCAGCTGTCGACGGCCGAAATCGAAGACTTCGTCACGCTGCGCGACGTGATGACGGTGGTGCAGCGACTGGAGATGGTGCGCCGGATCAGCCTCGAAATCGACTCCGACGTCGTCGAACTCGGCACCGATGGACGCCAGCTCAAGCTGCAGCTGGAAGAGCTGGTCGGCGACAACGAAACCGCGCGTGAGCTGATCGTGCGTGACTACCATGCCAATCCCGACCCGCCTACCGCGGCACAGGTGAGCGCCACGCTCGAGGAGCTGGACGGGTTGTCGGACACCGAGTTGCTCGACTTCACCACGCTGGCAAGGGTTTTCGGTTATCCGTCAACTCCCGAGGCGCAGGATTCGGCGATGAGCTCGCGCGGCTACCGGGCGATGGCCGGCATCCCGCGACTGCAGTTCGCCCACGTCGACCTGCTCGTGCGGTCGTTCGGGTCGTTGCAGGGGCTGCTGGCCGCAAGCGCCAGCGATCTGCAGTCGGTGGAAGGCATCGGGTCGATGTGGGCGCGCCACATCCGGGAAGGCCTGTCGCAGCTGGCCGAGTCGACGATCGCCGACCGGTTGGCTTAGCCGCCCTGCGGCACCTGCGCGGGATCCACCGGCGGCGCACCCTCCACCGGCGGCGGCTCCTGCGCCGGCGCGAGTATGAAGGGCACCGTCGCGGAGCGCAGATTGCCGAGCTGGACGATGAGGTTGTAGGTGCCGGGGCCGATGGGCTGCCGTGGCAGCGGGCAGTTCGGCGCGGAACCCATACCGGTCCAGGTCACCTCTGTCGTCACCTGCTCGCCGGGCTGGAACGTCTTGACCAGCGTCTCGTTCGACGGTGCGCAGTCCAGGTTCGACCACAGCCGGGTGTTGTCCAGCGAGTAGACGTAGGCGGCCAGCACCGCCGCGCCGACATCGCGCTGGCAGGCGACGAGTCCAATGTTGGTGACCACCATGGTGAACTTGGGCTGCTCGCCGACGACGTACTGCGGCTGGTTGGTGATGCCCTTCACCGCGAGCGTGGAGTCCGGGCAGTCGTCGCCCTCGTTGAGCACCGGCGGCGGCACGACGGCAGCGGTCGGTGTGGGCGTCGGGGCCGGAGCTTGCGGCGCAGGCGGCACCACCGGCGTCTTGACCTCGGGATTCTCACCGGGCAGCGGGGTGGGGCCGGCCGCCGGGGTGGGCGCCGGGTTCTCTGCGTTCTTGTTGTCCGAGCCGGTGCTGCTCATCACGACCATGACCACGACGGCGGCGATCACGGCGATGACGAGGACCGCAATGCCCACGGCCAGCGCTCTGCGCCGCCAGTAAATCTGCGACGGTAGCGGGCCCTGCGGTTCTAGATCCAGCACATCCTCACGGTAAGGCCAGGTCACGCCACCTCGTCCGAGGTGACTCGGCGTGTCGCGCTCAGCCTTCGCCGATGTCGCCCAGATGGTCGCGCAAAACGACGCGCCCGTCGGCAAGCTGGTACGTGACCCCGACGATCGCAAGGGCTCCCTCGTCGATGCGCTTGGCGATGGCCGTCGAGCGGTTGCACAGCTGCGCGCCGGTCTCGGTGACGTGCCGTGCCTCGAACTCGTCGACCCTGGTCAGCCCGTCGCGGCGGCCCAGCAGGATCGACGGGGTGACGCGTTCCACGACGTCGCGCACGTAGCCGCCGGGCACCATGCCGCCGTCCAGCGCCGCCAGCGTCGCCTTCACCGCTCCGCAGCTGTCGTGGCCCAGCACCACGATCAGCGGCACATCGAGCACCGTGACGGCGTACTCCACGGAACCGAGCACCGCCGAATCGATGACGTGACCTGCAGTGCGTACGACGAACATGTCGCCGAGGCCCTGGTCGAAGATGATCTCGGCGGCCACCCGACTGTCGGCGCAGCCGAACACCACGGCGGTGGGCTTCTGCTCTTCGGCCAGGCTCTCCCGGTGCTCGATGCTCTGGCTCGGATGTTCGGGCTTGCCAGCAACGAACCGTTCGTTACCTTCTTTGAGTGCTTTCCAAGCGCTCACCGGATTCGTGTTGGGCATGTCCGTCATTGTGCCCGAGGTCCGTTTCGTGATTGATTCGGGCGAGTTGCTGCGGTGGTACGAGCACGCGCAGCGCGACCTGCCGTGGCGGCATCCTGGCGTCACCGCGTGGCAGATTCTGGTCAGCGAGTTCATGCTGCAGCAGACGCCGGTGGCGCGGGTCGAACCGATCTGGCGCGACTGGGTGGCGCGTTGGCCCACCCCGTCGGCGACGGCCGCCGCCAGCGCCGCCGACGTGCTGCGAGCCTGGGGCAAGCTCGGCTACCCGCGCCGCGCCAAGCGGTTGCATGAGTGCGCGACGGTGATCGCCGCCGAGCACGCCGACGAGGTTCCCGCCGACGTCGATGCGCTGCTGCAGCTGCCGGGCGTCGGTGCGTACACGGCCCGCGCCGTCGCGTGCTTCGCGTACGGAAAGCGGGTACCGGTCGTCGACACGAACGTCCGCCGCGTGGTGGCCAGGGCGGTGCACGGCCGGGCGGATGCGGCCGCCTCGTCCTCACCGCGAGACCTGGACGACGTCGAGGCACTGCTTGCCCAATGATGCTGACGCGCCGCGGTTTTCGGTGGCGATGATGGAACTGGGCGCGACGGTGTGCACCGCCCGCACGCCACGCTGCGGCCTGTGCCCGTTGAGCGCATGCGCGTGGCGGTCGCGTGGCTTCCCGGCCGGCACGTCGGCGCGCCGCGTGCAGAAGTACGCCGGCACCGACCGACAGGTTCGCGGCCGACTACTGGATGTGTTGCGCGGCAACGACTCTCCCGTTACGCGTGCGCAACTCGACGTCGCATGGATGACCGATACCGCCCAGCGCGACCGTGCACTGGATTCGTTGCTGGTCGATGGTTTGATTGAGCAGACCGCCGATGGGCGTTTCGCACTGGCCGGGGAGGGCGACTAGGCCGCCGAGTGGCCACTTATGCAACGCGGAACACCAAAAAGCGTGCAATAACTGGCCATTCGGCATACCCACACCGCTAAGCCGTAGCGGCCGCCTCCTCGCATGGTCCGCTGCAGGAGAACCTGCGCCGGTAGTCCGACGGCGTCACGCCGATCATGCGGCGGAAGTGGTGACGCAACAGCGTCGCCGTGCCGAAACCCGATCGGTCGGCGATCCGGTCGATGTCGAGGTCGGTCTCCTCCAGCAGCCGGCGCGCATAAAGCACCCTCTGGTCGGTGACCCACTGCATCGGGGTGCGACCCGTCTCCTCCACGAACCGACGGGCGAACGTGCGTGCCGACATGTTCACCCGGCGCGCCAGCGTGGTTACCGTGAGCGGCTTGTCGAGATTGGACAGCACCCAGTCGAGATGTGGGGCGAAGCCCTCGGAACATCGGACCGGGATCGGCTGGTCGATGTACTGGCGCTGACCGCCGTCACGCTGCGGGGGCACCACCATCCGGCGCGCGATCTTGTTGGTGATCTCGGCGCCGAGCTCCCGGCGGACCAGGTGTAGGCAGGCGTCGATGCCCGCCGCCGTGCCCGCGCTGGTGATCAGGTTGCCGTCGTCGACGAACAACACATTGCGGTCGACCTTCGCCGTCGGATACATGCGGGCGAGTTCGTCGGCGTGCATCCAGTGCGTGGTGCACGGCCTGCCGTCCAGCAGACCGGCCGCGCCCGCGACGAACGCACCCGAGCACACGGTGAGGATGGTCGAACCGGACTCGGCGGCGGCCCGAACCGCCTTCAAGGCGTCGGGCAAGTACTCGGTACCGCCGATGGCCGGGATGGCCACCAGGTCGGCCCCGACGAGGTCGTCCAGTCCGTGGTCAGGGGTGATCGTCGCGCCGACGGACGTCCGCAACGGCTTGCCCGGCTCGGGTCCGCAGACCTTGAACTCGAAGTTGGGGACACCGTCCGCGGAGCGGTCGATGCCGAAGACCTCGCAGATCACGCCGAACTCGAAAATCGCTAGACCGTCCAGCACCAGCGCCGATACGCTCTTTATTGCCATGGCAGCATTTTATCTCAAGGTGTCCTTCCTGCCACTGTTGGCGGGATATTTATCAGCGGAGCATTACTGCCATGACCACTGCACTGACATTCCTCATTCTGATCGCCCCGTTCGCGGTGGCAGCGGGCCTCAGCTGGGCCGCGCATCGCTCCGACTCGCTTCGTATTCGGTTCGACCAGTTCCGTTGGTCGGCGCCGATGATGGGTCGGCTGTTCGAGGACGACCGTGACGGATTCCGCATCGCCCACGACGTCGACGCCATCCGCACCCGCTTCGAGCAGCATCCGACCTGGCCCGCCTCAGGCGCGACCGGTGAGCGTCGCTAGGAACGACTCCACCGCTTCCTGATAGACCTGCGGCGCATCGTCGTGGACCAGATGGCCGGCCCCGGGCACGTGCAAATACGTTGTCCGGTGGCCGGTTTCATACATTTCGCGCATCTGCCCGGGCGGCGTCACGGAGTTGCCCGCCTCGATGAGCAACGCGGGCACCCGCACCGCCTTCCATTGCCGCCAGTAGTCGCGGGTACCCCACTCGGCGGCGATCTCGATCCAGATCCTGGTGTGCCCGTGCAGCTGCCACCCTGTCGCGGTCCGATCGAACGCCTCGAGGAAGTACTGCCCCGCCACGAGCCCGAATTCATCGTAAACCTGTTGGGCAGAATCGAATTCGACCGGGAGCGCGTGTAGCCACGGCTCCCAGGGTCCCGTGGTACGGCCCCGGAAGTCGGGTGCCATGTCCTCCACCACCAGTGCACTCACCAGTTCCGGTCGCGTCGCCGCCAGGCACCAGGAGTGCAACGCTCCCATCGAATGCCCGATCATGATCGCCGGCCTACCCAGCGCGGCCACGGCGTCGCCGAGGTCGGACACGAAGCGTTCGGTGCTGATCGGGTAGGGGTCGGCGACGTCGCGGCCGCGGTGCCATGGCGCGTCGTAGGTGTACACCTCGCCCAGCCGGGTGAGCCAGGGCAGCTGGCGCGACCAGGTGCTCCCCCGCCCCATCAGGCCGTGCACCAGCACCAAGGGTGCACCTGCGCCACCTCGGCGGGTCAGGGGGTCGGCATGCACATCGTTATCTAACCGTTAAGTGCCTGTAGCCTGAACCGCATGCCCGTGGTGAAGATCAATGCAATCGAGGTCCCGCCCGACGCCGGTCCTGAACTGGAGAAACGGTTCGCGAATCGTGCACACGCCGTCGATAACCAGCCCGGATTCCTCGGCTTCCAGCTGTTGCGCCCGGTCAAGGGCGAAGACCGCTACTTCGTCGTCACGCAGTGGGAATCGGAAGAGGCGTTCCAGGCGTGGGCGACCGGCCCGGCCGTCGAGGCGCACGCAGGCCAGCGCGCGAATCCCGTGGCAACGGGCGCGTCGCTGCTGGAGTTCGAGGTTGTGCTGGACGTTGCCGGCGCGAAGGCATAACGCGCGCCGGGCACGATATCGAGCGGCCGGCGGCCTGACGGTCACCGCCGCGCTTGTCGTCGCCCTGGCCAGCGGCTGTACCAACACCATGCCGGCGCCGGCGGATGCGGCGTACGGCGTCCACATCGACACCAACACACCCCAGGGGCTGCGGGCCAAGCAGACCATGGACATGCTCAACTCCGACTGGCCGATCGGCACAGTCGGGGTGCGCACCATGGCCGCGCCACAACAGGTCAACCCCATCACGTCAGCCATGGGCAATCTGTGGGCTGACCGTCCACTTACCGTGAGCGGCATAAGCATTGGCGCCGGCAGCGCCACCCTGCACGTGCTGACGTCCTATGGGGTGGCACAGGACATCGAGCTGCGCACCAACGACGCGGGCATGGTGGACCGTTTCGAGGTGACGATGCAGCCGCCGGTGATCAAGAAGTGGTCGGACATCGATGCCGAGTTGACCAAGTCGGGTGCGCGGTACTCGTATCAGGTTTCCAAGGTCAACGACGGCCAGTGCTCGACGGTGGCGGGCGCCAACACCGACTTGTCGTTGCCGTTGGCGTCGATCTTCAAACTCTATGTGCTGCTTGCTGTTGCGGACGCGGTCAAGGCCGGCACGGTGAGCTGGGACGACCTGCTGACCATCACCGAGGAGGCCAAGGCGGTTGGTTCAGCGGGTCTCGAGGAACTGCCCCCCGGCGCCCAGGTGTCGGTGCGCACCGCCGCGCAGGAGATGATTTCGGCCAGCGACAACATGGCCACCGACCTGCTGATCGGGCGGCTGGGTCCCGGTGCCGTCGAGCGCGCACTGGTGGCGTCCGGCCATCATGATCCGGCCAGCATGACCCCGTTCCCCACCATGCACGAGCTGTTCTCGGTGGGCTGGGGGAGCCCGGATCTGCGTGAGCAGTGGAAGACGGCGTCACCACAGGGCCGCGCGCAGCTGTTGAAGCAGACGAATTCCCGCCCCTTCCAACCGGATCCGACCCGCACACACACCCCTGCTTCAGATGACGGTGTCGAGTGGTACGGCAGCGCCGCCGACATCTGCCGGGTGCATGCCGCGTTGCAGGCCGCTGCGGTCGGTGAGGCGGCGCCGGTCAAGCAGATCCTTTCGGCCATACCGGGTATCGAGCTGGACAGGTCGAAGTGGCCATACATCGGCGCCAAGGGCGGAAACCTGCCTGGGGACCTAACATTCAGTTGGTACGCCGTCGACCACACCGGCCAGCCGTGGGTGGTCAGCTTCCAGTTGAATTGGCCGCGCTACTACAGCCAGACCGCGGCGGGCTGGCTGCTGTCGATCGTGCACCAGACGTTCGACCTGGTGCCGATAGCCTCGAGTTAGAGGTTTGAGCGCAGCGTCCAGGCGTGCCCGCGAAAGTGCATCACCGTGCGACTGACTGGCGCAATGTCGATGCGCCAGAACGACTTCGGCGGAGCATCGAGAGCAATCAGAATCGCGGCGCGGATCACCGCGGGGTGAGTGACCGCGACCAGCCGGGTGCGGCGCGTGGTCAGTGATTCCATCCACCCTTGAACCCGGTTGATCAGGTCGACGACGGATTCGCCGCCGTGCGGTGCGCGCGTTGGGTCGGTCAGCCAGATCGCCAGGTCTGCGGGGCGCACCCCGCCCAGCACGTCGCCGCGCCAGCGGCCGCAGTCCAGGTCCGCGAGCCTCGGGTCGATGCTGGCCTGCAGCCCAAGCAATTCGGCGGTCTGCCTGGTGCGCTTCTCGGGCCCGCAGTAGGCCCGCTCGCTGACACCGAGCTCGATCGAAGCGTCGACCTGCCGGTGGCCGACCGAGTTGAGCGGCTCGTCGGTGGGGAAACGTCCCGCGGCCATCGCGTCCGTCATGGCATGCGAGACGAGAGTGAGCCGAACGACTTCCTCATGCCTCGGCTCCCGCTCGCTCCGGTCCTCGCTCGTCCCTCGCTGCGATCCTCACTCGCGCTCGCCTTCGGGCCTTCACTGCGTCCTCACGCCGAGATGGGTTCCCGCCGCGTCTCGCCCAGCACCCGCGCCACCATCGGCGCGAAGACCAAGCCGATGGCCGCCCACATCACCAGTTGCGTGCCCAGCGAGTAGAGCCGGAAGTCATAGAGCACGTCAGCCGGGAAGTCGCCCGGTGTCTCGTGAATCGAGGGCAGGACCAGCATGACGACCGCGATCGCGAGCACATACGACCCTGCCGCGATCAGCGTTGCGCTCCAACCGCCGTAACGCGCTGCAAGGTTGCGGCCAAGCGCCACCGCAGCGACAAGCAGGCCTGCAGAGAGCACCACCATCAGCAGGTACAGCAGCGTGCGCTGTTGGATGGTGTCGTCCAGGCTCAGCGCCGGTGGACTCGCGGGGTACTTGAGGAACGGAATCACGTAGAGCGACAAGAACATTCCGCCGGCAAGCAGCACCGACAGCAGCCGCGGTGAGATGTTGCCGACGCGCCCGTAGGCCACGCAGAAGGCCACCGCGAACAGCGCGCCCATCGCGACGCTGAAGGCGAGCACCCCGAAACCCATCCCGATGTTGGCCTGCACGCCGCGGGTGAACAGTTCGACGCCGTGCTCGTGGGCACCATGGGCGTGCGCTGCTTCGTCCTCGTAGGCGATCGCCCGATCGATCACCGGCTCGATGAGGATGCGAGCGAACAGGAACGCCAGTACGCCACCTATTGCGCCGGCCAGCAGACCGCGCGCGATTATTCGCTTTTCCATACGTCAGTCGCTGGATGCGGTACTCAGTGGCACGGGAAGCCGAGCAGATGGCGTGCGTCGTGCACGAATTCATGGACGTATGTGTTGTTGCCGAACACCGACGTCGCCCCTTGGTCCAGACCGACGAAGTAGAGCACCAGCAACGCGAAGAACGCCGTCAGCGACAGCCACATCGCCGCCTTGGCCGCCGAGAGGTCGACGGCTGGCGCAGCGGTCGTGCGGGCCTCGGGAGAAGTCATGTCAATGTCCTTTCCGGGAGTGCGCGTCCCAGCTTCAGGTTGACGGCGGGCGTCGGGTCTGACTGTGCACAGTGGCGCGACCGTTCTGGATTCTCACCAGATTCCTTCGCTCGCCGATTACATCAGCATCCTAAGCAATGCGTGCACCGTTCCGCGCTATAACCCCAGTGCCATCCGCCGCGAAACGGCATTCCGGCAGCGAAAGTTCGAGAAGGGGCCTGCTGGAATGCCGTTTCGCGGCGTTCGGATACGAAACGGGCGGCTACCCGGTGAGGGTAGCCGCCCGTTGTCTGTGTAGTAGTTACTCCGTGGCCGCCGTCGTGGCGCCTGCGGCACCGGCCTGAGCCAGGTCCGGCTCGACGGGCTTGGCCGGCTTCTGGGTACCGGTGAAGGTGAACACCGCGTCCTCACCGGCGCCCTCGCCGTCCCAGTTGTCGACGTCGACGGTGATGAGCTGGCCCGGTCGAATCTCCTCGAACAGGATCTTCTCCGACAGCGCATCCTCGATCTCGCGCTGGATGGTGCGCCGCAGCGGCCGGGCGCCGAGCACGGGGTCGAACCCGCGCTTGGCCAGCAGGGACTTGGCCTTGTCCGTGAGGACCATCGCCATGTCCTTGCCCTTGAGCTGCTTTTCCACCCGGCCGATCATCAGGTCCACCATCTGCACGATCTGGTCGGTCGTGAGCTGATGGAAGACGATCACATCGTCGATGCGGTTGAGGAACTCGGGGCGGAAGTGCTTCTTCAGCTCGTCGTTGACCTTCTGCTTCATCCGCTCGTAGTTGTTCTCGCCACCGCCCTGGGTGAAGCCCAGGCCAACCGCCTTGGAGATGTCGGACGTGCCGAGGTTCGACGTGAAGATCAGCACGGTGTTCTTGAAGTCGACCGTGCGACCCTGGCCGTCGGTCAGGCGACCGTCCTCGAGCACCTGCAACAGGCTGTTGTAGATCTCCTGGTGCGCCTTCTCGATCTCGTCGAACAGGACGACGCTGAACGGCTTGCGCCGCACCTTCTCGGTGAGCTGACCGCCCTCCTCGTAGCCGACGTAGCCCGGAGGGGCACCGAACAGCCGCGAGGCGGTGAAGCGGT
Organism: uncultured Actinomycetota bacterium; assembly: GCA_963765155.1. Classification (GTDB taxonomy): domain Bacteria; phylum Actinomycetota; class Actinomycetes; order Mycobacteriales; family Mycobacteriaceae; genus Mycobacterium. The sequence continues at coordinate 90,004 of CAVXVJ010000022.1, forward strand.
CGTGGAACTCGCCCATGTCGATCTGGATGAGCGCGTCGTCGTCGCCGAACAGGAAGTTGGCCAGCGCCTTGGACAGCTCGGTCTTACCGACACCGGACGGGCCGGCGAAGATGAACGAGCCGGACGGGCGCTTCGGGTCCTTCAACCCGGCGCGGGTGCGACGGATCGCCTTGGAGACCGCAGCGACCGCGTCCTCCTGGCCGATGATCCGCTTGTGCACCTCGTCCTCCATGCGCAGCAGCCGAGTCGTCTCCTCCTCGGTCAGCTTGAACACGGGGATGCCGGTCCAGTTGCCAAGCACCTCGGCGATCTGCTCGTCGTCGACCTCGGCGACCACATCGAGATCGCCTGAGCGCCATTGCTTCTCGCGCTCGGCACGCTGCGCGACAAGCTGCTTCTCCTTGTCGCGCAGGCTGGCCGCCTTCTCGAAGTCCTGCGCGTCGATCGCGGACTCCTTCTCACGGCGCGCCTCGGCGATCTTCTCGTCGAAGTCACGCAGGTCTGGCGGCGCGGTCATCCGGCGGATCCGCATCCGCGCACCGGCCTCGTCGATCAGGTCGATCGCCTTGTCCGGCAGGAAGCGGTCATTGATGTAGCGGTCGGCGAGGGTAGCGGCGGCGGCAATCGCGCCGTCGGTGATGGACACCCGGTGGTGTGCCTCGTAGCGGTCGCGCAGCCCCTTGAGTATCGCGATGGTGTGCTCGACCGTCGGCTCGCCCACCTGCACCGGCTGGAACCGGCGCTCCAGCGCGGCGTCCTTCTCGATGTACTTGCGGTACTCGTCGAGGGTGGTGGCGCCGATGGTCTGCAGCTCGCCGCGGGCCAGCTTCGGCTTCAGGATGCTCGCCGCGTCGATCGCGCCCTCGGCGGCACCGGCACCGACCAGCGTGTGCAGCTCGTCGATGAACAGGATGATGTCGCCGCGGGTGTTGATCTCCTTGAGCACCTTCTTCAGGCGCTCCTCGAAGTCACCGCGGTACCTGCTGCCGGCCACCAGCGAACCGAGGTCAAGCGTGTAGAGCTGCTTGTCCTTCAGCGTCTCGGGGACCTCGCCGTGGACGATCGCCTGGGCTAGCCCCTCGACGACGGCGGTCTTGCCGACGCCGGGCTCTCCGATCAGCACCGGGTTGTTCTTGGTGCGCCGGCTCAGCACCTGCATCACCCGCTCGATTTCCTTCTCACGGCCGATGACGGGGTCGAGCTTGCCCTCCATCGCGGCCGCGGTCAGGTTGCGGCCGAACTGGTCGAGCACCAGCGAGGTGGACGGGTTGCCCGCCTCGCCGCCGCGGCCGCCGGTGCCGGCCTCCGCGGTCTCCTTGCCCTGGTAGCCGCTCAGCAGCTGGATGACCTGCTGGCGCACGCGCGTCAGCTCGGCGCCCAGCTTGACCAGCACCTGGGCAGCGACGCCCTCACCTTCGCGGATGAGGCCGAGCAGAATGTGCTCGGTGCCGATGTAGTTGTGGCCGAGCTGCAGCGCCTCGCGCAGGCTCAGCTCCAGCACCTTCTTGGCGCGCGGGGTGAAGGGGATGTGACCGGACGGCGCCTGCTGGCCTTGGCCGATGATCTCCTCGACCTGGCTACGCACGCCTTCCAGCGAGATGCCCAGCGACTCCAACGACTTGGCCGCTACGCCTTCACCTTCGTGAATAAGTCCCAACAGGATGTGCTCGGTCCCGATGTAGTTGTGGTTGAGCATCCGGGCTTCTTCTTGAGCCAGGACGACGACCCTGCGGGCACGGTCGGTAAATCTCTCAAACATCGGTGGTTACCTGCTCTCCATCAAATAGGCACCGCGCGTGCACGCCGTACCCGTCACCCAAGTCTAGAGGGCGACTGCCCCGGCTGCGTGCCTGCCGGTCCTGTCCGAAAGGCGACGCAGCGATGGCTGCTCTGCGCCATAGGCCCTGTACCCGGGCGCTGCACATAGCAACGCCAGCACGACAGGATTCGTTTCCGCTCAATGCAGCGACGAGTTCGCCACTAGCGAAAGCAGCTTCTTGCGCCCACCGCCTGGGTGGTGATCTGGCAACGGCCGATTACGTTGCCGCGTGGAATGCGTCGATGACGTCGGCCGGGATGCGTCCGCGGGTGGACACGTTGTGCCCGTTGCGGCGCGCCCATTCGCGGATCGCGGCGCTCTGTTCGCGATCGATCGCCGCACGACCACGGCCCGATCCAGCCGAACGTCCGCGCCGACGACCGCCGACCCGGCGGCCTGCGTCGACCCATTGCTTCAGATCGTTCCGGAGCTTTGCAGCATTCTTCGAAGAAAGGTCGATCTCATAGCTCACTCCGTCGAGCCCGAATTCGACCGTCTCATCGGCGGCGCCTTCGCCGTCGAAATCATCGACCAACGTGACGGTCACTTTCTTCGCCATTAGCTCACACTGACCCTTCTGCCACTGCACTAGTGGATAGTTTAGATCTCGAACCCCCGCTCCAATGTGCCATATAACGGCACACCATTCAACAAGTTCGAGAATCGGAGCGGTTCAGTCGCCTGTGACGTCGAACAATCGGGAACAAAACCGTCTCTCTAATCGACAGTCCCGTCAATGCCATCAACAACCGATCGACGCCCATTCCGGTGCCGGTCGACGGTGGCATCGCATACTCCAAAGCGGCCAGAAAATCCTCGTCGAGAGCCATTGCCTCGTCGTCGCCGGCCGCCGCAGCGCGGGCCTGGGCTTCGAACCTTTCGCGTTGGATAACCGGGTCAATGAGTTCGGAGTAGCCGGTCGCCAGCTCGATGCGGCGGACGTACAGATCCCATTTTTCGGCGACGCCTTCTATGCTGCGGTGGGCCCGGGTCAGGGGCGCGGTCTCGACCGGAAAATCGCGAACAAAGGTGGGCGCCCACAGCTTGTTACCGACCGTATGCTCCCACAGTTCCTCAACTAATTTCCCGTGCCCGTAACCGCGGTCACGCGGAATCTCAACCTCAAGGTGCTCGGCGATCTCCCATAAGTGTTCGGCTGGGGTATGTGGTGTGATCTCTTCACCGAGGGCTTCAGACAGGGACGGGTACATTTCTATCGAGTCCCATTCGCCGTCCAGATCGTAGATAGTGCCATCGGGCAATGGCACCCTTCTGGTACCGATCGCCTCGTCGGCGACCTCCTGAATAACCTCACGCGTCATAGTGGCGGAATCGTCGTAGGTGCCGTACGCCTGATATGTCTCCAACATCGCGAATTCCGGTGAATGGTTCCAATCCGCGCCTTCGTTTCGGAACACACGATTCAACTCGAAGACTCTGTCGAAACCGCCCACCAAGCAACGCTTTAGGAAAAGTTCCGGGGCGATACGAAGGTACAGATCGGCGTCGAGCGCATTGGAGTGCGTTACGAACGGACGGGCCGCCGCGCCGCCGGCCAGCGTCTGCAGCATTGGCGTCTCGACTTCGAGAAAGCCGCGCCGCTGCAGGGCCTCACGCACCGCACGCACCACCGCGACGCGTTGGCGCGCAATGGTTCGCGCCTCCGGACGGACGATCAGGTCGACGTAGCGCTGCCGGACCCGCGACTCTTCGCTCATCTCTTTGTGGGCGACGGGAAGCGGCCGCAGCGCCTTGGAGACAATTTGCCAAGAATCGGCGAGCACAGACAGTTCCCCGCGCCGCGAACTGATCACCTCGCCGTGGACTGAAACGATGTCACCCAGGTCGACATCGGCCTTCCAGGAGTCGAGCGATTCCTGCCCGACGCGGTCGAAGCTGATCATGGCCTGCAGCTGGGTGCCGTCGCCTTCCTGCAGTGTCGCGAAGCAGAGCTTTCCGGAGTTGCGGGCAAACATCACCCTGCCTGCGACGCCGACGATCTGGCCGGTCTCGCTGTTGGCAGGCAGGTCAGGGTAGGCCTGCCGGATCTCGGCCAGGGTGTGCGTGCGGGCAACCTCGACCGGGTAAGGCTCACGGCCATCGGCGAGCAGCCGTTCCCGCTTGGCCTGACGAATCCGGAACTGCTCGGGAATGTCGGACTCGGCGGCGGGCTGATCAGGTGAGGTCACGACCAGCCAGCTTAAATGAACACATGGCCGCTCCCATCAACGCGGCGGCGGTGCCGCGTTGGCCGACGAGGTCATGGACGGCGGTTCATGGGATTGCCCGCGTCGTGGTGGCGCCGCACCCCCGCGCTCTACTAGCGATTGGTGATCGCTACTACTTGATCCCGACGACCATGGATTCACCGGCTGTCAATGGCTCGACGTAGCTCTCCTTGAAGCCCGCTTCAGCCAACCAGCTGCGGCAGTCCGCGCCCGTGTAGTCGAAGCCCCCGGGTGTTTCGATGAGCATGTTCAGGCTCATGGTCAGCCCAAAGACGTTTTCGCGCCGCTCGTCGTCGATGACCGCGTCGTAGGCGATTAGTGCGCCGCCATCAGGAAGTGCGTCATACGCCTTCTTGACCAGCATCTTCTTTTCGGCCAGGTCCCAGTCATGGAGTATGTGGCCCATGATCAGAACGTCAGCGGTTGGGAACGGCTCGGTGAAGAAGTCATGAGCCTGGAATCGCAGTCGGTCCGATAATCCCTGCGCGGCAATATATTCGGCAAACACCGGTTCAAGCGGAGGCAAGTCGGTTCCACCACCGGTGAGGTGGGTAAACCTCAGCGCCACCTGTACTGGCACGTTGCCCTGTGCGGTGCCGATGTCCATGAATGTCTTGTATTTCTGCCAGGGAAACTTCATTGCGATCGCTATGGCGGATCCCATGCTGATCGCGGTCATTGCTCGTGCGAACTCCCGCAATCGAACCGGGTCCGAATAGAGCACGCCGAAGAAGTCCTCCCCCACCTTCGCCTCGTTCTGCGGCTGTCCGGTGCGCAGACCGTCGGTTAGATTGCCCCAGAACCCATACAGTCTGCTGTTGGCCATTTCGAGGAGCCCGCCCGTGTATGACGGTTTCGCTTTGTCCAGGAACGCGTCAGCCTCCGCCGAGTTGGCGTACGTGTCACCGTCGCGTTCGAGCATCCGAAGGGCAACGAGGGTATCGAAGAAGTCCCGTGCGCTCCGCTCGTGAATCCCAATCCGCTGTCGCAGTTGTTCCGCGGTGAGGGGCCCCTTAGCGAGTTCGGTGAAGACCTCGAGCTCGACCGCGCTTAGCAAGGTCTTCGACGGCCAGAAGGCCAGTCCTAGCTCAATTATCCGCCCAGGGTCGAGCGGCTGAACTTCCGTCACAGCAATTTCCCTCTCACTAGCCTGTGTTGACAGTGTGGGCCAATGCTTTGCTGCGCGTTGGGTTATCGCTATGAACAAGTACGGATCAAGTTGCGATGGCAAACACCCTAGCGGGCCTGCTTGAGCCTGCCCCGCTGGCTGTCGCGGTTGCGCTCGTACACCAACCGGAGGCCGTCGAGGGTGAGGTGCTGGTCGTAATGCTCGACGGTGTGCATGACGGGTAGCAGCAGCGGCGCGATGTGCCCGGTGGCCACCACTGCGACGTCGCTGCCCGCGAAGCCGTCGACATCCTCGCGGATGCGTCGCACCAATCCGTCTACCAGACCGGCGAACCCGAACACCGCGCCGGCCTGCATGCACTCGACGGTGTTCTTGCCGATCACCGACCGCGGCCTGGCCAGCTCGACACGGCGCAGCGCCGCAGACCGCGCCGCCGCGGCATCAGAAGAGACCTCCACACCGGGAGCGATTGCGCCACCGAGGAATTCGCCCTTGGCCGACACCACATCGACACAGATCGACGAGCCGAAGTCCACGACGATGGCCGCGGTGCCGTACTTCTGGTAGGCCGCAAGACAGTTGACGATGCGGTCCGCGCCGACCTCCTTGGGATTGTCGACCAGCAGCGGGATACCAGTACGCACACCCGGCTCGATGAGCACGTGCGGCACCGACGGCCAGTATTGGCTCAGCATCTCCCGAAGCTCGTGTAGCACTGACGGAACGGTGGCCAAACCGGCGGCACCGGTCAGCCGCTCAGAGTCGTCACCGATCAGGCCGTCGAGGGTCAGCGCCAGCTCGTCGGCCGTCACCTCTGACTCGGTGCGAATCCGCCAGTGCTGCACCACCTTCGCATGGTCGCCCGAACCCGACACCAGACCGACGACGGTATGGGTGTTACGGACGTCGATCGCGAGCAGCACGGTTCTACCTCGTTACTTCTCGAGTCACTTCGTTCCTGCTCACCGTGATGACATCAGCTCGGCCGCGTCGGCCGGCACGTGGGCGGGATCGTGGCCCAGATCGATCTGCTTGTTGTCGGCGTCGACGAACACGATGCGCGGCTGGTAGGCCCGGGCCTCGGCGTCCTCCATGGTGCCGTAGGCGATCAGGATCACCAGGTCGCCAGGGTGCACCAGATGTGCAGCCGCGCCGTTGATGCCGATCACACCGGTGCCGCGCTCGCCGGTGATCGCGTAGGTGACCAGCCGCGCGCCGTTGTCGATGTCGACGATGGTGACCTGCTCACCCTCGAGCAGGTCGGCGGCGTCCATCAGGTCGGCGTCGATGGTCACCGACCCGACGTAGTGCAGGTCGGCCTGTGTGACCGTGGCACGGTGAATCTTCGATTTCAGCATGGTTCGTAACATCAATTCCTCCAAGGTAATTCGTGACTCTCGTCCGACCCGACGCGTGGATGTCCGTCGGTGCCGGCGGTTGCTCCTATGTCGATGGCGATGTTGTCCAGAAGCCTGGTCTTGCCAAGCCGGGCGGCCACCAGCATCCTGCCGATCCCTTCGGGCGGCGCCGGGCCCAGCATGGGGTCGCGCACCTCCAGGTAGTCGACGTGGATGGCGGGCACCTCGACGAGTACGGCGCGGGCGGCGTCCAGCGCGGCCGACACGCCACCTGAGGCGGCGTACATCCCGGCGAGCAGCGCCGCCGACAGCGCGCCGGCCTGCTCACGCTGGATGTCGGTCAGGTAGCGATTGCGCGACGACAAGGCCAGACCGTCGGCTTCGCGCACGATCGGAACTCCGACGATCTGCACGTCGACATTGAGATCGGCAACCATCTGCCGCACCAAAACCAGCTGTTGGTAATCCTTTTCGCCGAAGAACGCGCGGTCCGGCCGCACGATCTGCAGCAGCTTCATCACGACAGTCAGCACACCTGCGAAATGTGTTGGCCGCGCGGCACCTTCGAGCTCCTCGCCAAGGGGCCCCGGCGCAACGGTGGTGCGCATGCCGTCCGGGTACATGTCATTGGCCGTCGGGGTGAAGGCGATCTCGACCCCCTCGGCGCGCAACGACGCGAGGTCGTCATCAAGGGTCCGCGGGTAGGCGTCGAGATCTTCTCCCGCACCGAACTGCAACGGGTTGACGAAGATCGACACCACCACGACGGCGCCCTGGACCCGCTTGGCGGCCCTGATCAGCGCCAGGTGGCCCTCGTGCAGCGCGCCCATCGTCGGCACCAGCATCACCCTGCGCCCGGTGGCCCGTAATGCGCGCGTGACGTCGGAGACATCGAGCGGATTGGAATAGGCGTTGAGTTCGCCGGCGGTGAACTGCGGCTTGCGGGTGCTCATGGCTGTCCCCCCGCGAGAACCGCGAACACATCGTCCGGGGCATGCGCACGCTGTGCGGTGCGCAGCGAATTGGCCCGATATGCCTGCGCCAGTTCGGGATCCACTTCCCCCAGAGCCCGCAGGTGTCCCGCCACGGCAGCGGCGTCACCGCGGGCGACCGGGCCCGTCAGCGCGCCCTGCCCGCGGTGCAGCGCGTTTTCCAGCGCAGCCCTGGCCAACGGACCGATCACCCGCTCCGCGACGCCGCCCGGCGCATCGCCGACCAATTCCTGCCCCAGCAGTTCCTGACCCCACAGCGCTGTCCTCAGCGCCTCGACGGCGTCGAGCAGCACCGTGACGACGTGGTTGCTCGCGTGCGCCAGCGCCGCGTGGTACAGCGTGCGGGCGTCCTCGCGGACCCGGACCGGCTCGCCGCCGATCTCGAGCACCAGCGACTGGGCGATCGCATACCCCACCTCGTCGGCGGCGGTGATGCCGAAGCAGGTGTCGGGCAGCCGTTCGATGTCCTCGTCGGTGCCCGTGAACGTCATCGCGGGATGGATGGCGAGCGGGATGCAGCCGCGGTCGGTCAGCGGAGCCAGCACACCGATGCCGTTGGCGCCCGAGGTGTGCGCGACGATCGTGCCCGGCCGCACCGCTTCGGTGGCCGCCAGGCCAGATACGAGCGCGGGCAGTTCGGCGTCGGGGACCGCGAGCAGCAACAGTTCGGCGCGGCCGGCGACCTCGTCGGGTGGCAGCACGGCGGTGTCGGGCAGTCGGCGCTCGGCGCGCTGCCGCGAAGCGCGCGAGATGGCGTTGCACGCGACCACGACGTGCTCGGCGCGCTCCAGCGCGACGCCCAGCGCGGTACCCACCCGACCAGCGGAAATGATGCCGATCGTGAGTCGAGCCGGACGGAATCCGTCGGGGGTCCCCATGCAGACGACCTCGCTGAATGTCAAAAGTATGTTCGTTCCGGTCCTGCGTTGCGGGTACCGGACGGTCGCTAAGAGGTTATCTCATTCCTCGCGGCGGCGGCGACGGCCGCCTCCGGTGGGAGTGGCCTGAAGCCTGGCCAGCAGTTCGGCGACCGACTGCCCACCGGTGGTCTCGACGTCGTCGGCGCTGCGGTGTCGCGGCCGCGGCGGCGGGGGTGACGCCGGTTGGGGGGGCTCCGGCTCCGGGTGCGGCGGGGGGCCCGCAGGTTCGGTGGCCAACGTGGGCTGCGCCGGCGCCCGCCCCGGATCGGCGACGTCCGGCGGTGCGGAGTGCCGTCCGCGAGGAGGCTCGGCGGGTGCGGACATGGCCGGCGGAGCCGGCGGTTGGGCCGAAGCCGGCGGGGCCGGCGGAGTTTCCGAAGCCGCCTCCTCAGCGCGCCGCCTGCCGACGTACTCGCCGGACGAGCCGTTTTCCGCGGCCGGCGACATCCAGTTACTGCCTGGAGTCCCTGCCGGAATCCACTCCCCCTCGGCGGGCGCCGGCTTCCATTCCGTCGACGACGCCTGCGCTGCGGCGGGCTCCGTCTCGGGGCGCGGAGGCGGCGGCGGCGGTGGTTCGGGTGCCTTCGGCGGCTCTTGTTGCGGTGGCAGCCAAGGGAATTGGGGCTCGGGCGTCGGCCGGGGCGGCGGCGTCGGTTGCGGCGGCGGTTCGGGCGTCGGCTGGCGTGGCGCCTGGGGTGGCGGCGACCACGCGTGCGGCGGCGTCTCGTCCTCCTGGTTTCGCCGGCTTACCGGCTCTGATGCCAGGTGTCGCCGACCCCGGGGCTGCGACTCTGAGGGTCGGCGGTGAGCCCCTCCAAACTCCGGTTCTGGCGCCCATTCCGGCTCCGGCGGATGCGGTTCGGCGGGAACGTCGATGATCGGGCTTTCCTCGGTGCGGACACGTTCCCTCGTTGTTGTCCCGGCGCCTCTCCTCGCGGTCCTCGGTGTCGATGCGGCTGCTGGACACCCGGCCCGTGGTTTCGGCGTTGGGTGCCCAGTCGCTGTAGCCGCGGACGGTTTCGATCGCGGGCCGGTGCGACAGATCCGCGTCGAAGAGGATCTCGAGGTTGGCGCGCAAAGCAGCCAATTCGGCGCGCAGGCCGGCCACCTCGTCGGCCGCCTGGGCGCGCAGCTCGGACACCAGCTCGCGACGCAGCTGTGTCTCGACCGACAGCTCGTACTCCCGTCGCGCCGAGATCTCGCGGTCCAGCTGCAAGTCGTAGACCAACTTCAGGTCGCGCACCTTGGCCTGGTCCATATCGCTCTGGCGGCGGTAGATGACCGACACGAACGCGGCCACCACGGCTGCCCACAACGCGAGGATGACAGCGAGCTTCAGCAACTCCACCCGGTTGGTAAACACCAGGGCAGAACTCGCCACGATCGCGAGCACCAGCAACACCGTCAGCAGCAACCAACCCGGCCTGCGGCCGCTGCGCCGAGACCGGGCGCTGCGGGTCAGATCGGCCATGGGCCGACTGTACCCGCCACAGGTCACCTCGCGTGTCGACCTCTTCGGCGATTCGGCTACCCGGCCGTGGCCGCCAGTTACTCCGTCGCCCCATTTGCGTTGTCCGGCGGCTCTTCCGGCGACTTGCAGCAATGCTGAAGCCATAGCGCCGCGGCGACCAGCGCGAGCGCGCACACCGCAGCGACGACCGCGCCCGCGGTGTCATCGCCGGCGACCTTCAGTGTGCTGCGCCGTGGCAAAAGGTAGACCAGCACTGCGATCCACCACCCCAGTACCAGCGCGCCGACCCAGGCCGACGCCTTCGCGATCACCACCGACCGGGCCACCGCGAGCGGGTGCAGCCAGCCCGGTCCGTCGCCGATCTCGCCGTCGTTGATTTTCGCCCGCACGTAGAAGGCCCACCCGGTTTCCGCGATCGCCACCGCCAGCAGTGACACTCCGGTCAACAGCGTGATCGGCGGGAACCACTGGTAGGTCAGCACCACCAGCACATAGCCCGCCACGGCGGCGAGCACCGTCGCGGCCGTCAGGTCACGCTTGCGGGTCGGTCCCATCAGGCGTCCGAGGATTCGAGGCCGAGCACCATGCCGGTGAGCCGCACGCCGTCGCGCTCGGTGGGGTCGATTTCGGCCAGCAAACGGGCAATCGGCCGCTGCTCACCGGCGACCGTGAGCGTGGCATCCGGGTCGACCGCCAACCACGGAATGAGTACGAATGCCCGCAGGTGAGCGTGTGGATGCGGCAGCGTCAGGTCGGCGTCGCGGGATGTCACCTCACGGTCCCCGTCGTGGCAGGTGACGAGATCCACGTCGAGCGTGCGCGGGCCCCAGCGCTCGCCACGCACTCGGTCGGCGGCCTCTTCCAGTTCCTGCGCGCGGCGAAGCCAGCCGCGGCAGTCGAGCGCTTGGTCGTCGGCGATCAGCACGGCGTTGAGGAACGGGCCTTGCTCGACGCCGCCCCACGCCGCGGTCTCGTAGACGGGCGAAATCGCGCGCACCGCATCGCCGAGGCCATCGACCACGGACTGCAGCCGCGCCATCCGGTCACCGAGGTTCGACCCGATGGACAGCACCACTGAAGTCATGTCTCGACTCCCGCTCGCTCCGGTCCTCGCTCGTGCCTCGCTGCGATCCTCACTCGCGCTCGTCTTCGGGTTCTCATGTCGCGCCACCCCGGCCATTGCGCCTGGATCGTCGCGCCACCACCGCAACGTCGTTGAACTGCAACGGGATCGGAGCAGAAGGCTTGTGCACAACGATTTCCACCGCGTGCACCCGGTCATCGGCCATCACGTCGTCGGCGATGGCACCGGCCACCGTCTCGATGAGGTTTCGCGGCGGCCCGGCCACAATGTCGGCGGCTCGCTGCGCCAGCACGCCGTAGTCAAGGGTGTCGGAGAGGTCGTCGCTGGCCGCTGCCGCCGCAAGGTCGACCCACACCGTGATGTCGACGACGAAGTCCTGCCCGTCGCGGCGCTCATGCTCGTACACGCCATGGTGACCGCGAACCGTCAAGCCGCGCAACTCGATTCGGTCAGCCACTGCTGATCCCCGGGTCGCTTCGCTCCTGCCCGCCGGCCCACGCCTCGAGTACCTTCAGCGCGTCGACCGACGCCCGCACATCGTGGACACGCACCCCCCACGCGCCGTGCAGGCCCGCCAGCGCGGAGATCACAGCGGTGGCGGTCTCGCGCCCGCCCGGTGGCCGCGGCTCACCATCGGGACTCGCCAGCAACGCGCCGAGGAACCGCTTGCGGGACGCACCGACCAGGACCGGGATTCCGGTGCCGACGAACTCGGGCAGCGCGCGCAACAACGCCCAATTGTGTTCTGCGGTCTTGGCGAATCCCAAGCCAGGGTCGATGATCAGCTTCGCCGGATCGACCCCGGCCGCGACTGCCGCGTCGACGCTGGCGAGCAGTTCGTCTCGCACCTCGGCGACCACGTCGCGGTAGTCGGGCACGTCATGTGGCGCGGTCGCACCGACCGATCGCCAATGCATCAGCACCCACGGCACTTTCGCGTCGGCGAGCACCCCCGCCATGTTGGGATCGGCCCGTCCGCCCGAGACATCGTTGACAATCTGGGCGCCGTTCTCCAGCGCCGCCTCTGCCACCTCCGCGTGCATGGTGTCGATACTGACCGTGATGCCTTGGCCCGCAAGCTCTTTGATCACCGGTAGTACGCGCGACGTTTCGACGCGGGCGTCGACCCGGGTGGCGCCGGGGCGGGTCGACTCTCCCCCGACGTCGACGATCGCGGCGCCTTCGGCGGCCAGCCTCACGCCGTGCTCGACGGCGCGGTCACGGTCGAGGAACAGTCCCCCGTCGGAAAAGGAATCGTCGGTGACGTTCACGACCCCCATGACCTGCACGCGTCGTGGGCTCACCTTCGCAGAATGAGATCCAGCGCCTCGGCCCGCGATGACGCATCGCACTTGAACTGCCCGCGCACCGCCGACGTGGTGGTGACCGCGCCGGGTTTGCGCACGCCCCGCATCGACATGCACAGGTGCTCGGCCTCGATCACGACGATGACGCCGCGCGGATCCAGCTTGCGCATCAGCGCATCGGCGATCTGCGCCGTCAGCCGCTCCTGCACCTGCGGGCGTTTGGCGTACAGGTCGACCAGCCGGGCGATCTTCGACAGCCCGGTGACCCGGCCGTCCTGTCCGGGGATGTAGCCGACGTGCGCCACCCCGTGAAACGCGACCAGGTGGTGCTCGCAGGTGGAGTACAGGGGGATCTGCTTGACCAGCACCATCTCGTCGTGCTGTTCGTCAAAGGTGGTGTTCAGCACGGTATCCGGGTCGGTGTAGAGCCCGGCGAACATCTCCCGGTATGCCCGCGCAACCCGGGCCGGGGTGTCTTCGAGGCCGTGCCGGTCGGGGTCTTCCCCGATCGCGATCAGAAGCTCGCGGACGGCAGCCTCGGCTCGCGGTTGGTCGAACGCCGGGGTGGTGAACGTGGCCGAGTTGTTGTGCGACCGCGTCATAGAGCCTCCGATCGGATATCAGCCGTGAGCCGGCGGAGTAGACCGGCCCCCAGACCGGTCGTTGTCCTGGCCCGGTTCCGCATCCTGGTTGGGCGCGGGAGGGGTTCCCTGCGGTGCGGGTTGTCCGGGCTGCGGATAGGGCTGATACGGCGGGTAAGGCTGCGGAGCCGCCCCGGCGGGGACATTGGGGTTCTGCCAGTGCGGCGGTGGATACCAGTACCCCTGCGGGTGCTGCTGTGCGGGCGGTGGCGGCTGACCCTGCGGCGGCCAGCCGGGGGCATGCCAACCGGCGGGCGCGCCGTAGTCGGGCTGCGTCGGCGCGTTCGCGGGAACTCCGTTGGCGCCGGAGCCATTTGAGCCATTGGCGTGGTTCGCGGCTTCGGCGGCCCTACTGGCCTGCGCGATGGCGGCCTTGAACGCCGGCTCGGGCACCGGTTTCGGCCATGGCTCGCCGCGTTCGATCGCCAGCTCGCCCGGCGTCTTGATGGGCGGTTTGTCCGACGGGACGCGGCCACCGAAGTCGTCGAACATGGTCAGCCGCGGCCGCTTCTTCACGTCAGCGAAAATGGCCTGCAGCTCGGCGCGGTGCAGGGTTTCCTTCTCCAGAAGCTCGCCGGCGAGCGATGTCGAGGACGTCGCGGTATTCGGTGAGAATCTCCCACGCCTCGGTGTGCGCGGCCTCGATCAGCTTGCGCACCTCGTCGTCGATGATCTGCGCGACCTCGTGGCAATAGTCGGCCTGGGTGCCCATGGTGCGGCCCAGGAACGGGTCGCCGTGCTCGGTGCCGTAGCGCACCGCGCCGAGCTTGGAGCTCATGCCGTACTCGGTGACCATCGCGCGGGCGATCTTGGTGGCCTGCTCGATGTCGGAGACCGCGCCGGTGGTCGGCTCGCGGAACACCAGCTCCTCGGCTGCGCGTCCGCCCATCGCGAACACCAGCCGGGCGATCATCTCCGAGCGCGTCATCAGGCCCTTGTCGTCCTCGGGCACCGCCATCGCGTGCCCGCCGGTGCGGCCGCGGGCCAGGATGGTCACCTTGTAGATCGGGTCGATGTCGGGCATCGCCCAGGCCGCCAGGGTGTGGCCGCCCTCGTGGTAGGCGGTGATCTTCTTTTCGTGCTCGCTGATGATGCGGCTCTTGCGGCGCGGCCCGCCGACGACGCGGTCCACCGCCTCCTCGAGCGCCGGGCCGGTGATGACGGTGCCGTTCTCCCGCGCGGTCAGCAGCGCGGCCTCGTTGACGACGTTGGCCAGGTCGGCGCCGGACATGCCGACGGTGCGCTTGGCCAGCCCGTCCAGGTCGGCGTCGTTGGCGATCGGTTTGCCCTGCGAGTGCACCCGCAGCACGGCGCGTCGGCCGGCCATGTCCGGGTTGGACACAGGGATCTGCCGATCGAAGCGGCCGGGACGCAGCAGCGCCGGGTCGAGGATGTCGGGGCGGTTGGTGGCGGCGATCAGGATGACGCCTGCACGTTCGCCGAAGCCGTCCATCTCGACCAGCAGCTGGTTCAGCGTCTGCTCACGCTCGTCGTGGCCGCCGCCCAGGCCTGCGCCGCGCTGGCGGCCGACCGCGTCGATCTCGTCGACGAAGATGATGCAGGGGCTGTTCTGCTTGGCCTGCTCGAACAGGTCGCGCACCCGGGAGGCGCCGACGCCGACGAACATCTCGACGAAGTCCGAGCCGGAGATCGTGAAGAACGGCACCCCGGCCTCGCCTGCGACGGCGCGGGCCAGCAGGGTCTTGCCGGTGCCGGGCGGGCCGTACAGCAGAACGCCCTTGGGGATCTTGGCGCCCAGCGCCTGGTACCGCGACGGGTTCTGCAGGAAGTCCTTGATCTCGTAGAGCTCCTCGACCGCCTCGTCGACGCCGGCGACGTCGGCGAACGTGGTCTTGGGCATGTCCTTGGACAGTTGCTTGGCGCGCGACTTGCCGAAGCCGAAGCCCATCCGGCCGCCGCCCTGCATGCGGGAGAACATCACGAACAGGCCGACCAGCAACAGCAGCGGCAGCAGGTAGATCAGCAGCGAGCCGAGCATGCTGCCCTGGTTCACGACGGTATTGGTTTGCGTGTTCTTCGCACTCAAGGCGTCGAACAGGGTCACGCCGTACCCGGTCGGGTACTTGGCGATGATCTTGGCTTCGTTCTTGGTGTCGGCGTTGGCGTTCTTCAACTCCAGCCGCAGTTCTTGCTCACGGTCGAAGATCTGCGCGCTCTTGACGTTGTCGCTGTTGATCTGGGCCATCGCCACCGAGGTGTCGACGTTGGTCCATCCGCGGGTGTCGTCGCTCCAGTACACGAACAGCCAGCCCACAAACAGCGCCACCGAGATCACGGTGAGCGTGCGGATCACATTTTTCCGGTTCATCAAACATCGGCCGAAGTCGGCCAGGTCCTTCCAATACGCGCAGCTGGGATAGTTCAGGCTACCGCTTGACCAACGAGCCAAGGTTCCCGACGGCTCCCAACTGGGAAGATCGCCTAACGATTCCCTTTCCGCGAGGCACGGCCTGTGCTTGGGTAGTGACCGTGCTCACTACGACCGAGCGGTTAGTTGAGACGAATGGCGTGCAGCTTCGCGTGGTCGAGGCGGGCGACCGCGCAGCGCCGGTCGTGGTGCTGGCGCATGGCTTTCCGGAGTTGGCCTACTCGTGGCGCCACCAGATACCCGCGCTTGCCGAAGCGGGCTACCACGTGCTGGCGCCCGATCAACGCGGATACGGCGGGTCGTTCAAGCCGGAGGCGGTCGATGCCTACACCGTCGTCGAGCTGAGCGCCGACATCGTCGGCCTGCTCGATGACGTCGGCGCCGAACGCGCGGTGCTCATCGGCCATGACTTCGGCGGCGTCGTGGCGTGGAACGCGCCGCTGCTGCACCCCGACCGGTTCGCGGCGATCGCCGGGTTGAGCGTGCCGCCGGTCCCGCGGCCCCGGGTGCCGACGACGCAGGCCTTTCGCAAGATCTTCGGCGACAACTTCTTCTACATCCTCTATTTCCAGGAGCCGGGGCCGGCCGACGCCGAGCTGTCCCGTGACCCGGCCACCACGATGCGCCGGCTGATGGGGTCGTTGACGACCACCGACGAGGCCGCGGCACTGCGCATGACCCAACCCGGTCCGGAGGGGTTCATCGACCGCATCCCCGAACCCGGCGGCCTGCCCGACTGGATCAGCCAGGAGGAGTTCGACCACTACGTCGACGAGTTCACGCTCTCGGGCTTCACCGCGCCGCTCAATTGGTACCGCTGCTTCGACCGGAACTGGGAGCTGACGGCGACGACGCCGGCCGCGACCATCGCAGTGCCGTCGCTGTTCGTCGGGGGCACCGCCGACCCGACGCTGGCCTACACGCCGCGTCACCGTGTGCGCGATGTCGTCTCCGGCGACTACCGCGAAGTGATGATCGACGGCGCAGGTCACTGGATCCAGCAGGAGCGTCCCGGCGAGGTCAACGACGTGCTGCTTGAGTTCCTCTCCAGATTGGAGCTGTAGATGGATCGTCCGCTGAACTTCGGGGTTTTCATCACGCCGTTCCACCCGGTGGGCCAATCCCCCACTGTTGCACTGGAATACGACCTCGAGCGCACGGTCGCACTGGACCGGCTCGGCTACGACGAGGTCTGGTTCGGCGAGCATCACTCCGGTGGTTACGAGCTGATTTCCTGCCCCGAGGTGTTCATCGCCGCGGCCGCCGAGCGGACCAAGCACATCCGCCTGGGCACGGGCGTGGTGTCGCTGCCGTACCACCACCCGCTGATGGTGGCCGACCGGTGGGTACTGCTCGACCATCTGACCCGCGGCCGCGTGATCTTCGGGACCGGGCCGGGCGCGCTGCCGTCGGACGCTTACATGATGGGCATCGACCCCGTTGATCAGCGACCCATGATGCAGGAGTCGTTGGAGGCGATCCTGGCGTTGTTCCGCGCCGCGCCCGATGAGCGGATCAGCCGCCACACCGACTGGTTCACATTGCGCGACGCGCAGCTCCATGTCCGCCCCTACACCTGGCCCTATCCCGAGATCGCATGTGCGGCAATGATTTCCCCTTCCGGGCCGCGGCTGGCCGGCGCGCTCGGCACGTCGCTGCTGTCACTGTCCATGTCGGTGCCTGGCGGCTACGCGGCGCTGGAGAACACGTGGAATGTCGTGGTCGACCAGGCCGAGAAATCCGGTCGCGACGAGCCGGACCGCAAGGACTGGCGGGTGCTGTCGATCGTGCACCTGAGCCGACACCCGCGATCAGGCGATCGACGACTGCACCTACGGCCTGCAGGATTTCGCGAACTACTTCGGTGCGGCCGGCTTTGTGCCACTGTCGAATTCGGTTGAGGGTGCCCAGTCGCCACGCGAGTTCGTCGCCGAATACGCGGGCAAGGGCAATTGCTGCATCGGCACACCGGGCGATGCGGTCACCTACATCCAGGATCTGCTGGACACCTCCGGCGGGTTCGGCACCCTGCTGCTGCTCGGCCACGACTGGGCGTCGCCCGCCGCGACCTACCACTCCTACGAACTGTTCGCCCGTGAGGTCATGCCGCACTTCAAGGGTCAACTGGCCGCGCCTCGGGCGTCGCACGACTGGGCCAAGGGCATGCGCGACCAACTGCTGGGCCGCGCGGGTGAGGCCATCGTCAAGGCGATTTCGGAGCACACCGACGAGTTGAAGATGGAAGCCGAAGGGGCACAGGACGGGGACGAACGCTGATGCGTGCCGCCGTGCTGCGCGACCGGCGGATGGTGTTGCGCGACGACGTGCCCGACCCCGTGCCGGGCCCTGGCCAGGTGCTCGTCGGCGTGAAGGCGTGCGGGATCTGCGGCTCGGACCTACATTTCGCCAAGCACGGCGATGAAATGGTGAGGCTGACACGCGAGATGAAGGGCACGCCGATGGACGGCGGTCTGCCGGTCGACCTGTCAGCAGGGACGTGTTCATGGGCCATGAGTTCAGCGCCGAGGTGCTCGAGGCCGGGCCCGGATACCGAAGCCCCGCCACCGGGCACGCTGGTGACGTCGGTACCAGTGCTGGTGTCGGCCAGCCGGCATCGAGCCGATCATCTCCAGCAACACCACGATTGGCGGCTATGCCGAACGAATGCTGCTCTCGGCGCCGCTACTGCTGCAGGTGCCGAACGGACTGGATGCCCGGCACGCGGCACTGACCGAGCCGATGGCGGTGGGCCTGCACGCGGTGAACATGTCGACGATCAAGGGGGGCGAGACCGCGCTGGTGCTGGGCTGTGGCCCGATCGGCATCGCGATCATCGCCGCGTTGCGCCAACCGCGGCGTGGAAACCATTGTGGCATCTGACTATTCAGCGAAGCGTCGGGAACTGGCCGAGACGATGGGCGCACACCGGACCGTCGACCCGGCGCAGGGTTCGCCATTCGACACCACGACGCCGGCCGTCGTTTTCGAGGCTGTCGGCGTGCCCGGCATCATGGACGACGTGCTGCGCCGGGCGCCGATCGGCAGCCGAGTCGTCGTCGCCGGGCGTGTGCATGCAGGCCGACACCGTGCATCCGTTCTTCGCCTCCGCCAAGCAGATCAGCCTGCATTTCTCGATGGCGTACGAGCCGGCCGAGTTCGCCGAGTCACTGCGGGCCATCGCCGAAGGCGAGATCGACGTCGCGCCGATGATCACCGGCGAGGTGAGTCTCGACGGGGTGGGCGCGGCGTTTGACGAGTTATCGGATCCGGACCTGCACTGCAAGATCCTGGCGACGCTGTAGGCGCCGAAGTGAGCCTGCTCTGGATCGTCTCGGCATCGCAGTGCCGGTGATCGGGGCGGGGCTGGGCGGCGGGTTGTCTGCCGCGCCGCTGACAGTTGCGATCGGCCGCGCGGGCGGCATGGGACAGATCGGCATCGTCCCGCCCGACCTGCTTCGCGCGCAGATGGACGCTCACCGCGAGGCCGGTGACGCCGGTCCGCTCGCGGTGAACCTGCTGCTGCCGTTCGCTCGGCGGGCGCATTGGGAGGCGGCGCGCACCGCCGACGCGGTGGTGACATTCTGGGGCGTTCCGCGGCGCCACACCGACCGGGTGTGGATCCACCAGTGCGGTTCGGTGGAGGAGGCGATGGCGGCAGCGGACGCCGGCGCGGACGGGGTCATCGTGCAGGGCGTCGAGGCCGGCGGTCATGTGCGCGGGACGACGCCCGCTCTGCAGCTCACCGAGCAGGTGCGTGCTGTGCTCGGCCCGCACTACCCGGTGTGGATGGCGGGTGGCGTGACGGATCGGGCCTGCGTCGAGGCCGCGCTCGCCGCCGGTGCCGAGGCGGTGGTAGTCGGGACACGATTCCTGATGTCGGAGGAGAGTTCGGCTCACCCGGCCTACAAGCAGCGACTGATAGAGGCGAACGAAACGGTGCTGACCGAACTGTTCGGCGCCGGCTGGCCCGCGCCGCATCGGGTGATCCACAATGCGGCCACACAGCGGTGGCTTGACGACGATCCACGTGGCCCTGCCTGGGTG
This sequence comes from uncultured Actinomycetota bacterium, assembly GCA_963765155.1. Lineage (GTDB taxonomy): Bacteria > Actinomycetota > Actinomycetes > Mycobacteriales > Mycobacteriaceae > Mycobacterium. The sequence goes on from CAVXVJ010000022.1 coordinate 109,386, forward strand.
CGCTTTCTGCACCGCGCCACCGCTCCGCTGCTGTCGCGGGCCCCGGTGCGCCTCATCCAGCAGGCGGCGCGTGCCCAACGCCCGGGCATGCCGCTGCTCGGCCCGGCGGCGCCGACAGTCGACGATCCGCCCTCATTGCTGGACGCCGGGCCGCTGTATGCGGGCCAGTGCATCTCGCGCATCCACGACATCCGCCCCGCGGGAGAGATAGTCGCCGAACTGGCGGGCAGCTGACCGTCAGCTGACGAGTGTCTGCTGCTGCCAGCCGAACGCCGTCGATGCCGATGCGCATCGTGTCGCCCTTGGTGAGATACGGGAAGCGTCCGGACAGCGCGACGCCCTGCGGCGTGCCGGTGTTGACGATGTCGCCGGGGTCGAGCACGAGGTACTGCGACAGATGCCAGATCAGGTACGCCACCGAGAAGATCATGTCGGCGGTGGTGGAGTCCTGCCGCGGCTCGCCGTTGACCGTGGACCACAACCGCAGCGCCTGCATGTCGGCGACCTCGTCGGCCGGAACCAGATAGGGGCCAAGGGGATTGAACGTCTCGCAGCATTTGCCCTTGGACCACTGGCCGCCCGACTGCTCGACCTGATACGCGCGCTCGGACACGTCGTTGCTGATCGTGTAGCCGGCCACATGGTCCAGCGCGTCGACCGGGGAGGCCAGATACCGCGCCCGTTTGCCGATCACGACGGCGAGCTCGACCTCCCAGTCCACCTTCGTCGCGCCCGGCGGGATGCGGACGTCGTCGTACGGCCCGACGACCGTGTTGGGATGTTTGAAGAACAGCACCGGCATTTCCGGTGGCGCGTCGCCGGATTCGGCGGCGTGCGCGGCGTAGTTCTGCCCGATGCACAGCACGGCGCCCGGCTTGGCGACCGGTGCGCCGACCCGCAAGTCGTCGGCTACCGGCCAGCGGACGCAACCGACCTTCGGCGAGCGCGTCGCGGACCGTGTCGATGCCGCCGTCGGCCAGGAAGTCGGCGTCGATGTCAGCAGTGACGCGGCGACAGGTCATAGGTGGTGTCGTCGGCGATGACCGCGGGAACCTCCGCGCCGGCCTCGCCCAGTCGCGCAATACGCATATCGAATGTGTCCTTCGTCAGTGGGTGTAGGGACGGGTCAGCTCGATGTCGGGATTCAGCTGCACGCCGAATCCGGGCCGGTCGGGAACCTTCATGCGCCCGTTGTCCGGAAGCGGCTCGTTCAACAGCATGGGCGAGAACATCGGCACCACCTCCTCGGCCGTGGGATGCATCATCAGGAATTCGGCGAACGGGCTGTTGGTGCGGGTGACGACGAAGTGATACGAGTACACCGACGACCCGTGCGGCACCACCATCACCCCGTGGGCGTCGGCGAGCGCGGAGATCTTCAGCAGTTCGGTGATTCCGCCGCACCAGCCGACGTCGGGCTGAATGATGTCCGCACAACGCATTTCGAGCAGCTGCCGGAAACCCCATCGGGTGGCCTCGTGCTCACCGGTGGTCACCAGCATGGTCGGCGGAACCTGCTGGCGCAGCCGTTGGTAGCCCCAGTAGTCGTCGGGCAGCAGCGCCTCTTCGATCCACTTCAGGCCGTAGTCGGCGGCGCGGTGCGCAAGCCGGATGGCGTAGTCGACGTCCAGCGACATCCAGCAGTCGAGCATGAGCCAGAAGTCGTCGCCGACGCGGTCACGCATGTCGCGCAGGTTTTCGAGGTTGCGGCGCAACCCCTCCTCGCCTTCGGCGGGCCCGTGGTGCAGCGGCAGCTTGCCGCCGATGAAGCCGAGTTTCTGCGCGACGTCCGGCCGGGCGCCGGTGGCATAGAAGGTCAGCTCGTCGCGCACCGGCCCGCCGAGCAGCGCATAGACCGGCTCTCCGCCGGATGTTTCCGAGCAGGTCGTAGAGGGCCAGGTCGACGCCGCTGATCGCGTTGAGCACCACACCGCGGCGGCCGTAAAAGACTGTCGAGCGGTACATCTGGTCCCAGATGCGCTCGATGTCGGTGACGGCTGCCCCTTCCAGGAACCGAGCGAGGTGCTTTTCGACGATGAAGGCACCGATCTCGCCGCCGGTGGTGATCGCGAAGCCGACAGTGCCGTCGTCGGCCTCGATTTCGACGACCAGCGTGCCAAGCACGTTGATGCCGAACGATTGTCGCGACTGCCGATATTCGGGATACACCGACATCGGTGTGGCGATGTGGTCGTCGATCCAGTGCCCGCCGCCTTGGTCGTGGTAGTCCGCGCCGCCGCCACGGGCCACGAAGGCGCGGACGTGGCGGATGGTTCTGGTGGTCGTCATGTCAGTTCTCCGGTCCTCGTCGTGTCCATTCGGACGAGGACTTTGCCCGCGGTGCCGTCGCCGCGGGCGAGGTCGGCGAACGCCTGCGGGCCGTCCTCCAATCGCACCTGCCGGGAGATCAACTCGCCGACCTCCGCTGGGCCGCTCGACGACCCACTCCGCGGCGTCACGGAAGTCCTGCGCCGAGTAGGTGAAGCTGCCGACCAAGCGACTTCTCTCGGTGCTGATACGAAACGCGTCCAGCTCGCAACCGCGGTGCGCCCATGCCGACCAGGCACACCGACGCCCCCGAGTCGCACCGATTCGAGCGCGGCCGCCACGGTCTGTTCGATGCCGACCGCGTCGAGCGCGACGCTGGCCAGGTCGCCGAAGATCTGCCGGACCTGATCGGCGACCGGGCCCGTTGCCGGGTCGATCACCTTGGCGCCCAACCGTTCACACAACGCGCGACGGCCCGGGTCGATCTCGCTGACGACGATGTCGGTGGCGCCTTCCATGCGGGCGGCCAACACCACGGACTGCCCGATCGGCCCGCCGCCGAGAATCAGCACCGCTGGACGCTCCGGTCCACGCCGACCCGCCGGACCGCGTGCACCGCGACCGCGATCGGTTCGATCAGCGCGCCGTGCTCGACCGGCATGTCGTTGCGCAGCCGCACCACGTTTCGGGCCGGCACGGTGACGATACTGAGCGAACGCGGCGACGACATCGTGGGCCACCCCGATGACGTATTTGTTCGGGCAGCGCTGCTCGCATCCGGCATACCGCGCCACGTCATCGCCGGGGACGACAACCGGATTGAAGGTGACGACGTCGCCCGGCGCGAAATCGGTTGAGCCGACGTCGGGTCCGCATTCGGCGACGATGCCGACCGTCTCGTGGCCCATGACCTGGCCGGGAACGCGTCGACCGTTCTCGCCGGTGTAGCCGTGGATGTCGGAGCCGCAGATGCCGGTCGCCACGATCTTGATGAGCACCTCGTCGCCCGCCGGGCGCGGCATGCTGCGCTCCTGCACCGCCATGCGGCCGAAGTCCTCGAGCACCAGCGCCCTCATTTCGCCGCGCTTCCGGTGTGATGCACTTCGGTCGACGGATGCTCGGCCAGCTCGATGGCCGGGCTCACCCGGCGGCTGGCCAACAGCAGCACGGCACCGGCCAGCGCGATCGCCGAGAGCGCGACCAGCCCGGCGCCCGTTCCGAACGTGGTGTCGGCGAAGTTCTTCAGGTTGGGCGCAATGAAGCCGCCGAGGCTGCCGATCGAGTTGATCAACGCGATGCCCGCCGCCGCTGCGCCGCCGACCAGGAAGCCCGTCGGCAGGGTCCAGAAGATCGGTTGCACCGCAATGAATCCCGCCGCCGCGAGGCTCAGCGCGAACAGACCGAACGCCGGGCTGCCCGTGACGGTGGCCAGCAGGATGCCCACACCCGCCCCGGCGAGCGCGGACGAGGCGACCCACCGCCGCCGTCCGGTGCGGTCGGCGATCCGGGCGAGCACGACGACGGCGATCATCGCGCAGATCCACGGCACCGCAGTGAGCACGCCGACCGTGAACCCGACCTTGGTCCCCGTCAAGTCAGCGATCAGCGTCGGCAGGTAGAACGTCACCCCGTACACGCTGGACTGGATGGTGAAGTAGATGAGGCCGAAGTACAGCACCTTCGGATTGACCAGCGCGACCAGCGCGCCACGCGGCGAAAAGTGTTCCTTCTCTGCGTCTTCGGAGCGCAGCGCCGCAAGCAGCGTCTGCTTTTCGCCATCGGACAACCACTTCGCGGTTGCCGGCTCGTTGTCGAGATAGAAGTAGGCGAAGACGCCGACCACCACGGTCACTATGCCGGTGACGGCGAACATCAGCTGCCACCCGCGCAGCCCGAACAGGCCGTCGAGGTCCAGCAGCGCCCCGGACAGCGGCCCGCCGAAGATGAACGCCAGCGGGGCGCCGAAGTAGAACAGCCCGTTGACGCGGCCGCGGAACGCGGTGGGCACCCAGTACGTCAGGAAGAAGATGACGCCCGGGAAGAAGCCGGCCTCGGCGATGCCGAGCAGCACCCGCAGGAGGTAGAAGATCCACTCGCTGTGCGCGACAGCCATCAGCGCCGAGATGATGCCCCAGGTGATCATGATCCGGGCGAGCCACATCTTCGCGCCCGAGCCGGCGCATCATCAGATTGCTGGGCACCTCGAACAGCGCGTAACCGAGGAAGAAGATCCCCGCGCCGAGGGCGTAGGCGGCGTTCGAGATGCCGGTGTCGGCCTGGAACTGTTCCTTGGCGAAACCGATGTTCGCCCGGTCAAGGAAGGCCAGCACGTACATCAGCAGCAGGATCGGGATCAGCCTTGCGGTCACCCGCCGGACGATCGGCGCCAGCGCCTCATCTGGTGTGGTCATGTCTCACCTCAGACCTCGAAGTTCATATGTGTGAACTTTGTTCATGTATCTGTACTATGCCGTACTATGGTCGGAGTCACAACCAGATGTCAAGTGCGCGGTGTGCAACACCGCCCAGACGCAGGAGACATGCCCGAAATTGCCCGCAACTACCATGAGCACGGAAACGCCGGCCCCGCGCGGGTCGGAGGAGTCGAACGCCGAAGGTGGCCGAATTGAGTGCCAAACCGACCGAGGGCTCCGTCAAGTCGGCGGATCGTGCGCTCGCCATCATCGAGCTGGTCGCCGACCGGGGAACCGCGCGGTTCCAGGACATCCTCAACGACTTGTCGCTGGCTCGCAGCTCCGCACACGCGTTGCTGCGCACCCTCGTGTCGACCGGATGGCTGCAGCACAATCCGCAAACCCGCATGTACTCGCTGGGGCTGCGGGCGTGGCAGATCGGCCAGAAGTACAACGGCAACCGGGGCTTGGCGGAGATCGCTCTGCCGCACATGGACATGCTGGCCAAAACCGTCGGCGAAACGGTCCAGCTGGCTCGCCTGGACGGCATCGAGAACGTCTACCTTGCGATCAGCGACTCGCCCCATCCATTCCGGCTGGCCTCCTCGGTAGGCATGCGCCTGCATTCGCACGCGACAGCGCTTGGCAAGGCGCTGCTTTCGCAGCTCGACCCCGAGGAGGCGCACCGACGGTTGACGGCCGTCATCCTGCCGAGGTTCACCGAGCGCACCATCACCGACCCGACCGCGCTACTGGACGAAATCGACCGGACCCGTCGGCTCGGCTTCAGCACGGACGAGGGCGAATACCTCGACGGGACGCGTTGCGTCGCAGTCCCGCTGCTCAACGACGGCGCAGAGCTGATCGCCGCGCTGTCGGTCACGGCGCCGTCGATGCGCACCGGCGACGACTGGCCCGAGCCGGTGCTCGCCGAACTGCGGACCACCGCGACCACGATTCGGGCCGAGCTCGGCTACGGACGCGAATTGTCCAGCGCCTGACCGGCAAATCGAGGGGTGGCCGATGAGAATCGCCCTGTTCGTCACATGCCTTGCCGATGCGTTGTTTCCCGACGTGGCCAAGGCCAATGTGAGGCTGCTCGAACGCCTCGGCCATGATGTGGTATTCCCGTCGAAGCAGACGTGCTGCGGCCAAATGCATATCAACACGGGATATTTCGCCGAAGCGCTTCCGCTGGTGCGTCATCATGTCGAGTCGTTCGAGAGCGAGAGTTGGGATGTCGCCGTCGCGCCGTCGGGATCGTGCGTCGGCTGTGTGCGCCACCAGCACGCCATGGTGGCCCGCCGTTACGGCGAGCACGAGCTGGCCGCTCGCGCGGAGGCGATCGCGGCGCGGACATACGAGCTGTCGGAGCTGCTGGTCGACGTTCTCGGCGTCACCGACGTCGGCGCCTACTACCCGCACCGCGTCACCTACCATCCGACCTGTCATTCGCTGCGGATGCTGCATGTCGAGGACAAGCCGATGAGGCTGTTGCGCGCGGTGCGCGGATTGACGTTGACCGAGTTGCCGGCCGCCGAATCGTGTTGCGGCTTCGGCGGAACATTCGCGCTGAAGAACGCCGACACCTCGACGGCGATGCTCGCCGACAAGATGGGCAACATCTTGAGCACCGGCGCCGAGGTATGCAGCGCCGGCGACTCCTCGTGCCTGATGCACATCGGCGGCGGGCTGTCGCGGCTGCGCAGCGGTGTGCGCACCGTGCACCTCGCCGAGATTCTGGCCAGCACCGACGAGGTCCGGCCGTGAGCACATTCCTGGGCACTCCGGGCTACCACGGCAGCGGCAACATCCGCGGAAACGAGAGCTTCCCCGTTGCGGCCCGAAAAGCGCTGGCCGAACAGCCAGCTTCGGGCCAACCTCGGCGCGGCGACCACGACGATCCGCGACAAGCGGCTGGCTGCGATCGCCGAGGTGGAAGACTGGGAGCAGCTGCGCCTGGCCGGCAGCGCGCTGAAAACCTCCGTGCTGCAGCGGCTTCCCGAACTGCTCGAACAGTTCGAGGCGAACGTGACCGCCCGCGGCGGCGTGGTGCACTGGGCGCGCGACGCCGAGGAGGCGAACGCGATCATCACCGCTATCGTGCGCGACGCGGGTGCCGACGAGGTGGTGAAGGTCAAGTCGATGGCGACCCAGGAAACCGGTCTGAACGAACATCTTGCCGCGCAGGGCATTTCGGCCGTCGAGACCGACCTCGCCGAGCTCATCGTGCAACTCGGCGACGACAAACCCAGCCACATCCTGGTGCCTGCCATTCACCGAAACCGCGCCGAGATTCGCGAGATCTTCCTGCGGGCGATGCCCGGGGTCGACGCTGGGATATCCGACGATCCTCGGCAGCTCGCCATGGCCGCTCGGGCTCATCTGCGGCGAAAGTTCCTGCAGGCCAAGGTGGCCATCAGCGGCGCGAACTTCGGTGTCGCCGACACCGGAACCCTGGCGGTGGTCGAATCGGAGGGCAACGGCCGCATGTGCCTGACCCTGCCCGAGACGCTGATCACGTTGATGGGCATCGAGAAGCTGGTGCCGTCGTTCATCGACCTCGAGGTGTTCATGCAATTGCTGCCGCGGTCGTCGACGGCAGAGCGGATGAACCCCTACACCTCGATGTGGACCGGCGTGCACCCCGGCGACGGACCACAGAACTTCCACGTCGTGCTCCTCGACAACGGCCGCACCAACGTCCTGGCTGACGAGGTGGGCCGCGCAGCGCTGCACTGCATTCGGTGCAGCGCCTGCCTCAACGTCTGCCCCGTCTATGAGCGCACGGGCGGGCACGCCTACGGCTCGGTGTACCCGGGCCCGATCGGCGCGATACTGAGTCCGCAGCTGACCGGGACCACCGGGCACGACGACCCCAACGCGTCGCTGCCGTACGCCTCGACGCTGTGCGGGGCGTGCTTCGAGGCCTGCCCGGTGCGTATCGATATCCCGAGCATCCTCGTGCATTTGCGGGCCAAGCAGGTCGACTCGGAACGCCATGGCGTGCCGGGCGCGCAGGACGCCGCGATGAAAGCGGCCGGATGGGTGATGCGGTCCGAAAAGCGATTTGCTGCAGCGGAACTGGCGGCCAAAGCAGGGCGCCTGCTGCGCGGGCGAAAGGATCGCATCACGTCGCTGCCGTTCCCCGGGTCGAAATGGACCGCCAGCCGCGACATGGCCGTCCCGCCGAAGGAGACGTTTCGCCAATGGTGGACGCGCACACATCCCGAGGACGGATCATGACCGCGCGCACCGAGATCCTCGCCCGGATCAGGGCTGCTACGGCGGAAGGGGGTGCACCGCAGGACATTCCGCGTGACTACGATCGGGCGCCGCTCGTCGGCGGCGGCGATGTCGAGCGGTTCGCCGCCGCGGTCGACGAATACCGCGCGCATGTGCACCGCGCCACCGACGTCGCCGCCGCGGTTGCCGCGCTGATCGCCGCCGACGCGACCGCGGTGCTGCCGCCCGGGTTTCCCGGCGGCTGGCGTCCCGACCGCGAGTTCGTCGACGACGGTGAGCCGACGACGCTGTCGGCGCTGGAACTGGATGCCGTCGACGTGGTGGTCACCGGCTGCAGGCTCGGCATCGCCGCGACCGGCACCATCGTGCTCGACGCCGGCCCCGGCCAGGGCCGGCGCGCACTGACGCTGGTGCCCGATCACCACATCTGCGTGGTGCGCACCGACCAAATCGTCGACACGGTGCCGCAGGCGTTCGCCGTGCTCGACCCGCGTCGTCCCCTGACATTCATCAGCGGACCGAGCGCCACCAGCGACATCGAACTCAACCGCGTCGAAGGTGTGCACGGCCCCCGCATCCTCGACGTGATCATCGCGGCGCAGTGACGCCGTGCCGGTATGGTGCCAGGCGTGCGCGTTGCCGAAAAAGCAAAGACCGGGTTCCTCGTTCTCGCCGCGGCGGATGACCGCCGTCCTATCGGGCTGCGATGCGACGTCGGGTCCGGCGCTGACCACCACGGACGACGAGGTCCGGCAAGTCACCGTTGTCGGTAAGGGTGAGGTGCAGGGCATACCGGACACATTGACGGTCAACGCGTCGATGGAGTTCATCGCACCCGATATGGCCGGTGCGTTCAACCAGAGCCAGCGAGCGTCAGCGGGCGGTGATCGACGCGTTGGTCGGTTCGGGGATAAAGCGCGAGGACATCAGCACCTCCCAGGTCACCGTGCAGCCGCAGTACCCCGGAGGCGACAGCAACGCCATCGTCGGCTACCGCGCGACTAACACGATCGACGTGAAGATCCGACAAATCGACGCGGCGTCGCAGGCGTTCACACTGATCGCAAGCACGGGTGGCGACGCGACGCGAATCAACAACGTCACGCTCGCGATCGAGGACGATTCACAGCTCGTCCGCGATGCACGTGCCCGCGCTTTCAACGACGCCAAGGGCCGGGCCGAACAGTACGCGTTGCTGTCGGAGCTGGACCTCGGCCAGGTGATCTCGATATCGGAGGTCGCCGGGCTCGGCGCCGCCCGTGCCGTATCCGGGGACCAGGGACGGCGCCGCGGAGATGGCGGCCGTGCCGATCGAACCGGGCCAGCAGACGGTCGGGTTCAGCGTGACGGTGGTCTGGGAGCTCACCTAGCCCGCGGGCGCGATATCGACCGGGATGCCGTTGAGCACGGCGGTGCCCGACAGCGGGTCGAGGCGATGACCGTCGTTGAGCTGGTTGACGTTCACGCCCGGCTGTCCTTCCGCGACGCCCTGCCGGGTGCCGCCGCGATCGTGCCCCCACCCGTGCGGCAGCGACACCACACCGCGCCGCATGCCGGGCGTCACCTCGACCGGGGCCAGCAGTTCACCGCCGGGACCCTTGACGGTGGCGGTGTCGGTGAGGCCGAGCTCGGCCGCGTCGTCCGGATGGATCTGCAGTGTGCACCGGTTCGTGCCGCCCGCGAGAGCGGGCAGGTTGTGCATCCAGCTGTTGTTGGAACGCAGGTGACGCCGGCCGATCAGGACGAAACCGTCGGCCCCGCCACCGACGGATTCGCTTAGGCGCGCGGCGTCGGCGATCAACGGTTCGGGTGCGAGTTCGATTCGCCCGGAAGGGGTTCGGAGTACCTGCAGCAGGCGTGGCTGCAACGGGCCCAGGTCGATACCGTGTGGGGAGGCCTTGAGTTTCGCCAGGGTGAGCCCGTCGGGGTTGGCGCCGAACGCCTCGCCGTAGGGACCCAGCCGAAGCATCATGTCGAGGCGCCGCTCGTAGCCGGGACCGGGGGCGAGCATCGCGGTCAGTTCGTCGACCGCCCGCCCGGCCACCGGCGAGTGCGGATCGGCGGTCTCCTTGGCCAGCGTCGTCGCGATGACCTGTTCGTCGACGAGCGCGGGGTCACCGCCGGCGCCGATGCCGTAGAGGATCAGGGCGAGGCGGGACAGGATCTCCTGCTCGTCGGGCCGGTTGGCCAGCGGCAGCACGGGCGGCGAGTAGCGCGCGTTGTTGCGCACCGCGAGGTTGTCGAGCGCGAAGTCGAAGTGCGGGCTCTGCGACGGCGGCGGTGGCGGCAGGATGACGTCGGCGTGCCGTGTTGTCTCGTTGAGGTATGGGTCGATGCTGAGCATGAATCCGACGCCGTCGAGCGCTTTGTCGAGCCGCTCGCCGTCGGGCGCCGACAGCACCGGGTTTCCGGCGATGGTGATGATCGCCTTGATCTGCCCGTCGCCGGGGGTGTCGACCTCCTCGGCGAGTGCGGCGGCGGGAAGCTCGGACAGGACTTCGGGGTGGCCGGACACGCGGCTGTGCCAGCGTCCGGTGTGGAATCCGCGGCCGGGCTTCGGTGGCCGTGGCGCCGGCGCGACGGGTGACAGCGGGAACATCGCGCCGCCAGGGCGGTCGAGGTTTCCGGTCAGGACGTTGATGACGTCGACGAGCCAGCTGCCGAGCGTCCCGAATTCGACTGTGGACGTACCGATTCGGCCGTAGACGGCTGCGCAGCGAGCTGCGGCGATCTCGCGGGCCAGCGCGCGAATGTCGTCGGCGGGCACACCGCAGTGCGCGGCGACATCCTCGGGGGCGAAACCGGCCGCCAGCGCACGGACGTCGTCGACGCCGTTGACGTGCTCGAGATCGGTTGCGACAAGGCCTTCTTCGAACAGCACGTGCACGACCGCGAACAGCAGCGCGGCATCGGTGCCCGGGCGCGGCGCGAGGTGACGATCGGCCACTTCGGCCGTGCGCGTGCGGGCGGGGTCGATGACGGTGAGCTTTCCGCCGCGCTTGCGCAACGCCCTCAGCTTGCCGGGAAAGTCGGCCGCGGTGGCCAGACTGCCGTTGGACACAAGGGGATTCGCGCCGATGATCACCAGGTAGTCGGTGCGGTCGAGATCGGGCACGGTGAATGCAACCGGGCTGCCGAACATGTAGCCCAGTGCGACGTGCTTGGGCATCTGGTCCAGGGTGCTGGCGCTGAACACCTGGCGCGTGCCGAGCGCCCGGATGATCAGCGGCGCGTACAGGCTGCCGGCGACGGTATGCGCGTTCGGGTTGCCCAGGTACACCCCGACCGACGTCGGGCCGTGCTGTGCGATGACGTCACCGAGGCCTTTGGCGACTACGGCGTAGGCCTCGTCCCAGGTGGCCTCGGTCAGCGTGCCGTTGCGTCGGATCAGCGGCTGCGCGAGCCGGTCGGGGTCATTGTCGAGCTCGGCGAAGCTTGCGCCCTTCGGGCAGATGAAGCCGTTGCTGAAGACGTCCTCGCGGTCACCGCGGGCACCGGTCACCCGGCCGTCGTCAATCGTCAGCGTCAGGCCGCAGGTGGCCTCGCACAGCGGGCAGATCCGGAGGGCGGTGTCGGTCATGCCCGCATTCTGCGCCGAGCGCTGCCCTGGGCGCCATTACTTGGCACGTAAACCGCCCGTTAGAACTCCTCGTACACCTTGGGGTCGAGCGTGCCGATGTAGGGCAGGTCACGGTAGCGCTCCGCGTAGTCCAGGCCGTAGCCGACGACGAACTCGTTCGGGATGTCGAAGCCGACGTGTTCGATCTGGACGTCGGCGCGCACGGCGTCGGGCTTTCGCAGCAGCGTGCACACCCGCAGTGACCTCGGGCCCCTGGTCGCGAGGTTGCGCAGCAGCCAGGACAGGGTGAGGCCGGAGTCGACGATGTCCTCGACGATCAGCACGTCACGGTCGTTGATGTCACGGTCGAGGTCCTTGAGGATGCGCACCACACCCGACGATGACGTCGACGAGCCGTAGGAGCTGACCGCCATGAACTCCAGCTGCGTGGGCAGCGGGATGGCCCTGGCCAGGTCGGTGACGAACATGACGGCGCCCTTGAGCACCGTGACCAGCAGCAGGTCCTGGTCGCCGATCAGGTTGCGGTAGTGGTCGCCGACCTGCGCGCCCAGTTCGGCCACCCGCGCCTGGATCTGATCCGACGAGAGCAGCACCGACTTGATGTCGCCCGGATAGAGCTCGGCAGATTGCTCAGGCACGTCCACAGCGTGCCATGAGAGCGGCCCGACGACCAACGCGGCGTCCGCTCAAACGGGCTCGGTGTGCAGCGTCAGCATCCCGTCGCGACGCCCGGCGAAAAGCCGCTGGCCCCGAAGTGCGGAGCCCACGGCCACGCCGCCCTGCCCTCGCCACGCGGTGACCAGGATGTCGACACCGCGGATCTGTTTGTCCGTCAGCCCCGTAGCACCGCCGGCCAGCAGCCACCCGCGGATCACCCTGCGCCTCAGCGCGGCGGGCAACTCGGCCAGCCGGGCGGTATCGAGCCCGTCGCCGGCGCCGAGTTCGGCCAGGGCGCGCTGAGCCAGCTCGTCCAGGGTGTCGGTGTCTTCGCGCAGCGCGGTCGCGGTGCGGGCCAGCGCCTCGGCAACCCCGCCGCCCAGCGCCTCTTCCAGCAGCGGCATCACGTCGAGTCGCAGCCGCGCCCGGGTGAACCGACGCTCGAAATTGTGCGGGTCATGCCACGGCTCGAGCGTCAGCTCGTCGCAGGCCTGCAGGGTGACGGTTCGTCGCACCGTGAGCAGTGGCCGGCACCACGGCGGCTGGTAGGCCCGCATGCCGGCGATGGAGCGGGCGCCCGAACCGCGGCCCAGACCGAGCAGCACCGTTTCGGCTTGGTCGTCGAGAGTGTGGCCGAGGAGCACGGGGGCGTCGCCGCGGGCTGCCTGCAGCGCGGTGTAGCGGGCCTCCCTCGCGGCGCCCTCGGGCCCGCCCGTGCGGCCGACAACGACGGAAAGTACCTGCGCGTCAACGCATCCCAACGCCAACGCCTGTCACGCGCGGTGGCCGCCACCCGCTCGGAGCCGCGCTGCAGACCGTGGTCGACGATCAGCGCGGTGGTCGGCCGGTCCGCGGCGGCGACGGCCGTCAACGCCAGCGAATCAGGACCACCGGACAACGCGACGCACCAGCGCTCGTCGTCGATGGTGTGGCTCTTGGTGAACGCCGTCAGCGCGCGCCGCAACGCGGCTACAGCACCCTGTCGATCCATCGCTGCGGCTCGTCGATTTCCGTTGGCAGCGGCAGGGTTTCGGGTCCGGACCACACCGTGTTGAACCGGGCCATGCCCACCCGGGACACCACATGGTCGACGAACGCCTTGCCGCGGGTGTACTGGCTGAGCTTGGCGTCGAAACCCAGCAGCGCGCGCACCACCCGCTGCAGCGGCGGCTGCTTGCGCTGTCGACGCTCGTCGAACCGGCGCCGGATGGTGGCCACCGACGGCACCACCTTGGGACCGACGGCGTCCATCACGTGGTCGGCGTGGCCTTCCAGCAGCGTGCCCAGCACCAGCAGTTGATCCAGTGCCTTTCGTTGCGGCTCGGATTGCACGGCCCGCAGCAGACCGATCACGCCCGTCGTATTCGGTTCCGGCTCAGCGCCATTGGGCCCGCGGTTCCGAACGAACTCGGCGAGCCGGCCGACCACCTCGGTCACATCCTCACCGACCTCCTCGGTGAGCACGGCCAGCGACTGCGACATGTGCTCGGCCAGCCACGGATTGGCGCGGAACTGCACCCGGTGGGTCACCTCGTGCAGGCATACCCACAACCGGAAATCGGCGGGCAGAACGCGCAATTGGCGCTCGACGGCGATGACGTTCGGATATACCAGCAGCAGCTCGCCGCCACCCGGGCCGAACGGGTCGTACTGACCGAGGATCCCGGAGGAGATGAACGCCAGCACGGCGCCGGTTTGAGCGCCGGTGATCCGCCCGGTGATGAAGCCCTTCGGTTCCTCGCTGCCGCCCGTCATCACCCGCATGGACTTCGTCGCCGCGCGGATCCATTCGGTGCGGTCCACGATGCGGGCCTCGGGAACCTCGGCGCCCTCGATCATGCCGGTGACTTCGCGCACGGGCAGTTCGGAGCTGCGCGCGGCCTCGCTCAGTTGCTCGATGACCTGGCGGTGGGTGTAGTCGGTGGCCGCGGGCCCTGGCCGGGCCAGCTTGGCGCCGACGGTCGCGGCGAAGTCCCAGTCGACGGCGCGGCCGACGGTGAGCTTGGACTTGGTGGAGGGACTCATGTGGCACATCCGCACGACCGCAGCACGGCGGCCAGGTTGTCGATCGCGATGCGGCCGGTCGGCCCCGCGTTGTTGGAGATGAACGCGAACGTCAGCACCCGATTGCTGGCGTCGGTGACGATGCCGGCCAGCGAGTTGGTCGCGGTCAGCGATCCGGTCTTGGCCCGCAGGAAGCCCGCGGCGGCGCGGCCGGCGTCGGTGTCGAGGTAGCGGTTGGACAGCGTGCCGCTGCCGCCGGCGATCGGCAGCAGGTCGACCAGCGGCCGCAGGTCGGGTTGCGCGGTGCCGGCGGCGGCGTTGACGACCTCGTCGAGGGTTTCGGCGGTCAGCCGGTCGTCGACGGACAGCCCGCTGGAGTCCAGCAGTATCGCGCCGCCGGTGTCGATCTTGGCGTCGTCCAGCTCGTCGAGCACCGCCTTGGCGGCGCCGTCGAAACTCTGCGGGCGGTTGTTGGCGGCGGCGACCTCACGGCCGATCGACTCGGCCATCACGTTGTCGGATTCGTTCATCATCTGCGCGCAGCCGCTCCATCAGCGGCGGCGACTGCACCGACGCGATCTCCTTGCCGCCGCGCAGTCCCGTCGGCAGGACGGTGACGGTGGCGGGGTCGACCTCGAGTGCGACGGCCAGGGCGCGACCGGCGTCAAGGGCGGGCGTGGTGGAGCGCCTGGACTCGACGCTGACCGGCTGCGTGCGGCCGCCGTCGAGCATCACCGATTCCATGGGGGCGATGTCGCCGCCGTCGATGTCGGCCGGGTCCCAGCCCGGTGCCATCGTCGGGCCGCTGTAGGTGCTGACGTCGACCTGCACGGCCGTGACGTCGATCCCGCTGCGGCTCACCTGCTCGGCCAGGTCGCTGATCCGGGCGGCGTCGCGGTACCAGGTGTCCTGGCCTTTGGGTGCGGCCGACAGTGTCTGGTCGCCGCCGCCCTTTAGCACCACGACGCCGGGCGACGTCTTCTGGTCGGCGGCCAGCACCCGGGTGGTCAGCCGGGCGTCGCGGTCGAGGGCGAGCAGCGCGGCCGCGGCCGTCAGCGTCTTGTTGGTCGACGCGGGCTGCATCGGCACGTCGGCACCCTGCGCCCACAGCTGCGCGCCGGTCATCGCGTCGGTGATCCGCCCGGTCAGGTGGCCCAGGTTCGGATCGGCGAGCACCGGCGCCAGGGCTGCGGCGAGCCGGTCGGGTGTGGGCTTGGGTGCGGAGTCGGCGACGGGCACGATGCCGGGCTTGGCCGTCGCCGAGGGCGGCGCGGGTTTGACGGCCGCCGCGTCGGTCGAGTGCCCGGTGGTGAGCACGGCAGCAACGGCGACAACCGCCGCAACAAGCAGCAGCACCGCCACCCCGACCACCACGTGGGTGGATCGACGCCACCGAGTGGGCCGCATAGCTCTCCTGACTCCGTCCTGCCACAGCAGGGTATCGCTCCATTAGGGTTGACCTCCGTCGTCACCCGACGACCCCTGATCGATCACATGAGTTAGGAGCCGCGGCGGTGGAGTTCGACGTCGTCATCGAGATCCCGAAGGGTTCGCGCAACAAGTACGAGGTGGACCACGACACGGGCCGGGTGAAGCTGGACCGCTACCTGTACACGGCGATGGGCTACCCCACCGACTACGGATTCATCGAGAACACCCTCGGCGAGGACGGCGACCCGCTGGACGCGCTGGTGTTGCTGCCGGAGCCGCTGTTCCCGGGTTGCCTGGTGGAGGCGCGGCCGGTCGGGATGTTCCAGATGACCGATGAGGCCGGCGGCGACGACAAGGTGCTGTGTGTGCCGGCCGGCGACGTGCGCTGGGACCACATCCAGGACCTGGGCGACGTCGCGGCGTTCGAACTGGAGGCGATCAAGCACTTCTTCGTGCACTACAAGGACCTCGAGCCGAACAAATGGGTGAAGGCCGCCGACTTCGTCGATCGGGCAAAGGCCGAGGCCGAGGTGTTGGCGTCGCTGGAGCGGTTCAAGACGACCGGCCACTGAGGCAGAGTTTGCGCCGCTGTAACACGGCGTAACGCGGGCGTGGTCTTGGCCTTTGATGATTGCGGTGTGTTGATGCATCAGGGCATGGGGCTGGACGCGTTCAACGTCATGCCGATGCGGCAGGGCCGTGCATGCGGTCTACGAGTGTTGCTACAGCGTGCCGCTGGCCGCGGACCTGGCGCGGGGGCGCCCGTATGAGAACCACGACGCCCTGTTCCGCCAGGCCGACAGGCTGCTGTTCGGGCTGTCGGAGGAGTCGATCGACTCGATCCTGCAGGCCTACCCGGATGTCGGCAGGCGGCCGGGCAGCGAGAAGTCACAGGCGGAGCAGTGCGCGGTGTGTGACGAGCGGCGCGAGGTGATGGATCAGTTGGGTGTGGCCGCTAAGAGCTATCACGAGCATTTCGGGTTTGGGTTCGTGATGTTCGTCAACGGTTACACCGCTTCCGACGTGCTCGCCGCGATGGCCGACCGGCTGCACAACGACCACGAGACCGAGCGCAAGGTGGTTCGCAACGAGTTGGCCCGGATCAACCGCACGCGCCTGGAGCGCATGCTCGGGACCCGAAGGCGGCTACGACAACTGGTGACGTCCGGCCTCGCAGCGGCTCGCTGAGTGACAGCACATCGACTGGGCCCGCGGGGCTTTCGCATTTCTCAGTCCGCCGACGGAGTTGCCGCCCGGTACCCCACATCGCTTCCCGGTCGACTACCTCGGCCCGTCACCGAGGCGCGCTTGGAAGAACTGCGGGAGTCCAACAGCGTTGGGAATCAAGCGGTTAGCGCGAGCCATCTAGAACGGTGGTGGTTTGTTGCGTTCGGCGACGTATTCGTCGTTGAGTCGGCGTTCGGCTTCGATGGCGCGTTGTCGGTAGTATTCGCGGGGTGCGTCGGCGTTTGGGCATCATCGCCCCGCGCCCGGCGCTGGGTTCGACGACGGGTTCCTGTCCGGGTGGCCACAGTTCGCCGGTCGGCGCGCACAGGGCGGGGAACAGCAGCTTGCTGCCGGGGTGGGTGGTGTAGGTGTGTCCGGTTGGGGCGGTGAGGATCAGCGTTCCGTCGGGGAGTTGACGCTCCCGCCAACCACCCTGCCCGACGTAGAACGTTTTCAGCAAATGATGAAACCGGCAGTAACACTTCATGTTTGACGCATGCGTCGGCCCCACCGGGTAGGGCACGGTGTGGTCGAGGTCGCATGATATGACGGTTTGTCGCAGCCCGGCCACCGACACGTCAGGTCGCGGCAGCGCACAAAATCCGACAGTTCCCGCGAGGGGGTGTAGCGGGGTTCGGGTGGGGCGTCGATGCCGGGATGGCGCACCTGGCGGATGATGGCGCGCTCCAACACCCCGGCCAACAATGCTGCGGGCAGGATCCCGCCACCGATGACGAACGCCGGCGGCGCCGGGCACGAGGGCACCAGGCACGACGGCGCCGGGCAGGGCGTCACCGGTGCGCCGACCTTCAGATTCGACCCGTTGATGACCGGCAGCGCGATGCCCGGCTGGCACTGGGCCAACGGGATGATCGGCAGCGATTCCGCGGCCGGGTCGGCGGTCGGCCCGATAACCGCTCGCCCGATGACGGGTTCCCACTGCGCAGTCGGCGCCATCGACGGCGCCGGGGCCGGCCGCAACGCCGCAGGCACATCGGTGTGGCTGGCCGCGGCCGGCTCACCGCGATCGAAGGGTGCAGCCGGCGCGACCGACTCACCAACGGGCTCCACCGACTCGGCGGCGGCGTCACTGGACCCGGCAGGTTCAACCGGCTCGCCGCCGCACTCAACAGGGTCGGCGGACTCGTCGGGGTGGGCTGGCGGTGGTGAGGTGTCGGGTGTGGGCCCTTGGGTCTGGGCGGCGGTGAGGGTGGCGGGGTCGGCGATCACATGCACCACCGCGTTTTTTGTGGGTGCGGGGCGTCCGGCGGCGGGGCAGTCTGTGGTGCCGCAGGCGCAGGCCAGTTCGGCGCCGGCGGCCAGCGCGGTCAGGGCGTCGGCGCGCCGCTCGGGCAGGGTGCGCGGATCGGCCTCACACACCGAGCGGGCCATCTCCTCGACCCGCGCCTCGATCAACGCCGCGTCCGGGGCGTACAGCCGCGCCCACATGCTGGTGATCCCGGCCGGATCCTCGGGGTTGCCGAACTCCACCGTGCGTGAGGACACACTGGCCCGGGCACGGCGCAACGCGGCGGGGTCGTGGCGCTCCACCAGCGCGTCGATGGCGTCCTCGGTTTTGGTGATCGACAACGCCCCCCACCGGCGCACCCGATCCGCCAGTTCGGCGTCCACGGCGGCCATCGCCTCGGCGTCGAGGATCAGGGCGGTGCGATACACGATCGCGCGTACCAACAGGTCACTGATCAACCCGGCCTCAAACAGTGCCGCCACCTTGGGTAGCCGCTCGCGCAGGGCCAGCCCGCGGTGGGTTTGGGCCAGCGCCAACCCGCGCCCGACATTGAGCGCGGCGCCCAACTCCGCCGACAGCGCGGCTTCGGGGTCGAGCCACCAGCCGTCGCGTTCGTCGTCGGCCAGCCCGGTGCGGCGGGTGAAGATCTCGGCCAGCACCGCCAGCTTGCGCGCACACGCGGCGTTCTCGGCCCGCGACCAGCCCGCGGCGGCATCGACCAACCCGGGCACATCCACCGCGGCCAGGTCGGCGATCTCGGGCAACACACCATCGAACATGCATTCGACGTTAACGGGACCGCCGACCGAAATCCGCTGGCAGGGCCCCGGACAGACCCCAGCCTGTGGATAAAAACGCGACTGGGGATAACCCGCCGCGCACCGGCGACAAAGGCCGCCCGATGTCAGTGCCCCGTGGTAGCGCGCCGTTGTAATGCGCCGCCGGGCAAGTGCCGTCAGCGACGGCAGACGAGATTCTGCAGCGGTTCGCCTCGCTGCAGCCGGCCGATGTTGGCTGCGATGTCGTCGACGCGGCCGACAAAGGTGTCATAGGCGACTCCCGAGGAGTGCGAGGTCATCAGCACATTGGGCAATGTCTCGAACGGCAGCTCGCTCGGCGAAGCGTGCCCGTCGGCAGCGGGGTGCCGATACCAAACGTCGATCGCCGCTCCGCCAATCGTCATGCGCTACTCCTGCAATCGATTGTGGCTGAGCATATTCCTCACCAGTGAACTGAGGAAGCGGCGACGGAAACCCTGTCTATCTCCTGCTTCGCCCCTACCCCTGCATTGCTCGGCGGACGGCGGTGGAGCAGTCTCGCGAAACTGTTGACGCTCGGCGGCGGTGCTGTGTCACGATTCACTGCAATCGATTGTATGTGATCCACGCGGCATCGGACCGCGACCTGGGTTCAATCGGTCTGACAGAGAGGTTGGGCATGCGCAGAACAACTGCACTTCCGCGCGATGGTGGGCGTCGCCGCCGTCGCGCTCGCCGTATCGGGGTGCACCGCCGACGGCCCGAGCGACAGCGACACCATCACCATCGGCGCCTCGCTTGCCCCTCACCGGCGAGTTCAGCCAGGGCGGCCTGGACACCCAGCACGGCTACGAGACCTGGGTCGAGATGACCAACGAGGCCGGTGGGCTGCTCGGCAAGCCGGTCAAGATCATCGTCCGCGACGACGCCACCACCCAGGACACGGCCGTCAGCAATTACAACAACCTGATCTCCAAGGACAAGGTCAACCTCGTGCTGGGCAGCCAGTCGTCGCTGCTGAACATCCCCGCCTCGGCGGTCGCGGAGAAGAACAAGATGCTGTTCGTCTGCCCGTCCTGCGGCTCGCCCGACATGTACAACCGGGGCTTCAAATACATCTTCTTCTCACAGCAGGCCGTCGCCACCGATCAGGCCAAGGTGTTCGCCGAATTGGATCGCCAATCTGCCGCCCGAGCAGCGGCCGAAGACCGCCGCCTACCCGTCGCTGGATGATCCGTTCGCGGGCCCGGTGGTCGAAGGGGCCGAGAAGATCCTGTCCGCGGCCGGTATCAGAACCGTCTACAAGGACGAATACCCGGCGACGACCAAGAACTTCGACTCCGTGGTCAACGCGATGCAGCGACGCCGGAGCCGAAATGGTCGTGCAGGGCGCGCAGTTCGAGGACGGCGTCAACATGATCCGCTCGATGAACCGGGCCGGCTACAAGCCCTCGATCGTGTACCAGAGCAGCTCGCCCACCTACGGACAGCAGTACCTCGAAGGCGTCGGAGAGCAGAACGCCGAGGGCGTGTTCTTCTCGTCGAGCTACAGCCCGCTCGCCAAGACCGACCAGAACGCCGAGTTCGTCAAGAAGTTCGAGGAGAAGTTCGGCGGGACCCCGCCCGAGGACGCCGCCGACGGATTCGCCGCCGGCCAGGTGCTCGCCGCCGCCGTCACCGCGGTCGGGTCCATCGACGATCAGGCCAAGCTCGCGGACTGGCTGCGCGACAACACCGTCGAAACCATCCTCGGGCCGCTGAGCTGGAACGCCGACGGCAGCCCCAAGGGCGAATTCCTGGTCGGTCAGTGGCAGGGCGGCGTCTCGCAGGTCGTGTTGCCCACCGATGTCGCCACCAGCGACAAGATCCTGCGCTGGCAGGGCGGCGTCATCTGACAACGGCGAAGCCACCGGACCGACCGCAGCGCTAGGAGCCACACACCGTGACCTCGCTCATCCAAACCCTCATCCTCGGCCTGCTGGTCGGCGCGCTCTATGCGCTGATGGCCTCGGGGCTGACCCTGATCTTCGGGGTCATGCGGGTGATCAATCTCGCCCACGGGGCCTTCGCGGTCCTGGCCGCATTCCTGACCTTCACGCTGTGGCAGCACCTCGGCCTCGACCCGATCCTGTCGATCCCCATCGTGATGGCGGTGATGTTCGCCATCGGCTGGCTGGTCTACGTGCTGGTGATCCGGCACGTCCGCGGAGCCCACGTCAGCATGACGGTGCTGGCCACCTTCGGCATCGCGCTGTTGCTCGAAGGGATCATGGGCTTCATCTGGGGCAACACCTCCTCGGCGGTGCGGGTGTCCTACACCGACGCCTCGATCTCGTTGGGGCCGTTGTACATACCGCAGGTGATGCTCATCGCCGCGGTCATCGCGGTGCTGATCCTCGGCGGCCTCTACCTGCTGCTCAACCACACCTGGGCAGGCCGCGCCATCCGCGCCGCGTCGGCGAACGAGAGCGGGGCGCTACTGGTGGGGGTGAGCGTGGCCACGATCGCCGCGCTCACCTTCGCCATCGGCGTTTCGACCCTGGGCGCCGGCGGGGCGATGCTGAGCACGATCTACCCGTTCCTGCCCGGCTCGCACTACCAGTGGATCGCCCGGCTACTGGCCATCGTCGTGCTCGGCGGACTGGGCAGCCTTCCCGGCGCCATCCTCGGCGCGCTCGTCATCGGGGTGGGTGAGATCGCCGCCACCAGCTACCTCGGGGCGGCCTGGCCCGTCGCGGTGCCCTTCCTCGTCATCATCGTCGTGCTGATCACCCGCCCGCAGGGCATCCTCGGCACCCGACTCAGAGAGGACGCGGTCGCATGACGACCGAGAAGGCCGGGATCGCCCGGCTGCTGGACCCCCGGCTGGAGAAGCTGGTGACCCGGGCGCTCGTCGTCGTCGCCGCCGCCGTGATCGTGCTGTTCCCGTTGTCGCCCAGCATTTCCGCGCAGAACACGGTGATCATGGCGCTGGTGCTGGCCATCGGCGCCAGCGGGCTCAACGTCATCACCGGCTTCACCGGCTACCTGTCGCTGAGCCAGGGCGCCTTCATCGGCATCGGCGCCTACGTCGGCGCCATCCTTGCCATCCGGATCCCCGATGTCCCGCCACTGCTGTGGGCGCCGATAGCCGGCGTGTTCGCCGCGACGATCGCCATGCTGCTGGGGCTGGTGACCTACCGCTCCCGCGGACCCGCGTTCGTCATCATCACCGTGGCCTTCCTGTTCCTGGTGCAGTTCGTCGCCATCGAATGGGTGCCGGTGACCAACGGCACCGCCGGGCTGACCCTGCCGCTGCCGGACTGGCCGGACGCCTGGGGCAACTGGCCCTTCCACCTGGTCCTGGTGGCACTGCTGGCGCTGTCGCTGCTGATGACGTGGGCCATCCGGCGCACCAAATTCGGTATGGGGCTCATCGCGATTCGCGAGGACGAAGGCAAGGCCGGCACCATCGGCGTCAACGCTCCGGTGTACAAGCTGCTGGCCTTCGGCGCCAGCGCGCTGTTCGTCGGCATGGCCGGATCGGTGTACGGCTACTACCTGTCCTTCGTCGACCCGATCGGGATGTTCTCGATCATCACCAGCGCGCTGATCGTGCTGTCGGTGATCCTCGGCGGACGCGGCACGCTGTTCGGACCGGTGCTCGGCGCGTTCATCATCCAGCCCGTCAACACCTTCGCCAACGACACCTTCGGAGGCGGGAACGCCCGCCTGGTGCTGTTCGGCGGTCTGCTGGTGCTGCTGGTGATCCTGCTGCCCAAGGGCATCCTGCCGACCGTGGCGGCACTGCTGGAGAAGGCCAGAACCAAAGGCACCGTTGGGCTTTCCGGCGCCCGGCTCAATCCGCTGGACCGCCCGCTCGCGCCGGCGCGAGGCCAAGCGGCCTGCGCCGACCGGGCGCACCCTGCTGGAGGTCCGCGGGCTGCACAAGAGCTTCGGCGGCAACCACGCGGTCAACGACTGCAGCTTCACGGTGCCGGAGGGCTCGATCACCGCGCTGATCGGACCGAACGGCTCGGGCAAGACCACGGTGTTCAACCTGATCTCGGGCACCATGACCCCCGACAGAGGCGAGATCCTGCTGAACGGCGAACGCATCGAAGGTCTTTCGCCGTGGTCGCGGGCCCACCGCGGGGTTGGCCGAACCTTCCAGATCACCCGGCTGTTCCGCGAGATGACGGTGCTGGAGAACGTCGTCGCCCCGTTGCGCGACTTCTCGGTGCGCCAACTGGGACTGGGAGCGGTGAGCGGCTCGGAGGCCGCCCGCGCCGCCGAACTGCTCGAGTTCGTCGGGATGTCGGCCTACCGCGACGCCCGCGCCGGCGCGCTGTCCTACGGCCAGCAGAAGCTGGTCGAGTTGGCCCAGGTGCTCATGCTCGACCCGAAGCTGATCCTGCTCGACGAGCCCGCTGGCGGTATCAACCCGACGCTGATCGAGCGGATGGGTGATCTGATCCGTGATCTCAACGCCCAGGGCACCACCTTCCTGCTGGTCGAACACAACATGCCGTTCGTGGTGGGGCTGTGCGACCCGATCCGGGTGCTGGCGCGCGGCGCGGTGATCGCCAACGGCACACCCGAGCAGATCCAGAAGGACCCGCTCGTGCTCGACGCCTACCTCGGCGACGACTACCTGCTCGAAGCGCCGTCGAAAGCCCAGCAGTCGGCGGATGTCCCTGCGGTGGAAAGGAATCCGGCATGATTCGGCTCGAAGGAGTGGTCGCCGGGCTACGGCGGCGGCAACGTCCTGCAGGGCGTCGACCTCGAGGTCGGGGCCGGTGAACTCGGCTGCATCGTCGGGCCCAACGGCGCGGGGAAGTCCACGGTGCTGCGCGCGGTCAGCGGTCTGCTCAAACCGAGCGCGGGCCGCATCCTGCTCGACGGCGAGGACATCACCGGCCTGTCGCCCGACGCGGTGCTCGGCAGCGGCGTCACCCAGGTGCCGCAGAGCAACGGGCTGTTCCCGACGCTGACCGTCCGGGAGAACATCCTGATGGGCGCCTACATCATCCGCAGGCAGCGCGCCCTGGTGCGCCAACGTTACGACGAGGTCCTCGACATGTTCCCGCTGGTGCGGGACAAGACCGGCGATCCGCTGCGGCAACCTGTCCGGCGGCCAGCGCCGCATGGTCGAGTTCGCCCGTTCGTTGATGCTCGACCCCAAGCTGGTGCTGCTCGACGAGCCGTCCTTGGGCCTGGATCCCAAGTCGCTCACCGTGATCGACGAGGCGGTCGCCATCATGCGCGGTAGCGGCAAGGCCGTGCTGATGGTCGAGCAGAACGTGCGCTTCGGACTGCGCATGGCCACCAGCGGCATCGTGATGGAAAGCGGGCGCGTGCTGCTGACCGGCGCGGCCTCATCGGTGCTGTCCAACCCCGAGATCGCCGACCTCTACTTCGGCGGCGCTGTCCACGCCACCCGCCACCCAGCCCAGCCCAAGCGCCTGACCAGGCCCCACAGAAAAGGAATCAACATGTCTGCCTCAACTCTGAAGATCGGCTGGATCGGCGCCGGCCGCATGGGCGCTGCGCTGGTCACCCGGCTCCTCGACGCCGGCTACGACGTCACCGTCTACAACCGCACCGCGTCCAAGGCCCAGCATCTGGCCGACCGCGGTGCCGGAATCGTCAGCAGGCCAGTCGATCTCGCCGACCGCGACCTGGTGTTCAGCATGGTGTCGTCGTCGAAGGACCTCGAGCAGGTGATGCTCGGCGACGGCGGGCTGCTCACCGGCGAGTCGTCACCGCGGGTGATCGCCGACGCCTCGACGGTTTCCGCCGACGCCAGCGCGCTGATCCGCGAGCGCGGCCAACTCCCGCGGCTGCGACTTCCTGGCCACGCCGGTCAGCGGCAACCCGAAGGTGATCGCCGCAGGCAAGCTGACCGTCGCGGTCTCCGGTCCGCGCGAGGTGTTCGACTCGATCGAACCGGTGCTGAATGTGTTCGGCCGCAGCGTCACCTATGTCGGCGAGGGCGAAGTCGCGCGCCTGGTCAAGATCGCCCACAACCTGATGCTCGGCGTCGTCACCCAGTGCCTGGCCGAGATCACCGTGCTGGTCGAGAAGGGCGGCGTCAGCCGCGCCGACTTCCTGGCGTTCCTCAACGACTCGGTGATGGGTTCGGTGTTCACCCAGTACAAGTCACCGGCGTTCGTCAACCTCGACTTCACCCCGACGTTCACGATGGCAGTTGCTGCAGAAGGACTTCGACCTCGGGCTCGAGGCGGCTTACCTGCTCAAGTCGCCGATGCCCATCGCCTCGGCGACCCGGCAGATCGTCGCGCAGGCCGCCGGAGCGGGGCGCGGCGACGACGAGGACTTCGCGACGCTGCTGCTGGAGGTGGCCCGCGGCGCCGGCGTCACGCTGGCGCCGGAGAACGTCCCGGTCGACGACGGGCTCGCGCCGGTGCGTTCATGACCGCCGCGCGTCCGCTCGGTGCGCCCGGTCACATGGGCGTCGACTACGAGGAACGGGTCGACTTCGGCCGGCTGCGCGACTATCGGATCGCCCGGGCGAAGGCGGCGCTGGAGGCCAGCGGGTGCGGGGCATTCCTGCTCTTCGACTTCTACAACATCCGCTACACCACACAGACCTGGATCGGTGGTGCGTTGGGCGACAAGATGATTCGCTACTGTCTGCTGATGCGCGACCGCGATCCGATCCTGTGGGACTTCGGATCGGCGGTGCGCCACCACAAGCTGTACTCGCCGTGGCTGCCGCACGAGAACTGGCGGCCCGGGTTCCTCGGGCTTCCGCGGCGCGGTCGCGCCGGATGCCGGTCTGATGCGTGATGCGGTCACCGAGATCAAGGGCATCCTCGCCGATGCCGGTGTCGCCGGATGAGCCGGTGGGTCTGGACATCGTCGAGCCGCCGTTCCTGTTCGAGATGCAGCGCCAGGGGCTCAGCGTTGTCGACGCCCAGCAGAGCATGCTGGACGCCAGGGTGATCAAGTCCGCCGACGAGATCATGCTGCTCAACCAGGCGGCGGCCATGGTCGACGGGGTCTACCAGGACATCGTCGACGTGCTCAAACCCGGTGTGCGCGAGAACGAGATCGTCGCGCTGGCCAACAAGCGGCTCTACGAGATGGGCTCCGATCAGGTCGAGGCCGTCAACGCCATCTCCGGTGAGCGGTGCAACCCGCACCCGCACAACTTCACCGACCGGATCATCCGGCCCGGCGATCAGGCGTTCTTCGACATCATCCACTCCTTCAACGGGTATCGGACGTGCTACTACCGCACTTTCGGCGTCGGCAGTGCCACGCAAAGCCAGCGCGACGCTTACAAGCAGGCCCGAGAGTGGATGGACGCCTCCATCGCGGCGATCCGCCCCGGCGTCAGTTCCGATCAGATCGCCCGATTACTGCCCAAGGCAACAGATTTCGGTTTCGAGAACGAGATGGCCGCCTTCGGGCTCCAGTTCGCGCACGGTCTCGGGCTCGGCCTGCACGAGCGGCCGATCATCTCGCGGCTGAACTCGCTGGAGAACCCGATCGAGCTGCAGGCCGGCATGGTCTTCGCGATGGAGACCTACGCTCCGGCCTGCGACGGCTTCTCCGCGGCCCGTATCGAGGAGGAGGTCGTCGTGACCGACGACGGTCCGGTGATCCTGACCAAGTTCCCGGCGCAGGAACTCTTCGTCGCCAACGAGTACTGACTGAACCCTGAGGCCCCCGCTGGTTCAGGCCTTCCAGACCGTCTTGAGGTTGCAGAACTCGCGGATGCCCGCGGCGGCCAACTCGCGGCCGTATCCGGAGTCCTTGACCC
The DNA here is from genome assembly GCA_963765155.1 of uncultured Actinomycetota bacterium. GTDB lineage: Bacteria > Actinomycetota > Actinomycetes > Mycobacteriales > Mycobacteriaceae > Mycobacterium. The sequence continues at coordinate 135,991 of CAVXVJ010000022.1, forward strand.
CGCCGAACGGCAACTCCGGATACGACACCGTCATCCCGTTGAGGAACACCGCGCCGGCATCGAGATGACGGATGAACCAGTCCTGTTCGTCCGCGTCGTTGCTCCACACCGCCGAACTCAGACCGAACGTGGTCTGGTTGGCCACCCGTGCCGCCTCGTCGCGATCGGCCACCCTGTACAGCGAGGCGACCGGTCCGAATGTCTCCTCCATCACCACCCGCATGTCATCGGTGAGCCCGGCCAGCACGGTCGGGGAGTAGAACCAGCCGGGGCCCTCGGGAGCGCCGCCGCCGGTGAGCACCTCGGCACCCTTGGCCACCGCGTCATCGACCAGTTCGGCGAGGTCGTCGCGCCCGGATGCGGTGGCCAGCGGCCCGACGTCGGTGGCTTCGTCCATCGGGTCACCGACCACCAGGGCGTTCATCTTCGCCGACGAACAGCCGGGCGAACTCGTCGTAGACGTCGGTGTGCACGATGAAACGCTTTCCGGCGATGCAGGATTGGCCGTTGTTGGAGATCCTGGCCTTGACCGCCACCGTCGAAGCGGCATCGAGGTCGGCGCTGGGCAGCACGATGAACGGATCGGAGCCGCCGAGTTCGAGCACCGCCTTCTTGATCTGCCGGCCCGCCGTCGACGCCGACGGAGCGGCCCGCCGGTTCCGAGCCGGTCAGGGTGACGGCCTTGACGCGGTCGTCGGAGATCACCGCCGCGACCTCGGCCGAGCCGATCAGCAGCGTGCGGAACGACCCCGTCGGGAAGCCGCCCTTGTCGAACAGGTCGTCGAGGTACAGCGCGGACTGCGGCACATTGGAGGCGTGCTTGAGCAGTCCGGTGTTGCCTGCCATCAGCGCAGGCGCGGCGAACCGGATGACCTGCCACAGTGGGTAATTCCACGGCATCACCGCCAGCACCACACCGAGCGGCTGCCATACCGTCCAGGCCTGCGACGCCGAAACCGTGGATGGGTCGGCCAGTGGTTCGTCGGCGAGGAAGGACTCCGCGTGCTCGGCATAGAACCGCATGTTCTTCGCGCACTTGAGTACCTCGGCGCGGGCCTGGCCGATGGGCTTGCCCATCTCGAGGGTGAGCATCCGGGCGGCCCGCTCGACATCGGCCTCCAGGATGTCGGCGGTGGCGTTCATCCACTCGGCGCGTTGGGCAAATGTCGTGTCACGCAACGCGACAGCGGCTTCGGCGGCCTCTGCGATGCGGCGCGCCACTTCGGCGTTGTCGTGGGGTTCGAAGGTTTCGACGGTCTCGCCGGTGGCCGGGTTGACGGTTGCGATTGTCATGTGCGCGGGTTCCTTCTTCGACGGATGGGTGTTCTCAGTTGGAGAACACCTCGGGATGACGCGTGAGCTGCAACCGGGTACGGCGGATGTGGCCGAACAGCACGCGCTCGGCCTCGTCGGGATCGTTCTCGCGGATCGCCGCCACCAGCATGTGGTGTTCGTCGTGCAGAATCCGGTTGCTCTCGACGTCCAGCAGCCGGGTGAAAGCGCGGCGGTAGTGCTGGGTGGCGTTCCACAGCCGCTCGACGGTCGGGCCCAGAAACGTCGTCTCGGCTCCGCGGTAGCTGCCGAGATGGAACTCCCGGTCCAGTGCGAGGAAACGCTCGATGTCGCGGGTCTTGCGCATCTCCTCGACCAGCTCGCCAAGGCGGTCGATCTCGGCCGGCGTCAGATGGGGCAGGCTGTAGCGCAACAGAAGTGGCTCGATCCGCTCGCGCACCTGATACAGCTCGGCGCACTCGTCGAGGCTCAGGCTGGCGATCCATGCGCCGGCGTTGGCGACCGTGGTGACGAGCCCCTCGGCCTCCAGAATCCGCAGCGCCTCGCGGATCGGCACGCGGCTGGCGCCGTACTGCGCGGCGAGTTCCTCCTGGCGCAGCCGCGTGCCGGGCGGATAGGCACCGTGCAGGATCGCCGCGCGCAGTTCGTCGGCGACCCGCGCTCCGGTGACGCCGTCACGCACCTGGGGTTGCGCCATGTTGCCTCCGATTCCCGTTACGGCGTCACTGCGCCGGGTGGTTCGGGTTCCACAACAACACCTCGGCGTCCTTCTCGTAGGCCTTGCCGTTCGGGAAGCTCACCAGCTCGAACTGCATGCCCCACGGGCTGAGAAAGTACACCCATCGCTGGCCGGCGCTGGCATTGCGACTGGCCGTCGGCTCGCCCAGCACCCGAATGCCCTCGGCGCGAAGGTAATCGACGGCGGCGTCGAGATCGTGGACGTAGAACGCCAGGTGATGGCCGCCGATATCGCTGTTGCGCGGAATGGGCGCCTGGCCGTCGGCCGGCTCGTACTCGAACACCTCGAAGTTCGCTCCCGTGCCGCACCGGTAGAAGCGCAGTTGCCGCATCACGGTGCGGGGATGGACGTTGAGGTGCTCGCGCATCCAGTCGTCGTCATGTTGGAACGGCCCGAGCGTGTAGACGTGCGTGCAGCCGAGAACCCGCACGAAGAAGTCGTGGGCCTCCTCCAGGTCGGGCACGGTGAACCCGATGTGATCCGTGCCGACCAGTCCCGGTAGCGCCATAGCAACCTCCCACATAGTGGATCCAATGCCGCCACAATAGCCGAAATTTCAGCGATTTCGAGCCAGAATCTAGCCAAAGTGGATCCAATCGGGGTAAGTTGATCGCCAGACCGCCACCGGTGCCGCCGGTCGCTCACGGTCAACGGAGATGAGGGACATGCCACGCGAACAACGCCTCGAGACCGGCTCCGCCTGGATCGAACTGTCGACCACCGACGACGACTGGAAAGCCGCTGACCCCGCGCTTCTGGGCACCATGCTCGCCGAACTGCACCTCATCCGCGCCTTCGAGGAAACCGTGCTCGAGTTGGCCGGCGAAGGTCTGGTGCACGGGCCTGCGCATTCGAGCATCGGGCAGGAAGGCGGCGCGGTTGGATCCATTGTCGGCCTGCGCTCCACCGATGCCGTCAACGGATCGCACCGCGGTCATCACCAGTTTCTCGCCAAGGCGCTGACGCACGTCTCGGGCGGCGTCATCGATCCGGCCGCGGTGGTGACACCCAAGATCCAGCGGGTGCTGCAACGGACACTGGCCGAGATCCTCGGCCTGGCGCAGGGCTACTGCCGCGGCCGCGGCGGGTCCATGCACCTGCAGTGGTTCGAAGCCGGCGCGCTGGGCACCAACGCGATCGTCGGCGGCGGCGTACCGATGGGCGCGGGGAATGCATGGGCCCAAAAGCACAGTGGCACCACCGATCTCACCATCAGCTACTTCGGCGACGGGGCCAGCCAGATCGGCTCCGTGCTGGAGACGATGAACCTCGCCGCGGCATGGAAACTGCCGTTCTGCTTCTTCATCGAGAACAACCTGTACGCCGTGTCCACCCGGGTCGAAGAGATCACCGCCGATCCCCGGTTGTCGGTGCGCGGCCAGGGGTTCGGCATCCCCGGTTGGCGCGTCGACGGCATGGACCCGCTGGCGGTCCACCTCGCCACCGAGCAGGCGGCCGACCGGATGCGCAGCGGCGCGGGGCCGGCGGTCATCGAAGTCGAGGTGTACCGGTACTTCCACCAGAACGGGCCCTACCCGGGCAGCGCGTTCGGGTACCGCGACAAGGACGAAGAAGCGCAGTGGCGCGCCCGCGACCCGCTCGACCGGGTCGCGCGCGAGATGATCGCGCTCGGCCTGATCGACGAGGCGGGGGTGGCGTCGGTGCGCAGGCAGGCGCAGGACGCGATGGCGGCCGCCGTGGCCGAGTTGGTCGAGGCCGACCCCGACAAGGCGGGCAAGCGTCGCATCCGGCCGCAGTTGTGGCCCGATCCCGGCTTCGTCAACGTCGGGGTGCGCGGTGACGCAACCGAACTCGGCTCGCTGACCGTGCTCGAACCGACGCGCACCAGGGTCCTTGGCGCTCAGTGAAATTCGTCGAGGCCGTGGCCGCGGTGATGGACCGCCGGATGGCCTGCGACGAGCGCATCGTGGTGTTCGGTGAGGATGTGCACCACCTCGGCGGCGGCACCAACGGCGCCACCAAGGGGCTGGCGAAGTACGGCGAGAACCGGTTGGTGGGAACCCCGATCAGCGAGAACGCCTTCACCGGCATCGGCGGCGGGCTGGCGCTCGACGGCCGGTTCCGGCCGGTGGTCGAGTTCATGTATCCCGACTTCATGTGGGTGGCCGCCGACCAGGTGTTCAACCAGATCGGCAAGGCGCGGCACATGTTCGGCGGTGACAACCCGGTGCCGTTCGTGCTGCGCACCAAGGTCGCGATGGGCTCGGGATACGGGTCACAGCACCTGATGGACCCCGCCGGGATCTTCGCGACCAGCCCGGGCTGGCGGATCGTCGGCGCCCTCGACCGCCGCCGACTACGTCGGGCTGATGAATGCCGCTCTGGCCCTGCAGGATCCGGTGCTCGTCATCGAACACGTCGACCTCTACGGCACGGCCGACAAGGTCCCCGAGGGCGACCTCGACTACGTCATTCCGCCGGGCCGCGCCGCGATCCGGCGCGCGGGCTCCGATGTCACCGTCATCAGCTATCTGTCGATGGTGGCCCACAGCCTGGAGGCGATCGAGCAGACCGGCGTCGACGCCGAACTGATCGACCTGCGCTGGCTGGACCGCGCGTCGATCGACTGGGACACCATCACCGCCAGCGTCCGAAAGACCAACGCGGTGTTGCTCGTCGAACAGGGTGCGCGCGGAAGTTCCTACGGCGGCTGGCTGGCCGACGAGATTCAGCGCAGGCTCTTCGACTGGCTGGACCAACCCGTCGAGCGGGTATCGGGGCAGGAAGCGTCGCCGAGCATCTCGAAAGTGCTCGAACGCGCCGCGATCGCCAGGACCGAGGAAGTCGTCGCCGGCCTGGAGAAGATCCGTATGGGAATGGGACAACGCTGATGCCCACCGTCGTGCGGATGCCCGAGGTGCTCGCCAACGCCGGCGAGGCCATCATCCAGGCTTGGCTCGTCTCGGAGGGCCAGGAGATCGCGGTCGGTGACCCGCTCGCCGAGATCGAAACCGACAAGGCTGTCGTCGAATACGCCGCCGAGGTAGGCGGGATCCTGGGCAGGCTGATCGCCGAGCCGGGGTCGACGATTCGCGGTGGGCGAGCCGATCGCGGTGGTGCTGGCGCCGGGGGAAACCGACGCCGACATCGATCCCGCACTGCTGGACAGTGCGGCTGCCCCCGCGCCGTGCCGGTGCCGCAGCCGTGGCGCGCCGAACCTGCCGCCGGCGACAAATGGACGGCGGCTGTTCGCCACACCGTTGGTGCGAAAGCTCGCGCGCGAGCGGGGAATCGAGCTGGAGAGCGTGACAGGCACCGGCCCCGGCGGGCGCATCGTGCGACGCGACGTGGACCGGCTGCCGATTGCCGAGCCCGTCAGCGCGCCGCAACCATTGCGTACCCCGGAGCCCGCCGTTGCATCACACGCGCCGACAGCGGGTTTCACCGACGTCCCGCTCACGGGGATGCGCAGGGCCATCGCGCGCCGACTCACCGAGAGCAAGACGACGGTGCCGCACTTCTATCTCACCGCGGACTGCCGGGTCGACGATCTGATCGCGTTGCGGCGCAGCATCAACGCCGCCGCAACCGACCAAGGTGTCACTCAACGACTTCGTCCTCAAGGCGGTGGCCGGCGCTCTGATCGAGGTGCCCGATGCCAACGCGATCTGGAACGGTGAGTCGATCCGCCGGTATGACAGCGCCGACATCGCCGTCGCGGTGGCGGTGGACGGAGGTCTGCTGACACCGGTGCTGCGCAGCGTGGAGACCACGCCGCTGTCCGTGCTGTCCGCCCGGGTCGCCGAGCTTGCGCAGCGGGCCCGCGCCGGGCGGATACGACAGCAGGAACTCGAGGGCGGCAGCTTCTCGGTGTCCAACCTCGGGATGTTCGGCGTCACAGAGTTTTCCGCCATCCTCAACCCGCCGCAGTCCGGCATTCTCGCCGTCGGCGGTGCCGTGCAGCGACCGGTCGTCGACGACGGTGAACTGACGGTGGGCACGGTCATGACGGTTACCCTGTCGGCCGATCACCGGGTCATCGACGGTACGGTCGCCGCCGCGTGGATGGCCGCCTTTGTCCGTCGCATCGAGAACCCACTGACGATCCTGATCTGAAGCCGAGCGGTGCGTCCTTGCCGACCCGAACCTGGACTAGATGTACTTCGGCGGTGGTGTGAAGCGATGCGCCGGAGCCGAAAGAGGCCGCGGCTCACTCATCGGCATCGGTGCCCAGACCGTCGTCGACGTCGGCGTTTTCGGAGACCAACTCGACTCCTGAGCGCCGCGCCTGTTCCAGCAGCAAGGTGGCGAAGTCCTCGGTGGTGTGGCCCGCACCGATCGCCGCAGACACCATCTCGGCGGCCAAGGCGGCGACGGGCATCGGCACACCGTGCTCGCGCGCGGCCTCCAGGCCGAGGTCAAAGTCCTTGCGCAGCAAGACGTTGGTGAACGTCGGCGAGAAGTCGAGGTTCACGAACGCCGGCGACTTGTACCGGGTAAACACCGATCCCATGACCGAGTTGTTGAGAAACTCCAGGAATGCCTGCCGGCTGGTGCCACCCTGCTCGGCGAGCACAGTGATCTCGGCCAGGGACTGCGCGACCACGCCCAGGAAGACGTTGTGGCAGATCTTGACGAGGCGAGCGACTTCGCCCTCGCCGACGTAGGTGACGCCCCGGCCGAGGGCGCGCAGCAGGTGCTCGGTGCGGTCGAACGCCTCACGCGGCCCAGAGACCGCGAGCGTGAGCTTGCCCGACCTGACCACCTTGGGGTTGCCGCTGACCGGCGCGGCCAGGAACGTGGTCCCGCGGTCCGCGGCCAGGCCGCGGATCTTCTCCGAGACGCCCGCCGAGACGGTCGAGCAGTCGACCACGATCTGCGGTGCGTGGTGGCGGTGAGAAGCCCGTCCTCGCCGACGGTGACGTCCTCGAGGTCGTCGGACGCCGCGACCATGATGAAGACGACGTCGCGATCGGCGAGCTGCGCGGCGGTGTCGACAAGCTTGGCGCCACGCTCGGCCAGCGGCTCCGCCTTGGAGCGGGTGCGGTTGTAGACCGACACGTCGTGACCGGCGTCCAACAGGCGTTCGATGAGCGCGTAGCCCATGCGTCCGGCGCCGATCCACCCGACGCTCGTCGTCATCCCGCTGTCTCCCATCGTGTCTCCCGACTCGACTGCAATCGGTTGCAATCCTGCCGTGCGGCTAACTTCAAGTCAATACCGGCTGGATGCGGCTCGGTGCCGCGGTCGCGCAGCGCGCGTGCGGAAACGTCCTCAGGCGCCGGTGCGGGCGTCGGGACCGGGCCGGTCGAGGACCGGACGACCAGCGTCAATGGGAGCAACAGCGAACGCGGATGGCGGTCCGGGTCGAATGAGCACTTCGAGCAACAATCGGGCCGCTTCGGCGCCGATCTCGTAGTGGGGGATGCGCACGGTCGTCAGCGGCGGTGAGACCTTGTCCATGAACGGCATGTCGTTGAACCCGACCACGCTGATGTCGTCCGGGCAGCGCAGGCCCCGCTCGGACAGGGCGTCGTAGACGCCGAGGGCGAGCAGGTCGTTACCGGCGAGGACCGCGGTGAACTCCGGACCAGAGTCCAGCAGAGTCCGCATCGCCGTTCGCGCCCGCCACGCTCGGACCATTCCTCGCAGATGATCGTCCGCGCGTTCTCGGCCGGGAGACCGAGATCCTCCAAGCTGGAGGGGAACGCGCGACGCCGGGTGACGCCGGTCGACAGATCCTGAGGTCCGGCGAGGTGCACGATCTTGGTGTGCCCGAGGTCGACGAGGTGCTGCATCGCCATCGCGACCCCCGCCGCGTCGTCGGAGGTGACCGATGGGATGTCGGCGTTAGCGCTGCGACGGTTGACCAGCACCATCGGCGTCGACGCCGCCGCCAGCTCGTCGAGAAGGGGGTGCTTCAAATGCGCGGTCGCGAACACGAAGCCTTCGACATTGCGCTGGCGGAACGACTTCGACCGCGGCCTGCTCCACGTCCGGCCGGTTGTCGGTGTTGACGATCCAGGCGTTGTAACCGATCGGGCGTAGCACGTCCTCGACCCCTCGCACGATGGGCGGGAACAGCGGATTGGTCAGATCGGGGATCACCAGGCCGATGCTGGCCGACCGGGACGTCTTGAGGCTGCGGGCGATCGGGTTCGGCGAGTAGCCCATCTCGGCGGCGATCTTCTTGATCCGGGCAGCCGTCTCGGCGTTGACCATGCCTTCGGTTTGCTGGTTCAAGGCGCGTGAAGCGGTGGCCGGATGGACGCCAGCCATGACCGCAACCTCACGCAGCGTGGCCCTGTGCACAGACCCCCACTCCCCTCCATTGCTGCAATCGGATGCAGCCTCTCGTCAATGATGGAGTCCCCCCGGGCAGGTGCAATACATCCAGGCTGTGGCCGTCTCATGTGCGAGGGCCTGTTGCCAGGGCGGCTGCCGTGAGCATCGTCGGCCACGCGGACGCCACTGCGTCGAGCTCCGGCGCTCGGACTGTGCCGCGCCTCAGGTCGATCAGGGTGTTGATCGACGCTTCGTCGACATGCCCGTCGGTGATCAGGCCGTGCGTGCGATCGAGCAGGCACTCGTGGTGCGCCCGTGCTTCGCGGTCCGCCAATCCGAGCAACCGTCCCGCGGCCTCGAGAACCTCCTGTCGCAAACGGCCGGTGACGATGTCACGCGCGGTGTCGATCACCGCCTCCGCCAGACGATGTTCGCGGACCGGCGATCGTCGGGGTCGTCGGCCGGCAACGCTGCCATGACCGTACCGAGGTAGGGGCCGATGTCCGCGACCGTGCTCACGACACGGCACCCCGATGCGCTCGCCCGCAACTCGTTGCCTGCGTTGAGGACCGTGGCCGCGCACGTTCCCGCCGTCAGTGCCGCGGCGCGCCGAGGGGTCGATCCCAACGACTCGACCTCGTAATCGTCCGGGCTCAGGCCGGCACGTTCCAGGAGGGCGAACGCCACGAACGCGAAGCCCGACTGCGGCACGTCGACCCCGACCACACGACCCCGGACGTCCGCGACGTCCGTCACCGACGGCGCGAGGCACAACGACAGACCGAGGCCCCGATCGATTCCGGCGAGGATTTCCACCGGCAGGTTGCGCCCGAGTGGGTTCGCGCTCAGGAATCGATAGGCGAGAACGTTGTCCGGGCTTGTCATCACCACGTCGAGCTCGCCGGATTCGAGGGAGCGGAACTGCGCCGGCGAGGAGGGAACGGGGATCTCGGTGACGTCAAGGTCGGCGCGGTCCAGTCGGCCGGTAGAGCGAGCGAGATCGATCAACAGCGATGGCGTGAACGTCCCGATGCGTAGCTGGCTCGTGTCATGACGACATCGTGCCATAGCTGCAATCGTTTGTAGACAGACCCTGCGCTGGCCACCTGCCGTTCGTTCAGGTGGCACGACATTTCTTCGGTGCGCCCATTGACATGACCCACGTCACATCGCAGGATGGAGCAAACGATTGCAGCTCGGACGTTCGTGCTGAGACAGAAGTTGGGGAGTACATGAGTCAGGCTGTTCCCTCGGTGACCCGCCGTCCGCGACCGAGTGCCGGCGACTCGGCGGCGACCCCGGCACCGCTGATCGAGATTCGTGGCGTATCTGCCGGATACGAGAACAAGCGGCAGAAGACTCGGCTCATCGCCCTGAGGGACGTGTACCTGGACGTGTATCGCGGCGAGTTCCTCGCCATCGTCGGCCCGTCCGGCTGCGGCAAGACCACGCTGATCAACATGATCGCCGGATTCATGAAACCGCTGGAAGGGTCGATCCGGGTCGGCGGGAAGATCGTCGACGGACCCGGCGCGGACCGGGCCATGGTGTTTCAGGACTACGCCGTCCTGCCGTGGCGCACCGTCTACAAGAACGTCAGGTTCGCGCTGGAGAACAGGCACCCCCGCCCTTCGAAGGACGCCGTGCGGGAGCGCATCGGCCGTGCACTCGAGATGGTCGGTCTCACCGGCTTCGAGAAGTCACTGCCTTACGAGCTCTCCGGCGGAATGCGTCAACGGGTCGGAATCGCACGCGCTTTGGTGTCGGAACCGGAGATCTTGTTGATGGACGAGCCCTTCGGGGCGGTCGATGCCATGACGCGCGAGGCGATGCAGGCCGAGTTCGAGAAGATCATCGCCGAGACGGGCCAGACCGTCTTCTTCATCACCCACTCGATCGACGAGGCGCTGACGCTCGCGGACCGAGTGGTCGTGGTGTCGAACCGGCCGGGCCGCGTCAAGGAAATCGTCGACGTCGACCTGCCCAGATCCCGCTTCGATGAGGGGGTCAAGCGCAGTGCGCGGTTCGGCGAACTGCGCGAGCACATCTGGAGACAGCTCCAGGCTCAGGCACTGGGAGCGAAGATCGGTGGAGGCGAACGATGAGCACGGGCACACTTCCGACGACGGACCCGTCCGCCGATTCGACCGCCGTCACCGAGTCGATCACGCGCAGCAGGTGGGCGCCGTTCCGAAGCCTCATCATCACGCTGATCAACCTGACGCTGTTCTTCGTGGTCTGGCAGCTGATCGCACTGTCCGAAGTCATCAACCCGCTGTTCTTCCCCAAGGCCACGGACATGTTCTCGGCGATGTACCACGGTTTCGTCGATGGCGTCATCGGTCCCCAACTGCTCCACAGCGTGCAGAACTTCACGATCGGCATGTTGATCGCTGCGGCGATCGGCATCCCGCTCGGCCTGTTGATGGGCGGTGTGCGGATCATCGACCTGATCCTGTCCCCTACGTGTGGGCGATGACGGCGTTGCCGCGCGTCGCCCTCATTCCCCTGCTGATCCTCGATCCTGGGCTTCGGTAACTCCATGCAGCTCACGATCATCGTGCTGTCAGCGGTCTTCCCGATGATGGTCAACTGCATGGAAGGGGTGAAGACCGTCGATCCGTCGCTCGTCCGGGCCGGCCGGATCTTCGGTACGAACGAGGCGCAGCTGTACGTCAAGGTGATCTTGCCGTTCACGCTGCCGTTCGTCATCAGTGGCATCAATCAAGGCATCGCCCGTGGGCTGGTCGGGATGCTCATCGGGGAGCTGCTCGGCGGAGGCGGGCAGGGGCCTCGGGTTCCTGCTCGATCGGGCAGGCGACCAGTTCGATGCGCCGATGATGTATGCCACCTTGCTGCTGCTCGCCGTCATTTCGGTGGGGCTCGTGCAGGGAATGCGCTGGATCGAACGCCGGGCAGCGCCCTGGCGAGACTTCGCGCGCGCGTAGTCAGTCCGAAGATTCACACGACAAGGAGAAGTGCATGAGAAGAAGCAAACGATTGCTCGCTCTGCTCGGCGCTGGTTTGGCGTTCGCGACAGTGCTCACGGCGCTGCGGCGGCGACAATGCCGGCAGGCGGCGGCGACGTTCCGCCACGCCGTCCGACCAACGCCGACGAGGTCGACGCCACGATCGACACGTCGAAGGTCAAGAAGTCAGATCATCGTGGCCGTGGACAACCCGTACTACCTGTTCCACGAGGACATCCTGGTGGCACAGGACAAGGGCTACTTCAAGGAAGTCGGGATCGACAATGTCGAGATCGTGACCGTCGAGGACCCGCTGCCGGCGCTCATCGGTGGATCGGTGGACTTCGCCCTGTACGACACCGACACCACCATCGCGGCGGCGAAGAAGTCGAACGCGGGCGTGCGGTATCTGTCGGTCTATCTCGGCGGTGAGGCGAACATCCTCGGCGTGCGCAAGGGAATCAACACGGCCGAGGACCTCAAGGGCAAGACGATCACCGGCGGACAGTTCGGCAGCCGCAACGACTTCCTGATCCGAAAGCTCCTCACCGACAACGGCATCAACCCCGACACAGACGTCAAGCTGGTGAGCACCGGCGGCCAGTCCAACGAGCGTCTGCAGTCGGTGATCGCGGGCACGGTCGACGGCGCGAGTCTTCAGCTTCGGCACAGGACACTGCTGGAGGACGAGGGCGGCAAGTTCCTGTTCGAGGAGCTCGGACGGGCGCCGCAGAACGGTTGGGCCGCCAACAAGATCCTGACCGAAAGCCCCGAGACCGCGGCCGCCTTCCTGACCGCGACGCTGAAGGCGCGCCAGTTCATCAACGACGTCAACAACAAGGATGCGGTGCTGGACCTGATGGCCGCGAAGGACTTCGAGCTTCCGCAGCCGTACCGCGATGCGTACGCCGATGAGCAGAACCCCAACTATCACACCGGCGACGGGGGCTTCGACGTCAGCGACATGGATCAGTTCGTCAACGAACAGATCGAGCTGAAGGTGATCCCACCGGGCACCAATTGGCACGAGTACGTCGACCTGGTCCCGCTGTGGCGTGCCCAGAAGGCGCTGAACCTGCCCCTGCGGCCCGCCCCGGGGGACCTGTCGCAGTCATGACGGAAACCGCCTCGGCCCATGGGCTTCGGCTCCTCGGCCAGCACGACCTGGGCGGACGAGGCGACGGCATGCAGGTCATGCGTCATGGCGACGCGCTGTATGTCGGGCACGCCGGGACAACCGGAGCGGGCACGTCGATCCTCGACGTATCCGCCCCGGATCGTCCCGAACTGGTGACGCAGTGGGACGCGCCTGCCAACACCCACACCCACAAGGTGCAGGTCGCGGATGGGCTGCTGCTCGTCAACCACGAGCGATTCCCGTACCGGCCCAAGAAGCCGTTGGGGCCGCACTCGGCCGGGGTCGCGATCTACCGGCTCGACGATCCCTTCGAGCCGAAGCAGATCGCGTTCTGGGAGTCCGGGGGCAAGGGCATCCACCGCATCGTCTGGGAAGGCGGCCGCTACGCCCACATGTCGGGCACGCCAGACGGGTTCACCGACCGCATCTGGATGTCGATCGACCTGACCGAGCCCGAACGACCCGTGCTCGCCGGCCGCTGGTGGTGGCCGGGACAGTGGAGCGCCGGGGGTGAGACCGCCGACTGGCCGGATGGTCATCGGGTCGCGGCGCACCACGGTCTGAGCGAGGGCGCAGTACACCTACCTGGGTTACGACGATGCGAACCTGGTCGTGCTCGACACGTCCGATCCGACAACCCCTCGCGAGGTGTCGCGCCTGCGGTGGGGAGGCGGAGCGACCCACACGTGCCTGCCCCTTGCGGGTCGCGGACTGCTCGTCGTCACCGACGAGCAGCAGCACGACGGCCCCCACGGCGCGGAGCGACGGATTCACCTGGTCGACATCGCGGACCCGTCAGCACCTCGATACCTGCGGACGCTCCCCGCAGCCGGTCGGATCGTTCGACGAGCTCCCTCAGCGCTTCGGGCCGCACAACCTGCACGAGAACCGCGACGGGTCGTACCGCAGCAACCGGCTGGTGTTCGCGACCTACTTCAGCGCGGGCCTGCGCGTCTACGACGTGTCGGACCCGGAGAATCCGCGGGAGGTCGCGCACTGGGTCAGCGAGGCGCCGGCAGGGTCGCGCCGTGCCGCAGGCCAACGATCTCTTCGTCGACGAGCACGGCCTGATCTGGGTCACCGATCGCGGCACCGGCGGCGTGTTCTGTCTCGAGCCGCTGTCCGATCTGGCCGATCTCATGGCGAAGGCGGCTGCTTGAGCGACGCGGCACCCGCGCTACACCGCCGACGGTGTCGAGCTCATCGGCTACCACGATGTCGGCGGTAAACCGGTTTTCAAGCTGGCCATGCAGGTCGTCCCATCCGATTCTTCCGGTGACCGCTGGTACCTCTACGCGACCCACTTCTGGGAACCGCGGCTGTCGATCTTCGACGTGACCGACCCTGCCGACCCGCGACTCGTCGGCGCGATCGAGGGCCCCGACCATGCCGCGACCTGGCAGGTCCAGGTCGCCGACGGTCTGTTGGTCCAGGGCATGGAGCATCGTCCGCCGGCCTGGGGCGGCGATCCGGCACTCAACGCCGACGAAGGCATCCGACTCTTCGACGTGAGCGACCCGGTCGCTCCGCGGCTGCTCAGCCAGTGGCGCACCGGTGCACACGGCGTGCACCGCAACCACTTCACCGGTGGCCGCTATCGTCCATGTGACGGCGGGGCGCCGCGGGTTCGACGGCAACATCTACGTGATCCTCGACATCGCCGATCCGCGCAGTCCCGAGGAAGTCGCGATGTGGTTCCTGCCCGAGCAGTTCGTCGCCGCCGGTGCCGCGCCCGCCTCGACGCATCTCGTTGCACGGACCGCCCTACGTCCTCGGTGATCGCGCCTACCTCAGCTACGGGGCCGCCGGCGTCGTCATCCTCGACATCTCGGACATCGAGCGGCCGACGCTCGTCTCCCGACTGGACATCGGCGCCGCGTTCTCCAGCATGATCGCGATGCACACCGTGATCCCACTGTTCCGGCGCGAAACCTGTTGCTGGTCAACACCGAAGCGATCGCCGAACGGCAGCAGGAGGCGTACAACTTCGCAGGCATCGTCGACGTCAGCGATGAGCAGGAACCCGCGTCTGATGTCGCTGCTGCCGATACCTGAGCCGGCGGCGGGCGCGGCGTATCCGAACTTCAGCACGCGTGGTGGGCGGTTCGGTCCGCACAATCAGCACCATCCCCAAGGGCCTGAGCTGTTCGCCGACGACACCCTGATGTTCATGACGTGGTTCAACGCAGGGCTGCGGGTCTACGACATCAGCGACGCCTACCTGCCCCGCGAAATCGCCTGGTATCTGCCGGACGATCCCACCGAACGCCGCGGGCTGCTGCCCAAGACCTTGGTCACGCAGTCCGAAGACGTATTGGTCGATGCGCGCGGCAACATCTTCTTCTCGGACAAGAACCACGGCCTGCACGTCGTCCGGCTGACCGGGCGCTGAATGCTTCAGGGGCGCGACATCGTCGGCGTCAGCCCGAGGTCGGCCAGCACGGTGCGCGCGGTGTTGCGCCCGGGCCGCCCCGACACCGAACCACCTGGATGCGAGGTCGATCCGGTCAGATACAGGCCGGGAACATCGGTGCGGTAGTCGAGCCAGCCGGGGATGACGGTGCCGTCGTCGAGCGCGAACTCGCCGCCGTGACAGGACCCGCCGATGTTCGAAAGATTATGCGCGGCAAGAGACGTGGGTGATTCCGGCCTGATGGCCAGGATGTCGGCGTCGTCGATTCCGTCGACGTGGCGACGCGCAATGCCGAGTAGCACCTGCGCGTACGCCATCGCATCGGCGTCCGACCATGGGCTGCCGTCGTGGAGCATCGGCGCCACGGTCAGGAACTTGAACGTGCCGCCGGGCGCACGCGCGGGATCGACCGCGGTCGACGACATCATCAGCAGCCACGGGTCCTCGGTCTCCAGGCGCCCCGACGGCAGGCCAGCGACCTGGCGGAGCAGTCCCTCGGGGCTGCCGAGGCCCCCGGCGGCGGATGTGACGGGACCGCTGGCCGATCGGTAGCGGGCGTCGGCGCGAAGCGCGAAATGCACTGCGAACAAGGGGATCCCAGGCCGCCAGCATCGTGCGGCCTCGTCGGCCAGCGCTCGAGCCGGTCTCGAGCATTCCGCGCAGCTCGCGAAGGTGGCTGCCGGCGACGACCGCCCGCCCAGCGCGGTACTCGCGCCCGTCGTCGGTGCGCACTCCGACGCAGCGCCCGTCCTCCACGAGGACCGACCGCACCCACGCCGACGTCTCGACGGTGCCGCCGTGGTCGGCGATGTGGGCCGCGAGGGCATTCGGCAACGCGCCCGACCCGCCGACCGGTGTGGCCCAGCCGTAGGCCAGTCGACCGGCCATGATCGCGGCCGGCAGCGCGCCGGTGCCGGGTCGCTCTGGCGGCTGAATCGTGGCGAACGCCATCCAGGCCATCACCTGACGCACCACCGGGTGACGGAATGTCGAGGCGACCACGTCCCAGGCGCTGCGGCGCCGCAACTCCTCGTAGCTGTGCGACCACGGCGTGTCGGGCAGCGGAAGTCCCGCGGACAGATGGGCGTGCGCGATCCGCTGACCGGCGTTCCAGGCCTTGATCATGCTGACAAGTGCGTCCGCGTCGGTGGCGGAATAGCGGGCGAACTCGTCGGCAGTGGCAGTCAGGTCCGAGTGGACCGTCAGAAGGTCGCCATCCGCAAGCGGGAAGACCACTGCCGGGTCGGTGACGATGTACTTCAGCCCGTAGCGTGCGACGAGCCCCAGCTCGTCGTCGCGGATCAACGGATTCGACTGGAGCACAACGTGCGCCGTCGAGCATGAGTCGTGATGCCAGCCCGGAAGGGTGAGCTCTTCGGTCACGGTGTTGCCGCCGATCACATCGCGTCCTTCGAGCACGGTGACGGACAGGCCGGCCTCGGCGAGGTACGCCGCGCAGACGAGCGCGTTGTGCCCGCCGCCCACCACAACGACATCGCTGACCGGCTTGGGGCACCTTCGTCCTTCCGTCGATAGGTTCCGTCGCTGCTACGGTACGAGGGAACGCAATCGTTTGCAATGGTCGTGATCGAGGAAGTCTGCAGCATGGACGAGTACGTCGCCTCCGCCCGTTCGCACTGGGGTCCCCGGTTCACCGCCAACGGTGTACCGGCGGCCGACTTCGATCGCGTCATGGGCGGGCTGGAGTCCTGGGACGACTGGTGCGCCGCCTGGTCGGCCGCGGCGAGCGTCCACGAGGGCCTCGGGATCGAGGCGCTCGAGCAGGGCCGCCTGCGCTCCGCTGGCGCGCACCTGAGCACCGCGGCCGTCGTGTACCACTTCGCGAAGTTCGTCTATGTCCGCGACCTGGCGCAGATGCGTGCCGCCCACCAAGCCGCCGTGCGGTGCCTCGATGCGGCGCTGCCGCATCTCGACCCGCCCGGTGAACGGATCGAGATGCCATTCGAGGGCTCGACGGTGTACGGGATCCTGCGCAAGCCTGACCGCCCATCGCCCCATCCGACGGTTGTCTGTGTGCCGGGCCTTGACTCGACCAAGGAGGAGCTGCGAGCCACCGAGCAGCTCTTTCTCGAACGCGGCCTCGCGACGTTCAGCGTGGACGGCCCCGGGCAGGGTGAGGCCGAGTACGACCTCCCGATCCGGGCGGACTGGGAGGTGCCAGGCCGGGCATTCGTCGACGCGCTGGTCGCGCGCGACGACATCGACGCCGATCGCATCGGCGTCTGGGGAGTGAGCCTCGGCGGCTACTACGCACCCCGGTTCGCCAGCGGCGACGAACGCATCAAGGCGTGCGTAAGCCTTTGTGGCCCATACACTTTCGGCGAGAACTGGGACATCCTGCCGGCCTTGACCCGGGAGACGTTCACGGTCCGGTCGCGGTCGAAGGACGAGGACGACGCCCGCGCCCTGGCGCTCACGCTCACGATGACCGGTCGGACGGCGACCCTGCGGTGCCCGACATTGGTCGTCGCCGGCAAGAAGGACCGGTTGATCCCGTGGCAACAGGCCGAGCGGCTGCACTGTGAGGTCGATGGTAGCGAGTTCCTGCTGCTGGAGGACGGCAACCACGGCTGCGCCAATGTGCTTGCGGCGCACCGGTATCGAACTGCGGACTGGATGGCGGCCCGCCTCGCGGCGTGACGATCAGGGCGCCGAGTTGATCGCCGCCACGATGTTGTCGTGGCGTGAACGGCAGTGTCCGGACCCGCACACCGAGCGCATCGGCAAGCGCATTGCCGATCGCGGCAGGCACCGGTCCCGCAGTCGCCTCACCCGCGCCGAGCGGTGGCTCGTCGGGACGCTGCATCACGTGGACGTCGACCTGGGGCACTTGGCTGAACCGCGCGATCGGGTAGGAATCCCAGTCGGTGCTGGTGATCGTGTGCCGGTCGAACCGAACCTGCTCGAACAGCGCCCAGCTGGTGGCCTGAATCGCGCCGCCCTCGATCTGGTTGCGTACGCCGTCGACGTTCACCGCCCGGCCGACGTCGACGGCGATTGTCAGGCGGATGACGCGCAACTGGTCGGTCGCCTCAACCTCGGCGACGACGGCGCAGTACGAGCTTCGGTTCTTGTATCGACAGAACGCCACGCCACGGCCGTGACCGTCCGGCAGCGGCCGTCCCCAGTCGGCTGCCGCGGCGGCGGTTTCCAGCACCTCACGCGCGCGGGGGTCTGACAGGTGGGCGAGCCGCATTTGTACGGGGTCGCATCCGATCGCCAACGCCAGCTCGTCGATAACGGATTCGGCGGCGAACATGTTGAGTTGACTGCCCAGCGACCGCAGTGCCGACGTGCGGATGGGCATCGTCAGCAACCGGTGAACGGTCACGTCGACTCTGGCGATGTCGTAGTACGGCACGGAGTTGCGCTCCGAACCGTAGCCACGCTCGGCCGCAGGGTCGACCGCCGGGGGAAGCATCGGGACGCCGGCACGATGGGCGTCGGCCAGCAGTCCGTGCCGCGGCGTGTAGCCGGGTCGAGCCGTGTGGCCGTTGCTCCACAACTCATTCGACCAGTCGGTGATCGTCCCGTGCTCGTCGACGCTGGCCGTCACGTCGGCGACCATGGCGGGACCGAACGGTTCCCATGAGTTTTCATCGGCGCGGCTCCACAGCACCCGCACGTGCCGGCCCGCAGCCCGCGTCGCCAGCAGCGCGGCATCCATGGCGACGTCATCGGCGCCGTTGTGGCCGTAGCAGCCCGCGCCCTCGACGTGCTGGATCACGACCGCGTCGGGCGGCAGATCCATGGCCGCCGCAATGGCCCGGCCCAAGGTGAACACGCCTTGACTGTGGCTCCAGATGTCGAGGCGTCCGCGGTCATAGCGCGCGATGGCGCAGCTGGGGCCGATCGACGCGTGTGCAAGGAACGGTCGCGAGTAGGTGGCGGCCACCACGGCCGACGCGTCGTCGTGCCGCGCACCGTCACTGCGGACGTGGTTCGTCTCTGCCTCGGCGGTCCGCAGCCAGCCCTCGACGTCGTCGGGGTCGGGCAGCTCGATGCCTACCGACCACGACGCTGCTGACGCCAACGCTTCGGCCGCCCGGGTTGCCTGCCCCTCGCGACGGGCTAGGACGGCCAGGAAGTCGCCCTCGCGCACGACCTGCTCTACGCCACGCATGGAGGCAACGTGGTCCAGGGGGGCGTCTTCGAGGTGGGCTCCCGGACTCGGCGGCCGCACGACCCGGGCGTGCAGCATCCCGCCGAACTCTAGGTCGTGGATGAAGCGTGGACGGCCAAGCACTTTGTCGGGTAGGTCGATGCGGGCCAAGTCCTTCGACGTGGGAGGTGCAAGGTCGACGGACAGGGACGGGTCGCCGACTCGGACGTGGAGGTCGACGATGCCGGACAGCTCGGCATACGAACCGATGCGTGAGCCGTCGGGACCCTCGAACACGCCGGACACCAACCGGACCTGCGTGACATCCAGTCCCGACTTGCGGGCGGCCGCGCGGCGGAACAACTCGCGCGTCTCCGCGCACACCCGCCGCACCGCCGCGCCGGAGACCGTGATCGACGTGCTGCCGGCAGTCAGCCCCTCATCCGGTGACGACACCGTGTCGGTCGCGGCGGCCCGGACGGCGTCGGGCGCAACGTCGAGCTCGTGGGCCGCCAGCTGGGTCAGGGCGGTGAGGATTCCCTGTCCGAGCTCGACCTTGCCGACGCGCAACCCGATCACACCGTCATCGGTGACCGTCAGCCACGTCGAGATCCATGGATTGGCGACGAGCGAGGCGGGTAGCTCCGGTGTCACGTCGCCGAACCCGCCGCCGCGAGCACGGCATCGACGAAACGCAGATGAGTGCCGCAGCGGCACAGGTGGCGTTCCAACGCCGCGGACACCTCGTCGCGGGTCGGCCGCGGGTTGTCACGGAGGAGCGCGGCGGCGCTCATGATGATCCCGGTGATGCAGTAGCCACACTGCCCGGCCTGCAGCTCGAGGAACGCGGACTGGACGGGGTGCAACGCGTCGGGACGGCCGATGCCGGCCACGGTTCGCACCTCGCCGCGGACGTACTCGACCGGGATGTCACATGCCGGCGTCGGATGATTGTCGATCCAGACGACGCACGCCCCGCACTGGCCGAGCCCGCAGCCGAATTTCGGTGATTTGTCGCCGATGTCGTTGCGCAGCACCTCCAACAGGGACGTGCCCGCAGGAACGTCGACATGGTGCTCGCGGCCATTGACGGTCAGCCGGAATGAGGCCACGTCACGTCTTCAGCGCTGAGCTGTCTCAGGCGTGGCTCGAAGCCGCCCAGTAGCCGGGATCGGCCTTGCTCGCGGCGAGCTGCTCGGCTGTCTCGAAGCCGGGAGCCATCGACGCCGATGTGCCCGCCATGTACTGGTGGTGGTCGATGCCGAGCAGCCGGATCCAGCTCTGCTGGCCGAAGGTCAGTGCGATAAAGCAGCCCAGCTCGACCAGCTCCTGCTCGGCGAAGTGGCTGTGCAGACGGTCCCAGAGTCCGTCGAGGTCTTGGCAACCCCAGGCGATGGCCTCGGCATACGCGAGCGCGGCCTTCTGGCGGTCGTCGTACAGCTCGGACGTCTCGAAGTTGAGCAATTGGTCGTACTGCTGCTCCTGAAGGCCTGCCGTGGTGGCCTTCTCCGACCTTTGGTTGCCGCAGAACTCACACTTGACCGTTCTGGAGATGTACACCCGGCAGAGGTCCTTGATCGCGTGGTCGACCACGCCACCGTGGAACTGGGACTTCCAGCTGTCGGCGAAGGCCCAGAACGCCTCCGGTGAGTGTGCGCGAACCGCGGAGCTCTCGGGTCGCGGTGTGCCGTGCTTCGCGCAGCGCTCCATTTCCGCCTTCATGCGCTCGTCCATCTGCTCGAGCGGTACGTAACTGATGCGCTGCGTGGTCGTGGGGGCCATATCGCTCCTCAATGCACGATGCAATCGATTGTAGTGACCAGTATGTGCTGGCCTCGTCCGAGCGTCAAGGCCGTCAGTCGAACACCAGGATCTTGACCAGCGCGACTGAGCCGACCACCACGATGAAGACCCGAAGCACCGCAGGCGAGAGCCGTCGGCCGAACCGAGCGCCGAGATAACCCCCGATGAAAGTTCCGCACGAGATCAGCGCGACGACCGACCAGTCGATGCGGTGGCCGGCGACGACCATGAACGTGATCGCGGCCACGAGGTTGACCAGGGTCGCGAGCACGTTCTTGATCGCGGTGAGGCGTTGGATGCCGTCGCTGAGGATCATCCCCATGAGCCCGACGAGCAGGATCCCTTGGGCGGCACCGAAATACCCGCCGTAGACGCCGAGGATGAAGATGCCCGCGGTGAGCAGGACCCGCGACAGCGTGTTCATCGATCCCTCGTGCTGGGCCGCTGCTGTGCGCCGTTGAATGCTCGGGCCGACGACGACCATGAGCAGACCGACAGCGATGAGGGCGGGCACGATCGCCTTGAACGACTCGGCGGGCAGCACGAGCAGCAGCACAGCGCCGACCAACGAGCCGGCCACCGATGCCGGGGCGAGGCGCACGAGGATCGGGCGATTCGGGCCAAGCTCGCGCCGGTAGCCGTAGATGCCCGAGACGCCGCCCGCAACCATCCCGATGTTGTTGGAGACGTTCGCCGTGAGCGGCGGATAGCCGAACAGCAGCAGGGTCGGAAAGGTCACCAGAGTTCCCGAGCCGACGATGACGTTGATGCCGCCGGCCCATATCCCGGCCACGAAAATCGCGGCGGATTCGATCATCGCGGGCTACCCGGAGTCAGCCGGCGAGGTGCCGGTCGAGAAAGGTGATGACGCCGTCGATCGCACGTTCCTGCACGTCATCGACCTCGACGGCGCCGTCGGCACCGACGGCCGGGAAGATGTAGCCGTGCAGCGGGTGGTCCCATGACACCCAGGTGGCGTCCTTGCCGCTGGATGCCAACAGCTCGTAGCTGAGCCGGAAGATGCCCTGGAGGTGGTCGTCGTCGCGGCCCATCACCAGGATGGGAAGCGAGATGGGCGCGATCCGCTCGAGTGCGAGCGGTTCGTTGATCCGTGACCGGACGAACGCGGGATCGCGCATCTGCATCTCCTCGATGTTGCGCAGCTGGGTGTCCGGGTTCATGAAGGCGGTGTCGTCCGGGGTGAGATCGAGGAACTCGTGATTGGCGGGTTCGCAGGCGACGCCGGCCTTCAGCGGACTGTCGTACTGGGACGCGATTTTGAACAGCATCTCGCCGGCGTGACTCACTCCGACGTGACCGAGTCGGTTGGGGTCGATCTGCGGGTGCCGGGCCACGTGCTCGAGGATGGCCAGCTCGTCCTCGAACTCCAGCGGCGAGCGACTCATCAGGTCCATGCCCTGCCGTCGGTCCACGACGAGGCGCCCGCCGCGATGGAAACCGAGCTCGACCTCGGTCCGGTATCGACCCCAGGCGCAGGCGTAACCCGCGTCGAGGAGACGCTCCATGATGTGTGCGTGCGTCGCGACCCGCCGGCGCAGCCACTCGAGACCGCCGCCGCCGTTGCCATAGGCGAGGAATACAAAGGGAAGGCCGGTGGCGTCCCGCGACGGCAGGCGCAGGGCGTAGGGGACGTAGAGGCCATCCCAGGTCTGGGCCAACTGGTAGCTGACGGGCCGCGGTGAGCCGGGCACGGATTCGGTGGTCGCTGCATAGCTCGGTGCGGGCATGCGCCGCTCCAATCGCTGATCGGTAACAGATTGGATGCAAACGATTGCATCGTACCACGCGGGCTAAAGAGAACTAGCGCGCAACGAGATTGTGCAGCGGCTCCCCCCGCTGCAGCCGGCCGATGTTGGCGGCGATGTCATCGACGCGGCCGACAAAGGTGTCATGGGTGACGCCCGAGGAGTGCGGCGTCATCAGCACATTCGGCAATTTCTCGAACGGCAGCTCGCTCGGCGCCGCGTGACCATCGCCTGCGGGGTACTGATACCAGACGTCGATCGCCGCGCCGGCAATCGTTCGGCCCGAAAGCGCCTCGTACAACGCATGTTCCACCACCAGCGGGCCCCGGCCCACGTTGATCAGCACTCCGTCCGGGCCCAGTGCCGCCAGTTCCCCCGCGCCGATCATGCCGACCGTGTGCTCCGTCAGCGGCGCCGACACGACTACCACCTCGGACTCCACCATCAGCCGGTCGAGACTTCGGACATCGGCAGCCCACGACAGTCCCTCAGCCGCGGCGTCGAGCCTGCCGCTGCCCGTGACCGCCGCACCGACACACTCGTATGCCTGAAAGAGTTGCCAGCTGCGACGCCCGATGTGCCCGAACCCGACGAACCCGATACGGGCGCCGTGCAGCGACCTCGGCTGCGTGATCGCGGAGTCGTAGACCGACGTCGCCCATGTCCCTTCGCGAAGCATCCAGTCCTGTCCGAGAAAGCCACGCCGCAGTAGCACAGCCGCCGCGAGCACATATTCGGCGATGGATTGCTCGTGATGAAAGGTGTTCGCCACCACTATGTCCGGAGCCAGCGCATCGAACGCGATCTTGTCCGTCCCAGCTCCCGCGGTATGCACGAGACGTAGTCTCTGTGCGGCACGCGCCATTTCGGCCGTGAATCGACTGCCGACAAAGACATCGGCGTCGCGCAAGTCGTCGAGCAAGCCATCCGATACGTCGTGCCAGTGCACCGTCGAACCGTGAGGCAGGGCGGACTCCAGACGGGACCGGTGCGGCACCAGGTTGCGATCCGCGACGACGATCTTCATCGTCAGTCCCGTTGCAGCGCAGGGCGTTTGCTGTCGAAGGTCCAGCCGGGGATGAGGTATTGCATGGCGGCCGCGTCGTCGCGGGCGCCGAGACCCTCAGCAAGATAGAGCTCGTGGGCCGCGGCCACCGCGTCATCGTCGATCTCGACGCCGAGGCCCGGCTGATCCGGCACGGTGAGGTGGCCGTCGGCGATCTTGAAGGGCTGCTTGGTGATTCGCTGGCCGTCCTGCCAGATCCAATGGGTGTCGATTGCCGTGATGCTGCCGGGTGCGGCCGCTGCGACGTGGGTGAACATCGCCAGCGACACGTCGAAATGGTTGTTGGAGTGTGAGCCCCACGTCAGCCCCCAGGCGTCGCACAACTGCGCAACGCGCACCGATCCGTTCATCGTCCAGAAGTGAGGATCTGCCAGCGGAATGTCCACGGCACCGGCCCGAATGGCGTGGCCCAACTCGCGCCAATCGGTCGCGATCATGTTCGTTGCCGTCGGAAGACCGGTCGCGCGCTTGAACTCCGCCATGACCTCACGTCCAGAGAACGCGCCCTCCGGGCCGACGGGATCCTCGGCGTACGCGAGGACGTCGGTCAACTCCCGGCAGGTCCGCACGGCATCTTCCAGCAGCCAGGCGCCGTTGGGGTCCAAGGTGATTCGAGCGTCAGGGAACCGATCCGCGAGCGCGATCACGGCCTTCGCCTCGTCGGCGGCGGGCAGCACACCACCCTTCAGCTTGAAGTCACGGAATCCGTAGCGGTCCCTGGCGGCCTCGGCCAGCCGCACCACGGCCTCCGGCGAAAGCGCCTCGTCGTGGCGGATCCGCAACCAGTCGTCGGCATCGGCGGCCTCGTCGGCACCCGAGCGGTAGGCGAGGTCGGTCTTGGTGCGGTCACCGACGAAGAACAGATATCCGAGCGCGGGCACACGGTCGCGCTGCTGTCCGTCGCCCAGCAGCGCGGCCACCGTGACGCCGAGGTGTTGGCCCAGCAGATCGAGCAACGCCGATTCGACGGCTGTGACGGCGTGAACGGCGATTCGCAGATCGAACGTCTGAGCGCCGCGCCCGCCGCGGTCGCGATCGGCGAACTCCTTCCGCATCGCAGCCAGCGTCGCGTTATAGGCGCCGAGCCCGCTGCCGACGACCAGGCGCTTGGAATCTTCGAGTGTGCGGCGGATCGGTTCGCCGCCCGGCACCTCACCGACGCCGGTGTTTCCCTCGGAGTCGGTGAGGATCACCAGGTTTCGGGTGAAGAACGGGCCGTGCGCGCCGCTGAGGTTAAGCAGCATGCTGTCGTGTCCGGCCACCGGCACGACCTTCATCTCGCGCACGGTCGGCGTGCGACTCTGCGAGGTCATGATTCCTCAGCCTACTGAGCCGGTTCTATGCACGTCCAACACTAAGAAGGCATAGACTGATGCTTGACGAGCATGGACCGGACCACCCTGGATATCTTGTCACCCACTGCACGCAACGCCTCCGCGATTTCGCGCTCGCGTTCCTCGCTCAGCCGGGCGATCGGCACCGATGCACTGATCGCATCCTGTGCGGGCCGCACACAGTGCAGCGCGACGGCAAAGCACCGCAGCCCCAACGTGTTCTCCTCGTTGTCCGTCGCATAGCCGCGGACCCGCACCTCGTCGAGTACATCGTCGAGCTGCGCCCTGTCGGTGATCGTGTTCTGGGTCAGCGGGACGAGTGACGCCGGCAGGTGCCCGTCGCGTTCGGCACCGAAGCGATCGGCGAGCAGCGCCTTGCCCAGCGCCGTGGTGAACGCGGGCAGCCGCCGGCCGACCCGGCTGGCGGTGCGCACGTACTGCCGCGATTCGCGGGTCGCCAGGTAAACGACGTCGGTGCCGTCGAGCCGTGCGAGGTGGAAGGTCTCATCGAGGTCTCGCCTCAGGTCGTCCAGAAACGGCGTGATGACCGGCAGATAGGGATCGGTGTCCAGATAGCTGGTGCCGACGAGCAGCGCGCGAATCCCGATGCCGTACAACGTCCCTGACTCGTCAGAGCGTACCCAACCCTGCGTCACCAACGTACGCAGCAACGCGTGCGCGCTACTGCGCGGCATATCGAGTGCCGCACAAATCTCCCGGATCCGCGCCGGCCGGTCCTGCCGTGACGCGAGGTACTCCAGCAACTCGACGGTCCGCACCGCCGACTTCACCTTGCGCTCGGTCATCTCGGGCACGATCAGAATCCTATGAGTTGCCGGACGATCAACACGATGGCGCCGACCGCGGAGATCACGATCGCCACCCATCGCTGTCGTTGCGGGTCGAGCAGATGATTCACTAACCGAGACAGCCCAAAACCCACCGCGACGGCGGGCATCAGCACGGCGAACGACGATACGGTGTGCCCGTCCACCGCGCCGGTGAGCGTCAGCGCGCCGATCGACATCAGCGAGCCGACAAGGAAGAAGCCGCTCATCGTGCCGCGCAACCGGGCCCCGGTTGTGTTCTGCCACACCAGCGCCATCGGCGGCCCACCGATCGACGTCGCGGTGCCCAGGACCCCGGAGGTGGCGCCGGCCAATACGAGATTCCGCCGATGCGGGGCGGGGATCCAGCCGAAGCTGGTCAATGCGACACCGACAAGCACCACACCTGCCAGCACCATGGCCAGTGCACGCTCCGGCAGCGCAGCGAGTAGCAGGGCGCCCGCAATCGTCCCTGGCACGCGTCCCACCAGCGCCCATCCCGTCCCGCCGAGATCGATATCCTGATGCTCCCGCACCACCACGAAGATCGTCAGCAGAGTCGCAAGCATGATCAGTGTGCCGGGAATCAATCCCGGGTCGACGATGGCCACGATGGGTGCGGCCAACATGCCCATCCCGAACCCGATCGACGCCTGCATGCACGACGCCAGGATGATCGCAACGGCGACAATCGAATACGACGCAATGCTCACGCTGTCACAGTAGCCACCCGCTCCGAGAGCAGCGGATGGTGGCAGAGCGCGCTGTGCTCACTGACAACAGGATCCAGCGCATCGGGCGGCGTCTGCGTCGCGCAGATCTCGGTCGCGCGCCAACACCGGGTCCGGAACCGGCAGCCCGACGGCGGGTTCAGCGGTGAGGGCACCTCGCCCTTCAGCAGGATACGGTTGCCGCGTTGCGTCGCTTCGAGTTTCGGTGCCGCCGACATCAAGGCGGCTGTGTACGGATGGTTGGGCCGCTCGAAAACCGCTTCCGTGGGCCCACTCTCGATGATCCGGCCCAGGTACATCACCGCGACCCGATCGGCGACGTGGCGCACCACGGACAGGTCGTGCGAAATGAAGATGTAACTGATACCCAACCGCTGCTGCAGATCATTGAGCAGGTTGAGCACCTGCGCCTGCACCGACAGGTCCAGCGCGGAGACGGGCTCATCGCACACGATGACATCCGGGTTCAGCGCCAGCGCACGGGCGATGCCGATGCGTTGCCGCTGCCCGCCCGAAAACTCCTGGGGATACCGATCGGCGTCGCGGGCTCGCAGACCGACGAGATCGAGAAGTTCGCGCACCCGTGTCTCACGAGCAGAGCGGGTCTTGTACAGCGTCTTGTGCGTTCGCCACGGCTCCGCGATGACGTCGCCGGCCGACATGCGCGCGTTCAGCGACGCGTAGGGATCCTGGAACACCATCTGCACCCGCCTGCGGAACTTCAGCAGTTCCTTACCGCGCAGGTTGAACGGGTCGATGCCGTCGAACGTGACTGTCCCGGAGTCGGGCCTCTCCAACATCAGCAATGTCCTTGCCAGCGTGGACTTTCCACAGCCGGACTCGCCGACAAGGCCCAGCGTTTCGCCGCGTGCCAGATCGAGCGTGATCCCGTCGAGCGCGCACAGGCTGCTCTTGGCGTTGGGCACCCGGAACGACTTGCGGACATCACGGACCTCGAGCAGTCGATCAGACATTGGACACCTCTTCCGGGAAGTGGCATGCGGCCTTGCGGCCATCGTCGACGGACGCAAGTGTCGGCCTCGTCGTCGCGCAGATCTCGCGGGCCAGCGGACAGCGCGCCTGGTAGACGCAGCCGGCCGGGATGGAATGCAGGTCCGGCGGGGCGCCGCCGATGGACTTGAGGTCCTCACCGCGGACCGCGTTGACCGGAACGGAGTTGAGGAGTCCCTTGGTGTAGGGGTGCTTCGGGTTCGCGAAAACCTCTGACACCGGCCCGGTCTCGACGATGTTGCCGGCGTACATCACCGCGACGCGGTCGGCCTCCTCGGCGACCAACGCGAGGTCGTGCGTGATCAGGACGACGGCCATGTGGAATTCCGACCGCAGATCCCGCAGCAGCGCCATGATCTGCGCCTGCACGGTGACGTCCAGCGCGGTGGTGGGCTCGTCGGCGATCAGCACGCTCGGGTTCAGCGCGACGGCCATCGCGATCAGCAGTCGCTGCCGCATGCCGCCGGAGAACTGGTGGGGGTAGGAGGTCAGCCGCGTCTCGGGCTGCGGGATCCCGACGCGGGCCATCAGTTCGACGGCCTTGCGCTTGGCATCCTTCGCCGATAGCCCCTGGTGGATCCGGAACGGTTCGGCCAGTTGTGTTCCCACGGTGTAGAGCGGGTTCAGCGCGGTCAGCGCATCCTGGAACACAATCGCGAGTTCGGTGCCGGCCAGCCCCAGGCGCTTCTTCTTGTCGACGCCAAACAGATCGACATCTGCCAGGCGAGCCGATCCGCCCACCACGTCGGCCACTGGTTCCAGCAGACCGACCAACGCGGTTGCCGTCATCGACTTCCCGCAGCCGGATTCGCCCAGCAGCGCCAGTGTTTCGCCGCGGTGCGCGGCGAAGGACACCTCGTTGACGGCGCGCACCGTGCCGGTGATGGTGCGAATGTCGACGGAGAGGCCTTCGACCTCCAGTGCAGGGTCGGGGTCGATCTGTTCGGCGGGCGCGTGGTCGGCAACAGCGGTCATGAGAGGGCCTTCGAAGTCTTGGTGAAGCGGGACAGTCGCTTTTGCGGAACGGTGAGCCGCCACTTCTGACCGGGATCGGTCGCGATCCTGGCCCACGCGGCGAGGATGGTCGCCGACACCGTGGTGATCACGATCGCCAACCCGGGGAAGAACGACAACCACCAAGCGGTGTGCAGGTAGGTGCGGCCCTGCGAAACCATCAGGCCCCAGCTGACATCGGGCGGCTGGATGCCGATGCCCAGAAAACTCAAGGAGCTCTCCGCGAGCATCACGTAGCAGAAGTCCAGGGTCGCGACGGTCAACAGCGTGGGCAGCACGATCGGCACGACGTGGCGCGTGACGATGGCGCCCGCACCCGCGCCGAAGGTGCGGGCGGCGTCGACGAACAACCGGCTCTGCAGCTCCGCGGATTCGGCCCGCGCGGTACGCAGGTACACGGGGATGCGCGTGATCGCCAGCACCAGAACGATGTTCGCCGCACTGGGCGAGAACACGTACAGCACGACCACCGCCAACAGCAGCGACGGGAAGCTCATGATGACGTCGGCAACGCGCATCGCGACGGTTTCGCGCCAGCCGCGGTAGAAACCCGCCCACATGCCGATGGCCGAGCCGACGACCGCGGACAGCACGACTGCGGGGATGGCCACCGACAGCGTGGTCTGGCTCGCGACGATCAGCCGGGCCAGCATGCTGCGGCCAAGAGGATCGGTGCCAAGCACATTGGCCCAGCCGTGCGCCAGCGTGAACGGCGCCTGGTTCGAGTTGTCCAGGTCGATGCGCGTCGCCATATCGCCGACCAGCATCGGGCCGAACACCGCGGTAAGGAACACCAGCCCGAGCACAGCCGCGGCCAGTGCGGCGACCCGGTCGTTGATCAGCAGCCGGTACCACGACGACCCGCCGCGCTTGCCCGATTCGGTGTCCGCTTCACCGACGATGGCCGTCGTCGGTTTCGCCGGCACGAAGTCGAGTTGTGTGCTCATCTGCCAAACTCCCTTAAACCCTTGCCGGTTCGCGTACCCGCGCGTCCAACAGCGCGTAGCAGCCGTCGATGATGATGTTCAGGACGAAGATGCTGACGGCGGTCAGCAGCACGGCGGCCTGCAGCACCGCGAAGTCACGTTGCAGGATCGCGTCGATCATGAGCTTGCCGATGCCGGGCCAGCCGAAGATCGCCTCGACGACCACCGCGCCGTTGATCAAGCCGACGGCCAGGTCACCGGCGACGGTCAGCGCCGGCGCGGCGGCGTTGCGCAGGGCGTGATGCGTGACGACGCGAAGGTCGCCCGCGCCCTTGCTGCGCGCCAGCCGCACGTACGGCGCGGACAACGCGGAAACCATTGCACCGCGCACGACTTGGGTCAGCACCCCGAGAGGCCTGATCATCAGCGTGGCGATGGGCAATATCCACGACAGCCCGCTGTCGACGCCCGACGTGGGAAGCACCCCCAGCAGCACCGCGAACAGCCAGACGCCGGTGATCGCGAACCAGAAGTCGGGGATGCTCGCGGCGGTCATGGACAGCAGGCTCGACATCCGATCGGCGATCGAGTTCGGCCGATAGGCGGCCCAGCAGCCGATCACGATCGCGCCGACGATGGCGAGCAGCATGGTGGTGAGGGCGAGCTGCAGGGTGGCCGGGAACGCGCGCAGCGCCATCTCGGACGCGGATTCGCCGGTGCGCATTGATGTTCCGAAGTCGAGGTGGATGACGCCCTTGAAGTAGTCGAGCATCTGGGTGAGCATCGGCTGGTCGAAGCCGTTCTTGGCGGCGAAGGCCTCGCGCTGTTCGGGTGTCGCCGACTCGGGCAGGTAGAGGTTGGTCGGGTCGCCGGTGAGGCGGGCCAGCAGGAAGACACCCAGCAGCACGATGATCAACGGCAGTGCGCTGGTGTACATCCGGCGGCGAAGGAACGAGAACATCGGTTATGGCCTCCGGCTTGTCACTGCTTGTCGGTGCGGTCGGCGGACGCGAACTTCATCTCGGAGAGTCGCATCTCGTCGCCGGTCGCGGAGTTGGGCTGATAGTCGATGCGCGCCGACTTGGCGAGCACACCGTTCATGTGCGCGATGTAGGCGAACTGGGCGACCTCGTCGCGTTCCTCGGCGAACAGCTTGGCGTATGCGTCCTGGCGCTGTTGACCGGTGAGTTCTCCTGCCGCGTCGATCTTGCGGTCGAAAGCAGCTGTGCCGTAGCCGTTCTGCGCGCCATCGGTGCGCATGTACTGGTCGACGCTGAATGCCGCATCACCGGCCTGGTTGCCGTGCATGATCAGTGCCACGAACGGCCCGCTGTTGTCCGGGAAGGGCCGCAGCTGGTACTGCAGCTGGCCGGCCGTGTCCATCATCTCGATCTTGACGTTGAGGCCGATCTGGCTCAGCTCGTTCTGGATGACCTCCACGGTCTCGGTGATTTTCGGGAACTGCGCGGTGCGTGCGATCAACCGGATCTGCGTGTCGACGGGTACACCGTCGGCCCTCGCTTCGTCGATGAGTTCCTTGGCTTTATCCGGATCATGTGGCCACAGTTGCAGATCCGGGTTGTAGCCGACGACTCCTTCTGGGATGAGCTGTGCGGCAGGCTCACCCATACCCCGGAACAGTGCCTTTACGATGCCGGTGCGGTTTACGGCGTAGTTGATGGCCTGCCGGACGCGGATGTCGTCGAGCGGCGGCTGGTCACCCGTCATGCGCAGCGCGGTGGTTTCGTTGTTGGGGAACGCCACGCCGAGGTCACCGGCGCCGTCCTCGGGCCCGATCAAGGTTCCGATGTCGGCTTCGTCGTTGACGACCATCGCCGCGCGCACGCTGCCTTCGCTGCGCCACTGGTATTCGGCGCGGGCGAATTCCGGCTTCGCGCCCCAGTAGGCGTCGTTGCGCCGCAGCACCAACTTTTGGCCGTACTCCCAGTCGGCGATGGCGTACGGGCCGGTGCCGATCGGCTCACGCACCTTCTGCGAGGTGCTCGTCGAGCGAGGCACGATTTCAACAAACGAAATCCTGAGCGGCAGAATCGGATCCGGCTTCGCGGTGCCGACTGTCAACGGTGGTGTCGTCGGGCGCCGCCACTGCCAGCTTCTCGTCGCCGAACACGTAACCGTCGACGTTGCACTGAAGATCGGAGTTGACGGCGCGGTCGATGGAGAACGCCGCGTCGGCCGCGGTGAACGGCGTTCCGTCGGAGAAGGTGACTCCTTGGCGCACGTCGAACGTCCACTCGGTGGGCGATGTCTGGCGCCATCCGGTTGCCAGCAGAGGCCCCAGTTCGCCGGTGCCGGGATCGCGTTCGACGAGCGGTTCGGTGATGTTGGATCGGACGACGACGCCGGTCGACGTCAGCGAGCTCTCACACGGTTCGAGGGTCGGCGGTTCCTCCTGCAGCACGATCCGCAGCGTGTTGACGTCGTACCCGCCATGTCGGGAGTTGGCGACGGTGCAGCCTGACGCGAGGATGCACGCACCCAGGATTGCAGCGATGGCTGCGGGCCTCATAGATCCTCCATTTTGGGCTGTCCACGTATGTGGATGAAGTCTGTGACCGCAGCCACAAACTACGAGCGAGCGCGAATGCGCGTCAACCCGGCGAAATGACTGAAAACAGGCGAATTTCGTGCCCGTCGCGTCTGTTTGACGGTCAGTCGACACATCGGAATTTGCGCATTGACGTGCAACTTCGCCGAAAAACACTGAAGGCCGATGCGGCCATTGCGCCAACAAATGGCGAATTATGCGGCTTGGGCAATAACCAATGCTATTTCCGTGTTGGACGGGTATTCCCAGCACGGCCTACCGTACTGACATGCCACCTGCCAGCCGCGTGCTCCAAGTCGGCCCGCTCAAGCCGTCGCTTGCCGACACGCTGCGGACGTCATACTCCGCACTTGTGTTGCCGGACGACGACTCCGACCGTGCAGCGTTTCTCGCCGAGCACGCCGACGACGTCACCGTCGCCGTGACGTCCGGCCGCACCGGTGTTGACGCCCAATTGATGTCGGCGCTGCCGCGGCTGGGCGCGGTGGTGAATTTCGGTGTCGGCTACGACACCACTGATGTCGAGGCCGCCGCGAGTCGGGGTATCGCGGTCAGCAATACCCCCGATGTGCTCACCGACTGCGTCGCCGACACCGCCGTCGGGCTGATGATCGACGTGCTGCGCCAGTTCTCCGCGGCCGATCGCTATGTGCGTCAAGGGCGCTGGCCCGTCGACGGCAACTACCCGCTGACGCGTCAGGTCAGCAAGACCCGCGTCGGCATCATCGGGCTGGGCCGCATCGGAAGAGCTATCGCGCATCGGCTTTCGGCATTCGGCTGTTCGATTCGCTACCACAATCGCCGGCAGGTCGCCGATACACCGTTCACCTACGTTGCGTCGCCCGTCGAGTTGGCACGCGAGGTCGATGTGCTGATCGTCGCGGCGGCCGGTGGCGCAGAAACCCGAAACCTGATCGCCCGTGACGTCATCGACGCGCTTGGCACCGACGGGTACCTGATCAACATCTCCCGCGGCAGTGTGGTCGACGAAGACGCATTGGTTGACGCGCTACAGGCAGGCCGGCTCGCCGGCGCGGGCCTGGATGTCTTCGCCGACGAGCCGCATGTGCCAGATGCATTGGTGGCAATGGACAACGTCGTGCTGCTGCCACACGTCGCGAGCGGAACCGAACAGACCCGGGCCGCCATGGAGGAACTCACGCTGCGGAACTTGGACCAGTTCCTCGAGACAGGCGAACTCGTGACACCGGTCACCTCAAAGTTGCTGTGGCCGCAACGCTTAGAAGTTGTTGCAGCTAGTGGCGACTGAAGTGATCAGCGGAATATATGGCTGAAGCGCCGGCACGCCCTGCCACTGCTGGACGGTCCGCCTGCGCCCATCTGGGGAGTCGGCGACCAGCTGCTGCAGTCCGGCAGTCAACGCCGGGTTCGCGGATACCTGCTGGCCCATGGCTGGATCTTGGGCGTTCAGCGCCGCCATCACCTGAGGATAAGTACAGGTCGAGTTGACGATCACGTCCACATCGGGTTGTGCAGAGGCGATCCCGGCGCCAGTCGTCAGCGCGAGGGCCACACCTCCAGAGGCGACAATCAATTTGGTCGTCGACAGCATTCCTATTCACCTTCCACCGGATCTTTGCTCCAAGGTACACGGTAACCACAGGTGGCAACCGTTATTTAGCTCACCACATCTTCAACCAGATCATCGGTGATCCATTCCCTCTGAGGCAAAACATCTCTGAGCAAGCGAAGTAGCGCGGGGTTGCTGCTGTCACCGCGCCACACCGCATCGAGCTCCACCGGCCGCTCCCGGAAGGCCCCGATGGACCGAAACACCACACCCTCGGGATGCAGCGTCGCTGCAGATGCCGGCACCAATGCGATACCGATTCCCGTGCGCACTAATACCAGCATGGTGTGCACTTGCGTCACGTACTGCACGTAGCGAGGCGTCGCCCCGGCAATGGTGAACGTGCTGATCAACAACTCGTTGAAATAGCGTGCCTGCACCGGCGAATACATGACGACGTCCTGGCCGTCGAGGTCGTTCAACGTCAGCTGCCGCGTCAATCCGGCCAAGGGGTGGTCTGCGGGCAGCGCGGCGACGAGTTGTTCGTGCAGGAGCGGCCGGGACACCAGCCCGGGGCGCTTCAGCGGCGGACGCGCCATGCCGAGGTCGAGCTCACCGGTCATCAGCCCTTCGACCTGTGCCGCGGTCACCATCTCGCGCAGGTCCAGGGTCACGTCGGGCAGTTTCTCCCGCGCGGCGTCGAGCAGGCGCGGCAGCACGGCGTGTGCGGATGCCGCGGTAAAGCCGACGACGACGGTGCCGAGATCGCCTGCCGGAATGCGCTTTACGGTCTGCGCCGCGCCCTCGGCCAGCTGGAGGATCCGGCGGGCATCGGGCAGGAATGCGATGCCGGCCGGGGTGAGCGTGACCGATCGGGTGGTGCGGTCGATGAGATGCACCCCGAGTTCGCTTTCGAGCTGCTGGATCTGCCGACTCAAAGGCGGTTGGGTCATGTGGAGCCGCTCGGCAGCCCGCCCGAAGTGCAGTTCTTCGGCTACCGCGATGAAGCACGACAGCCGCGCGAGCGAAAACACCGATGCACTCCTAGCATCACTTGAGGCCGCAGGTGCGGTGGTCGTGCATCAGTCTAACGGCGGGCCGGTCACCAGCGGGGGCTGATCGCCCGGTAATCGGGTGCAATGCTGCGCATGTAGCCGGTGTCGTCGCGGTCGCGGATCCCGCAGCGCAGGTACTGCTCGTGCAGTGCAGCCAGTTGATCCTCGTCAATTGAGATCCCGAGACCCGGTGCCGTCGGCGCCCGCACCGAACCGTCTACGAACTCGAGTGCACCGGGTTTGACGATCTCCTGCGACTTCCACGGCCAGTGTGTGTCGCAGGCGTAGGTCAAGTTCGGCGTCGCGGCGGCCAGGTGCACCATCGCGGCCAGGCTGATCCCCAGGTGGGAATTGGAGTGCATCGACAGACCGAGCCCGAAGGTGTCACAGATCCCGGCCAGCAGCCGTGACCGCTGCAGGCCGCCCCAGTAGTGGTGGTCCGAAAGCACAACGCCGACAGACTGTTTCGCGACCGCGGGTGCGAGCTGGTCGAACGCGACGACGCACATGTTGGTCGCCAACGGCATCGGCGCCTGCCGCGCGACTTCGGCCATGCCGTCAAGGCCCGGGGTCGGGTCCTCCAGGTACTCCAGTACTCCGGCCAGACCCGACGCCACCTTGGTCGCGGTCTGGGGGGTCCATGCGGCGTTCGGGTCGAGCCGCAGTGGATGCTCGGGGAACGCCGCG
The DNA here is from genome assembly GCA_963765155.1 of uncultured Actinomycetota bacterium. Lineage (GTDB taxonomy): Bacteria > Actinomycetota > Actinomycetes > Mycobacteriales > Mycobacteriaceae > Mycobacterium. The sequence continues at coordinate 171,232 of CAVXVJ010000022.1, forward strand.
CGCAGCGCCTCGATGGCCGCCATCTCCTCCTCCGGAGGGAACACGCCGCCCTTGAGCTTGATTGCGCTGAAACCGTATTCGTCGATGATCCGCCGTGCCTGGGCGACGATGCCGGCTGGATCCAGCGCCTCGCCCCACGAGTCCGGTTCGAGGCCGGGATGTGCCGCCCACTTGTAGAACAGATACGCGCTGAACGGGACCGTATCGCGGACCTTGCCTCCGAGAAGGTCCGACACCGGTCGGCCCGTCACATGGCCCTGCACGTCGAGGCAGGCCACTTCGAACGGCGAGAACACCTGGTCGACGGCGCTGGCCGTGGTGATCATGCCGGCGGTACCCACCGCGCGAGAGTCGCCACGGAGCCGGTCCGCGATCGCGGCGCGAATCGCGTTCAGGGAGAACACGTCGAGCCCGGTGATGGCATCAGCCGCCGCTTCGAGCCTGGCCAAGTGCACGGTATCGGCGTAGGTCTCGCCGAGACCGACCACCCCGGAATCCGTGTCGAGCTCAATGATGGCGCGCAGCGCGTAGGGCTGGTGCACCCCGACGGTGTTCAGCAGCGGCGGGTCGGCGAACGCCACCGGAGTGATGCGTGCGCCCGTGATCGCGGATGCGCGCACCGGGCATCAGTGCACCGCTGGGGCGGCGAGCGCCTCGGCGAGCACCGCCCGCCCCGACGCGATGATCGCGCGCAGCTCGGCGACGTCGTCGGCGGTGGGCATGATCAGCGGCGGGCGCACCGCGCCGACGTCGATGCCCTCAAGCGTCACACCGGCTTTGATCAACGACACCGCGTAGCCCGGAACCTTGTCACGCAGCCGCACGAGCGGATGGAAGAACTCGCGCAGCAGCGCCGCGATCAACGGTTCGTTGCCGGTTTCGAGCGCTTGATAGAACGCCAGCGCAAGCTCGGGTGCGAAGGCGAACGTGGCCGACGAGTACAGCGTCACACCGATGGCGCGGTAGGCCTGCTGTGACACCTCTGCGGTCGGCAGGCCATTGAAGAACTGGAAGGCCTTACCTGTCGGCGCCAGCGAGTCGGTCACGGCGCGCACGATGCGGGCGACCTGGTCCAGATCGCCTGTGCCGTCCTTGAATCCGACGACATTGTCGATGTGCGCGACCTCTACGGCCGAGGCCTCGGTGTAGCGCGCGTTGTTGCGGCTGTAGACGATGACGGGCAGTTCGGTGACGTCGGTGACGGCGCGGGTGTAGTCGACCAGCCCGGCCTGCGGCACCTCGACGAGATACGGGGGCAGCAACAGCAATCCGTCTGCACCCGCCGCCTCGGCCACCCGGGCGAATGCCTTGGCCTGGGCGATTGACCCGCCGGCGCCGGCATAAACCGGGACCCGGCCGCCGACCACGTCGACCGCGGTGCGCACGATGGTTTCCAGTTCCGAAGCGTCCACGGCGTGCAGTTCGCCAGTGCCGCAGGCGATGAAGACACCACCAGGTCCGGCGTCGACGCCGTTGGCGACGTGCTGCGCCAACCGTTCGGTATCCACGTCACCCGATTCGGTGAACGGGGTGACGGGAAAGAACAGGACGCCGTCAAATGCCTTGAAGGCGGGGGGCATGCGAACTCCTCGCGGTGTTGTGGTGATCCGGTCAGTCTTTGGTCAGGTCGCCGTCGATGCGGCGCCATAGCCGCTCGGGGTTTCCATCGGCAATCGGGTTGGGAAGCAGTGCCTTTGGCACGTTCTGGTAGCAGACCGGCCGCAGGAACCGCTCGATGGCACGCGCGCCGACCGAGGTGGTCCTGGAGTCCGACGTGGCCGGATACGGTCCGCCGTGCACCATCGCGTGACCGACCTCAACGCCGGTGGGCCAGCCGTTGAACAGGATCCGGCCCGCCTTGAGCTCGAGGATCGGCAGCAGCCGGCGGGCATCGTCGTGGTCGGATTCGTCGGCGTGCACGGTCGCGGTCAATTGACCCTCGACGTGGGCCGCGACGTTGCGGAGTTCGTCGGCATCCGCGCAGCGCACGATCACGCTGGACGCCCCGAACACCTCGGCCTGCAGCGTGTCCGACGCCAAAAAGCTTGAGGCGTCGGTGCCGAACAGCGCGGCAGGGCAGACAGTGGGGGCCTCGGCGGCCGCACCGCGGGCGATCAGGTCGGCCTCGTCCTGCAGCGCTTCCACGCCGCGGCGGTAGTTGTCGGCAATGTGCGGTGCCAGCATCGGGGTCGGCGCGGTCTCTGCCAGCGCGTCGCGCGCGGCGGCAACGAAGGTGTCCAGGTCGGGGCTGTCGACGGCGATCACCAGACCGGGGTTGGTGCAGAACTGTCCGGAGCCCATGGTCAGCGACGCGACGAAGGCGCGACCGATGTCGGCGGCCCGGTTCGCCAATGCACCGCCGAGCAGGAACACCGGATTGATCGAGCTCATCTCCGCATAGACCGGGATCGGTTCGGGGCGCGCGGCGGCCGCCGCCACCAATGCCGTTCCGCCCGAACGGGATCCGGTGAACCCGACGGCCTTGATGCGGGGATCGGTCACGAGCGCAGTCCCGAGTTCGGGGCCGTATCCGTACAGAAGCGAGAAGGTTCCTGCCGGCAGCCCGGCGGCGCGCACGGCGTCGGTCACCGCACGTCCCACCAGTTCGGAGGTTCCGGGATGTGCGTCGTGCGCCTTGACGATCACCGGACAGCCCGCGGCGAACGCCGACGCGGTGTCGCCGCCGGCCACCGAGAAGGCGAGGGGGAAGTTGCTGGAGCCGAACACGGCGACCGGTCCGAGCGCGATGCTGCGCTGGCGAATATCGGGGCGCGGCAAGGGAGTTCGATCGGGTTGGGCGGGGTCGATCCGTGCACCGTTCCAGCTGCCCTCGCGCACAACCGCCGCGAACAGTCGCAGCTGCCCGGTGGTGCGGCCGACTTCGCCGCTCAGGCGCGCCTCGGGCAGGCCTGTCTCGGCGACGGCGCGGGCCACCAACTGGCCGCGGATCGCCTCGATGTTGTCGGCGATCGTCTCGAGGAAGGATGCCCGCCGGTCCGCCGAGACCCCCCGGTACTCGGCGAATGCTTCGGCGGCGGCCGTGCAGGCGGCCTCGACGTGCGATGCATCGCCGTACCGGTAGACCGGATCGAGTTCGGTCCCGGTGCTGGGGTCGAATCCGCGGATCTCGGCGCCCGTTCCACGCACCGGAGACCCCGCGATGATCATCTGGCCTGTCAGGTCTGTGGCAGACGACACGGTGGAAGTCATACTCGCAGGTTAGAGGCGCGATAAATACATGTCCAAGTCAAATGTTGGCCTGAATCATCCACTGAATGCATCAATCGAATCCGCGCCGCGCCGCGCATCGGTTAACGCATGATGGTCCGGTGAACGACGTCGTGCACGGCCGCTGGGATGCTCGCTTCGACAAGGTCGCCGATGCGCTGGCCGAGGAAATAACGTCAGGATGCGGAACTCGGCGCGTCGATCGCCGTCGATATCGACGGTGAGCTCGTCGTCGACATCTGGGGCGGTTACGCGGACCGCGCGAAGACGGTCGCCTGGGGCGAGAACACCATCGTCAACTTCTTCTCCTGCACCAAGACACTGACCGCACTCGCGGCGTTGATCGCCATCGACCGCGGCGCGATCGATCCCTTCGCGCCGGTCGCCAAGTACTGGCCGGAGTTCGCGCAGAACGGCAAGCAGGACATCGAGGTGCGTCACCTCTTGGCGCACACGTCGGGTGTCTCCGGTTGGGAGGCCCCGTTCGGCATCGAAGAGATGTACGACTGGGAAAAGGCGACCAGCCACCTGGCCCGCCAAGCGCCGTGGTGGCCGCCTGGAACGGCATCGGGCTATCACGCGGTCAATTACGGCCACCTGATCGGCGAGGTGATTCGTCGTACCACCGGCAAGACGCTCAAGGAGTTCGTCCGCGACGAGATCGCGGAGCCCCTGCGGGCCGACGTGCAGATCGGCGCCCTGCCGGTGGACGACCATCGCATCGCCGAGGTGATCCCACCGCCGCCGTTGCCCATACCGCTCGACGCGCTGCCGACCGACCACCCCGCGTACAGGACGTTCGCGTCGTTCCCACCGGACGAGAACAGCGCCATGATCGTCGAGACCGAGGGGTGGCGTCGCGCAGACATCGGCGGAGTCAACGGCCACGGTAACGCCCGAGCACTGGCGCGGGCGTTGTCGCCGATTTCGTTGGGCGGCAAGGCCAACGGCGTGCAACTGCTGAGCCAACAAACCATCGACCTGATATTCCAGGAACAGTCGAACGGCCCCGACCTCGTGATCATGGTCCCGCTGCGGTTCGGCATCGGCTTCGGCTTGCCGTCTCCGGAAAGCGTCCCCGCCATCCCCGAGGGCAGGATCTGCTGGTGGGGCGGTTGGGGCGGCTCGGCGATCGTGATGAACCCCGACCACCGCGCCACGTTCGCCTACGTGATGAACAAGATGGGCCCGGGCACCACCGGTACCGCGCGCACGAACCGGTATGCGCGCCTGTTCTACGACGCCCTCGGCTGACGGCGCGAGAGTCAGCGCGGTTCCGTTGGCTCCACAGACTCCGTTGGCTCCACAGGTTCCGTCGCCGCGGTCTTGCCGTTGCGCACGTCGTGCACCCGCGTCTTGTACAGGCTGGCCGCGGTGGTGATGATCAGCGTCACGATGATGACCCCCAGGGACAGTAGCGTCGGGATCTCGGGCACCGGGACGTGCTGGCCGCCGTTGATGAACGGCACTTCGTTCTCATGCAACGCGTGCAGGACGAGCTTCACCCCGATGAAGAACAGGATGAACGCCAACCCCTGGGACAGGTAGACGAGCCTCTTCAGCATGTCGCCCAGCAGGAAGTACAGCTGGCGCAGACCCATCAGCGCGAACACGTTGGCGGTGAACACCAGGTACGGCTCCTGGGTCAGGCCGTAGATCGCGGGAATGGAGTCCAGCGCGAAGATGAGGTCGGTGGTGCCCAGCGCCACGATGACCAGGAACATCGGCGTCATCAGCCGTGTGCCGTTGTCCTTGACCCACAGCCGCAGCCCGTCCCATTTGTCGGTGAACTTCAGGTGCCGCTGCGCGAACCGCACCACGACGTTGTCCGCGTCATCGTCGTGCTCGGTATCGCGGGCCAGGGTCCACGCGGTGTAGACGAGGAATGCACCGAAGATGTAGAACACCCACGAGAACTGCGAAATGGCCACCGCGCCCAGCGCGATGAAGATGCCGCGGAAGATCAGCGCCAGGATGATGCCGACCAGCAGGGCCTGCTGCTGGTACATCTTCGGCACCTTGAAGCTGGCCATGATGATCAAGAAGATGAACAAGTTGTCCACCGACAGGCTGTACTCGGTGAGCCAGCCGGCGAAGAACTCCAGCCCGTACTGGCTGCCGTGGTAGAACCACGTCCACAGCCCGAAACCGATCGCAAGCCCGATGTAGATCGTCAACGCAACCACGAGTTCGCGTTTGGACGGTTCGTGCGGCCGACGCCCGATCACCACCACGTCGAACAGCAGAACGGCGATCGTCACGCTCAGCGTGATGATCCACTCGAGTTGGGTTACATGCATTCAATAGCCTCCGGTCGTCAAACAACGCCGGAGGTCTCTTCCACCGCCACGACGCTACAGACGTGTTGTGGTCGGCCCGCAGCACCGGTCGTCCGTTGACGGCCGACGTGATGACGACACCGCGGCGAAAGGAGTACTCCCCTCCACGGCCGATTCTGCCAGGCCGGGGGGTTCAGGCGAAATCGGGCGGGCAATTGTGATCACACGCCGGGTCCGGCGCAGACGCGCATCGGCTCGCGCTGAGTAGTTTTATACGCGTGGCGACGCAGGAAATTCCCGCTCAGTACGTGCTGTCGCCGTTGGCTGCCGAGCCGCGCACGCTGATCGACATCCTTTATGACACCGCAGCCCGCCACCCCGATTCACCCGCACTCGACGACGGCGAGGTGCAACTCACCTACGCGGAGCTGATCGCCGACATCGAGGAGAGCGTCCAGTGGCTGGCGGCCCGCGGCATCGGCCGCGGTGACCGCATCGGCATCCGGATGCCGTCCGGCAGCTACGCGCTCTACGTGGCGATCCTCGCGACGCTGGCCACCGGCGCCGCGTACGTTCCGGTCGACGCCGACGACCCCGATGAGCGCGCGGAGTTGGTGTTCACCGAGGCGAACGTCGTGGCGGTCATCACCGAACAGGGCCTGGTCCGCTGGCCCGGTGAATCGCGCGGATGGCGCGCCGCAGCCCCGCTGGGCCGCGACGACGCGTGGATCATCTTCACCTCCGGATCAACCGGCACCCCGAAGGGCGTCGCGGTCACACACCGCAGCGCGGCGGCGTTCGTCGACGCCGAATCACGGATGTTCTTGCAGGACAACCCGATTGGTCCCAACGACCGGGTGCTTGCCGGGTTGTCGGTGGCGTTCGACGCGTCGTGCGAGGAGATGTGGCTGGCGTGGCGGCACGGGGCGTGCCTGGTACCGGCGCCGCGCTCGCTGGTGCGCAGTGGCATGGACCTGGGCCCGTGGCTGGTGTCCCGCGACATCACCGTGGTGTCGACGGTGCCGACGCTGGCGGCGTTGTGGCCCGCCGAGGCGCTGGAGGCCGTGCGCCTGCTGATCTTCGGCGGCGAGGCCTGCCCACCCGATCTCGCCGAGCGGCTGGCGGTCGACGGTCGCGAAGTGTGGAACACCTACGGCCCGACCGAGGCCACCGTGGTGGCCTGCGCCGCGAGGCTCGACGGCAAGGGGCCGGTCAGCATCGGGCTGCCGCTGCCCGGCTGGGACCTGGCGGTGGTCGACAAACAAGGTGTTCCCGTCGCACATGGCGAGGTCGGCGAGCTCGTCATCGGCGGGGTCGGGCTGGCCCGCTACCTGGATGCGGACAAGGACGCCGAGAAGTACGCGCCGATGCCGACGCTCCAGTGGCCGCGCGCCTACCGCAGCGGTGACCTGGTCCGGCTCGAAGCCGACGGCCTCTACTTCGTCGGCCGGGCCGACGACCAGGTCAAGGTCGGTGGCCGTCGGATCGAACTGGGTGAGGTGGACGCCGCGCTGGTGCACCTGCCGGGTGTGAGCGGCGGCGCGGCCGCGGTGCGACGCACGGCCAGCGGCACCCCCCTGCTCGTCGGCTACATCGCCAGCGCCGACCCGTCGTTCGACGTGGCGGCCGCGCGCGCGACGCTGGCCGAGTCGCTGCCTGCCGCGCTGGTGCCGCGGCTCGTGCTGGTCGACGAGCTGCCCACCCGCACATCCGGCAAGGTCGACCGCGATGCGCTGCCCTGGCCGGTCGACACGGACGACTCGGCCTCGGACCTGGGCGGCACGATGGGCTGGCTGGCCGGGCTCTGGCGCGACGTGCTGGCCGCGCAGGTCGACGGGCCCGAGGCCGACTTCCACGCGCTGGGCGGTGGATCGCTGTCCGCCGCGCAGCTGGTGGCGGCCATGCGCCAGCGGTATCCGCAGGTGACGGTCGCGGACCTGTACGACCATCCGCGGCTGGGATCGCTGGCCGGCTTCCTCGACGAACTGGACCCGCCGCCCCGGGTCGAAACCCGCACGGTGAAGCCGACGCCGAGGCTGACCCAGATCGCCCAGGTGGCCCTGTCGTTGCCGCTGGCCACCCTGACCGGGATGCAGTGGGTGGTGTGGCTGGCGCTGGTGAACAACGTGGCGGCGACGATGGCCCTGGTGCCGTGGACGGTGACCGTCGGTTGGTGGTGGGTCGCCGCCGGCTTCGTCGCTTTCATCACCCCGCTGGGCCGGATGGGCATCGCTGTGCTGGGCGCGCGGCTGCTGCTGTCAGGTTTGGAACCCGGCACGTATCGCCGCGGCGGGTCGGTGCACCTGCGGGTGTGGGTCGCCGAACGGCTCGGGGAGGCCAGCGGCGCCGAGAACCTGGCCGGGGCGCCGTGGATGGTGTACTACGCCCGCGCGCTGGGCAACAAGGTCGGCAAGGGCGTCGACCTGCACTCGGCGCCGCCGGTGACCGGCATGGCCAAACTGGGGCACCGCTGCTCGATCGAGCCCGAGGTCGACCTGTCCGGGCACTGGATCGACGGCGACCACTTCCACGTCGGCCGCATCACCGTCGGCAACGACGCCACCATCGGTGCCCGCACCACGCTGCTTCCCGGTGCCGTCGTCGGCAAGGACGCCGACGTCGCACCCGGCTCGGGAGTGGTGGGCAAGGTCAAGAACGGCCAGTACTGGAAGGGCTCGCCCGCGGTGAAGTCGGGCAAGGCGCGTCACCCGTGGCCGGACCATCGCCCGCGGCGGGCGCCGTGGTGGGTCGCGGTCTACGGCGTGACGTCGGTGCTGCTGGGCGGTTTGCCGTTGGTGGCGTTGGGCGTCGGGCTGGCCGTGATCGGCTGGGCCGTTCGCGACGCCGATTCGTTGACCTCGGCTCTGATACCGGCGGCGCTGTGGACGCCGGCGGCGACGCTGGCCGCGGTCGTGACCTACGCGCTGTTGACGGTGGTCGGCGTGCGGGCGCTGTCGCTGGGGATGCCCGAGGGCTACCACCCGGTGCGCAGCCGGGTCGGCTGGCAGCTGTGGGCCACCGAACGGCTGATGGACGCGGCCCGCAACTATCTGTTCCCGGTGTATGCCAGCCTGCTGACGCCGTGGTGGCTGCGGCTGCTCGGCGCGAAAGTCGGCCGGGGAACCGAGATTTCGACGGCCCTGCTGATCCCGAAGTTCACCGTCATCGAGGACGGCGCGTTCCTGGCCGACGACACCATGGTCGCGTCCTACGAACTGGGCGGGGGCTGGATACACGTCGCCAAGGCGACCATCGGCAGGCGCGCGTTCCTCGGGAACTCGGGCATCACGCAACCTGGCCGGCGGGTGCCCGACGACGGGCTGGTGGCGGTGCTGTCCGCGACACCGCACAAGGCCAAGGCGGGCTCGTCGTGGCTGGGCAGTCCGCCGGTTCGGTTGCGCCGCCAGCCGACCGCGGCCGACGTGCTGCGCACGTTCCATCCGTCGCTGCGGCTGAAGTTCTTGCGGGCCATGGTGGAGACGTGCCGCGTGGGACCGCTGATCGTGACGTTCGGGATCGGGGTGGCGGTGCTGTTCGCGGTGCAGTGGCTGGCGGTCTCGTTCGGCTGGCTGTGGGCGGCGTTGGCGGGAGGCGTGGTGCTGTTGGCGGCGGGCGCGGTCGCCGGCGGCATCGCGGTCATCGCGAAATGGCTTGTGGTCGGGCGCATCCGCGCGATCGAGCATCCCTTGTGGTCGTCGTTCGTGTGGCGCAACGAGGTCTCGGACACCTTCGTCGAGACGGTCGCCGCGCCGTGGTTCGCCCGCGCCGCCAGTGGCACCCCGGTGATGAACCTGTGGCTGCGCGCCCTTGGCGCCAGGATCGGCCGCGGCGTCTGGTGTGAGACGTACTGGCTGCCCGAGGCGGACCTGGTCACGCTCGGCAGGGCTGCCACCGTCAACCGTGGCTGCGTGGTGCAGACCCACCTGTTCCACGACCGGATCATGCGGATGGACACCGTTGTGCTGGAAGAGGGTTCGACGCTCGGAACACACTGCGTGGCATTGCCCGGCCGCACGCATCGGCGCCGGGGCGACCGTCGGGCCGGCCTCACTGGTCATGCGCGGCGACGAGGTGCCGCCCTCCACCCGCTGGCAGGGCAACCCGATCGCGCCGTGGAATGTGTTCCGTAAGAAGCGCGGCCGACAAACCGGAGCCCTCAGGGAAAACAGAAGATACCGCCGCGTGAGGACCAAGAAGGCGATCAAGAAGTCCCCGCCCGTAGTCATCGACCCCTATCTGCCCGCCAACGGCAACTTCGGTTACCGGGTGTCGCGGTATGAGCTGGACCTGGAATACAAGGTGGCCATCAACCGGCTGTCCGGCTCGTCCACCATCACCGCCGTGACGCTGGCGTCGCTGCGCACGTTCACGCTGGATCTGTCGGACGCGCTGACCGTGACCAAGGTATCGGTGAACGGCCGTCGCCCCGCACAGTTCCGGTCCTCGGCGGGCAAGCTGCACATCGCGCTACCTTCGGCATTACCCGCAGGCGCGGCGATGACGATCGTCGTGCGCTACGGCGGAACGCCGCGGCCCATCCGATCCCTTTGGGGCGAAGTGGGTTTCGAGGAGCTGACGGAGGGTGTGCTGGTCGCCGGACAGCCCAACGGCGCCGCGTCCTGGTTTCCGTGCGACGACCACCCCAGCGCGAAGGCCAGCTACCGCATCAGGATCAGCACCGAAAGCCCCTACTACGCAATCGCCAACGGAGAGTTGGTGTCCCGACGCGCCCGCGCAGGCATGACCACGTGGACCTACGAGCAGGCCGAGCCGACGTCGACCTATCTGGTGACGCTGCAGATCGGCCCCTACGAGCGGTGTCGGCTGGCCAAGAACGGTGTTCAGATACACGCTGTGCTGCCGCAACGGCTGCGCAGCAACTTCGACCGCGACTTCGCCGACCAGCCGAAGATGATGAAGTTGTTCGTCAAGTTGTTCGGGCCGTACCCGCTGTCGACCGGCTACACCGTCGTGGTGACCGACGACGAGCTGGAGATACCCCTTGAGGCGCAGGGCATTTCGATCTTCGGCGCCAACCACTGCGACGGCCAGGGCAGCGCCGAGCGGCTGATCGCCCACGAACTGGCCCACCAGTGGTTCGGCAACTCGGTCACCGCGAAACGCTGGCGCCACATCTGGTTGCACGAGGGCTTCGCCTGCTATGCGGAATGGCTGTGGTCGGAGCACAGCGGCGGGCACAGCGCCGACGAGTGGGCGCGCCATTACTACCAACGACTGGCCGGCTCGCCGCAGAACCTGCTGCTGTCCGACCCCGGGCCGCGCGACATGTTCGACGACCGGGTGTACAAGCGCGGCGCGATCACGCTGCACGTGCTGCGGGGGCGCCTCGGTGACGAGGATTTCTTTGCGCTGCTGCGGGATTGGACGACGCGCTACCGTCACGGCACCGCGGTCACCGACGACTTCACCGGCCTGGCCGCCAACTATTCGCACGAGTCGCTGCGCCCGCTGTGGGACGCGTGGTTGTACTCGACGAGGTTGCCGGCCTTGGACGGACCGTGACCGACGCGGGCGCCCCCACCGGCCCGATTACACGCGCCAGCGTGACCCGCGTCGGCACGGCGACGGTGCTGTCCGCGCTGTGCGGCTATGCGGTGCTGTACCTGGCGGCCCGCGATCTCGAACCGGCCGGCTTCTCGGTGTTCGGGGTGTTCTGGGGGGCGTTCGGGCTTGCGACCGGCGCGGCGTTCGGTCTGCTGCAGGAGGCGACGCGGGAGGTGCGCTCGGCCCGCTACACGGAAGTCGTCGCGGGGCCGCGGACGCATCCGATGCGGGTGGCGGCGATGGTCGGCGTGGTGGCCGCGGCGGTGATCGCCTTGACGTCGCCGCTGTGGTCGCCGCACGTGTTCGTCGAGGCGCGATGGTTGAGTGTGGCGCTGCTGAGTGTCGGGCTGGCCGGTTTCTGCCTGCACGCCACGCTGCTCGGCATGCTCGCCGGGGTGAGCCGGTGGAGCCAGTACGGCTCGCTGATGGTGACCGATGCCGGCATGCGGGTGGCGGTGGCGGCGGCGACGTTCGTGGTGGGCTGGGGTTTGGTCGGATACCTGTGGGCCACCGTCGCGGGCGCGGTGGCCTGGCTGGTGCTGTTGATCGCCTCGCCGGCGACGCGCGCCGCGGCGCGGCTGCTGACGCCAGGGGGCACCGTGACGTTCCTGCGCGGTGCGTCGCATTCGATCGCCGCCGCGGGCGCCAGCGCGATCCTGGTGATGGGCTTCCCGGTGCTGCTCAAGGCGACGTCGGGGGACCTGGGCGCGACGGGCGGCGTGGTGATCCTGGCGGTGACGCTGACGCGCGCACCGCTGCTGGTGCCGCTGACGGCGATGCAAGGCAATCTGATCGCCCATTTCGTCGACCAGCGCACCGAGCGGCTTCGGGCGCTGGTGACGCCGGCGGCGGTGGTGACGGGACTGGGCCTGCTGGGTGTGGTTCTGGCCGGGGTTTTCGGCCCGTGGCTGCTGCGCAGTGCGTTCGGGGCTGACGTATGTGGCCGACGGCGCGCTGCTGGCCTGGTTGACCGCGGCGGCTGTCGCGATCGCGTTGTTGACGCTGACCGGCGCGGCGACGGTCGCGGCGGCGATGCACCGGGCGTATTCGCTGGGATGGGTGTCGGCGACGGTCGCGTCGGCGCTGTTGCTGCTGCTGCCGGTGGGCCTGGAGACCCGCACGGTGATCGCCTTGCTGTGCGGGCCGCTGGTCGGGATCGCCGTGCACCTGGGCGCGCTTGCCAGGGAGCCGGGGCCGTGACCCTGTATTTTGTTCCCCATCGACACGCGATACCACGACGTTTGGATCGTCGTCCCCGCCTTCAACGAGGCCAGCGTCATCGGCGACGTCATCACTGACGTTCGCTCCGTTTTCGACCACGTCGTCTGTGTTGACGACGGCAGCCGCGACGACACCTCTGATGTGGCGCTTGCGGGCTGGTGCCCACGTCGTGCGCCATCCGGTGAACCTCGGGCAGGGCGCGGCGATCCAGACCGGTGTCGAGTACGCCCGCAGCAGGCCCGGTGCGGCGGTGTTCGCGACGTTCGACGCCGACGGACAGCACCAAGTCAAGGACGTCGTCCGGATGATCGACCGGTTGTCCGCCGAGGACGTCGACCTCGTGATCGGCACCCGGTTCGCCGAGCCGGGCGTGGTCAGCCACACCCCGCTACCTGAAGCGGGTGGTGCTGCGTGCGGCGGCGTGGCTGAGCCCGCGCAGCCGCAAACTCGGGTTGACGGACGCGCACAACGGGCTGCGGGTGTTCAACAAGACCGTGGCCGACGCACTGAACATCACCATGAGCGGCATGAGCCACGCAAGTGAGTTCATCACCCTGGCCTACGAAAACCGTTGGCGGGTAACCGAAGAGCCCGTCGAGATTCTGTACACCGACTACTCGAAGTCGAAGGGCCAGCCACTGCTGAACGGCGTCAACATCGTCTTCGACGGCTTGTTGCGAGGGAGGATGTCGCGATGAACTGGATCCAGGCGCTGCTGATCGTGTCGGTGCTCGCGCTGCTGGTGTTCCTGCTGCGCGGGCGTCGCAGGGCCAAGTCGAAGGCGTGGGTGAAGGTCGGCTACGTGCTGTTCGTGGTCGCCGGGATCTACGCGATCCTGCGCCCCGACGACACCACCGTCGTCGCGAATTGGGTTGGCGTGGACCGCGGTACGGACCTGATGCTGTACGCGTTGATCATCGCGTTCGCGTTCACCACGCTGTCGGCGTACATGCGGTTCAAGGACATCGAGCTGAAGTACGCCCGGCTGGCGCGTGCCGTCGCACTGCAGAACGCCCAGGTGCCCGAGCAGAGTTAGGGGTCCGTCGGCAGCTGCCCGTTCAGCAGCGCCGTCAGCAATGCGATTCGTCCGGCCTCGATGTCGGGCTGCGGGAGCACGGCGCGGACGATCGCGGCGCCGTCGAATGTGTTGGTGAGGATCGCCACCAACGCGACGAAGGTGTCCTCCGGGATCTGGTCGGCGCCCGGTAGCGACCGGGCGACGTCGTAGATGTTGTTGGCGTACTCGGTGAGTACTTCTTGCAGCGTGGCTTTCAGCTTCTCGTCGGTGCGGGCCGCGATCAGCAGTTCGTACATCACGGCGTTGGTCGGGTTGCCGGTCACATCCCGCATGATCGTCAACGCCGCCTCCAATGCCGGCTCGCTGGCGGGTATCTCGGCGACTTGTTTGGTGAACAGGCCCAGCTGGCGTCGCATCACTTCGCGGGCGGTGGCCGCCATGAAATCGCCCATCGTCGGGAAATGCCGGAACAGCGCGCCGTCGGACACCTGGGCACGCTTGGCGATCACCGCGGCCGACGCCCGCGCATATCCGACCTCGATGATCGTGTTGATGCTGGCATCGAGCAGCCGCGCCACGGTTTCCTCACGGCGCTGCTGCTGGGTTCTGGCCATGTCAGACAGACGTTTTCGTGAGCTGGCCGGCACCGGCCGGCAGGAAGCGGCCCGACTTCACCGTCGTACCGTAGCCCTCGCGGAACTGGCCGTTGCGGTACACGACGGCGCCGTTGACCGCCGTCACGACCACCGCGGCGTCGTTGCGGTTGACCATGCGGGACAGCCCGCCGTAGAAGGGGACGGTCTCTTCGTGGTAGCGCGTTCACCGAATCATCAAGTCCCGCAGGGTCGATCACGACGAAGTCGGCACGCTCACCTTCCCTCAGGGTGCCAGCGTCGAGGCCGAACCAGTCGGCCACCTCGGCGGTGAGCCGATGCACCGCACGTTCGACGGTCAGGAACGGACGTCCGGCGCGTTCGGCGTCGCGCACCCGCTTCAGCAGTCGCACCGAGAAGTTGTAGAAGGCCATGTTGCGCAGGTGGGCGCCGGCGTCGGAGAACCCCATGTGGATGGACGGATCCGCGGCGAGCCTGTCGAGATACTTGGGCCGGTGATTCGCGACGATCGTCGTCCACCGCACGTTGCGTTCGCCGTTCTCCACCAGCACATCGAGGAACGCGTCCAGCGGATGCAGGCCGCGCTCGTCGGCGATCTGGCCGAAGCTCTTGCCGATCAGCGACTTGTCGGGGCATTCGACGATGGTGGCGTCGTGGAAGTCGCGGTGCCACAACGCTCGGCCCGAGCTTGCTTGCGATCGAACGAGCGGCGGAACCGTCGGCGGTACTCGGTGTCGGCGAGCAGTTCGTTGCGCTCGATCTGGTCGCGCAGATGCAGCGCGGCGGTGCCCGCGCCGAACTCCTCGAAGACGGGCAGGTCGATGCCGTCGGAGTACAGCTCGAACGGCACCGGCAGATGCTGGAAACGCACCGACGAGTCGAACAGCTTGTTGAGAAGCCTTGTGCCGGGCCCGAATACGTGCACCGCACCGGTCGCGGACTTGGCGTCGGCCGACACCAGCAGGCTCATCCGAACGCCGGGGCGGCGGCCGAACATCCGGCTGCTGGTCAGGAAGAACATCAGCGCCGAGATCGGGCTCTTCGTGTTCGGCGCGCTCTGCAGAATGCGGCGGCGCTTGCGCAGCACCGAGATCAGCTTGCGCCGTTCCCGCCAGGTCGCGAAGGTCGACGGCAGCGCACGGGACCGGAAGCGGTCACCGTCGAGTTTGTCGATGGGCGCATCCATGCCGGACAGGCCGAGCAGACCGGCGTCCAGCGCCTGGTCGAGCAGGTCGGTCATCCGGTCGCAGTTCGGCGTCGGTCGGCTTGACGCCTTCGGTGGTCGCACGGTCGAGGCCCAGCACTGTGGCGCGCAGGTCCGAATGGCCGAGCATGGAACTGACATTCGGCCCGAGCGGCAGGTCGTCCAGCGCGCGGACGTACTCCGCGGGCGTCGACCATGTCTTCTTGGCTTCCAGCGCACCGAGGACGAACTTGCGCGGCACCGCTTCCACGCGGCTGAACAAGTCGGCGGCGTCTTCTTTGTCGGCGTAGACCGTCGACAGCGAGCAGTTGCCGAGCAGGACCGTGGTGACGCCGTGCCGCACCGACTCGCGCAGGCCGGGGTCGAGCAGGACCTCGGCGTCGTAGTGGGTGTGCACGTCGATGAAGCCGGGCACGACCCATTTGCCGGCAGCGTCGATCACGTCGGGGCAGCCCGTCTCGTCGAGCGGCGTCTCGGACACCGCGGCGACGATGCCGTCGCGAATGCCCAGCGTGCGGACCTGCGGCGGAGTGCTCCGGTGCCGTCGAACCACAGTCCGTTGCGAACGATCACGTCGTAGGTCATGGCGGCGACCCTACAACAGATAGTGAGTGCTTACAATCTTTTATTGCTGGCGGAAGAAGTCGACCGTCCGGGCGACACCGTCGTCGAGTTTGACGGCGGCCGCCAGCCCAGCACCGACTCCGCCCGGCTGATGTCGAGGCAGGACCGTCGCAGGTCGCCGAGGCGGGGCGGGTGGAACTCGGGTTCGTCGGGCGCTCCGACCGCCGATCGCGATCGCCGTATGTAGTTGGCGCACTGAGGTTTCCACCCCGGTGCCGATGTTGAAGCGCTGCCCTCCCCCGGCTTCGCCGGACGCCCGGACGAAGGCGTCGACGACGTCGTCGACGAACACGTAGTCGCGGGTGTCGTTGCCGTCGCCGAAGATCTTGGTCGTCCGCCCGGCGAGCAGGGCCTGGGCGAAGATCGCCACCACACCTGCTTCGCCGTGCGGGTCCTGGCGGGGGCCGTAGACGTTGGCCGGGGCGACGTGTGAGCAGTCCAGGCCGTAGAGGT
Organism: uncultured Actinomycetota bacterium; assembly: GCA_963765155.1. Lineage (GTDB taxonomy): Bacteria > Actinomycetota > Actinomycetes > Mycobacteriales > Mycobacteriaceae > Mycobacterium. Next base: position 187,438 of record CAVXVJ010000022.1, read on the forward strand.
TGCGGAACGTGTTGAGGTAGACCTCGCCGGCGACCTTGCCCGCGGCGTACGGCGAGGTCGGGTCGGTGGGCGCGTCCTCGTTGGTCGGATAGGACGGCGGCGTGCCGTAGATGGATCCGCCCGACGAGGTGTGCACGATCTTGCGCACGCCGGCACGGCGGGCCGCCTCGGCCAGGCGCACGGTGCCCACGACGTTGACGGCGGCATCGAAGGGCGGGTCGTCCACCGAGTGGCGCACCGAGATCTGGGCGGCGAGGTGGAAGATCACCTCCGGCGTGGTGTCGGCGAGCAGCCCGATCAGGTCGGCGTCGACGATGTCGGCCTTGACGAACTCGAAGTCGGCGTGCCGTTCGGCCGGGCCCAGGTTCTCACTGCGACCGGAGCTGAGGTCGTCGACGCCGATGACGGAGTGATTGTCCGCGAGCAGGCGATCTACCAGCGTCGATCCGATGAATCCGGCTGCTCCCGTCACCAGTGTGCGCATCGGCTCACCATACCGACGGCGGTTCGGGGCAGGCTTGGACCGTACCCTCGACGGGAAATGAACTGGGTTGCCCGCACTGCCGCCGCGCTGATCGTGGTGCAGTTGGCCATCCGGGCGGTGCTGGCGTTCGGTGGCTATTTCTATTGGGACGACCTGATCCTGATCGGCCGGGCGGGCACGTTGGGGTTGTTCTCGCCGGAGCATCTGTTCGACGACCACGACGGGCACGTCATGCCCGGCGCGTTCCTGGTTGCGGGCGGGATCACGAGGCTGGCGCCGTTGAACTGGATCGGGCCGGCGATCAGTCTTGTGGTGCTGCAGCTGCTGGCGTCGCTGGCGTTGCTGCGGGCGTTGTACGTGATTGTCGGCTGGCGCCCGGTGTTGTTGCTGCCGTTGACGTTCGCGTTGTTCACGCCGCTGGGCGTGCCGGGGTTCGCGTGGTGGGCGGCGGCGCTGAACTCGCTGCCGATGCTCGCGGCGCTGGCCTGGGTGTGCGGCGACGCGATCATGTTGGTGCGCACCGGCAATCGGCGGTATGCGCTCACCGGGGTTCTGGTGTTCCTGGGCGGGTTGCTGTTCTTCGAGAAGGCGGGCGTCATCCCGTTCGTCGCGTTCACGGTCGCGGCGCTTCATGCGTACGTCACGGGTTCGGGTTCCGTGGCGGACGTGTGGCGGCGTGGTTTTCGGCTGTGGGTGCCCTCGCTGGTGGTGACGGCGGCGTGGATCGTCGTCTATCTGGTCGTCGTCGACCAGAAGCGCTGGAGCTTCGACGTGGCGATGACGTGGGATCTGTTGAGCCGCTCGGTGACTCACGGGATTGTGCCGGGTCTGGTTGGTGGGCCGTGGGATTGGCAGCGGTGGGCGCCGGCGTCGCCGTGGGCGACGCCGCCGGTGACGGTGATGGTGCTGGGTTGGGTGGCGCTGGCCGCGGTGGTGGCGGTGTCGTTGGTGCGCAAGGAACGCATCGGCGCGGTGTGGCTGGTGGCGCTTGGTTATGCGGTGGCGTGTCAGATTCCGATCTATCTGATGCGGTCGTCGCGGTTCACGGCTTTGGAATTGGCGCAGACGCTGCGGTACCTGCCCGATCTTGTGGTGGTGCTGGCGCTGCTGATGGCGGTCGGGTTGTGCGCGCCGAACCGCGAGCGGTCGCGGTGGCTGGACTCCTCTTCGGCGCGGACTGGGGTAATCGTGAGCCTCACAGGCGTATTCGTGGCGAGCAGCTTGTATTCGACGGCGACGTTCTTGACGAGCTGGCGGGATAACCCGGCGCAGCCGTATCTGCAGAACGCGCGGGCGGGGCTGGCTGCGGCCACTGATGCGCCGATGCTTGACCAGGAGGTCGACCCGATGGTGCTGCAGCGGGTGGCATGGCCGGAGAACCTGGCCAGCCACATGTTCGCGTTACTGCGGGATCGTCCCGAATTCGCGGGCACCACAACGGAACTGCGCATGCTGGACTCCGGGGGGCGTCTCGTCGACGCAAAGGTGACGTGGGTGCGGACGATCGTCGAGGGTCCGGCGCCGCAATGCGGCTACCTCGTCCAGCCGGACTTCGGAGTGCGGATGCCGCTTGACGGCCCGCTGTTGCCGGCCGAATGGACGGCCGAGATCAACTACCTGGCCAACAGCGACGGCTCGATGACCATGTCGCTGGCGGAGGGGACCGAGACGAAGGTGCCGGTGCGGCCCGGGCTGAACCGTGTCTATGTGCGGCTGTCGGGGGCGGGCGACGTGATCAATGTGCGGGCCAACACCGCTGCACTGTCGGTGTGCATCGCGGCTGGTCCGGTCGGATTCTTGGCACCGAAGTAATTCTGGCTGGGAGATACTGAGCGAATGTCGGTGTCGGTGTCGGTGGTGGAGGCCACTAACCCCGAGGCGTTGACAGGTGCTGCAGTCAGCCTGGGCGGCAAGGTGGCGCAGCTGGACTCGACGCTGGAAGCGCAGCGTGCGGCGATACGCGATCTGCAGGGCGGCTGGCAGGGCACGGCGGCGGACGCGGCGCTATCCCGGGCCGAACGCGACCTCGCCAAGCAGGCGGGCTTCCGGAATCGACTGGCCCAGGCACAACAGGTATTACAGATCGGTGGGACGCACCTCGCGCAGGCCAGGTCGGCGGTCTTGGGGATCGTGACCGCCCTGCGCGGGCAGGGCTGGCAGGTCTCCGACGATGGCGTCGCCACTCCGCCGCCGACACTTCCGCCGGTGTTGAAGAACACTGCGCAGGCGTGGACCGCGGCTGTGCAGCGGTTGTTGACCATTTTCGGTGACATCGACAAGCAGATGGCGGAGGGCCTGCCGAAGTTCAGCCCGCTGTCGGATGGGCCGCAGTTCGCGGGGGGCGACAAGAAGGAAGAAACGGAGCGATGGGCGAGGGAGACAGTCGAGGGCGCTCTCAATGGCGACGCGGAGGACGCAGCGAAGGTTGATGAAGTCCTCGACTCGATCACCGACGACCAGATCGCGGGCAACGCCACACTCAACACCGAACAGCAGATGATCCTCGCCCAGATGGGCTACCAGACGCACAACATGTCACTGCAACAACTCTCCGAGGTGCGGGACAGGCTCGGAGACAAGAAGGGCATCCTCGCCAACTCTTGGCAGATGCTGAGCAACGGCAGAGTTCAGGTCCCGAAGATCACAACCACGTCGGAAATCTTTCCCGAAGTCTCCCCCGAGATGGTGTACGGCAGCAAGGACCTGCTGCCTACGAGCATTCAGGAAACCCTCGACGCGCCCGGTCTGGTCTCGCTACCGAATCCAGAGGGCTATCCGCTGTTCGAACTGCCTACCGAGGACGACCTTAAGACCGTCGCAGGCTTCGTCGCGGACGGTGACCAACGGTTCCAATACGGCACCTTCCTCGATGACGGCCTGATGACGCGGGGTGCGGAAATCCTTGAAGGAGGCGGCCACACCAACGAAATCGACGGGGTCGTCCAGGACATCTTCAAATCGGCCGGCCGCGACGCCATCATCGATCATAAGTTCATAACCGGCGACGGCGGCCGGGAGTTCCTCGACAACGTGGCGACGCACGCATGGACCGACAACGGCGCTGCCGCCCGAACGCTGACCGACTGGGTCGACGACGCGGCCAATGGCAACAATTTCGATATGGACCGCAGGGCGGGCGAAACCGCTTACGCTGTAGCGGATTATCTCGGTGACGAGCGTGACAAGCTCGCTGGGATGGGAACTTTCGGCGGCTCCGGACTAGGCGCTGTCAATCCCGAACTTGTCCAGGGGTACGCCGATGCCCTCGGGCCTTATCAAGAGGCGATGATCGGCGACAGGACTGATCCGGCACCGGGTTTCGGCATGCTCGACGGCCAGCTAGCCGGCGAGTACTCGCATGCGCGAAACGTCTTCTCCGTCATCGACACCGACCCGACCGCTGCTGCGAATTTCAATCAGAAGGCATACGAGTCGATTCTCCAGTATCAGCAAGATACGGAGAATGCGGTAAGGAACGGGGGACCTGCCGATGGCACGGCACTAGGACACTCAGGACGAATGCTCGGTGTGCTGAATGGGGCCGCGGACATGGCTGAGGTCGACTCGAGCTACGACATACGACGCGAGGCTCTGAATGCCGCGATCGGTGAGATGACCGGAAAGCTGCCCGTGGTCGGCTCTCTCGGGCACGACTATCTGCTCGACAAGTTGCTCGGGCAGACCTCGCATGAAGTGCCCACGTACAGCTTCACCGAAATCGACAACATGCAGAAATGGGCAGTTGCCAGTGAAATCTTCGAAAAGGGCGCCGCTCCGACCAACTCCATTCGCAGTTTCATTATCGGCGACACACTGATGACACCGGACCAGGTCCTGCAGACTCGGCCCGGCGAGATCGAGAACTACTACCAGGCCTTGCGTGACTATTCTGTGGCCAACGGCTGGGGCGACGCGCTCGTCACTTTCGGTGACGAGTACGAGCAGGGCAAAGGCAGCAAGTAGGAGTAGAACCGAAGTGCAAAAAGTGTCGCGCTGGAAATGGGCACTTGCGGTCACATTGCCGTTGGCCGTTTTAGGGGCATGCTCGAATGCGGAGCCCACGTTGCCGTCGAGCAGCAATCCTGCAGCTGTCCACCAAATCTTGGCCGGGCCGGACGGCCCCGAGTTCCTAAACGAAATCAGCACCTACGACTGGCCAGATGATGGAGCTAAAGCGGGCGAGTACTTTGTCTGGATCGGGCGCGACGCCTCATCGACTGATCCGTTAACCGCAACCCTCGCCGGCGAATCCGCTCATTCGCTTGCCGATTTCTTGGCTGGCAGTCGAGGTGAATTGACCTCAATATCTCACGGGTTCCTCGGCCTGTCGCATTCACCGATCGGCGAGATGAACCCGAAACTCGTCACCGCCTTCGCCGCTGCCCTCACCCCCTACCAGGGCGCGATGGCAGGCAATGACGACGGAGTGCGGGGCTTCGGACGCCTGGGTGACTCGGCCGATGATTTCTCCTCGGCCAGAAGCATTTTCGCGGTCATGGCAACGGAACCCGACTCCGGTGCACGCTTCGTTGAGAGCGCATACGACAGGGCCAGACAGGTGGTGATTGACGCGGCGAAGGCGGGATGCACATCCAGGACGGTCGCGGAAACCGTTGGCCCGGGCGCTATTCGGGAAGCCGCGACGCTGTCCGGCTTGGCGGCAAGTACAACTGACCAAGACGGGGACGTTCCGACGAAGGAACGTCACCAGGCCATGGATGACGTCGTTCATGCCATCGCCGCAACATGCATAGGGCTCGAGAATGGTCCGCTCGAAGGCTCGATCGACAAGTACGTCGAGGGCGGGACTCTCATGTCGCCGCCCACTGCGCAGCGCCTCAACCAGGGCCTCGAGGATTACTACCAAAGCCAGAGGGATTACATCGCCGCGCGCGGATTCAGCACGGCCGACTTCTCGGAGTGGTACAACGTGGCGGCCGGGGATCAGAGATAGCGCGCACCGTGCCAAGGTGGGCGGCATGACTGATGCGCGTGAAAAGGGACTTCAGGTCTTCCGCGAGCTGCTGCCGGGTGCGGTGCCCGAGGGTGAGGTGAACTTCCGCGACGGCAAGTTCGGCGACGAGCTTCTCGAGATCGGCATCGACAACGTCTTCGGCCGACTGTGGGGCCGCGAGGGTCTGAGCCGCCGCGATCGCAGCCTTGTCACGCTCGGCATCCTTATCTCCCTGCGCGCCACCGACGAGCTCAAGTCCCACGTGCAGATCGCCCGCAACAACGGGCTCACCGAGGATGAGATAGCCGAGGTCATCTACCACTCCAGCGGTTACGCCGGCTTCCCCGCCGCCAACACCGCATGCAAGGTCGCGCGCGAGGTGTTTGACAGCTAACCGCTCAGGTCATCGGATCTGCGGAATCAAGGCCCCACCGCACGTGGTGTAGCGCCGGATTTGGCGCGGTTAGGGGCACTCGGGCTCGGGTACCATTTGCTGAAACGACTTCTGAAGGGGATAGCTGCGCATGCGACAGAGCGCGGACGTTGTCGCGAGTTTGAGCAGGTAAGCGATGGCTACTGCACCAAGTGAGGTGTCGATAGCAGAAGGGAAGCGGTTGCTGGCCCTTGGCGAAATGTTGTTAGAGGAAGCGTATGAGCTCCCAGACGCCAAAGCCGCCGTAGCTGTCGGAGGCAGCGACCCGCTGTCTCGCGCGATCGAGGGAACGGTAACCGATGACTGAACCTGGTCTCAGGGTCAATGTCGAGGAGCTCAATTGGGACCCCGCCGAGGTCACGGTACCGGGGGTTCCCGCAGTCCCGCCGGGCTCCGACCCGATGAGCGTAATGGTGGCCGCGATCATGCCTGAGATTGCGACTGCTGTCACCGAAGCTGTAGCCGAGACGCTTGCCCGTGAGGGACGTTTTGACGCGAACCTGTCTGCGGCGGGCACCGCGTATCAGAACACGGACGGCGCAGCCCAACAAGAGATCCAGAGCGCCGGTGGGGCAATCGAGCCCGCCAGCGCCGCCGGTGGCGCAGGGGCCGCGCAGTCCGCGGGGAGCTCCGCGGGCCAGGGGGGTCAGCTCGGGCAGATGATGGGCATGGCGGGGCAGGCAGCTCAGATTCCGATGCAGATGATGGGGATGGCCGCGGCTATTCCTCAAGGCATCATGCAGGGCGTTCAGAGTGCGATGCAGCAAGTCGGCCAGATGTCCGGGATGGGCGGCCAAGGCGAGAAGGACGGTGAGCAGAAGGAAGCCGGGCAATTGCGGGAACCGACGGCGGAGACACCGGACGAAAATCGAGCGGATCGCGAGCCCGAGCCCGCCGCTGAGGCGGGCCAGAATGACGGCGCGGAGTCGGGCGACAAGAGCGGCGAACGTGTGCCCGAGCCCGAAAGGCCGCAGGCACAGGGTGTTCCGACGGAACCCCGGCCTGCGCCGACCCGCCCAGCCGAATCCGCTCCGGAGAACGTCCTGTGAGTATTGACTGCCACACCGCTGTTGTTCGCATGGCCGCTGCATTCGAGGCGCACCGATGAGCATGCCGCCCGGCGGTCCGCCGCTGCCACCAACGGGGCCGGGTCCCGACCCGAGATTTCCGCCCCCTCAGCAGGTTTGGGCGCAGCAGCAGCCTTGGCCGGCACCACCTCCGAAGCGCAGCAACGGTTGGAAGTGGGCTTTGGGGGCAGTCGCGCTGGTCGCTGTCATCGGTGTCACCGTGGCGGTGACATTGTCGGTAACTGGAGGAGGGTCGGGAGAGAATCCACCGACGACGTCGCCCACGTCCGGTAATGGAGGGAACTCCGAGATCGCCAGCGCCAACGACAAGGGCCCAGCCACGATCATCACCGAAGACCCGACCTGCGCAGCCGTCAGCACCAATCCTCGACGCACTCGCGGGCCAAGCAGCGTAACGGTTGGGACAGCACGCGACCCCTCCATCTCAGCGTCGGCGTGGACCCCAGCGATACGCGCTCAATACGAGGCAGTTGGGCAAGCGATGCGCAGCGCTGCCGACCAAATGGTATCGCTGGTGAAGCTCACCCCGCATCGGGTGATGCGCGAACTTTACGAGCAGTTCATTGCCTATTCACGGGCATACGCCGACCGCATCCCCACCTACACCGCCACCCGATGACCACCTTGCAGTCGTTTCCAGCAGCGCGGCCGATGCAATATCACGCATTTGCGCTGCTATCACCTATGGCTCAGCAGCCGCGCGGGCGCCACTGGTACCGCCGCCGGTCAGCACCGTCGCAGGTCGCCCCACCGGGCGACCCTGCAGCGCCTGAGCGATTCCTCACCGCTCCTAACCCTGTGTGCACCGACTGGGCTGCGGCGTTGTCGCAATTGCAGAAAGACACCGTCGCCTGGCTTGCTACTGACCCGGCCATTCCCGCCAGCCAGTGGACCCCAGAACAGAGAGCTATCAATGACGCGGTGGCACCGGTGATGAATGCGTTCGCAGACAAGCTACAAGCACTTGGCGAGCGGAGTGGCAGTCCAACATTGCAGGATCTTCGCGGTGCTGTCAGCACAGTACCGGCGCGCATACGTTCAAGCGCTGCCCAGCATACACGCCTTCTGACGAAAACCTCGCCAGCGCCGCCCTTAAATTGAGCGGCGTGGTAGAGGCGGCGTGCCAGGCGGCCGAGGAATGACGGCGTGGCGAGCTTCCCACCGAATTGGAACCGCTGGCCGGGGTTGATGGGCGGTGGCGATACAGCCTGACGACAGCGAGTACGGAGGCCAGACGGTCACCGGTGCCTGCGTGGCCGCAGGTGAATGAAGATGACCTGGCGAGTGCGGCGCAGTCGTTCGACATCGTTGGCAGTTCACTTGCGCGATGTGGTGATTCCGGCTGCAAGAAGACAGATGTTGCAGCTGTCAGAGGAGTGGGAGGGCACAGGAGCGCAGGCAGCCCTCGAAGAGGCGAGCGCGATCATTTCCAAGCACGAAGCCAACTTCGAGGCGGCCAAGGCCACCGCCCTCAAGCTCCGGAACATGGAAGCCTCGGTGGCTAAGACGAAGAACATGGTGAACAACACCGCCCGCGAGGTTCAACTTGACTGCGAGAACTTGAATAGCGCGAATCTGAGGGGCGAGGTGCGTGCCGCCCGTTTAGTGGAGCGAGTCGCGAAGGGGCTTGCGGAGAATATTGCCGTCGTGTCGGCTAACACAGTGGAGTTGGCGGAAAACCTCGATGTTCCGCCCGGCACCCCAGGTGCTGACGGCAAAATGCCCACGCCACCGCAGGACGCCCTGGATCACCCAATGGGCAAGAGGGAGCGCCAGTTCCGCCCGCTGTGAGCCAGACCACCGCCAGTGCCGGCAGTCGGCCCACCACAACGTGGGACAGCAGGGAACACCAATTGCAACCGCCGTCAGCCAGAAGCCGCCGAGCCCGGCCGCCGTCGTGCCCCCGGCGGGACAACAGGGAACACCAATCGCTCCTGCTGTCGCCCCACACCCTGAGGTCGTCCACCAACGGAATCTCCTGCGCCGGTTGTATCGGGGGGATCGGGTACGCCGGCGTCGCCCGCGGCTTCGTCCGGGGGTGGCGGTGGCGGCGCGCCGAGTTCGGCGGGCGGTGGGGGTCCGAGTTCTGCCGGTTCTCAGTCGGGTTCGAGCTCCGCGGCGCCGAGCAGCACTCCGGTGAGTCCCGCCGCCTCGGCTGGTGGCCCGCCGGGTTCGGATGGAGCGCGAAGGCGGCCGCGAATGCTGCAGGTGGCTCCTCGCCACTCGATGCGGCGGCGAGGGCACCGCTGAGTGCTTCGAGCCCGCCGAATACTCCTCTGGGCCCACCGGCTCCCGCGTCAGCACCGACACAGAGTCCCCGCGCCAACGCCTCCTCCGGCCGCGGCAGCTGCGCCACCACCGGGACCGTCCGCCGGCGGCGCTATGCCCTCCGGCGGCGGTGCCGCGCCGCCACCTCCCGTCGGCGCCGCCCCGGGCGCTGGCGGGCCAGCCGCGCCGCCAATGCCGTTGGGGCCGCCCACAACTCCGCCGCCCGCGGCTCCGGTGCAACCAGGTGCTCCTGCTGGGCTTCCCGGGCCCGGTGTAGCGCCAGCCTCCACCTCGTCCTCGGCCGCCGGCGCGGCTCCAGCACCTGTACCGGTTACTGCGGCACGCGCTGAACGTGATGCCGCGGTAGCTGCAGCCACGGCAGGGGCGTTGCGCCGGAAGACCGGCGGTAGTGATCCGGTGCAGTTGGCTCGTCACATCGGTGCAGCTCTAAATGCCGGCGACACAAGCGATTTCGGGTTCTTCTGGATCACCGGCCTGACGGCAGACGACACAATCGTGGTCGCCAACAGCTATGGGCTCGGGTATATCCCGGAGGGGGTAAGCCTACCCAGCCAAGTCAAGATGGTGACGGCGGACGAATCGATTCCGCTTTCGGAGCGTGCCCGATGGGTGACGTATCCAATTCTGGCAGTACAGGGTTGGGCGCAGCATCACGACGTCGTACTGCGTGCGGTGGTCGCGACGGAGGCGCAGTTCGATCAGTTTGATCCGGGCACCGCCAGGATCACACTGCAGCCCGAGGACATTCCCGAGGATGGGACGATGCAGGGCCGTAGCCGACTCGAGGTGATCGCGCCCGCCGCGGCTGCCCGACTGGCGGCGGTTGGTGATACCGGCCTCTCGGAACTGTTGCCGCCTGCGCCCGTCGATGTAAATCCGCCCGCCGACGAGTCGTTCACGAAATGGTTTGAGGTAACCAAGACGCTGTTCAGTTCGACCACGGATCGTGGGACGGCTCACCTGCAGGCGTTTGTGAACTACGCCGAGCATGCACAGGAATTGGCCGTGTACCAGGCACATACAGCCACGGATGCCGCACGGCAGCGGGCGGCGATTGCGGACTGGGTGTACTGGCAGCACTTGAGTGTGCTCATGTCTGATGCGCTGTCGGGCGCGATGTCGTCATGACCGACTGCGTGCACGATGACCGGTATTCGCTCTACCCATTTCGGGTGATCCTGGAACTCAACACCCATCGTCGCTTGTACCGCCTCTTCTGCAACCTCCTCGACGTGCGGGCCAACACCGCCGCGCTGTCGGTGTGCATCGCGGCCTATCCAGTCGGATTCGTGGCAACTAGGTAGCCAGGCTCAGGAGATACTTGGCAAATGACTTTGTCGGTGTCCTTGGTGGAGGCCACACGCCCCGAGGAGTTGACTACAGCTGCGACAAACCTCGGCGGCAAGCTGGCCCAACTCAACTCCACCATCGACGCGCAGCGCACTGCTGTGCGTGACCTCGAGGGCGGGTGGCAGGGCACGGCGGCGGACGCGGCGCTCGCCAGGGCCGAGCGTGACCTGGCCAAACAGACCGGCTTCCGGGACCGGCTGCAGCAAGCTCAGCGGGCTTTGCAGACCGGAGGAACATATCTGGGACAGGCCAAAGGTGCGCTGGTCGGGATCGTGAACACGTTGCGCAGCCAGGGCTGGCAGGTGTCCGACGACGGCGTTGCCACTCCCCCACCCACACTCCCGCCGGTTTTGAAGAGCACGGCCCAGGCGTGGACCGCGGCTGTGCAGAGGTTGCTGACCGTTTTCGGTGAGATCGACAAACAGACGGCGGGCAGCCTGCCGAAGTTCAGTCCGCTGTCGACCGATGAGCCGCTCTTCGTAGGTGGGGACAAGAAGCAAGACATCCCCGAGGACGAACGCCGACAGAACCAGATCGAGGCATTCAAGGAGGTCTATGGCCGCGAGCCGGTGACACAGAACGACTGGAAGATGGCGGAAATACTCGACCCTACAAGCTATAACGAAAAGAATGCCGGAGTTCCAGCGAATGTCGTTGTTGGGCGGATCAAGCCAGTGCCTGGTCAAGGCGTCGTCCGGACCAACCTCTTCATTCCGCAAGAGGAAGTTTGGTATCCCGACGTCCCGGGCGGCGTTTCGGGACACAACTTTGGTGATAACCGTGGCTTCGATCCAAATGCCGGCCCCGAGGACACTCGCGTTGCTGTGTATGTCGACTATGAGAACGGCGTGATCGTGACAAGACAGAATCCTTCGGTCGACACCGCCACAGGGGAAGCACGAACAGGCACACCGACCGTGGCGGCTGCCCAGCGTCCCGACGGCTCGGTGTATCTGAGATACGACACGGCGGACCCATTCTCGCCAGGTGGTGATTCCTTAGGAAAGCTATCGCCATGGTCCGTGAACGGGAACATCGTCATTCAACCGACCGCCGATGGACCCGTCGTCGGCGGTAATGTGACGAGTTTCCCAGCGATCGAGATCTATCGCGATGCGCCTAACGGCGTCACCACCACATTGTCACAGGTGATGCCGCAAAACATCGGTCAAGAGGGTCCACTGGTCGGTCTGCCGCTGCATCAGGAGATCGGCCAAGCGTCACTGCTAGATACGTTCAACGACGTGAAGATCATTCCACGCGGCACCATGGTCGTCGGGCCAGAACTAACCGAACTCGGCTCAGCGGATAGCCCGCCGAGCATCCCGATTCAAAAGTAGGAAGCGATGACTGACGATTTATCCGTACCGAACGGAGTGAAGTCCGAGTCGCACCCAATCAATTGGACAGCAGCCGTTTTCGGTGCGGCGGTGCTCGGCGGAATCGTATACGGAATCCTTGCGCGTGGATTTCAGATCAGTGAACCAGTCGAAGGTGTCGGGGGCTGGCTACCCGTCGGCGTCATCTCGATTGGGATGCTGCTGCTGGGGCTAGCCGTGCTTCGTTTCTTCCGGACGAGCCAGCTGCGCACCGCCGCTGCGGCTATCGCGGCCGCGCCGGCAACTGGAGGTCTCGTTGCACTCGAGATCTTTGTCGTCTGGGCGGTGAGTCAGCTTGTCTAGCAACATGTCACAGGAGACAAGCCGTTCGGGTGTACTGCCGGTCCTCGGCTTGATCATCGGATCCCACCTGATGGCCTCCTTCCTGATCATCGGATTCCTCGCGCCCGCGCTGCCGCTGCTGCTCGCCGGAGCGACTGCGATCAGTGCTCGCACGCGTCCATTCGCGATCGGATCGCTGGCCGCCGCCCTCGGCGGAGTTGTCCTGCTGATCACGTACGCCGCGGCCCAGTCCGTTTGACCTCCGCCCGTCGTGCCAAGGTCGCGCGCGAGGTGTTTGACGCCGAGCAGTGACGGGGAACCGAACTCTATGCAGTTCGCCCCAGTCCACCATCGCCGCATCACCGTCGACGGCATCGACACCTTCTACCGAGAAGCTGGGCCACCCGACGCGCCAGTGATGCTCCTACCCCACGGCTACCCCGCATCGTCATACGTCTACCGCCACCTCATGGCCGCGCTCGGCGGTCGCTATCGCCTCATCGCCCCCGACCTTCCCGGGTTCGGTTACAGCGCAACACCTTCCGCCGACGAGTTTGCCTACATGTTCGACGCGTACGCAGAATTCCTGCAAACCTTCGTCGACGCGATGGGCCTGCAGCGCTACGTCATCTGGCTGCACGACTACGGCTCCCAATTCGGATTCCGGCTAGCCATCGCAAAGCCCGAGCGTGTATCCGGCCTGATCATCCAGAACGGCGACATCTACGCCGACGCGTTCGGGCCCAAGTACGACTTCTTGAAGAAGATCTGGGACAACCCCGGGCCCGACGCGAGACGCCGTATCGCCCAGCACGTCACCCTCACGGGCTTCGAGAGCGAATTCAAAGGCGAGCTTCCCGACGACGTCGCCGACCGCATCAGCCCCGACCTGTGGACCCTGCACTGGTCGCTGATGTCCACACCCGAGCGGGTCGCCAACCTCATCCACCTGCTCGAGGATCAGCCCTCGACGCTCGACTGGTTCGGCAAGGAGCAGGCCTACCTGCGCGAGCACAAGCCGCCCACCCTGATCGTCTGGGGCCCGCACGACGGCTACATGCCCGAGGAATCGGCGCGCGCCTACCACCGCGACCTGCCCGACGCGCCCCTGCATCTGCTCGGCGGCGGTCACTGGCTGCTGGAAACCCACCTCGGCGAGGTGGTGCCGCTAGTGGAGGAGTTCCTCCGGAGCGTCAACAAATGATGACGCCGCGGCGAAGCACATATGGTCCAAGCCCGGAAGAACGCAGAGCCACCTAGGAGAATCGAACTCCTGACCTATTCATTACGAGTGAATCGCTCTACCGACTGAGCTAAGGTGGCGCGCCCGAAAACCGGGCGGCACGAGTCTACGGCAGGCCCCGCCACCGACCCAAGTCAGTCGCGCAGCTCCCGCCCCATCACGGCCACCATCGCGTCGACCGCGAACTTCGGCTTCACGTTCACGGCCAGGGCTTCGCGGCACTCCAGTACCGCCTCGATGCAGCGCAACAGCCGCTCCGGTGGCACCACCTCCGCCATCGCCGCGACCCGCTCCGCCATGTCCGGATGGTTGGCCTGCACCGCACCCGCCCCCGACGACACCAGCAGCGCATCGCGGAAGTACGTCGCCAGATCGATCAGCGCCCGGTCCAGCGCATCGCGCGACGCCCGTGTCTGGCGCGACTTCTGCCGTCGCTCAAGGTCTTTGATCGCACCCGCCGACCCGCGCAACACACCCGCCGTGCCCTTGCCCGTACCGCCCGCGCCCAGCGCCGTACGCAACTCCTCCGTCTCGGCCTCGTTGCGATCGCCCGTCAACGCCAACGCCTCGGCCTCGGCCGTCGCCACCAACTCCTCGGCCGCCGCATACGCCCGCGACGGCGTCGCCGCGTCCCGCGCCAACCCGAGTGCCCGTTGCCTGCGCTCCCGCGCCTGCTCATCGGTGGCCAGTCGGCGCGCGCGCCCGACATGGCCGCCGCTGACCGACGCCGCCCAGGCCGCGTCCTCATCGGACAGCCCGTCCGTCTCGACCAGCACCCGGGCGATCGCCTCCACCGGCGGCGTCACCAGCGCGATATGCCGGCAGCGTGAGCGCAGCGTGATCGCGATGTCCTCGGGGTCCACCGACGGCGCGCACAGCAGGAACACCGTCGACGGCGGCGGCTCCTCAACCACCTTGAGCAGCGCATTCGCCGCGCCCTCGGTCAGCCGGTCGGCGTCCTCGATCAGCACGATCTGCCATCGCCCGGTCCCGGGCCGCCGCGACGCGATCTGCACGATGTTGCGCATCTCGTCCACCCCGATGGACAACCCCTCCGGGATGATGCGCCGCACGTCGGCGTGCGTCCCGGCCATCGTCGTCGTGCAGGCGCGACACTCGCCGCAGCCCGGGCACTCCGTCGGACGTGCACTGAAGGGCGGCGGCGAAACACAACGCCGCGATCGAACGCCCCGATCCGGGCGGCCCCGTGATCAGCCAGGCGTGTGTCATGGTCCCAGTCGCGGCGGCACTGTGAGCCGCGTCACCGCGCGCGGCCTGCGCCGCGCCCACCAATTCCGCTTCCACGGCGTCTTGCCCAACGAGACGCGAAAAAACACCGGCCATCGCGAATAACAGTAGTGCTGCAAACCGACACGTCTGTCTCACAGCGCCCGATCAGGTCAGCCCGGCCCGATACGGTTGTGACGTGACTTCCGACGCCATTCCGATCGGGCGAATCAGCGCATTCGTCCGCTGGGTGGCGCGTACGCCGTGGCCGGTGTTCACGCTGGGCATGCTGCAGGCCGACATCATCGGCGCGCTGCTGGTGCTGGGCTTCCTCAGGTTCGGGCTGCCACCCGAGGACCGCATCCAGCTGCAGGATCTGCCGGTCTTCAACCTGACCGTCTTCCTGGCCTACCTGTTCGTCTCGTTCACGCGTCGGCGGGATACCTGACCCTGCGGCTGCTGATCCCGGTGATGCGCTGGCAACGCCGCGACATCCTGCTCGGCGACCGCGATCCCGCCGCCACCGAAATGGCCCGCACCCGTGCCCTGAAGATGCCGTTCTACCGCTCGGTGATCAACCTGACGAACTGGCTACTTGGCTCCGTCGTGTTCATCGTCGCCAGCTGGCCGGTCGCCAGTAAGTCCGCGCCCGTAGTCGCGGTGGCCAGCGGGCTCGGCGCCACCGCCACCGCCATCATCGGCTATCTGCAGTCCGAGCGGGTGCTGCGGCCGGTCGCGGTGGCCGCGCTGCGTGGCGGCGTTCCGGAGAACTTCCGCGCCCCCGGCGTCATCCTGCGCCAGGTACTGACGTGGGTGCTGTCCACCGGGGTGCCGATCCTGGCGATCGTGCTGGCGGTGGTGGCCAGCAAGTTCGAGATCCTCACCGCGCCCGCTGACCGCCTCACCACGCCGATCCTGTTGCTGGCCATCGCCGCGCTGGTGATCGGGCTGGCCGGCACCGTGCTGGTGGCGATGTCGATCGCCGACCCGCTGCGCCAACTGCGTTGGGCGCTGGGCGAGGTGCAGCGGGGCAACTACAACGCGCACATGCAGATCTACGACGCCAGCGAATTGGGTTTGCTGCAGGCCGGATTCAACGACATGGTGCGCGACCTGGCCGAGCGGCAGCGGCTGCGCGACCTGTTCGGCCGCTACGTCGGCGAGGACGTGGCCCGCCGCGCCCTGGAGCGTGGCACCGAGCTCGGCGGCCAGGAACGCGACGTGGCAGTGCTTTTCGTCGACCTGGTCGGCTCAACGCACTTGGCGTCGACGATCCCGGCGTCCGAGGTCGTCAACCTGCTCAACGAGTTCTTCCGTGTCGTCGTCGACACGGTCAACCGGCACGGCGGCTTCGTCAACAAGTTCCAGGGCGACGCGGCGTTGTGCATCTTCGGCGCTCCGATCGAGCATCCGGACGCCTGCGGCGCGGCGCTGGCCGCTTCCCGCGAGCTGCACGACGACCTCATCGAGGTGTTGGGCGAGACCGAGTTCGGCATCGGGGTGTCGTCGGGGCGCGCGATCGCCGGGCACATCGGCGCCCAGGCCCGCTTCGAGTACACCGTGATCGGCGACCCGGTCAACGAGGCGGCCCGCCTCACCGAGCTGGCCAAGCTGGAGCCCGGCCACGTGCTGGCATCGGCGATCGCGGTCAGCGGCGCGCTGGACGCCGAGGCGCTGTGCTGGGACGTCGGCGAGATCGTGGAGTTGCGCGGCCGCACCGCCCCCACTCAGCTGGCCCGTCCCCTGAACCTGGTGTCGCCCACCGACGTTGGCGACACGCCCAGCGACGTCCGCAGCGACGTGCGCTCGAACTAGGCCTTCTTGGCGGCTTTTTTCGCCCCGGCCTTCTTGGCCGTCTTCTTCGCACGCTTGACCGGGCCGCGCGCGCGACGGTCGGCCAGCAGCTCGGCGGCGCGCTCGTCGGTGATCGACAGCACGTCGTCGCCCTTGCGAAGGCTGGCGTTGGTCTCGCCGTCGGTGACATACGGGCCGAACCGGCCGTCCTTGATCACCATCGGCTTATCGGTGGCCGGGTCGGTGCCCAGCTCACGCAGCGGCGGGGCCGAAGCACGTTGTCCCGCACGGCGTTTGGGCTCCGAATAAATCTTCAGTGCTTCGTCGAGCGTGACGGTGAACATCTGCTCTTCCGTCGCCAGCGACCGAGAGTCGGTGCCCCGCTTCAGATATGGGCCGTAGCGGCCGTTCTGCGCGGTGATCTCCTCGCCGGTGTTCGGGTCGACGCCGACGACCCTGGGCAGCGACAGCAGCTTCAGCGCGTCCTCGAGTGTGACCGTCTCCAGGTCCATCGAGCGCAGCAGCGAACCGGTGCGCGGCTTGGGACCGTCGGGCTTCTTGCCCTTCTTCGCGGAAGCCCCATCCTCGGGCTCCTCGGGCGGCGGGAGCACCTCGGTGACGTACGGCCCGTATCGGCCGTCCTTG
The DNA here is from genome assembly GCA_963765155.1 of uncultured Actinomycetota bacterium. Lineage (GTDB taxonomy): Bacteria > Actinomycetota > Actinomycetes > Mycobacteriales > Mycobacteriaceae > Mycobacterium. Next base: position 204,606 of record CAVXVJ010000022.1, read on the forward strand.
GCGACGATCTCGTGCCCGGTCTCCGGGTCCACACCCAGAACCCGTCCTTCTTGCGGTGTGCTGAACAGCTTTTCGGCCAACTCGAGAGTCAGCTCATCGGGGGTCAGCGAGTCGTTGATGTTGGCCCGTTGCGGCTTGAGCTCACCGGGCTCACCGTCGTCGTCGGCCACCATCCGCTCGAGATACGGCCCGTTCTTGCCGACCCGGACATAGACCGGGCGTCCCTCGGAATCGTCAAACAGCTTGATGGAGTTGACTTCTCGCGCGTCGATGCCCTCGAGGTTCACGCCGACGAGCTTCTTCAGGCCACCCGAGCGGGCGATCGACTCCGGCACGCCGTGCTCGCCGCCGAAGTAGAAGTTGGTCAGCCACGTGGTGCGTTGCTCGTTTCCGGCGGCGATCTCGTCGAGCTCGTCTTCCATCGCCGCGGTGAAGCCGTAGTCGACCAGCCGGCCGAAGTGCTGCTCCAGCAGACCGGTGACGGCGAACGCCACCCACGACGGCACCAGCGCGCTGCCCTTCTTGTGGACGTAGCCGCGGTCCTGGATGGTCTTGATGATCGACGAGTACGTCGACGGCCGGCCGATGCCCAGGTCTTCGAGCGCCTTGATCAATGACGCCTCGGTGTAGCGGGCCGGCGGTGTGGTGGCGTGACCGTCGGCGGTCAGCTCCTTGGCATCGATGCGCTGGCCCTGTTCGAGCTGCGGCAGCCGGCTCTCGGCGTCGTCGGACTCCCCGCCTGCCAGTTCGTCGATGCTCTCGACGTAGGCCTTCAGGAAGCCGGGGAAGGTGATGGTGCGGCCGCTGGCGCTGAACACGACCTGCTGGCCGTCGCTCGACTGCCCCGCGATCCGCAGACTCAACGTCGTGCCCCTGGCGTCGGCCATCTGCGAGGCCACGGTGCGCTGCCAGATCAGCTCGTAGAGCCGGAACTCGTCGGTGTCGAGCTGGCTGTGCAGCTGCCCCGGGGTCTGGAAGACGTCGCCGGCGGGCCGGATGGCCTCGTGGGCCTCCTGGGCGTTCTTGACCTTGCGGGTGTACTGCCGCGGCGACGGGTGCAGGTACTCCTCGCCGTAGAGCTGACGGGCCTGGTTGCGCGCGGCAGTCGATGGCCGACTGCGACAGCGTCGTCGAGTCGGTACGCATATAAGTGATGTAGCCGTTCTCGTAGAGCCGCTGCGCGATGCTCATCGTGCGCTCCGAGGAGAACCGCAGCTTGCGGCCGGCCTCCTGCTGCAGCGTCGACGTCATGAACGGCGGATAGGGCCGCCGGGTGTAGGGCTTCTGTTCGACGGACGACACCGCCATCTGGGCCCCGCGCAGGCCCGTCGCCAGCGCACCCGCACCGGCCTCGTCGAGCACCAGCACCTCGTCCGGCTTTTTGAGGGCACCCAGCGAGTCGAAGTCCCTGCCGGTGGCGACGCGGCGTCCGTCGACCGAGTTCAGCTTGGCCGTGAACGTGGGCGGGGTGGCCTGCGGGTCGGACACGCTGGCGTCGAGTTCGGCGGTGACGTCCCAGTAGCCGGCGCTGCGGAACGCCATCCGCTCGCGCTCGCGGGAGACGATGATGCGCGTGGCGACCGACTGAACCCGGCCGGCCGACAGCTTCGGCGCGACCTTCTTCCACAGCACGGGGCTGACCTCGTAGCCGTACAGCCGGTCCAGGATGCGGCGGGTCTCCTGCGCGTCGACCAGGTCGTTGTCCAGGTCGCGCGGGTCCTCGGCTGCGGCCCGGATGGCCGGCTCGGTGATCTCGTGGAACACCATCCGCTTGACCGGGATGCGCGGCTTCAGCGTTTCCAGCAGATGCCAGGCGATGGCCTCGCCTTCGCGGTCGCCGTCCGTGGCGAGATAGAGCTCGTCGACGTCCTTGAGCAGGTCTTTCAGTTCGGCGACCGTGCTCTTCTTGTCGGGGCTGATGATGTAGAGCGGTTCGAAGTCGGCGTCGACGTTGACCCCGAGGCGCGCCCAGGGTTCCGATTTGTATTTGGCCGGCACGTCGGCGGCGGCCCGCGGCAGGTCGCGGATGTGACCGCGCGACGATTCGACGATGTAGTTGGAGCCCAGGTAGCTAGCTATTTTGCGTGCCTTAGTAGGCGACTCGACAATGACGAGCCGCCGTGGGTTTCCGTTACGGGCGCTGCCGCGGTCCCCGTCTGCCACCTGTGCCTACGCTCCACTTCCATAGTTGACCCGCAGCGCCGGATGTCGTTCGTCGATACCGTCCGGCCCCGCTGGCAACTGACAATTTCGCACCCCGCGCCAGCCGACGCAAACTGACCCCCCTGTCTTTGGCCACTATATGCGGGGCCACTGCTCAAACGCTTCCACGTCTCCCGGAGGTTCCCCCACGTTCTCTACCAGGCGCGATAGCCGCCGCCGTCCGCTGATCCGCAGCGCTGGATGAGACCCGCGGGTGCCGATCAATGTCGGGGCAATCCCGACCCGCATCAGCGCCGAGGCGAGCGGCGAATGCGTATCCGGGGCGTGCGGGTCAAGGCCGAGCAGGTACCGGTCGGCCTCCGGGGTGCCGGCGGCGAGCGTCCAGGCCCGCAGTTCGCGGGGGCCGGGCAGCCAGTGGACAGGCACGGTCTTGACGGCGCCGGGGTCCAGTCGCGATGCGATGCCCACCAGCCGGGAGTCGACAGCCGTCCGCACCAGCGGCGTGTTCTCGTCGGTGCGGGCGATCTCCGGCTGCAGCCCGGCCTCGGCGATCATCTCGGCGAGCCCCTCGGCGCGCCACGGCCGATCCACGACGACCGACAACCGCGGCTCCGTTTCCGACCAGCACGACCTGACCCGGCGCGGCCAGGATCCCCGTCAGGTCGGCGACCGCGGGCGGCACCGACTCTGCCGAGAAGAACGACAGCTGGCTCACGCAATCGACAGTAGGCCAGTGCCGCCTGACAAATGCGTCACCGGGCCGACAGTCGCCGGCATAACGAAAACACCCCGCGGCGCCCGTTAACGGGAGCGCGCGGGGTGCCTCTGAGTTCTTCTAGGTTTGGCCGCAGCCTAGATGGCCCGAACACCCGTGGCCTGAGGCCCCTTGGGGCTTTGGCCGACCTCAAACTCGACTTTCTGGTTCTCCTCCAGGGTGCGGAAGCCGTTCCCCTGGATTTCCGTGTAGTGGACAAACACGTCGGCGGAGCCGTCCTCTGGGGCGATGAAGCCGAAGCCCTTCTCCGCGTTGAACCACTTCACAGTTCCCTGTGGCATTTCCTTCGTTTCCTTCTCTTATTCACCGGGTGCGGTCCACCGTGTTTCGGTACACCGGGCCCGTTCCGACCGCCATCCTCGTGGAGTCGCCGGAACTTGACCCGACCTACAACCCTCGCAGGAACCGCGATCGCAACGTCGATCCTGCGGGTGCAAATACACGAACACAGAAGCTGCGACCGCAAGTAGTCAATCATGTTCGGGGCTGCCGCGACAGTCTCGACTCGATCATGTGGTGAACAATTCGGTTACGAGAGGTTTCAGGAGGGCCCGCAGTGTCAGATCGGGGGTCGGATTTCGGCCGCGAGCTGCTTGCTTGCGCGGTCGAGGGCACCGACCCCGACGAACACCCGATCCGCCATGTCGCCGACCTGCCGCCGCGCCAGGGACGACCCCAGGCGTGGCCGCGGTGGGCCGACCCAGATGTGGTGCGGGCGTTCCATGATCGCGGCATCGAGGCGCCGTGGTCGCATCAACTCGCAGCGGCCGATCTTGCGCACGACGGCCGTCACGTGGTGCTCAGCACGGGCACGGCATCGGGCAAGTCGCTGGCCTACCAATTGCCGATATTGACGGCCCTGACGGGCCAATTCGCGCGCACGCGCCCTGTATCTGTCGCCGACCAAGGCGCTCGGCCATGACCAACTGCGGGCCGCGGTGGCGCTCACCGAAGCCGTGCCCGCGTTGGGCGATGTGGCGCCGAGTTCGTACGACGGCGACAGCCCCGGTGAGATACGACGATTCGCGCGGGAGCGGTCGCGGTGGATCTTCTCCAACCCCGACATGATTCATTTGTCGCTGCTGCGCAACCATGCGCGCTGGGCGGTGTTCCTGCGCAATCTGCAGTTCATCGTGATCGACGAATGCCACTACTACCGTGGGATTTTCGGTTCCAACGTGGCGATGGTGCTGCGTCGCCTGCTGCGGCTGTGCACGCGGTACACCTCGAGCCCGACGGTGATCTTCGCCAGCGCGACGACGGCGGCGCCCGGCGGCGACCGCCTCCGAGTTGATCGGCCAGTCCGTCGCGGAGGTGACGGAGGACGGCTCGCCGCAGGGCGCGCGCACGGTTGCGCTCTGGGAGCCGGCGCTGCGCGAGGATCTCGTCGGCGAAAACGGCGCTCCCGTACGACGTTCCGCCGGCGCCGAAGCGGCAAGGGTGATGGCCGATCTGGTCGCGGAGGGCGCGCGGACGCTGACGTTCGTCCGGTCCCGCCGCGGCGCCGAGCTGACGGCGCTGGGTGCGCGGGCCCGCCTCTCCGACGTCGCTCCCGAGTTGGCCGAGCGGGTGGCGTCGTACCGCGCAGGGTATCTGGCCGAGGACCGCCGCGCACTCGAGCGGGCTCTGGCCGACGGCGAACTGCGCGGGCTTGCCACCACCAACGCGCTCGAGCTCGGCGTCGACATCGCGGGCCTGGATGCGGTGGTGCTGGCGGGCTTTCCCGGCACCGTCACGTCGTTCTGGCAGCAGGCCGGCCGCTCGGGCCGGCGCGGGCAGAGCGCGCTGATCGTGATGATCGCCCGCGACGACCCGCTGGACACCTACCTGGTGCACCATCCGGCGGCGCTGCTGGACAAGCCGATCGAACGGGTGGTCATCGATCCGGCCAACCCGTATGTCCTTGGCCCGCAATTGCTCTGCGCGGCGACGGAGCTTCCCCTCACCGACGCGGAGGTGCGGATGTGGAACGCCGAGCCGGTCGCGGCATCGCTCGTCGACGACGGGTTGCTGCGCCGACGGCCCAGCGGCTACTTCCCCACTCCCGGCGTCGATCCGCATCCGGCTGTGGACATCCGCGGCTCATCGGGAGGCCAGATCGCGATCCTCGAGGCCGACACCGGCCGGCTGCTGGGCAGCGCGGGCGTGGGTCAGGCGCCCGCGTCGGTGCATCCCGGCGCGGTGTATTTACATCAGGGTGAGTCTTATGTCGTCGACTCGCTCGACTTCGAGGACGGCGTGGCGTTCGTCCACGCCGAGGACCCGGGTTACACGACATTCGCCCGCGAGCTGACGGACGTCGTCGTCACCGGGGAGGGCGAACGAAATGCCCACGGGCCGGTGACCGTTGGGCTGGTCCCGGTGTCGGTGACGAACACGGTGATCGGCTATCTTGCGCCGACGACTGCAACGGCGAGGTGATCGACTACGTCGAGCTCGACATGCCCACCCGCACACTCGACACCACCGCGGTGATGTGCACCATCACCCCGGAGGCATTGCAGCACAACGGAATCGATTTGCTGCGTGTGCCGGGCGCATTGCATGCCGCTGAGCACGCGGCGATCGGTTTGCTTCCACTGGTCGCCAGCTGCGATCGCGGCGACATCGGCGGGCTGTCGACGGCGATCGGCCCGGTTGACGGGTTGCCGACAATCTTCGTCTACGACGGCTACCCCGGCGGCGCCGGCTTCGCCGATCGCGGATTCCGGAAGATCGACACGTGGTGGGCGGCGACGGCCGCGGCGATCGAGGCGTGTGAATGCCCGCTCGGCTGCCCGTCGTGCGTGCAGTCGCCGAAGTGTGGCAGCGGCAACGATCCGCTCGACAAGGAGGGTGCGGTGACAGGTCTTGCGCCTGGTGCTCGCCCACCTGGTGAGTCGCAGGCCGTGAGCCGCCCGTGGGGGGCGACCGACCCCTCGACGGTCGCCCCCCACGGGTCCGTGGCTGGGGCGTGACATCGAGCACACCGAGCACACAGACGGCTGCGGGTGAACGGCCGGACAACGCGATCCGTTCCCAATCCCGAAAGACGGGTGCAGTCGGGAAATTACCTCGTCGGAGGGGTTTGTGCAACTTAGGAGATGCATAACCGGGCTGCTGCGGCGCTCCTTAGCAGAGGCAATCAAACGGATTCCGTAGCAGCCTCCGGCTGTGAGGCAGCTGTGAGCGCCCCCGCTAAAATGCCGCCATGACCCACGACTGGCTGCTCGTGGAAACACTGGGCAGCGAGCCCGCCGTGGTCGCGCAGGGACGTCACACCAAGAACTTGGTTCCAATCAGCGCGTTTCTCCGACGAAATCCCAACCTGATGGCGATCCAGACGGCCATCGGCGAGACCGTGCGCGCCGGGAAAGGCCTGAGCAGCATCACCCCGAAGAACGACCGCGTAATTCGTACTGAAGTCGTTCAGATGACCGACGGGCGGATCCACGGCGTCCACGTGTGGGTGGGCCCTCCGAAGATGGAGCCACCCGAGCGCCCTATTCCGGGTCCGTTGACCTGGGACCTGACGAGCGGTATCGCCACCGCGCACCCCGGAGTCACTGTTCAACAGCGGCTTCGATCAGGAGACGGAGGCTACGGAAGGTCGCGCGTTCGCCGATGATCTGCCGAGGCGGGACCTCAATCCCACTGAGGCCAAGGTGCTTTCGATGGCGATCAAGAAGGAGGGCGGCCAGACGTTCTGCGGCGCATGGGATCTCACCGACCACCGGGGTGAGCCGGTGACCGTCGGCTTTGTTGCGCGGGCGCTGGTCGAACCCGCCGACGACGGACGCGAGCGGGTGGTCTGCCGCGCGATGAACTGGCGCAGCGAGCGCGTGGAACCGGCTGTGCACCAGGACTACCTGGCGCAGCGGATCCTCAACGGGTTGGCCCAACCCGGGGTGTATCGAGGGCTCGTCGATCTCAACAACTGGACACTGTTGAAATGGCTCGACGAACCGGTGCCGTTCTTCGATTGGCGCGCGAGCTTGGCGGGAGAGCACACCGTGCATCCCGACGACCATCCCGAAATGGCCAAGATGGCAACGGAATTCGTCAGCGGCGCGGCGTCGGGTGTGCTGCGCATGGCCGCCAACGGTGGCGGGTGGACGCCGGTGCACGTGACGGTCAACCGGGTCGAGCTCGAAGAGGACATCTACGCCGGGCTGGCGACCCTGCGGGAGCCCACCTCCGCCGAACTCGCCGACGCGGGTTTCTAGCCGGCGGCTCGCACGGCGACCTTGAGAGGCTCGACCTTGCCGAGGATGACCAGGTAGTTGAACGCGCCGACGAGTGCGATCACGCCGATCACGGCCAGGGGCACGACGAACGATCCGGTGGCGTCGACGAGCACGCCGATCACGATCGGGGTGATGATGCCTGCGAAGTTCGACGCGAAGTTCTGGATGCCGCCGATCGATCCGACGTGCTTGGAGCTCGGCGCGACATCGGCGGGCAGGGACCAAATGCCCGTGCCGGCGACCGTGAGGCTGCTGTAGGCGATTGACAGCAGCGCCAGCGCCATCCACGCCTCGGGAACCAGCGCGGCGAACATGATGACCGATCCGCCGGTGAGGCCGCCGACGATCACGGTCTTGCGGACCCGCGTGACCGAATAGCCGGCCCGGATGGCGCGATCGGCGAGGAATCCGCCGGTCCAGCCGGCAAGCACGGCGCACAGGCCGGGGATCGCGCCGAAGAATCCGAGCTTGAGCAGGCTGAAGCCACGCTCGTCGACCAGGTAGCTCGGGAAGAACGTGATGAAGAAGTAGATGACGCTGTTCAGGCAGAAGAAGCCGAACATCATCGCCAGCACCGTGCGGTAGCGGAACAGCTCGCGCCACTTGATCTTCTCGGACTCGTCGTCGTCGGTACCGGCGGTGCGTGCGCCGCCCGATTGGATGTACTCGATCTCGGCGGCGTTGGCGCGGGTGGCCACCTCCGGGTCGCGATAGACCCGCCACCAGACGAAGGCCCAGATGACGCCGACACCGCCGATGATCAGGAATACGGCGTGCCAATTGAGGATGGCGACGATGCCGGTGACGATCGGCAGTGCGATGACCGCGCCGACGCGGGATCCCGAGTCCCAGATGCCGGTGGCGAACGCGCGTTCACGGGTCGGGAACCAGGTGGCGACGGTCTTGGCTGCGGTGCTGGGCGCCGGGCTTTCTCCGACACCAAGGAGGAACCGGACGGTGATCAGCGACCAGAAGCCGCGGGTCAGCGCTGTCATGGCGGTGAAGATCGACCACCACAGGGCCGCCAGGAAGAAGGACCGCCGCGGGCCGACCTTGTCGACGTACCAGCCTGCGACCAGCTGACAGGCGTCGTAGGCCCAGAAGAAGGCCGCGAAGACGAGACCCTTCTCGGTGCCGGACAGGTGGAACTCTTCGCCCATGAACGGGAGCGCGACGGACAGGCTCGCGCGGTCGAGGTAGTTGATCGACAGGCCGATGAAGACGAGCCAGATGATCATCCACCGGTAGCGGGTTGCGCCGGTGGACTGGCGTCCGGGAGCGATCACTGCCTGTGCCATGGGACTCCTCTGTCGTGACGACCGCCGGCCGGCAAAGATGTGACCACCGTTACGGCTCTATGGACGTTGTGACAGGAATCATTAGATGTATCGCTTCCAATGTCAACCCTTTGGGGCGAAATCGCGGGCTAATGTGGCTAGTCATCCGATGACTTCAGTCGTAGAGGTCGGATGATTGCGCCCACTCGGCGATAGAATCATCTGATGACCGTCACGGATGGTGCCGCTCGGCTGTCGGGCGTTCACGAGGGCCGCTCGCAGTCGGAAGTCGTTGTCAACGGAATCAAGAACATGATCACCGGGGGGCGGCTGTCGGCCGGCTCGCGCCTACCCGTGGAGAAGGACCTGGCCGAGGAACTCCGCGTATCGCGCGGCTCGCTTCGCGAGGGCGTGCGCGCCCTGGTGCTGATGGGCGTGCTGGAGACCCGCCAGGGCGACGGGACGTACGTCACCTCATTGGAACCGGCCACACTGTTAGGTCCGTTGGCCGTGCTGGTGGATCTGCAGCGGCCAGGCAACATGGTCGACTTGATGGCCGTGCGCCGGGTGCTCGAGGTCGAGGCGGCGGGCCGGGCGGCGCTGCGCATCAGTGACGCCGAACTGGCCGAGGCGGACGACGTGCTTTCCCAGATGGAAGCGATGATCAAGCGGGACGTGGTCGACCACGACGCGGTGATGGAGGCCGACGTGGCGTTCCACCGGGTGATCGCCAACGCGTCCGGCAATCCGACGTTGAGCGCGCTGATCGACGGTGTCGCCAGCCGCACGGTGCGTGCCCGTCTGTGGCGGGCCCTGCACGAAGAGGGCGTCGAGTCGCGGACGCATGCCGAGCACCATGCCATTTTGGCGGCGCTGCGGGCGCGCGACCCCGATGCTGCGCGGTTGCGGATGGGTGTGCACCTCCTTGCTGTGGAGGAGTATCTGTCGGCTCAGTTGGACGCGGATACCGCCGAGGCCACCGGCTGAGACCGGCCGGCCCAGTAGCGGCCGTTCGGGAAGGCGAACTCGTCAACGGAGTCGCCGTGCATCTCGGCGCTGTAGCCGGGTGCGGTGGGCAGCACGTAGGCGCCGTTTTGGACGACGCAGGGTTCGACGAAGTGTTCGTGCAAATGGTCGACGAACTCGGTGACCCGGCCGTCCAATGATCCCGACACCGCGACGTAGTCGAAGATCGAAAGGTGTTGCACCAGTTCGCAAAGGCCGACTCCGCCGGCGTGCGGGCAGACCGGGACATCGAACTTCTTGGCCATCAGATAGACCGCCAGGATTTCGTTGATGCTTGCCAGCCGGGCCGAATCGAGTTGGCAGTAGTCGATGGCGCCGGCCTGGAACATCTGCTTGAAAAGCACGCGGTTCATGCCGTGTTCGCCGGTGGCCACGCCGATCGGTGCGACGGCCTTGCGCACCGCCGCATGCCCCAGGACGTCGTCGGGGCTGGTCGGTTCCTCGATCCACAGCGGCTGGAACTGCGCCAGTGCATTGACCCATTCGATCGCCTCGGGCACGTCCCACACCTGGTTGGCGTCGATCATCAGGTTGGCGTCGTAGCCGATGACCTCTCGAGCGATGCCCAGTCGCCGGATGTCGTCGTCCCGATTCGCCCCGACCTTGAGCTTGATGTGCCGGTATCCGGCGTCGACGGCCTCCTGGCACAGCCGGCGCAGCTTCTCGTCGGAGTAGCCCAACCAGCCCGCGCTGGTCGTGTAGCAGGGGTAGCCGGACTCGGTGAGCTCGGCGATTCTTTCCGCCCGGGTCGGCGCGAGCTCGGCCAGCATGGCGACGGCTTCGTCACGGGTGAGGACATCGGAGAGGTACTTGAGGTCGGCGACGTCGACCAGCTGCTCGGGCGTCATGTCCACCAGCAGCCGCCACAGCGGTTTGCCGGCTTCGCGGGCGGCAAGATCCCACACGGCGTTCATGACGGCGGCCATCGCGAGGTGCTCGACGCCCTTTTCCGGCCCCAGCCAACGCATTTGGGAGTCGGACTTCAGGTGGCGGTACACCCCGCCGAGATCGCCGGTGACGTCGCGCAGGTCCATCCCGACCAGCGGCTCACCGCGCCGGCGTGCCGCAAGGGTGCAGACGTCGTTGCCGCGTCCGATGGTGAAGGTGAAGCCGAAGCCCGACAGCCTCGGATCGTCGGTCGTGATCACGACGTAGGTCGCCGAGTAGTCGCCGTCCTTGTTCATCGCATCGGAGCCGTCCATGCTCAGCGACGTCGGGAAGCGCACGTCGACCGCATCGACGCTGAGGATCTTGGTCATGCGTCGAGCCTATATTCATCTGATGAATATAGGCAAGGGTCTCGACAATCTCCGGCCTGCGCCGGTATACATGCCTTTTACATCGGATGTATCAAGGAGGCCTGGTGCTCACCGCCAACTACGTCGGCGACCGCGCGATCGAGATCCGTCAGCATGAGCCCGAACCAGTCGGGCCGGGCCAGGTGCAGATCGAGGTCGCCTACACGGGAATCTGCGGCACGGACCTGCACATCTTCCACGGCGACATGGACGCCCGGGTCGACATCCCGGCCATCGTCGGGCATGAGATGAGCGGGATCGTCGCGGCGGTCGGTGACGGCGTGACGCAGTGGCGGGTCGGCGACCACGTCACGGTGATGCCGCTGGACTGGGACGGCACCTGTCCCGCGTGCGTCGCGGGCAATCAGCACGTCTGCCACAACCTGAACTTCATCGGGATCGACTCTCCCGGTGCGCTGCAACGGTTTTGGAATGTCGACGCCGATGTTCTGGTTGCGCTGCCCAAGGACCTTCGACTGGACCACGCCGCGCTGGTGGAACCGGTCGCGGTCGCGGTACACGACGTGCGCCGAGGCGAGGTGTCGACCGGTGATCGCGTCGTCGTCGTCGGGGGCGGTCCGATCGGGGTGCTGATCGCGACGGTGGCCAAGCACAGCGGCGCCGACGTCGTCGTCACCGAGGTCGATGCGGGCCGCCGAACCGCCGTCGCCGACTTGGGATTTCGAGTTGTCGACCCTTCGGCCACAGATCTCGTGAGTTGGGTGAACGACTGGACCGGCGACGCGGGCGCCGACGTCGTCTTCGAAGTGTCCGGCGCTGCCGCGGCGGTGTTGGGGTCGACCGAATTGGTCAAGGTTCGGGGAACCGTCGTCATCGTCGCGATCCATCCCCAGCCCCGGCCGATCAACCTGCAACGGGTGTTCTGGCGTGAGCTGCGATTGTTGGGCGCAAGGGTTTACGAGCGCGCCGATTTCGAACGGGCCATCGAACTGCTCGACGGCGGTGTCATTCCCGCCGACGCGTTGATCAGCAGCATCCGACCCATCACCGACACCGCCGCCGCGTTCGCCGATCTGGAGAGCGGACGAGGCATGAAGGTCCTGATCGACCTCGGCGCCAACGGAGCCGCGAAATGAGCACCGCGATGTTCGACCTCACCGGAAAGACAGCGGTCGTCACCGGGGTGAAGCGCGGCATCGGGTTGGCCATCGCCGAAGCACTGGCCACCGCGGGCGCCGACATCATCGGCGTCAGCGCCACCCTCGAACCCACGGGCAGCCAGGCGCAGAAACTCGTTGAGGCGGTGGGCCGATCGTTCACGGCGTATCAGGTCGACTTCGCCGACCGCGCCGCCATCACGAAGCTCGCGACCGAACTGGGTGCCGCCGACGTCGACATCCTGGTCAACAACGCGGGAACCATCGAGCGCGCCCCGGCGGCCGAGCATCCCCTTGACATGTGGGACCGGGTGCTCGCGGTCGAACCTGGACAGCCAGTTCGTGCTCAGCCAGGCGGTCGGTGCCTCGATGATCGAACGCGGCTACGGCAAGGTCATCTTCACCGCGTCGCTGCTGAGCTTCCAGGGCGGCATCAACGTGCCCGGATACACCGCGTCCAAGTCCGCGATCGCCGGCCTGACCAAAGCACTGGCCAACGAATGGATGCCCTTGGGCGTCAACGTGAATGCGATTGCACCCGGGTACATCGCGACGGACAACACCCAGGCACTGCAGGACGACGCCCAGCGCAGCCGGGCGATCCTGGAGCGCATCCCGGCCGGAAGATGGGGCACCGCAAGCGATTTAGGCGGCGCCGCGGTGTTCCTCGCCAGCTCCGCTTCCGACTATGTCTCCGGCATCACCTTGCCGGTCGACGGTGGATGGCTCGGCCGATGACGGTATTCGGGTTGCAGCGCGCGATCGTCCCGGTCGTCGTCCTCGATGACGAGCGCGGCGCCGAGCCGCTGGCCGACGCGCTCACAAAGGGCGGGATCACGTGCGCGGAGATCACCTTCCGGACGGCGGCCGCGCCATCGGCGATCCGGCGCATCGCCGCCCGGCCCGACTTTCTTGTCGGGGCGGGCACGGTGATCACAACCGACCAGGTCGACGCCGCCGTGGACGCGGGTGCGCGGTTCATCGTCAGCCCCGGACTGGATCTCGAGGTGGTGGCCCGCGCGAGAGAACGCGGTGTGACGGTCCTGCCCGGCATCGCCACGCCGAGTGAACTGCAGGCCGCCGTGCGCGCCGGGCTGAGCGCGGTCAAGGTTTTTCCCGTCGAGCAGCTCGGCGGCCTGCGCTTCATCGACGCGCTGTCCGCACCGTTCCCGGACGTCCGGTTCTTCCCCAGCGGCGGAATCCGGCCGGATACGGCGCGAAGCTATCTCGATCATCCGGCGGTGTTTGCGATCGGGGCAAGCTGGATGGTCAGCCGGGCCGATATCGCCGGTGGCCGATTCGACCTGATTGCCAGGGCATCCCGCGCCGCTGTGACGGCGCTAGCACTCGACGAGGCCGGCGCTGGTGTCCTCACCTAAGGCCGTTGTCACCATCGGCGAAACGATGGCCCTGATGTACTCCGGCACCCCCGGGCCCGTGGCGCACGCCCACGATCTGACACTCGGGATCGGCGGCGCGGAAAGCAATTTCGCGATCGCGCTGCAGCGTCTGGGTACGCCTGCGACCTGGATCGGGCGCATCGGCGAGGACAGCCTGGGCGAGAAAGTGGCCCGCGAGATTCGCGCCGAGGGGCTGACGGTCCATGCCGTCATCGATCCGACCGCGCCGACGGGCCTGATGATCAAGGAGCGACGCACGGCCGATGCCAGCCGTGTCTGGTACTACCGGTCCGCGAGCGCGGGGAGTCGCCTATGTGCCGACGACATTCCCGTTGGGATCATCGAATCGGCGGCGCTGCTTCACATCACGGGGATCACGCCTGCGTTGTCGGACTCGGCAGCCAAGGCCGTCATAACGGCGATCGATCGGGCTTCGGAGGCCGGGGTGCCGGTTTCGTTCGACGTCAACCACCGATCGTCGCTGTGGAGCGACCGAAATCCGACGTCCGTATACCGCGAATTGGCGGCGCGATCCACGATCGTGTTCGCCGGATATGACGAGGCCCGTCTCGTCGTCCCCGAGGTGTCGGGCGTTGCCGAGGTTGCAACCGCGATCGCGAAACTCGGCCCGTCGCAAGTCGTTATCAAGCTCGGCGCCGACGGCTGCTTCGCCCTGGTCGACGGAAGCGTCTTCGAGCAGCCGGCAGTACCCGTGAACCCGGTCGACACCGTGGGCGCCGGGGATGCGTTCGTCGCGGGCTATGTTTCGGAATTCGTTGCCGGACACGATGTCTCGACGAGGCTCACGACTGCGGTGACCGCTGGGGCGTTCGCGTGTCTGACCCACGGCGATTGGGAAGGCATGCCCCGGCGATCCGAACTCGGACTGTTGCACGCCTCGGAGCCGGTCACGCGCTAGGCCTCAGGCGGGAGAACGTCGAAACTGTAGTTGTGCAGGTGGTTTCTCGCACTTTTCCTGCATAGCCTCAGTCTCGGCACCAGAATTCACGCGACTCACGCGCTAGGTCCTGCTCGCGCAGCTGCCCTGGCGGGGCCGACGCCGAACCTGCCCAGCGCCACCGATGCATCGACGGTGACGACCACGTCGAGGTCCTCGATCACGCATTGCGTGACCGTAGTGCGCATTGCCCTTGCCACCAGGTCCGCCCGCGCACACGCCGCGTCGGCCCCGTCCGCGACCCGGCCCGCCGCGGCCAGCGACGCCAGATCGGCTGCCGCCTGGGCCCGGTGGCGGGCGATCACCGCCGAGCCGAGGTATAGACCGCCAGTGCTGACCGCCAACAGCACGGCCATCATCGCCACGGCGACCAGGCTGGCCGAGCCCCGCTCAGCGCAGACCCGGCTCGACCGCGGCCACCGCCTGCGCAGCGACGGTGATGCCCGGCAGCAGCGCCGATCTCGCCGTGACGGTGGCGACGACGAGATCCCCGTCGTTACGCAGCGCCACGGCGGCGCCATCCGGTGCGATGCCCCTCGCCGCATCCGACGCCGAACCGTCGCCCCGGGCGGCAAGCCGCGCCGCCTCCCGCGCGGCGTCGACACAGCGCACCTGCATCGACACCGCCATGAGCCCGGACACGCACAGGACGAGCACGACCACCAGGGCAGCGATCGCGAACGCCGCCTCGACGGTGACACCACCGTCCTCATCACCTAGACGTTGGTGTTCAGCGCCCGGGTGATGATGTTGGTCAACGCGCTGACGATCGAATCGCCGGTGATCACCGTATACAGGATGGCGCCGAAGGCGGCCGCGGCGATGGTCCCGATTGCATATTCGACCGTAGACATGCCGTCGTCGTCGACAACCAGCAACGTCAACCGTGTCCGCCATTCCCGAATTTTGTTCCCCACCAACATGATTTCCTCCTCATCGGTCACAACATTCCAGAGCTCAACACGTCACCGGCAAGCCCGGCGACCACCGGGACGATGCCCAGACACACGAACGCCGGCAGGTAACACAGCCCGAGCGGCCCGGCGATCAGGACCGAAGCCCGCTCCGCGGCGGCGCCGGCCGCATCGGCCGCGTCGTGACGCGATTGCGCGGCCAGATCGGCGACGCCCTGCGCCAGCGCTGCGCCCGACGAAGCCGATCGTCGCGCCAGCCGCAGCAGTGCCTCGGCGTGCTTGTCCAGGCGCACATCCGAATTCGACCAGGCCGTCGCCGGATCGGCGCCGAGCGCGAGCAGGTCGGCGGCGCGGTTGAGCAGGCGCGCGAGCCCCGGCGGCGCCGACGGTGCCGTTGCTGCCGCGGCCGTCGAAACCGCCATCCCCGAGCGCAGGCACGCCGCGAGCACGTCGAAGCTGGACGCGGCCGCCAGCGGATCGCCGGCCGGCGCGGGCCGCTGATGTGCCCGCGGCGGCACCGCCTTGCCGGCCCGGGTCGCCACCCGCGCGTGATCGCCGCTGACCAGCAGCGCGGCAGCCAGAAGCACAGCGGCCCAGGTCATATCAGCACCTTCCCGGTGATCCGGTCGGACCAGATCAGGCCGACACAGGCGACTGCGACACCGATGACCAACAACCAGCCACCGAC
This sequence comes from uncultured Actinomycetota bacterium, assembly GCA_963765155.1. GTDB lineage: Bacteria > Actinomycetota > Actinomycetes > Mycobacteriales > Mycobacteriaceae > Mycobacterium. The sequence continues at coordinate 220,449 of CAVXVJ010000022.1, forward strand.
ACCACCGGAAAGCAGGAAGCCCACCGGGTCGGCTCCGATGAGCTGGCCGAGGCCGATGCCCAGCACCGGAAGCCCGGCCAGCACCGTGCCCGTCGTACGCGCACCTGCCATCCCGGCCTCAACCCGGGCCGAAAAGCGTTCGCGTTCAACGATGTCGCGCTGCGCGGTTTGCATCAGCGCGGCGATCGCCAAACCATGCGTCTGCGCGAGTTGCCAGCACACCGCAAGCCGCTCCCAGTGCGCGGGCAGCGGTGATCGCCGCGCCACGCTGCGCATGCCCTCGGCCACGTCGGCGCCCAGCCGCGCACGCGCAGCGACCGCCCGCAGCGAAGCCACGACCGCGCCGTCGACCTCGTTGGCCGCGACGTCGAATGCGGCGACCGGATGTGCACCCACACGCAGCTCGCCGACAAGGACGTCCAACGCCGCCTGCAGCGCGATGGCCTCGGCCGCGCGCCGCCGTTTCCGCAGTTCTCGTTTGCGGCGCATCATCACGGTGGCCGCGGCGATCGCCCCCGCTGCGATGACGCTGACCGGCACGACGAACGCCAGCGCCAGCGCGCCGCACAGCGCAATCGGCATCACCGGGACCCGGCGCCGTACCGGTGCGATCAGCCGCAGAGTTTCGAGGCGGCGCGACGAGGTCGGTGCGACCAGCAACGCCAGCGCGAGGGCGAGAGCGGCGCCGATCATGCTTGCTCCCTGGCGCGGACGAGACTTCGCAAATACTCGGCGCCGCAATCAAATCCGGTGTCAGCGCGCCACGCCGCGGTTGCGCGCACGCGGCCGTCCTCGCCGGTTCGGAGCACCGCGATCTCGCTCAGCCGGCGATGTCCTGTGCGGTCACGGCTGACGTGGAGCACAACTTGGACGGCGGCGGCGAGTTGACTATGGAGCGCGGCGCGGTCGAGTCCGCCCAGCGCGGCCAGCGCCTCGAGCCGGGCCGGCACCTCAGCCGGATTGTTCGCGTGCACGGTGCCGGCGCCACCATCATGGCCGGTGTTGAGGGCCGCGAGGAGGTCGACAACCTCGGCCCCTCGGACCTCGCCGACCACGATCCGGTCCGGCCGCATCCGCAGCGCCTGCTTGACCAGATCGCGCACGGTCACATCGCCGACACCCTCGACATTGGCGCACCGCGCGACGAGTTTCACCAGATGCGGATGTCGCGGCGCCAACTCCGCGGCGTCCTCCACACAGACGATGCGTTCGTCGGCGGGCACCGCGCCGAGCGTCGCCGCCAGCAAGGTGGTCTTTCCGGCGCCGGTACCGCCGGAGATCAGGAACGCCAACCGCGCACGGATGATCTCGTCGACCAGGGCGGCGGCCTGCGGCGCGATGGTTCCCGTTCGCGTCAGCGCAGCCAGGTCCTGGCTGGCCGGCCGCAACACCCGCAGCGACAGACATGTGCCGTCCGCGGCGATCGGCGGCAGCACCGCATGCAGGCGGACCGTGAACTGGCCGGTGCCAAGGCCGGTCAGCTGACCGTCGACCCACGGTTGCGCCTCGTCGAGCCTGCGGCCCGCGGCCAGCGCCAGCCGCTGCGCCAGCCTGCGTACCGCGGCGTCGTCGGCGAACCGGATCGAGCTGCGGCGCAGGCCGTTTCCGTCATCGACCCACACTGCATCGGGTGCGGTGACCAGGACGTCGGTGGTGCCGTCGGCGCAGAGCAGCGGCTCGAGGATTCCCGCCCCGGTCAGCTCGGTCTGCAGCACCCGCATGTTGCTCAGCACTTCGGCGTCGCCGAGCACCCCGCCGGATTCGGCCCGGATCGCGGCGGCCACCACGTTGGGCCGCAGGGGTGCGGCCTCGGCGGCGAGCCGCTCGCGCACCCGGTCGATGAGGGAGGTGGTGCTCATGCCGTGTTCACCGCCGGGTTCTGGTGCAACACCGCGAGCACGCGACGCGCCGCGGTCACCAATGGCGACCGGCGCCCCAGCCGCAGGCCACCGTGCTCGAGCGCCGCGGCCACATCCGGCTGTGACCGCATCGCCGCCAGCAGCGGCAGTCCGACGATCGCGGCGACGTCACGCGATCGCAGACCGCTCGGCGCCGGGCCCCGAACCACGACGCCTGCATTGGGATTGATGGCCGACACCCACGGGGCGACTGCCGCCGCGGCGGCACACGACCGAACATCGGCGGGCGCGACCACGACCACCAGATCGGCGGCGTCCAGCGCGGTCTCGGCCGCGGCCGTCGATCGCCTCGGCACGTCGCAGATGACCGTCGCGCCGCCGCGGCTGCCCGCGTCGATCACCGCTGCCAGCGGTGCGGCATCGACGTCACCGCCGACGCGGCTGCCCGACAGCACGCTGACCCCATGACTTTGCGGGAGTGCGTCGCGCAACGCGTCGATGCTTAGCCGGCCACCCTGCAGAGACAGGTCGGGCCACCGCAGACCGGCCTGCCCTTCGCTGCCCAGCACCAGGTCGATGCCCCCGCTCCATGGGTCGGCGTCGATGAGCAGCGCGTCGGCTGCGGTTTGCGCCAGCGCCGTCGCGAATACCGAGGCGCCCGCCCCGCCGCGACCGCCGATCACCGCGACAACTGCACCGCGACGGCCGTCATCGCGCGCGGCCTCGGCGGCGTCGGAAAGTTCGGCCATCAACTCGCCGTCCTGGTCAGGCAGGGTGATGACGTGCTGGGCGCCCACCGCGATGGCGGCTTCCCAGTCGGTGGCCAGCGGTTCAGCGCGGCCGACCAGCACGACGTGGCCACGTCGGGGCAGCCCGCGCTCTGCGCAGCGGCGGGCGGCCTGCACGTCGAGCAGGACGGCGACCGCACCGGCCCACGCCTTGCGGCCCGACGGGTCGGATGCGTGCACGACCTGCAGCCCCGATGCCGCCGCGACCTTGTCCACGTCATCGCGCAGAGCCGGGTCATCAATCAGTGACAGGACGCTGTCGATTGCGGTCATGACCCCACCCTGCGGGCGGGTGCCGACGCGCCGCTAGTGCGGCGACACGGTCTGTGGATAAAGCGGGATGTGTGGACAAACCTTGAGGTATGTCAGTGCTGAAAACCAGATTCCGCAACTTCAGCGACTATGCGGGATATCCGCTATACGAACTTGCCCCACAAAAGGGACGACCCCCGCCAGGGGGGAGGAGGCGGAGGTCGTCGTGTATCAGCCCCGGGGGGTCGGGCTGATGCACACCCGGCAATAAGCCGAGTAACGCCACTATACACACGGCGGTCGGGAGGGACGCAAGTACTACTTGCCATCGAAAGCGCTAGAGAACTGTAAAGATTACAGTCACCCGCACGTGTCGTGAACTGCCACTTTGTACACTCTGTCGCGATTTGTCACGCACCGCACCCTATGCTGGGCGCTGTGACCGCATCCAATCCGGGCGGCGGGGGGTCCATGGTGCCGCAAACCGGACCGCAGGCCGGCAGACCCATACGCACAGCCGCCTTCTTCGATCTTGATAAAACGGTGCTCGCCAAGTCCAGCACCCTCGCCTTCAGCAAACCTTTCTTCGATCAGGGGCTAATCAATCGGCGGGCCGTTCTCAAGTCGACCTACGCCCAGTTTCTCTTCCTGATGTCGGGGGCCGACCACGACCAGATGGACCGGATGCGCTCCTACGTCACCACCATGTGCACCGGCTGGGACGTCGAGCAGGTGAAGTCAATCGTCGGCGAGACACTGCACGACATCGTCGACCCGTTGGTGTTCGCCGAAGCCGCCGAGCTGATCGCCGACCACAAGCTCTGCGGGCGCGATGTGGTCGTCGTTTCGGCCTCCGGCGAGGAGATTGTCGCCCCGATCGCCCGTGCGCTGGGCGCCACCCACGCGATGGCCACCCGGATGGTCGTCGAGGACGGCCGCTACACCGGCGAGATCGCGTTCTACTGCTACGGCGAGGGCAAGGTCGAGGCGATTCGCCAACTCGCCGCCCGCGAGGGTTATGCCCTCGAGTACTGCTACGCCTACTCGGATTCGGTCACCGATCTGCCGATGCTCGAAACGGTCGGTCATCCGACCGTGGTGAACCCCGATCGAACGCTGCGCAAAGAGGCGGCGGCGCGCGGCTGGCCGGTTCTGACCTTCTCGAAGCCGGTGTCGCTGCGCGACCGTTTCCCCGCTCCGTCGGGCGCGGCCGTCGCAACCACCGCGGCCGTCGGGGTGAGTGCCTTGGCGGCCGGCGCGCTGACGTACTCGCTGCTGCGACGTTTCGCATTCTGAAGCGCTACTTCTTGTAGTAGCTGAGGACGGGCCGTAACAATCAGGCCTCTCACAGAATTTGGGCCTTGCTGTGACCGTGGTCACGGAGTACAAAGGAGGCACGGCAGCTGGAGGAGGCCAAGGCCGAGCCGGAAGAGAAGGCTCGATCTCCCGAATCTAGCTACCCAGCACGGATCCCGGCACCCACGCGGAGCACATGCCGCGGAATAGGCAAAAGTGTTGCGGGTCTGCGTAATTGCGAACAGCGGACGACCACGACGGCCCTTTGGGTGGGGTTGCAGTCGCAGCGCATCGCCAATACGCCGAGACCAACCCACGCAACCCACAAATGCACGCTTGGTAACCGGAGTCCGTGCTAGCGGGCGGCGAGCCGAAGTCATTCGGACCGTCGCCCGTTTCTTTTTGCTGTGAACCGTCTGTGAACCGTTACGACGAGGCGGCCGCCGCGATGGACAGCGCCTCGCGCGCGCCGGCATGTAGGCCACGACAGCTGAGCACCAGCCATGCCGCCAGGCCGTCGGGGGTTCCCGACGAGAAGCCCCGGGCCGCGGCACGATAGTCGCCCGAATGGCGCATCCAGTACACCTCGGGCACACCCAGGCCGTGCGGATCCAGCCCGCTTGCGATGGTCACCAGGCGCGACACGGCACGGGCCACCACACCGTCTGCCGTGCCGAACGGAGCCAGCGTCAGCAGTTCTCCGTGCACGACGCCGGCGAGCACCGGCGCGGGCACCATCGTGCCGCCGGTGACGATGTCTGCCAGCAGCTCGAGCCGTCGCCCGATCTCGCCTTCTGCGCGCGGACGGCCCAGGTGCTCGTCGTCGGCCAGGTCGGCGGCGGCCAACGCGTGTAACCGGGCGATCGCCTGTAGCGGGGCGCGCTGCCACACGCCGACCAACGACGTCGCACCGCCCTCCAACGCCTCCGAGACGCGCAGCGCGCCCGCCAGCACGGGGTCGGCCTGACCGTTCTCCGACAGCTGCAGCGAGCCACCGTCCAGCACCGAGGAGGCCCGCGCGGCCCGCAGCGCCGCTTCGGCCGCTGTCGCCGGCCAGCCACGCAGATTTGTGCGGTGACGATGGGCGCGGCCCAGAGCCTCGCGGGCTTCCTCGCTGGCCTGCGCCACATCGGGCAACTCGGCGAGCGGAGCCAGCGGATCGGTCACGGCAACCGACGCTAGCCGACCGCTCGGCGCGTCACGCGGGACGCTCGGCGAGCGCGCTGTGAGTTGCCAACCTCCATGCAACCTTGGGTGACTACCCTCACAGATATGTCCGAGACGCAAACAGTCCCGTCCGCCTACCCGCCGCCGCCCGAGTTCGCCGCGCAGGCGAACGCCACCGAGGAGCTGTACAGCGAGGCCGAGGCCGACCGGCTGGCGTTCTGGGCCGAGCAGGCCAATCGGTTGTCCTGGGACACACCGTTTACCGAGGTGCTCGACTGGTCCGACGCCCCCTTCGCCAAGTGGTTCATCGGCGGCAAGCTGAACGTCGCCTACAACTGCGTCGACCGCCACGTCGAGGCCGGCAACGGCGACCGGGTGGCCATCCTCTGGGAGGGCGAGCCCGGCGACAGCCGCACGCTGACCTACTCCGAGCTGCTGGCCGAGGTCTGCAAGGCCGCCAACGCGCTGACCGATCTGGGAGTGGTGACCGGAGACCGCGTCGCGATCTACATGCCGATGGTGCCCGAGGCGATCGTCTCGATGCTGGCCTGCGCGCGGCTGGGCGTGTTGCACAGCGTGGTGTTCGCGGGGTTCTCGGCGACGGCACTGGCGGCCCGCATCGAGGACGCCGAGGCCAAGCTGGTCATCACCACCGACGGTCAGTTCCGGCGCGGGCAGGCGGTGTCGCTGAAGGAGGCGGTCGACGAGGCGGTCGACGGCCAAGAGTCTGTCGAGCACGTTCTGGTGGTGCGGCGCACGGAGATTGACACGCCGTGGACCGAGGGCCGCGACCTGTGGTGGCACGAGACCGTCGAACCCGCCTCACCGGAGCACACCTGTGAGGCGTTCGACTCCGAGCATCCGCTGTTCCTGCTCTACACGTCGGGGACCACCGGCAAGCCCAAGGGCATCATGCATACCTCGGGCGGCTACCTGACGCAGGCGTCGTACACCCACTACAACGTCTTCGACATCAAACCGGAGACCGACGTGTTCTGGTGCACAGCCGATATCGGCTGGGTCACCGGCCACACCTACATCGTGTATGGCCCGCTGTCGAACGGTGCCACCCAGGTGGTCTACGAGGGCACCCCGGCGTCACCCAACGAGCACCGGCATTTCGAGGTCATCGAAAAGTACGGCGTCACAATCTATTACACCGCGCCGACGCTGATCCGGATGTTCATGAAGTGGGGCAGCGAGTTCCCCGACGCCCACGACTTGTCCAGCCTGCGGCTGCTGGGGTCGGTCGGTGAGCCGATCAATCCGGAGGCCTGGCGGTGGTACCGGGATGCGTTCGGCGCCAACAGGACTCCCGTCGTCGACACGTGGTGGCAGACCGAGACGGGCGCGATCATGATCTCGCCGTTGCCGGGTGTCACCGAGGCCAAGCCGGGCTCGGCGATGAAGCCACTGCCCGGCATCTCGGCCAAGATCGTCGACGAGGACGGCAAGGAACTGGTTCCCGGCGCCGACGCAGCCGAGCATGTGACGGGCTACCTGGTGCTGGACCAGCCGTGGCCGGCGATGCTGCGTGGCATCTGGGGCGACCCGGAGCGGTACAAGGAAACGTACTGGTCGCGGTACGCCGAGCAGGGCTGGTATTTCGCCGGCGACGGCGCACGCGTCGACTCCGACGGCTCGGTCTGGTTGCTCGGCCGCATCGACGACGTGATGAACGTGTCGGGCCACCGGATCTCGACCACGGAGGTGGAGTCGGCGTTGGTCGGACATGCCGGCGTGGCCGAGGCCGCCGTCGTCGGCGCCAGCGACGAGGCCACCGGTCAGGGCATCTGCGCGTTCGTCATCCTCGAGTCGCACGCCAAGGACAGCGGCGACGAGATGGTCGGCGAACTGCGTGAGCAAGTCGCCAAGGAAATCGGAAAGATCGCGCGGCCCAGGGAGATTCACGTCGTGCCGGAGCTGCCGAAGACCCGCAGCGGCAAGATCATGCGGCGGCTGCTGCGTGACGTCGCCGAGGGCCGCGAACTCGGCGATACGTCAACGTTGGTGGACCCCAGCGTGTTCGAGGCGATCCGCGCCAGCAAGTAGCGCCGGTTTCCCTGCCGAGCTGGGCCCCGCGCTAAGGAAGTACGGCGCCGACCGGGACGAAACCCGTTCCCGGGCGGTTCTTGGCGGTGATGTCGGCTAGCTGCGTGTTGAACGACATGTTCACCGCAGGCGTGTGCAAGGGAATGTACTTGATGATGCAGGTCGGCAGCTCTTCGGAGAACGCGCCGTGGATCATGCCGACCAGCCGGTTGTTGACGGTCACCGGGGCGCCGGAGTCGCCCGGCCGACCGCACACCTGGTTGATGAAGGTGCCCGGTTCGTCGCCGGGGCCCCACGTCACACCGCACGAATAGCCGGTGGTGCGGCCCAGTTTGCATGCGACGTCGCCGACCACCGGATCCGGGCCGAGCCCGTCGATCTGAAAACCCTTGACGTTGTTGACCGGACGCACCTTCTGCCGGGTCGAACTGGATCACCGCGTAGTCGAGCGCATCGTTACCGGCCACCATCGTGCCGACCACACCGGCATTCTCGAAGCCTTCGGCCGCCACCCGCACACCCGGGCCGCCGCAGTGAGCCGACGTGAACCCGATCAAGTTGCCGCGGTTGTCATTACCGATCGTGGTGAGCGTGCACAGCGTTCCGCCGTCCACCACCAGGCCCGAGCCGCCGCCCAACGGGATGAGTTCCTGGGAATGCGCAACGCCGGGCGCCATCAGGAATGCGGCCAGGGCCACGATCACCGCAGACACCATCCGGCGGCGGATCCTCAAGTTGTAGCCCCCATCGACGTGCCCTACCAGGAACCGAGCCAGTCTAACGTCGGCCGGGATCGTTTAGCGGGACGCCACATGGCAACATGAACCGCGACTTGACATCAGATGCGGGGAGGAAGTGTTCCGTGAGCGATCGCAGGAATGGCGTGCCGGCAACCGTGACCTCGATACCGCTGGTAGACCCGCACGCCGCGAAGGCCGACCCGTCGATCGGTGACCTCGTCAAGGATGCGACGGCCCAGGTGTCGACGCTGGTGCGGGCAGAAGTGGAGCTGGCGAAGGCCGAGATCACCCGCGACGTCAAGAAGGGCCTCACCGGCAGCGTCTACTTCATCCTGGCGCTGGTGGTGCTGTTCTACTCGACGTTCTTTTTCTTCTTCTTCGTCGCCGAGTTGCTCGACGAGTGGCTGTGGCGGTGGGTCGCATTCCTGATCGTGTTCGGGATCATGGTCGTCGTGACCGCGTTGTTCGCGCTGCTCGGCTACCTCAAGGTGCGGCGCATCCGGGGGCCGCAGCAGACCATCGAATCGGTGAAGGAAACCCGCGAAGCACTTACTCCCGGCCACGACAAGGCGCTCACCTCGCCCGACGGCCAGGGCGCCAAGGACTCGACGGCCGATCCGTCAGGCTGGTAATGGCCCCTCCGGATCCGTCGGTCGTCCGCATCGACGGTCCGTGGCGACATCTCGAGGTGCACGCCAACGGGATTCGCTTCCACGTCGTGGAGGCCGACGCCCCCGATGCCCCGCCGAAGACCGAACTGCCGCTGGTCATCCTGTTGCACGGGTTCGGCTCCTTCTGGTGGTCATGGCGCCACCAATTGCGCGGCCTCACCGGCGCCCGGGTGGTGGCGGTGGATCTGCGCGGCTATGGCGGCAGCGACAAACCGCCGAGGGGCTACGACGGCTGGACGCTGGCCGGTGACACCGCCGGGCTGGTGCGCGCGCTCGGCCACAAGACGGCGACGCTGGTGGGTCACGCCGACGGCGGGTTGGTCTGCTGGGCGACATCGGTGTTGCATCCGCGAATGGTGCGCGCCATCGCGGTGGTCAGTTCACCGCATCCGGTCGCGCTGCGCAGATCGGCGCTGACGCGGCGGGACCAGGGTCTGGCGCTGCTGCCGTGCATGCTGCGCTACCAGGTGCCGATGTGGCCGGAGCGGTCGTTCACCCGCAATGACGCCGAGGAGCTGGAGCGGGTGGTGCGCAGCCGGGCCAGCGAGAAATGGCAAGCGTCCGAAGACTTTTCCGAGACCATCGGGCACATGAGGCGGGCGATTCAGATTCCGTCGGCGGCGCATTCGGCGTTGGAGTACCAACGGTGGGCGGTTCGGAGTCAGCTGCGCGGCGAGGGCAGGCGATTCATGCGCGCGATGAAGCGGCCGCTCGGCGTGCCGGTCCTGCACCTGCGCGGCGACGCCGACCCCTACGTGCTGGCCGACCCGGTTTACCGCACCCAGCGACTATGCCCCGCACGGCCGTTACGTATCCATCACCGGCGCAGGGCATTTCGGCCACGAGGAAGCGCCAGGACTGGTCAACGAGCAGCTGTCCCGCTTCCTGAAGCAGGTCTACGGACCCTAGAGGATGCAGGCGCCGGTGGCGACCCGCTCGGTGTTGCCGATCTTGGCCATCTGACGCCCGACCTCGTTGCCGGTGAGCACAAACCCGGTCTCGGGGTCGTCGACCGCGGCCCCGAACACCACCCCCAGCACCTGGCCGTTGCGGTCGATCATCGGACCGCCCGAATTACCTTGCCGCACAGTGCCTCTGATGGTGTAGACCTCGCGCGTGACGGTGGTGGTCCGGTAGATGTCGGGGCCGTTGAGCTCGATGATCTCCCGGACCCTGGCCGGGGTCGCGATGAAATCCCCGCCGCCGGGGTAGCCCATGACGACGGCGTCGGTGCCGGTCGGCGCCGGCGCGTCTGCGAACGCCAGCGGCGCCGAAGGCAGGTCGGGCACGTCGAGGATCGAGATGTCGGCATCGGGGTCGTAGGACACCACGGACGCTTCATAGGTCTGCCCGTCGACCTCGACCGTCACGCTGTCCGAGCCGGCGACGACGTGTGCGTTCGACATCACCCGGTTCGGCGAGACGACAAACCCACTGCCCTCCAACACCTTCTGGCAGCTGGGCGCGACACCGCGGATCTTCACCACACTCGGGCGGGTCGCGGCGACGACGGCGTCATTGGCCAGCGCGGCGTCCGGGGCGTCGACCGGAACGATGGGCGTCGCGCCCGAACGGCTGCAGCACGTCGGGCAGGCCCGAGGTGTCCAGCAGCGCCGACAGCCGCGTCGGCACCGACCTCAACCAGCTGGGTGCCACCTCGTCGACCTGGGCCAGCACCTTGGAGCCGCGCACGGCGGCGGCCAGGTTCGGCTGGTCCGACGACGTCAGGGGGGTGGCGAGCAGATATGCGGCCACCAGCACCGCGATCATCTGCAGGCCGACACCGATCACCGAGTCGAACGTGCGCAGCATGGGGTTGCGGATGGCGCCGCGCACCGCGCGGCCCAGCACCACGCCGGCGATCTCGCCGATCACCACCAACGCCAGGATCAAGAACAGCGCCACGAACAGCTTGGTGCGCGGGCCGCTGATGTTGCTGACCACATGCGGCGACAGCAGCACGCCTGCCACCGCGCCGAGCACCACCCCGACGAACGACAGCAGCGAGCCCAGCGCCCCCGACCGCCATCCGGAGATGGCGGCGACGAACGCGACCGCGAGGACGGCGAGGTCAAGCCATTGCGACGATGTCATTGTTGGGCTTCACCGTAGCCGTCGTCGTGGCCGACAAGGGCCATTGCATCCTCGAGTTCGCGGATGTCGTCGGTGTTCCACGGCTGCGCCCAGCCCGCGACGTCGAGCATCGCCGAGATCACCTGGCCGGTGAACCCCCACACCAGCATTTCGTTGAGCAGGAATGCCGGGGCCGGCGAAGCGGCGGGTATTCGCCTTGCGGTACACCATGATCCGATTGTCGGGGTTGATGAACGCGCGCACCGGGACGCGGGCCACGATCGCGGTTTCGGATTCGTTGACCACGGCGACGGGCCCCGGATCCGGCGAATAGGCAAGCACCGGGACGACGTGGAAACCGGACGGCGGGATGAACATCCGCTCCAGTGTGGCCAGCGGATGCAGCCGGCTGGTGTCGATGCCCGTCTCCTCGTTGGCTTCCCGCAACGCGGTGTGCACGGGGCTGTGGTCGCCGGGGTCGGCCACACCGCCGGGGAACGCGGCCTGGCCGGCGTGGTGGCGCAGCGTCGACGCGCGAACGGTCACCAGCAAGTCGGTGTCGTCGGGAAGGCCGCCGGAGGTCGAGTCGAGGGGGCCGGAGAACAGCACCAGCACCGCGGCGTCGCGCCCCGCACCCCTCATCGCCGCCTTCGCATTCGCGGCCATCACCAAGGCCAGCACGTCGGGCGGCACCCGTCGCCGATACGCCTGCGGCACATGATGGGCGTTGTCGACCAACGGCTTGAGCCAGGGCGGGGCGGCGTCAGGGCTCAGATCACCCGCCTCGCTGACCCAGCTCACCCCGACACTCCTATCTCTGGGTTCACCGCCGCGGCGATTTCGTCGGCGCTGGCAAAGGCGCGCGGCAGGATTTCGGCCACGCTACCGTCCGGGCGCAGCACCACCGTCGCGGGCATCACGTTGGGCACCTTCAACGCGGCGGCGATGAGCCGGCGACCGTCCTGCAGTGTCGGCAGCCGCACACCCAGCTCAGCGAGTCGCAGCAGCGCCGCGGTCTCGTTCTCGTCCTGATGCACGGTCAGCACCGTCACGTCGGGCCCGACCCGCTGCTGGTACTCGGCCATCGCGGGCAGTTCCTCGGCGCAGGGTCCACACCAGTACGCCCACAGGTTGAGCACCGTCGCCCGGCCGGCGACGGCCTTGGCGACGTCCACGCTGGAGCCGTCGCCCGCGCATTCGAGGCTGATGCCGCCTAGTGCTCTCGGGGCCGGGACCCGCGCCCGGCGGCGGGCAGGGCCGCAGGTCGGCGCGGGCCCGGGGACCCGCCAAGCGCCTCGGCGGTATCGGCGTCGCGGCGGTCACGCGCCTGCCCGGGCCCGGATCCGGTCGGCGACCCGTCCTGGCCCAACTGCACCCACAGCGCCGCGCCGAGCGCGATGACAACGACCATCACCGCGACGGTCCAGCGGGTCGACGTGCTCATCAGTTGCCGACGGCGCTACAGCCCGGCCAGCGCCAGCAGGTGTTCGGTCTCGGGGCCCTTGACCAGCGGCGCGGCGACCAGCGGGTCGGTCGGGCCTGTGCCGAACGACGGGCAGTCCTTGGCCAGCACGCACACGCCGCAGGCGGGTTTGCGGGCATGGCACACGCGGCGGCCGTGGAAGATCACCCGGTGGCTGAGGTCGGTCCACTCACTGCGCTCGATGAGGTCACCGACCGCGTGCTCGACCTTCACCGGATCCTGCTCCTCCGTCCACTGCCAGCGCCGGACCAGCCGGCCGAAGTGGGTGTCGACGGTGATGCCGGGAACGTCGAAGGCGTTGCCGAGGATCACGTTGGCGGTCTTGCGGCCGACGCCGGGCAGCGTGACGAGCTCCTCCATGGTCGACGGCACCTGCCGTCGAACCGCTCGACCAGTTCCTGACCCAGCCGCATGAGCGAGTTGGTCTTGTTGCGGTAGAACCCGGTGGGGCGGATGAGCTCTTCGAGTTCCGTGCGGTCGGCCTGCGCGTAATCCAGCGCGGTGCGGTAGCGCTTGAACAACGCCGGCGTGGTCAGGTTGACCCGCTTGTCGGTGCTCTGCGCCGACAGAATGGTCGCCACCGTCAGCTCCAGCGGATTGGTGAAGTCCAGCTCGCAGTACACATGCGGAAAGGCTTGTGCCAGTGCGCGATTCATGCGCCGGGCCCGACGGACGAGACCGATGTGGGTCTCGCTCGTCGCGCTTGCGCGGCGCGCCTGGCCGGCTTTGCGGCGCCGGATTTCGGCGGATCTCACCCACGGTCACGAATGCCAGCGTACTGAGGGGGTCTGACTGACCTTGGCGGACCGGTGACATTTCGTGATCCCGCTGAGACCTTGGCCGTGTTTACTTCACCCTTGTGTCTTGGTTGCTCGTCGCGCTTATCCCGGGGTTGCTGATGTTGGCAACATTCGGGCTGGAGCGACTCGAATCGGGTCTGCAGCCGCGACACCGTTCAGCCACCGATGTGGCCAAGTTTCTCGAGCAGGCCGAGGCCGCCGACGTCGACACGCTCGCGCGCGATGGCATGAGCCGCGCGCTTGACGGTCTGAATCAGCGCCTGCACGAGCGGGAATCAGCGACAACGGGTCCGCGACCAGCACTCCTGCACGAGGTTTGCCGACACGGCTGTACGTCCATCACCAGGCGAATCCTGAATTTCAGCCGACTCGGCAAGCCAATCGTGTGTAGCGTGGGCTACGTCGCGAAACCGCGTACCTCTAGACTGATCTCGCTAAACGCAACAGTAAGAGGTCGGCTTGCGCATGTCCTATCACCGAACAGCTTAAGAGGGGCAACGTGGACGAGATCCTGGCGAGGGCCGGAATCTTCCAAGGGGTCGAACCCAGCGCCGTATCCGCGCTGACCAAGCAATTGCAGCCCGTCGACTTCCCGCGCGGGCACACCGTGTTCGCCGAGGGCGAGCCTGGCGACCGGCTGTTCATCATCATCTCGGGAAAGGTCAAGATCGGCCGCCGGTCGCCCGACGGCCGCGAGAATCTGCTCACGATCATGGGCCCGTCGGACATGTTCGGCGAGCTGTCGATCTTCGACCCCGGCCCGCGGACGTCGAGCGCGACGACCATCACCGAGGTGCGCGCGGTGTCGATGGACCGCGACGCGCTGCGCGCGTGGATCGCCGATCGGCCCGAGATCGCCGAGCAGCTGCTGCGAGTGCTGGCCCGCCGGCTTCGTCGCACCAACAACAACCTCGCCGACCTGATCTTCACCGACGTGCCCGGCCGAGTCGCCAAGCAACTGCTGCAACTGGCGCAGCGGTTCGGCACGCAGGAGGGCGGCGCGCTGCGCGTGACACACGACCTGACGCAGGAAGAGATCGCGCAGCTGGTCGGCGCCTCGCGCGAAACCGTCAACAAGGCGCTCGCCGACTTCGCCCACCGCGGCTGGATTCGCCTGGAGGGCAAGAGCGTGTTGATCTCCGACTCCGAGCGCTTGGCCCGCCGCGCCCGCTAGTCCCCGTGATGCGAGCGTTCCGCGGTGAGCGCATCTCACGCGCCAATCGCCTGAGGTAGTCCAGCTGGGCTTGGACGCTCCATTCGGCTGCGTCCCATAGCTTTTCGTCGACGTCGGTGTAGACGTGCTCGACGATCTGCCGCACCGTGGCGTCGTCGCCGAGGGCGCGCAGCGCACCGCGCACCTGGTCGAGTCGCTCCTCGCGGTGCGCCAGGTACATCGCGCTGACCGCCTCCAGGTCGCCGAGATCCGGGCCGTGGCCGGGCAGCACGGTGCGGCGGCCCAGACCGTGCAGCCGGCGAAGCGATTCCAGATAGTCGCCGAGGCTGCCGTCTTCGTTGTCGATGACGGTGGTGCCGCGGCCCAGCACGGTGTCGGCGGTCAGCACCGCGTCGTCGAGCAAAAGGACACCGAGTCGGCGGTGTGGCCGGGCGTGGCCATCACGGTGATGCGCAGGCCCGCGGCGTCGATGACCTCGCCGTCGGTCAGCGGGCCGCCCAGGCCGCGCAGGAAGCCGCTGCCCACGGCGCGGACGACGGCGCCGGTCAGCTCGACGATCTTGTCGATGCCGCCGGTGTGGTCCTCGTGCTTGTGGCTGATCAGCACCAGCGGGATCCTGCCGAGTTCGGCCACCTTGGCGATGTGCTCGTCGTCCTCGGGCCCGGGTCGACGATCACCATCTCGTCGCTGCCGGGTCCCCGCAGCACCCAGGTGTTGGTGCCGTCGAGCGTCATCAGCCCGGGGTTGTTGCACAGCAGCACCGACGCGGTGTCGGTGACAGGACGCAGCAACCCGTAGGCGGGATGCTCCAGGTCCATCCCCCGGTCGTCGCTCCTGCCCGCCGGAGCGTCACTCCACCTCGACGATCAGCTCGACCTCGACCGGTGCGTCCAGCGGCAGCTCGGCCACCCCGACCGCGGAGCGGGCGTGCGCGCCGGCGTCGCCGAACACCTCGCCGAGCAGCTCCGATGCCCCGTTGACGACGCCGGGCTGGCCGTGGAATCCGGGCGCGGAGGCGACGAACCCGACCACCTTGACCACCCGCGTGACGGCGTCGATGCCGACCAGCGAATGCACCGCGGCCAGCGCGTTGAGTGCGCAGACGCGGGCCAGCTCCTTGCCCTCCTCGGGGGTCACCTCGGCGCCGACCTTGCCGGTGCCCGCCAGCTTGCCCGACTGCATCGGCAGCTGTCCGGCCGTGTAGACCAGGTTGCCGGTGCGTACCGCGGGCACGTAGACGCCGGCGGGCGGGACGACGTCGGGCAGCTCGATGCCCAGTTCGGCGAGCCGGGCCGATGCGCTCATTTCGGCCGCTTGAGGTAGGCCACGTGCTGCTCGCCGGTCGGGCCGGGCAGCACCGACACCAGTTCCCAGCCGTCGTCGCCCCACTGGTCGAGGATCTGTTTGGTTGCGTGCGTCAGCAGCGGGACGGTGGAGTATTCCCAGCGGGTCGGTTCGCTCATGGGCTGAGCTTATCGGGCGAGCCGCTGCAGCCCCGGTTAGCATGCATGGGTGGCTACCACACCGAACGGCCCAAAGCACCTCGGCTGGCCGTCTCGTCTGACCAAGGCGCGTCTGCACTTCATCACCGGCAAGGGCGGCACCGGCAAGTCGACCATCGCGGCCTCACTGGCCCTGGCGCTGGCCGCCGGTGGCCGCAAGGTGCTGCTGGTGGAAGTCGAAGGGCGCCAAGGCATTGCGCAGCTTTTCGACGTGCCGCCGCTGCCGTACAAGGAGGTGAAGATCGCCACCGCCGACGGCGGCGGTCAGGTCAACGCGCTGGCCATCGACATCGAGGCCGCCTTCCTCGAGTACCTGGACATGTTCTACAACCTGGGCCTGGCCGGCCGGGCCATGCGGCGCATCGGTGCCATCGAGTTCGCGACGACGATCGCGCCGGGCCTGCGTGACGTGCTGCTCACCGGCAAGATCAGGGAGATCGTGACCCGGGCCGAGAAGGGCAAGACGCCGGTCTACGACGCGGTCGTGGTGGACTCGCCGCCGACGGGCCGCATCGCCCGCTTCCTCGACGTCACCAAGGCGGTGTCCGAACTGGCCAAGGGCGGTCCGGTGCACTCCCAGGCCGAGAGCGTGGTGAAGGTGCTGCATTCCGACATGACGGCCATCCACCTGGTCACCCTGCTGGAGGCGTTGCCGATGCAGGAGACGCTGGAGGCCATCGACGAACTCAAGGAGCTGGGCCTGCCGATCGGCAGCGTCATCGTCAACCGCAACATCCCGGTCTACCTGCCGCCCGACGACCTGGCCAAGGCCGCCGAGGGTGACATCGACGCCGACGCCGTGCGCAGCGGCCTCGACGGACGCCGGAATCACGTTGTCCGACAGCGACTTTGCCGGGCTGCTCACCGAGGCCATCCAGCATGCGACGCGTATCGCGGCGCGGGCCGAGAGCGCCGAGCAGCTCGACGAACTCGACGTGGCGCGCCTCGAGCTGCCGCAGATCGCCGACGGCGTCGACCTCGGCAGCCTCTACGAGCTGGCCGAAGCGCTTGAACGACAGGGCGTCCGATGAGTGGAGCGGCAGAGCAGGTCGATGAGCACCACTCCCCCTGCCCTGGACATGGGCTCGATCCTGGCCGACACGGCCAATCGCGTCGTGGTGTGCTGCGGCGCGGGCGGCGTCGGCAAGACCACCACCGCAGCGGCAATGGCGTTGCGCGCCGCCGAATACGGCCGCACCGTCGTCGTGCTGACCATCGACCCGGCCAAGCGACTGGCCCAGGCGCTCGGCATCAAGGATCTCGGCAACTCGCCGCAGCGGGTTCCGCTCGCGCCCGAGGTGTCCGGCGAACTGCACGCGATGATGCTCGACATGCGCCGGACGTTCGACGAAATGGTGATCCAGTACTCCGGACGCGAACGGGGCGAAGCGATTCTGGACAACCAGTTCTACCAGACGGTGGCCACCTCGCTTGCCGGCACGCAGGAGTACATGGCGATGGAGAAGCTGGGTCAGCTTCTCGCCCAAGACAAGTGGGACCTGATCGTCGTCGACACCCCGCCGTCGCGCAACGCGCTGGACTTCCTGGATGCGCCGAAACGGTTGGGCAGCTTCATGGACAGCCGGCTGTGGCGGTTGCTGCTGGCTCCCGGCCGCGGGATCGGCCGGCTGGTCACCGGCGCGGTCGGTCTGGCCATGAAGGCGCTGTCGACCGTGCTCGGGCTCGCAGATGCTCTCCGACGCAGCCGGTTTCGTACAAATGCTCGATACCACGTTCGGTGGGTTCCGCGAGAAGGCGGACCGCACCTACGAGCTGCTCAAGCGGCGCGGCACCCAGTTCGTGGTGGTGTCGGCGGCCGAGCCCGACGCGCTGCGGGAGGCGTCGTTCTTCGTCGACCGGCTGTCCGAGGAACACATGCCGCTGGCGGGACTGATCCTCAACCGCACCCATCCGACACTGTGCGACCTGCACGCCGAGAAGGCGGAGGAAGCCGCCGAGGACATCGAGAAGACGGATCCCGACGCGCTGGCGGCCGCGGTGCTGCGGATCCACGCCGACCGGGCGTCGACGGCCAAGCGCGAGGTTCGGCTGCTGTCGCGGTTCACCGGCGCCAACCCGCATGTGGCGATCGTCGGGGTGCCCTCGCTGCCGTTCGACGTGTCCGACCTGGAGGCGCTGCGGGCGATCGCCGATCAGATCACGGGCGAAGCTTCCGCGGCGTAGCCGCGAATCGAGCCGAAGCAGCCTAGACGGCGCTGCGGTGTTTGCGCTGGGCGGCGAAGAACTCGGCCCAGGAAATCACCTCGGGGTGCTGTTTGAGCAGGGCGCGGCGCTGGCGTTCGGTCATGCCGCCCCATACGCCGAACTCGACGCGGTTGTCGAGCGCGTCGGCGCCGCATTCGAGGATCACCGGGCAGTGCCGGCAGATGACCGCGGCTTTGCGCTGCGCGGCGCCTCGCACGAATAGTTCGTCTGGGTCTGCTTGGCGGCATCGAGCCTGGGATACCCAGGCGATGCGGGCCTCGGCCTCGGCGCCCTGGACAATGCTGTGGGTCGACGGATTGCTTGTCCTGCGCGCGGCGGTCCTCGTACCTGACACCAGCGATCCCTTCGTTCCAGCCACCAAGCGACGGCGTAGTCCTCCGGTGTAGAACGCTGATGCGATCTACGCCACAGTGCGGTGGTCGAGTGTGACCTGCATCGCACTGTGTGCCCAACGTAGGTGGTCAGGGCGCGTTCTGCGCAATAGGTGAAACCCTACTTTTTTGGGACGACCGTGCCGTCAGATCCAAAATTGACGCTCGCGCAGGTTAACGCGCCCGCTAATTGCTGGCATTTCCTGACATCGAACGCCGCCACGCACCCTGATCGGCGCCGTCGTTACTCTGTACGCATGCCGGAGCGCCCACCGACCCGACCACCGACAGACGGTCACGGTCATCAAGCTCGCCTGGTGCTGCTTGTTGGCCAGCGTGGTCGTCGCGGCGCTGATGTTTCCCGTGGTAGGCGGGTTCGGCCTGATGTCGAACCGGGCCTCCGACGTGGTCGCCAACGGCTCGGCTCAGCTTGTCGAGGGCGAGGTGCCGCAGGTGTCGACGATGGTCGACGCCAAGGGCAACGTGATCGCATGGCTGTACTCGCAGCGCCGATTCGAGGTGACAAGCGACCAGATCGCCAACACCATGAAGCTGGCGATCGTCTCGATCGAGGACAAGCGGTTTGCCGAACACAACGGCGTCGACTGGCAGGGCACGCTGACCGGCCTGTCCGGGTATCTCTCCGGAAACCTCGACACCCGCGGCGGCTCGACCATCGAGCAGCAGTACGTCAAGAACTACCAGTTGCTGGTCATCGCGCAGACCGATGCCGAGAAGCGCGCGGCCATCGAGACCACCCCGGCCCGCAAGCTGCGCGAGATCCGGATGGCGCTGACCCTGGACAAGACGTTCACCAAGCCGGAGATCCTGACCCGCTATCTGAATCTGGTGTCGTTCGGCAACGGCGCGTTCGGCATCCAGGACGCCGCGCAGACCTATTTCGGCGTCAACGCCTCCGAGCTGAACTGGCAGCAGTCCGCGCTGCTGGCCGGGCTGGTGCAGTCGACCAGCACGCTGAATCCCTACACCAACCCCGACGGCGCACTGGCCCGTCGAAACGTGGTGCTGGACACCATGATCGAGAACCTGCCTGAGCACGCCGAAGAGCTGCGCGCAGCCAAACAGGAACCGCTGGGCATTCTGCCGCAGCCCAACGAGCTGCCGCGCGGCTGTATCGCCGCAGGCGACCGCGCGTTCTTCTGCGACTACGCGCTGGAGTACCTGGCCCGCGCCGGTATCAGCAAGGAACAGGTCGCCAGGGGCGGCTACCTGATCAAGACCACGCTGGATCCCGACGTGCAGATCCCGGTGAAGTCGGCGATCAACTAGCTCGCCAGCCCCGATCTCGACGGCGTCGCCAGCGTGATGAGCGTGATCAAACCGGGCAAGGAGTCGCATCCGGTGGTGGCGATGGCCAGCAACCGCACCTATGGCCTGAACCTCGAGGCCAACGAGACCATGCATCCGCAGCCGTTCTCACTGGTCGGCGACGGTGCAGGCTCGACATTCAAGGTCTTCACCGTGGCCGCGGCCATGGAAATGGGGATGGGCATCAACGCGCAGCTGGACGTTCCCGGCGCAGTTCCAGGCCAAGGGGCTCGGCAGCAGCGACACCCCGGGCTGCCCGGCCGCCACATGGTGCGTGAAGAACGCCGGCGGCTACCGCGGGTCGATGAACATCACCGACGCACTGGCCACGTCGCCGAATACCGCCTTCGCGAAGCTCATCTCGCAGGTCGGCGTGCAGCGCTCGGTGGATATGGCGGTCAGGCTCGGCCTGCGGTCCTACGCGTTGCCCGGCACCGCCCGCGACTACGACCCGGAAAGCAACGAGAGCCTGGCCGACTTCGTCAAGCGGCAGAACATCGGCTCCTTCACGCTGGGGCCGATCGAGGTCAACGCGCTGGAGTTCTCCAACGTGGCGGCGACACTCGCGTCCGGCGGAATGTGGTGTCCGCCAAACCCGATCGCCGAGGTGATCGACCGCGACGGCAACCCGGTCTCGGTGACGACCGAAACCTGCGAGCAGGCGGTGCCCGAGGGCCTGGCCAACACACTGGCCAACGCGTTGAGCAAGGACGACAAAGGCGCGGGCACCGCCGCGTCCGCGGCCGGCTCGGTCGGCTGGGACCTGCCGATGTCGGGCAAGACCGGCACCACCGAGGCGAACCGCTCATCGGCGTTCCTCGGGTTCACCAACACATTGGCCGCGGGCGAACTACATCTACGACGACTCCACAACACCCGGCGGGCTGTGCTCGTTCCCGCTGCGCCAGTGCGGCTCCGGCAACCTGTTCGGCGGCAACGAGCCCGCGCGCACGTGGTTCTCCGCGATGAAGCCCATCGCCAACAACTTCGGCCCGGTCGCGCTGCCCCCGACCGATCCCCGCTACGTCGACGGGGCGCCGGGGTGGCGGGTGCCCAGCGTAGCGGGCCTGGCGCAGGACATGGCCCGCCAGCGGCTGCGCGACGCGGGATTCCAGGTCGCCGATCAGGCCACTCCGGTGAACAGCAGTCGCGCCGTAAGGCACGGTGGTCGGCACGGCTCCGAGCGGCCAGACGGTTCCTGGCTCGATCATCACCATCCAGATCTCCAACGGCATCCCGCCGCCACCGCCACCGCCGCCGGTGGGGATACCGGGATCTGCCTGTGCCGGTGGGCGAGACCGTGGTCCAGATCCCCGGGCCTCCCGCCGATCACCGTTCCGGTGCTGGGTCCGCCGCCACCGCCTGCGCCGCCGCCACCGCCGTGATCCGTGTGCTGTGCAATTGCCCACGCCGGCCCGGGCGAAGACGGTGACCACAGGCAAGTGGCATTAGGCTCGCGTGCATGCCTGCGGCTTCAACCATCCTGAAGAACACCGCCGCCGTCACAGCTGGCTCGGTCGCGGCCGGGATCGGCTACGCATCGATCATCGAGCGCAACGCGTTCGTGATGCGTGAAGTGACGATGCCGGTGCTGTCGCCGGGGTCGTCGCCGCTGCGGGTGCTGCACCTCAGCGACATCCATATGCGGCCCAAGCAGCGGCGCAAGCAGGCGTGGCTGCGGGAACTGGCGCGCTGGGAGCCCGACCTCGTCGTCAACACCGGCGACAACCTGGCCCACCCGAAGGCGGTACCCGCCGTCGTGCAGTCGCTCGGCGATCTGTTGTCGGTGCCCGGTGTGTTCGTGTTCGGCAGCAACGACTACTTCGCGCCGCGGATGAAGAACCCGGCGAACTACCTGACGAACCCGGGCATCGCATCCACGGGGAGCCGCTGCGGTGGCAGGACCTGCGGGCGGCGTTCACCGAGCGCGGCTGGCTGGACATGACGCATACGCGCCGCGAATTCGAGGTCGCCGGGCTGCGGATCGCCGCGGCGGGCGTCGATGACCCGCACCTGTAAGCGGGACCGCTACGAGACGATCGCCGGAGCCGCCAGCCCGGTCGCCAACCTGTGGCTGGGCTTGACGCATTCGCCCGAGCCGCGGGTGCTGGACCGCTTCGCCGCCGACGGCTATCAGCTGGTGATGGCCGGCCATACCCACGGCGGGCAGCTGTGCCTGCCGTTCTACGGCGCGATCGTCACCAACTGCGAACTGGACCGGTCGCGGGCCAAGGGCGCGTCGCGGTGGGGTGCGCGCATGCAGCTGCACGTCTCGGCGGGCATCGGCACGTCGCCGTTCGCGCCGCGTGCGGTTCTGCTGCCGGCCCGAGGCGACACTGTTGACTCTGGTGGCGGCGCCGACAGGGGGCCGTGACGCCGGAGCGCGGGCGGGCCAGTCCCACCCGAGCGTTTCTGCGCGGTGACCGAGCGAGGCTTCGATCGCCGTTCGCAGCCAGCCACGGGAGTGGGTGGACAACGCGGTCCGGTTGATCGAGGCCGACGCCCGGCGCAGCGCCGACACCCATCTGTTGCGGTACCCCTTGCCCACCGCGTGGTGCGACGGGGTCGACGTCCAGCTGTATCTCAAGGACGAGACGACCCACATCACCGGCAGCCTCAAGCACCGGCTGGCGCGGTCGCTGTTCCTGTACGCGCTGTGCAACGGGTGGATCGGCGAGAACACCACCGTCATCGAGGCGTCATCGGGGTCGACGGCCGTGTCGGAGGCGTATTTCGCGGCGCTGCTGGGTTTGCCGTTCATCGCGGTGATGCCGTCGTCGACCAGCTCTAGCAAGATCGCGCTGATCGAATCTCAAGGCGGCCGTTGCCATTTCGTGGCCGAGTCCTCACAGGTCTATTCGGAGGCCGAGCGACTGGCCAAGGAGACCGGCGGGCATTACCTGGACCAGTTCACCAACGCCGAGCGGGCAACCGACTGGCGGGGCAACAACAACATCGCGGAGTCGATCTTCGAGCAGCTGCGCGACGAGACACACCCGGTTCCGGAGTGGGTCGTCGTCGGCGCGGGCACCGGCGGCACCAGCGCGACGATCGGTCGCTACATCCGCTACCGCCGCTACCCCACCCGGTTGTGTGTCGTCGACCCGGAGAACTCCGCGTTCTTCCCGTCCTACGCGCAGGGACGCGGAGACATCGTGACGGGGAAGTCGTCGCGGATCGAGGGCATCGGCAGGCCGCGGGTGGAGCCGTCGTTCCTGCCGGACGTGGTGGACCGCATGGTCGTGGTGCCCGATTCGGCATCCGTTGCGGCCGCGCGGCATGCCAGCGCGGTGCTGGGCCGGCGGGTGGGTCCGTCGACGGGGACGAATCTATGGGGTGCGTTCGGCCTGCTGGCCGAGATGCTCAAGGCAGGACGCAGCGGGTCGGTGGTGACCCTGCTCGCCGACAGCGGTGACCGCTATGCGGACACCTACTTCTGCGACGAGTGGCTGACCAGCCAGGGGCTGGACCCCTCGACGTCCGCGTCGGTGTTGGTCGAGTTCGAGCGGTCCGGGCGCTGGCCCTGATCGTCGGAGTCGCCGAATAACGGGCCGTCGGAGGTCAGGAACAGCCACAACGCGGCCAGGGCGAAGAATCCCAGATAGATGGAAGCTCCCAGGCCAGTCATCTGATTCCTCACTTCTTCGGTTAACTACCGTCAGTCTGCATAACGTCACCGACAACCCACATCCATCCCGCGGCGTGTCGTGACGTACGTCGCTGCGCGGACGCCGATGTGGCCCATGCCCTACTACGTTGCGACTATGGACCGGGTTCGCGATGAGCTGCGCCGTCCCGCGGTGTGGCTGGTTCCGCTGGTCGTCGCCGCGATCCAGCTCGGGGGCAGCGGCAGGCCGCGCCGCCATCGCGGTGGACCGCAGCTGGACTGGGTGCCGCTGAACTGGTTCGGCTACCTGTTGCTGATCGCCGGTCCGGTCGCGCTGTTGCTGCGCACCCTCTACCCGTACGCGGTGCTGCTGGCCGTCATCGCGATCACCGGCGCGTACTTGGCGGCGGGTTTCCGTTTCGGCCCGGTGTTCGTATCGCTCATCGTGGCGTTCTTGACGGCGGCCACGGTGGGCCCGCGGTGGCGCAGCTATCCGCTGCCGCTGCTGGGCTGGGCGGCGGTGGTGTGGCTGATCCCGATGCTTCGCGGCGAGGACCCGCCGCCCGCGGTGGCGATCGGCGCGATCGCGGCGTGGCTGCTGGTGCTCATCGCGGCCGCCGAGGGAATCCGCCAGCGCCGAGCGGTGGTTGACGCGCGCCGGCAGCGCAAGGCGGCGATGGCCCGGGAAGCGCAGGCCGAACAGGAGCGGCAGGCGAGCCAGGCGCGGCTGTCCATCGCCCGGGAATTGCACGATGTGCTCGCCCACAGCCTGTCGATGATCAACGTGCAGTCCTCGGTGGCGCTGGAACTGCTCGAGCAGCATCCGGAGCGCGCGGGCCCGGCGCTGGCCGCCATCAAAGATGCCAGCAGGCAAGCGATTTCGGATGTGCATTCACTGGTGACGGCGTTGCGCACCGAAGCGGGTGAACCGACGGCGCCAACTCCGGGGATCGCCGATCTGGACGGCCTGGTCGGTGCGGCGCGCGCGACGGGCCTGGCGGTGACCACCGCGGTGCACGGTGAGCCGCGGGTGCTGCCGGCGGTCATCGACGTCGCCGCCGCGCGTATCGTGCAGGAGTCGCTGACCAACGTGGTGCGGCATTCGTCGGCCCAGAATGC
The DNA here is from genome assembly GCA_963765155.1 of uncultured Actinomycetota bacterium. Taxonomy (GTDB): domain Bacteria; phylum Actinomycetota; class Actinomycetes; order Mycobacteriales; family Mycobacteriaceae; genus Mycobacterium. The sequence goes on from CAVXVJ010000022.1 coordinate 244,958, forward strand.
CAAGGTGACAGTTGATTACGGGCGTGACGGGCTGGTTGTCTCCGTCGACAATGACGGACGTCCGCTCAACTCGAGCCCACCGTCGGGAGGCAGCGGTATCACCGGGATGCGTGAGCGGGCCCGCGCGCTGGGCGGCGACCTGTCGGTGCGACGGCACCCGGGCGGCGGCTTCACCGTGCGGGCCTCTTTCCCGCTGACGGACGAAAGTGGCGGTGGCTCATGACGATTCGCGTCGTGGTTGCCGACGACCAGGCACTGGTGCGGGCGGGCTTCGTCGCTCTGCTGGACGCGCAGGACGGCATCGAGGTGGTCGCGGAGGCCGACACCGGGACCCGGGCACTGGCCGCCGCCCGCGAGCTGCGTCCGGACGTGGTGCTGATGGACATCCGGATGCCGGAGATGGACGGGCTGGCCGCGACGCGGGAGATCGCCGCCGACCCGGCGTTTGGCCGACGTCCGGGTGGTCGTGTTGACGACGTTCGAACTCGACGAGTACGTCTTCGAGGCGATGCGGGCGGGTGCGAGCGGGTTCCTGGTCAAACACACCGAGCCGACGGAGTTGGTGCGTGCGGTACGGGTGGTGGCCGAGGGCGACGCCCTGCTGTCGCCGTCGGTGACGCGCAGGCTGGTGTCGGAGTTCGCCGCGCGGACAAAGGAACCTGTGTCCCCGTCTGGCGCGCTGGCGGAGTTGACGTCGAGGGAACGCGAAGTCATGGCGCTGGTGGCCGAGGGCCTGACGAACGCCGAGATCGGCGAGCGGCTGTTCATGAGCCCCGCGACCGCGCGCACCCACGTCAGCCGGATCCTGACCAAGCTCGGGGCGCGGGACCGCACGCAGCTGGTGGTGATGGCCTACGAGAGCGGGCTGGTACGTCCGGGCTGGCAGGGCTGACGGCGCGCGTACGCGTTGCGGCGTACCGACATTGACGTCTGGGGGCCGATGTGCGGCGGGCCCGCTGACGGCAGGCTCGATGGCATGAGCATTTACGAGATCACCCCAACTGCAGTCACTTTCCTGGCCGAACGCGGCGAGCGCTTTATGGACCATGCGTGGAGCCCGTGGTTCCTGGTCGCGCGCCTGGTGTTCTTGACGCTGGTGGCCGTGGGCGTCTGGCTCATCGTCCGGTACTGGCGCGGCAGCCACGGCGTGCGCACCCTGCGCGACGCGTATGCCAAGGGCGAGGTCACCGAGGCCGAGTACCGCGAGCGCCTGGCCGTGCTGAAGGAAACGCGCCGCTAGTCACGCCGCTGTGCCCCGCGTGGGCCACCGATAAGCGTTTGGCCTCTGACCGGGCCGGTGCGATACGCTGTCGTGGCTTCACGCGGGGTGTGGCGCAGCTTGGTAGCGCGCTTCGTTCGGGACGAAGAGGTCGTGGGTTCGAATCCCGCCACCCCGACTGCGAGAAGCCTGGTGACGGGCTTACGGAGTGCAGCTAGGCAGTTTGCTCCAGCGTACCGAGTACGTTTTCTCCCTCACGTTCACGGCCATCGTTGGCAGTTGATGGCCTCAGCGCCGCCGTGCGGGCCTGATCGAGTACGTCGGCCAGCGCGTCAAGGTCAGAATCGAACAGGTCGGCATATGTCCGCAGCGTCAGGCTGGGGATCTTCATGGCCCAGCATCCGAGCTAGCGCCAAAACATTGCCGCCCGCCTGCACAGCCAGGCTGGCCGCTGTGTGTCTCAGATCGTGTGGTGTCACCTTTGGAAAGTCCTTCAACGAGTCGCGGGCAGGGTTGAACACGCGTGGTCTCCAGGTGGACACCCGCAGCGGGCCTCCCTTGGACGCTGAGAAGAGCAGATCCTCTCGCCCTTTGCCGATCATCGCTTGCCGAGTTCGTCCGCCAGGAAAGCAGGGAAGGGCACAGAACGACGTTCATAGTCCTTTGGTGACTTCCATTCCAGGCGGCCATCCGCCTCCGCAACCGCTTGTGTGATCTGCAGGCGACGACGAAGCATGTCCACCGACCCAACCGTGAGCGCCGCCAGCTCACCCCACCGCAGGCCCGTATAGGCCAGGAGCTGGACCACCAAGCCGTGGTCTTCCCCGCAGCTGTGGCGAGTTGGTCCACCTGTCGGTGATTCAGGTAGGCCCTTGACTTGTGTTGCCGCCGTGGCGCATTGATGCCGATGCACGGATTGCGGATCAGCCGGCCATCGTCGACCGCATCGCCGAGAACCATTCGCAGAACACCTAGCGCATTCTCGATGGTCGGCACGCCGATGCCCGCGCTGGCCATGTCGGCAACCCAGGACTTGACATCTGGCGGGGCCACCTTGGCCACCTGGAGTTCGCCCCACTTTTCGCTGACGTGCGCCCGCCAGGTGTGGTTCCTCGTTGCCCTCGTCGTCTCGGCTATGTCCGCCTTGCGGACCCACTGCGAGAACTGTTGCGCCACAGTCCATTCACCGGACTTGGGTGGCGCTATGTCCACCCCGCTGCGGGTGATCTGCTTCAGCCAGTCGTTAGCGTCAGCCTTGTACCTGAACCGCTTGGTGTGTTCCTTGCCGCTGGTGTCAACGTAGCGGGCACGGTACTGCTTGCCCTTCCCGTACAGCTTGGTCCGCTGCCCTAACCTGCTGACCCACAAATTCTCTACACCCTGGCGTTGTCCCCGCTGTTGCTCCATGACTCGGACCGTAGCGTACGCAACGCGTACTCGAACGGGCTCGTCCAAAAGATCCGTTCGACATCAACCGGGTTGTGGTCCCATTCAGGTACGAGTGATGGAAGCGACGGGCTTTCGCCAACTACAGACGGGGAAGAGATGGGCAACAGACAAGACGACGACCTACTGAGCATCAACGATGCCGCCAAGCTCAGCGGCCACAGTGTGGCCACCTACCGGTGGTACCGCGCAAATGGCATCGGACCCAAGAGTTGGAAGTGCGGCCGCTACGTAAGGTACTGGCGCTCAGACGTTCTCGCGTGGATGGCAGCGCAGGAGGCCACGACCGCTAAGGGGGGGCGTGCAGTGAGCGAACTCGCACACATCCCGGCACCACCCGAAGCGACATGGGTGTGTGAGTGGAACTTCTTCGAAGGAAGCTGCGGCCACCAGTACTGGATACGGTGGTTCGAAGGTCGCAGTTGGACGGTTGAAACAAGCTCCCCTGATCCGATAGAAGTCGAGCTAGCCGGTTCCCAGCGGTCAGACGGGTCTATCGGAATGTGGATCCGAATCGATGGTGACACGCAAGACCTGAACGCAGGCGAGGCGCTGATGCTGGCAGCAACGCTGTCCCGGGCAGCAGACGTGCTGGAACGCATCCGAGGCGGCACCCTGTGAGCAAGCACCACGTTCGCAACCCGATCAAGCGGCACGGCGACACCCCGCGCGACCACTTCACCATCGTCCCGAACGAGCTGGTCCGCGACACCGAGTTGAGCAACCACGCTTATCGGGTCGCAAGCGTGATCCGTTCACACGCTGAGGATTACGAAGTCTCCGTGAAGTCCCTCGCCGAGATGCTGGGATGGGGCCGGGTGCGAACCAAGGAGGCGCTGCAGGAGTTAGTGGCCGCACGGTGGTTGGCAATCCGTAAGTACAAGACTGCCAGCGGTACACGCGCTTTCGAGGAGTACCACCTGAACGTGTCCCGCAAGTTCACGGAGCCGGAAGCGGCGGAATACAACCAGACCATCGCCCTCCCCGCCGGTCGAACCCATGACCTGAACCAGGACACCCCCCATGATCTGAACCAGGACACCCCCATGACCTCAGTCGGGTCACCCCCCTCCCCCGAGTCAGTTCACCTCCATGACCCGAGCCAGGTCACCAAAGAATACGAACCAGAAGATCAAGGGGAGAACACCAAGGGAGAAAACCACTCTCGGAGGCAGGCACTTACGACGGGCCTGGAGGATGAGGACGAATGGTCTAGAGCACTAGCGAGTAGCCAGGCCGATGGGGCAGATCCGCTTCCGGAGAAGAAGCTTTTCACCATGCGCGAGTGGAAAGAGATCGAGGCAGCAGGCGGCGTTGAAGCCTATGAGGCGATGCAGGCAGCTAGCCAGGAGGACCAGGACAGCGCTTCCGGTCGACCAGAGGAGGCAACGGATACCGTTCGATGCTGGGGCTGCATAACGAACGGCCGCGACGCCTGCTCGGTGCATTCTCCACACCTTCACCCCGTGAGCGCATGAGAGGGGCGACAGTGAGCGACCACACTAAGGTTCAGACCAACGACGTACTTAAGGACTCGCGAACCCGGTACTTCGTCACCATCCGTCTCCTCCAGGCCTACCTGTGTAACGACACAAACGAAACGCAGTATCACGTCTGGTGGATTCAACACCAGTACGGCCTCACTGGCGTACAGCTCGCTGTGGTTCTAGACGAGGCCCGCGAGGCGGCCGACGGCCACCGACAGGCCGGGATGGCAAACGAGATCCGCGCCAGGATCGACCATCAGCTAGCGGAGCTATAGCCGTGAACGCACCTCGCAGCGTCTCCGGCGCAATCAACCTGTCTCCTGCAGTGTCGACGGGCCAATTTCCATTGCATGCTCGGGCCGTTTTCGGCCAGAGAGAAGCCGGGACGGGACCCTGCAGGGCCTTGTTGAGGGCTACATAGAGGCCGTCACGACCGACTATGCCGTCCTCTTTCGCTGCGAGGAGGGCAAACTTCGCCGATGAACCGGCCACGGGGATGAGAGGGCAACATGACGCCCGTGAGCGACGACGTGATCGACCTCTTCGAGCAATGCAGGCGATCCGCCGCCAGGAGGGAGGAGTGAGGCGCGAAGGGGAACTCGCCGCTCAATGTGCTCGCGGTTGGGTCTAGACGCTGAAGAGGGTGGCGGTGCCCGAGAAGATGATGCCGAGGAGTAGGAGGGCAACGCCGAGCCAACCACTTCTGCCGCGAGGATCGGCTTGGGCTACCGTCTGAGACAGGAACATGGCGGTCAGCCTTATTTCGATGTCCACGAAGCGCCGTGCGAGTTCGGCCGGGGCCACGTCGACACCCTTAGCCTCCGCCCAGCGGGCCAACGTTGTCTTGAGGGAGTCGAGATTTGACAATGCCCTCTCGTGGATCTCGTCGATTTGTCCGCCAATCTTTGATGCCGTGCGTAGAGCCGCAACTCCCTCACGATGAGGAGGACACCAGCGAGTTGAAAGGCCATCGCAGCGCCAGCCTGCGTGTACAGGCCCGCACGGGAGCGCAACCAGTGGAGGCAGCTACGTGCTGCCGCGCCTAGCGGGTGCCAAACACCCGGCCAATTGACCTGTCGCAGCAGCAACGCCACGCCGAGCGCGAGGGCGATGCCACACAGGGCTCCTACTGCGAGCCGCTGGTCGAACCTTCCCATTAGCACATCGTGCCCGTCGGGCTAGGCCAATTCGTGGCGGCACGCCCGCCCTTCAGGTGCTCAGCGCAGCCCCAGCTCCAGCAGAAGGGCGTTCTCCCTAGCGAAGACCTCGCGCTTCGGCTCCTTGGGCCGTGGTGGTGGCTGGTACACAGTCGCCGTCCGGCCCTTCTTCATATCGGAGGTAGCTGCGGACAGGGCTGTCGAGGGGCTTCCCGGCCCGCCAGCGCCGGTAGTGCGTCATGCACATGTCGCGGAAGACCGTCTTACGGCCGCAGTCGCCGTCCGGGCCATACTTACAGAGAGCCATTGAGCCTCCTGGAGGGTGATATTCGAAAGTTGAAGTGGTACGGGCCAGCCGCGCCGGAAGTTGCATTGCCGCCGACGAGTTAGCCCGCCCCCACCCGCTGGGATCCGGTTATGAAGGTGGTGGGGCAGGTGGCGGTTGTGCTGGTGGAGCGGGCGGCGATGGCGGGGGCGAGTCCGGCAGATTGATGATGATCGTGGTCGGATCACGATCATCGATCACGACTGAGTCTGTGGCGGCGGGTCATCATGCAACAACGCGTCGAAGGCGGCATCGACGCCTTTAGTCAACAACGCGGACACGACAGCCGCGATCAGTATGCGGAGAAACCATTGAGCTTGCTTTCGTGTCCGCCCTCCTCCGAGCGCACCTGGTTCGCGAGTTCAGGCAGGGTGGACTCGATCAGCCTGGCTAACTCTTCCCCGTAGGCAGCCCCGATGGGCATCCCCGCAAAATAGCCCGCCCGGAGCCTTCCCCACAGTTCTCTGCGCTGTTCCGTGGTGAGACGATGAATGTGCCTGGGGAGTTCCTGCCGCAAGTCGAATAGCACTGGTCCCGGACGGATGACTTGGTCTGGTGGCCGGGAACCGGAGGGTTCAGAGGCGAGCGCGTGAAGTTGCTGCGTCCGGCGCAGGAGCGGTGGCCGCGAATCTCGTTTAGGGCGTCGGCGGCGGCGGTGGCATGTTGATCGTCTGGTTGACGACGGTCGTCGTCTGATTGAAGATCTCGATGATCTGCGTCTGTGTCGGCGGCTGATCATGGGCCATCTGATAGAGCATGAGAAGAATCTGCAGCGTCTGCAGAATAGCCAGGTAGATGTTGATCGCGAAGTTAATGTCTTGCGGGCTGCGGCCTTTGAGGTCGTTAGCCAGCACCGGAGACACGCCTCGAAGGACCGAAATAGCCTCGTCGGGCGAGATGACAACATCCGCTGAATCTGTGATTCCGACTAAATCCTGCGATCGGGCCTCCACGCGCCCATCGGCCTCCAGTCCCACTGCAACCTCCAGCGAGACTTCCCCCTGCAATACCAATGCCCGGATCGTTCGGATGCGGCGCTCTAGCTCGTGCCAGGTAGGCAACTCGCTTCTTGTGCTTCCGCTCAGTTGTTCAAAGACGCGCTCCGCTACCAGCCGTTCGAGTTCGCTTGGTTTCCACACCACAACGACCACTCTAGGAAAGCTAGCGCCCCCATCCTGCATGATTGAGAGCGTGAGGTTGTTGCGTCCGGCGCAGGAGCGGTGCATGTTCTGCGGGACAGCGGGATATGTGGACGCCCGCATGACCTGTGAGGGCTGCCGGGACGACTACGCCGGGTGGATCCCACCCGACGCCCCCATTCACCGACGGTCAGCGGGCGCCTGCGCTACCTACTGCGGCGCTGAGCCATCGATCTGGTCCGAACCCGCAAGGGATGGCAGGAGATGCCGCCGAAGCACTGCGCCAACGGCCACGAACTACGCGCCGGGGCCGTCCTGGTCGGCACGCAGCACTGCCAATGCGGCCGGACGCACCGCACCCATACCGCCAGTAGAACGAGCGGAATTGCATCTGCCGCAACATAATTGCGTGTTTCAGAGCGAGTATAGCGCCCGGTAGCACGCGACTCGCGGATGTCGCAGCATCCCTCCGCAGGCGTGCTATCAGGACATCTAAGCTTGGCGCATCAATGTTGTATCTGATACAACAGGGGCGTGGATGGCGAGTTACCGGGGTCGGCGGCGCTGTCACTGGTGTCGAAAGTGCTTCCCTTGGACCCGGAAGCCGCCGTCTTCACTGCAATGTTGTCCGGCTGGGCCGATCAGCAGCGAGCCCGAGTGTGCAAACCACCGACTGTTCAGGCGCGGGCGAGTGTGGTCCGCCGTTTCGCCGAGTTCACGGGGGCGTATCCCTGGCAGTGGCGAGCCGACGACGCAGACGCGTTCTTCTCCAAGCTGCTGTCAGGCTCGGGGCCGAAAGCCGACTCGACGGTGCGGGGATACCAGAACGCGTTGCGCTTGTTCTGCGACTTCGCCACCGACGCGCGATATGGATGGGCGACGCTGTGCGCTGAGCGGTTCGGGGAGGCGCCATCACAGATTCTGCACGACTGGAACACCGCCAGTCACGTCCACGAGTTCGAGGGACGGCCGGGCCGGCGCCCACTGAGCTATGACGAGGTTCAAGAGCTCTTCGATGCTGCCGACGGCTTGGTGGATCAGGCGCGACGTCGCCACCGCAAGGGAGCGTTGTCAGCCTTGCGTGACTCGACGCTACTGAAGACCGTGTACGCGTATGGCCTGCGGCGCCAGGAGGCGGTGGGGCTCGATATCGTGGATCTGAGATCGAATCCAAAGTTGCCGTCCTACGGTCGTTTTGGTGGTGTGTTCGTCCGATTCGGGAAGGCTTTGCGGGGTAGTACTCCGAAGCGACGGACCGTGCTGACCGTGCCGGAAATGGATTGGATTGTCGAGGCGCTTGAGTCCTACCTCGGGGAGGTACGTCCTTGCTTTCGACCGGGTCGGCATCCGGCGTTATGGGTCACCGAGCGTTGCGGCCGTTTATCGAAACGCGGTGCCAATGAGGCCTTTACGGCGGCGCGTGACGCCGCGGGGTTGCCCCACGAGCTGGATCTGCATTCGCTGCGCCATTCTTACGTCACGCACCTCACGGAATTCGATTACCCAGAGCGCTTTGTGCAAGACCAAGTCGGACATTCCTATGCGAGCACCACGTCGATCTATAGCCACGTCTCCGACGAGTATCGGAACCGGTTGCTCCGTGAAGCGCTCACAAAACGCGGCATTGCCGTTGAGGAGGATCAACAGTGATCAAGAAGATGGGTTATCAGTGGCGGCTGCGGGCGCTGATGGCACAACGCGAGCTGTACCAGACGACTGATCTCGTGCCCCTGTTGGCCGAACGCGGAGTTGTCCTCTCGCGCGAGCAAGTGTTTCGCCTGGTCACTCAGCCTCCCCAACGGCTATCAATGGACGTGCTGGCAGCGCTGTGCGACATCCTGGAATGCACGCCCAACGACCTGATCGAGATCGAAGCCGTCAACCAATCGGTGAAGAAGGCTGTGGGAGACCAACCGCAGGCGGTGCCGAAGGTGCGGCGCACGACCGTACGCCGACCTGATTACAGCTCATGAAGGGATCGGCGAACTTCAACCTCGAGGCGTGGGATCGAGTCCGCGCTCGCCTTCTCCGGGATCTTCCCGACCTATCGCTCGCAGATGCCGACCGCCTCCTGACAGCTGCTCGTGTCGACCGTCCAAAAACGCTCAATCAAGTCGACGCGTATCTGGCCGATCGCAGCGACGGTGTCCTCAACCCAGACGCGCTCCTGCCCCCGCGGGGTTATGCGCTTGACGCACGTGCTGGTTGCCGATGGCCACGCTCGGTAATGCCGCCAGCCTGTACGAACTGCCACCAGCGCGTGCCTCTGATCGCGATCGGTCCCGCCGGCCGCATCTGCGGCCGCTGCAGAGAGCTCAATCGACCGTTCACATGCGCGCGGTGCGCGAAGCCCTCGGTCAGCAGGCGGGCCAATCTCCCTGACGGGCCGATATGCGGGAACTGCTATGCCCGAGACCCATTGTCGCGCAAGCAATGCAGCATGTGCGGACGCCTCGGCCGCCGGGCGCGCCGACTAGCCGACGGTGGCGTGCTCTGCCCCGCGTGCGCGCCACCGCGCACATACACTTGTACGAGATGCGGTCGACGTCGCCCTGCCCCGTACCTGACATCTGAAGGGCGCATCTGCAAGAGTTGCTACACCCAAACCAAGACGGTGTGGGTATGCGGATTGTGCGGAGTCACCCGACAGCGACAAAGCAACAGCATCCTCGGCCCCCACTTGTGCGGTACCTGCCGCGGCATTACGACTGCCACCTACAGGGGGATCCGCTCGTCGCACTCGAAGTCCACCTGTGCGTTCTGTCAGCGACTCCGCGTAGTGGCCCACCATTGGCCGGCAGGTCCTGTCTGCACGTCATGCGCGCAGAGGGCGAAAATGTATCCGTCACAATGCGAAGTCTGCGGCCAGTCGGCGGTTCTCATAGGATTTGACCAAGACGGGCGGCGCATCTGTGGTCCTTGTTCTGGCTGCAAGCTCGACTACCGTTGCGCCAATTGCGGCGAGCCGGGTGTTCGCGCGCATAACCGATGTAGCCGCTGCTTCACCGCCGAACTGCTGCAGAACGCGCTTGCGGGTCAAGGCGGTGAGATTCCGGCGCAGCTGCGACCACTGGCGGACGCCCTTGTCAATGCCAATGATCCACGCAGCGTTGCCGTCTGGCTCGGCAAGAGCGCAGCCGCAGATCTCCTCACGAACCTGGCTCGCACCGGAGAGACCATCAGTCACGAAGCGCTCGACCAGCTCCCAACCAGTAGACACGTCAACTACGTGCGTGAAATCCTTGTTCGCACAGCAGTATTGCCGCCGCGCAACGAGTACCTCGAACGCATCGAACCGTGGTTGGATCGGCACCTAACGAACTACTCACCCGAACATGCACGACTCGTCCGCAGCTACGCCATCTGGTACCTCCTGCACCGAGCTCGCCGAGCCAAACGGCCACTGGGCATCGCTGGCGCAGCACGCATCCGCTGCCAGGTTCGCGTCGCGCTGGAATTCCTGGCCTGGCTCGAGACCCGCGGGCGCACCCTCACCACCATGGACCAAGGTGACGTCGACAACTGGTTGGCGAATGGCACCTGGCGACACCGCGAGATCCGGCCCTTCCTGCACTGGACAACCCAGCGTCGCATCACCCAAGGCGGCGCCTCCGCCCCGGCCCACCGACCCAGCCCACCCTCGGTGTTCATCGACGAGGCCGCACACCTCGACCAGCTCCACCGATGCCTCAACGACGACACCATTGACATCGACTTGCGCGCCGGTGGCGCAATTATCCTGCTGTACGGAATTTCCACAACGCGGGTGCTCAGGCTGCGACAGAACCAAATACACACAAAGGACGGCAACACCTACCTCACCTTGGGCGACCACGACATGGTGCTGCCTCCCAAGCTCGCCCAACTGCTCGCGCAACTGCCTCGTCCGACCCGCCGCTCCACCCTGCCAGAACCCCTAACGCCCGACCGCCTCCTGTTTCCCGGACGAACGCCAGACCGCCCAGTCGCCGCGGGTGGGTTCGGCAAGCGACTCAAACGCAGCGGGCTCACGATCCGAGGCGGCAGGAACACGGACTCATCGGATTGGCCGCCGAACTCCCCGCCGCGGTCCTGGCCGACCTGCTCGCCATCGACATCGTTACGGCGACGCGCTGGGCGGGATATGCAAAGCGCGACTGGAACGACTTCCTAGCCGTACGTCACGCCGATGCTCAGCAGCAGCCGGCGGCGCCCTAGCGCTCGGCTACCGCAGTTTCTCGACCCTGGACAGGACCGGGCGGGCCCACGATAGAGGTCATCGACCCGTTCTCCAACACACACCATCAGGTTCTGCCAGACGCCGCACGACCGACCACCGACCTGACCATGTGCACCTGGTCCGAAGCGGCGCTGACAAAATGCGCAGGTTTGGAATTCGTTCCGCGCCACCAGCGCGGCTCAACACTAACTGCACGTGGTTGAAAGGTCCAGCGCGCGTGAGCATCTCAACCGCACGGGGTTAGTGGGACGGTCGTGGCGGTATCTGATCGAGTGGCCACGGTTGCCCGACGCCGAACACACGCCAATGGTCGACTGGGAGCTCGGGTAGGTCCTCCAAGTCGGGGCATCGCTGAAGCGTCGCGAAGATCGTGTCGGGAGGCAATGGCGACTCCCCGGTGGAAACGAGGTGCACCTTCGGATCCGGCGGCAGTTTGAGATACGCCACCTCCGGCGCGACGAAGTAGGGCCTCGTCCCCAGACCGCGGTCCCGCAGCATCTCGCGCACTTCGTCGAACGCTTCGACGAACGGAGCGATGGCGCTCGGCACCGTGATGAACTGCAGCAGGTATTGCGCATCTTCCCGAGTCGCGGCGTGCTCAAAGACGGCGGCGAATGACGTGTATGCGGTGAGGAGCGCCGTGCTGCCCTCGGCCTCCATTTGGCGCCGGCTCGTTTCGAGATCGCTGGGAATATAGCCCTCTTGTAGGTTCCCGCCTTCGGTGACATCTGGTCACGCGCTGACCTGCTTCTCATCATGTGGCTCACGACGATTTCGAGCAGATCGGTCTCACAAAGCGCGTCATTTCCTAGTCGAGATCCAAGCTTAGCGACGGTCGAGCATGTCGCTCAGCGGACGGACGTCGTAGATCCCGCCGTGGCACCGCGTCGCCGCACCCGCTCCTGACGACGATCGCCTCGCGCGACTCCGTTCCCTACGCCATGGTCCGTGAGGACGTATCGCGCAGCGTCGGTAGGGTGTACCACGTGCGCCCACCGGTGACGCTCCTCGGTCGACGCGGTGACGCGGCGGACGCGGCGCGCGCCTTCCTCGAGGGCAACGAGATCCCGGTGAGGTGGATCGATATCGAGGTTGACCCACTTTTGCCGATGCTGGCTGTCGAGGAGATCGAGAAGGCGACACTACCTCTGGCGATCTTCCCCGACGGAAGCCGCCTCGAGGCGCCGTCCACCTACATCGAGCGCACAGCCGGCTTGGGTCCCGAGGTACTGGAGAGGGCCAAGGCCTCGCGGATCTGGCGCGCCCGCCTCGCCGAAGGCGCCGGCCTTCCGACCCGCCCACGGCATAACAGCTACGACGTGTTCGTGTTCGGCGCCGGGCCGGCTGGTCTGACGGCGGCCGTGTACGCGGCGTCCGAGGGGCTACGAACGCTGATAACCGAGTGGAACGTCCCCGGCGGCCAGGCGGGAACAAGCTCGAGAATCGAGAACTACCCCGGCTTTCCGGATGGGGTCAGCGGTGCGGACCTCGCCGCCAGCAGTTATCGCCAGGCGCGCCGCCTCGGCGCCGAGTTCCTCATCGGTGCCGGCGCCCTGTCCGCGTCAACGCACCAGGACGGTTCGGTCGAGGTAGAACTGGCGAGTGGCACGACAGTCCGAGCTCGAAACGTGATCATCGCGACCGGGGTCGTGTACCGGCGGCTCGACGCCCCGGGTGTCGAACGGTTGATCGGTCGCGGGGTGCACTACGGCGCTGCTTCGGGCGAGGCGGCCGCCTACCGCGATCGTCCCGTCGTGATCGTCGGCGCAGCGAACTCAGCCGGTCAGGCCGCGCTGTATCTCGCCGACTACGCGTCGAGCGTCACCATGGTCGTTCGCGGCAATTCACTCGAGCGCAGGATGTCTCGTTACTTGATCGACCGTATCGAAGAACATCGCCGCATCTGCGTGCTGACCAAGTCCACGGTCAACGAAGCACGCGGTGACGACCGGCTCTCGCAGGTCTTGATCTCCGGTCCCGACGGCGACGCCGTGATCCCCGCGGAGGGACTCTTCGTCCTCATCGGGGCCGAGCCGCTGATGACCAGCCACTGGCTGCGCTGCGACGACCGCGGCTACATCCTCACCGGCGCGGACGTCCTCCAAGCGCCCAACCGGTCAGGTTGGCGACTCGAGCGTCACCCGCTCCATCTCGAGACCAGTCAACCGGGTGTTTTCGTGGCCGGAGACGTTCGCCACGGATCGGTGAAGCGGGTGGCCTCCGCGGTCGGGGAGGGAGCCCTTGCCGTCTCGCTCATCCACTCGCTCCGCGAGCAGTGACGCGCACGCGGGCTCGAAGAACCTGTTAGCCGCCTCGGGACGGCGGTCGGCAAAGATTCCGTGGAGCATGCCGGTGGCCTCGCCGATTTCGACGAGGTAGCCGTCGGGATCGCGTAGGTAACAGCGAAATCTCGGCCTTGCGGTCGATCGGCTCGGTAAGGAATTGTGCCCCAGCGTCACGTCGCGTAGGAGTGCAGGCGGGCGCAGGGTGCTACTGCTGGTCATTCTGGCGGCCTACGGGGGCGTCACCGGCGACCCCGGTCGAGCGAAGCCGTCCACGGCAGACGTCAACTGAACGGTGGTCGGCCCGACTTCTCCGGGGTCCCTGCCCCTCGGTGCGGTGATCGGCGGAGTGAAGCTCAGCCGCCATGATCGCCCTCCCGTTCACGCGCCGCCCCGGCGGTCTCGGGAGAAGTCAGCGGTCTGGCGAGGAATATGCCCGAATCGAATACGGCGGCTTACCGGTGAACCGTCGTAATATCAACTCTCCCAATATTTCTCGTATCGAAACAGCCGCAGCGACGCAGCCGATGCTGCATCAGATGTATCAACGCTAACGGCTATCGCATCGCGGACCGCTCAAGCCGCCAGCGCGCCCGGCGGCACCGTCATACTCGACACGTTCAACCAAGATCGCGCGCAGACGACCCGGTCGTTTCGCCGGCCGGCCACCCCAAAATGTCGAGACGGCCTGCTTCGGCACGGCGACCCGCTAAAGTCGGGCGCCGGCGACTCGTTGCGGGACGTCGCCATTTCCCTGTGAGAGGAGGCTCACCATGCGAATCGCGGTGGCCGGCGCAACGGGCAATATCGGCGCGCGCACCGTCTCGGCCCTGGAGCGGGACGGGCATGAGGTCATACGCATCAGCCGCTCGCTCGGCGTTGATCTGATTACGGGCGAGGGTTTGGACGCGGCGCTCGAAGGGGTTGACGCGGTGGTCGATGCCATCAGCTCGCCGCCGATCAGCCCCGACGAGACGCGCGCCTATTTCGGCACCACCACGAGAAATCTTCTCGCCGCCGAGGAGCGCGCGGGCGTGCGTCACCACGTACTGCTGTCGATCGTCGGACTCCACCGGATCGCAGGCGGTACTGCCCATTACTCGGGCAAGCTCGAGCAGGAGCGCCTGGTCGAGGAGGGCCGGGTGCCGTGGACGATTGTGCCGGCCACGCAGTTTCACGACTTTGCGGCGTTGGCCGCTAGCTGGACCGAGCGCGACGGGGTCGCCACCATCGCGCCGCTCCTCGTTCAGCCGATCGCACCCGACGACATCGCTGATGTCTTGGCCGAGGTCGCCGCCGGGGAACCGCGGGGCCGCTACGTCGACGTCGCCGGTCCTGAGCCGCAAGACCTCGTCGACATGGCCCGGCGCACCCTCGAGGTTCTCGGCCGCAAGGTGAAGCTGGTTCCCACGTGGTCGAGCCCCCTTGATGTGTCGATGGCCGGCAATGTCTTGCTGCCCGGCCAGAACGCCCGCATCGCCCCGACGACGTTCGACCAGTGGTTGGCTGCTGGAGCGAGATAGGAGAAAACGATGGATCCCTATGAGAAGGCCAAGAACACGCTGACCGAAATTCAGAGCATCACCCCGCCCTTTGTACCGGCAGACGCCGAGGTGATGACCGTGCGGATCGAGTATCCCCCAGGCGATCCCGGCGTGCCGCCGCATCGCCATCCCGGAGGACCGTGTTTCGGCTACATCCTGGAGGGCGAAATGGTCTTCGAGGTGCAGGGCGAGCCGCCGCGAGTGGTCAAGGCCGGCGAGGCATTCTGGGAACCCGGCGGAGACGTAATCCACTATCAGGACGCCAACAACCGCACCGACAGCCCGCTGCGCTTCGTCGTGACCATGATGATGGCTCCCGGCCAGCCGATGCTGGTCTTCCTGGACGACGACGAGATCAAGCAGAGCGGTTGGGTAAGGCGGTCACCCGGCTTATCGACCTGAATCCCGTACGGGATGGGGCGTGCGATAGTGCGGCGTAGTCTTGTGTTCGTGGCCACCGTGTCGGGGCTGCGAGTTGTCTTTGCTACGCCTGTAACTGGCGCGTGCATCTTCTTGGGTATCCGCATCCACTGGATGGCTGCGACGACGCGACTTCGCCGCTTAGTCGAAACGGGACGACCCATGCCGATCCAAGCCGCAACCTGGAGACGACTCGTCTGAGCAGTTCCGAGGGGCGAGAAGACCGCCACTGGCACAACTCGCGGGAAGTTCATTGACCGGAGCGCCGATACCGGGGAAGGAGTGTTTCGTTGTTGCAAGGCCGGACGTGGGCAACCGGGGCGAACGCTGCCGACGGCCGCCGCCTCTGCCGTCTTCCGCACCGGGATATGCGGGTCTGTCGACTTTGAGTTCGGCGTCACGTCGATTGCCCCGCCCAAGCGTCCCGCTTCGATACCCAAAGGAGGAGAACGTGGGCACCCCTTCGATTCTGCCTTTCGACGCGCCGAATCGCCAGCAGATCGCCCAGGGCCACCCGCCCGACTGGCGGCCGCCGCGGCCGAAGGACGGGTACGACCTGGTGGTCCTCGGCGGCGGCCCGGCCGGGCTGACCGCCGCCATCACCGCCGCCAAGGCCGGCCACGCCGTGGCGATGGTCGAACGCAACCTGACCGGCGGCACCTGCGTCAACTTCGGCTGCACGCCGAGCAAGTCGCTGCTCCGCGCCGCGCGGGCGGTGTACCAAGCCAGGGACGGGCAAAAGTTTGGCTACGCGCTCCAGGCCGACCCCCGGGTGGACTTCGCCGCCGTCATGACCCGGGTGCGGGAGATGCGGGCGTTCAGCGGCAGCTTCGACGCCGTGTCCGTCGCGGCCGGGGCGGGGATCGACGTGTTCCTCGGCGACGGCCGGTTCGTCGGCCCGGACGCGGTCGAGGTGGACGGCCAGCGGCTGCGCTTCCGCAAGGCGCTCATCGCCACCGGCAGCGGCCCGGCCGTCCCGGACCTCCCCGGGCTGGCGGCGGCCGCGTATCTGACGAACGAGACCGTGTTCGAGTTGACCGAACTCCCGCGGCGAGTGGTATGCATCGGGGCCGGGATCGTGAATTGCGAACTCGCCCAGGCGCTCCGCCGGCTGGGGAGCGAGGTCGATCTCGTCGGGAGCGGCGACCGCCTGCTGCCGTCCGAGGCGCCGGCGGCGTCCGACCTGCTGGCCGGGCGGCTGGCGGCCGAGGGGGTGCGGCTGCGGCTGGGCCAGCGCGTCACGTCGGTGGACGGCGGGCGGCGACGGGCCGTGCTGGGCGACGGCACGGAACTCCCCTACGACGCCCTCCTGCTGGCGACCGGCCGCCGTGTACGGGTTGACGGCCTCGGGCTGGAGTCGGCCGGCGTGAAGTTCCGCCCGTCCGGCGTGGAGACCGACGACCACCTCCGAACGGCCAACCCGGCGGTCTACGCGGCCGGGGACGTCGCCCAGCCGGAGAAGTTCACGCACGCGGCGATCGCGACGGCCAAACTGGCGGTGGCGAATGCGCTGGACGGGGCCGGGAAGCGGGTGTCCGAACTGGTCATCCCGCACTGCACGTACACGGACCCGGAGGTGGCCCAGGTCGGGGTCACGCCCCAGGAGGCGGAGCGGCGGGGGATGGCCATCGAGACGCACCGGATGGAACTGTCGAAAGTCGAGCGGGCTGTGATCGACGGGTCGGCGGACGGCTTCGCCGCCCTGTACACGCACCACGGCCGGCTGGTGGGGGCGACCTACGTGGCGGCCCACGCCGGCGAATCCATCCCGCTGCTGACGCTGGCCGTGGCCCAGAAGATGACGCCCGGGGAGCTGGCGGCGGTGATCCACTGTTACCCGACGCAGGTGGAGGCGATCCAGCGGGCCGCCGCACAGCCCGCCGGCTGAGCCGGACCGGTCCCTGTGCCGGCCATGTGCGCGCGATGTTGTCGATGGCGTAGAGCGTCGCGTGATGGCGGCCGGATCGTCCAGCCGCTTTAACGCCCCGCGTTCGCGATGCGCGTTGGCACGCTGTTGGAAGTGCAAAGTTGCACGTGCCGCTGGCGCGATGGCCCGCGAGTCACCTTTGCCTAACTGTGGCCTCGACCACATCGCAGCGTCAGGTTCATGGTTGATTCCTGCCAACCACCAATCAATTTCCGCCACCGGAATTATTCGCCTGACCTCCCTGTTTAGTCAGTTAGACCGGCACGAAGAAGACCAAACCGGCCGATACGGAAAGACAAAGAAGAAGGCACCAAAATGAAGAAGTTCGGATTTGCTACCATCGTCGCGAGTGGCCTCGCCGCCGCGGTTCTTGGCCTAGCCGGCCCCGCGCAGGCTGACATTGGTCACCACGACTGGGTGCAGGACATCCAACAGCAAGCCACCGTCGGCTCAGTCACCCCGACCTTCGGCAACGGCCGCTGACCCACAACCTCGACCAGGAAGGGGTGCCCGCATAAGGGCGCCCCTTCTTCGCATGTGCTGCAACAATGCTCCGTCCCAAATGAGGCCGAGCTTGAACTTCAGGCTAGGTCTTCAGTCCTCGCAGGTGAGCACGTCCAACCGCAGCAACGCGGACGCTCGTAACGACCAGATCAGCACGTACGTTCGCGGAGCGGGCGTCGTACGTCAGCCGGCCTTGATGGCGAACCACAGGCGGAACGACTAGACGGGAGAACCGGTCAGCGCTCTCATAGCAAACTACTGTGGTACCGCCACGAGGACTGGCAAAACGGTGGCGGCGGTTGGTCCGGTCCGACAACGGTGGGAACGGAATGGGCCGGCTTCAGACAGGTCTTCGACGGCGGCGCCGGTGTTATCTATGCGATGGAGGAGCCGACTCTAGATCCGCGTACGGGTCAACGGAAGGGCGGCAATCTGCGCTGGTATCGCCATGAGGGTCGAGACGACGGCACGAACAGATGGGGACAGGGTTCCGGCAACATCGTCGGCATCGGGTGGAACTTTGCCGAGGTGTTAACAGCCTGACAACGTGCCAATTGCTCGCCGGCCGACTCCGCGACGCACGGCGACGAGTGCCCGGCGCCCTTGTGAGGCGACCACGTCTCGCAACCCCGCTAGCTGACATGCGCCGAGTAGCCCAGGTGGCCAAGTTGATGCGGCCGGTAATCTCTGGGGCGGGCGCTGCAGGAATACCGCACGTTCGGAATACGTGCACTCCGCCGGACCTGCGGAGACACCCTGATGACGCCGCCGACCGGCTCTGCGTGCATGCTGAAGCACCTGGACGAGCGGTAGCAGCCCTGGCCACGAATCGCCAGTACCATCGGGCCGTGACCACCGAGGATTCCGCGCCACAGGGGGAACGTCCGCTCATGGAGCGTGCCATCGCGCTTGCGCGGCAGTGCGTGAGCGAAGAAGGGAAAATTTCGCCCAAGGTCGGAGCCGTCGTTGCGCGGGGAGGTGCGGTGCTCGGCGAGGCCTTTCGGGGCGAACTCGCACCCGGAGACCACGCCGAGTTCACGCTTCTTGAAAGCAAGCTCGGCAACGAGACGTTGGCGGGAGCTACCCTCTTCACAACGTTGGAACCATGCACAACGGGGCGAAGCGATCCCAAGATCCCGTGCGCCGAAAAGGATCATCGAACGCCGAATCGCACGCGTCGTCATCGGCGTGCTCGATCTGAACGATGCGATCTGTGGTCGCGGGGAACGCCGTCTCCGGGACGCTGGCATCGAAATCGCTCGGTTTGATTCCGATCTCATGGCCCAGATTGAGGAACTCAACCGCGAGTTCACGCGAGACCAGGTCGGGAAACACTTGGAGAGGACTAAGGCTCAAACCACCGATCCGGCCCCTGGCGAAGTAGGGCCGAACGGCTACCACGTCGCCTATACCAGAAGAGGGCGACAAGGTGGAGTGGATTCCTGACGATGAGGATGGTGGGTTCTGGCCGAATCTTCTTCGCCGCAACGACAAGCAGATCCTCGCCACATACAACGAGCTATGGGACAAGGTCTGGTGGAATCGCCATCAGGTCTGGCTAGAGAAGATCGAGTCGGGTGAAGAGCCGCTGAGAGAAGGACAAGGCGAGATACTCGAACAAGCCAAGAAGGCCGCTGCTCGCATCGAGGAGAAATACGGGCGAGAGAACCTGGGCTGGAACGACTTCGAGTGGGGGCTGCTCAGCGGGAGAATGTCAGCTTTGTCATGGGTGCTGGGCTCGGAGTGGGACGAATCACTCGATACGTAACTCTTGCGCGGGCGATGGTGCCTGCCCCGCACCAGTAGTGTGGCAATCTCGTCAATCGGGGTGCCACCAGCGGTTTCCGAGCACTTTCCTGGGCATATTCAGTGTATCAGCGAATTGAAATTGAAAGGTGTGGGCTCAAATCGTCCGGGGAGAGAGGCCGTGATTTGCCTGAGGTGTCCGGCCAAAAACGTTGTTGGGGTACCCCCCAGGCAACCAATGGCCAAGTGACTCAAGCTGATCGGACTATTCATGCGCTGCAAGCTTCGAATGCCGTGCGAGATCAAGTAAAGCGGCACCATTCGGGCTCGCGACGCTAAACCGCTGGTCAGGCGGGCTGCTCAGCGAGCACCCTATAGACGGTCGCGCGGCTCACGCCAAGCGCCGCAGCAATAGTGCTGGCCGACTCACCGCTGGCATTCATCCGTCTCGCCAATGCGGATTTCGACTTGTCGAGCGCCTTTGGTCGACCAATGTGCTGTCCGCGTGCCCTGCGTGCCTCCCGTGCAGCCGCACGGCGCTCACGCCCAAGTTCAAGTTCAAGTTCGGCCAGGCTGGCGAGGACTCCAGCCACCATGCGCCCCGTTGCGTTCGAGGTGTCGATGCCCTCCCGCAGAGAGCGGAGCACGATGTCTCGGTCGCGCAGCTCGCGAATCGTTGCCATGACTTCGGCGGCGTTGCGTCCCAGGCGATCTATCCCGACGACAACGATGGCGTCCCCAGGCCGGGCATAGTCGAGCAGCGACGCCAGGCCGAGCCGCTGCTCGCGTGTCGACGCGCCCGAAAGCTTGTCGCTGTACACGCGATCTGCGTCGACACCAGCTCCGGTGAGCGCGTGGAGTTGCTGATCCAAGGACTGGTGGCCAGTGCTGACCCTTGCGTAGCCGAGTTGGACACCGGTCGCGGTAGCAGCGGCTGCGTTCATCTCATAAGTTTGTATCAAAAGTATCAGAACAGCAAGTTTTTGAGAAAGCCTTTTGAGGCAGGTTTTGAGACATTGCGACCTGGTTGTTTCTGCGCCGCTATCGGACTCGCTGGCGACTGTCCGATTCTAAAGTTTTGAGAAACTGCGGCGCCGCAATTGAGGTCGCCGCAGAGCCTGCTCAGCGTTGACCCTTCGCTCGTTAACCGCAGGAGGAAGCTCATCTAGGCGGACGTGAAGCGAGCAGGATGATGTAGCCCATCGCGTCCAAGTGACCGGCGTCGGCAGCTCTTTGGAGCCAGCCACGCGCCGCGTCCAGGTCCGCGGGAACCGAAAACTCAGCAAGAAACACGCCGAAGTCGTACATGGGTTGCGGTTCCGCCGTACTGGCGGCCTTCTCGTACCAAGCACGAGCGGTTGCGAGATCAGGCGGGTTTGACAGCTTTAGGTAGGAGAAGGCCAGCCACGACATCGCATCCGTGTGGCCCAAACTGGCGGCCTTCTCCGCCAAGTCGCGAGCTACCGCTAATTCCGGCGGATCCCAGACCTCTCCGAGCAAGCAGGCAAGGTATGTCATCGCCTCGGGGTCACCCGCTTCAGCACCCTTTTCCCACCACGAGCGTGCCTCCTCGATTTCCGGAGGCTCGAACCTATCCATCAGCAACCGACCGAGGTTGTACATCGCTTGGACGTTGCCTGCTGCGGCGGCCCGCTCGTACCAGGACCGAGCCTGAGCGTAGTCTGGAGGCGACCACAGCCTCGTATACATGGCGCCCAAGTTGAGCATTGCGACTGCGTGGCCCCTCTCCGCAGCCTGCTCGTACCAGTCGCGTGCCGTCTCCAGGTCGGGCGGGCTCCAATAGTCGGTGAGGAGCACGCCGAGGTTGTACATCGCCTCGCTGTTACCGGCCTCCGCGGCCTTCTCATACCAGTAACGCGCCGTGGTGAAATCTGGCGGATCCCAGGACGTCGTGAGCAGAGATCCAAGGCTCGTCATTGCATCGGCGTCGTCGGCCTCAGCGGCCTTTTCAAACCAGCCCCTAGCAGCGATGACATCGGGCGGATCCCATCGATCGATCATCAGTCGACCGAGGCTTGACATAGCTCGGGTGTCGCCCTTTTCCGCCGCCCGTTCCCACCAGGAGCGGGCCGTCAACAGATCAGGTGGTTTCCACTCTTGCGCGTGCAGTGCACCGAGCCTCCACATGGCGTCGGTGCTGTCGTGCTCGACAGCTCGCTCCAGCCAAGTGCGGGCGCCGACTAGATCAGGCGGGCTCGCTTTCACCAACAACAGGCTGAGATTGATCATCGCGTCGGCCCTGCCGCCGTCGGCCGCCTTTTCCAACCAGATTCGAGCGGTGGACACGTCTGGTGGGTCCCACTTGGTGACAAGCAGACTTCCGAGATATGCCATGGCACGCGCGTCGCCAGCCGCCGCTGCCTTCTCGTACCATGCGCGGGCTGCAGGCAGGTCAAGCGGCTGCCAGTTGTTACTAAGCAGGTTACCGAGATTGGTCATCGCGGTGATGCTTCCTGCTTGAGCGGCTTTCTCCACCAAGCACGAGCAGCGGGCCAATCGGGTGGGTCTATGCGATTGGCCAACAAAACGCCAAGGCTGACCATGGCGTCGGCGTCCCCAGCTTCTGATGCCTTCTCGTACCAAGCTCGGGTCGCAGACAGATCCGGCGGATCAGACTCTTCTGAGATCTTTGCGAGCCGCTTCATCGCTTCGACATATCCAACGGCGGCGGCCTTTTCAAACCACGTTTGGGCGTCGGTCTGGCGTGGCGGGTCCCGCTGAAGGTCGAGAACACCCAACAAGTACATGGCAAATCCATGGCCTGCTTCAGCAACGAGGCGCCACGCATTAGCAGCCTGATTCAGGAGCCCACGGAAGAGAGCGACAAGCCCAACCGCAAACGCTACGTCGGGGGTGGCGTCTTGGATGGCCCTATCCCAGAACCATTCAACGATGGGCCGCCTCGGTGGTGGGCTGTCATCCGCTGCCACTAGGTAGTCAAACGGACGGTAACAGCGAACTCCATCGTCTAGTCGCCGCGTGTCAAGCATTGCGACTCTTCCTAACCCGGGGGGCGGTGTACGCGCCTCTTTTACCGCCGTCTCAATCGCCCCGTCCTCTGCATCGAGGTAGGGCCAGTGATCGAAAACCATTTCCGTGGCCAGTGCTATTAGGACGGGTTCGGGGATCGGATCCGGTCGACCCACACGAACCCAGTCGATCGCGGTTTCGACTACGGCACGTCGGAGGCGGTTGACGTGTTCAGCGTCGTCGTATTGGCGAAGCAGCTCAGGCGCACCGGCCAACTCGGCGGCCAAACCTGCATCGAGCCGCAGGCCCGGATAGGCGGTGCGCGAGGCCTCAGTCTCAGCCACATCGTCGCTCGTCGGACCCAAGGCAATTTCGGTGGCTTGCTCAAGAAGCAACCGCGAGTCGCGACTGAGCTCGCCACTGCCGCGTAGCCGTTCACGTTCCTCGGATCGCAGGGTAGCCACCACTACTACCGGTCCAGGACGCTTGATCAGTACGGCTAATAAAGGTGGCATCAGCGGGTCAGCGTGAGTGATGAACCGATTGATGTCGTCAAGCCAGACCACTATCGGATCAGTCGTCGTCTGCCAGCATTGGTGGTTTGCCAACCTGTCCAACATGCCGGGGAGCGGCGCAGCCAGGCGGGCATGCGGTAGGAGGCGGCGCAGAGCCTCATATCCAGTTCTCGTCTTGCCTGCCTTCGATGGACCCACTAACACCGCCATCGGACCGCCACCGAGAGCAGCTTGCAGGGCGAGCTCCAATTGATCGTCGACCTGTCGGGCAGTGCGGGGCACGTAGGGATCGGATTGTCCATATCTGGCGCTGTCGCCCACGAGCGATGTGGTGGCGCCGAGCCGATACGGGTCCAGCTCGTGCACTGTCGGCAGCTCCTCGCCGGAAACCACCTCAAGCAATTCGGTCAACGGGTCCGACGGGGTGGCCGTAGCCCACAGCAATTGGTCCGAATGGAACAGGCCCAGCATCTCAGCGACTGCCGCACCGTCGTGCGCGGTGAGCAAACGGTCAATCGCCGTAAGCTGCACCGATGCGCTGCCTTGACGAGGATGGTGCTCAACCACAACACCAATCGCACGGCCGCTGTGGAACACGAGAGCACCTGACAACCCACCCCATGCGCCACCATCTTCGGTGAATAGGTTCGCAGAGCCGGGTGTGAAACTTACCTCGCGCAACAACAGACGACCCGCCTCGTGGCCGTCAGTCTGGTAAATGCGCCCATGCAACTCAGCGGTTGCTCGCTTCTTGTGGCCTGCATCGAGCTGAAACAGTGGATAGCCAACGGCAACACAATCGTCCAGAACACCGGCGTGCTCGCGATCTACCCTTGCGTATACGACGCTGGGGACAGGAGAACTCCACCCGGGTAGTGGCAGACGGATCACCGCCACATCCATGCTTTCAGTCGCAGTGACCGATTCGTTGCCAACATGTACCGCTGCGCCATCGGTGGCTCGTATTACTTGGATCGAGTCCGCCGGTTCCCCCGAAACCTTGTCGCGGGTGCAATGCGCGGCTGTCAAAACCAGTCCGTCGCTAACCAAGAATCCGGAGCCGACCTGCAGCCGACCGCCTGGAAGCGACGCCAGCACCGCCACCACTCGGCCTAACTCCAAACTCATGACCCGCCGCTACCCCATCGCTGAAGCGGTATTACGAATCATCTCGGCCAAAAGTCATGCCCTCGGGCTGATCACCAGCGATGGTGAAGTTTGTTGTAGATGTTCCGTCCGGTGTGTACCAGACCGGTGTGAGCTTCAACTTCACGGTTTGCGTGGTTTCTGACTGGTAGCTTCCGCCAGCTTCCAAGATTTTCCAGCCAATCTTCCCGTCAACGTCCTTCGTGACGACGACCTCTAGGGTGAGCTCAATCGGTTCTAGCGAAAACCGCATCCACTCCCCTGCCCCGGTATTGATCGCTTGGAGCAGCTCTGCTCGCAACGCCCAAATCGCTTCGGCCAATCCCACGCCCGCGTGCCCCATCCGACCTCCTCACCTCGGGAAACAACTGATTAAGGCAGATGATGTCACAGCGTCGGACCACTGGCGATGATTCCAGCGGCGACGAGCCTCAACTCCGCGTCGACGACTTCGCGGTATCTCATTTCATTCGCCGCTCATTGTCGAGGTAACGCTCGACAGCGGCCTCCTCGGCGGCCAGAAGTTCGTCCGGCGACGGCTCGACATCTTCGTGCTCGGTTCCCTCTCGGCCGCGAGGAGGAGCGGGTTGATATGGGCCAGCGCCGATTTGGTGACCAACTCGACGCATGTCCCGATCGACCCGGCGCGGTCCAAGAGTGCAAGGTCGTCCGTCGCGGCTGCAAGTGCACGGCGAGCGTGAAGAGCCGCGACGCGGAAAAGGTGACGCGGCAGGTCTGCATGTGCCATGGGCCGACCGATACCGGGCCACAGCGGGGGTGTGTTCGCCGCCATAACTAGCAACGTATTGCATCGGCCGCACTGGGCACGTCATCTATTCGCCTTGGTCGGCGCAGTGCGGTCGGGATCAATAGATCCGCTATTTCATCGTTCACGCGGTTGCGTGGACACTGCCCGACCTGGCCGGGCCGTCTTCGCTGCCAGTCAAGCTCGCGGATGTCCTAGTCCTTCCCGCCGCCAATCGACCCCCGAATCGTCTCATCACGTCTCTCATTCTGCCCAGACGCTACGAGACCATCCCTCGATGTGGTACGCAGGCCGGTACCTTTTTCCATCCGACGGCACTTGCTAACCATCGCGGGTTAGTGATGGAAACGCCCGCTCAGCAGGCAGTATCCAACCGGAACCGTCGCTAGCCAATGCGACCCGTCTTCCCTGGTCGCCGTCGTTCGGGACGAAGAGGTCGTGGGTTCGAATCCCGCCACCCCGACTCGCGTCATCGCAGGTGAGAGGCCCTGACTGGTTATCCAGCTCGGGGCCTTCTTCCGTTGCAGTCCGCAGCTGGTCCGCAGCAGATTTCAGCGACTTCGTGCGCGCGACATCTAGTGCAACCGAAACCTGCTCCAGGTCGTCAGGAAACAGGTCGGCGTAGGTGTCGAGCGTGAGGACCGCCGATGCGTGCCCGAGCATCGTTTGGACGGCCTTCACGTTGGCTCCTGCGCTGATAGACAGAGACGCAGCGGTATGACGTAGGTCATGGGGAGTGACGGTCGGGAAGTCCGGAAGCTTCTTCAGGAGTCGTTTGACGGCTGGATTGAAAACTCGGGGTCGCCACGTCGACACCCGCAGCACTGACCCCTCTGGTGACGTGAATACCAGGTCCTCGCGCTGCTTGCCGACCATGAGCGCCGCCAACGGCTCGGCGAGAAAGGCCGGGAATGGCACAGAGCGCCGTTCGTGCGACTTCGGTGTGGACCAAACCAATCGGCCGCCGACCTCGGCAACTGCTTGATGGATATTCACGCGCCGCCGCAGCATGTCGAAGGACTCAACGCGCAACGCCGCCATCTCACCCCAGCGCAGCCCGGTGTAGGCCAAGAAGCGGACGACGGTGGCATAGGTCCCGACCTCATCGGCCAGCAGCTCCACCTGCTGATGGGTCAGATAGCCGCGGGCTCGGTGTCGGCGCTTCGGCGCTTTGACTCCGGTGCAGGGGTTGCGCGGTATCCGCCGATCGTCGACCGCCATCTCGGCGACTGTGCTCCCTCACCTGCACGCCGCGTTGACCAGCCGGATCGTGGACGGCTCCGACGTCGATGCCGTTCACGATGACGCAGCGGCGAAACTTGAGGACGGCAAGGTCAGCGTCCGTGTAGAGCGCCCGTTTGACGCTGCCGTCGCCAGTGGCGGCGCGGCACAACGAATCCGAGAGCCACGGTGGGATCGCCGAAAGGAGTTCGGTGTAGCACTCGCCGCGGCACTTGAGCTATTTGCTTAACCAGCGGAATGTCCTCTGCCTCAACAGGAATCATCTGTTCCGTTCGATCCGTTTGCGCTTTGCACACAACGCATTGCCGACCCAACGTAACCTTCCGAATTGGCTTGTCAGGGAACAACTTATGGAAGCAATCAAAGCAAATCTTCTGAGTCATCAGATCGGATCTTTCAGTCAGAGATCCCGGTACTGGTCGAGGTTCGTGACCCCGGCCGGTAGCTAAGCTAGCTGCCGCGGCGGCGTGACTTGATGATCTCGAGGCGTTCCTTGAGCAGTTCCTCGAGTTCCTCGATCGAGCGGCGTTCCCGCAGCATGTCCCAGGGTGTGCGCGGCACCTTGACCTTCTTGGGTTCGGCCAGGTCACCACCCTCGATCAGGGTGCCCTCCATGCCGTTGCGGCACAGCCAGGTGCCGGGGATCTCGGCGTCATCGGCGAACGGGACCTCGAACTCCTCACCGTTCTCCGTGCGATACCGCGTGATCTGACGCGGCGCCAGGTTGTGATTACGGTCGGTCTCGTAGCTCACGGCCCCAAGCCGGCTGCCCCTCATGACGCGATCAGCCATCATCAACACTCCTCTGTGCAGGTTACGCCCCGGCCGTGCTAGCTACTTCGACCTGAAGAACGATTTGTCGGCGCGGTGACGATGCGCGGGTATTGCGGTCGGGTGCTGCCTTGGGGTTTGGGTGTCGGGTTCATGCTGCGAGGGCGCCGATTTTGACCAGGTTGTGGGCGAAGACGCCGTGTCCGCACCAGGTTCGGGCTCCGTGGATGCCGGTGAGTTCGGTGCGGCTCCAGCCGTAGCTTCTGTATAGGTCCATGATTTCGTTCTCCGAGCGCGGCCGCGTGTTAGGGCCGGCTTGAACGATGCCCTGGGCGATCTCGGGGCCGGGATAGTGCACGACGTGGGTGACGCAGTTGCCGTTGTGGGTGGTGCCTGCATCGATACAGGCTGAGAGGGAGGCGTTGTCGGCGAAGGCGTCATCGATGGTGGCGATGACCTCGGCTGTGTCATGGTCACGCAGCAGTTTCCAGCGGACCAGAGCCTGCGCGTGCGCCTTGGGAGGCGATGGTTGGCACAGCATGCCCGCTGGGGTCGCGGGTTCTGCTGAGTGCGAGCCTACGAACATCGCTACCCTGACCAGGGTGAGAGCGGTCATCTTCAGCGAGTTCGGGGTCCGGCCGGAGGTGCGGGAGGCCCCCGATCCGGAGCCGGCTCCCGACGGCGTGGTGATCGAGGTGGAGGCTACCGGTGTCTGCCGCAGCGATTGGCACACCTGGCAGGGCCATGATCCCGGTGTCACGCTCCCGCACGTCGCAGGGCACGAACTGGCCGGTCGCATCGCCGCACTCGGAGTGTTGGTTAGCGGGTGGCAGGTCGGCGACCGGGTGACCGTTCCGTTCGTGTGCGCCTGCGGATCGTGTGTCGAATGCGCGAGCGGCAATCAACAGATCTGCGACCGCCAGTTCCAGCCGGGCGCGACGCATTGGGGATCATTCGCGGAATTCGTCGCGGTCGACTATGCCGAGACGAATCTGGTTGCCCTGCCGCAGGATCTGAGCTCGGTGCACGCGGCGGCGCTCGGCTGCCGGTTCGCCACCGCGTTCCGTGCACTGCTGCGGCAGGGAAACGTGCGGACGGGTCAGTGGGTCGCCGTGTACGGCTGCGGCGGCGCCGGGATCTCGGCGGTGATGCTCGCGGTCGCGGCGGGCGCGCAGGTGGTCGCGGTGGACCTCTCGCCGGACGCCAGAGCGCTCGCCGGTAGGCTCGGCGCGGCGGCGACTGTCGACGCTGCCGTGGTGGCCGACACTGCGGCCGAAATCCGCACGCTCACCGACGGCGGCGCGCATATCTCCCTCGACTGCGTCGGCAGCCCTGCGACCTGCGCCGCGTCGATCGCCTGTTTGCGCAAGCGGGGCAGGCATGTCCAGGTCGGTCTCATGCCGCCCGCCCAAGGGAGGCCCCCGATCCCGATGGACCGGGTGATCGGGGCCGAACTCCAGATCATCGGGACGCACGGGCTGCAGGCCTACGAGTATCCCGAAATGTTGCGCACGATCGGACTGGCGCACCTCGATCTCGGGCAGCTTGTGGGTAGCGTGATCGGCCTGGACGACGTCCCGGACGCCCTCGTCGCAATGAACGATCCGGTCCCGGCGCGCGCTGGACTGACGGTGGTCGACCTGACGCCGGCCTAGCCAGGCAGGCAACGAACATCGGCCGTGGCAGGTCATCCTCGATGTGATCGGGCATCGCGTCGTCAAATTCCCTTACCGACTGCGAGTTTCCAGCTCACGATCAAATCTGTTGGTGTCTGACGTCGAGGCGCTGCTAGCGGCGGGACCGGTCCACGGCGCGCCGCTTGGCGATGGTCATCAGCCACGCCCCGGGAATGCGCTGGACGCCCTCGCCGGGCCACTGCTGCATGGCCGCGACGAGGGCGTCTTGCGCGAGTTCTTCAACCAACCCGACGTCATGCACCATGTGGGTCAGCGGGCGTGAGATCGCTGTACTCGCGGGTCGCGTATACCTGCGACACGATCCGCCGATAACGCCGGCCGGAGTGTGCTAGACAGCCCCGACGCCTGTGGCCTAGGTCGCCGCGAGCAACCCCTGCGAGGGCGCGAAGTAACCGCGTCAGCGCGGGGTCACGGTTACAGCGACCTCGTTCCTGCGCCGGAACGGAAGAGTCCACGGCGGGTCATAGAACCAGGCGACGGGTTTGCCCGACGGATCGAAAGCGGTGTCCCGCAACGTATTCAATAACTCTGCGGTGCGGGTGGCAATGTTGCGCCGCGGGCGCGCAGCGCCGTTGGACTCGATTGGCCCGGCCGAGCGAAGGGCTCAGCGATCGAGGGTCGGAGATCCTGGCCCTCATTACGCAGGGCAAGAGCAATGCCGAGGTCGCGGCGCTGACATATCTCAGCCCTAACACCGTGAAGTCTTACATCCGCACGATCTACCGCAAGATCGAAGTCGGCAGTCGGACCCAGGCTGTCCTGTGGGGCGTCAAGCACGGCTTCACGCCTGACCACCACCGCATCGAACATTGGCGACGTGGTCCCTGAGCGCCATCACTTAACCCGCGAAGGTCGGCCCTCTTTCAGGGGATGATGAGATTTATTGCTGTACAACATATTAACGAATATGCCGTAGTTTACCGGTAACCCCGCTATTCGAATCCGTCGTATTCGTCGTGAGCGGGAGGGAGTAGTGGCGTCGTTGGACCCGTCGAAGTGCTCGGTCACACACCTTGACGACGTGATATGGACAGTCTGCACCGCGGTCGGTGACCGGCTTGCTGAACGTTACAACCACCGGCTGCGCCACACCCACCACCGGGCGCTTCTCTGCACTAAGTCAGACGCAGGTTCTCGACTGATCGGTCGTATGACGGTCCGCATGTGACTGACTGTCGTTTGCCTAAGTCCGGCGGCCGCGCCATCCATTGACCCGACGTCGACCGGACCAACTCGCCGACTTTAGGCATATCACAAGGCTAGGCCACCACCCTGATCGTTTGAGTGTGCCAATCAGTCGATGTAAGAGACCGCTATCGGGATCGTCGGACCGACAACGAGGCTTACTGCGAAGCCGTCCCCGTCGAGAGTTAGTACCTCGATACGGCCCTGGGCGGCATACACCCCGAGCTCCTTAAGTACGTCGTGGTTTTCTTTCGTCGAGGGCACTGTGTAAGACCGCCCCGCGTAGTCGATGTCAATCTGTGCCATAACCGGGAGCGTAGTTCGGTGGTGATTAGAAGGGCTGCTCTTCCGGGGGGACGTCGCCGGAGCTGGAGTGCGCCGGTGATCCGTACACCGACGGCGCCGGCGAGTCGTCGATGCTGGCCCACGAAGCGGGGTTGATGTAGGTAATCGTCCCGTCCTGCCGATGGATCTTCAGGACGCCACCCTCGATGATGTCGAAGCGGTCGTCGTCGCCAAACTGCTCGAAGGGGTCGGATTCGTTTCTGTACACCTTGAAAGACATGCGCTAATTGTTGCCGACCCAACGTTCCGCAGCCACCGAGCGGCGTGGCTCCTTGGCGGGGTGCTAGCGCACAGCAGCGGCGCCAGCCAGCACGTGACACTGGGGTGTGAACGGCGGTGCGTACACCGTCGCACCACATACTGGCGGAGTGGACGTATTCATAACGTGCGGTATTCCTTCAGCGGCGCTGCGCCTTGCCGCACCGCGTGGGTAACAGCGGCTGTCTCAGATTCGTGGCGAATTTTCAGCGAGGCTGGCCGGGGCCCGCGTCAGTTCCGGCCATGCGCTGCGCCGGGGCATCGTCGCGCCAGTGGTGCACTTCGGCGCGTGGCCCTTGAAGTGGTCCCTATTGGTTCTTACTGTCGATGCCGGCCAGATTTCTTAGCTCTGGGCTGGTCGAACGGATAGGGCATGGGCCGACGAAGACCACGCTCGAGCAGAAAGTAGAGCAAGCCGGGCGGACCCGCGACAAACGTCAAGAGCAACACCCCGGTGGCCGGCAGCATCAACTGAACTAACATTCTAACGGCCGACTCCAATATCGGTTGGACTCAGTATCGGGGACTCGCCACGGGCGCTACCGAAAACGTCAGCTTCACTGCACCGGGTGTCTTCTGGAACACCCCGGCCAACAAAGCCGTGAGGCGAGCGAAACGCGGGACAGGCTGCCAACTGCTCAGGCCGAGCGTGACTTGCGAACGGTAAAAAGCTTGGCTTTCTGAGGACTCGCCTGGATGGAGAGCATCAGGAGATGAAGGTTCCATGGTGCTTTGGCTTTCTCAGGAGCTGCGGTAGCCGGCTTTCGTCGACTGCCGATCGAGCGACTCATCAATCGACGAACCGCGCCCTCGGCCGGCATCGCCGTCACGCGCGGAACGACCGGACCATCGCTCACCTCGATATCGTGACACCCCTGCTAGGTGCCGTGGGCTGTATCGCGCAGGCCATCGTTCACGGCAACGGAGCTGATCGCTCCCGGAAGAGGATAATTACCCTCCATCGAGGTTCGGCATCCTCGACTCATCGGAAAGCGTTGGCGTGTAAACAATTCCGCTCAGTTGGTACACGTCCAGGTTGTGTGACCGCCGGGACAAGAGCACGGTGTCCAGTGTGCAAGCGGCACCGACGGGCCTACGATGCTCTGCATGACCAACGGCGCAGCTGCGGAAACGTCGTTGTACGAGCGGCTGGGAGGCGTCTACGCCATCGCCGTCGTCGTCGACGACTTCATCGATCGGATCATGGTCGACCCGCGGCTGAACGCGAACCCGCGAGTCGACGAGGCGCACCACCGCGTCTCAGCCCAGGGTTTCAAGTACTACGTCACCGAGCAGGTTTGCTGGGCGGCGGGCGGCCCGCAGACGTACTCGGGGCGCACGATGCTCGACTCGCACCGCGAGCTACTCATCTCCGGCGCGGAGTGGGATGCGTTCATGGACGACTTCCACCAGACCCTCGCGAAGTTCGGCGTGCCCGAGCGCGAGCGCGGCGAGCTCGACGCGATCGTCGAGAGCACGAAGGACGACATCGTGACCCCGGCGGCGCCCGCCGCGACCCAGTAATCGCGCCGGGTCCGCCCCGAACGGGTCGCGGAGCGGAGCACAATTCGCCGCATGAAGATCCGCATGGAGCTTACGGAGGCGTTGGTAACGGAGGACATCACGCCATTCGAGCGGGAACGACTGCGTGAGGCTCTTGAGGATGAAGTAAGAAGGCAACTTCCCACCGATAGGCAGCTCCTGCGCGTGGTGGACTGGGATCCGGGGGGTGGCCACGCAGTGGAAAACGCTCCAGGCATGAGGAAGTACAGGGTCGCGTACGAGACGGAATCCCGCGATTAGGGGCCACGCGGGCGCCGTCCATGTTGGACGTGCTCAACGAGATCCGGGCGAGCATTCGGGCGACTCCGGGGTGGGCCTGAACAAATCTCGTTAGGATTCCGGCATGGCCAACGGGGGCGAGGATTCGCGCGCACTACAAGAGTTCAGGCGAAACTTCTTCGGCATATCGAGAGAGCATGCGCCGATGCCGGAATCATATCTACGAGAGCTGCAGCGCCT
Organism: uncultured Actinomycetota bacterium; assembly: GCA_963765155.1. Taxonomy (GTDB): domain Bacteria; phylum Actinomycetota; class Actinomycetes; order Mycobacteriales; family Mycobacteriaceae; genus Mycobacterium. Next base: position 277,311 of record CAVXVJ010000022.1, read on the forward strand.
AGTGGGCGCTGCTAGTGCGCATTTGGGCGTCGTCGTTAGTAGCAACGAGCGCCACGCGTACTGGATAGACGGGCGGAGCTTAGGTGTGCTGTTGTGCCAAGGCGTCACCGATGAGGACACGGTAATCACCGGTCGAATATGTCAGCTCGACACGACGGTCAGCGTCGCCATCAAGGTGGCAGTCGATTACGACAGAATCGAGAACTCGTCACGGTCCGGCCGCGCGCTCACAATTCGATTCCCTGACGATGGTCTTATTGAGCTCGACGCGTCTCCCGGGGTGGCCGAGCCGGCCGAGCGCGACAAAACCGAGGCCTTCATTGAGCACGTGCTTGCCGCGTTGGCACGTCGTTAACGGGAGCCTCGACCGAACAGTCTTCAACCGGGAAATGTACGGCGTCTGGGGAGGCTTGAGCGAGGAAGACAGACAAAACTTATCGGCTTCCCAAAGGTTAAATGATGTCTGTAGAGGTGGACCAGAGGTCAGAGCCAGAGTGCCTGCTTTGTGGGCACGATCTTTCATCTCACCGCAAGGGTGCGTTGCCCGTTCCCTGTCAGCATCGCAAGTTTAGAGGAACACTTGGAAAGCGTTGTGATTGTCCCGAATTCGTTGGAAAAGGCCACGGCTACTAGCCCAACGACACCGGCCCTCATTCCAACCCAGAACAACGCATCATCAATTACGTCGTTGAGTTCGCTTTCGTCTCTGATGATCTCGGTAAGGCGCCCGAAGCTGGGCAAGTCTGATGGATGACCAATTGAAGCGCCAGCTCCTACGAAGATGACCAGCTGGCCCGCCTCTTGCGCGTGACCAGCTCGCGTGGCATCTCCACATCGCCGAACCACATCGCTATCGTTCCGCTTCTGGCGCGGCAAGCACCTCGGCAAATCCAAGTGTCGCCACTTTGCGACCTCGAGCAGCGTTTTGCGGACGATCGGTGAACATAAAACCCTCAGTCTGGCGGAAGAGATTCGGCAGTACGAGCCAATAGTTGATCCAGAACGCTTCCTTCTGGCACTACCGCCGAACGCGGTGCACTGTTGCGGACACTCCGAGTGCGTCATCGTCGACCTTCCTAAGACATGGTCACGCTGATCGCCCAGAGTAAGCCCACCAGCTGTCTACGTTGAGGATGTCGATGGACGCGGCACGGGCCAACGTGAAACGTGAGCGCGAACGCAACGTCACGCAGTTATTCACCGGCGACGAACAACGCAGCGAACGAGCATAGTGGCTTACTACCGCAACCAACACCTGAGGCAAGGACTTTCGGGCTGCGTCAGCCAACAGAGGCAACAGCCCGAGATCTTGTGGCGTTATCTGTAACGGGTTGAGCCCGCCCACTACGCTCAAATCCAGGCTGAGACGCTCAGAGGTGAGCGTAATGGGTGGTGAGGTGGAACGAGAAGCACGCGAGCATCCCGAACGTCGCGCGGTTTTACGAGCAGGCGCACGCATTCAAGGCGCGCTGCTGATCGACTATGTGGTGACGGTGGCCGTGCAGGCCGCCGCCGGAACGGTGGCGGTGGTCTCGGCGCTGCGCCCGCTCGGCCCGTACAGCCTGGAGATCACCGGGGAAGTGGTGGTGATCATGTGCTACGCGAACCTGCGTGGGTTGCGTCGCGCCCATGATCAGCCCGTCACCCTGGTGGACCGGAACCGCTTCAAGCTCGGCACGGGAAAGTAGTCTTCCGGCCGGACCGGCCCCGCGTCTTCAAAACCCGCAACCTATGTCCGAACTCCGCAACCACCCCCGCAAACTAACCGCGAACTCCGCAACCTTCACCCGAACAGGACAACAACGCCGCCGCTGTCTCATGCCGACGTCATCGTGAACCTGTCAGGCCCGTGCGCTCATCGCCCCAAATCCACACACCTCTTGCATTCCGGGCCAAATGCGGTCACTTATCGCCGGACGAAAAACTCAGCGCCCCCCGATTGCGCGTCGCCGAACTCACCCGCGGCGACCGTTGGCCAGCCCCATACACACGCGCTCAGCGACTTACCGGCGCGAGCTTCGGTGACACGCAACTCCGTACTCGGGGCCAACTCTCGCGGCATCATGGCCAGTCTCGAAACCACCCACCAGTGCGAACGAGTCACGCGAGGAGTGCGAGGGGCGATCACGCGCGTCATCTGTTTCCAGGCCAGGCGCACCGCGAATGCGTCAGACCATCAAAGTACCTGCTGCTCGGTGAGGACGGATGTGAAGGACTCACACTGCAACGGGGAGGAGATGAAAGCGCTCCCCTCGTAGTTCCTATCGTGTACCACGAAGGTCAGTCAGTGAGCTTCACAGACTTGCGGTGTGCTCGGGCGTCTCGTCGCACCGAGCTGGCGTGCTGTGTGTCTCCGAGAAGCTCCCTGCGAGTGCGGTCGTTGGCTTTGGCATCGAGCCAGTAGGCACATTCCCGCTGCGCGTCCAGCGGTTCCGCACCGTCATCGACACGTTCGTCTACCCATTCTTCGATGAGGTCGGCTTCATCGAAGGGTCCGATCGTGCTTTCGGAGTATCGGTACGCTGGCACCTCAAGGCGGGTGTTGTGGAAGGTCCATCGCTGCATGAGCAGGTTGACACCCAACTGACTCAGCACTGCGATTCGCACAATTCCGGAGATAGTCGCTGATTCGAGAGTTCGAGGTCTACGAAACTCGCCGAATAGTCCTTGTTGTCAGCGAGTTTCGGCAGCGGCATGATCTTGTAGGAACCCGCCCACTTCGACGGGAGTCTGCCATGAGCTACTGGTGCAACTGGGGCAACCAAGATACGAGGGTGCAGGTCAACTCCACGCCGCAGCGCACAGGGATGCTGGAGACCATGACGATGTGCCCTGCGTCGGTACGGTAGATATCGCCTGTGAAGGTTGGGCGGTGCGTGCCCACCTCGTCTCCACGGGCGAGGTATATCGACTCGGGGTCATCGGGTGTCTCCAGCTTCGCCACGCCTACCCCTTGAGTCGCAGTGAGACCACTCCGTCATCTGCAACGAAGGACTCAAAAGCGTTGTCCACGAAATTGTCTCGCCAGTTCGAGTCAATCTCATTCAGGACGTATTCGGTAGTTCCGTCACCTGTGTGCTTGCTGGCGAGATCCAACACAAGGTCGTATCGCCCGCGTTCCAGAAGGTCCATTCCCTTCAAACCGACGCCCTCGGTGATCGGCATTTCAAGCCATGATGCGGGCTCATCAATGAATCGCTCAGAGAGCATGTCGATGAGCGCGAGAAGTCGGGCAATCTTGAGTCTGTTCTCACCAGTGACACCAGCACCCTTGCGCCACTTGGTGATCGCTGGGACGCTCACGCCAACAACGCGGGCGATGTCACGCCAAGCGAAGCCGTAGTCCGCGAGCTGCTCCAATGCCTGAGTGGGAGCAGTGCGTGCCCGCTCGGTGGTCCTTTCGTCCAGTTTGAGCATGTGCGTCTTCTGCCGCCGGTCGCGGAGCTGGACTTTCAGGTCGGATGCACTGCGGTATCCCACGTCCAGCGTGTCGCACAGTGATGAGGGCGTGCTTTCGGGCAGCTTGCTGAGGCGATAATCGCCAGTGCCAGAAGTGGTGTCATCCCGAAGGCGGGGGTTTGAGAATGAAGTTGTCATATTCACTCCTGTTCTGACTGTTGGAGCACATTCGTGCGGAGGTCGGGCGTTATCACGGACTCGAACAAGGGTCCGATCGGATCGTGTAGGCGCTCGACAATGGCGTCCACAAGGTCGGCGTCGAGCGCTGGAATGTGGTTTCGCGGATCAGCCCACGCACTGTCGATGTCGATGAGGAAGAAGTCTTCTGCTGCTGTCGGTTCCTTGAGTCGCTGAAGGGTCGGCGTTGACGGGATCACCGCCCCCTTCGCCGCCCCGTACCGCAGCGTAAGGGTGTCCCCTGCCTGAGCGGCGTTGCATTGCACGACGTGCTGCTGAGCGGTCGCGGTGAGCTTGAGGTCGGCAAGTTGGTCCTGCGGTCCGAGCATGCTACCAATCACCCACTGAGCCCATCCCTGAGCGCCGAGCGGAGCCCGGACCTCGTTGATGTAGCGCAGCCCGACCCGCACACAGCCGTCCACAGGTGCTACGTCTTGGCGGGCAGTGACCATTGCGGTGATGATCGCGCTGAACACCTCCCAACCTGGATACTCGGTCACCTCCAGAGTCATCGCGTCGGGTCGGAACGTGATAGCTGTGTGGCGGTCACGTCCGACCAGCTTGGGCATGCTAAACGCGACCTGCTCACCCGTGCCGATGTTGAACTGTCGCCCATCCTCGCGCTCCAGGATGGGCGTCCACTTCGACAGCAGATCCTTGAGAATCACCAGCGCCGGACGAACTGGCGGTTCAGTCGGCGGATGGCGCAGTTCGACCAGGACCAGGGCAAGGGTGTCGTTGGGGTAGACAGGACGGACGGGCATACCGCCATGATAACCAGAACGACAACCAAAAATGATACCTTTGGTTCAGTGCGTTGCGGTACCGATGGTATGGAGAACCGCAGGCTGCGCGGGTAACTGGCTGGCGCTCTGCAATCCTGACCTCCGGTCCGCAGCCAGTCCGCAGGAGGACTAGCTTCGGTCATCGACTACGAACACCACCAACGCGGCTGCCACGTGACATCTCATCCAGCCAACACACCCAGCTCAATCAAACTCGCTGGTGTCGTGGTTCGGGACGAAGAGGTCGTGGGTTCGAATCCCGCCACCCCGACCGCAAAGAGCCTGGCGATCCTAGTATTGCCGGCAGCGCTGCGGACTACCATCCGATCACGATGACGCACGCCAAGCCCGACGAAGAGCCGCTGATAACGCATGCGACATCAGAACCTCGCGACGCCGCGCCGCGCGTCTCGTCACGTTTGGCCATCGCCGTACCGGTGCTGATCTCGCTTGTCGCACTGGGACTTGCAAGTTGGGCACTGTTGCGCCCGCCCGCGGACACCTCGCCACCCCCGACCGCGCAGCAGATCGCCGACGCCAGGGGAACTGCGTGCGCCGCCTACACTCGGGTCCGCACCGCAGTCGCGCTGCAAAGCCAGGCCGATCCAGGCTCCGACCCCAACGGGCCGCAGTTGGTCGCAGTCAACGCGCGCCTGGCCATGGCCGTCGGGAGCCAACACATCGTCGACAATCTGGGTCCGGCGGTTCCATCCGAGTTAGCCGGCTTGCTGCGGTCCGTCGCGACGGGTCTTCAGGACCTCGCGGTCAACGCGTTGGCCGGAACCAGCGGTGACGAGGCCGGCCAGGTCGCGCGACTCCGCGAACTCGAAGCCACCAGCCAGAGGATCGTCGAGCTGTGCAAGTGAGTCGAGCTGTGTAGGTGGGCAGCCCGGCTTAACCCGCTTCGGACCCCGTGTCCCCGCCGGACTCAGCACCCGGACTGGGTCCGTCGCCGGTTTCGGGACTGCCGGACGATCCGGTGCCTGGTGCCGCTGGGCGGTTGCCGGTGAGGGCGCCGATCCCGTTGCTGATGGCATCGGTGAACGGCTTGAACGGCGTGAACGGGTTGCCTCCGCGCGAGCGGGATGTCGCGGTCGTCGGCAGCTCTGCCAGCGGTGCCCCGTTGATGCCAGGTATTTCGGTGGCCCCCGTCTCGTCCGTGGCCCCCGTCTCGTCCGTGGCCCCCGTCTCGTCCGTGGCTTCGGGGGTCTCGGGCGTGGCGCCCTCCAGCGCGGCGCCCTCGACTGTGGCGCCTTCGACCGTGGCGCCTTCGACCGTGGCGCCCTCGAGCGTGGCGGCCTCGGGTGTCACCGTCTCGGGCGCGGCGGCGTCTTCAGTGGGAACGCTCTCGGCGAGCACGGTCGGCGCACTGGTTGGCGGAGGCGGGGGTGCGAAGGGCGGCGGGACTGGCAGCCCGCCGAACGGCAGCACCACCCCTGGCGGCGGCGGAGTGAATTGCGCGAACGGGGTATTTGCCGCCGTCATGTCCTGCGACAGCCCGAAGGAGAGTCTGGGCGGGAGAAGGATGCCGGTGCTGATGTAGGGCAGGAAGTTGAAGTCGAACGACAACGAACCGATTTGGGTCCTGGTGTGCAAACCGGCGACGCGGTAATCGTAGAAAGGTCCGTTAGCGAAGTCCTGATAGGTGACGAAGCCCGTGGTGCCCGAATTGGTGATCACTCCGGGAATTCCGACCGTCCACCGGCCGATGTCGACGGAACTGAAGTTGTCCGGCTGGCCGTTCACCCCGACCTGGCCCGTAGGGGCTTGGGTGAAGCCGATGGCCTTGAGCACGTTGAGGTTGAAGACGAATGGGCCGAGTCGGTTGGCCGTTTGCAAGACGCCGGCGTGGGTGGCGATGTAGGGGTCGTACGACACGGCGTTGTCGGTGAAGCCCACCGCGCCGGTGCTGCTGGCCAACCCGGCGATGCCGAACACCCATTGATCCATTTGGGTGTAGTTCGCCGTACCGGCGGTGCTACCGGGCGGCGGCCCACTCGCGCTGAACGACCTCCAGGAATCGAGATCGAAGGTGAGCGGACCCAATCGGTTGACGGTCTGCAGGGTGCTGTTCAGTGCCGTGCCGGCGTCATTGACGACTGCTGAGACGGTGGCAGCGCCCGTACTGCTTGCAGACGGCGATGGCGCGACCACCCAGGGAAGCAGCTGGTTGAAGGTGAAGTTCGCCGCGGGTTGGATCTCCGGCACGGACGACTGCCCTGGGTTAACCACAGGCACATCGAATCCGACGAATAGCAACGCTCCTACACCAGCGGCCGCAATGCTCACACTGCCGTAATGGCAAATGGATCTGAACACTAAATTTCCTCACCAACGGCGTTGTGATGTTTGCGTTAGTGAATACTATTACCTCGATCCCGTCAAGGCGAACTGCCTATTGGCTAATTTTACGAACTGTCAATTTTGTTTAGCTGCGGATCAGCCGGCGCAAGCGCACATCAGCGACGTACCAGGGCCTGCGGCGGATCGCCAGAAACAGCAAATATCTGTTGTGCCCTCATCGAGCGCGGACCGAAACCAGCTCCCCGGTCGTCCGGGAACACCAATTCGACGAACACGACCTAAAAACCGTCAACCGCCCCGCATGTAGCGCCCCGAGCGGCCCACAATCCACGTCGCAAACAAACGAAAACAGCAAACTATTTGTGCATCGAGTACCACCGCAAACGATCTATCCCGAGGATCACCATCAATTGCTGACTCCTCCAAGAGTCGGGTGCCGTGATGGAGATCCACCCGTTCAGCGACCGGGTAGCGATCGCGGCAGGCCAAACCAGTCGAGCAGGCTGCTCTCGAAGCGGGTGAACGCGCTGACCCGCTGGCCGGTCAGCGTGAGGACGAACAAGCCGCTCCCGTGACGGACGCCGGTGGTGTCGCGCAGGTAAGCCCCGAACGCCGGCTGGCCATTGGCCCTTGTCGGCACCAAGTCGACCCTGCGGCCCGAGCCGAAGATGCCGGCGAAGAGACGGGCCGCAGCGTCACGGCCCTCGTATTCGAGCGGTATCGGCGGCATCGAGACGAAGACGTCATCGGTGAACAAGGCGACCAGCGCGTCCGTATCCCCGGACTCGTAGGCGCGGACGAACTCCGCAACAACCGCCCGCTCGGACGGCGAGTCCGGGGCCGGTGCAGGTTCGCGTCGGCATCCGCTGCCGCAGGCCGGCCCGGGCCCGCTTGAGCGCGCTGTTGACCGAGTCGACCGTCGAGTCGAGCATGTCGGCCACCTCGTTCGCGTGGAACCCGAGGACGTCGCGCAAGATGAGCACCGCGACCTGACGCGGCGGCAGAAGCTGCAGCGCTGTCACAAAGGTCAACGAAATCGATTCGCTCTGTTCGTACCGAACCTCGGGACCCTCCAGCAGCGCGTCGGGATACGGCTGGAGCCAAGCGATTTCGCCGAGCCGGGTCGGTTCGGGCGGTTCGACCGCAGGCATGTCCCACTGCCTTGGCGGGCCGCCTGCTCGCCGATCGACGCACACTCAGGCACCGGTTGGTGGCGATCCGGTAGAGCCAGGTCCGCACGGAGGAACGCCCCTCGAATCCGCCGAGCCCCTGCCACGCGGCCAGCAGCGTGTCCTGCAGGGCGTCCTCGGCATCCTGCAGCGACCCCAGCATCCGGTAGCAGTGCACCTGCAACTCACGGCGGTGCGGTTCGGTCAGCGCCCGAAACGCCTCGCCATCACCCGCCCGCGCCCTCGAGATCAGGTCGACCGTCATCAGCTCCACTCTCGTACAGACGCCGGACGCCCGGCGAACTGGGCGCTGACGGGCGCCCACTTTCCCGACGCCGCGGCGTCTACCCCATCATGATGCTCAAGGACAAGGTTGCAGTGATCTACGGCGCCGGAGGCGCGATCGGCAGCGCCGTCGCCCGCGCCTTCGCGGCTGAGGGGGCCAACGTATTTCCCACGGGGCCCCACCTGGCCGCACAGGTGGATGCCCTCGACGAGCGGGCCGATCAAAACGCATCTCCAGTCCGTGGTCGAAAAGGCTGGCCGCGTGGACATTTCGTTCAACGCGGTCGGCATCCCCAATACGCGGGATCCTGGGTGTGCCGCTGGTCGAGCTGGACGTCGAGCAGTTCTCGCTGCCGCTCAACGGCCTATACGACGTCGTACTTTCCTGACCGCACGCCTCGCCGCCCGGCACATGGTCCAGCAGGGGTCGGGCGTGATCATGACCGTCACCGCGCTGCACTCCCGGACGGGCATTCCGCTGGTGGGCGGCTACGGTCCGGCGATGGCCGCCAAGGAGGCACTCACCCGAGATCTGTCCGCCGAACTCGCACCGCACGGCATACGCGTTGTCGGTCTGCGACCCCAGGCCATGCCGGAGACGCCCACGATCAGGGACGCCTTCGAGCCCCGAGCCAAAGCAACCGGCATGACCTGGGAACAGTGGCAAGAGTTCCTCGCCGGCAGGACCCATGGACGACGGCTCATGACACTCGATGAGCTCGCCAACACCGCGGTCTTCTTGGCCTCCGACAAGGCCAGCGGGATGACGGGAACCACCGTCAATCTCACGATGGGCAGCCTCGATGACTAGCCGCGGTGCGCCTTCACCGCGGCGCGGCCCAGCAGACGCATCAGCACCTGGCTGATCGCCTTGAGCGGCGCCTTCACCAACGGGAACGATGCCGTCGACGAGATAGTCCAGCTGATGTGCGTGCCACTGCCCGCCGGAGTGAGCCGCACCTCGCCGGCATAGCCGGGAAACGGCGTCCCCGACAGGGCCTTGTAGCCCATCACGTTGGGAGCCTCGAAGGTCACGACTTCCTCGACGATGTCAGGCCCCGGACCCGGTGTCGCAATACGGCGCACTGCCCCGACACCGTTGGCGTCGGTCGTGCCGGGCCGGTCCATCGTCACGGTGACGCCCGGCCCCCAACTCATCATCCCGACGTGGTTGGTCAACGTGTCCCACACGACCTCGATCGGCGCGGCGACGGTGGTCTGCGACGTGACTTGCATCGCCCCACCTTATGCATTGAACGCTTGACCAGTCAGCTGGTGGTTTGACTAGTATATTGGTCATGCGGCCAACAGGCGATCTCACCGCCCGCGCCCGGATCAGGGATGCGGCGATGCGACTGTTCGCCGAACACGGCGGTAAGGCGACGACCATCCGTGCCGTCGCTGAGCAAGCCGGTGTGGCCCCGGGATTGGTCTCGCACCATTTCGGCAGCAAGCAGGGGTTGCGCGACGCGTGCGACGACTACGTCCTGGACTACCTGCGCCAGATCATCAAGCAGGGCATCGGGCGAACAAGAAGTGTCGCCGACCCCGCCTACCTGGGCACCGTGTACCAAGGTGCTGCCGACGTATTGCGTTACGTCGCAAGGGCTTTGGTTGACGACTCGGCGGCGGCCGCGACACTGTTCGACAACTTCGTCGCACTCACCGAGGAGTACCTCGCGACCCTGCACGGCGGCGCGTCGCAATCAGAGCAGTCAGACCTTCGCACTCAGGCGGCGGTGCTCGTGGCGATGCGGCTCGGAGTGTGGGTGCTGCACCCGCACCTGCTCCGCGTGCTGGACGCAGAAACGCTGACACCGCAGCTGATGGCGCGGCTGTCGGCGGCTGTGTTGGACGTCTTGTCGCAGGACTTCGCCGGCGCCGACATCGTCGCACTGGCACGGACCGGCCTCGCCCGCTATCAACAACGAGAGGAGTAAGCACGTGGAGCTCGAAAAGGTCAGGCTCACCGGCGCGCAGGAGACCACACTGGCCACGCTGTACGGCAAGGCCATGGAAAGCAGGCGGCCCGACTCCATCCTCGAGGACCGTGAAGCCGACAATGCGCTGCGCCGAATCGATTACGACTTCACCCGATTGAAGGTCCGCCGCAGCGATCAGCTATCGCTCGCCGTGCGCGCAAAGGCATACGACGGCTGGGCCCGGCAGTTCCTCGACCGCCATCCGGTCTGCACGGTGCTGCACCTCGGCTGCGGTTTGGACACCCGGGTCTACCGGGTCGACCCGCCGCCCACGGTCCGTTGGTACGACGTCGATTTCCCCGACGTCATCGAGCTACGGCGGCGGCTGTTCCCGACGCGCGACGGCATGCAAACCATCGCGGCGTCGCTCACCGATCCCGAACTGCTCGACGGAATCGCCTGCAACACACCCGTCCTCGTCATCGCCGAAGGCCTGACCCCGTACCTGCGCGCAGTCGACGGCCTGGCCCTGCTGCGCCGCATCACCGAGCACTTCCCCAGCGGCGAAATGCTTTTCGACGGGTATGGCCGGCTGGGGATATGGATCCTGCAGCGCTACGGATGCGTGAAGGTCTCCGGTGCGCAATTGGGCTGGTCCATCAACGACCCACGCGAAATCGAAAGGGCGGTCCCAGGACTGACGTTCGTCGCTGAACTCTGGTACACGGACGCACCCGGAATCGAACAGCACTTCTCGCGGGTCTACCGGCGTTTCGCAACGGCTCTGCGCTACGTCCGCCCGATTCGGCGGCTCGGCCGCCCACTGCGCTACCGCTTCAACGCTTAGACGAGGATTCCGACACCGGGCCCGGGTTTGGATTGGACCTTGGTGTACACGATGACCGAGCTGATCTCCACGAAGCCGACAATCAGCAGCGGCCAGATGGCGCCGGCTAACAGACTGACCCAGAGTGGATGGGGTGCCGGTGAGCGGGGATCGCTGAAACGCCTGCCCGCTACGTATACCCCGATGACGGCCAGAACCCAGCCACTGAGGTAGACCCCCACCAGTATGTCGACCACGCGCACCCCCCGTCCCAGGGATCAAACGCCGGATGCCGACTTCCCCAAGAAGCCCAAGTCTAAACACAACCGCCCTGTGTTAGGCGCGATCTTGACCTTGAATTTGCGGGCGTGTCAGTTTTCTTCTGTTGCACATCGTTTGACCCGCCATGATGCGGGGAATCACATGCGGCGTGACACTCGCTCCAACTTCGGTCGTACCCGCGCTGCCGCAGGCGGTGGGCCCGTTGTCGGCGACGGTGCTGGATATATTGCGAAGTCGCCCCGCCCTGCATGGCCGACCGATGGAAGTCCCGCTCTGCGAAGCAGATCCCTACGGCCTGGATCTGCAACTGACCCTCTACGTCTGCTACGAGCTGCACTACCGCGGATTCGACGGAGTCAACCCGCGATGGGAATGGAATCCAGCGCTGTTGCACCTGCGCGGCCGGCTCGAAGAGATGTTCCTGAGCGCGGTACGCGATGAGGTCGGAGGCATCGGGCCGGATGAGACCGCCGCGGACACGATGGGCGCGTTGTCGGTCGAGCCCGTCGACGGTGCGGGCCCGTCCTATCACCTGCGCGACGAGGGCACCTGGGCGCAGATGCGCGAGTACTTCGTGCACCGCTCGCTGTACCACCTCAAGGAAGGCGATCCGCACGCCTTCGCGATTCCCCGGCTGATTGGCCAGGCCAAGGCGTCGTTCGTCGCGGTCGAGTTCGACGAATACGGCGGGGGCCGCGGACGCCCATCTGCACCAGCAGTTGTTCGCCGATCTGATGGATGCCGCCGGGTTGAATTCGTGCTATCTCGGATACCTCAACGACGTACCTGCTGGCGCGCTGGCGTCGGTCAACCTGATGTCACTATTTGGGCTGCACCGCGAATTGCGCGGCGCGGCGATCGGGCATTTCGCGTCGACGGAGATCACGTCGTCGCCCGGTTCGCGACGGCTGGTCGACGCGTTGGAGCGCATGGGCGCACCGGATCCGTGCATCCGCTTCTACCGCGAACACATCGAGGCCGATGCCGTTCACGAACAGGTGGTGCGCACCGATGTCGTGGGCGATTTGGTAAGGCGGGAACCGCAATTGGACCGCGACGTCGTGTTCGGTATCAGGGCACGCGATGTGGTCGAGGACCGGCTCGCCGAGCACGTGATGGGCTGCTGGGCTGCGGGGCACTCGTCGTTACGCAGACCGCTTGCGTGACGGCTCGTTTCGCCGTCGGCACCGATGGCTGGTGTCGCACAGCGGATAGTCCTTGCTGCGACGGCACGCGCAGATCGCGACCATGAAACGGTCGGATTGCACCACGCTGCCGTCGGGCATCTCGATGCGTACCGGACCCGCACCATCACCGGTCCGTTGGGGACGACGCGGACCAAACGGGATTCGGTACTGGTCATGGCTTGTCCGCCCTGATGACCATCAGCTCTTCTTCGCATCGGCCCGGTTCGAGGCGACCGGTGTCCTCCAGCCAGTTGGCGCGCGACGTCAGCACGGGTCCGAACGGAATCCACTGGTAGGCAATGATTTCCGAGTCGAGGCCAGCCGCCGCCAGCGCCGCAAGCGTCTCGCGCGGTCCGGCGAACTCGGACTGCACCAGCAGCAGCGTCCCGCCGCCGGCCAGTAGGGCGGGGGCCGCGGCGCACAGACGGGTCGAGGACAAGACGGCCGTCGTACCCGGCGTCCCATGCGCGCGCCGGTCCGATGTGCGACGGAAGCGCTGCGCCGTCGACGCTCGGATCGTGCGGCACATAGGGCGGATTGCACAGCACCAAGTCATGTGGGCCGAATTCCACCGCGCGCGCCCACGAACCGAGGTGCACTTCTACGGCGGCGCCGGAAGCCAATGCGTTCTGGCGAGCACACGCAACCGCGCGCGAGCAGATGTCGAAAGCGGTGACCTTCGAAGCCCCCTGCTCATCCGCAGCGATCGCCACCACGCCACTGCCGGTGCACAAGTCGGCGACCCGACCGCCCCGTGCCAGGCCCGTCTTCTCCATGACGTCGATCAGTAGTTGCGAATCCTCCTGCGGGGCGTACACCCCCTCGAGAGCGACGGGGGTATCCAGGTCGGTATAGGCGCTTGTCATATCGGCCTTTCAACGGTCCACGCTGCGGTGGGTCTGAAGCATGTGAGGTGATTAATGCCCTGTATCGCCGGCGTCAAACCCGGCTGTTTGCTTTGCTGCCGGGCGGGGCACACCGGACCCGTGCGAGCTTCCGACATCGCCGCGCTACCCATCCGGTTGGGCGCGGCCGTCCGTCACCGCCGGTTTTTCCATCCCGACGGTGTGCTCGCCGAGGGCATTCTCGAGCGCGTAGCGCCGCACGGCGAGGGGCTGCCGTTGGTTTCCTGCGACGTCGTCGGCAGGGTGTCGAAAGGCGTTGGCCTTCCCAGCTGGCTGCCCGATGTCGCGGGCGTCGCGTGGCGGATGCCGCCTCAGCAGGATTTGCGTAGCTGCACGCCGTGGGATGTGCTGCTGGCGTCGACGGTCGGCAATACGCGCATGGTTCTAGCGCCCGTGCGCAAATGGTCGGGAGCCACGTTCTCCACCCTGATGCCGCTGCGCTTCAAGGGCAGCGTGTGGTGGGTACGGGCGCGCCTTGTCACACACATCGACACACCGGGGTTGTCGTTGGTCGGGGTGCGCGACCAAATTGATTCTGGCGGAGTGGATTTCGATATCGAACAAGCAGCGGGGACCGCAGAGTTTCTACCCCTGGCGCGCCTGACGCTTCGGCACGTCGACCCCAGCCGCGACAACGTCGGGTTCGACCCGATCCTGCACAGCGATCCAGAAGTCAGCCTGGTTCCAGCGTGGCTCGCCGAACTGCGGCGCGCGGCATACCGGCGCAGCCGAGAAGGTCGCGCCGCCGAGTAACCGTCAGTCGGGCGGCTCCTGGGAGCCCTGGTCGTCGGCAACGTCGGGGGCGTTCTCCCGTGTCGCCATCCCGCCTTCGCGTCCTTGGTCGGTTGGCCCGGGACGGCCGGCCTTCGACTCTTCTTCGTCGTAGTAGATCCCTTTACCGCGCGGCATGGCCAGTTCCTTTCAGTGCGATTCGGTTCGAAGCTTCTCCAGCAGCGAGCCGGCCGCTTCCTTGAGGAACAGCTCCTGGCTGTCATCACCGATCTGCACCAGCGCGATGTCGGTAAAGCCGGCTTCCCAGTACTTGCTGACCGCGTCGACGATCGCGTCGAGATCGGGTCCGCACGGGATGGATTCGGCGACGTCGTCGGGCCGCACGAACTGCGTCGCGCCGTGGAAGCCCGCCGTCGTCGGCAGATCGGAGTTGACGTGCCAGCCCCCGGCGAACCAGCGGAACTGGTCGTGTGCGCGCCGCACGGCGGTGTCGCGGTCGGGATCCCAGCAGATCGGAATCTGCCCGATCACCCGGACATCGCCGGGCAGCCCGGTCGCCCGTCGAGCTTCGTGCCAGGCGTCGACGAGGTCCTTGTTCGGCTCGACGGCGATGAGGTGGTCGGACAGCGGCGCGAACATGTCGATGGATTTTTCGCCGGACACCGCGGTGGCGATGGCGACGGGTATCTCCGGGATGTCCCAGATTCGAGCCGAGTCCACCTCGTAGTACTCGCCCTTCCAGTCGACGAGTTCACCGGTGAACAGCTCGCGGATGATCTGGATGGCCTCTTTGAGCATGTGCTGGCGTCGCGACACCGTCGGCCAGCGCCCGCCGACAACGTGCTCGTTGAGGTTCTCGCCGCTGCCGAGTCCGAGGATGAATCGGCCGTCGGCGAGGATCTGCAGCGTTGCCGCCTTTTGCGCGACGACGGCTGGGTGGTAGCGCATCGTCGGGCAGGTGACGTAGGTGAACAGCTCGACCTGCTCGGTGGCGTATGCGACCGCGCCAAGTACCGACCACGCGTACGGGGCGTGGCCCTGGGACGACAACCACGGGAAGTAGTGGTCGGACGAAACTTCGAAGTCGAAGCCCGCGCGTTCCGCCGAAACGGCATAACGGACAAGCTCTTTAGGTCCGCTCTGTTCTGTCATCAGGGTGTAGCCGAAACGCGTCATGGCACTCGGATACCCGAGCGCCCGACACCGAAAACGGCTACAACCTGGCCTTGACGGCCTCCGAGAGACGGGCCCCGTCGGCCTTACCCGCGGCGATCGCGGTCGCGGCCTTCATCACCTGACCCATCTGGCGCATGCTGGGCCGTTCACCGATGTCCTCGGCGACTTGGGCGATCGCGGTATCGGCCACGTCGGCCAGTTCGGCGTCGGTGAGCGGGGTGGGCAGGTACTCGTCGATGATCCGCGCCTCGGCATGCTCGGTGGCGGCCAGCTCGCCGCGCCCGTTCTGGGTGTAGATCTCTGCCGACTCGCCCCGCTTCTTGGACTCCTTGGCCAGCACCTTGAGTACATCGGCGTCGGTGAGCTCGCGTGGCTCCTTGCCCGCGATCTCCTCGTTGCGGATCGCGGCCAGCAGCAGGCGCAGTGTCGCGGTGCGCAACTTGTCCTGTGACTTCATCGCGGCGGTCAGGTCTTCGCGCAACCGGTCCTTCAGTTCGGCCATGGCGCAAACGGTACGCCGCGGGCGTTACGCGTCCCCGACAACGAACCGCGCGTCGACGGCCGCCGCCACCTTGATGTGCTGCGGCACCATTTCGACGTCGGCGCCGCCTCCTGCCGGTGCGGCTCGCAGGTAAGTAGCCTCGGAAGGATTCTCGGGTCGCGCGCCGAGCATGCCGGAGTCGGCAATTGCGACAGGACGGATCTCGCCGAGTCCAAGCGCATCGGCATATTGTTGAGCGCGGCGGACAGCGTCGTGGACCGCCCGAGTTCGGACCTCCTCGAGCAGGGCTTCCCGCCGGTCCACGGTGAGCGCCCACTCGACCCGTGAGACCCGGAATCCCTCGGTGTTGACGACATGCTCACCGACCCACCGCGACAACGCGGTGAAGTCGCGGAACTTCACCTCGACGGCGACGCTGGCGTGGTGGACGAGCGGGAGTTGCTTGCCATCCTGATTCCAGGGTCGGTCGGACCACGTGCGCAACTGCTCGGCAGACCACCGCGTAACGGGCCCCTCGTCACTTTCCATTCTCGTGATGGACGCCTTCACGGTCTCCAAATCGCGCACCACCCGGTCATAGACCGGCTCCATCGCCGGTCCCTCGTAGGCGATGATGGAGTGGACGGTCCCGCGCTCGGGCGGCTGGTACGCGGTGTAGGACCCACGCACGGTGATCTCGGTCGACATAGGTGTCACCGTAACGTCGGCAACGGACATGACCACGTTGTCAATTCGCACGGTGATCGACAGGATGGTGCCCATGAGCAACGACGCCGGTGGGTCTGCAACGGCCGGCCCGCCGCCGCCGCCGGGCTATCAGGGTTACCCACCGCCGGGCTATCCGCCACCCGGATACCAGGGCTATCCGCCGCCGGGCTACGGACCTCCCCCCGGGTACGGACCTCCTCCCGGGTACGGACCTCCACCCGGGTACGGACCTCCGCCGGGATATGGGCCACCGCCGGGTTACGGACCTCCGCCGGGATATGGGCCACCGCCGGGTTACCCGCCGCCCGGCTACGGAGCGCCGATGGCAGGCTCAAGCCCGGTGTCATCCCGCTGCGCCCGCTGAGCCTGTCGGACATCTTCAACGGCGCCTTCGCTTACATCCGGGCGAATCCCAAAACGACGCTGGGCCTGACGACCATCGTGGTGGTGACGGCCCAGCTGCTGGCGCTGATCCTGTCCCTCGGTCCATTGGCGGTCACCGGACAACTCGCGCCGGCGTTGACCGGTGAAACCGCCGATGAGCTGTCGATGGGTCTGCTGCTTGGCATGTCGGCGTCGAGCCTCGCCGGGTCCGTCGCCACCTTTCTGTCGTCGATCCTGCTGAGCGGCATGCTCACCGTGATCGTCGGACGCGCCGTGTTCGGATCCGGCATCACTGTCGGTGAGGCCTGGCAACGGCTTCGCGGGCGGCTGTTGGCGCTGATCGGTTTTTCCGTCCTGGCGGTGATCGGCGCGGGGGTGCTGGCAGGTGTCGGGTTCGGCATCATCGTCGCTATCGGATACGCCAGCACCGCCGCCGCGATCGTCATCGGCATTCCGCTGGGACTAGGACTCGTCGCTGGTTTGATCTACCTGGCCGTCATGCTCATGTTCACGCCGTCCATCATCGTGTTGGAACGACTCGCGATCGTGCCGGCCATCGCGCGGTCCTTCAAGCTGGTGAAGAACGACTTCTGGCGGGTCTTCGGCATCTACCTGCTCGGTCAGGTCGTAGCCGTGTTGATCGCGGGCGCAGTCTCGGTGCCGTTCACCATCGGCGGCGAAATCCTGCTGCTCTCAGCGTCATCCACCCTCGCGATTTTCACCGCGATTGTTCTGCTCGCCGTCGGCAGCGCGATCGGTCAGATCATCACCTCGCCGTTCACCGCCGGTGTCGCGGTGCTCCTCTACACCGACCGCCGCATCCGCGCTGAGGCGTTTGACCTGGTGCTGCAGACGGGCGCCGGTTTCGGGCCTGGCGCACCAGCCGATTCCACCGACCACCTGTGGCTGACCAGCCAATCCTGACGTGCCTGCGATAGACATCGACCGCGATGCCGCCCACGAGGCCGCGCAGCGCGAACTCGGAAAGCCGATATACCCCAAACCTTCACTGACCGAACGCCTGATGAACTGGTTCAACGAGCTTCTGTACAAGCTCATGGTGGAAGGCTCGTCGGTGCCCGGCGGCTGGTTCACACTCAGCTTGCTGCTGATCCTCCTCGCGGTCGCCATCGTCGTCGCCATCCGAATCGCCCGCCGTACACTGCGCACCAACCGTGACGGCGAGTACGCACTCTTCGGCGAGCACGTGCTCAGCGCCGCCGAGCACCGTGCCGCCGCCGAACAGGCTGCGGCAGCAGGAAATTGGGCCGCGGCCATCCGTCATCGGCTCAGGGCCGTCGCCCGCCAGCTGGAGGAGAACGGTGTGCTGGACCCGGTTCCGGGACGCACCGCGACCGAACTGGCTCGCGATGCCGGGCGGGCAGTGCCCAACCTGGCCGCCGAATTGCTTTTGGCCGCAGAAGCTTTCAACGACGTCACCTATGGCGAGCGGCCCGGCACGGAGTCCGCGTATCGGATGATCGCCGACCTGGACGACCATTTGCGACGTCACACATCTGCCACCACGGTCGGTTCGCCGGCGCCCACCGCAGCCGAGGGTTGGGCAGAAGTGCGATGACACAAGCAGATACGGCCGTCGGCCCCACAGTGGCTCAGCGGTGGCGCGGTGCCCGCTGGGTGGTACTGGCAATCGGCGTCATCGTCGGCGTCGCAGTGCTGAGCGCCTGGCTGACCGCACCACAACCGGGTGGGCGGATGGATCCGACATCAACGTCGCCCGAAGGTGCGCGGGCGCTGGTGACACTGCTGCGCGACCACGGCGTGGACGTCATCGCCGCCGACAGCATCGCCGATGTGGAACGGTCCGCCCGCCCCGACACATTGCTCGTGATAGCCGAGACGTTCCGGCTGACCGATGACGATCTGCTGCGCCGGTTGGCCGCCGTCCCCGGTGATCGGCTGCTGGTGGGGCCGGTGTCACGGGTCCGCGACGAGCTCGCGCCGCAGATCCGCGGCGACGACGCCACCACGTTCGGCGGCGCGGAACCGGGCTGCGACCTGCGGGAGGCTACCCGCGCCGGTACGGTTCAGCTCGGCCTCAGCGACGCCTACCAGGCGGCCGGCGACGTGCACGTAACGCGTTGCTACGACGGCTCACTGGTCCGCTATGTCGACGACGGGCGGACCGTGACGGTCGTCGGCAGCGCCGACTTCATGACCAACTCCGGGCTCTTGGAGGAGGGCAACGCCGCTCTGGCGATGAACCTCGCCGGCACGGCGCCGCGTGTGATCTGGTTCGCCCCGCAACGCAGTGAGGGCGAAACCCGAGGAGGCGAATCGATCTCCGACCTCATCCCCGACCGTGTGTGGTGGATCGTCTTGCAGCTGTGCGTGGCCGTGGCGCTGCTGGCGGTGTGGAAGGGTCGACGCATCGGGCCGCTGGTTGCCGAGCGAATTCCGGTGGTGGTACGGGCGTCCGAGACCGTGGAGGGCCGCGGACGGCTCTACCGGTCGCGGCGCGCCGGCGACCGCGCCGCCGAGGCGTTGCGTACCGCAACACTGCAGCGGATGACGCCACGCCTTGGGCTCAGCCAAAACGCCGCGCCGCCGGCCGTTGCGCAGGCCGTCGCCGAGCGCTGCGGCCTGAACCCGCAAGCGGTGGCGCACACATTGTTCGGTCCACCACCGGCCACCGATGCCGACTTGGTAAACCTCGCGCACGAACTCGACAACATCGAAAGGCAGGTCGCACAGTCGTGACTCAGACAACCGACCAGGACACAGCGCGAAATGCGTTGCTGGCGTTGCGCAGTGAGATCGCCAAGGCCGTCATCGGGCAGGACGCGGTCGTCAGCGGGTTGGTGATCGCGCTGCTGTGCCGCGGCCACGTACTGCTCGAAGGCGTTCCCGGCGTCGCCAAGACACTGCTGGTGCGCACCCTCGCCGCTGCGTTGCAACTGGAGTTCAAGCGCGTGCAGTTCACCCCCGACCTGATGCCCGGCGACGTCACCGGGTCACTCGTATATGACGCGCGCACAGCCGAATTCGAGTTCCGTTCCGGTCCGGTGTTCACCAACCTATTGCTGGCCGACGAGATCAACCGGACACCTCCCAAGACACAGGCCGCACTGCTGGAGTCGATGGAGGAACGTCAGGTCAGCGTCGAAGGCGAGGCGCGTCCGCTGCCCGACCCGTTCATCGTCGCCGCTACGCAGAACCCGATCGAGTACGAGGGCACCTACCAACTGCCCGAAGCGCAACTCGACCGGTTCCTGCTGAAGCTCAACGTGCCGCTGCCGCCGCGGGACCAGGAGATCGCAATTCTCGACCGGCACGCCCGCGGCTTCGATCCCCGCGACCTGTCCGCGGTGCAGCCCGTGGCGGGTGCCGCCGACCTGGCGGCCGGGCGCGAAGCGGTGCGTCAGGTGCTAGTGGCGGACGAGGTGCTCGGCTACATCGTCGACATCGCCGGCGCGACACGGCATTCCCCGTCGCTGCAGCTGGGTGTGTCACCACGCGGTGCGACGGCGCTGCTGGCGACCTCGCGTTCATGGGCATGGCTGTCGGGCCGCACCTATGTCACCCCCGACGACGTCAAGGCGATGGCGCGCCCGACGCTACGGCACCGGATCCAGCTGCGGCCCGAAGCCGAACTCGAGGGCGCCAACCCCGACGGCGTGCTCGAGGGCATACTCGCAACCGTGCCGGTGCCGCGGTAGTGATCGTCACCGGCCGCACCGGCCTGATCGCGCTGATCTGCGCCTTGCCGATCGCGTTTTCGCCCTGGCCCGCAGCGGCTTTCGTCGTGTTGCTGGTCGCGCTGGTAGCTGCGGTGACTATCGATGTGGCGCTGGCGGCCAGCACGCGTCGCCTGATTTGCACTCGCACTGGCGAAACGGCGGCACGGCTGGGCCAGCCTGTCGACGCGGAGTTGATGATCGAAAATGCCGGTAGCCGCCGGCTCCGTGGGCAGGTTCGCGACGCCTGGGCACCCAGCGCGCGTGCCGATCCACGCGTTCATCCGGTGAATATCCCTGCTGGGCAACGGGTTCGGCTTGTCACTCGGCTGCGTCCTGTCCGCCGTGGCGATCAGCACTCGGCGCTGGTCACCGCCCGTTCGATCGGGCCGCTGGGGTTGGCCGGCCGGCAGAGCTCGCACCGCGTTCCGTGGCAGATCCGCGTCCTGCCACCCTTCCTGTCGCGCAAGCATCTGCCGTCGCGACTGGCGAAACTGCGGGAGCTGGAAGGCATGACCCCGGTGCTCATCCGCGGGCAGGGCACCGAATTCGATTCGCTGCGTGAGTATGTCATCGGCGACGACGTCCGGTCCATCGACTGGCGCGCCACCGCCCGTCGCGCCGATGTCGTCGTGCGGACCTGGCGCCCGGAGCGGGACAGACGGGTGGTGATCGTGGTCGACACCGGCCGCACGTCGGCCGGACGCGTCGGCGTCGACCCCACCGCGAGCGATCCGGGTGGATGGCCGCGCCTGGATTGGTCGATGGATGCCGCGCTGCTGCTGGCCGCACTGGCCGCACGGGCCGGCGACCACGTCGACTTCCTTGCCCACGACCGTGAGTCGCGCGCCGGGGTGTTCAATGCATCGCGTACCGAACTGCTGACGCAACTAGTGGCGGCGATGGCGCCGCTGGAGCCGGCACTGGTCGAATCCGATGCCCGTGCGATGGTGGCCGCGGTGCGGCGGCGCATCCGCCGACGGGCGTTGGTGGTGCTGATGACGGATCTCAACGCGTCGGCGCTCGACGAGGGGTTGATGGCGGTATTGCCGCAGTTGAGCGCCAAACATCAGGTGTTGCTCGCGGCCGTCGCCGATCCCCGCGTCGAGCGGCTCGCGGCCGGCCGCGCAGACGCGGCGCAGGTGTACGACGCCGCGGCCGCCGAACGATCTCGCAACGACCGGCGGGCGATCGCATCGCGGCTGCGGCGCTCGGGAGTCGATGTGGTCGACGCCCCGCCCGAGGAGCTGGCACCCGCGTTGGCCGACCACTACCTGGCGATGAAGGCTACCGGCCGGCTCTAGCCCTTCCTGCGCGTGGGCCCACGTAGCTCGCGTGGGCCCACGCGGGCAGGCTAACCCGTCGGCACCACATCCGGCGCGTCGTCGACGTCGCCGGTCTCGCCCGCCCGTGTCGCCTTGCGGCCGAAATGGAATACATAAGTCAGGAAGGCGATTTCGGCCGCGACGCCGATCCCGATGCGAGCGAACGTCGGCAGCGGCGACGGTGTCACCAGCGCCTCGATCAGGCCTGCCACCAGCAGCACCGCAATCAGCCCGACCGCAACGGAGACGATGGCCCGCCCCCGCTCGGCGAGCACCTGGCCGCGCGGCCGGTTCCCGGGCGATATCACCGACCAGCCCAGCCACATCCCGGCGCCGCCCGCCAGGAACACCGCGGTCAGTTCGATCAGCCCGTGCGGGGTGAGCAGCCCGAGGAAGATGTCCGCCTTGCCGGCATCGAACATCAAACCGGCGATCACTCCGAGGTTGGCAGCGTTTTGAAAGAGCACATAGGGGATGGGAATTCCCAGCACGATCGCGAACGCGATGCACTGGGCGGTAACCAACGAATTGTTCACCCAGACCTGCAACGCGAACGACCCGGCCGGGTTCTCGCTGTAGTAGGAGGCGAAGTCGTTGTTCACCAATTCGTCTATCTCACTTGGGGTTCCGACCGCGGCCTGCACCTCGGGATTGCCGGATACCCACACGGCGACAATCACGGTGACAACGAAGAACGCCACGGCCGTCCCTGCCCACCATCGCCAGATTTGGTAGGCGACCACGGGGAACGACACCGTCCAGAACCGGACGAACTCGCTCCACAGCGGCGCGTGCGCACCGGTGACCGCCGAGCGGGCCTGCGCCACCAGCCCGGACAACCGGCCGACGAGCGTCGAATCGGTCGACGAGCTCCGCACCATCGACAGGTGGGTCGACACCCGCTGGTAGAGGTCGACCAGCTCGTCGACCTCGGCGCCGGTCAGCCGCCGACGCCGCTTGACCAGCTCTTCAAGCCGGTCCCACGTCGGCCGGTGCGCCTGCACGAACGCGTCGACATCCACGTTGGCAAATCCTAGTAGCGTTGGCGGTTATGGTCCGCCAGCAGGAACAAGTGGTGACCGGGGATGCGGTTGTCCTGGATGTTCAGATCGCCCAGCTGCCGGTGCGGGCGCTGTCGGCGATCATCGACGTTACGGTGGTGTTCATCGTCTACGTCCTGGGCGTGCTGTTGTGGACGACCACACTGACGCAGCTAGACCCGGCGCTGTCGGGAGCGATACTGATCATCTTCACCATCCTCGCGCTGCTGGGTTACCCGATCGCCTTCGAGACCGCGACCCGCGGAAGGTCGCTGGGCAAGATGGCCATGGGACTGCGGGTGGTCTCCGATGACGGCGGCCCGGAACGCTTCCGGCAGGCGCTGTTTCGCGCGCTGGCCGGGTTGATCGAGATCTGGGCGTTCACCGGCGGGCCGGCGGTGATCTGCAGCCTGCTCTCGCAGAAGGGGAAGCGGCTGGGCGACGTGTTTGCCGGCACGGTGGTGATCAGCGAGCGTGGTCCGCGGCTCGCACCGCCGCCGCCGATGCCGCCGCAGTTGGCGTGGTGGGCTTCCTCGCTGCAGCTGTCGGGGCTGCGGGCCGAACCGGCCGAGTTGGCCCGCCAATTCCTTTCCCGTGCATCGCAGTTGGACCCCGTGCTGCGAGATCAGATGGCCTACCGGATCGCCGGCGACGTCGTCGCGCAGATATCCCCACCACCGCCGCCGGGTACTCCGCCCCAACTGGTGCTCGCGGCGGTGCTGGCCGAGCGGCACCGCCGCGAATTGGCCCGGCTGCGGCCTCCGGCCCCCACCGGGCCGCCGCCGTCGCAATGGCCCGGTCCGCCGCCGCAGTGGCCGGGGCAACCGCCACCGCCACCGGGCAGGCTTCACTCCGCCGGGCTGACGGCAGCAGCGCGCGAACGTTCGTTACCGCTCGACATTTCGGCGATTTGTCGAGCGGTAACGAACGTTCGTCGGCGTTAGCGGGCGGCGACGCCGATCAGCATCAGTGCGGCCGCGATGAAACTGGTGGCGGCGCGGACGTGGTTCCAATTCGTCCACGGCGTGAAGTACGCCTGCCATTCCCTCGCCGCGTCGGCGGGTGACAGCCCGACGGGATTCACGCTGTCCAGGTGATTGTTCAACGGCACATTGAAGACCATCGTGATGATCGCCGCGAGGATCCCGAAGACGGCGCCGACCAACACCACCCAGCTGCCGGGCTGGCGCAGCTGGATCACGGCGTACACACCGACCGCCACGGCCAGGATCGCGGCGCCGAAGTAAGCCAGCAGGAACGCCGGATTGGAGTTCGCCTCGGCGTTCATGCCGCGCATCGCGGTGATGGCCTCGACCGGTTCGGTGCGGTCCAGGCCGCGCATCACGAATGTGGAGAACACGTACATCATTCCGCCGGCGGCGGCGCTGGCGAGCGCGGCGAGGGAGGTCAGGAGGACAAAGGGGCTTGTATTCATGACTCGAAGTCAACCGGGGACGAGCGAGACGATCCATCGTTGACCGTCCCGACTGCATACGTGAGCGTCCGGCTGGTTATCCAACCTGTATGTCACGTCTACGGGTCCTCACCCTTAACGTCGAAAACCTCGAGGGCGACGAGCGGCGCACCAAGGCGATCAATCAGGAGGTCCGCCGCCTGGCCCCCGATCTCGTCGCGTTCCAGGAGGTCATTCGTGGTCCGGACCGCAATCAGCTCGACGAACTCATCGCCGGCACCGAACTGCACGGCACCCATCAGGCCGACGCCATGTCGTATACACCGCCGTACTCCGACCGCTACGGCGGCACCGCCGTCGCCACCCGCTGGCCACACACCACGCTTGAAGTTCTCGACATGCGCGTCGGCGGCGCCGCGGACGTGCCGTGGTGCACGATCGCTGTGACGGTGCCCGTCCCCGGAGAAGGCGACCTGCTGTTCATCGGTACGACGGCCGCGTGGCGGCTGGACGCCGAGGCGGTCCGCGAGCAGCAAGCGATTGCCCTCACCGACCTCGACGCCCGGCACCGCCAGACCCTTCCGACGGTCATCGCGGGCGACTTCAATGCCGCGCCCGACGCCGCCAGCATCCGCTATCTGAAAGGGCTACAGTCGCTCGGCGGGCGTAGCGTGCACTATCACGACGCCTGGGAGATCACCAGCGACGGACCAGGATTCACCTGGACTACCGAGAACCCGAACACCCGCACGGTCGTCGATGCCGTCGTCCGTCAGCCCGAACACCGTCGCCGCATCGACTATGTCTTCATCGGCTCATGGCACAGCCATCCCAAGTCCTACTGCCAAGTGCGTTCCGCCGCTGTGGCTTTCGACCAACCGATCGACGGTGTGTGGGCCAGCGATCATTACGGCGTGGTCGTTGACGTTGACATCGGCGTCGATCCGACGCCCGCATAGAGCTTCACCGAAACTGCCGACAGCCAGGCCCACACCAGCACCACGGCCGCGGTGAACACCAAAATCGTTGCGGCACCGCCTGATCCGGACGATAAGGCGAAGAAGCTACCGGCAAACACCAATCCGGTGATGCGCGAGAACCACGCCCAGGGTGCCTGTCCATCGCGCGCAAACCATGCGCCAAGCACGAAGCACGCGGCGACGAGGCAGGCGAAGCCGATGCCCGCCACCGCGAAATGAGCCATCCCGTGCCAGCTGACCTCGCCCATACCGGGCGGAGTGCCCGGCGGGAAGCCGTCCGACGGGTCGGCCCGGAAGATCCCCGCCATCACCAGGCCCCCGCCGTAGGCCCCGAGCAGACCCGACGCCCACGCCGACTGCCGACCAGGGCCGAGCGCTCGGCGTACACCGACCGCCGCGGCGATCGTCATCGCCCCGGTGACCAGGAAGGTTGTGATCTGAATCCAGCCCAGGTCCCCGTTCGCGAGTTGGCTCGCGGCGTGCCGGGTGGGGTCGTACCCGTCTCGGGTCGCGGCCTGCCCAGCCACCGATACGACATAGATCGGGCCGGCGATCACGCCGTATCCGAGGAGCGACTTGGTGATCCGCACAGGCAGCGGCGGCGTGTCCGATGTGGTCATGAGCATGTCTCCTTCGGATGGAACTAGACCGTCCAGTACCATACGACTCTAAGCGATTTGGAACTAGACTGTCCAGTACTAAGCGGAGGAGGCCGAATGACCGAGGTACTGGGCCGTTCAGCGCGTAAGCGGCAGACCATCGTGTCTGCTGGCCGATCGCTGTTCTTGAGCAACGGCTACCAGGGCACGAGTGTCGACCAGATCGCTGCGTCGGCGGCGGTGTCCAAGCAGACGGTCTACAAGCACTTCGGTGACAAGCAGGAACTGCTGCTGGCGATCGTCAACAGCGCATTGGAGAGCACCGTCACGCCGTTCCTCGAGCGGATAGCCGCACTGGCAGAGACCACCGACCTTGAAGCGGATCTCGCCGCCCTTGCGGGCGACTATCTGACTGCGGTGTTGCAGGAGCCGGTTGTCCAACTCCGCCGGCTGGTAGTCGGTGAGGCGAACCGGGTGCCCGCGCTCGCAGCGCTGTACTACGAGCAGGCACCCGCCCGGACCCTCGCGGCGTTCGCAGAGTGCTTCGGGCGGCTGCACGACCGCGGGCTGTTGCATGCGCCCGAACCTGCGCTTACCGCAGAGCATTTCGCATTTCTCATCGTCGGCCGGTGTATTGACCAAGCGCTGTTCCACGGCGGGCCGCAGGTGCTCGCGGGCATCGAACCGCACGACTATGTGCAAGCCGGGGTGCGCGTGTTTCTCACCGGTTATCGGCCACGCTGAGACGCCGGGTAACGATAGGCTCCCGGCGTGGACGCCGTGGTCGGCCTGCTCGACGGTGTGCGAGCGCGAGGCGCATTCGTATTGCGGATGATGATGGATCCGCCGTGGTCGATGAGCATCCGCGACGAGGCCCCGCTGACGTTGATCTGCCAGACCCACGGCAGCGCCGCGATCGTCGGCGAAAGCAGTGGAACCGTGTGGCTGCGACCCGGTGATGTCGCGCTCACCCGCGGCACCGAGCGCTACATCTTTGCCGACGACCCGGCCACTACCCCGATGATCGTCATCCACCCTGGGCAACGGTGCACCACGCTGTCCGGCGAAAGCCTGAAGTTCGAGATGTCGATCGGCGTGCGCACGTGGGGCAACAGCCCGTCGGGCGCATCCCGGTCGGTGATCTGCGCCTACGAGGGGCGCAGCGAGGTCAGCTCCCGCCTGCTCGACGTGCTACCCACCGTGCTGGTTCTGCGCGCGGACGAATGGGACACGCCGCTGGTTGAGTTGCTCGCCACAGAGGCGGGCTGCGACGGCGCGGGCCAGGAGGCGTACCTGGACCGGCTGCTCGACCTGCTGCTAATCGCGGTGCTGCGCACGTGGTTTGATCGCGACGCGAACGCCCCGACGTGGTGGCATGCCGAGCACGACCCGATGGTGGGACCGGCGCTGAAGCTGATCTACAACAATCCCGCACACCCGTGGACGGTGGCGAACCTTGCTGCGGCCGTGGGTTGTTCGCGCGCGGTGTTCGCCAGGAGGTTCACCGAGCAGGTGGGCGAGCCGCCGATCGCCTTCCTGACCAGTTGGCGGCTCGCGCTGGCCGCGGACCTGTTGCGGTCAAGCCAGGCCACCATCGCGTCGGTGGCCCGCCAGGTCGGCTACAGCACACCGTTCGCATTGAGCAGCGCGTTCAAGCGCGCCTACGGGGTCAGCCCGAACACCCACCGCGCCACGGCCGCGTATCCGGACGCAGAACTGGACTCCTCAGCGCTCTGAAGCCACTCCGCCAGCGCGTCCGTCCGGGCCTGGTGCGGCACCACCGACTTTGCTAACGTCGGCGTTGTTGAAACTGCAGCCCGGTCGGGTGCTGCCAGCCGCTCTGAGCCGCTGGCTCACCGAAGCATCAGCTTGCGCCGACCACCCTGGTGCATTGACATAACGGGACGGCCATTAGTCGGCCGAATCCAACTAACTCAGCTTGAAACTCGCCGGCGGGCGCGGGGCGAGGGGTTCCGCGCCTGACCTGCACATTTGCGACTAGGCGCTTATCCAGTTTCCGTGGAAACCGTACGGAACACGCTGCGGCAGTTTCATTCTGGCCACCGGCGGCCCCGCGAAATCGGACGCATCGATGATCACCAGGTCGCTACCGTCGCGCGCAGGGTCGTAAACGTAGGCCATGTACCAGCCGCTGCTTTCGTCGGCTGGACCCGAACCCGGCACGAACACCGCCTCTCCCGGGCCGCCTGGCGACTCGGCAGTCCCAAACGCATGCTCGACGGCGCTACCGGTGCTCAGGTCGTAGCGGACCAGTCGACCGTCGCCGACCGAGACGGCGTACCGGGCCGGCAGCGTGGCCAGCCGGTCGTCGATGCGGGGGAACTCCACGGCCCGGTCGTCGAGCTGCCGTTCGGTGACTTTGCCTGACGCCAGATCAATCGTCCAAGTCCAGAGCACGCCATCGGCATCGAATCCGCCACTGTCACGCCATAATTCGGGATAGCGAACCGCCTGCAAGACAATCGAACTTCCGCGGTCGTAGGCGTTGGCGACGTGGAATACGTAACACGGGTCGATCTCGAACCAGCGCACGTCGCCGTACGGGTCGTCACGCCGTAGCACGCCAAGGCGCGCTCCATAGTTGTCATCCCAGCGGTAGGGCATGTCCGAGTCACCTTTGAGCGCGATGTCGAGGTTGAACACGATCGGCAGGTCCATGAAGATGACGTGCTCGGCGGTCAGGGCGAAGTCGTGCATCATCGTCAGCGCCTTGACGTCGAGCGGCCTGTTGATGGTCAACTCGCCATTGGCGTCTGCGCGGTGATAGGTGACGTGCGGCGCAAAGATGTTGCCGTAACCGAAGAAATGAAGCTCGCCGGTGGTCGGGCAGATCTTCGGGTGCGCGGTCATCGAGTCGACCAACTTGCCGTTGAAGTCGTAGGCGCCCACGGTTTCGAGGTCATTTGTGATCTCGTACGGCAGCGACGACTCGACCAGCGCCAGTGTCTTGCCGGCGTGGTTGACGACGTGCGTGTTGGCAATACTGGACCGAAGGTTGCGGGTTCCGTCGGCGTTGTAGAGCGGGAAGTCTTCTTTGAAGGAATCGGTGCGGACCCAGCGGTTGCGGTACCAGGCCGCGCGGCCGCCCTCGATCCGTACGCCGTGGATCATGCCGTCGCCGGTGAACCAGTGGGCGGTGGCCTGTCGCGGGTTGGGGCCGTTGCGCAGGTACCAGCCGTCGAGTTCGACTGGGATCGCGCCTTCGACGGGTAAGTCGAACTCCGTCAGCTCATCGGCGACAGGTACGTAGTTGCCCCGCTCAAAGAACTGGCCTGTGCCGAACAGAGTTGAGGTATCGGAGGTGGTGTCGGTCATGTGGATCTCCTTCCGTCTGCCCCACCATGACATTCCAGTAGTGACATGTCAAGAGTGGAGGGTAGGATGCTCCCTGTGAGTTTGCGAATGGCGGCGTTGGGACTACTGGCACAAGAGCCCGGCAGCGGGTATGACCTGCTCAAACACTTTGAGAAGTCGATGGCCAACGTTTGGCCCGCGACGCAGAGCCAGCTGTACGGCGAGCTGAACAAGCTCGCCGACGCCGGGCTGATCGAGGTCTCTGATATCGGTCCGCGGGGCCGCAAGGAGTATCGGATCACCGAGGCCGGGCACCTGGAGTTGCAGCGCTGGGTGGCGAATCCGCAGGACGATCCGCCGTTCCGCAGCTCTGGGCTGCTGCGGGTGTTCCTGCTTGGCGAGGTTCCGGCCGATCAGGCCCGCAAGCACGTTGTTGCGATGGCCGAACACGCAGATGCCGAGGTCAAACGGCTCGAAGAGCTATGCGATTCCATCGACTGGACCGACGGGGACAGCCTTTTCTTCGGCCGGGCCGCGCTGGAATACGGACTGCGCGCCAACGCGATGGAGGCGGATTGGGCAAGGTGGCTTATCAACGCCATTGACGAGCGCCGCCGGAAATAGACGTTGCATCGCGATAGTCTCCGATATATCGTCAACGTATCGGAACTGCATTCGGCGTTCCGGCGAACGTAAGGAAGCAACACAATGACCAACCCATTCACCCCACCTCCCGGCGGCTTCGGCCTTGGTTTCGGCCCCGGTGACCGGCGCGCATTTCACCAGCAGCGCCGCCAGGCCCGACGCGATTTCCGCGAGCACCTTCGTGACCACGTGCGCGAGCACGACGGCGGGCCCGGCTTTGAGGCCAACGCCGGCTTCGGTCCCGGCCGCGGCTTCGAGTTCGGATTCGACCCACGCGGCGGCTTCGGCTTCGGCTTCGGCCCCGGTGCGCGCGGCAGCAGGCGCGGTGGCCGCGGACGCGGCAAACGCGGCGACGTCCGTGCCGCCATCCTCAAGCTGCTGGCCGAACGGCCGATGCACGGCTACGAGATGATCCAAGAGATCGGCGAGCGCACCCAGAACCTGTGGCGCCCGAGCCCCGGCTCGGTCTACCCCACCCTGCAGCTGCTCGTCGACGAGGGCCTGCTGGTCGCACGCGAAAGTGAAGGCAGCAAAAAGCTTTTCGAGTTGACCGATGACGGCCGCGCCGCTGCCGAGAAGATCGAGACCCCGCCGTGGGAGGAGATCGCCGACGGTGTCGAACCAGGCCACGTCAACCTGCGTAGCGCTGTCGCACAGCTGATGGGCGCCGTTGCCCAGTCGGCGTACGCGACGAGCCCGGAGCAGCAGGAGCGCATCGTCGACATCGTCAACAACGCCCGCCGTGAGATCTACGGCATCCTCGGCGAATCCGACTGAAACATATGAGGTTTGTATGCGTTTGGGAGCGCTGGGCGCTCTTGAACGCATACAACTTCTAGGCTGTGGTCATGCAGACTTTTCCCCTTGGCCCGTACTCCGTCGGTCGCGTCGGCTTCGGCGCCATGCAGCTGCCAGGGCCCGGTGTTCTCGGGCCGCCCCGCGACCACGACCAGGCCATTGCGGTGCTGCAGCGCGCAATTGAGTTGGGCGTCAACCATATTGACACGGCCCAGTTCTACGGGCCGAACGTCGCCAACGAGCTCATCCGTGAGGCGCTGCACCCCTACCCGGCGGAGCTCGCGCTGGTGAGCAAGGTGGGAGCGCGCCGCGACGAAGCCGGGGCGTGGCAGCCCGCGCAGGCGCCCGACGAGTTGCGGGCGGACATCGAGGAGAACCTGCGCACGCTGGACATCGACCGTCTGGCCGGAGTCAATCTGCGCATCCACGCCGGGGATCCGAGTTCGGTCGGCCCGGTCGACCGCGAGCTGTTCGATCGGCAGCTGACCGCGATGATCAAGGCCCGTGACGAAGGGCTCATTGCCGGCATCGGGCTGAGCAGCATCGGCCTCGAGCATCTGAAGATCGCGTTGGACCGCACCGAGATCGTGTGTGTGCAGAATGCGTACAACCTCGTCGATCGGACTTCGCAGCCGGTCCTGGATGCATGCATCGAACGCGACATCGCCTTCGTCCCGTTCTTCCCGCTCGGCTCGGGATTTACCGCGGATAATCCGGTGCTGGGGCACCCCGCCGTTCAGAGCGAGGCAGCGAAACTCGGCCGCACCCCGGCGCAGATCGCGCTTGCGTGGACGCTGTCGTTGGCGCCGAACGTGCTGCTGATTCCCGGTACGTCGTCGGTGCAGCATCTGGAGGAGAACACGGCCGTCGCCGAGATCGAGCTGGACGACGACACCCGCAAGCAACTCGACGCCGCCGCCTCATAGGGATTTGTGTGCGTTTTGTTGCGCGCGCCAGCGCTCCTGAACGCCCACAAATCACTCGACGTCGACCCAGTCCAGCGTGCGCTGCACGGCCTTCTGCCAGCCCGCGTACCCGGCGGCGCGCTGGTCCTCGCTCAATGCGGGCGTCCAGCGCTTGTCCTCTTGCCAATTGGCGCGCAGATCGTCGGGGCTCTCCCAGAACCCGACCGCCAGCCCGGCGGCGTAGGCGGCGCCCAGCGCGGTGGTCTCCGCGACCACCGGCTTGACGACGTCGACGCCGAGCACGTCGGCCTGGATCTGCATGCAGAGGTCGTTGGCGGTGATGCCCCCGTCGACCTTCAGCACTTCCAGATGCACACC
This sequence comes from uncultured Actinomycetota bacterium, assembly GCA_963765155.1. Taxonomy (GTDB): domain Bacteria; phylum Actinomycetota; class Actinomycetes; order Mycobacteriales; family Mycobacteriaceae; genus Mycobacterium. The sequence continues at coordinate 309,211 of CAVXVJ010000022.1, forward strand.
CGAATCGGCCTCCATCGCATCGACGACGTCGCGGCTCTGGTAGCAGATCGCCTCCAGCGTCGCGCGCGCCAAGTGCGCGTTCGTGTTGAACCGCGACAGCCCGACGATCGCGCCGCGCGCATCCGACCGCCAGTACGGCGCAAACAGCCCGGAGAAGGCCGGCACGAAGTACACGCCGCCGTTGTCGGGAACCTGACGGGCCAGCGACTCGCTCTGCGCGGCACCGCTGATGATGCCAAGCTGGTCCCGCAGCCATTGGACGGCCGAGCCGGTGACGGCGATCGAACCCTCAAGGGCGTAAACGGGTTTCGCGTCGCCGAACTGATAGCACACGGTGGTGAGCAGACCGTTCTCGGAGCGGACGATCTTCTCGCCGGTGTTGAGCAGCAGGAAGTTGCCGGTGCCATAGGTGTTCTTGGCCTCGCCGGCGTCAAGGCATACCTGCCCGACCATCGCGGCCTGCTGGTCGCCGAGGATCCCGGTCAACGGCACCTGTCCGCCGACCGGTCCGTCGTCGCGCGTGATTCCGTACGACTGTGGGAACGACGACGGCTTGATCTCGGGCAGCATCTGCCGCGGAATCCCGAAGAACGACAGCAACTCGTCGTCCCAGTCCAGCGTCTCCAGGTCCATCAGCATGGTGCGGCTGGCGTTCGTCACGTCGATGGCGTGCACGCCGCCGCGTGGTCCGCCGGTCAGGTTCCACAACACCCAGGAGTCGGCGGTGCCGAAGATCGCGTCTCCGTTCTCGGCGTCGCGGCGCACCTGGTCAACGTTGTCGAGGATCCACTGCACCTTGCCTCCGGAGAAGTAGGTCGCAGGCGGCAGGCCGGCCTTGCGGCGGATGACGTCGCCGCGGCCGTCGCGGTCCAGCGCCGACGCGATGCGGTCGGTACGAGTGTCCTGCCACACGATCGCGTTGTAGTACGGCCGCCCCGTTTTACGGTTCCAGACCAGCGACGTCTCGCGCTGGTTGGTGATGCCCAACGCCGCCAGATCGGTGGCCGACAGATTGGACTTGTTCAGCGCGGAGGCGATGACGGATGCGGTGCGTTCCCAGATTTCGACGGGGTTGTGCTCGACCCACCCCGCTTTCGGCAGGATCTGCTCGTGTTCGAGTTGGTGACGCCCGACCTCGGCGCCGTCGTGGTCGAAGATCATGCACCGGGTACTCGTGGTGCCCTGGTCAATCGCGGCAACGAACTCTGCCAACGCGTGCTCCCCTCCTATGGCGACTCCAATCGACCATGATGGTCCACATGGGTGCGCGAACAGTCGACATTGAAAGCATGCCCCGCGGCGGGCCGGACGCGTCCTGCGTGGACCGGCTGCTGCAGACCGACCGGCTGGAATACATCGACCGTGACTCGATGGATGTCGACGAATGAAGGCGTCAAGCGCAGTGTGATCCGTGCGCTGGAGTGGACGGGCGAGTTCTTCGGCAACACCGAGAAGTTCGCGCGCATCGCGCTCGACGAGGTGGCCGACGTCCCCGATCCCAAGATTCTCGAGCTCGGTGCCGGGCACGGCGGGCTGTCACGCAAGCTGCTCGAATGGCATCCCACCGCCGAGCTCACGATCACCGACATCGAGGCCGCGTCGGTGTCCGCCATCGCCGCCGGTGATCTCGGCCAGCATCCGCGGGCGACGGTGCGCGAGCGATGGACGCGACTGCCATCGACGCTCCCGACGGGCATTTCGACTTGGCGGTGTTCGCGTTCTCGTTCCATCACCTGCCACCGTCGTCGGCGTCCCGCGTGTTCGCGGAAGGCACCCGCGTTGCCGACAAGCTGGTGATCATCGACCTGCCCCGGCCGCCGTCGCCGCTACATATCTTCGGCTGGCGGTCATGCTGCCGCTCGCGCCGGTGGTGCCGTTCGTTCACGACGGACTGATCAGCTCGCTGCGTTGCTACAGCCCGTCGGCCCTGCGCGCGCTGGCCGCACATGCCGACCCGACGATCGAGGTGCAACTGCGCGGCGGCCTGATGAGTCCTCAGGTCGTGGTCGCCAGCCGCACGCCCTAGTTCCCTGTGCGAGCGTGCGCAAAATGCTGGCGGACCGCGGCGTGTCGGCCAACAGACACGCACGCTCGCGAGGGTTTGCCGAGTCGGTTCGCCTAGTCGCGGTAGCGGTGGTGGCGGCCAAAGTCCATGTCGCCCTGGGCAATGAACGCGATGACGACGATGATGTACAGCACGAGGAACAACAGCAGCAGGCCGCCGAATATCCACAGCGAGAGCTGACCCAAGCGGCGGACCCGGTCGGACGCGTACTGTGCGCCGGCGACATTGCCGGAGGCCCACAGCGGATAGACGTTGAATGCGTGGCTGAACGCCGAGAACGAGAGCGGCCAGAAAAACAGCAGCGCCGCCACCGCCCATCCGGCGTTTGGCGACGGCGGGGTGGGCGGGGGTGCCTGCGGTGGCGGTGCGGATTCGGACGGCGGCTGTATCGGGGCGGTGGGTTCAGTCATTTGGGCCTCCAGTCGGCGAAAAGAGGGCACGTTCGAACCTACACGCGGCGATTTATGTGCGATTTCCTTGCGCGGGCGCGCACCGACGCTGTTGCATCGGCATTGTGGGCGAAGAATTGAAGCGGACCGACTTTTGTCGCGCGCAGCGCCGTGAGTACCGGCGCAAGGTCCAGCAGTGCCTGGACGTCTTCGAAACCATGCTCGCCCAGTCCAGTTTCGAGTTCGACCGTCCGCTGACCGGCATGGAGATCGAGTGCAATCTCGTCGACGGCGCGATATCAGCCGGCGATGAGCAATCAGGAAGTGCTGGCCTCGATCGCCGACCCGGCATATCAAACCGAATTGGGCGCCTACAACATCGAATTCAACGTTCCGCCACGACGGTTGCCCGGTCGTTCGGCCCTGGAATTGGAGGCCGACGTGCGGGCCAGCCTGAACGCGGCGGAGGACAAAGGCGAACTCAAAACGGCGCCCACATCGTGATGATCGGCATCCTGCCGACCTTGATGCCACAACACCTCGAGGGCCATTGGATGAGCGACTCGACCCGTTATGAGGCGCTCAACGAGTCGATCTTCACCGCGCGCGGCGAGGACATCCTCATCGACATCGCCGGTCCCGAGCGGCTGAGCCTGCAGCTGGCGTCGATCGCACCGGAATCCGCGTGCACCAGCATGCAACTGCACCTGCAGGTCTCCCCCGGTGAATTCGCCCAGAACTGGAACGCCGCGCAGGTGCTGGCCGGACCGCAGCTGGCGCTCGGCGCGAATTCGCCGTACTTCCTCGGGCCACCAACTGTGGACCGAGACTCGCATCGAACTTTTCACCCAGGCCACCGACACCCGGCCCGACGAGCTGAAGTCACAGGGCGTGCGGCCCGCGGGTGTGGTTCGGCGAACGCTGGATCACGTCGATCTTCGACCTGTTCGAAGAGAACGTCCGCTACTTCCCGTCGCTGCTGCCTGAACTGTCCGACGAAGATCCCGTTGCCGAGCTGGCGGCGGGCCGCACACCGCGGCTATCCGAGCTGCGGCTGCACAACGGCACCATCTGGCGGTGGAACCGGCCCGTGTACGACGTGGTCGAAGGCAGGCCACATCTGCGCGTCGAGAACCGCGTGCTGCCCGCCGGCCCGACCGTCGTCGACATGATGGCCAACGCGGCGTTCTACTACGGCATGCTGCGCACACTCTCCGAAGAGGACCGCCCACTGTGGACGAAGATGAGTTTCGCTGCGGCGCAACACAATTTCGTCCAGGCCGCTCAATACGGCATGAACGCGCACCTGTACTGGCCCGGCCTGGGCGAGGTGACACCCGACGAGCTGGTGTTGCGCCGCCTGCTGCCGATGGCCGACGAGGGCCTGCGCCGGTGGGAGGTCGCCAGTGAGGTGCGTGACCGGTACCTCGGCGTCATCGAGGGCCGCGCCAAGACCGGCAGCAACGGCGCCGGCTGGCAAGTGAGCACGGTCCAGGCGCTGCAGGAACGCGGAATGACCCGCCCGGATGCGCTGGCCGAGATGCTGCGCCTGTACTGCCAGCGCATGCACAGCAACGAGCCAGTCCACACCTGGAAGGCGGCGGAGTAGGTTGGAGCCCATGACATTTGACGTGATGGACTGGGACAGCGCATACCGCCAGAAGGGTGCCTTCGACGGCCCGCCGCCGTGGAACATCGGCGAGCCGCAGCCCGAACTGGCCGCGCTCATCAGCGCCGGCAAGATCCGCAGCGATGTACTCGACGCCGGATGCGGCTACGCGGAACTGTCGCTGGCGCTGGCGGCCGACGGTTACACCGTGGTCGGAATCGATCTGACGCCGACGGCAGTCGCGGCCGCGAACAAGGCCGCGCAGGAACGCAATCTCGCCAACGCCTCCTTCGTGCAGGCCGACATCACCTCGTTCACCGGGTACGACGGTCGCTTCACCACAATCATCGACAGCACCCTGTTTCCATTCACTGCCGGTCGAGGGCCGCGACGGATACCTGCGCTCGGTGCACCGGGCAGCGGCGCCGGGTGCCAGTTTCTACATCCTGGTGTTCGCGAAGGGCGCCTTCCCCGCCGAGATCGAAGACCAAGCCCAACGAGGTCGACGAGGACGAACTGCGGGACGCGGTGTCGAAGTACTGGGAGATCGACGAAATCCGGCCCGCCTCAATCCATGCCAACATCCCGCAGATACCGGATGTGCCGTTCGAAATGCCCTCCCATGACAAAGACGAGAAGGGCCGGATGAAGCTCCCCGCGTATCTGCTCACCGCTCACAAGGCCGGATAGCTCACACCCGGATGCGTCGCGACGGCCAGGGCCTCGGCGAACTGCTCGAGGTCCTCGGCCGTGGTGTCGACGTGCGGCGAGGCCCGCAGTACCGGTGCCGTCATCTCGAACGGGCGCGCGCTGCACCTCGGCGTAGGTGGTGACGATGCCGCGCTCGGCGACCAGCCACGCGCGTACCTTCTGCGGGTCGGCGCCGTCCACCGGCGCCAACGTGGTGATCGCGGTCGGCTCGTCGGCCGGCTCGACCACGCGCCATCCGCTCACCTCGGCCAGGGCGGCCCGGGTCAGCCGGCCGACCTCCGCCAGCCGGTCGCGGATCTGCGGCGGGCCCGGCCGACAGGTGCTCGCCGAGTGCGACCGAATAGACCCACACGCGCAGCAACATTCGTCTCGCCAGATCGAGGCGCTCCATCACCGCGATGGCAGACCCCATTCCGGCGGAGGCAGCCGGGGCCGCAGGCGCTGCTACAAGCTCCGGCCGGACCGCCAGCATCCCGACGCCGCGCGGGCCCGCGATCCATTTCCGTGACGAGCTGTAGACGGCCGCCGCACCCACCGCGCAATCCAGGTGACCCAGCGCCTGTGCGGCGTCGACCACCAACGGCACGCCGAGTTCGCCGCAGACCTCGGCGAGCGCGGCCATACGGCTGGGCCAGGCCGCGGTGGCTCGCCAAGGCGCGTGAGATGTACGAGGGCGGGTGGGTTGTCGGCCAGTTGCCGGGCGGCGTCGTCGACGACGAGTCGGCCGTCACCGTCGGCAGGCAGTGCGCTGACCTGAAATCCGTTCGCGGCCATGATCGCAAGGTTCGGGCCGTACTCGCCCGGCAGGCAGGCGATGGTGCGCTCGCCCGGCCAGCTGCTGAGCAGGATGTCGAGCGCATTGTTGGAGCCGGTGGTGAAGACGACGTCGTCGCCGGTCATCCCGGTCAGCGCGCCGATGGCTGCGCGTCCCGCATCGAGGACGGGCGCGGCGGCCTCGGCGGCGACATACCCGCCGACCTCGGCTTCGTGTCGGGCATGCTGGGCGGTGGCGTCGATGACGGCGAAGCTCTGCCGCGAACACGCTCCGCTGTCGAGGTGTAGGCCCGCCACCTTCGGCCGCGCCGCCCGCCACTGCTCGGCGAGGCTCATTTGGTGGACAGCGACAGGCCGAAGTCACCTGCGGGATCGGTCCACCAGTGCGTGCGCCGCAGGCCTGCGGCGGCCAGTTCGGCGGCTACGCCGTCGGGCCGGAACTTGCACGACACCTCGGTGAGCATCTCCTCGCCTGCCGCGAAGTCGACGGCCATGTCCAGCGCGCCGATGCGTACCCGCTGCGCGCTGCCGGCGCGCAGCCACATCTCGATGCGCTGCTCGTCGCTGTTCCACTTCGCGACGTGTTGCGAACGCCTCGAGGTCGAAGTCGGCCTCGAGTTCGCGGTTGACGACGGCGAGTACGTTGCGGTTGAAGCTGGGCCGTCACGCCGGCGCTGTCGTCGTAGGCGCGGACCAGCCGGCCGGTGTCCTTGACCAGGTCGGTGCCCAGCAGCAGGCTGTCGCCGGGCTGCATCGTGTCTGACAGCGCGGCGAGGAACTCGGCACGGGGCCCGGGTGTCAGGTTACCGATCGTGGAGCCCAGGAAGGCGACCAACCGGCGGCCGACGCGGGGGATCTTGCCGAGGTGTTCCTCGAAATCCCCGCACACCGCGTCGATCTCGACGCTCGGGATACTCCTGCTGGATCGCCGACCCGGCGGCGTTCAGCACGCCTGCGTCCACGTCGAAGGGGATGAATCGGCGCAGGGATCCGCTGTCCCGCAACGCATCCAGCAGCATGCGCGTCTTCTCCGAGGTCCCGCTGCCGAGCTCGACCAGCGTATCGGCGCCCGACGCGCGCGGCGATCTCCGCCGAACGTGCACGCAGGATCTGCGCCTCGGCCCGCGTCGGATAGTACTCGGGCAGCCGGGTGATCTGATCGAACAGGTCACTGCCGACCGAATCGTAGAACCACTTGGGCGGCAACGTTTTCGGTGTCTGCGTCAGGCCGTCGCGCACGTCGCGGCGCAGCGCCTGCGCGGCCGAGTCGGCGGCCAGGTAGTTGGACAGCGACAAGGTCATGACGATCCTTTCAGGGGGATCAATTCGACACGAGAGTCCACGACCTCGACGAGGTGGCGGTCGGGGATCTCCTGCCATTCGGGGTTGTCGTCGTAGGGTTCGCTGCTGAGCACCACGCCGTCGTCTCGGCGCAGCACCGACAAGGTGTCGCCCCATGTGGTCGCGAGCAGGCGAGTTCCGTTGGCCGCCAATATGTTCAGCCGGGCATTGGGGTCGGCGGCGGCGACCTCGACGATGGTGTCGCCGAGCGCGTCGAGCCCGCGGTCGAAGATCAGCGCCGCCAGCAGCGCGCTGTCGACCGTCGACTCGGCCTTCGGAGACAAGCGGCAACACGGCGCGGTCGACGAGGCCGTTGTGGGAGAGCAGCCACTGCCCGTCGGTGAACGGCGCTGACGCCGACGGTTCGATCGGCATGCCGATGGTGGCCGAGCGCACCGCGGCCACCATGCAACCGCTGCGACAGACGCGGGCGCCACCGACGCGAAGGACGTGTCACCCCACATCGGTGCGGCGCTGCGCCACCGCCGCGCGACGCCGTTGTCGAAGAAGCCGACGCCCCAGCCGTCGGCGTTCATCAGCCCGTGCTTCTGGCGGCGCGGCGAATACGACTGCACCAGTAGCCCGTACGGCGGATCGAGCACCAGCGATGCCACCGAACACGGTTCGCCGAGCCACGCCAGATGCCGGCACATCAGGTGACGTCCCAGGCCAGGCGGACGCCGGAGAAGATCTGCCGCCGGATCGGATGGTCCCAGTTGCGGAAGCTGGGCCGCAGGATGCTCGGCGCGACCGCCCACGACCCGCCGCGCAGCACCTTGTAGTCACCGTCGAAGAAAGGTTGCGAATACCGTTCGTAGATCATCGGTTTGAAGCCCGGCCATGGCCGCAGTGGCGACGTCGTCCACTCCCACACGTCGCCGAGCATCTGTTCGGCGCCGTACGCCGAGGCACCCGCGGGGTAGGCACCGACCGGCGCGGGCCGCAGCGCGTCGCCGCCGAGGTTGACCAGATGTGGTGTCGGCTCGGAGGCGCCCCACGGGTAGCGGCGTCGCATTGCCGGTTGAGGGATCCCACGCGCAGGCCTTCTCCCATTCCACTTCGGTGGGCAGTCGGGCGCCCGCCCAGGCCGCGTAGGCCTCGGCCTCGAAGTAGGTGATGTGCTGCACGGGCTCGTCGGCGGGGATGTCCTCGACGTGGCCGAACCGGGTGCGGGTGCCGTCGGGATTCCAGAACTGCGGCGCCTGCAGGCCCGCCTCCTGCCGGTGGGCCCAGCCGCGGTCCGACCACCACCGCGACTGCTGATAGCCGCCGTCGTCGATAAAGGACCGCCATTCGCCGTTGGTGACCGGGACGCGGCCGATGCGGAAGGCGGGTACGTCGACGATGTGCGCGGGACGTTCGTTGTCGAGTGAATGCGGCTCGCTGACCGCGTCGACGCCGAGGACGAACTCGCCGCCGGGCACGAGCACCGAGGTTCCGGCGACGTCGGGACGCCCGGCGGGCAACAGGAGCCGGTGTCGAGCAGCGGTGGCCCGGACCGCAGGTTCAGCGCCTGCAGCATCGTTTCGTCGTGCTGGTTCTCATGGCTGATGACGAGACCGAAGCGGAAGCTCGCGTCGTCACCGTCGTCGGGCAGCGCTTCGAGGGTGTCCAGCGCCTTGTTCCGCACGGTGGCGCAGTAGGTGCGGGCGTCGGCAGGCGGCAACAGCGGCAGTTCGACTCGGCTGGCCCGCGAGTGCACGAATGCGTCGTAGAGGCGGTCCACCTGCGGCGGCAGCATTCCCGGCCGGTCCGGGTTGCCGTCGCGCAGCAGCCACAGCTCTTCCTGCTGGCCGATGTGCGCCAGGTCCCACACCAACGGGCTCATCAACGGGTGGTACTGGCGACCCAGTTCGGCGTCGTCGAAGTCGACGAGCCGCAGCGTGCGGTCCCGCGCCTTCGTCAGCTCGCGCGCAAGCGTTTCGCGTGAACTGCTCAAAGCTCTCCTCGCGCCAATTGACTGACCGCCGGGCCGATTCCGTACTTGACGGCCCGGTCGGAGAAATCGTCGGCCGGACATCGGCCCTGTTCGACCGAACGCACCAGCCGCCGCATCGATTCCTCGAGTTCGGCGGGAGCCCGTTCAGCGGCGGTGTGCACGCAGCGGACGGCGGCCGCCTCCAGCCGCCGGTCACCGAGGCCGATCTGCGCGGCGCGGTCCCAAGCGGTAGCCACGACTTCGGTGGCCTCCGCGGCGATGTCGGCGGCGACCGGATCGTCGAGGAGCGTGACGAGGGTGAAGACCACAGCCGGCCACACCGCGTCGGGCACGCTGTCCAGGTAGCGGATCTCCAGGAATCGCCGCGGGCGCACCGGCGGGAAGAGCGTCGTCAAGTGGTAGTCCAGGTCGGCTTGCGTCGGCCTGCGGTCGCCGAGCAGCACCCGGCCGTCGGCCCAGTCGGCGAACGGCACCCAACTGGTGACCGCCTCTGCATCCCCGTCGTCGTTGTGCACGAGCATCACGGGCGCGCGCATCGCATACCGCGCCCAGTCGCTGGCAGGGTCGTCACCGCTGGCGCCGAGGATCGGGCCGCAGCGCGCCGAGTCCAGCTGGCTCCATACCCGTTGGCGGGTGGACTGCCAGCCGGAGAACTTTCCGCCGAGCAGCGGCGAGTTGGCCGCGATCGCGATCATCGTCGGGCCCAGCGCATGCGCCAGCCGTACCCGCGCGGCCCAGCCCTCCTGCGGGCCGGCCTCGAGGTTGACCTGCACGGACGCCGTCGACGTCATCATCGCGGCGCCGGCGGCTGCGGTCTGGCTGGCGGTGAAGAACCGCTCCATCGCGCGGTAGCGGTCGCCGGGGTTCACCCGCCGCGCCGGCCGCAACGGATCGGCGCCGAGCAATACCAGTCCCAACCCGGCCTGGGCGAACGCGGCGCGCAACGCGGCGCGATCGGCCGTCATCGCGGCGATGGCAGACGTCGCGCCGTCCATGGGCGGGCCGGACAGCTCGACCGCTCCGCCGGGCTCGACGGTGACGACGCTGCCGCCGGGCAGTGCGGGCACAGCGGCGATCGCATCGGTCAGCTCGGCCCAGCCCGGGTCGGCGCATCGGATCGGACAGGTCGAAGCAGTGCGCCTCGACCTCCAGGCCCACAGCGCCCACCGGACCGTCGGCCAGGCAGGTCTCGCCGATGTGCCGGGCGGCGTTATTCGCGCTGGTCAGCCGCGAATCTTCCAGCTCGGACGTGATGGTGAAGGTCATGTCTTCCGGCCCCTTCCGGGTAGGGAACGATCGCGGCCTTCACACCATCTTCCAGAGCCCACCGACAAAACCCGAGCCTTTTTCATGACGCGTCGGTGACGCCCTACCCGGAATTATTGGCCGAGCGTGTTCTGCATCGCGCCTGCCAGCACGTTCACCGCAGGACCACCGTTGCCGGATTGGCAGACTTTCGCCTGCAGCAAAACGTTCTCCCGCTTGCGGGTCGTGGTGAAGCAGCGCCGATCGGTGCCGGCTTCCTGTTTCACCCAGTCGGCGTCGGTCGCGGTGGCCGGACCACCCGTGAGCGTCCACACCTGGGTGGTGAAGTTGTCCAGGTGCATGGCCGTCGTTTGACCGTTACATCCCGTGGTTCGGTCGACGACCCGGCGAAACGCGCGGTCGGCGGCGTCGTTGGTGGCGTAGACGCCGACCGCCTGCTTGACGAAGTGGGTCATGTCGGTCGGCGACTCCTGCGCGACGGCGCCGTTGAACGACGCGAGATCCGGGTCGGCGTAGACATCGGGCACCCCGATGTCGGCCCAGTTGTTGCAGGCGGGATTGTCGACGTAATAGGACTGGAACGGGTCGGTGAATGTCCACTCGAACCTCATCGTGGCGCCGACGATGTTGCCCACCGAGCCCTTGCCGAGCACGGCGTAGTTCACCACGCCCGGATCCGAGGGGCGCGCATTCGCCGGTGCGGCCAAGGACAGGCCGACGGCCAGACCGACGCCGGCCATTGCGACGGCACGCACCGGTTTAGACCTTCGCCGAGAGTTCGACGTCGATGTTTCCGCGGGTGGCCTTGGAGTACGGGCACACCTGGTGCGCCTTGTTCATCAGGTCGTCGGCGGCGCTCTGGTCCAGTCCGGGCAGGTAGCCGATGAGGTGCGCGGTCAGCCCGAAGCCGCCCTCGGAGTCCTTGCCGAATCCGATTCGCGCGGTGACGCCCGAGGCGTCGTCGAGCTTGATGTCGTTGTTGCGCGCCACAAGTCGAAGCGCGCCGAGGAAGCAGGCGGAGTATCCGGCCGAGAACAGCAGTTCGGGGTTGACGCCCTCGCCGCTGCCGCCGGCTTCCTTGGGCGGGCGGGTGTCGAGGTCGATCTTGCCGTCGGAGGACTTCACATGCCCGTCGCGACCGCCACCGGTCGCGGTTGATTCTGCGGTGTACACGACTTCGATAGTCATGTGCTCGATCATGCCAGCCCGGCCGCAGACGGCAAGACGCCCCGATTATGCTCCGGTGACATTACGGTCGCGCGAACGCCGCGCAACGTCGTCGACTTACGGTCGCAGGCGCCGTCTCTCGGCGCGCGCGGCGGCTGTGGAAGCTGCGGCGGCTGGAAATCGGGGCCCCGGAAGATGAAGGGGCCGCGCTCGAAGTCGCCTCTCGGTCCCATCGGGAACGGCGGCTCGGCACGCTGTTTGAACATCACAGCCTCGTGCCGGTCGAAGCCGCTCGCCGGAGTGCTTGCCCACCATGAAGCCGGTCCCGAAGATGACGGCGACGACGAAGACCGACCCGGCGACGATGCCCACCCAGGCGGCGACCTGGTTCACCCGGTTCTGCTTCTCGGGCTGTTGCGGTGCGACGTAGACGGGTGGCGCGGGCGGGGGTGGTGGCGGGGGCGGGGGCGCTGCCGTGACGGTCTGCGCGGATACCGGTCCGGTGGTCTCGGTCGGATGCTCGGATGAATCACTCATGTACGCCATGATGGCCGTGCGCAGATAGGTCGCATCGATGATTCAGGTGTGAGGTTGCTGTGAATGCCTGAAAGTCAGCTGAACGGCGACGGCAGCTGGCCGGGCTCGAGCGGGTTCACCGCGAACTGGATCACCCGGTACGGCGTGCCTCCGCGCGGCTGGGTGTTCCACTGGCTGATGAACACCCGCAACTCCTCGAGCGTGGATCCCGGCGAGATGTAACCGCCGTAGGGCTGCGCCAGCCGATTGTCTTCGGGCGGCGGCAGGTGTTCGGCGGGCTCCGGCCAGTCGCTGGCGAAGACGACCGTCGTCACGGGTGCGGTGCCGAGGCCAGTGGGATCGTCGGCGACGCGCACTTCCATGTTTCCGTTGCTGGCGTTGAAGTACGACAGCACGGTCTTGCCGTCGATCTGCCGCACGCACATCTCGCCGATCTTGTCCGGCCACAACGGCGTCGGCGCCTTGCCCCAGCCGCCATCGGGTCCCGGCAGCGACGACCAGCCCTGCCAGCTGGCCCGGTCGGTGAAGGTCTCGGGCTTGGCCCGGTACAGCACCATCGGTCCGCTGCGGTCGAAATTGTTGGCGACGATGTACACCCAGCCGGTCGGCGAGTCGGGCTTCGGTATCGGGTCGTAGTAGCCGCTGATCTGCGACTGCCGGGCTGCCTTCGTACGCGGCGTCGCGGACCGAGCCCGGTATCGTCGGCCAATTTCCTTGCGCGGGATCGGCTTTCACCAGCCGTGACGATTCGACGACCAGGTCGCGGGTGGTGGTGACCAGCATGTAGTTCTCGCGGTTGATCTGCACCACCCCGGTCGGCAGCTGCGACGTCCCCGAGTGGCGGCCGGTCGGCCAACAACGGTTTGTCCACGCCCATCACGCCGTCGTAGCGCACACCGGTCGGGTCGTCGATCGAGTCGGTTTCGACGTGCAGCGCGATCGGCGACCACCAACCGCCGAACCCGACCGCCTGCCCGGCGAAGCTGTCTCCGCAGATCTGCAGGATGCCGCTGGGGAACTCCATGAACTCACACAGGTCGGTCGCGCCGATGCCGTAATCCCTTGTCGGCGTGCCGGTTCCGGCGGTCGGGCCGATGCGGATCACCTGCCCGGGCGCCAGCGGTGGCAAGATCGGGCTCCGGGATGGGCGCCGCCGGTTCGGCATGAGCCGACGGAGCCATCAGAATGACCGCCGAGATCGACGAAATGGCGCAACCCACTCGCACTTTTCCGCCCAAACGTCGGTTTCGGCGCACGGCGCGGAAGGGTCAGAGCTCGGCGGCCAGCAACTCGGCAATCTGAATTGTGTTCAGCGCCGCACCTTTTCGAAGGTTGTCGCCGGACACGAACAAGGCCAGTCCACGGCCCTCTGGCACACCGGGATCCTGGCGGATGCGGCCGACGAGCGACTCGTCGACACCGGCGGCGGCCAGCGGCGTCGGCACGTCGACCAGCTTCACCCCGGGCGCGCCCGCCAGCAGCTCGCAAGCCCGCTCCACCGACAGCGGCCTGGCGAACTCGGCGTTGATCGACAGCGAATGGCCCGTGTACACCGGCACCCGCACGCACGTCCCACTCACCAAAAGGTCTGGGATACCAAGGATTTTGCGGCTCTCGTTGCGCAGCTTCTGATCCTCGTCGGTCTCACCGGAGCCGTCGTCGACCAACGAGCCCGCGAGCGGAACCACGTTGAACGCGATCGGCGCGACGTACTTGTCCGGCGCGGGGAAGTCGACCGCCGAGCCGGAGTGCACCAGCTGCTCGCTGTCGTCGACCACCGCGCGCGCCTGACCGAAGAGTTCCTGCACGCCGGCCAGCCCACTGCCGGACACCGCCTGATACGTCGAGGCGATCATGCGCACCAGCCCAGCCTCGTCGTGCAGCGGCTTGAGCACCGGCATCGCGGCCATGGTCGTGCAATTCGGGTTGGCGATAATGCCTTTCGGCCTCAAACCCCCGTCCCGCGCGAAGTTGACCTCGCTGACCACTAGCGGCACATCCGGGTCCTTGCGCCACGCCGACGAGTTGTCGATCACCACCGCACCGGCTGCGGCGAACCGTGGCGCCTGCACGCGCGACATCGTCGCGCCCGCGGAGAACAGCGCAATGTCCAAGCCAGACGGGTCGGCCGTGGAGGCGTCCTCAACCTCGATCTCCTGCCCCCGCCACGGCAGCTTGCGGCCCTGCGAGCGCGCGGATGCGAAGAACCGCACGCTGGTCGCGGGGAAGTCGCGCTGTTCCAGCAGCGTGCGCATCACCTGGCCGACCTGTCCGGTCGCCCCAACTACTCCGATCGCAACCATTACCGTCCCGTTCCCGCGTAGACCACAGCTTCCTCGTCGCCGCCAAGGCCGAACGCCTCGTGCAGGGCGACGACGGCCTTATCCAGCTCAGTGTCCTTGACCAGCACCGAGATTCGGATCTCCGAGGTGGAGATCAAGTCGATGTTAACGCCCACGCTGGCCAGCGCCTCGCAGAACGTCGCGGTGACACCGGGATGGCTGCGCATGCCCGCGCCGATAAGCGACACCTTGCCGATGTGGTCGTCGTAGAGCACCTTGGTGAAACCGATCTCGTCCTGGAGGGACGTCAGCTTCTCCACCGCACCGGGCCCGCTGTCGCGCGGACAGGTGAAGGTGATGTCGGTCTTCCCGTCCTCGACCTTGGACGCGTTCTGCAACACCATGTCGATGTTCACGTCGGCGTCGGCGACCGCGCGGAATACCTTGGCGGCGTAGCCAGGAACGTCGGGGATACCGGCGACGGTCACCCGCGCCTCGCCACGATCGTGGGCGACTCCGGTGATTATGGCGTCTTCCATGGGGATGTCCTCTATCGATCCGGTCACGAACGTGCCGGGCTTGTCCGAATACGACGAGCGCACGTGGATGGGCACGTTGTAGCGGCGGGCGTACTCGACGCACCGCAGCATCAGCACCTTGGCCCCGCACGCGGCGAGCTCGAGCATCTCCTCGAAGCTGACGGCGTCCATCCGCCGGGCGTTGGGCACGATGCGCGGATCGGCGGTGAAGATGCCGTCCACGTCGGTGTAGATCTCGCAAACGTCGGCCTTCAGCGCGGCGGCCAGAGCGACGGCGGTGGTGTCGGACCCGCCGCGGCCCAGCGTGGTGACGTCCTTGCTGTCCTGGCTGACGCCCTGGAAGCCCGCGACGAGGACGATGAGGCCTTCTTCGAGCGCGGCCTGCAGCCGGCCCGGTGTGACGTCGATGATCTTGGCGTTGCCGTGGGTGCCGGTGGTGATCACGCCCGCCTGCGACCCGGTGAACGACCGTGCCTGGGCGCCGAGTGAGTCGATGGCCATCGCGACCAGCGCGTTGGAGATCCGCTCCCCCGCCGTCAGCAGCATGTCCATTTCGCGCGCCGGCGGCGCCGGGCACACCTGTTTGGCCAGGTCGAGCAGCTCGTCAGTGGTGTCACCCATCGCGGACACGACCACGACGACGTCGTTGCCCTGTTTCTTGGTCTCGACGATCCGCTCGGCGACCCGGCGGATCCGGTCGGCATCAGATACCGACGATCCGCCGTACTTCTGCACGACGAGCGCCACTGTCAAGCCTTTCTAGTGGTGGGGTCCCACCAAGAATAAGGGGTGCGCGCATCCGATTTTCTCCGCCGGTCGCGTCGGCGCCCATGCCCGGTTCAGCCGGAACAGGCGTCGGACAGCTCCGCGACGTTCCTGGCGATCTGGTCATTCAGCGCGGCCATCTCGTAGACCGCCGGGGGCGCAGGCGCGCCGGGGGCCCGCGACTGTGTCTGCGTGCGCAGCGTAGCCATACTCCCGACGAACTGGTCGGCGAGGTTCGCGATCTGCGCACTGGTGCGGACCAGATCCGGGGCGGTCACCGCTCGGGCGCGCTCGGCCAGACCATCGGCCCATACTCGATACACAGCCTCGTCGGCCATGGTCGGGATGCCTTCGGACCCGCCCGTCTTTGATTCGATGACCGCCGCCTGCGACCGATTGAACTCCAGCAGGTCCTGTACCGGGCGGCACTCTTCCGGAGGCTGTCGGATGACGGTGTAGCCCAGTCCCACGACGGCGACCACCGCGACGCCGATCGCGATCCACCACCGCCGATCAAGCCGCATCGCACAACTCTAACGAGCGGCCGAGGAGTTAACCCGCCCGCAACATCACGAGCCGGTCCACGTAACAGAAACGTCGGTTACTGACGGTGAACGGCCCTATCGCGGGCCGCATCACTTCAGGAGACGGTTAATGGATACAGGGACCACGGCATTCATGCTGTGTTGCATCATCGGCCTCACGCTGATGATTCCGGGGCTCGCGCTGTTCTACGGAGGCATGGTCTCGGTCAAGAGCTCGACCAACATGATGATGATGACCTTCGGCGCCGTGGCCATCGTCGGCGTGCTGTGGGTGCTCTTCGGTTTCTCGATGACCTTCGGCACCTCCTACGGCGGATTCGTCGGCAGCTTCACCGAATTCGACGGCATGAGCAACCTCACCGAGCCGATGACCACCATCGCCGGGTTACCGGTGAGCCTGTTCTCGTTGTTCCAAGCGCTGTTCGCGGCGATCACCGTCGCGCTGATCTCGGGCGCGGCCGCCGACCGGATGAAGTTCGGCGCCTGGATGATCTTCGCTGCGGTGTGGGCGGTGCTGGTGTACTTCCCCGTCGCGCACTGGGTCTTCGCATTCGACGGCGTCGTGACCGAGAACTCCGTCGGCGGCTGGATCGCCAACAGCCTCAAGGCCATCGACTTCGCCGGCGGCACGGCCGTGCATATCAACGCAGGCGCCGCCGCACTTGCCGTCGCGATCGTGCTGGGCAAGTCGCTGGGCTTCGGCCAGCTGCGCAAGCCGCACAACGTTCCGCTCACACTGCTCGGCGCGGGCCTGCTGTGGGCGGGCTGGTACGCGTTCAACGGCGGTTCGGCGTTGGCCGCCGGTAACTCGGCTGCGATCGTCATGGTCACCACGTTCGTCGCCACGTGCGCGGCGACGCTGGCCTGGCTCGCGGTCGAGAAGCTCAAGGACGGCCACGTCACCGGCGTGGGTGCGGCGTCCGGCGCCATCACTGGCCTGGTCGCGATCACGCCCGCCTGTGGTGCGGTCACACCGGTCGGCGCCATCTTCGTCGGCGCGATCGCCGGCGCCATCTGCGTCTACGCCGTCGGATTGAAGGAGCGGTTCGGTTACGACGACTCGCTCGACGTGGTCGGCGTGCACCTGGTCGGCGGCGTCATCGGCACCCTGCTGATCGGCTTCTTCGCCAGTGAGACGATGCCGAACGCCACCAACGGCCTGTTCTACGGCGGCGGCTTCGATCAGCTGTGGAAGCAGGCCGTCGCGGCGGGCGCCGTGATGGCGTACTCGTTCATCGTCGCCTTCATCATCGCCTTCGCGATCAAGAAGACGATCGGCATCCGCATCTCGCCCGACGAAGAAGAGAAGGGCATCGACGCCAAGTTCCACCGCGAAGCGTCGTACGAGCTGCAGCCCGCCTAGCACGGAGGCCTGCCGGCGCGGAGACCAGTTGCCCGCGCCGGCCGGCCGCCGTGCATGTAGTTTCATGTCGTGATACGTTGGTTCATCTCAAGAGACAAGGACTTGGACATGACGGTCGCCGCGCCTTCTGAACTTGCCGCCCTGGCCGAACAGTCAGGAACCAAGTTCATCCTCGCGTTGTTCGTCGACCTGCGCGGCAAGCCGTGCGCGAAGCTCGTCCCCGTCGAGGCCATCAACCTTCTCGCCACCGAAGGCGTCGGCTTCGCCGGCTACGCCGTTGGCGCCATCGGCCAGGAGCCCAAAGACCCTGACCTGATGGCGATTCCGGATCCGGCGTCGTTCACACCGATTCCGTTCATCAAGGACGGCCTCGCGATCGTGCACTGCGACCCGCACGTCGAGGGCAAACCCTGGCCGTACGCGCCCCGCGTCATCCTCAAGGCGCTGATTCAGCGGGCCGCCGACGCCGGATTCGAGCCCTGGGTCGGTGCTGAGGTCGAGTACTTCCTGTTGACGCGCAACGGCGATGGCAGCCTCGCCGTCGCGGACGCCGCGGACACCGCCGCCCAGCCCTGCTACGACGCCCGCGGCGTCACCCGGATGTACGACCACCTCACCACGATCTCCGCGGCGATGAACCAACTCGGCTGGTCGAACTACGCCAACGACCACGAAGACGGCAACGGCCAATTCGAGCAGAACTTCCAGTTCGCCGATGCGCTGACCACCGCCGACCGCGTCGTGACGCTGCGCTACCTGCTGTCGATGATCGCGGCCGAACGCGGAATGGTGGCCACCTTCATGCCAAAGCCGTTCGCCGACAAGACCGGCAGCGGACTGCACCTACACCTGTCACTGACCAGCGGCGGCAGCCCGACGTTTCCCGGCGACGACGACTCCCGTGGGCTGGGCCTTTCAGAGACCGCGTACTCCTTCATCGGCGGCATCCTCGACCACGCGTGCGCGCTGCAAGCTGTGGTTGCGCCAACGGTCAACTCCTACAAGCGAACCGGTGCGACGACGACGGCATCCGGCGCGTCCTGGGCACCGCGGACACCGACATACGGCGGCAACGACCGCACCCACTACATCCGGGTGCCCGACGACCAGCGCGTCGAGCTGCGGGGCGGCGATGGTTCGGCCAACCCCTATCTGGCCATCGCCGCCGCGCTGGGCGCGGGTATCGACGGCATCAAGCGCAGCGCCGACCCGGGAGCCATTGGCGCCCAAGGCCGTTCGACGCTGCCGCCGACGCTGCTGCACGCGGTCGACGAGCTCGAGGGTGACGCGCTGGTGGCCGGCGTCCTCGACGCTGCCGGAGACGGCGTGGCCACCTACTTCGCGAACCTCAAGCGCGAGGAGTTCTTCGCCTACCACAGCGCGGTCAGCCCCTGGGAGGTCGACCAGTACCTGACCGCCTTCTAAAGACGAGAGGACGAGTATGTGCGGAATCGTAGGGCTGCACCTGCGTGACCCCGGGCTCTATCCCCGGCTGGGACAACTGCTTACCGGAATGTTGTGCGAGATGGCGGACCGCGGTTCCGATTCGGCCGGCGTGGCCGTGTACGGCGACCCGACGTGGTCCCCACCCGGGCGCGGCTGCGTCTCACTGCTGGACGTCGACGCGACGGCCGAAGAAGTGTCCGCCGCCCTGGGGCCCGTGTCGGTGACTCGGCTCGACGAGACGTATCTGCTTACGGCAGAGTCAGATTCGGCTGACCTCCTGACCGCCGCCAAGGCGGCCTTCCCGCATGCGCTGGTTGCCGGATTCGGCACCGACCTCGCCGTGCTCAAAGGTGTTGGGCACCCGCGCGCGCTCACGGACTCCTGGGGGCTGGCCCATGCCGCGGGCTGGCAGGGCGTCGGCCACACTCGGATGGCGACGGAGTCGGCCGTGACGCCGTCGGGCTGTCATCCCTATGCCGTCGGGCCGGACCAGTGCCTGGTTCACAACGGCTCCTTCGCCAATCACGCCACCATCCGTCGCGAATTACGCGCCGCCGGAATCGAATTCGACAGCGAAAACGACACCGAGGTCGGCGCGCGCTTCGTCGCCCAGAAGCTGGCCCAGGGCTTGGACGTGGAGACCGCGCTGAAGGAGCTGTGCGGCACGTTCGACGGTTTCTACACCCTGCTGGTGTCCAACCGCGACTCGTTCGCGGTCGTGCGAGACGCCATCGCGTGCAAGCCGGCCGTCATCGCCGAAGCGGACGACTGGGTCGCGATGGCCAGTGAATACCGGGCATTCGTCGGCCTGCCCGGCGTCGAGGCGGCCAGGATCTGGGAGCCCGAGCCGGAGGTGGTCTACGCATGGAGACGTTAACGAGGTTCGACCTGCGGACGACGCCGCTGCGTGACGTGAATGCCGCCCTGCACGCGCCAGGCCTGTCGGGCGAGTTCGTGATCGAAAACCCGTCCGGCAAACACAATGTGGCGGTCGGCATCGACGCCCCGGTGAAAGTAGCCGTCGAGGGGCATGTCGGCTACTACGCGGCGGGCATGAACCAGCAGGCCGACATCACCATCAACGGCAACGCAGGCACCGGCGTCGCAGAGAACATGATGAGCGGCAGCGTGTGGGTCAAGGGCGACGCGTCGCAGTCGG
The DNA here is from genome assembly GCA_963765155.1 of uncultured Actinomycetota bacterium. Taxonomy (GTDB): domain Bacteria; phylum Actinomycetota; class Actinomycetes; order Mycobacteriales; family Mycobacteriaceae; genus Mycobacterium. Next base: position 329,108 of record CAVXVJ010000022.1, read on the forward strand.
CAGGCGCAACCGCCCACGGTGGTTTCCTCGTGATCGAGGGCAACGCCGCTGCGCGGTGCGGCATTTCAATGAAGGGCGTCGACATCGTCGTGGGTGGCGACATCGGCCACATGAGCGCGTTCATGGCGCAGGCGGGCCGGCTCGTGGTGCGCGGCGATGCCGGCGAGGCGTTGGGCGACTCGATCTACGAGGCGCGAATCTACGTCCGAGGCGCCATCGCATCGCTGGGCGCCGACTGCGTCGCCAAGGAGATGCGGCCCGAGCATCATGAAGAGCTGGCCCGGTTGCTGAAGGCGGCGGGTTTCGAGGACGACGACACCACGGCCTACACCCGCTACGGTTCGGCCCGGGGCCTCTACAACTTCCACGTCGACAATGCATCGGCCTATTGATATGACGCACTTGCGCGAGTCCGCGACCTTCGACCGGCCCACAATCGCCGCCATCCAGCGCGCCGCGGAGACCGGCATCTACGACATCCGCGGCTGGGGCGCCAAGCGGGCGCTGCCGCACCTCGACGACCTACTCTTCCTCGGCGCGTCGATGTCCCGCTATCCCCTCGAGGGATACCGTGAGAAGTGCGGCACCGACGTCGTCCTCGGTGACCGCTTCGCCAAACACCCACTGCACCTTGATATCCCGGTCACCATAGCGGGCATGTCATTCGGAGCGCTGTCTGGGCCCGCCAAGGAGGCGCTCGGCCGCGGTGCCAGCGAGGTCGGCACGTCCACCACGACCGGCGACGGTGGGATGACGCCCGAGGAGCGCGGTCAGAGTAAATACCTTGTGTATCAGTATCTTCCGTCGCGCTACGGAATGAACCCCGATGACCTGCGCAAGTCCGACGCGATAGAGGTGGTGCTGGGCCAGGGCGCCAAACCCGGCGGGGGCGGCATGCTGCTCGGCCAGAAGATCTCCGAACGCGTTGCCGGGATGCGGACGCTGCCGCAGGGCATCGACCAACGTTCGGCCTGCCGGCACCCCGACTGGACCGGCCCGGACGACCTGACCATCAAAATCGGCGAGCTGCGTGAGATCACCGACTGGGAGAAGCCGATCTACGTCAAGGTCGGCGCCACCCGGACCTACTACGACGTGAAGCTGGCCGTGCATGCCGGCGCCGACGTCGTCGTGGTGGATGGCATGCAGGGCGGCACGGCGGCCACCCAGGAGGTGTTCATCGAACACGTCGGCATCCCCACGCTTGCCGCGATACCTCAGGCGGTGCGGGCGCTGCAGGAACTGGGTGTGCACCACAAGGTTCAGCTGATTGTCTCCGGCGGCATCCGCACCGGCGCCGATGTGGCCAAGGCGATGGCGCTTGGCGCGGACGCGGTGGCCATCGGCACGGCCGCGCTCATCGCGCTCGGCGACAACCACCCGCGTTATGCCGCCGAGTACGAAAAGCTGGGCAGCGCAGCGGGTTTCTACGACGACTTCCAGGACGGTAACGACCCGGCTGGGATCAGCACACAGGACCCCGAGCTCGCCGCGCGATTCGACCCGATCGCCGGGGGCCGCCGCCTTGCCAACTATCTGCGCGTGCTGACGATGGAGGCGCAGACGATCGCCAGGGCCTGCGGCAAGGCACACGTCGGCCACCTCGAGCCGGAAGACCTCGTCGCGGTCACGATCGAGGCGGCGGCCATGGCACGCGTGCCGCTCGCGGGCACCGAGTGGATTCCGGGGCTATGACCGCGGCGGACGTCGTGATCGTCGGCGGAGGCATCGAGGGCGCCGCATCGGCGTGGGCGCTGTCTGCGCGCGGTGTTACGGATGTGATTGTGGCCGAACGCGATACCGTCGGCTCGGGGATGACAGGGAAGTCCAGCGGCATCGTCCGGTGCCACTACGGCGTCAGTTCGCTGGCGGCGATGGCGACGGTCGGGCTGGAGGTGTTCGAGAAAGCCGATGAGATCTTCGGCCAGGACATCGGCTTCCGGCAGACAGGCTATGTCGTCGGCGTCGGGGAGCCGAATGTGGATGCGCTGCGCAAGAACCTGGCCGCGCAACGAGCGGTCGGCGTGCAGACCGAGGAGATCGACCGCGCCGACGTGGCCAGGATGTGGCCGTTCGCCGACCTGGAACCGTTCGCCGCCTTCGGCTGGGAGGCGCGCGGCGGGTACGGCGATGCGTATCAGACGGCGCAGGCGTTCGCGGTCGCGGCGCGCGGCGCCGGTGTGCGGATACGTCAGGGCTGTGCGGTCGCCGAACTGCTGCTCGACGGCGACAAGGTCACCGGGGTGCGGCTGGCCGACGGGAGCGAAATCTCAACGGGGACGGTCGTCGTCGCCACCGGGGTGTGGACCAAGCCGTTCCTCGAGCCGTACGGCGTCGACGTTCCGATCCGGGTGGTGCGCGAACAGATCGTGATGATCAGGCCAGGAGTCCAAATCGGGCCAGTGCCAGTCTTTTCCGATCTCGTTTCGTTGCAGTACATCCGCCCGGAACTGGGCGGGGACGTACTGTTCGGCAACAGCGATCTGTCCGACGTCAACATCGCGGACCCGGAAAACTACCTCAACCGCGCTGACGACGCGTTCATCGACCTGACCGTCGATAAGGTCGGCACCCGATTCCCTGGGTTCACCGACGCGGCGATCAGCAGCAGCTACGCGGGGTGCTACGACGTCACACCCGACTGGAATCCGGTGATCTCGAAGACGGGCATCGACGGGCTGATGGTGGCCGCAGGCTTCAGCGGCCACGGCTTCAAGATCGCCCCGGCCGTCGGCCGGCTGGTCGCCGACCTGATCGTTGACGGCCGAAGCGCCGACCCGCGGATTCCGGAGTCCGACTTCCGGCTGTCCCGCTTCGCCGAGGGCGACCCGCTCAAGAGCCCGTATCCGTATGTCGGCGCCGGCCAGATGCGATGATTCCCAGCAGGAAACATGTCTGACGTTCCGCTGCTTCGCAATAAGTCCGGCACCGCCCGCGACCGGGATCCGCACGCGCCGGTGGAGGAACTCGAGTTCGAGGCCGCGATCGGCCGCAATGTGCGCCAGCTACGAGCGCAACTGGGGCTGACGGTGGCCGAGATGGCCACGCGGGTTGGCATCTCCAAGGCGATGATGTCCAAGATCGAGAACGCGCAGACGTCGTGCAGCCTGTCCACACTGGCGTTGTTGGCGAAGGGGTTGGACGTCCCGGTCACCAGCCTGTTCCGCGGAGCGGATGTCGAGCGCCCGGCCGCGTTCGTGAAGGCCGGTACCGGTGCGCACATCGTCCGCAACGGCACCAAAGAGGGCCACGAGTACCAGCTGCTGGGCTCGCTGCGGGGCGAGCACAAGCGACTCGAATGCCTGCACGTCACGCTGTCGGAGAAGAGCCAGACCTACCCGCTGTTCCAGCACCCGGGCACGGAGTTCATCTACATGCTCGAAGGCGTCATGGACTACAGCCACAGTCGTTCGGTGTATCGGCTGCATCCAGGCGACTCGCTGCAGATCGACGGCGAAGGCGCGCACGGCCCCGTCGATCTGGTCGAGCTGCCGATCCGTTTTCTCTCGGTGATCGCGTTCCCCGATTCACAGGTCTAGCCGTAGAGCTTGGCGGCGGCGGTCGCCACGTCCGCGACGATCTCGCAGTGCTCACCACCGCTGTCGACCACGACCGCGGGCCGGATGACGACCTCACCCGTGCCGACGAAGTCACCGCCGAGCAGCTTGCGCTGCATCTGGGGTCCGAGGAACGCGACGGCCGAGCAGTACGACTGGTCGACGAAGATTTCGACGCCATCGCGGTCGCGGTGCTCGCGGGTTTCGGTGGTCATGTCGAACAGCTGCGGCTCCAGCGACAGCTGCACCGGCACGACGTCGCCGCGGCGCTTGACGGCGAAGTTGCATTCGTACGGCCGGGACTGACCGATGTCCCAGCGGTCGACCTCGCCCGCAAGTACCGACAGCACCTGGCACGGGTCGCGTTCGGCCAGCGCGACCGGGTAGGCGGCGACGGCGTCGCGGACCGGCAACTGCAGCGACTCGAGGCGCGGCGCGACGGCGTGCACCAGCCGCTGCGCGAAACCGCAGTCCTCGTCCCCGATCAACCCGATGCGCACAAACGGCTGGTCCGGGCTGCGCAGCGGCTGCGCGCCGGGCAGCAGCGACAGGTTCAGCGGCAGCAGGTAATTGCACGACCCCGGAAAAGACTCGTACGCAGGCAGACCGCCAGCCAGGAACGCGACCGGCGCGCTGATCTGAGTGAGGACGGCCTCGATGCTCGCGTAGCGGCGGTCGTTCTCGCCGGGCACCTTGACGTCGACGTCACACTCGTCGAGTGCGAATAACGTTCCGACGGAACCGATTTCACCGACCTTGGCGAGCGCCTCTCGCGTCAGCAGTCCGCAGGGGTCGATGCGGCGCATTGCCCGCAGATAGGCCAGCTTGGTGAGGTCGTCTGTATTGACCCTCTGCCCGTAGGTAGGGACTTCGCCGGCGAAGAAGTACGACGGATCGACCTCGCGGGGACCCATCGCGGCGGACCCCTCGATCCCGCGGCTGCATCCACTGAGCGCCAATACGGCGGCCAGCAGGGCCGTGACCAATGCGCCGGCCGGCTGCCTCATGGCCTAATTGTCCGTGGTTGGGGCGGCCTAACGTAGCGCGGACGGGACGCGGGCGCGTCTCAGCAGGGGGATATATGCCTTCCAGGCGCGTCACCACATGTTGACGGCCGCAAAGTGTGTATCGGTCCGGAAGCGGGCTGACGAGAGTTCATTCTGCGGTGACGGCGACGAAGTGCGAATGGTCGACGCCCGAGACGCAGAGTCAACGCCGTTTGGGGCGCCATGTCCGGGCTTGATACAGTGGGCCCGTGCAGCGGGTGCTCCTTCTCGGACGCCGCGACGGGGTCTGACCAGACCGGCTACCCGTCGCGGGTGTTTCGCGATGCGCCGGTCGAGTCCACCTGACTACTCCCGGAGCAATCATCGTGACCACCTTCTCCAAACCCGCACCTGATTCACCTGACGCCTTCGCGTCCGTACGCACCATCACCACGCCATCCGGCCCGCACAACACCGGCCAGCCCGCGTGGAACACGCAGCGCGGCACGTCGATGCCGATCAGCCGCTACCGCACCTTCGCCGAAGAAGTCGAACCGGTCAAGCTGGCCGACCGCACCTGGCCCGACCGCGTCGTCACCACGGCACCCATGTGGTGTGCGGTGGATCTGCGAGACGGCAACCAGGCGCTGATCGACCCGATGAGCCCGGCCCGCAAGCGCCGCATGTTCGACCTGCTGGTCCGCATGGGCTACAAGGAGATCGAGGTCGGCTTCCCGTCGGCCAGCCAGACCGACTTCGACTTCGTCCGCGAGATCATCACCGAGGGCGCCATCCCCGACGACGTCACCATCCAGGTGCTGACGCAGTGCAGGCCCGAGCTGATCGAGCGGACGTTCGAGGCGTGCGAGGGTGCGCCCCGCGCGATCGTGCACTTCTACAACTCGACGTCGATCCTGCAGCGGCGCGTGGTGTTCAAGGCCGACCGCGAGGCGGTCAAGGCCATCGCCACCGACGGCGCACGCAAATGCGTCGAGGAGGCCAAGAAGTACCCCGGCACGCTGTGGCGATTCGAGTACTCACCGGAGTCCTACACGGGCACCGAGCTGGAGTACGCCAAGGATGTCTGCGACGCCGTCGCCGACATCATCGCGCCCACACCGGAGTGGCCGCTGATCGTCAACCTGCCCGCGACCGTCGAGATGGCCACGCCCAACGTCTATGCCGACTCGATCGAGTGGATGAGCCGCAACCTGGCCCGTCGGGACAGCATCATCTTGAGCCTGCATCCGCACAACGACCGCGGAACCGCCGTCGCCGCAGCGGAATTGGGCTATCAGGCCGGCGCCGACCGGATCGAGGGCTGCCTGTTCGGCAACGGCGAGCGCACCGGCAACGTATGCATCGTGACCCTGGGCATGAACCTGTTCTCCCGCGGCGTCGACCCGCAGATCGACTTCTCCAACATCGACGAGATCCGCCGCACCGTCGAGTACTGCAACCAGCTGCCGGTGCCCGAACGCCACCCGTACGGCGGCGACCTGGTCTACACCGCGTTCTCCGGCAGCCACCAGGACGCGATCAACAAGGGCCTGGACGCGATGAAGGTGGCGGCCGACGAGCAGGACGCCGACGTTGACGACCTGCTGTGGCAGGTGCCGTATCTGCCGATCGACCCCAAGGACGTCGGCCGCACCTACGAGGCGGTGATCCGGGTCAACTCGCAGTCCGGCAAGGGCGGCGTGGCCTACATCATGAAGGCCGATCACGGCCTGGCCCTGCCGCGCCGGCTGCAGATCGAGTTCTCCCAGGCGATTCAGAAGATCACCGACGGCGAGGGCGGCGAGGTGTCGCCGAAGGAGATGTGGGACGTTTTCGCCGAGGAGTACCTGGCGCCCGTGCGGCCGCTGGAGCGCATCCGGCAGAAGGTGATCGCCTGCGAAGCCGACGGCGGCACCGACAACATCGAGGCGACGGTCAAGATCGACGGCGTTGAGACGGACATCCGCGGCTCCGGCAACGGCCCACTGGCGGCGTTCGTCGCACGCGCTGTCCACCGTCGGCATCGACGTGCAGGTGCTGGACTACTCCGAGCACGCGATGTCGTCGGGCGAAGAAGCCCAGGCCGCGGCGTACGTCGAGGCGTCGGTGAACGGCAAGACGATCTGGGGTGTCGGCATCGCGACGTCGATAACCACCGCGTCACTGCGGGCCGTGGTCTCCGCGGTCAACCGCTCCGCACGCGGCTAGCCTTCGGCTAGACGCGTCCGTCACCGCTAGTCGAGGACGATCCGCAGGATCCGGTCAATCAGGCCAGCCGGGTCCTCGGCGCCGGGCCGCTCCGGTGAGAACGTCATGTTGCTGAACGCCAGGCCATTCAGCAGGCGGCTCAACTCTCCGACCTGTTCGGCCGTCGGGGTCAAGCCCGCGGATTCCAGGATCAGTGTCGCGGACTTCATCGCCGCGGCCTGCAGCTCGTTGAGGAACGGCCGCAGCTCCGGCCGCCGCGTGCCCTCCATGAAGAGCTCGAACCGCGCCAGGGTGCGCCGACGGAATTGCTCGTCCGGATGGGCAACCATGCGGGTCAGTAGGGCCACGACGCCGTCGCGTGACATCGAGCCGATGGCCGACTGTATGGCCTCGACATACTGCCAATGCAGATCGACTGTGCGGGCGGCGGTCGCTTCCAGTAGAGCCAGCCGCGTCCTGAAGTAGTTCGACGTGGTGCCCGACGGCAGGCCGGCGCGGTTGTCGACCTGTCGGTGCGTCACGCCCCCGACGCCGTCATCGCACAAGATGTCGATCGCGGCGTCAAGGATCTGGGTCCGTCGTTGCGGGTTTGGCGGCATCAGTTCTTGTACCGCAGCCGCCAGAACATCGTCAGGAATGCGACATAGAGCAGGAAAAAGCAAGTAGCTGAACCACATTGGGAAGAACCGCAGATACACCTCGACGTCGCCGCGAATCACGCCGAAGTACACATGCAATGGAACGCTGAGTGCGATGTAAGCGACCGACCATGTGAAGAAGATCTTGTGCGCTGTGTTGGCGAACTGAACCCGGCGCCAGAGCAGGATGCCGGTGATCGCCGCGTAGGTCATCGGCACCAGCAGCACCTTGTCGGTCGCTGGCGTCGCCACATATTGCAGCGTCAAGTCGTCGCCGAAGATCACACGATAGAGATGCATGACGAGGCCGAGGCTGATGGTGAGCATCGCGGCCTCGCGGAAGAAATAGCCGTGCCTGCGGTACGTGTCCCAGAAGGACTTGGGTTGTACTACGCCTGTAGTGGTACTCATGCTGAAAGGTACCACTACAAGTGTAGTGCTAGCAAGCATCAGCTCGCGAGGGACGTTTCCGACTCCACCAACGACCTGATCTGCCCGGCGTCAGCGGGCGTCGCGGGGTTGTAGACGATCATCGCGAGGTCGGGACGACCGTCGACGGCGAAGGCCGAAAATTCCAGCCGCAGCAGCCCGGCGAGTGGATGCCGCACGCACTTGGTGCCCTGGCCGAACGACCGGACCTCATTGTCGCGCCACATCACGTCGAACTCGCGGCTGAGCCGACGAAGGTCGTCGACCAAGCCCTCGACGGCCTTGGTGGCGCCGGCTCGGGCAACGTCGGCCCGAAAGGCCGCCACCACAAATCGGGCGACACCTTCCCAATCGGGCTGTGCGGCACGAATTCTCGGGTTGCAGAAGATCTGGCGCACGATATTGCGCTGCTCCACGGGGATGACTCCGTAGTCGGTCAGCACCGCGGAGGCCGCACGGTTCCACGCAACGACGTCCCACGTCGATGTCCTCACGAGAACGGGACTGATTTCCATCGCGTCGATCATGCGTTGGAACAGTGGCGCGACGGCCCCGGCGCCTCGATAGCGCACGTTGGGAAGTCGGCCCAGGGCGAGCAGGAATAAGTGCTCACGCTCGGCCTCCGACAACATCAGAGCCTGGGCAATCTGGTCGATCACCTCAGCCGATGGGGCGCCGCCACGGCCTTGTTCAAGCCACGTGTACCACGTCGCGCTGACGTTGGCCCGCGCAGCGACTTCTTCGCGCCGCAGTCCCGGTGTGCGCCTGCGCGACATGGGTAGACCCAGCTCCGCGGGGTCCAGTTGAGTGCGGCGATGCTTCAGATACTTGCCAAGGGCGTTGTCAGTTCGGATCGTCATCGTCGTTTCCTGTTAGGTCATATACCTGGATGAGCTCACTACTTTTCGTTGACAGCGCGCCGGGCCACGATTTTGTTTCGTGAGCACCACACACATAGAGAACTCACATCGGATCGTCGTCACCGCGCCGACCGGCGCCATCGGCCGCCAGGTCCTCACGCGTCTCGTCGACAGTGGTGAGAAGGTGAGCGTCATCGCGCGCGATCCCTCCCGCATTCCTGCCGCTGTGCGCCAGCGAATCGAGGTCCACGAGGGATCGCACGGCGACGTCGACGTCGTCAATCAGGCGTTCGCAGGTGCCGACGCCGTGTTCTGGCTTGTGCCCCCAAACCCGCATGCCGAGTCCGTCGAAGCCGCCTTTCTGGATTTCAGCCGGCCGGCGTGCGACGCCGTCAAACGCCACGACGTCGAGCGTGTTGTCGGAGTCTCGGCCCTGGGCCGCGGGTTCACGCGCCATGCGGGGCTGGTGTCGGGTTCGCTGGCGATGGACGAGCTTTTCGCTGGCACCGGCGTGAACTACCGGGCGCTGACGATGCCGTCGTTCATGGACAACGTGCTTCGGCAGACGGCAATGATCAGGGACCAAGGCATGTTCGTCGGCCCGATCAATGGCGACCGCCCGCTCCCGACCTGTGCCACCCGCGACATCGCCGCTGTGGCCGCCACGTTGCTTCTCGATGCCTCGTGGCGCGGAGTCGGCGATGTCCCCATCCTCGGACCCGAGGACGTGTCCGCCAACGAGATGGCTGGGATCATGTCGGACGTGCTGGGAAAGGCGGTGCGCTACACACAGATTCCGTTCGACACCTTCAAGTCCACGCTAATTGGCCAAGGCTGGTCAGAGGCGATGGCGCAGGGCATGGTCGACATGATGATCGCCAAGGATGAGGGCCTGGATAATACCGAGCCGCGCACGCCGCGAGCCGCCTCGCCGACGAGCTTCCGTCAGTGGTGCGAGGACGTACTGAAGCCAGCAATGAGTAAGGAGATTGATTGATGGAGTTGGGTTTTCACGTTCCGATTTTCGATATCGACGGTGGCACCACCGCGATTGCCGGTGAACTGGCCCGGGTGGGCGCCGCGGCGGAGGAGTCCGGCGCGACCTGGCTGTCCTTCATGGACCACTTCTTCCAAATCGAGCCGACCGGACTTCCTGCAGAATCGAACATGCTGGAGGGCTACACCACGCTGGGCTATCTGGCCGCACACACCTCCACGGTGGACCTCGGCCTGCTGGTGACGGGCGTGACGTATCGTCACCCGGGCCTGCTCGCGAAGATCGTTACGACGCTCGACGTGTTGTCCGGTGGCCGGGCGGTACTCGGCATCGGCGCCGCGTGGTTCGAGCGCGAGCACCGCGGACTCGGCGTGCCGTTCCCTCCGGTCGCGCAACGGTTCGAGCGCCTGGAGGAAACTCTGCAGCATCTGCGGCCAGATGTGGGACCCGCACAACAACGGGCCGTTCGAGGGCAAGCACTACCAGCTGGCGGAGACGCTCTGCTCACCCCAGCCGATCAATCGGCCCAGGGTCCTCATCGGCGGCAGCGGGGAGCGAAAGACGCTGCGGCTTGTCGCGCAGTACGGCGACGCGTGCAATCTGCTCAACGCATCGCCCGAGGAGGTCGAACACAAGCTCGGCGTGTTGCGACGGCATTGCGACGACGTTGGTCGGGACTACGACGCGATCCGCAAGACAATTCTCGTCAACAAGCCCCGCGCCACACCAGAGAACCTCGACGAATTCGTGCGCCATATGGCCGACTACGCCAAGGTCGGAGTGCGAGGCCGCCATCGTGATGCCGACCACCGGATCACCGGCCGCGTGGATCGACAGTATGGCGCCTGCCATCCGAGAGCTCGCCGCGCTGTAGGCGGCCTAGAAAAGCGCGAACTGCTCGCCGGCCAGCGTGGTGTCGGTGAACTCCTCGATGCCGGTACCGCCGACGACGCTGTCGAGGCAGCGCATGAAGTCGGCGTCGCTGACCAGCGGAACACCCAGCTCGTTGGCCTGATAGCCCTTACCGTGTTCGGGCTCGGTTTCGTTGCAGATGATCAGCGAGGTCTCGGGGTCGACGGTGTCGCTGTAGGCCAGCCCGGCGTGCACGATCCGCTCGACGAGCTCCTCGTGGGTGCGGGTGACCTCGGCCGACAACGCCACCCGCATGCCCTGAACAAGCGGCCGGCCGGCGATGAACCGGCCGGGGTTGAGGTACGGGCACGGCAGCCGCGACGCGAGCATCTTCAGCGGACGCAGCTCGTCGTGGGTGACATGGCCGTTCGGCCAGTAGCGGCGCGTCACCGAGCGCATCGGCAACCAGACCTTGCGTTCGCGTGCGCGCGCCAGCACCGGTTTGAGGATCTGCGCGAGCACCATGGCGTCGTCGAGCGCGTCGTGCGGCTTCATCTGCGTGATGCCCCAGTGCGCCGGCCAGCGTCTCCAGCCGCAGGTTCTCGGTGCCCAGCTCGAGCCGGCGGGTCAGCTCCACGGTGCACATCACCGTGTCGGTCGGCAGCTCCGCACCGACCATTTCGGCCTCGGCGGCCAGGAACGCGTAGTCGAAGCCGACGTTGTGGGCGACGAGTGTGCGGCCGCGCAGCAGCTCTCTGAGTTCGCCGACGACGTCACCGAAGCACGGCTGGCCCTCGAGCATCTCGGCGGTCAGGCCGTGCACATGGGTGGGTCCGGGGTCGACGCCCGGGTTGAGCAGGCTGTACAGCGTCTTTGTCGACGTTGCCGTCGTCGCTGAGCGCCAGCGCCGCGATGCTGACGACGCGAGCCTGCCCGGGGCGGAAGCCGGATGTCTCGACGTCGACGACGGCCCAGCCGGGCCCGGGTTCGGCTGCCGGCCGGCCCCAGGTTTGGCTCATGTTTCGAGGATGGCACGTGCGACAATCCCGACATCACCGGATCGCTCGACCAGCGTGTCGTCCACCTAAAATGCCGGGGATGGTCACCCCTCGTGGACGTGTCGCGCTCGCGGCCGGAGCCGGCGCGCGATGGGCGTCGCGGGTCACCGGGCGCGGCGCGGGCGCGATGATCGGCGGACTGGTGGCGCTGGCGCTCGACAAGTCGCTGCTTCGCCAGCTCGGCGAGGGCCGTCGCACGGTGGTGGTGACCGGGACGAACGGCAAGTCGACGACCACCAGGATGACCGCGGCGGCGCTGGGCACACTGGGGCCCGTCGCCACCAATGCCGAGGGCGCGAATATGGACGCCGGTTTGGTGGCGGCGTTGGCCGGTGCGCGCGATGCTTCGCTGGCGGCGCTCGAGGTCGACGAGATGCATGTGCCGCACGTGGCCGACGCGGTGGATCCGTCGGTGATCGTGCTGCTGAACCTGTCGCGCGACCAGCTGGACCGGGTCGGCGAGATCAACCACATCGAGCGGACGCTGCGGGGCGGCTTGGCGCGTCATCCGTCGACGGTGGTGGTGGCCAATTGCGACGACGTGCTGATGACGTCGGCCGCCTATGACAGTCCGCACGTGGTGTGGGTTGCGGCCGGCGGCGGCTGGGCGAACGACTCGGTGAGCTGTCCGCGCAGCGGCGAGATCATCGTGCGCGAGGGCTCCGATTGGTATTCCACCGGAACGGATTTCAAGCGACCCAGTCCGCATTGGTGGTTCGACGAGTCGAATATCTATGGGCCCGACGGGCTTTCGCTGCCGATGGCGCTTGCGCTGCCGGGGGCGGTGAACCGCGGCAATGCCACGCAGGCCGTGGCGGCGGCGGTCACGATGGGCGCGGACCCGGCTGCGGCGGTGGCGGCGGTGTCGGGCGTCGACGAGGTCGCCGGACGGTACCGGACCGTGCGGGTGGGTTCGCACACCGCGCGGGTGCTGCTGGCCAAGAACCCCGCCGGATGGCAGGAAGCGCTGTCGATGGTGGACAAGCACGGTGCGGGCGTGGTGATTTCGGTCAACGGGCAGGTGCCCGACGGTGAGGACCTGTCGTGGCTGTGGGATGTCCGATTCGAGCATTTCGACGACACTCATGTCGTGGCGGCGGGCGAACGCGGCACGGATTTGGCTGTGCGACTGGGGTATGCGGGCGTCGACCACACTCTGGTGCACGACACGGTGGCGGCCATCGCGTCGTGCCCGCCGGGACACGTCGAGGTGATCGCGAACTACACGGCGTTCCTGCAACTCAACCGAGCGTTGGCGCGCGCCTTGGCTGAGTCGACGGTGCGGATCGGGCTGGTGCTGCCCGACGTGATGGGCACATACGGCGACGGCGGCAATTCAGTGGTGCTGCGACAACGGTTGCGGTTGCGAGGTTTTGACGCCGAGATCGTCGAGATCACGCTGTCGGACCCGGTGCCGTCGACTCTGGATCTCTACACGCTTGGCGGGGCGGAGGATTACGCGCAGCGGCTGGCGACCAAACACTTGATCCGGTATCCGGGATTGCAGCAGGCGGCTTCGCGGGGCGCGCCGGTGCTGGCGATCTGCGCGGCGATCCAGGTGTTGGGGCACTGGTACGAGACATCATCGGGTGAGCGGGTCGACGGCGTCGGCCTGCTCGATGTCACCACGTCGCCGCAGGACAAGCGCACGATCGGCGAGGTGGTGTCGCAGCCTTTGGTCGAGGGCCTCTCCGAGCGGTTGACAGGCTTCGAAAACCACCGCGGCGGAACGGTTCTCGGCTCGTCGGCTCAGCCGCTTGGCGCGCGTCATCAGTGGCGCGGGAAACCGTGCGGGCGATGGCATCGACGGCGCGGTGCAGGGCAGCGTCATCGCCACGTACCTGCACGGCCCGTGCCTGGCGCGCAACCCGGAACTCGCGGACCATCTGCTCGTCCCGCGTCGTCGGAGAGCTGGCGCCGTTGGAGCTGGACGAAGTCGCGCTGCTGCGCCAGCGAACGCCTGGCCGCACCCCGCCGCGCCTAGCTCGCCGCCGAAACGGTATTCCGGCAGGAAAAGTTCGAGTACGGGCCTGCTGGAACACAGTTTCGGCGAAGAGCTAACCGATCTCGACGCCGAATACCTCTAGCGCCGTGTAGATCCCGAGTGCACCCACCGCGACGCTCGAGAGCACGAGCATCGCGGTCACCAACAGACTGCCCCTGAACCGCTCGTCGACCTCGCGGCGCAGATACCACGTGGCGATCACCACGGCGACGAGGAACATACCGCTACCGATGCCGCCGATCTGGACCATAAGCACCGGCGACTGCACCCAGAGGAACGACGCGGCCCACACTGGCGGAAGGACAAGGGTGAGCAACCGTACCGTCTTGCGGCGCTGCACTTGGTCGTGCCAATCGATGACGCCGAGCAGCCCGAGCGTATTCGCCCACAGCCTGGGCACGCTGGCGCACGACGCGAGGAAGGTCTTGGCGAGGATGACGGCGGCGGCGAACAGGAATGCATAGTTCGCCCACGGCCCAAGTGTGTCGGACCAGATCCGGGCAAGTGTGGTGATCATGTCCGTGCCGGACGGCACGAGTCCCTGCGGGTTCAGAACCGCGGCACCGATGATGAAGAAGGACAAGGTGCACAGCGTGCACACGATCCAGCTGACCAACACATCCAGCTGCATCACCTTCAGCCAGCCCTCGGCGCGGCGTGCCCGCTCGTCGGTGCCGTCGTCCGGCCCCGTCCAGCGGGCGTAGCCCTTCTCGATGCACCAATAGGTGTAGGTGGTCATCTCATCCGCACCGACACCGGTCAGACCGAACATCGCTACCGCAATCCCGATGGTGCCCGCGGGAACCGCGAAGGATAGTCCAGTGCCGAGTTCGCTCATCCCGTAGCCGAATTCGGTGAAAGGCAGACCCAATGCAAGACAAACGGTCGCAATGGTGGTGAAGACAATGGCAACCACGGCGACGCGTTCCACCACGCTGTAGCGGTTGGTGTAGACGATCGAAACCACCGCGGTCAACACGATGATCGTCCATACCAGCAGTGACGAGAAGCTAAGGGGCTCACCAACGATGGGCAGCAGGACCGAACATGCCGTGACGGCGCCACCGATGATTCCGCCCCGCTGAAGCATTTTGGCGAAGTCCATGCCGATCCACAGTCCGTTGATCCAGCTGATGCCTCTAAAGCGGGGACCAACCTGGGCGTAACCTTCCAGCGCGGTCTTGCCCGAAAGTATCGACCACCGAGCAAGTTCCAGCTGAACCCATACCTTCACCGCGGTGCTGATGATGACCAGCCACAGGAGCACGAAACCCGCTTGCGCCCCTAACGCCGTTGTGGTGATGAGCTCACCTGATCCGACGATCGCCGCGGACAACAGCAGGCCGGGCCCAAGGAACCGCAGGCGCCCGCGGAAAGTCGTCGGCGGGTCCATGGCGTACTCGGGACGCAGCTGGTAAGGGTCGGACGGGCTCTCCGGAAGTACGTGATCGTGCGCGGTTTGCGCGGTCGCGGTCAAAGTCGACTCCTCGGTCTCGAATCCCCGTATGTGCTGTGGCTCACTGGATTGTGGGGTGTGACCGACGCTACAAGAGCTGCGCGGTGTGCGCAATAGCTTTGCGTGATCTGCGCAATACCTGAGGTTATGCGGTGACTCGGTTGTGGGGCTGCTCGCCGGCCAGCACCCGCGCGATGTCGTCGACGACTGCGACGCCCATCGCAGCGTTTGCACCGTCGGTGTAGGCGCCGATGTGCGGCGTCAGTACCACGTTCGGCGCGTGAAGAAGCGGCGAGTTGCTCGGCGGTTCCTCACCGAATGCGTCGAACGCCGCAGCCGAGAGGTGGCCGTCGTGAAGCATTGCCGCGGCGGCGTTCTCGTCGACAAGGCCACCGCGGGCGGCATTGATAAGCACGGCACCGTGGCGCATGGTGGCAAGCGCCGCCGGGTCGAGCAACGGTTTGTCCTTCTCGCCCGGCATATGCAGCGTCACGACGTCGCTTCCGGTGAGCAGGTCGGCGAGGCCGACACGTTCCACGCCGGCGTCCGCGAAGGCC
Source organism: uncultured Actinomycetota bacterium (assembly GCA_963765155.1). Classification (GTDB taxonomy): domain Bacteria; phylum Actinomycetota; class Actinomycetes; order Mycobacteriales; family Mycobacteriaceae; genus Mycobacterium. Next base: position 344,711 of record CAVXVJ010000022.1, read on the forward strand.
GTATCGGGGAGGAACGGGTCGTACGCGAGGATTCTGGCCCCGAATGCGTGCGCGCGGATCGCGACGGCACGACCTATCCGGCCGAACCCGATGATGCCAAGTACGAGGCCACCGATCTCACGGCCCGGGAATGTCGACCACTCGCCACGCATGAGACTTGCGGACGCTTCGAGAACGCGCCGGGTCGTGACGATGATCAACCCGAGTGTGAGGTCCGCAACGGCGTCGCTGTTACTGCCGGGCGCGTTCACGACGATGCCACCGTGCGCCTCGACCCCAGCGACGTCGATGTTGTCTGTACCGACGCCGTGCTTGGCGACGATGCGAATGCCGTCGAGCGCGGCGACGGCAGCGCCGGAGACATCATCGAGTCCCACGATCGCGGCGTGCGGACGGACTCGGCGGAACTCCTCGGCGAGTTGTTCGGACGAAAGTGGGTGTGGAAAAGCAGGTTTGACAATCTGGAGTTCTCGCTCTTGCGCAGCGCGAAGCGGGTCGGGCGAGAACCGTCCGAAGCTGGGTGTGGTGACAAGAACGCGGGCGGACATCACCCTGAGGAGTCGATCGCGGCTACAGCAGACGCGGCACGTACGACGCCCACACCGGCTTTCTCAAACGCGCGAATCTGCTCGGTCGGTCGCGGACCGATCGGTCACGAGTGTGGCATCAGCCGGGATCGGAGCCCAGGCATGGAACGGGCGGCGGCCCAACTTGTCTGCGTGCGCGAGCACGTAGATCCGATTGGACCGCTGCATCATCATTTCTTTGAGCCGCGTCTGCTCGAGTTCGGCTTCGCAGATACCGAGGTCTGCGGTCACGGCGTCGGCGCCGAGAAACGCGCGATCGAATGTCAGGCGTTGCAGCGTCGCTTCCGCAAGCGGGCCGATGAATCCCTGGCTCAGATGCCGCAGCGTGCCGCCGATGCACTCGACCCTGACGTCGTCGGCGTCGGCGAGCGCCTCGAGCGCGGTGAGACCGGCGGTGACGACGGTCAGATTCGGGACGTCACAGAGGAATTCCCCCATGGCCCCCACTGTCGTTCCGGCATCGAGCAGGATGGTCTCCCCTGGCTGCACCTGCTGGGCGGCCCACCGCGCGATCGCCCGCTTCGCGTCGCAGCCCTCGAGCGCGCGCTGCCGCAGCGAGGACTCGGCTCGCCGTTGCAGGGCGATCGCGCCGCCGTACGTGCGCGCGATCAGCCCTTGGGAGGTCAACAGGCTCAGGTCGCGGCGGATCGTCGACGCGGTGACGCCGAATTGGGCGGACAGCTCCTCGACGCTGGCCAGCCCGCTAGACCGGGCGAGCCGGACGATCTCAGCTCTGCGGGCCTTCGACTCGCGGTGCGGGCATATCCAGCCTCCTATTTCACTACCGCTGTGCTGCTTGCCAATTCGGCGGCCTGTCGGAGCGCCTCGATCATACTGCCGTGCTCGGCGATTCCCTTGCCGGCGATGTCGAATGCGGTGCCGTGGTCGACGGAGGTGCGGATGACCGGCAGCCCGACGGTGATGTTGACGCCCGCCTCGATGCCCAACACCTTCACCGGGCCGTGGCCCTGGTCGTGGTACATCGCGACGATCAGGTCGTAGTCGCCGCGGCCGGCGAGAAAGAACGCGGTGTCGGCGGGCAACGGCCCGTGCACTTCCCAGCCCTCGGCCTGCAGCGCCTCGACCGCGGGAATGATCTTCTTCTCTTCTTCGCCGTAGCCGAACAAGCCGCCCTCGCCGGCATGCGGATTGATCCCGCACACACCGATCTTCGGCTCGGCGACACCCGCCCGGACCAGCGCGTCGTGCCCACGGCGGATGGTGCGCTCGACCAGACCCGGTTCGATCCTGTCGACCGCATCGATGAGGCCGATGTGCGTGGTGACGTGGATGACCTTCATCTTCGGTGTCGAGAGCATCATCGACACCTCCTCCGTGCCAGTGAGATACGCGAGCAGCTCGGTATGACCCGGATAGATGTGCCCGGCGGCGTGCAGCGCCTCCTTGTTCAGCGGCGCGGTGCAGATGGCCTGCACCTCGCCGCGGACCGCGAGTTCGCTTGCCACCCGGATGTATTCGTAGGCCGCGTTGCCGGCCACGGCCGAGAGCTCACCCCAGGGCAGGTCGTCGGGTAGCAGTCCGAGATCGATGACGTTGATGCGGCCCGGCGCCTGTGCGGCCTCGGCGACCGACTCGACGGTGACGATGTCGGCGTCGCAGGCCCACGAGTTCGGCCGCCTTGCGCAGTCTCTTCGCGTCGCCGATGACCACCGGGTTGCACAGGCCCCGTACGGTGTCGTCCAGCAGAGCGGGGACGATCACCTCCGGGCCGATTCCGGCGGCGTCGCCCATGGTGACTGCGACGACGGGCAGGGGCTGGTTGGAGGGTGTCATGCGTAGTCCTTGTGTTGTGGGTTGAGGTATCGGGCAATGGTCACCAGGCTGTCGGCGTCACCGAAACTGCCGGGCCGCGTCACGACGCGTCGGCCGTCGGGCGCCACCGAAGCGACTGCGCCATGGTGGATTTCGTGCACCGGCCGCAAAGACCTGATCCCGACAGCGTCGACGACGGCCCTCGCCGTTTCGCCGCCGGTCAGGACCAGATCTGGCCGGTGTTGCGCCGCCGCGCTGGCGATGAACTGACCGAGCGCAGCCGAGACGGCTTGGCCCTCTGAGGGTTCCACCACACCACCGATGGTGACGACAGCGGAGCCGCGGTCGAGCGCGCGCTGGACCAGCTCGGGGTCCGCCTTGTCGTGCAGCAACGCGCGGGCGTCGACGGCGACCTCGCGGGCACCTCAGCGACAAGTGCCTCAACCTGACTCGTTGCGGTCGGCTCTGCGGTACCGACCACCGTCAGAACGGAATTCGACGGACGCGGCTGCGCCTCCGGCGGATGCCCGGCAGGTAGCGTCCGCGCGACAGCGGCGGCCAACGCGGAAGTGCCGACGAGTTGAGCGCCGGGGATGAGGTTGGCGGCAGCTACAACGTCGTCAAGGTCGGCGTCGGTTTCCGCGTCGCAGATCGTGATCCGCCCGGTGGCCATCAGCGGCTCGGGGAACAACTCCGCCACTGAATGACGCGACGGAACGCGGCCAAGAGCGGGTAATGCCGCGGCGACAACCACCGGTCCCCGTTCGGCGAGCACCGCGACTTCGGCGGCGATATTTCCCCGCAGCAGGGAATCGATCTTCTTCAGGACGCGCATGTGGGCCGGGACGTCGGTCAGTGCAGACCGCACGGCCTGCGCCGCCTCATGCGGAGTCAACGAGCGGGTGTTCAGATCCGCGATTACGACGCCAGGTTCCGCGAGCGGCCCGAATCCGTTGAGCCGCAATGACAACGGGGCGGCACGGTCGAGAAATACACCCGCGACTTCGGCCGCGCCCGACAGATCGTCGGCGAGCACCGTGATCATCGTGATTCCCCCAGCTGGCGTGCGTGGTGTGCGCATTCCAGGCTAACAGTTCTGCGTATTTCGCGCATCACGGTAGCGACGCACCCGCGCACTGCACGATGGCCTGGCCGGTGATGCTGCGGCCATGCGGGCCAAGCAGAAATGAGATCAGACCGGCGACCTCGTCGGGGTCGATCAGGCGGCCCATCGGCGGCAGTCTTACAGGCGTGCTGCGCCGGGCCGGGTCGGCGAGCATCGGGGTGTCCGTCGGTCCCGGTGCGACGACGTTGACGGTGATCGCACGGTCGACGAGTTCGGCCGCCCACGACCGCGCCATCCCGGTCAACGCGGATTTCGTTGTCGCGTATTGACTCTTGCCGGCATTGCCGGTCATCGTGCGGCTGCCGACCAGCACCACCCGACCACCATCACGGATCTTCTCGGCCAGCGCGTTGACCAGAACCTCGGCGGCCGCGACGTGAACGCGCCACATGTCCAGCCCGTCCTCGACCTTCAGCGCGCCAAGCGGCGCAGAGCGTTGCAGGCCCGCGGCATGCACCACCGCGTCGACCGCACCGATCTCGGAGGCACGGCTTCTCAGTGTGTCGAGGTCGCCGAGATCGATTGGGGTCCAAGAGAATCGGTCATCGTCGAGCTGTGGGTCGCGGCGGCTCATGCCCGTCACATGCCAGCCGTCACTGAGCAGCCGGCGGACGGTGGCGGCACCGATTCCGGAGCTCGCACCGGTGACGACGGCCGACTTCACGGCCCACTGATCCAGTCGGATGTGACCTCGACGTACTCGATGGCCTGCCGGAAGCGCGTGAACGCGACGTGCAACCGGTCACCGGTCGCAGCGATCGTCGGATACGAGAACTCGCGGTTGAGCCCGTCGCGGGAGTTGTTGGACAGGCAATACCCGTCGCCGACCTCGATGTTGCGACGGACCGGCCACGTCAAACCGGCGTCGTCGGAGATGGCCAGCGTCATCGGTGCGCGCGGGGCACCCCAGAACGCGCGGCTGACCGGCGCCTCCTCGGTCGAAGCCGGCGCGTCGGCGAGGCCGTCGTCATCGATCTCGTCGTACAGCGACGTCCGTCGCGCGGTGGCGTCGGCGGCGCTGGACTCGTTGAACACCAACGCAAGTCGGTCGTCGGGCAGCACCACGAATTGGATCGACGAGTTGTTGTTCGGCAGCTCCGTGGGTTCCGGCGACGTCCACGATTCCCCGTCGTCGGTGGACGTGCTGCGGTAGACGGCGTCGGCCCACCGGCTGCGATACAGCGCGACGAGGGTACCGTCGGCCAGCCTGCCGATGTTCATGTGCACGCAGCCGGTGCTGTCCGGGACGACGACTTCGCGCCAGGATCCGCCGGCGTCGTCGGAGATCATCACTGCGCTGTAGTCGCGCTCGCCCACCCATTTCTGTCCGGGCACCCGCACACAGTGGAAGATCGGCAACAGCAGCCGACCGCTCGGCAGCGCGACGATCGGCTGACGGACGAAGATTCCGCCCTCGGCGGTTTCCGGCAGCATGCGTGTGGATCGGACCCCAGCTGGTGCCGCCGTCGAAAGAGATCCGGCGCATCACCCGCGCGGTGTCCTGATTGCCCGCGTGCTGCGACGTCCACAGCAGCCAAACCTCGCCGGAATCCCGCACGTGCAGCACGGGGTTCTGTTCGGATCGGGTCGGGTCGTCGGACAGCTGCACCGGCTGCGACCACGCATCACCGTCGAGGCGGGAGAACCAGACGCTGATGTCCGGTACGCCTTCCTGCGTGCCGGCGAACCAGACGCAGCCGAGCGAACCATCCGGCAGCACAGCAAGATTCGCGGCGTGGTTCTGCACCTGCGGCGCGGGCAGCAGCGCTTGGCGCCTGCCGGGTTCATCGGTGGCGCGCAGCACGCCGTCGGTAGTGAGGATGTGCTGTGCTCAGTGCTCCTGCAGACGACACCGCCGTGAGGTCGTAGGAGTTGGTCGGGCGCAGCGCGACACCGTCGATGCGGTTGCGGCGTGCCAGCACCGACTTTGGCACGAACGACCACATCATCGGGCAGGTGTCCCAGACCCGTCGCTGCGCGTCGGCGAGCAGTGCGTTGCGCCGGGTCGGGTCGGGCTCTTCCGATGCCTGCGTGATGACCGCGGTGATCTCGGGAAAGACATAGCCGTGGTAGGAGTCTCGCGTCGCTTCCTTCTCGGGAGTTCCGGCGTACATGCCCTGCATGATCGTCAGCGCCAGGCCGGTCGGGCTCGGGAAGCCGTTGCCGAGCACATCCCAGTCGCCGGCCTTGCCCTGGCGCCACTGCGAGATGTCGCCGCCCGGCTCGAACTGCTGCAGCCTGGCCTGCACACCGACGGCGCCGAGCATCTGGACCACCGACTCCATGATGTCGGTGTCGGCGGCGAATTCGCCTGACTCCCAGATGATCTTGAGCTGCAGGTCGCGCACTCCGAGCGCGTCGAGCTCGGCGCGGGCCCGCTGTGGATCGTAGGTGTATTCGCCGGTCTCGACGGCCCCGTCGAGGCCCATCGGGATGACGCCGCGGGGCGTGGATGGCCGAGCCCTGCAGCACATGGTCGATCAGCGAGGATCCGTCGATCGCATACGTCAGCGCGCGCCGCACGCGAGCGTCGGCGAGCGGATGTCCCGGCGGCTTGCGGAAATTGAAGAAGAGCTGGTTGAGCCGGACACCGTCGACACGGTCGATGCTGACGCCGTTGAGGCCGTCGAGTTGGTCGGCCGAATCCGGGGTGATCGAGTCGATGACGTCGATCTCACCGCTGCGCAACGAGACGACGCGGCTGGTCTCGTCGGGCATGAACTGCACCCGAACCGATTCGACGTGTGGCGGCGTGCCCCAATACTTGTCGTTGCGCACCAGGGTGTAGGTGCCCGCGCCGCGATTGCTTTCGGTGACGACGTAGGGGCCGGTTCCGACGCCGGACTGCAGTTCCTCCGGGGCATTCTTGGCCGCCGGGCGTGATGAGGATGTTCGACATCAGGTAGTCGAGCACCGGTACCGGCCGCTCGGTGTTGAGCGTGAAGCTCGTCTCGTCGATCTTTTCGACGGTGGGGAACTCCGGGAAGAAGGCTGCGACGAAGGATCCGTCGACCTCGCTGTACATCTTCAGCGCGGTCGCGACATCCTCGACCGCGACCGGCGAGCCGTCGGAGTACCGGATTCCCGGCCGCAGGTGCACGTACCACTGCGTCGGCGAGGTGAGCTTGAACTGGTCGGCGAGCACCAGCCGCGTCCGCAGGTCCTTGTCGATCTCCGTCAGTGCCTGCCGAACGCCGCGCTGGACGGTCACCGCCGCGTCGAACTGGTTGAGCTTGTTGTCGAGGCTGACCAGGGACCTGTTCAGCCCCAGGCTCATCGGTCGTCGGGCCGGGCGTCCCGGTCGGCGTCGCGCAAGCCGCACCGGAGCCGACGGCCAGCCCGGCCCCGAGCAGCAGGCTCGAGCGCAGCATGGTTCTGCGCGAAAACGGTTGCTCGAAAAGCGGTTTGGCCACCGTCGACCTCCCGGGTGTGATCGTGGACACACCGGACTCTACGCCTACTTGCTCACAACACGCAACACATGCGCATGGGACTTGCGCAGAACGCGCAATAGTGGAATTGTGAGCTGGGTAACAGAAAGGTCGTCGATGACTCAGCAGCTCGCCGACACGGTAGCGCCGGCTCAGTCCACCAGCGCAGCGGCCTCACGGCCGTCGAACGCACTGCTCAAATACGTCTTCAAGCGGCTCGGCCAGAGCGCGCTCACGGTGTTCCTGACCCTGACCACCGTGTTCGTGCTGATCCGGCTGGCACCGGGCGACCCGGCGTACGCGATGGCCGGTCCGCTCGGCGACCAACGAGGACCTGGCCCGGATCCGGTCCGACATGGGCCTCGACCAGTCGGTGATCGTCCAGTACCTGCGCTACCTGCAGGGCGTGCTGCACCTCGACCTCGGCACGTCCTACTCGTTCCAGGCGCCCGCGTTCGACGTCGTGCTGGACCGGATGCCGTACACGCTCACGCTGTCGATCGCCGCGATCCTGCTGACCACCGTGGTGTCCGTCCCGCTGGGTGTGTGGATGGCCCGCCACGCCGAGACCCGGCGCGAACTCGCGGCCAACGCGGTCACGATCGCCGGGCAGTCGATGCCCGACTTCTGGACCGGCTTGATGCTCATCACCCTGTTCGCCGTGCTGATCCCGATCTTCCCGACCGCCGGCTTCGCGACGTGGTCCAGCCTGGTACTGCCGACCGTCACGATCGCAATCCTTCAGATCGCGCTGATCTCCCGCCTGGTCCGCCGCGAGATGTCCGGCGCCTTCACGTCGCCGTACGTCACGGTCGCCCGGTCGCGCGGTGTGTCCGAACGCGAGCTGATCTGGCGATACGCGCTGCGCAACTCCGCGATACCGGTGTTCACCGCGCTGGGCACCCGGTTCGCGTTGATGCTCAACGGCGTCGTCCTCGTCGAGGTGGTGTTCGCCTGGCCCGGCGTCGGCTCACTCGTCGTTCGCGCTCTGGACACCAGGGACTACCCGCTGATCCAGGCCACCGTGCTGGTGACGGCTGTGCTCGCGATCTTGGTGCAACTGCTCGTCGACCTCTGCTATCCGCTCCTCGACCCACGGGTCCGGCTCGGAAAGGGAACCGCCAAGTGACCACCCTCATCGAAGCCCCGGCCACGCCGCGCCCGTCCGCCGTCACACCGCGTGACATCGCCCGCGCCGGCGCGACCCGCCGGGCCCGCGACAGCCGAGTCAAGATGTGGGTGGGCAGCATCTGCGCGCTGGTCGTGATCCTGCCGGTCGCGTTCGCGCGGGTGCTTCCGCTGCCCTCCCCGGACGCCACGGATCTCGCGTCGCGCCGGCTGCCTCCGCTGACCGACGGTCATCTGTTCGGCACCGATCAGCTCGGCCGGGACCTGTTGGCGCGCGTGCTCTTCGGCGGACAGGTGTCGCTGACCATCGGCATTCTGGCCGTCGTGGTGTCGGGTGTGATCGGCCTGGTGCTCGGCGCAGTCGCGGGCTACTGGGGCGGCTGGGCCGACACGATTGTCAGCCGCCTGCTCGAGGCGCAGTTGTCGCTGCCGCTGTTGATGATGCTGCTGCTCGTCGTCGCGCTGTTCGGCCCGTCGATACCGGTGATCACCTTCGTCATCGCGATCGCCCAGTGGCCCGAGATCGCCCGTCTCACCCGCTCGCTGTGTCTGGTCGAACGCGAGAAACCGTACGTGGAGGCGGCACACGTGCTTGGTCTCGGAGCGACCGCGATCCTGTTGCGCCACATCATCCCCAACGTCATCAAGCAGGTATCGCTGGTCGCGCTGCTGCTGCTGGCCCAGGCCGTCCTGCTGGAAAGCGCGTTGAGCTACCTGGGGGCGGGCCCGCAGCGGCCGTTCGCCACCTGGGGCCGCATCATCGCCGACGGTCAGGACTACGTCACCACATCGTGGTGGCTGGTGACGCTGCCCGGCCTGGTCATCGCGCTGCTCGTGGTGGGCGTGAACTTCCTCGGCGACGGCCTGCGCGACCGTCGCGGCGGCTTCAAATTCAGGCTGCTGCAACGCCTTCCGCTGCGGAAGAAAGGGGCTTAGAGATGGGCAACCTGCTGCGCGTCGACGACCTGCAGATCGAACTGATCACCGCCGACGGTGTCGTCCGTGCGGTCGACGGGGTCTCGTTCTGCATCGACGCGGGTGAGACCGTCACCATCATCGGTGAATCCGGGTCTGGCAAGTCGACGACCGCGATGGGCATCCTCGGTCTGCTGCCCGACGAGCTGGCGGTGATGTCCGGATCGGCGCGGTTCGGCGACACCGACATCCTCGGAAAGACCAAGGCACTGGAGAAGATCCGCGGCAGGCACGTCGCGCTGATCCCCCAGGATCCGATGACCGCGCTGAGCCCGGTCCACACGATCGGCTCGCAGCTTCGGGACGCAATCCGGCACAGCGGCATCACCGGCAAGGCGCGCGAAACCGCCCGCGCGGTCGAGCTTCTCGAGCAGGTCAAGATTCCGAACCCGGCACAGCAGCTGTCGAAGTACCCGCACCAGCTGTCGGGCGGGATGATGCAGCGCGTGCTGATCGCCGCCGCGCTGGCCGCCGGGCCGGAACTGATCGTCGCCGACGAGCCCACCAGCGCGCTGGACGTGACCGTGCAGGCCAGGATCCTCGATCTGCTGCTCGAACTGCAGGAGCGCACCGGCATTGGGCTGCTGCTGATCACGCACGACCTCGGGGTCGCGCGGCTGATGTCGGATCGCATCTACGTGATGAAGGACGGGCGGTTCGTGGAAAGCGGTGAGGCCGACGACCTGCTGCGCAACCCACAGAGCGCCTACACCAAGAAGCTGCTGGCCGCCGTGCCGCGGCTGTCCGACGACACCACCATGGGAGTTCCGGCATGAGCACCCGAAGGCGACGGCGAGTGAGGATCGCAGCAGGGACGCATGACCGGAGCGAGTGGGAGCGAGGCATGAGCAAGCTTGCGAGCGAATATTGGGCACAGAATGCGGCGGCCGAGCCTCGAGGGCGTCGCATGAGCCTGTTGGCGGTAGAGGACCTCGTCGTCGACTATGGCAGCTTCCGCGCCGTCGACGGGGTCAGCTTCTCGGTTGACAAGGGGTCGACGCTCGCCGTCGTCGGCGAGTCCGGCTGCGGCAAGTCAACGATCGCCAAGGCGATCGTGCGGCTGCTGACGCCCACGTCGGGACGGATCAAGGTCGACGGCACCGACATCGCCGGGCTGTCCGACCGGGCGATGCGTCCCTTCCGCTCGCGGATCCAGATGGTGTTCCAGGACCCGTACGGCTCGCTGGACCCGCACCTGACGGCCGTCGATATCGTGGCAGAACCGTTGCGGCTGCAGGGAATCCGCAACAAGCAGGAACGGCACAAGCGGGCGGCGGCACTGATCGACCGCGTCGGCCTGCCCTCGACGGCGCTGAACCGCAGGCCCGGCGAGTTCTCCGGCGGCCAGCGCCAGCGCATCGGCATCGCGCGTGCGCTGGCCAGCGGGCCCGAACTGCTGGTGTGCGACGAGGCGACCAGCGCGCTCGACGTGTCCGTGCAGGCGCAGGTGCTGGACCTGCTGCGCGAGATCAAGCGTGACACCGGGCTGACGTACGTGTTCATCTCGCACAACCTCGGCGTCGTACGGGAGATCAGCGACACCATCGTCGTGATGTCGGGCGGCAAGATCGTCGAACGAGGCTCTACCGCAGACGTTCTCGCGCGTCCCGCCGAGCCGTACACGCGGGCGCTGCGGGCCGCAGCACTGGACCCCACGACCATGGTCGGCGTCAAGCCGCGCCAAGTACTGCAAGGAGTTGCTTGATGCCCGTGTTCGGCCCGCTGGTCCTGGGCACGATGACGTTCGGTGACACGGTCGATTTCGATGGTGCCGCGGCGATGCTGGACGCCGCACTGGACGCCGGGATCACCCACATCGACACCGCGAACGGCTACGCGGGCGGGGAATCCGAACGCATGCTGGCGCGACTGCTGGACGGCCGGCGTGATCGCGTCACGCTGGCGACCAAGGCCGGCATGCCGCATCCCGACGCCGGCGACCACTCCCCGCTGTCGGCGGCCGGTCTGCGGGCCAGCGTCGAGGGCAGCCTGTCGCGGCTTGGCTACCGACCACGTCGACCTGTTCTATCTCCATCAGCCCGACCGGGCCGCGTCGCTGGCCGAAACCCTGGGCGCCGTCGCGGAACTGGTGGCGGAGGGCAAGATCGGTGCGCTGGGGGTGTCGAACTACGCGGCGTGGCAGATCGCCGAGGTCAACCACACCGCCGATGACGTGGGCGCGCCGCGGCCGGTCGCCGCGCAGCAGCTGTACAACCTGCTGGCCCGGCGCATCGAGGAGGAGTACGCCGAGTTCGCCGCGGTCACCGGCCTGACCACCGTCGTCTACAACCCGCTCGGCGGCGGCCTGCTGACCGGGCGGCACTCGTTCGACTCCGATCCCGCCGAGGGCCGCTTCGGCAACTCGCGGCTGGCGTCGATGTACAAGCAGAGATATTGGAACGCAGCCATTTTCGAGGCCGTTCAGCAGTTGTCGGTGGTCGCGGACAAAGCCGGCATGCCGCTGACGGAGTTGGCGTTGCGGTGGCTGGTTTCGAAGCCGGCGGCGGGCCCGATCCTGCTCGGCGGTTCGAAGGTGGAACACTTGCGGTCCAACATCGCGGCGGTGGCCAAGGGGCCGTTGGACGATGAGCTCGTGGAGGCCTGCGACGATGTCGGTGCGGCCCTGCGCGGTCCGATGCCGAACTACAACCGATAGGAGCGAGGTTTTGAGCGCACACGAGTTCGCGGCGCGCCTTCGCGGGCGTGAACGCCTGCTGGGCTACTGGTCGGTGCTGGACAGTCCGGTGTCGACGGAGTGGCTGGCCCACATCGGTTGGGATTACATCGCTTTGGATATGCAGCACGGGCTGATCGGGTACTCGGGAATGGTCGCCGGGCTGACGGCGATCGACGCGTCGGGGTCGACGGTCGGGTTGGTGCGGGTGGAGGCCAACGACGCGGCAGCCATTGGACGTGCGCTCGACGCGGGCGCGGCGGGTGTGATCGTTCCGATGGTGAACAACGCCTGCCGAAGCCGCGAAAGCGGTTGCCGCGGCGACGTATCCGCCAGCGGGTGTTCGGTCGTATGGGCCGATGCGGTCGCAGCTGCGGATCGGCCCGCTGCCCGCTGACGCCGACCGGGACACCGTCGTGCTCGCGATGATCGAGACACCGGACGGGTTGGCCAACGTCGAGGAGATCTGCGCGGTAACGGGACTCGACGGCGTCTATGTCGGCCCGTCGGACTTGCGGTTGGCGATCGGCGGCGCGAGCTCGCAGGATCCGGCGGTGGACGACGCGTTCGAGGCCGCCCTTCGTCGCGTGCGGGAAGCGGCCGCGGCCGCGGGAATCGCGGCTGGGATACATACGTCTGACGGGGCAACCGCGGCGCGGCGGCTGGACGAGGGCTTCACGGTGGCGACGGTCGCGTCGGATCTGGTGCACCTCAAGCTGGCGTCGGCAGCACACCTGAAAGCCGCGCGGCGGCTAGGGTTTCCAGCCGCGACTCAACAGCGCCGTCCGCGCACGCTCGACGATCTCGGCTGGCCGGTCCTCTTTGATGACTTGATCAACGATCCAGCCCAAACTCCTTGCCTTGCGCAAGGATCGAATGTCCTTGGTGTACTGCCCGCGGTTGGTTTGGTGCTGCTCGCCGTCATACTCGGACACGACCATGAATTCCTCCCAGCCCAGGTCCGCCATCCGGACGAGTTTCCCGCGGCCCGCGACGATGGGGATCTGTGTTGTGGGCCTTGGCAATCCCGCGTCGATGTACAGCAATCGCAGCCATGTTTCCTTTGGGGACGCGGCGCCGCCGTCGACAAGCGGCAGCAACTCGCTTAGCTGCCGAAGCCCCCGGGCGCGTCGGTAGCGTTTCATCAACAACGCCACGTCCTCGGCGGAGAAGGGCGACGCGCGCATCAGCGCATCCAACCGGGCGAGCGCCTCGCCGCGGGGCAGATGACGGCCAAGGTCGAACGCCGTCCGAGGCACCGTCGTTGCCGACATGCAATCGATCCGGGTGATCTCATCGTCGTGCACACGCTCGTTGCGGACGATCAGGCCGTGCGGCGGTTCGGTATTGCGCCAGATCAGCTCGACCGGATGGTCGCTCTCGATCCACTGGGAGCCGTGCAAGGCGGCCGCCGCCACTCCTGCGACGACAGCTCGTCGCTTCGACCATAGCCACGCCGCGTACGCCCTGTCGTCGATCGGCGGCTCGATGTACTTGTCCACATAGACGTTCGGAAACTCAGGGCGGTAATGCGTGCGTAATTGGTGCCCGGTGAGCTTGCCGCTTCGCACGGCGTCGCTTCCGATGAAGACTTCCCCCATGGCTGCACACTGCCAGCGGCCACTGACATTTCCTCGAAACTCAAACCTCTGCGATGCTCGTCGGCGTGTCGCCGCAGAGGTTTGAGTGTCGCGAAAGCTGGACGCCGGCGGCGGCAACTAGACCATTTGGCGGCGGCCGGCCAATGCCCGGCCCAGGGTCAGCTCGTCGGCGAACTCCAGATCGCCGCCCATCGGCAGACCCGAAGCGATCCGCGTCACCGTCAGCCCCGGGATGTCGCGCAGCATCCGCACCAGATACGTGGCCGTCGCCTCGCCCTCGGTGTTCGGGTCGGTCGCGATGATGACCTCGCTGATGTCCACGCCGTCGACCCGCTCGCCGATCCGATTCAACAGCTCACGGATCCGAAGTTGTTCTGGCCCAACGCCGGACAACGGATCCAACGCCCCACCCAACACGTGGTAGCGGCCGCGGAATTCACGCGTGCGCTCGACGGCCTGAACGTCCTTGGGCTCCTCGACCACACACACCACCGACGCGTCACGACGCGCGTCAGAACAGATGCGGCAGCGGTCGTCGTCGGAGACATTGCCGCACACCGCGCAGAACTTGACGCCGTCGCGCACCTTGTTCAACACCGCCGTCAACCGATCGATATCGCGGCGGCTCGACGGACAACAGGTGAAAGGCGATCCGCTGCGCGCTCTTCGGCCCGATACCGGGCAGCTTGCCGAGCTCGTCGATCAGATCCTGGACGGGGCCTTCAAACAATTACAGCCCCGGCAGACCCATGCCGCCCATCCCGCCGGCGAGCGGCCCGAGCCGGTCATGCGCCAGGATGGTGACTTGCTTGGATGCGTCGGCGATCGCGCCGACGATGAGATCCTGCAGCGTCTCGACATCTGAGGGGTCGACGACCTTCGGGTCGATCGCCACGGCCACCACTTCGCCGCTGCCCTTCATGGTGACCTGCACCAGCCCGCCGCCGGCCTGGCCGTGCACCTCGGAATTGGCCAGCGCTTCCTGGGCCTCCATCAACTGCTGCTGCACCTGCTGGGCCTGCGCGAGGAGTGCCGACATGTCGGGCTGGCCTCCGGGTTGCATGACAGTCCCCTTGCGTCTTGGTCTCGACTTGGTTGCTCTCGCTGGCATGCGGCGGTTTGGGCTTTCAGCCTAGTCGCCCGCGGGCTACCTTGACGCGGTGCACGTCCCAGCCAGCCTGCGTGTCGGCGCCCTGACGGCCGCCTGCGCCCTCATAGTCGTCGCGTCGAACCTTGTCACGCCCGCGTCCGCCGCTCCGGCCAACATCGCCGGCATGATCGTGTTCCTCGACCCCGGCCACAACGGCTCCAACGACGCCTCGATCAGCCGGCAGGTGCCCACCGGCCGCGGCGGCACCAAGGACTGCCAGGCCAGCGGCACCTCCACCGACGACGGCTACCCGGAGCACACCTTCACCTGGGACACCACGCTGCGCATCCGGCAGGCATTGACCGCCCTCGGCGTGCGGACCGCGATGTCGCGCGGCGACGACACCGGCCTGGGCCCCTGCGTCGACGAACGCGCCGCCATGGCCAACGCCGTGCAAGCCCAACGCGGTCGTGTCCATCCACGCCGACGGCGGCCCGCCCACCGGCCGCGGCTTCCACGTCCTCTACTCGTCGCCGCCGCTCAACGACGCCCAGGCCGGGCCGTCGCCCCGGTTCGCGCAGGTCATGCGCGACCAGCTGCAGGCCTCCGGCTTCGTCCCGTCCACCTACATCGGCTCGGGCGGCCTCAACCCGCGCTCCGACATCGCCGGCCTCAACCTGGCCCAATTCCCGTCGATCCTGGTGGAACTGGGCAACATGAAGAATCCCGTCGACTCGGGATTGATGAAAACCCCGGAGGGCCGGCAGAAGTACGCCGACGCCGTCGTGCGCGGCATCGCGGGCTTCCTCGCGACGCAGACCCCGACACCGCGGCCCAGCTAGGACTTCTCGACCTCCTTCTTCAGGTTGTCGAGCACCTCGGCCTGAATCTTGCGCAGCCCCAACGGCGCGAACGTCTTCTCGAAGAAGCCGCCGATGCCGCCTGCGCCCTGCCACGACGTCTTGACGGTGACGGACGAGCCGGGCCCGGCAGGCGCGACGGTCCAGTTGGTGATCATCGTCGAGTTGGCGTCCTTCTCGATGACGGTGTGCCCGGCCACGTCGACGGTGGCCTTCACGTCGCGCACCCGTGACTTCGTGGCCTGCAGCTTCCAGGTGGCCACGGTGCCCGCACCCTGGCCGCCCTCGAGCACCTCGTAGGCGCTGTAGTGCGGCGAGAGGATCTTCGGGCGCACCTTCTGGTAATCCGCCACCGCCGCCAACACTGTCTCGGGCGAGGCGTCAATCAAGACGGTGCTGGACGCGCTGACCTGTCCCATCGGGAAAACTCCTAGTTAGAGGTGGTTTAACGGTGTGATTCCGGCTTGGTGCGGTCGCATCGGGTGCGGCCGCGGACTAGCGTATATCCGTGTCTGTTGAGGGGAGCGACGCACGGCCTGCTCACGCTGCGGGCGTGCAGCGGCTTCTCGCGAGCTACCGGGCCATTCCGCACGAACGCCACCGTCCGGCTCGCCAAACCCACCTCGAACCTGTTCCGGGCGCGGGCCAAGACCAAGACCAAGGGCCTGGACGTCTCGGGGCTGACCGGTGTCATCGCCGTCGACCCCGATGCAGCGGACCGCCGATGTGGCCGGGATGTGCACCTACGAGGACCTCGTCGCGGCCACCCTGCCCTACGGGCTGGCGCCGCTGGTGGTGCCGCAGCTGAAGACCATCACGCTCGGCGGGGCGGTCACCGGGCTCGGCATCGAGTCGACGTCGTTCCGCAACGGCCTGCCGCACGAGTCGGTGCTGGAGATGGACATCCTGACCGGCACCGGCGACGTGCTCACCGCAAGTCGTGACCTGTACCCCGATCTTTTTCGAGCCTTCCCGAATTCCTATGGCACGCTTGGCTATTCGGTGCGCCTCAAGATCGAGCTGGAACCCGTCAAGCCGTTCGTCGCACTGCGCCACCTGCGGTTCCACTCGCTGCAGGACCTGGTCGCGGCGATGGACCGCATCATCGAAACCGGCGGCCTCGACGGCACCCCGGTCGACTACCTCGACGGCGTGGTGTTCAGCGCCGACAGAAAGCTACCTGACCTGGGCGTCCAGACGAGCACCCCGGGGCCGGTCAGCGACTACACCGGCCAGCAGATCTACTACCGCTCCATCCAGCATCCCGACGGCGAGAAGCACGACCGGCTCACCATCCACGACTACCTGTGGCGGTGGGACACCGACTGGTTCTGGTGCTCGCGGGCGTTCGGCGCGCAGAACCCGCGGATCCGCCGGTTCTGGCCGCGGCGCTACCGCCGCAGCAGCTTCTACTGGAAGTT
Organism: uncultured Actinomycetota bacterium; assembly: GCA_963765155.1. Classification (GTDB taxonomy): domain Bacteria; phylum Actinomycetota; class Actinomycetes; order Mycobacteriales; family Mycobacteriaceae; genus Mycobacterium. The sequence goes on from CAVXVJ010000022.1 coordinate 361,377, forward strand.
GATGGCCTACGACAGGAAGTTCAACATCGCCGACCGCATCGAGAAGCGCAGCGTTTTCTCGCCTGGGCCGCCCACCCGCGAGCGCGTCGTCCAAGACATCGAGGTGCCCATCGAGCGAACCGCCGAATTCCTGGACTGGTTCCTGGCCAACGTCCCGATCGAACCGATCTGGCTGTGCCCGCTGCGGCTGCGGGACGACCCCCGGATCACCCGGGACTGGCCGCTGTACCCGATCCGGCCGCACCACACCTACGTCAACGTCGGCTTCTGGTCGTCGGTCCCCGTCGGACCCACCGAAGGGCACACCAACAAGCTGATCGAACGCAAGGTCAGCGAGCTCGACGGGCACAAGTCGCTGTATTCCGACGCCTACTACAGCCAAGACGAGTTTGACGAAATCTATGGCGGGGAAACTTACAAGACCGTTAAGAAGACCTACGATCCCGATTCACGTCTCCTCGATCTGTATGCGAAGGCGGTGCAACGACGATGACGATTTACAAGGATCAGCCCACTCATGCGCCGGACAGGAAGCTCACCCTGGCCGAGATTCTGGAGATCTTCGCCGCCGGACAGCTGCCACTGAAATTCACTGCCTACGACGGCAGTACGGCAGGACCCGAGGACGCCGCACTCGGCCTGGACCTGTTGACCCCGCGCGGCACCACCTATCTCGCCACGGCCCCCGGTGATCTCGGGCTGGCCCGCGCCTACGTCTCCGGCGACCTCGAACCGCACGGCGTGCATCCCGGCGATCCCTACGAGCTGCTCAAGGCGCTGGCCGAGAAGATGGATTTCAGGCGGCCGCCGGCGCGGGTGCTGGCCAACATCGTCCGCTCCATCGGCATCGAACATCTCAAGCCGATCGCGCCGCCGCCGCAGGAGGCGCTGCCGCGCTGGCGGCGCATCGCAGAAGGCTTGCGGCACAGCCGAACCCGTGACGCCGAGGCCATCCATCACCACTACGACGTCTCCAACACGTTCTACGAATGGGTGCTCGGCCCGTCGATGACCTACACCTGCGCGTGCTACCCGCACCCCGACGCGACGCTGGAAGAGGCGCAGGAGAACAAGTACCGGCTGGTCTTCGAGAAGCTGCGGCTGAAGCCGGGCGACCGGCTGCTCGACGTCGGCTGCGGCTGGGGCGGCATGGTCCGCTACGCCGCTGCGCACGGCGTGAAGACGATCGGCGTCACGCTGTCCAAGGAGCAGGCCACCTGGGGGCAGAAGGCGATCGCCGAACAAGGCCTGACCGACCTGGCCGAGGTGCGCCACGGCGACTACCGCGACGTCCGGGAATCCGGATTCGACGCGGTCTCCTCGATCGGGCTGACCGAACACATCGGCGTGCAGAACTACCCGTCGTACTTCCGCTTCCTGAAGTCCAAGATGCGCACCGGCGCGCTGCTGCTCAACCACTGCATCACCCGGCCGGACAACCGAACCGGGCCCAGCGCGGGCGGCTTCATCGACCGCTACGTGTTCCCCGACGGGGAGCTCACCGGCTCCGGCCGCATCATCACCGAGGCCCAGGACGTCGGCCTGGAGGTGGTGCACGAGGAGAACCTGCGCCACCACTACGCCATGACGTTGCGCGACTGGTGCCGCAACCTCGTCGAGCACTGGGACGAGGCCGTCGAAGAAGTCGGACTGCCCACCGCCAAGGTGTGGGGACTGTACATGGCCGGCTCACGGCTGGGCTTCGAGACGAATGTCGTTCAGCTGCACCAGGTTCTGGCGGTCAAGCTCGACTCGCACGGCCGCGACGGCGGGCTGCCGCTGCGGCCGTGGTGGGCGGCCTAGCTGCCCTCGATGGGGCGGGCGCCGAGCTCGTTCTGCAGCAGCTCCAGCGCGGCTTCCTCGGGGTCGCGTCGCGGCGCCGCGGAGGTGTCGTCGCCGGCCTCGGCCAGCATGCTCTCCTCTTCCTCGTCGCGTTGCGTCTGCGCCGGGGCGGCAGGCGCCGGATCGGGCGCAGGCGCCGCGCCGCCGGCCTCGCACCGGATCTTCCAGTCCACGCCCAGCGCGTCCTTGAGCGCCTCGCGGATGACGTCGGCGTTGCGTTGTTCGGAAAGCCGTTTGGCCAGCGGCGCCGATTCGTGGCTGAGCACCAGGGTGTCGCCCTCGACGGCGCGGACGATCGCGCCGGCCAGCATCACCTCGGTGGTGCGGCTGCGCTGACGGACCTTTTCCCGCACCGTCGTCCACATGCTGCGCACCGCCGCCGCATTGGGCTCACCGGCAACGGGAGGGGCGGCTGACGGCTCCGGTTGTGTAGCCGGCTCTGGCTGCGGCTCAACGGCTTGGGCTCCGGCGCGGCTTCGGGCTCGGATTTGGGCTCAGGCTTGGGTGGCTCCGCCACCGGCTCGGGTTTCGGCGCAGCTTTCGGCGCCTCCACCGCCTTGGTCTTGCGGGTGTACTGCTTGGGTGGCGCTGACGCCGCGTCCGTCGCGGGGATCGACACGTCCAGCCGCGTCTCGATCCGTTCGATGCGCTGCAGCAGCGCCGCCTCGGTGTCGCTGGCCGACGGCAGCAGCAGCCGCGCGCAGACCACCTCCAGCAGCAGCCGCGGGGCGGTGGCGCCGCGCATCTCCCCCAGCCCGGCGTGCACCACCTCGGCGTAGCGCGTCAAAGTCGCGGTGCCGATGCGGGTGGCCTGATCCCGCATCCGCTCCAGCACGTCCTCCGGGCCGTCGACCACTCCCCGCGCAACCGCGTCGGGCACGGACTGCATGACAATCAGGTCGCGGAAGCGTTCCAGCAGATCGGTGGCGAACCGCCGCGGGTCGTGGCCGGCGTCCATCACCGCCTCGACCGCCCCGAACAGCGCCGCCGCGTCCCCGGCCGCCAGCGCGTCGACGGCATCGTCGATCAGCGCCACGTCCGTCGCACCCAGCAGCGCCAGAGCCCGCTGGTAAGTGACCTGGTTGCCCTCCGCACCCGCCAGCAGCTGATCGAGCACCGACAGCGAATCGCGGGGCGAGCCGCCGCCGGCACGGATCACCAGCGGATACACCGCGTCGTCGACGGTGACGTCCTCTTGCGAGCAGATGCGTTCGAGTAGCATCCCGCATGGTCCGCGGCGCCAGCAGCCGGAACGGGTAGTGATGGGTGCGCGACCGGATGGTCGGCAGCACCTTCTCCGGCTCGGTCGTCGCGAAGACGAAGATCAGGTGGTCCGGCGGCTCCTCGACGATCTTCAGCAGCGCATTGAAGCCCGCGGTGGTGACCATGTGCGCTTCGTCGACGATGAAGATGCGGTACCGCGACTGCGCCGGGGCGTAGAACGCGCGGTCACGCAGCTCCCGGGTGTCGTCGACACCGCCGTGGCTGGCGGCGTCGAGTTCGACGACGTCGACACTGCCCGGCCCGTTGGGCGCCAGCGCCACGCACGAGTCGCAGACCCCGCACGGCGTGGGCGTCGGCCCCTTCTCACAGTTCAGCGAGCGGGCCAGGATGCGCGCCGACGACGTCTTCCCGCATCCCCGCGGCCCGGAGAACAGATAGGCGTGGTTGATGCGGCCCGCCGACAGCGCGGTGGACAGCGGTTCGGTGACGTGCTCCTGGCCGACTACATCGGCGAAGGTTGCCGGTCGGTACTTGCGGTAGAGCGCCACGCTCAGCAGGCTACCGACGCGGTCCGACGAATCAACACGTCAGCCCTTGAGCAGGGACTCGGTCGCGGCGAGCAGCGCACAGGTCGTCAGTCCCTCCATCGCCTCACGCAGCTCGGGCTCCGACGGGAACGACGGCGCGATCCGGATGTTCTTGTCCTCCGGGTCTTTTCGGTACGGGAAGGCCGACCCCGCCTCGGTCACGGCGATGCCCGCATCCTTTGCCAGCGCGATGGTGCGCTTGGCGGTGCCTTGCAGCACGTCGAGGCTGACGAAGTAGCCGCCCTTGGGCTCGGTCCATGACGCGATCTTGGACCCGCCCAGCCGATCCTCAAGAGTTTCCAGCACCAGGGCGAACTTCGGGGCCAGCAGCTGCTGGTGTTTCTGCATCTGCAGTCGCACGCCGTCGGCGTCGCCGAAGAACCTCAGATGCCGCAGCTGGTTCACCTTGTCCGGGCCGATCGACTTCTTGCCCGCGTACTGCAGATACCAGGCGATGTTGCCCAGCGAGCCGCCGAAGAAGCTGACGCCGGCACCGGCGAAGGTGATCTTCGACGTGGACGCGAACACGTGCGGGCGGTTGGGGTTGCCCGCCGCCGCGGCCAGGCCCAGCACGTCGATCTGCCGGACGAAGTCATGGGTCAGGGTGTGCACCGGGTAGGCGTTGTCCCACATCAACCGGAAATCGCTTGCGGCCGTTTGCATTTGAACAAGTCGCCGGACAGTCTCCCACGAGTAGGTGACACCGGTCGGGTTCGAGTAGACCGGCACGCACCACATGCCCTTGATGGCCGGATCGGCGGCGACGAGTTCTTCGATCATGTCGACGTCCGGGCCGTCCTCGCGCATCGGGATGGGGATCATCTCGATGTCGAGGCTCTCGGTGATCGCGAAGTGCCGGTCATATCCCGGCGACGGGCAGAGGAACTTCACGGCCGGTTCGGCAATCCACGGCCGGGGCGAGTCGACGCCACCGTGCAGCATGGAGAACACCACCACGTCGTGCATCAGCTCGAGGCTGGCGTTGTTGCCCGCGATCAGGTTGGGCACCGGGATGCCGAGCAACTCGCCGAAGATAGCGCGCAGCTCGGGCAGGCCGTGCAGGCCGCCGTAGTTGCGGGTGTCGGTGCCGTCACCGTCGCGGAAGTTGTCGCCGGGCAGGCTCAGCAGCGCGTTGGACAGATCGAGCTGCGCCGGTGACGGCTTGCCGCGGGTCAGGTCGAGGCTCAGGCCCTTGGCTTGCAGGTCGGCGTAGTTGCGCCGTTGAAGCTCATGCTGTGCGAGCAGTTCATCACGGCCAAGGGACTGAAACGACACCGCGCAGCCTTTCACCGTCTCGACAGAGGTGGATCCACAAGTGAGGGGACCCCGCGCACCCGCCAGAGCCCATTGACCCTTGCTGCCTTCCGGCCCTGGGGGAGTTCACAGGATGGACGCCGCGCGGGGTCCACGGCGAGTCTATAACCCAGCCGACCAACAACTCGACGGGCGCATGAGGACCCGAAGACGACCGCGAGTGAGGATCGCAGCGAGGAACGAGCGAGGACCGGTGGGCCCACGCCCGCAGGGCAGGGGACGAACGGGAGTCGAGGCATGAGGCTGGTCGGCTACCATGGCCCGCGGAGGATTCGCCTAGTGGCCTATGGCGCTCGCCTGGAACGCGGGTTGGGTTAATAGCCCTCGCGGGTTCAAATCCCGCATCCTCCGCACGTGGTCCGGGGTGCGACCAGCTGATCGATAGGCGGTCGCACCCGGCCCAAATCAGCAATAGGAGGGGTTGACAGCTGCTGGCGTGGCGAGAGTTGTCGGTAGTGGCTGCGAGGATGTCGGTAGCAGACTTCCGATGCGGCCACCGTGAACCCATCACGGCCGCCGTGATCGGCAGACGTGGTCTCGAGCTGGCGTTCAGGCAACGGCCGGCAGGACCCCGCCCCGGACAGTGGACCGTGGCGGGCACACCGCCGGACAGGCCTGAACATCACCGCGGCCACAGTTGGCAGGCACGACAGTTCCGGCCCACCGGCCGCACACGATGCGCACCGGTCCTCCGGAGAACATCCGCCCGCCGCGGCCAGGACCGTTCGGGCCGCAAACCAGCAGAACTCACTGCTGTTCAGTAAGGAGGAACGGTATGAGCCGCACTGTTGCGGTGGTTTGGCACGCGTCGTTCTGCATCGTCGCCGGTGTCTTGTACTTCTTCTTTGTCTTGCCGCGCTGGCCCGAGCTGCTCGGCGATACCTCCCACACCTTGGGCACGGTGCTGCGCATCGTCGCCGGCGCGCTGATCGGGCTGGCCGCACTCCCGGTGGTGTTCACGCTGCTGCGCACCCGGCGCCCAGAATTCGGCACGCCGCAGCTGGCGTTGACGCTGCGGACCTCGTCAATCGGGTTGCACGTGATCGCCGGGGTGCTGATCATCGGCACCGCGATCAGCGAGATCTGGCTGACGCTGGACGATGCGGGTCAATGGCTGTTCGGCATCTACGGCGCCGCCGCCGCGATCGCGCTGCTCGGCATGTTCGCCTTCTACCTGGCCTACGTCGCCGAACTGCCGCCGCCTCCGCCGAAGCCGCTGAAGCCCAAGAAAGCAAGCAGCGCCGCGGCCGTCGCAAGGACGCCGAGGACGAGGCCGCCGAGGAAGACGAGGCGACCGCCACCGAAGAGACCTCTGATGAGGCCGAGGACGAGCCCGCCGCGGAAGAAACCGAGGAAGAGCCGGCCGAGGTCACGGTGGCGGCTGAGGAGCCGGAGTCGACGGCCGACGAAGTGCCTCCCACCGACGAGGCTCCCGACGATCAGCCCGAAACTCCCGAGGATGAGGCCGAAGAACCGGCCAACGGCAAGCTGCGGAATCGCCGGCCATCAGGCAAGACCTCACCGCGTCGGCGCAGGCGCTTGCGCGGCGGCGTCGCCGTTGACGACTAAGCCCCTTCCCAACAGACTCCCTTCACATTCGCGTCAACATGTGATGACGGCGACACCGCCAACCACCCGGGCTGTCGCTGTCCGACGGTTAAACGAACCCAGATCGGGCAATATGGGCGCATGAGCAAGATCCTCGTCCGTCGCCCGCTGGCGACCCTGCTGATCGCGCTTGCGGCTGTCCTGGCACTGGTTGTCCCGCCGCACAAGGCCATAGCGGCCCCCGTCGACCCGGTCGCGGCCGCTGACCAGGTCGAGCCGGCCGTCGTTCGCCTCGACACCGAGATCGACTACCAGGGAGCGATCGGCGTCGGCACCGGCATCGTGCTCGACCCGGGCGGGCAGGTACTCACGAACTTCCACGTCGTGCAGGGCGCCGACAGGATCAACGCCACCGTGGCGGGGCGCTCTTTCCCCGCCGAGCTGGTCGGTTACGACCGGCGGCATGACGTGGCCGTGCTGCAGCTGATCGGCGGGAGCGGGCTGCCGACGGCGCCGATCGGTGATTCCGGACAACTGGTCGAAGGTGAACCGGTGGTCGCGCTGGGCAACTCCCACGGTTCCGGCGCACCGCTGACCCGCGAGGTGGGGAGCATCACCGGCTTCGGCCGCACCGTGAACGCCGAAGACGCGCTGACCGGGAGCTCGGACGAGTTGACCGGCCTGATCGAATTCGCGGCGCCGGTGCGGGCGGGCGACTCCGGCGGCCCGGTGGTGAACGGGGCCGGCCAGGTCGTCGGCATCACCACGGCCGCGTCGGTGAACTTCCGGCTGGGCCCGGGCGGCGAAGGCTTCGCCATACCGATCAACGACGCGATGGCCGTCGCCGGCCAGATCCGCGCGCAGGTGCCGTCCGAGTCCGTGCACATCGGCCCGCCCATACTTCTCGGCGTCGGTGTCAGGACGGCGCCGCGAGACGGCCCCGGCGTGCTCATCCAAGAGGTGCTACCCGGTGGTCCGGCCGAACAGGCCGGCCTGATGGACGGAGACATCCTCACGGTGCTCGACGGCACGGCGCTGGACTCGGCCACGACGCTGACTTACGTGCTGGACCGGCACTATCCCGGCGACGTCGTCGACCTGGTCTGGATCGATGCCACCGGCCAGGAACGCACCGGAAAGGCCACGCTGACTCCCGGGCCGTGAGTGAGCGGCATTGAGCCGCGACGCCCTATGCTGAGCGAGTGCTCAACACCGCTCCCTATCGGGTCGTCCAGTGGACGACCGGCAACGTCGGAAAAAGCTCAGTAGCGGCCATCGCGGCCAATCCCACCCTCGAACTCGTCGGCTGTTACGCCTGGTCACAGGACAAGGTCGGCCGCGACGTCGGCGACCTGTGCGGCCTCGAACCACTGGGCATCAACGCCACCAACGACGTCGACGCGCTGCTCGCACTCAAACCCGACGTCGTCGTCTACAACCCGATGTGGATCGACGTCGACGAACTCGTGCGCATCCTGGAAGCCGGCGTGAACGTCGTCGCGACGGCGTCGTTCATCACCGGACACAACCAGGGTGAGGGCCGCGACAAGATCGCCGAGGCATGCCGTCGCGGCGGGTCGACGATGTTCGGGTCCGGCATCAGCCCGGGCTACATCAACCAGTTGTCCATCGTGGCGGCCGGCATCTGCGACCGCGTCGACAAGATCACCGTCAACGAGGCCGCCGACACCACGTTCTACGACTCACCGGCCACCGAGAAACCGGTCGGCTTCGGCCAGCCCATCGACCACCCCGACCTGCAGGCCATGACCGCCCACGGCACTGGCGTGTTCGGCGAGGCGGTGCGGATGGTCGGTGATGCGCTCGGCATCGAACTCGACGACGTGCGCTGCGACGCCGAATACGCCCAGACCACTGAGGATCTCGATCTCGGGTCGTGGACCATCCCGGCTGGTTGTGTGGCCGGGGTGTATGCCAGCTGGCAGGGCATCGTCGGGGGCAAGACCGTCGTAGAAATGAACGTCCGGTGGCGTAAAGGCCAAGACGCTGGAACCGGATTGGAAGATCGACCAGGACGGCTGGGTTATCGAGGTGGCCGGCCGGCCGACGGTGAACATGACGGTCGGCTTCCTGCCACCGCCGGACTTCATCGCGGAGGCTACGTCGATGGCGGACTTCATGGTGCTCGGCCACATCATGACGGCAACGCCGCCGCTGCATGCCATTCCGGCCGTCGTTGCCGCGCCGCCGGGCATCGTGACCTACAACGATCTGCCGCTGATCCTGCCGCGGGGCACCGTGCCACAGGGCTAGGGTTTGGCCTCCGTCGAAACTGAGCTTGTGTTCGAGAAATCGCCGAAATCTCGCACATAAGCTCAGCTTCGAAGCGGGGCCAGTGAATCTAACGCCGCCCGGCGACCCGCTTCTTGGCCGGTGACCGCTGGCCGGGCTCGCGGTAGCGTGCGCCGTATTGCGGCACGGCTTTGGCCCCGTCGTGACGTGCCGCCGTGATGGCGTTGCGCAGCGGCCGGGCCAGTCCGGCGAACGACGCCATGTCGAGCACCATCGGCGTCAACAACCGGTTGTGCACGAACGCGAACGCGCTACCGCTCGCAGGATCGGCCCATCCGAGCGTCCCGCCCAGACCGATGTGGCCGAAACCCTTGAGCAGTCCGGGAATCGGCGATTCGTGGTAGCCGAGGTGGAACGGCATGGGTATGACGATGTTCAGGTCCGGCCACGGCCGAGGGCTTCCGATCAGCCCCTGCGTCAGCTCGGCCGACAGAAACTGTGCTCCGTCGATGCTGCCACCGTTGGCGATGGCGGCGTACATCTTGGCCAGGCCGCGGGCGGTCACCACGCCGTTGGCCGCGGGCACCTCGCCATCCAGGAACGGAATATCGCCCTGCACAAAGGATTTGATGCCGGGAAAGAACATCGCCCCGAAGGCGCCCGACAAAGGCAGACCCGCCACCTTCGGTGCAACGAAGTTGAACACCGGGTTTCCCCTGCTGCTCTGCGGCGCCAGGATCTGCGCCACCTTGGTCGGCGCATCGGCCGGCGGGCGGCCCAGGTGCAGTCCGTCAGTGTTGAGCGGACGCGCCACCTCCTCACGAATCAACTCGCGCATGCCCATCCCCGTCACCGAGCGGGCGATGCCCGACAGCAGCCAGCCATACGTCAGCGCGTGGTACGCGGGCCAGCCTCGGAGGTGGTCGACCGACGCCGCGGCGAGCTTGTGCTCCATCAGCTCGTGGTCCAACAGCTCGTCGCGGGTGACGCCCTTCAGGTGCGAAAGCCCGGATCGGTGCCGCAGCACGTCGCGCACCGTGATGTCGCCCTTGCCGTTGGCGCCGAACTCCGGCCAATACGCCGCGACGGGCTCGTCGTAGGACAGCAGGTCGCGGTCGACCAGGCGGTGAATGACCGTGGTCGCCACCCCCTTGGTCGCGGAGAACACCATCGCGCCGGTGTCGGCGGTCCATGCCTGGACCCCTGCCCTGTCCGACCACCCCGTCCAAACGTCGACGACCGGCCGGCCATCGATGAAAACCGACAGCGCCCCACCGCCGAACCGGCGGCCGGGGAACATGCCCTTGAATACCCGGACGACGTTTCCGAAGCGGGGATCGGCGGCACCCTGCACACCGCGGGGAAGGCCCTCTTCGGCCCGGAGAAGCGACGACTTTGTCACGGCCCTAACTTTGCTGTGCCGCACGCCGACGCGCGTGCGGAATGCTCATATCCGACACCGGGATCTATCCCGGGGGCTGTGGTGACTGCGACGGCGTGGGAGCTAGCGGTGGGCCGAAGTTGGGCCTCACGACCACCTTCGTCGCCTCGGCTTTCAGCTGGGCACCCGGCGGGCCGGCCAGGGTGACGTCCTTCATGATCCTGGCCTCGGTCCCGTGCACGGTGAAGTCGCCGCTCTGCGGCTCGTGGCCGCCGGTTACCTGGTATTCGATCCGTAACTCGTCGGCCGGTAGCGGATGCAGGCCGATGTATTTCGGCTCGATCGTGTACGTGTAGACACACCCGCCCCCGGGCGGACAGTCCTGCGCCGTGACCACCACACCGATGGTGAACTCCCTCGGCGTGGGCACCTTTGGCTGGGGCGAAGGCGGCGTGCGAGGCGCGGCGGTGGGCGCAGGCTTTGAGTGGTCGCCGAAAATGATCATGGACGCGATGCCGACGCCGCCGGCGAGCATGGCGAAGATCGCCAGCGCTGCAGACCATTTGCGTACGACGTCAGTCCACCTGCGTCCGCTCATCATTTGGTGTTCACCGGATTGCCGTCGTCATCCCAGTTCGCGGCGACCTTCTTGCTCGGCTGGACGCGAGGCGGCTCGCCCGGCATCTTCGGATAGTTCGGCGGATACGGCAGGTCACCCAGCCCGCGTTCCTCGTCGGCCTTCACCATATCCAGCAGCGGGTCGAGCGATTGCGGCTTCGAATCGATATCGGCCCACGGATCAGGCCGTCCCGCAACGAAATCCGGCACCGTGGCGATGGTGTAGTTGTCCGGGTCGGCGTCGCGCAGCTCGTCCCACGTCAGCGGCGTCGACACCGTCGCGATCGGCGTCTTGCGCACCGAGTACGCCGACGCGAAGGTGCGGTCGCGGGCGTTCTGGTTGTAGTCGATGAAGAGCCGCTGGCCGCGCTCCTCCTTCCACCACGACGTCGTCACCGCATCGGGTGCGCGCCGCTCGACCTCGCGGGCCAACGCGATGCCGGCCCGGCGCACGGCGATGAAATCCCAGTCCGGCTTGATCCGCAGGAACACGTGCACGCCGCGGCCGCCGGACGTCTTCGGATAGCCGATCAGGCCGAGCTCGTCGAGCACCGGCTTGAGCACGTCGACCGCGATCGCGCTGGCTTCCTTGAACCCGGTGCCCGGCTGCGGGTCCAGATCGACGCGCAGTTCGTCGGGATGCTCGGTGTCGGGGCAGCGCACCTGCCACGGATGCAGCGTGATGGTGCCCATCTGCGCCGCCCACGCGATGGCCGACGGGTGCGTCACCTTCAATGCGTCCGCGGTGCGGCCGGACGGGAACGTCACCTCGACAGGTCTCCAGATAGTCGGGGTGCTTCTGCGGCACCCGCTTCTGGTAGATCTCCTCGCCCTCGATGCCGTCGGGGAAGCGCTGCAGGTGGGTGGGCCGGTCCCGCAGCGCGGTCAGCATCGGCCCGCTCGCGACGGCCAGGTAGTACTCGACGAGTTTGCGTTTGGTGCCGTCGGATCCCAGCTTCGGGAAGTACACCTTGTCTGGGCTGGTCAGCCGGACCTTGACGCCGTCGACGTCGAGTTCTTCTGCGGGCGTTGCCATTACGTTGACTCCAGCACGTCGTAGAGGTCGAAGTTCAGCGGCACCTCGAGCTGGTCGAAGGTGCAGCTTTCGGGATCGCGGTCCGGGCGCCACCGGACGAACTTCACGGCGTGCCGAAAACGTTGGCCGTGCACGGTGTTTCCCTCCATCTGGTCGTAGTGCCACTTCGCACACCTTCTCCGGGCGCACCGGTATCCAGCGTTTGTCGGCCGCCGAGTTCCACCGGCTGGGCTCACCTTCGACGAATTCGTCGCCCTTGCGCAGCGGCTCGAGGTCGGCCAGCAGCTTGAGCCGGTCTTTGGCGGTGAACGACGCTGCGCCGCCGACCATCTGGAGCTCGCCGTCGTCGCGGTACAGGCCGAGCAGGATCGACCCGACGCCCTCTCCGCTCTTGTGGATGCGGTAGCCGATGGCGACGCAGTCGGCGTCGCGGGCGTGCTTGACCTTGACCATCTCGCGCTTGCCCGGCAGATACGGCCCGTCCAGTCTCTTCGCGATCACCCCGTCGAGGCCTGCGCCCTCGAACATGTCCAGCCACTTGGCGCCGTGCTCGGGGTCCTCGGTGGTCCGGGTGACGTGGCACCACTGCTTTTCGTTCACCGCTTCTGACAGCGCTTCTCGACGGGTCCGGAACGGCTCTTTCAGAAGCGACGTGTCGCCGGTAGCCAGCGCGTCGAAACCGATGAAGTGCGCCGGTGTCTGCTCGGCGAGCATCTTGATGCGGCTGGCTGCGGGATGGATGCGTTGCGACAGCGACTCCCAGTCCAGCCGGATGCGGCCGCCGATCTCCCGCGGGACGACGATCTCGCCGTCGAGCACACAGCGCGGCGCCAGCTCGTCGCGCAGCGCATTCTCGAGCTCGGGAAAGTAGCGGCCGAATTCCTTGCCGCTGCGGGACTGCATGACGACCTTGTCGCCGTCGCGGAACACCAGCGCCCGGAAGCCGTCCCACTTCGGCTCGTAGGACCACACACCGTGTTCGGGCGGCACCTTGGCCTGGGCCTTGGCCAGCATCGGCTCTAACGGTGGCAGTACAGGTAGGTCCACGGTGTCCATCCTGGTTCATCTGGCGACGGGTGACGGTGATTTAGACCTCGGGAGTTCCCGAACTCGTCGCGGCGAGAATGAGCCGTTGGAGCTGCCCTTGCCGCCGGTCTCGCCGATGCTGACCAAATCGGTTGCGTCGATCCCGCCCGCACCTCCTACGAGCCCAAATGCGATGGGTTCAGCGTGTAGCATGTGTACCACGATAGGTACATATGCTAGCCTTGGTACATGTCGCTTCAGCGGACGAACGTCTACGCCGATCCCGAGGATCTCGCTGCCATCAAGAAGGCAGCCCGTCGACGTGGTGTGCCGGAAGCCGAGATCATTCGCGAAGGAATTCACTTGGCGGCCATGGCAAACCGCGTGTGGGACGAGCCGGTCGATTGGCCCGCTTTCGAAGGTAGTGGCGACCCCGTGACGAATTCTGAGATCACCGAGTCGGTCGTTCGAGGCGCGTCGCAGCGTTGATCGTCGTCGCCGACACGTCGGGCTTGATCGCGGCCGCGGACCGCAATGCCGTCGACTTCGCGCAGTGTCGTCGCGTGCTGGACGATGCCGGGACCGTGGTCGTCTCGCCCCTCGTTCTCGCGGAGTTCGACCATCTGGCCAAGGCGCGGTTCGGATCGTCCTCCAGGTCGACGCTCGTCGCGGCACTGCTCGCGCAGGTTCGAGCGGGGCGGTTTCAGGTCCCGCACACCGATGCGGATGTGCTCGACGCAGCACAGTCGATCCAACGCCGATACGCAGATCTCGAATTGGATCTGGCCGACGCCGTCACCGTTGTCGTTGCGGCCGAATATCGGACCGACGCAGTACTCACCTTGGACCGCCGCGACTTTCGCGCAATTCGCCCGTTGACTCCCCATACCGCATTCCGCGTGCTGCCCGACGACCGGTAGCTGCATCGGTCGCCAATGCCGCCGTATCAGCGTCATTACGGTTCGTGCTGCTCACGTCCGCGTCATCACGGTTCGCGTGAACCATCTGTTGGCGGGAGTAGACATTCGACGAGGGTCTGCGTTAGCCAGCGCTCGTACCGCTGCGGCGGCCATCCTCGGTCGAGGACGAGTAGCCGGTAGACCTCGGGCGACATGAGCGTGTAGACGATGTCGGCGGCATCGCGCTCCCGGAGTCGAGGCCGCAGAAAGCCTGCCCGAGCCAACGAGCGTGCGATCTGCCCCTGACCTGCGCGCCGCTGGCGATTCAGATCCTCGAGCAGCTCCGCCGCGTCACGATCCGAGCTCGCTGCACCGACGAGGATGCGGTAGATCGGCGCTGTCCTCGAGTTCACCTCGGAGGCGACCGCGACGAAGCCTGCCACCTGGTTCTTCGCGTCCGGATCGGCAAGGTGAGCTCGAACCTGCGGGCGATCTGGCAACGACACCGGCTCGTCGTCGCCGGCGATCGACTCATCGAGTATTGCCTTGAGGATCCCGCGCTTGGAGGAGAAAAGCCGGTATACGGTGGCCGGCGGCACGGCCGAGTAGGCGCTGATTTCCTCGATCGTCGTGGTCCCGTAACCGCTTTCCACGAACAGGCTGCGGGCGGCGTCGACGACAGCGGCGCGCGCCAACCGGGTTCTGGCCTGGCCGCGCTTATCAGGGGATCGCGATCGCGAGGTCGCCACGAATTGAGATTACTACTCCCAATTTGAGGGTATTACTCTCATTGTCGAGGCGGGACGATCCACGTCACGAAAGGACCCAGGCATGACCCGAATCGAATCGGTAATCGTCGAAACGCACGACCGCATCGTCATCAACAGCCCCGTCGGATTCATTTGGGACGCCGCATGAACCGGCCGAAGCTGCTCTCGGGCGGCAACCCACAGATACCCAAGGGCGAAGGCAACGGCCCGGTGCAGGACTACATCGCCGCCATGCCCGGCTGGAAACGTGAAGTCGGGCAACACCTCGATGAACTCATCGTGCGCACAGTCCCCGATGTACACAAGGCCGTCAAATGGAACCAACCGTTCTACGGCCACAAGGGCGAGGGCTGGTTCTTCTCCTTCCGTTGTTATACGAACTACGTGCAGCTGCAATTCTTCAAAGGGACATCGCTGAATCCCATGCCGCCGAAGGCGTCCAAGCACGCCGAGGTGCGCTATCTCGACATCCGCGAAGACGATGAACTGGACGAGGCCCAACTCCAGTCCTGGATCGAACAGGCCAGCCGCATGCCAGGCGAAAAGATGTGACGCGAGCGCGGACTCATCTCACTTCTTTCGCGTTGCTTGAGCAGCAGGTTTAAGTCACGACAGCGGAAGGGTTCCCTTGAAATGAAGAGTCCCGCCCCAGGCCGAAAGGGTGCCGTTGTTACACCCTCCCTGGATGCCCTCGGCCTGCACGCCTACGGTATGGGACCGAAGGACTTCCAACGGGAAGTCCGGAGTCGTTTCCCCCGGTTCGAGCAGATCCGAGCCGACCTCCACACCATCGATAACGATGTGAGCGATGATGTCCGAGCAGTGATTGCTGTTCGTTGTGAACGACACGGTGGGTGACATGACGGCCCCGACAGAGGCCGTCGGGATCTGTGGGCACAACTGGGCGGTCGCCGGCTGGCATTGCGGCACTTCAATATAACTGTCTTGGGTAAATGGCTTCGCCGACGCGGGAGCGGCAAGCGCGAGCGCAGTCCACGCTGTCGCGGTCACGAGCACTGCGGCCCGGGCGATCGTCCAACTGGTTCGAATATCCAAGGCTTCCATCACAATTCCTTTCAGTGGGGGATCGGTCGGGGCAGTGGCACCGACGCTATCTCCGCAATGTGCCGATTAAATCGGGTGTTTCCCTATCAATCCGCGACAACCGGGAGTTGGACACGCCCGTCCGACTCATCTTTGGCGTTGCTGGAAAGCACGCCGATAGGCGGCGGGTGTCGTGTGCACTGCGGCGTGGAATCGGCGACGCAAGTTGGTGGCGGACGCAAGGCCGACCCGGGAGGCGATGGCGTCGACCGTTAGGTCGGTCTCTTCCAGCAACGCGCGGGCCGCGTTGATTCGTTGGGCGAGCAGCCATTGGCCCGGGCTGGTACCGAGCTCCTCGGCGAACCGACGGGCAAGTGTGCGTGACGAGACGTGCACCTGTGTGGCCATGTCTTCCAACGTGATCGGTTCATGGAGTCGACCAAGAACCCAATCCAGCAGCGCGGCCAGGGACGACGGTGGAGTCGTTGCTGTCAGCGGGGTCGCGTACTGAGTCTGTCCTCCTTCACGGTGCGGTGGCATCACCATGTGGCGGGCAATCTGGGCCGCGTAACCGGCTCCGAGGTCGTTGCGCACCAGGTGCAGGCAGAGATCGATACCGGCGCCCGCGCCGGCGCTAGTCGCGACGTCTCCATGGTCGACGTACAAGACGTCAGGATCGACCTGTACGCGCGGGAATCGCGCCTGTAGTTCGGCGGCCCCGGCCCAGTGCGTGGTCGCACGTCGACCGTCGAGCAACCCGGTCTGGGCAAGGCCGAACGCACCACTGCATATTGTGACCAGCCGGCTGCCACTTTTGTGTGCGCGCAGCAGGGCGCGCCGAACCGCCGCAGAGATCGGCGCGTCCAACGGGCGCCAACCCGGAAGCACGATTGTGTCGGCGGTCTCGACGGCGGTGAGTCCCTCGGCCACGGTCATGGTGAAGCCGGCGGTCGTCGCCACCTGCCCGGGCTTCTCGGCGCACACGGCGAACTCGTACCGGCTGGGTAGCGAGGCCCGGTGAACGCCGAAAACCTCGGCTACGCAGGCTAACTCGAAGGTTCCCTGCGGCGCCTGAACCAACGCCACGACGCGGTGCCTACCCGCTTCGGCCATGGCAAGATAGTACCGGTTAATGTCTTTCCTGACACTGGTGATGGTCCTGCGGCTGGCCCAGCATGGGTGCATGACGCAGACACGCACCGGGCCGGACATGCCCGGCTACACATGGTCCGCGGTGAAAGACGCGCCCCCGCGCGACCTGTTCCCTGGGATCCGCGCCCGTTTACTGTGGACGGGCGCCAACGGCGCCAAGGCGTGCGTGGTCGAGATGGATCCAGGCAGTTGCTGGGAGGGCACGGACGTACACGAGCCCGGTTCGGAAGAGGTCTACGTCGTCTCCGGCACGTTCAACGACGGCGTCAGGGACTACCCGGAAGGATCCTTCATCCACGCCCCCGCCGGCTCGTGGCACATCCCACAGACAGCGACGGGCTGCACCCTGTTTCTCTTCTACCCCGAAGGCTGATCCCGTCCGAGCGGCGACAATGAGCCGGTGCAGTTACCCGTCATGCCGCCGGTCTCGCCGATGCTGTCCAAATCGGTTCGGACGATTCCCCCCGGCGCCTCCTATGAACCCAAATGGGACGGCTTCAGGTCGATCTGCTTCCGCGACGGCGACGAGGTAGAGCTGGGCAGTCGCAAGGAGCGGCCGATGACCCGCTACTTCCCCGAACTCGTCGCCGCGGTCAAAGCGGAACTGCCGCTACGCTGCGTGATCGACGGCGAGATCGTCATCGCCACCGACCACGGCCTGGACTTCGAGGCGCTGCAGCTACGCCTTCACCCGGCGGCCAGCCGGGTGAAGATGCTCGCCGAGAAGACGCCGGCCTCCTTCATCGCCTTCGACCTGCTCGCCCTTGGCGATGACGACTACACCGGGCGACCGTTCAGCGAGCGCCGCGCCGCTCTCGTCGACGCGCTGGCCGACTCGGGTCCCGCGATCCACGTCACCCCGGCGACCACCGATCTGGCCACCGCGCAACGTTGGTTCGAGGAGTTCGAGGGCGCCGGTCTCGACGGCGTAATCGCCAAACCGCTGACTCTCACCTACCAGCCCGACAAGCGCGTCATGTTCAAGGTCAAGCACGAGCGGACCGTCGACTGCGTGGTCGCTGGCTACCGGGTGCACAAATCGGGTGACGACGCGATCGGCTCACTGCTGCTCGGGCTGTACAAGGACGACGGCACGCTGGCCTCGGTCGGCGTCATCGGCGCCTTCCCGATGGCCACGCGACGGCAACTGTTCATCGAGTTCCAGCCGCTGGTCACCACTTTCGACGAGCATCCGTGGAACTGGGCCGCTCACTTCGCCGGCGAACGGACCCCTCGCAGGAATGAGGGCTCGCGTTGGAACGCCGGCAAGGACCTCTCGTTCGTGCCGTTACGACCGGAGCGGGTGGTCGAGGTCCGCTACGACCACATGGAAGGCCAACGCTTCCGCCACACAGCACAATTCAACCGCTGGCGCCCCGACCGCGACCCACGCTCATGCACCTATTCCCAGCTGGAACAGCCGGTCACGTTCAGCCTTGGCGACATCGTGGCGGGCTTAGGAGAGCGCAATACTTGATCTCAAGGCTGGTTGGTGGCGTGACCGCCGCCGTGGCCGACCAGGCCGTCGAGGTCGTGCTGCCATCCGGCGAAGCGGATCCGGTCACACACTGCACGGGTGACGGCGACCAGGGTGGCCGCAGCGGCGATCACGGTCACCCAGATCGCTATTGCTGCCGCCACCGCCTCCACCGCGGCGCGGCTGGTTGGGCTCGGCGCTGGCACCTGCGCACCGTTGTCGTCGACCCAAATCTCAATCGGGTCCCCGGGTTTGGCTGTCGATGGCACCGTGACAGTGCCGGTTTGCTCGGCGCCTGCAACAGACCATCGCGCAGGCGCAGTCATGGTGATGATTCGCAAGTCTTGTTGAACGGCAGGATCGCCGCTGATTGTCGCGGTCACGAAATGGCGACTGCGGGCCTGCTCGGCGTAGAGCTGGCGGTTGGAATCATGGACCTCGGTGGCGACCGCGGCGGCGATCGGCGCGCACAGCAGCGACACCACAACCGCCAACACCAACATCAGTGCCTCGATCCGGTCGGTGGTGCGCACCAGCGGATCGTGGCCTGACAGCCGCAGCAGAATCGGCCACCGGGGCAGGCGCACAGTGAAGGTGTCGATCGCGGGTTGCTCAGCGCGCCGGTGCGCAGTCCCGCGTTGATGATGGGGATTGTCGGGCTTCATCGGAATCCCCTATCGCGGTGGTCGGCCGCGATGGCGTCAAGTCGCTTCATCACCTACCGCCGCACCTTGTTCCTCGGCTGCCTCCCTGGTGTGTGGATTGCCCCTGCTGCGTTTGCTAAAACGCCTTGTCTGGTGAAGTTCAGTATCCTCGACGCCATGCGCTGGCGATGTTGATCTAGGCCTCTAAACCGCACGCAGACGCGTGGCCGATTGGCCGGCGTTCTGTACGCGTACCTGTTTCTCGACGACTTCGTGCTGCTGTACCCGGTTTACACGCTGCTGTTCAGCGACACCGGGTTGTCTGTTCGGCAGATCTCGTCGTTGTTCGTCATCTGGTCGGTGTCCAGCCTTGTGCTGGAGGTGCCCTCGGGCGCCTGGGCCGACGCCATGTCGCGCCGACGACTGCTGGTGAGCGGGCCGCTGCTGACCGCGGTCGCGTTCGGCGTGTGGGTGGCATCGCCGTCGTACTGGGTGTTCGCGCTGGGTTTCCTACTGTGGGGCCTGAAGGGCGCGTTGACCTCCGGTGCGCTCGAGGCGCTGGTGTACGACGAACTTCAGCGGGTCGGTGCGGCCGAGCGGTACTCGACGGTGATGGGCCGCGGTCACGCCGCGGGTGTTGTGGCCGCGATGTGCTCCGGCGCCGTCGCGGCACCGGTCCTCGTCGCCGGCGGTTTCGAAGGCGTCGGCGTCGCCAGCGTCGCGGCGTCACTCCTGGCCGCGGGCGTTGCAATGCTGTTCCCGGAGAACAGAACCCAGCCCTCGCTCGACGAGCCAGAACCGGGCTGGGTGCGGACGCTTGCGGCCGGCCTGTCGGAGGCACGACGATCTCGTTCTGTCCGCGCGGCGGTCGTTCTGGTGGCGGTCGTCGCGTCGGTGTGGGGCGCTCTCGACGAGTACACACCACTGCTGGTGGAGAGCATCGGCGTGTCCGACATGGCCGTCGCGCTGCTCATGGTCGTGGTCTGGGCAGGCGCTGCGGCCGGTGCCCTGCTTGCCGGGCGTGCGGCACGGATTCACAGGCGAACGCTGGCCTGCTTGATCTGCTGCGGGGCCGCGCTTCTGGGTCTCGGTGCACTGGCCGACCATGTGGCGGGCGTGGTCGCTGTCGCCGCGGCATTCGGCGTCTTCCAACTCGCCACCATCGTGGCCGACACCCGATTACAGGAATCCATCGCGGGACCCGCGCGCGCCACCGTCACCTCGCTCGCCGGTATGTCGACGGATGTCGCGACCCTTGCGGTGTACGGCAGCTACGCGGCGCTTGCCGACACCGGCGGCCACGGCGGTGCGTTCGCGGTATTGGCGCTGCCATACGTGGCGATCGCGTTGTGGTTGTTCATAACTCGGGCCTTGACCTCAAGTATGGTTCAGGGTGCAGGCTCGTCGACATGAGACAAGTTCTGACTGATTTGTGGGAGACCCGCACCGACTCGCCCTTCCCGGGGCTGACGACGCACGCCTACCTGTGGACGCCGCGCAACGCGTTGTTCTATTCGGTGGCCACCGATGCCGACTTCGACGCGATCGGACCAACTCGGCGGCATCGCCCACCAATACCTGTCGCACCGTGACGAGGCAGGCTCGATGCTCAGGCGCATCGCGGAGCGGTTCGGCTCGAAGCTGCACGCCCCGGTCGCCGAACTGGCCGAGATCGGCGAACACGGCCACGTCGACGTCCCGCTGCGCAGCCGTCACGTCGACGACAACGGTGTGGACGTCGTCCCGACACCCGGCCATTCCCCGGGCAGCACCTGCTACCTGATCGACGGGAGCGAAGGCCGTTACCTGTTCACCGGCGACACCCTATTCCTCAGCGACGCCGGCGAGTGGACCGCCGGATACATCCCGGGCATCAGCGACGCCGAGGCGCTCGCCTCCAGCCTTGACCTCATCGCCACGCTGGAACCCGACGTGGTGATCTCCAGCGGGTTCCAGGGCGACTCGGCCGTGCACCGCGTCGACGTGGGCGCCTGGGCTGGTCACGTCCACCAGGCACGTCACAGGCTGTCGCCGGTTTAGCGGACCGCCGATGCCGGGCACCCATTGGGCATGTCAGTAACAGCATTTCAGGATCTGCCACTGGCCGATCGCGACCGCGAATGGGACGGCGACGCCGCCGAGAAACGCGTACGCAAGTGGGCGAATGCCCAGGACGAGCCGAACCAGAAGTATCGCGACGCCCACGTGTGGTACGACAGCGACAACAAGGACAACTTCACCGCGTACAAACTGCTCATCGCCGACGTCGTCGGCGGCAAACTCGAAGCCGTGCCACGCGGAGTAATGGCGGCGGGCGCGATCATGCAGGGTTCGCGGGGAGGCGTGGACCTGCCCAAGGACGACATCGACCGCGCGAAGAGCCACCTCGCCAAGTACTACGAGAAGATGGGCGAGGAACCGCCCTGGGAGCGCTAAAGGGCGACGCCTCTTGCCGGCTCGGCCGCGTACAGGTGAACCAGGCCGGCGGCCACCGCGAACCGCGGTCCGTGCACGCCGTCGATGTTGGCCCGCCCGACGACGATCGGGACGGTGCGCAGGGATTCGCCTACGGTGCGTAGCAGCTCGTCGTCGAGCGCTCCCCCGCCGGCCAGAACAAGCGCGGTCGGCGGTTGGTCGATGGCTCGCATACACCGCGCGATGTTTGCGGCGACGGTTTCCTGCTTGATGGCCAGCCGCAGGCTCCGCCATTCCTCGGCGGCCAGTCTGGCCGAAAACGGTACGAGACCGGCACTCCCGCGCGTGCACAGCCGGCCGATCGAGTCGGCGGGAGCGGGGCTGTCCAGGAACACCCGGCGGCCGTCCTCTTCATGCGCGACGTGCGGGCTCTCCACCCGCAGGGCGGGTGTGCGCTTGACGCGCTCCGCCAGGGCGCGCGGGATGCCCAGCACCCGCGCAACGGCGATGGTGATCGTTTCGCCGGCGCCCGCCGCGATCACCGTGCGGCCCGCCCCCACCAAATCGATGGTGCCCCCGCCGATGTCGCACACGATCGAATTCGGCGGCAAGCCGGGCGTGGTGCGCGCGCCCCGCGCAGCGGCCTCTGATTCGGTGGCGATGGTGCGCACCGGACGGCCGGTCAACTCCTGCAGTGTCGCCGCCGCATCGGAGACATGGTCGGCAGCCAGCAGGGCGACGACGGTCCCGCTCGCATCGGCGACGCCGCGACGCAGCCACGCCCCGTTGTCGATCGCCGACAAATCGGTGAAAAACGCGTCGTCGACCGTCATCCCGTGTTCTGTCGTGGGAATCGCACGCAGGCAGACCCGCACGACGCTGCCGGGAGGTTCACGCCGAATGATGCTGTGCGCCTGGGCCGGCGGATACCGCAGCACGTCGCCACCGACTGTGCACTCGACGTAGTCGTCATCATGTGCAGGGGCCGGAAGCGGTTCAGTGCGCGGCGTGACCGCGATCGCTGGCGAGTCCGCCAATTCGCGGGTGAACTCGGCGACGTCGTAGATCTGGTCATGATCGAGGTGCAATGCGGCCGACAGCGCAATGGGGTCGGCCATGGCGCGGTAGGCGCTTCCCTCGGCGACGACCTCCACGGCGATCAACGCCCCAGGCTCAAGGCCGGCGAGGTCGACCTCGTCGACGACCGGCACATCGATCGGGATGCGGTTGCGGATCAGGACGGCGTCGTCCTGCTCCGCCATCACCCCGACGATATTCCAGCCGCGGCCGGCCGCCTGCGCGATCTCGCGGGCCGCCACTTCGAAATCCGTGGCGGCGTCGACGGAAACAATTGCCGCACAGCCTGATACGTCGCCATCCAGCTGCCTCAGTGGCACATGACGACCGACGCCGAAACCGGTGCCGGCCGGCGTGCTCGCCTCGGGCTTACGCAGGCTGCGCACCGGCGAGCGCGGCGACGACGCGGGCGGGATGGGCGCCGTCGCGGTATCCACCGGCCGCAGGGCGGACAGCACGAGTTCGTCGGCGCTCACTGCGGCGTCGACCTCTAACCGGTGCAAGAGCGCCGCCGCTCCGGCCAGTGATTCCTTGGAACCTTTCCGTCCGCGCGTCGGCGCCTGCGCGTGGGTGATCGGTTCGGCCGTGCCGTCGCGGATCCGCGCCAGGACGATCTCGGTGGTGTTGTTGCCGACGTCGATGCCCGCGACGACCGTCAACGCAGCAGACCTCGGCGGGCGTACACCACCGCGGCCTGGCGGACCAATTCCGCGCAACGGGCGGCGCCACGCGCTTCCAACGACGTCTGCAGCGCGTTCAACTCCTCAACGGTGGAGCGATGCGGGCGCAGCGCCTCGTACATACCCATCACCTCTTCGTCATCAATCAACGCCAATTCGGCCGCGCGCAGGAAGTTCTCGGCCAACTGGGAGTTGCCGCCCTCCCTCGCGACGGCGGCCTGATGCTCCAGGGTGGCCGGATCCATTCGGAGGTCGGACAGTTGGAGTTTCCCGTCGACGGCGGCTTGCACCGTGAACCTCTCCTCGGTCATGGTCGCGTCACCTCCACAGTCACGGGTGGCTGGCCCGGTTCGCAGGCCTCGCGCTCGAGCGCGACGAGGGCGACGGCACGCGCGTGGTACCGAGCCGAGATCGACTCGTCCGTGCCGCCGGTCAGGATCGGGACGGGCGCCATCCCCTTGGCATGTCGGGCAGCGTTCCTACCCAGCTCGCGGTACATCTTGGCGGTCAGCAGCGGGGCGACGCTGAAGAGTTCGAGGTTGGCCAGCGGCGCCAGGTCTCGGCGGTGGATCAGCGCGGTTCCCTTGCCCTGCAGCCCGATTCCGATTCCCGACCCCGACAGCCGTGCGGCGGTCAGGCCGATCATGCCGACGTCGATCGTCGACCTGACGCGGACCAGGCGGGCCACGCAGCCTTCCTCTTCGAGGCCGGCCCCGATCTGGCGCAGCACCTCTGAAATCGTCAATCCGCACAGGCTGAGCCAGACGGTGCGGCCCAACGCCGGTGAGAGCCCGATGCACACTTCGCGCGGATCGCTGCCCTGGCGCGCGGGTTCGACGTCGGTGAGCGTGATGTGGCCGCGGTGCTCGTCCTGGTCGGCGGTCAACTCCGCCGCGGTCCGGGCTTGGCGGATGTCGTCGATCTCGGCCCGCCGTTGCGTGGTCAGCGCGTAACCCGTTGCCGGCCCGGCATAGTCGTTCGGATCGGTGATCTTGGAGAGCACCCGGAAGTTCTCGTCGAAGATCGCCGATGTCTGCAACTGGTCGCCGCGCAGGCGCTCACGGGTCAGGCGCATGATCGCGTCGGCTTCCTCGTCGTAGCCGGTCCGGTGCAGCGAGGCGATCACGTCGAACACAGTGAGCTGCTTGGCTTCTATCGCGGCGGCCGCCTCCGCGACCATTTTCGGATGGCCGGGCGATAAGTCGCGGGAGCCGTTGGCCGCCACCACTTCCTCGACCCGTGCGTCGTCGTAGTCGGCGAGCCCGAGGTCGCGGAACACCGCTTGCACCGCGGTGGCGCCGCGGCGGCGCACACGCGCGAGATGACCGGGCGACACGGTGCGAAGCCCGCCGTCTACGCCCCAGTCCCGCTGCAGCACAAGGTAATCGTCCATGTCGTCGGAGTTGAAGTTCGACAGGGCGAATGCATTGTCGTAGCGCGGGATCGACCCGAAGCCCGAGAAGATGAAGTCCGCACCCGCGAGCAGGACGGGCAGGGTGTGCGCGCTGCGGCGGATGTCGGATTCGGAGATGAGGTTGTCGTTGCCTGCGCAGGATTCGAGATCGCGCATCATCACCATCAGGTTCTCGGCGAGCAGTTCCCGCATACCCTCTGGCACCGAGGCCACCACGCCGACGCCGTCGATGCCGCCGTTCTGCACACCCTGTGAGCCCAGCGCCCGCGCGAGGGAGACGCAGCGGGACTCCAGATACAGGATGGAGCACTTCTCGGCCGCCCCCATCAGAACCTCGGCGCCGCCGCCACTGGTCACCCGCATCTTCAGGCCGCGGGAAGCGTACGCGGAGGTGAGGATCGCCTTGGAGAACGGAGTGTCGTCACCGTCGACGAACACCTGCTCGGTGCCGTAGATCGAGATCGTCTCGGCGTAGCTGGTCAGCCCGCGCAAGCCCAGGCGCAACTCCAGCGCCTCCTCGATGGAGCACTGGGCCATCGCGCCCGCGATCCCCACTTGGCTGCCGATCAGCAGCGCGACCGCGTTGGAGGGGGCGTCGCCCAGCACGGGCACCGTCGTCTCCACCTCACGGAATCCGTAGGCGACGGCGCTGGCCGCGTCGGCGGCGATGAGCAGCGGGTCGTCGAGCTGATTCGTCACGTGCGCCTGGTTGCTCGGGGTTCTCCTGGCGCGCATCTTGCTCATCGCCATCTGCATTTCCACGGGCGTCAGCAGCGCGATGATGCGCGCGAGTTTGGCCGGCGTGGTCCCGCCGATGAGGCGCACCACCTCGGCCCTGGGCACATTGACGTCGACGGCCATGCGGGCCAACGCCGCATCTTCGAGCGCCATCGCCTCTTGCGCGAGCTCGAGATCCAAGCCGTAACGCGCGATGAACTCGTCGATCACGTCGAAGTCGTCAGCCGAGCGGCCGTCGAGCTCGACGACGCCACCGTCGCGCACGACCAAGGACGGCTCGGGGTCGTGGGGGCTGCGCATCGCGACCAGTCCGAGGTCCGGGTTGGCGACGCTGAAGCCGTCGAGGTTCACCGGTTTCGCGTCGAGGACACGCATCCGTCCGAGAGTGAGATCCCTTGCGCGCACGGGGGCTCACGCTACAGAACGAATTGCGAACCATTAACCAAATGGTCAACCATTTTCTTTCCAGTTACATTGCGGGCGTGACCTCACCGGGTGCGGGCCGGTTCGCGCCGAGCCCGTCGGCCGATCTGCACATCGGCAACCTGCGCACGGCGGTCCTCGCGTGGCTGTTCGCCCGCTCGACCGGTCGCCGGTTCCTGATGCGCGTCGACGACCTCGACGATCGCACCCACGCCGATATCGCCGATCGCCAGCTCGCTGACCTGGCGTCGATCGGGTTGACGTGGGACGGCGTTGAGTGGCAGTCCGAGCACCCGTCGCGCTACGACGACGTCGATGGCGCAACTGGCAGGCCGTGGCTTGCTGTACGAATGCTATTGCAGCCGAAGGGATATCGCTGCGGCGCCGCGGGCACCTCATGCGCCGCAGGGCGCGTATCCGGGCACGTGCCGCGATCTCACCGACGCCGAACGCGAGGCCCGGCGGCGCGAGACGGGGCGGCCGCCGGCGCTGCGCCTGCGTACCGACGCGATCGTCTACACCGTCCACGACCTGCTGCATGGTGAGTACACCGGCATCGTCGACGACTTCGTGGTGCGTCGCGGTGACGGCGTCGCGGCCTACAACCTCGCCGTCGTCGTCGACGACGAAGCGCAAGGCATCGACCAGGTGGTGCGCGGTGACGATCTGCTGCCGTCCTCGCCACGGCAGGCCTACCTGGCGAAGCTGCTGGGCTACCGGAGCCGACGTACGCGCACGTCGCGCTGGTGCTCAACGAGGACGGCGCGCGGCTGGCCAAGCGCGACGGCGCCGTGACGCTCGCGGAGATCGGGGTCGAGCGGGCGCTTGGCGCAGATCGCCGAGTCGTTGGGCTGGGCGGCGGCGAACCTCGACGAGATGCTCGCGCAGTTCGATCCCGGCGCGGCTGCCGCCGCCACCCCTGGATCTACCGTCCCGCCGAACGTGCGTGTTCCGCGTACCGCGAAGTCGACCGACTTACCGTGTCGGCAAGTCATGCACTCTCGCGACTAGTCACTGACGGGCGAGCGGCCTTTCGACGCGCGTTCGGCGGCCGCCAGCAGCTCGTCGCGGAACTGCGGGTGGGCGATCGCCGCGAGCGCCTCGCCGCGCTCGCGGACGGTCTTGCCCTCGAGTTCGGCGGCGCCGTACTCGGTGACGATCACGTCGACCTGGTGCCGCGGCGTCGTGATCACGGCACCGGGGCCGAACCACGGCACGATCCGCGACTGCAGCGCGCCGTCCTTGGTGAACGTCGACGGCAGGCAGATCAGCGAGCGGTCCGACAGCTCGAGCCCGGCGCCCGCCACGAAGTCCTCGGCGCCGCCGATCCCGCTGAACTGGTCGCCGGGGATCGTGTCGGCGACGACCTGTCCGTGGATGTCGATCGCAAGCGCGCCGTTGATCGAGTCACCATGTCGTTGTTGGCGCCGATCACATCCGGTGCGTTGACGATCTCTACCGGCAGGAACGCGACGTCGGAATTGCCGTCCAGCCACGCGTAGAGCTCCGCCGAGCCGAACGCGAACGTCGTCACGCTCACGCCGTCGTAGGAGCCTTTGCCGGCGTTGGTGACCTTGCCTGCGCGGTGCAACTGCATGCAGCCGTCGGTGAACATCTCGCTGTGCAGCCCGTAATCGCCGCCGTCACCCTCGGCCAGGAGCGTGGCGATCTGGCTGGGAATCGAGCCGATTCCCGTCTGCAGCGTCGCCCCGGACCGGATGTAGGCGACGGCGTGCCGCGCGATCGCCCGGTCGACGTCGGTCGGCGGCGCTTCGCCTCCGGGCAGCGCGAGCGGCGCGTCGGTCGATCGTACGAGGACGTCGATCTCGTCGACGTGCAACGCGTGGCGATGTGCTCGCCGAGCCCGAACGTTCGCGGGTAGGCGTCTGAGACCTCGACGACGAGCAGCCGCTGCGGATCGGCGCCCGCGCGGCGCAACTCGCCGATCGTGCCGCCCGCATGCAGCGACAGGGAGCACCAGCCGTCGGCGTCGGGCGGCGTCGCGACAGTCGTCATCACGCGCGGCGACTGTCGCTCGAGCAGCGGCCCGAAGCGGCGGAAATCCGCTGGCGCGAACTCGATGTCGGCGCCCATGTCCCGCAGCGCCCGCTCCAGCGGACCGTAGAAGCCCGACAGGTAGTGAACGCCAGGGCGCGAGAACAGTTCGGTGCCGACCGCGAGCAGCGCGCCGTACACCCGCAGGTCTGTCCAGTCCTCGCGCTCGCCCAGCGCGCGCAAGAACGCCGGCGGCTGGCCGGGGCCGAGCGGCATCCCCAGCGTGTCGGCGGTCTTGAGCCGCGCGGCGGCCTGCTCGGCGGTGAGCTCTTCTGGCATGGCGCTGAATCTTGCCGCGTGCGCCCACGTGCGAGCTGGGGACGCACGCAAATGCACATGCATTTGCGGCGTGTCGTACGTAGACACACGGTCGTCGCGCTACTGGTCCTCGAAGGCCCCACGGTGAGCCGTAGGCGGTCAGCAGCTCGAGGAACGGCACCGAGTCGAATGCCTCCGGGCCGAGCACGCCGCTGCCGCTCCATGTGCCATTGGCCAGAAGTTCCAGCGCCACAACGGGATTGATGGCGGTCTGCCACACCACGCACTGGTGGCCGTACTCGGCCATCGACCACTGGTTGTCGACGACGTGGTAGAGGTAGGTCGAGCGCGGGTTGCCGTCCTTGCCGGTGCCGGTCACCCATAGCCCGGCGCAGGTCTTGCCGTGCATCATCGGGTCCGAGCGTGGCCGGGTTGGGCAGGCAGGCGGCCACCACGTCGCGCGGACTGACCTCTACCCCACCGACCTTCACCTTCTCGGTGCGGTCGAGGCCGAGCTTGTGCAGCGTCTTGAGCACGTCGATGAACTCTTCGCCGAGGCCGTACTTGAAGGTCGCGCGTTTGCATTTGACCCAGCGCGGCATCAGCAGCACTTCTTCGTGCTCGACGTTGACGCACTCGACCGGACCGATTCCGTCGGGAAAGTCGAAAACCTCTGGCTCGGAAAATGGTTCGGTGGTGAACCAGCCCCGGCTCGGCCTCCCAGATCACCGGCGGATTGAGGCATTCCTCGATGGTGGTCCAGATCGAGAACGACGGCGCGAAGTCGTAGCCCTCGACGGTCAGGTTGGCCCCGTCGCGGGTGCCCAGCTCATCGATGTCGGAGAACAGATGGTCGGCGGCATAGCGCGCGAACACATCGGACAGGCCTGGCTCCACGCCGATACCGACGAGGGCGAGCCGCCCGGCCGCGCGCCACTGGTCCTCGACCGCGAACTGCTCGTCGCCGAGCTTGACACCGGTGAGCGCGTACGGCTGCTCGGGATGGCGCTGCGACAGGCTCATCGCCATGTCGAGGTAGTCGGCGCCGCCGGCCAGTGCCCCGTTGAAGATCGGCATGACGAACCGCGGGTCGACGGCGTTCATGACGTGGGTGATCCCGTGTCGCCGAACGAGTTCGGCGACTGCGTCGGCCGATGTGGCGTCGACCTGCGCCGCGGAAAACCGCGTGTCGCCGACGGCGTCGGCGGCCTGCTGGGCGCGGGCCTCGTCGTAGTCGCAGACGACGAGCTGATCGAAGAAGTCTCGCCGCGCCGCAATGGAGCAGAACGCCGATCCGACGCCACCGGCGCCCACCAAGAGGATTCGCATTGCTAGACCGTACGGCACGTGATTTCGGCGCGCCAACGCTCAGCGACCGTAAGCGCGCCGAAATCGCTAGATCGCGACGTCCAGCGACGCCATGCCCCGCAACGTCAGATTCGGCTTGTACTGCGGCTCGCCGGCCATCGCGCCTGCGGGAAGCGGGCGGTCACCTTCGACAGCGCGACAGCCGCCTCCAGCCGAGCCAGCGGCGCGCCGAGGCAGAAGTGCGGCCCCTTGCCGAACCCGAGGTGACGGATGTTCTCGCGGTCCGGGTCGAATTCGTCGGGACGGTCGAAGGCCGCGGGGTCGTGATGAGCCGCTGCGAGCAGCAACATCATGACGTCGCCCTTCGGCACGGTGGCCTCGCCAATTGTCATGTCGTCGGCGGCAATTCGGCCCATCAACTGCACAGGCGGGTCGTAGCGCAGCGTCTCCTCGACCACCGCCGATACCCGCTGCGGGTCAGCCGCCAGCGCCGTCCACTGCGCCGGGTGGCGCAGCATCGCCAGAATCGCGTTGGCGATCAGGTTCACCGTCGTCTCATGCCCGGCGACCAACAGCAGATTGCACGTCGCGACGATCTCCTCCTCGGTCAGCTGATCCCCGGATTCCTCGACGTGGATCAGTGCCGACATCAGATCGTCGCCGGGATCGCGGCGCCGGCGCGCGATGAGTTCCCGCAAGTACTCGCGCAGCCACAGGCCGGCCTGCAGCATTTCGTCGAAGCTGTCCGGGGTTTGGCCGGTGAACGAGATGACCGGGTCCAGCGCCGCCGCGAGCAGCGCCGACGCGCGGCTGAACTGCGGCTCGTCCTCGATCGGGACGCCGAGCAGGCGGCAGATCACCGCGACCGGCAGCGGATAGGCGAGATCGGCGATCACATCAAAGCGCCCGGCAGCGGCCACGTCATCCAGCAGCCCGTCGACCAGCGCGGTGATGTCGGGTTCCAGCGCCTTGACCACCTTCGGCGCGAACGCCTTGCTGACCAGCCTGCGCAGCCGGGTGTGGTCGGGCGGATCGAGGAACAGAAACCCCGGCGGCCCGATCGGCCTGTGCTCGACGCCTTCGGCGCGCTCGCGTTGCGCCGCAGTCGAATTGATCCGATCACTGGCCGATGACGGATGGCGCAGCACGTCGTCGCAGTCCTGATACGACGAGAACACGTTCAGCGTCATATCCGGCAGCTGCAACGGCCCGCTCTCGCGGATCTGCTCATAGGCTGGATACGGGTTGGCCCGATTCGACGGGTCGAGTAGCTGCAGCAGAAGCGCCTGCGGGTCCGCGGCGGTCGTCATCCTCTTATTGTGCACGCGTCGAGTAGTACTGGCCCAGAACGTGCGCGCGAAGTTCGTCGAACTCGCCGGCCCGGATCGCCGCGCGGATCTGGTCGACCAGCCTGATGACGAAACGCTCGTTGTGGATGGTGCACAACGTCGCCGACAGGAGCTCCTTCGCCTTGAACAGATGGTGCAGGTAGGCGCGGGTGTAGTGCGCACAGGTGTAGCAGTCGCAGTCGTCGTCGATCGGAGTGAAGTCGCGCCGGTAGCGGGCGTTGGTGATGTTGAAGCGGCCGGTCGAGCGAGTACACCGCCGCGTTGCGCGCGACGCGGGACGGCGACACACAGTCGAAGGTGTCGGCGCCGGCGGCGACGGCGTCGAACAGGTCGTCGGGCTCACTGATGCCGAGCAGGTGGCGGGGCTTGTCCGGCGGGCAGCTCGCTGCTGACCCAGCCGACGATGGTGGCCAGGTTCTGCTTCTCCAGCGCCCCGCCGATGCCGTAGCCGTCGAACCCGCGCCCGTCGTCGTCGACGATGGTGGTGAGCCCGCGCGTGGCCTGCCTGCGCAGGTCCTCGTACTGGGCACCCTGCACGACGCCGAACAACGCCTGCGGCGGCTTGTCCGGATGTAGCGCGGTCAGCCTGCGATGTTCGGCCAGGCAGCGCACCGCCCAGTCGTGGGTGCGCTGCACCGACTCCTCCTGGTAGCCGCGGGTGTTGACCAGCGTGGTCAGCTCGTCGAAGGCGAAGATGATGTCCGCGCCGAGCTTGTGCTGGATCCCGATCGACACCTCGGGGGTGAAGCGGTGGGTGGAGCCGTCGAGATGCGAGCGGAACGTGACGCCGTCGTCGTCGACATGGGCCAGCCGCTCCTTGCCCTCGGCGATGATGTCGTCGGCCTGGACCCGGTCGGTGTCCATCGCCAGCACCTTCTTGAAGCCGGCGCCCAGGGACAGCACCTGAAACCCGCCGCTGTCGGTGAAGGTCGGCCCGTGCCAGTTCATGAAGGCGCCCAGACTCCGCCTGCCTCCTCGACGATGTCGGGGCCGGGCTGCAGATACAGGTGGTAGGCGTTGGCCAGAACAGCTTGTGCACCAAGCTCTTTCATGGTTTCCGGCAGGACGGCCTTGACGGTGGCCTGGGTGCCGACGGCGATGAACGCCGGCGTGTGGATGTCGCCGTGCGGAGTGCGGATGACGCCGGCGCGACCGAGCCGTCCGGGCAATTCCGCGTCAACGCTGAAGAATGGCTCGCCCACGCCGTAGATTCTGCACTGTGAGACATCGATGGGTCGTCGCCGCGGCGGCAATGCTGGCGTCGCCGGGTGTTCGTCGGAGCCGCCGGACTACCAGCCGCCGCCTGGCGCGCTCGTCGCCGGCACCGCGCAGGTGACCGTCAACGGTCAGGACACCGGCACCACCGACGCGGTGCAGTGCACATCGACAGGATCGCTGACCACAATCACCACCGGTGATCAGGCGTCGGGGGTGACGGCGATGGTCTCCAACCGGGACGAGCTCACCGCCGAATCGGTCGCCATCAACAATCTCGGCGGATTCACCGGCAGCTACAACGCCGGCCTCGGCGGCACCGCCGAAGGTCACGATGACCGGCCGAACCTACGACATCACCGGCACGGCCGACGGCTTCGACACCGCCAAGCCCAGCTTCCGCACATCCGGCACGTTCGCGATCAAGGTGTCCTGCTAACACAGTCGGTGACTCGCCGCAGCCGCCGGTCCTCGCCATCGCACGATTTCGTAACAATCTGGGGCACAAGGTAATTCTCGGTGCTCGCGGAAGGGTCTGTGTGGCGTATGCACCATCTGCAGCCCGCGGACAAGGCATTGCAGGCAAAGTTTTTCGCGCAATCACAAGTCCGCGCGTGACGTGCGCACCATACTGCTGGGGATGACTCGCCGATCTTGACGGGTCACACAACAATAAGGAGAACAAAGGTGAACCGTGGGTTCCTTGTCGCCGTAGGCGGCGCGGCGATCGTCATCGCAGGACTGTCCGGCTGCGGCTCGGACGAGCCGAAATCCGAGAGTGCGACCACGACGGCAGGTGCAGCAGCGGGGAAGCGACACCGACAGCGCAGCCAAGGTCACCATCGACGGCAAAGACCAGAACATCGAGGGCACCGCCACCTGCGCGACCACGGGCGGCAACATCAACATCGCCTTCGGCCGAGCCGCTGCGATGAGCGGTCTTGGCGCGGTGCTGGGCGAGGGTGATCCGCTAACGGTTCAGTCGGTGGCACTTGGCAACATCAACGGCGTGACCCTGGGCTTTGCGCCGGGCACTGCCGGGCGCCAGCGCCGAGGCCACCAAGGATGGCAACACCTACAAGATCAGCGGCACCGCGACCGGGATTGACATGGCCAACCCCATGCAGCCGGTGAACGAAGCCGTTCGAGATCGTGGTCACCTGCCCGTAGTCAGGTGTTCGACACGGCGGCGTCCCCGGCAGGGGCGCCGCCGTTGTCGTGAAGGAACGCACAGGTCAGGCGGGCACCCTGTAGCCCGCTGCCGACTGCCGTAGCTGCCAGATCTGGGCGGGGCACAGCTCGTTGACGGCCTGGTTGATCAGGTAGGCGCCCTGGTAGTAATCCGCGGTGTGGAAATCGGCCTTGACCTGGTCGACCAACTGCGCGTAGCCCATCTTCGAGGAGACCCGGTCGCAGATGCTGTTGCCGTAGCCGATGGCAGCGTCGGCGTTGGGGAAGTTGTATCCGGGCCGCACGTGCACGTTGACGAGGTAGGCCACGACGTCGGCGTTGGCGGTGGGCGCGGCGACGAACGCCGCCGCCGAAAACAAGCCTGGGAGTAGGGCCGCGGCTAGCGACTTCATGGCAAGTGACCCTACTCCTGAGCTGGCCGCCTTACGCTATGCGCCATGAAGCTGATGGCTGCAGTTGCGCTGGCTACTGGGTTCGTCGCCGCACCGATGATCGGCGCTCCGACTGCGTCGGCGTTGCCGGGGACGTGCGACGGAGCCGAGTGTGTCCCCTACGTGGACCGCACCGCCGTGCAGGGGGAGACGTGCGTTCAAAACACTCGCTACAACTTCGGCATGGACTCGGCGGGCAATACCTTGGCCTGCAATTCGAGGAGCATGTGGGTGCCGTCGCCGCCGTTGATCGGCATGCGGACCTTGCGGTCAGTGTGCGGTGAGGAAAAAGGCGTGGCGCAGTCGCCCGATGGCGTTCCGTTGAGCTGCATCGACGGCGCCTGGACGGCTGACTACTCCGTCATCTTCTACCGCTAGAGCCTTCGGTCTCGCCAGCAAACATGAATGTAGGGAAACACCGGATTCCTTTTTGCGCTGGCGCTCCCTAACGTGATTGCTCGGCGGATGATCCCGGACGGGGCCGGGCCCGCCTCCGCCTTTCATGATCAAAAGTGTGGAGTGCCAAGTGTTTCGAACCCTGCAATCAGCCGCCTCACGCCCGTGGAATGCCGGCCAGCGTTGAGTACTCGCGCTGTCCGAAATGGTCTGCATGACAAGCCCATAGACGGTCGCCGCACAGCGGCTTACCGCATCCTCGCCGTCGTGAGTGCCCTGGCGTGGACGCTCGCCATGCCTCCGTCGGTCGGTGCCGATCCCGCAGCCGCAACGGCGCTCGTCCTGAAGGTTGTCGACGGCGACACCATCGACATTCGAGACGACGTTCGGGGCCGGCTTCGCGTGCGACTCCTGGGCATTGACTCACCAGAGACGAACAAGCCGGGCTACACCGTCGGCTGTTGGGGACCGGAGGCAACGGAGTTCGCTAAGTCGACCATGGTGGGCCAGCGCGTTGCGCTGGTGCCCGACCCGACACAAGACAGGACCGACCGCTACGGCCGCACACTGGCATACCTCGTCCGAGCGGACGGCTGGGACTACTCGGTCGAGGCCGCCCGCGCCGGTGCGGCTCGCTCATATGTCTACGGCGGAAGACCCGTTAGCCGTCACGACGCAATAGCAGCCGCCGAGAGGGAAGCCAGAGATGCACGCCGCGGGCTGTGGGGGCCGCCGTGCAACGGCAACACGACCTCAGCGGCTACCTTCACCGTCGCAGAAGCTGCGCCCCCACCACCTGCACCGCCGGCGTCCAATCCAGCTCCACCGGCTGCACTCTTCGAACCGCCGGCCCCGCCGCCTGCCGGCACAGTCCCGCCCCTCTTGTCGAGCGTCTACTACGGCGATTGTGGCGACGCACGTGCGGCCGGTGATGCGCCCCTTCGAGTCGGCGAGCCAGGCTATCGTTCAGGCCTCGACGGAGATGGCGATGGCGTCGCGTGCGAAAGCTGAATCGACAGGCCGGTTCGCGGCCGCACGCCGTCGACATACGTGAATGTCTTGGCGGGCAGGGAGATTCGGCATTTGGACACCGTATTGAGCTGCGCGGCGCCGGCGACGTGGTCGCTGTGCCCGTGGGATGCAAAAAAACTCCTGGAGTCTCCCGGCAGGCCTGTCGAGTAACAGTTCAAGATCCACCGCGATAAGCGTGTGACACCGAGGCCAGATTGGCTCTTCAACGACCAGGCCCACGCAATGAATTCTGCGGTCGGGCGTGCCTGCAGCGCCAGCGGGTACCCGGACGGTACAAGGGAGATGCGATGACGAAGGCTGCCGGATCCGCCGTGCTGTTGGCCGGGCTCATTGCGTCGCTCATAAACGCGCCCAGTGCCGTGGCTGAACCCGAGCTCGACTTCTGCCGAGACATGGCCGCCGTGGGTTATCCGACCGACTGCGCCACCCTCGCCAAACTCGCCAGGGACGTGTGCACTCAATACGATCGCGGCCTCGAGTGGGAGGCCATCCTGCAGAGGCTGGATCTCGCGACGAAGGATGAGGGCCTGTCGAACTACATAATCGCCGGCGCTCCGCTGTACTTCTGTCCGCAGCACGACGACAAGACCTGAAAAAGTTGGCGGTGGCGGAGGGATTTGAACCCTATTTGCCGGTGCTGGTCAGGACGTCAAAACAGCTTGTGACCTGCGAAATAACATTTGATGTGATTCGCTGGGATTCCCTTGGTTTGCGCTCAAGTGTGCCACGCCCTGACGATCGCCGAGCTCAAGGCCGATCGCTCGCGGCGCACAGTGCCCATGCCGCCCGCCGTCGCTTCGATGCTGCGCAAGCACCGCACCGAGCAGAAGGCCGAGCGGCTGCGGGCGGGCAATCAGTGGCAGGCAGTGGCCTGTTGTTCACGACCGAGCTGGGCGGTCCGGGTCGATCCTCGCAACTTTCTGCGGGTGATCGAGGTCGCTGCCAAGGCCGCCTGGCGTCGAGGGTGTCGGGCGTCCACACGCTGCGCCACTCCGCCGCGGTTACCGCAGCGACTCCGGTTTGTCGGCCCGCAATGTGTCGCGCCGGTCATGGGTTGCACGGCAACATTTTCCGCACAACAACATGGACGATTGTCCCGATGCGAGGGCATCACACTGCCACCGCCCGGCGGCATGACCCGCCTGGACCCCGTCCGGTTAAGCAAGGTTAGGTCGTGGTGTGCTGGTCGGATGAGTCGCTGGTTTCGATGACCTTTGTTTCCTCACGTGCCCCGGGGGTGATCTCAATGCGGCGCGGCTTGGCCCTTGCCGCCACGGGGAGGGTTACGGTCAGGACCCCGTTGTGATAGGTCGCGGCAATGTGGTCGGCGTCGATGTCCTGACCGAGGGACAGGCGTCGCATGTAACCGCCGGTGAAGCGCTCGGAGCTCAGCCACTGCACGTCTTGTTCGGTGCGTTCGCTGCGTTGTGCCGTCACGGTGAGGATGGCGCCATCAACGCTGACGTCCACCGAATCGGGGTCCACGCCCGGGAGGTCCGCGTGAAGCACGTAGTGATCGCCGGAGCGGTAGAGGTCCATCGGCATGGCCAGTGGGACTCGGGCGGATCCGGGCGATGTGCCGAGCAGCTGCGCGGCGAGTCTGTCGATGTCACGGAATGGATCGGGATGAAGCACAGCAACCACCTCCTACATGCTGGTTGCCGCACCTCGCCACCGCGACGGGTGTCGGCTGGCTGCGCTCCTTCTGGTTTAGCACTCCACCCGCGCGAGCACCAGGGTGCCGGCGCTGCGCCCAGGTCTTCGGCGATGAGGACCCTGGTGTCCAGGATCGCCTTCCACATGAAAGGGGCCACACGCGCCTCGATCTGCTCGCCGATGTCGGGCGATATCGGCGTCGACGCTTTCGATCCGGGCCAACATGTGCGCGAACAGGAATCGGTGTTGGTCGGCGAGATGCTTGGCCCAACTCATTTTGTTGCTTTACCTGGATAAACGGGGTAGACCTGAGGTACGGATCCACGGCAGACCAAGGTCGGACCGGAAGAGAAGATTCCTCCTCTCGGCTGTGGCGCCCAGCACGAGCACTAGGCACCCACGCGAAGCAAGGCCCATCAACTGGGCACCAGCGCGGTGGGCTTGCGTCAGGCGGGGAAAATGTCTCCTGCCGCCGAGGCCACATTTCACCGCGCATCATGCACGCTTGGTAACCAGGTGGTTGCTGCTTCGGACGGCCCTCCTTTTCGTCAGGAGAGCCGTCCGACTCGTGTATGCCGAAACAATCGCGCGGGTCGACACGCCCAAGGTGAAGGCGACGTGGCAGCCGAACGAGATCCAAATTGAAGTGAATACTGCCCCGCGAAAGCCTGAGGGCTGGCAAACTACTTCAATAAGAAGGTGAAGGAGTTCGGGGTCTACGCCGTGTACAACTACTCGGGGGTTGACCGCGATGGGATCACCTCATTCGCCGCCTCGCAGGACCTGGAGCGCGTCGTGAAAGTGATCGACGTAGCCCTGGAGTACGCAAACGACAACTACGAGGCCGACGTATTGCCTGGGGACTCGGCGGCTCGGCAACGCAGAGCATGAAGCTACAGAGGCCGCGCAGCGACAAGCCGACCTCGACGAACGCGCAGCGAAGCTCGCCAAGCCGGATGACCCCTGAGCGCAACCGCCGACCAAGGAGCGGGAATGAAAAAAGACCAAGCAGACGAATTTGAACAGGAACTGTTGCAGCCGCTCGCAACGGCTCTCCGCACGACTCTTGGTGATGCCGGGCAGGTGCACGTCAACAATGAGCCGCACCTGATGACCGGCAATCGGGTCGAGTACGAAACGTGGCTCGAAGTCGTGCTCAACGATGCACGAACCGAAGTCATCTTTCGGCCCCTCAGCCGCGAAGACTTCTCAGCGGTCTGGCAATGGGGAAAGAGCGGCCGATTCATCTTCCCGATTCCACAAGAGGGCGGCGGTTCCGGCGACAGCGCTCGAGCGTCCGTTGACGCTGTCGCTGAACGCATCCGCGAAACAGCAAGTATGTGGGATGAGGAGCCGCCCGAGTGGTTTGGCTGGTCAGTCACCTGAAGGCAACTTGGCCGCCGAACGCTAGCCTCACACAACCTCCGCAGTGGTGTGTGCCCCGGGGCCGCCGAGCAGGAAGTCAGCGACGCCCGGGCCACCTTCTCGTCGCTGGAACGGCTAGGCGCTAGGGAGCTGTAC
This sequence comes from uncultured Actinomycetota bacterium, assembly GCA_963765155.1. GTDB lineage: Bacteria > Actinomycetota > Actinomycetes > Mycobacteriales > Mycobacteriaceae > Mycobacterium. The sequence continues at coordinate 399,351 of CAVXVJ010000022.1, forward strand.
CGGTTGCGGTACATACCCCGATGGATGCCGATCGGGGTCTGCCGCGGTTCACCATTATGGCCTTTGACCTGGGGCAATGCTGAGTCGGGCTGACAGGAATTGAACCTGCGACCACTTGACCCCCAGCCTAAATATTGGTGTTCGCACATGTGTGTGGGTGACCAGTTATCGCAGGTCAAAGCGGATTTGTGAACATCGGCGAACAGTCCCGAACACCCCCGAAACTGACCGGGTTGCTGTACCGGTTGCTGTACGGCAAGGCGCCGAAACACCAAACACACGAAGGGAACTCATCATGAACGCGGCGAGGGTTCGGACGGCAGGCGCTGCGGCCGTTCAAGAGCGCAGCAGCAGGTTGGCCAGTTGTGGTGTGCTGGCCCATCGTCAGCTCCTCAGGTTTGGGTCCGCGGCTGCGAGGCCGGCCAGCGTCCACGCGATAACAAAGGTGACAAGCTCGCAGAACTCCAAGATCGCGGGCAGCCGCGGAAAATCTGTGATTGAGCGCAGCGTTTGGCGGGAGAATCCTCAAGATGATCGCCGGGACGATCATCGGAGGGTGGACGCAGCCGACCCACCGCGACGATCCGGGGAGGGTAATGAGTTCGGAACATGCAACAGAACAGGTGCCGCTGGCGGAGATCCAGGAGGGTGATATGCCTCAAGATCCGAAGTCTGGCAACTGGATCAAAGTTACGCACACAGCCGACGGCACAATGAGCGTCACTCACAGGTACTCAGACGGGGAGAGGACGGTAATCGAGCCGTTTCGCGTGTACTACGGCGAAGGAGGTGAAGAGGTCGATTCCCGGGTCGTTACAGGCCTCGTCACTCGCCAGGTGAGGGAGTAATCGCGAGCCCCGTGTTACTACAAAGGCACCAAGACCGCATATGTTGGGGCGAAACCTCGATTGAACGTTAAGCATCCCTGCGCTGAAATCGATAGGCCCACCGTGCGGCGGAGAGTGGCCTTGCGCAGAACGGCACACGGCGTCTGCGAGGGATGACACGATATCGGCGTGAGCGCTATGCGCGACGTAGCGTTGAAGATGGTCCTTAGTGCTCGAGCTTCGTTCATCGGTCGGCGCCCCGAAACCCATGGCGGTCTTCACCTCTTCCGCTGTCTGCCGGGGACTGCCGGCCACGTCGGCCGGTGTCTGCGTCACCGCAAAGGTAACGATTCAGCAGACATGGCGGTGCGTGTCGCGGCGTGCAGGAGAACGATTGCAACGAAGATGAGGGCGGCTGAACGATTAACTCCGACGCGACCCTAGTGGACCGGCCCCCACTCCAAACCGCTTAGTCAGCGTCGATATAGCGAGCGAGTTCGAGGTTGCTCATGACGGAAACCACCAGCAGCGTGTCGCCTTCGAGCTCATATCGGATCATTTCGTCGTCTGTCGCCCGCGGAGGCGTTGCACAACGAGTGTGCCCATTCTGTGCCCAAACGCTGCCCAGGTGATCCAGATGCATCACCTGAAAGGCCGCTGACTAGCGTTGACACTTGACGAGCTGTGGCGGTGGCGGAGGGATTTGAACCCTCGGACGGGGGTTACCCGTCACACGCTTTCGAGGCGTGCTCCTTAGGCCGCTCGGACACGCCACCGTGTGGCAGCTTACCGACGAGCATGCGGACAACCCAAACTGTGCTGGCTTTCTCGCGCAATCGCTCATCGCTGCCTAGCGAAGAACGCCTCCAGCGGCGCCGCGCACTCGTCTGCCAGCACGCCCCCGCGCACCTGCAGCCGGTGCGTCAACCGCCGGTCGCGCACCACGTCCCACAGCGAGCCGACGGCCCCGGTCTTGGGCTCCCACGCCCCGAACACCAGCCGCGCCACCCGCGCCATCACCAGCGCGCCCGCGCACATCGTGCACGGTTCGACGGTCACCGCAAGAGTTGTGCCCTCCAGTCGCCAGCCGTCCCCCAACACGGCAGCCGCAGTTCGCATGGCCAGGATCTCCGCGTGTGCGGTCGGATCGCCCAGCTCCTCGCGCGCATTGGCCGCCCGTGCCAGTTCGGTGCCGTCGGCGGCGACGATCACCGCGCCGACGGGCACGTCACGGGGTCCGGCGGCGCCGGCGGCGTCAAGGGCGGCCCGGATGAGGTCCTCGTCGGTCCTCACCTATCGAGGCGTTCAAGGACCGCCGACAGCTCGTCGGCGAAGCCCATCTCCCGTGCGATCCGGCCCAGTTGTTCGTCCGCGTACAGGTCTGTTTCGTCGAGGATGACGCCCAGCACCGCCTCGGGCAGTCCGATGTCCGCCAGTAGTCCCAGGTCACCTTCCTCGAAGGGATCGGCATCCTCGAGTTCCCCGGGATCGAGGTCGCGGTCGAGCTTTTCCAGCGCCTCCGCGGCGATGTCATAGTCCAGCGCTGCGGTGGCATCCGACAACAGCAGCCGTGTCCCGGACGGGGCAGGGCGCACGATGACGAAGAACTCGTCGTCGACGTCCAGCAGTCCGAAAACTGCGCCTGCACTACGTAATTCGCGTAACTCGGTTTCGGCGGCAGCCAGGCTGGTCAGTGCGGCGCGGCGCATGGGTGCGCAACGCCATTTGCCGTCTTCCCGGACGACGGCCACCCCGAAGCCGTCGGGGATTTCGACGGCCTGGTTCTGCGCCGAGGCACTTTGTGCTCCCATGTGCGCTTACGGTAGTCCCCGACCTGGTCTTTGACTAGCAATCGACACCAAGCCTGACGTCGGGCGATATCGGTGAGTGTGCAAACCTTGGAGGGTGACAAAGACACCCGTTTGCGTGGTGGGTCTGGGTCTCATCGGGGGCTCCGTAATGCGTGCCGCGGCGGCGGCCGGGCGCGAGGTTTTCGGCTACAACCGATCGCTCGACGCGGTGCAGGGCGCAAAATCCGACGGCTTCGACGCGACCGAGAACATCGACGAGGCGCTGGCGCGAGCCGCCGACAGCAAAGCCCTGATCGTGCTCGCCGTGCCCGTACCGGCGCTACCGCTGATGCTGGCCCATATCCGCGACCGCGCTCCTGGTTGCCCGCTGACCGACGTGACCAGCGTGAAAGCTGCTGTACTGCAGGAAGTCCAGTCCTTCGGCCTACTCGAACGCTTCGTCGGCGGACATCCGATGGCGGGCACGGCTCGATCGGGCTGGGCCGCCGGCAATGCCCGGCTCTTCGTCGGATCACCCTGGGTGGTCAGCGTGGACGACCACGTCGACGCCGAGGTGTGGACGATGGTGATGGAACTGGCGCTGGACTGCGGCGCGGTGGTCGTCCCCGCCCGCTCCGACGAGCATGACCGCGCCGCCGCGACCATTTCCCACCTGCCGCATCTGCTCGCCGAGGCGCTCGCGATCGCCGCAGGCGAAGTGCCGCTGGCGTTCGCGCTCGCCGCCGGGTCGTTCCGCGACGGCACCCGGGTTGCGGCCACCGCGCCCGACCTGGTTCGGGCCATGTGCGAGGCGAACTCCGACGAGTTACTGCCGCTCCTGGAGCGGACGCTCGACCTGCTGAGCCACGCCCGCGACGCCATGGCGGCGAAAAATCCGCTGAGCGACCTCGTCGAAGCCGGGCACGCCGCCCGGGTGCGCTACGACAGCTTCAGCCGACCCGAGATCGTCACCATCACGATCGGGGCGGACAACTGGCGCGAGGAACTCGCCGCGGCCGGCCGTGCCGGCGGGGTGGTCAGATCCGCTCTGCCAGTCCTGGATAGTCGAGGATGAACCCGTCGGAGTCGACGGTGATGGTGGTGTCGGCGACCGGGGAATGCAGTTTGATGCCGTCTGCGGCACTGCTGTAGCTGATGACGGCCGTGTCGACGGAAACCTCCGGCAGCCGCACGTACACCACCGGGCAGGTGATCGAGTCGCTGCGCTGGTAGAGGCCGCTGCGGCGGATCGGCAGCGCGTTGAAAAACGGGCTGAAGATCACGTCGACGTCCAGTGCGCCGTCATAGTCGGAGCGTTTGGACTTACCGGTGTGATCCTGGACCAGCCACATGTTCTCCTCGTCGCGCGCGATCGACAGCTGGCGTTCGCGCTCGGCGAGGGTGACGGTCAGTGAGAGCCGCTTCGTTCCGCCTGCCTCGTCGGTCACCAGGTCGTAGGAGGCGGAAAACGCCGGATGCGAATCCGTCGCGGCGGCGACGATTCTGCCGTGGGCCTTGATGCGGTTGCCCGAGAGCTGGACCCGCACCGACTCCATCCGCGGGACGTCATGGGCGCGCCAGGTCAAGATCGCCGACCACGAGGCTTCTCTTGCATCAGACCGGGCTGATTCACTCACCCTTCTACCGTAGGCGAAGGAACGCCTCGTTCGTAGCGTGCATTCGAAGTGCTTTTCGCAGGCGTTCGAGACTCCAGCGCCACCTCGTCGCCCAGCAGCGGTTGCGGCATGCCCCGAAGCTTCTGCAGCCGGCCCGTGCCGGGCACCGACGCCCACACCGCGAAAGCCAGCGCCGCGTCAAGGATCAACGCCAGCGCCGTGACCATCAACGCGCCGACCAACGCGATGTGGAACTCCCGCACCTTGATGCCGTCGATCAGGTAGCGGCCGAGCCCGCCGAGGCTGGCGTACGCAGCGACGGTGGCGGTGGCCACGATTTGCAGCGTGGCCGTGCGCAGCCCACCCAGGATCAGCGGCAGCGCGTTGGGCACTTCGACGCGCAGCAGGACGCGCAGCTCGGTCATGCCCATCGAGCGGGCCGCATCGACGACCGCGCGGTCAACGTTGGCGATTCCGGCGTACGTGCCGGCCAGCAGTGGCGGGATGCCGAGCAGCATCAGCGCCACCGTCGGCGGCACCAGCCCGAGGCCCCACAGCAGCACGCCCAGCAGCAGCACACCGAGGGTGGGCAGGGCGCGCAGCGCGTTGACCCCTGTGACGATCAGGAATGTGCCGCGGCCGGTGTGCCCGATGAGCATGCCGATGGGGATCGCGACCAGCGCCGAGAAGATCACGGCGACGACGGTGTACTGCAGGTGTTCGCCGATGCGGGCGGCGAGCCCCGCTGGCCCACCCCAGTTGGCCGCGGTGAAGATGAATGACAGCGCCTGCTGCACGAAGTCGATCGGATTCATGCGGCGGCCACCGCCTTGGCGCGAACGGTCTGCCCGGCCCGGGTCCAAGGAGTGAGCGCCTTCCCCCGAACATGATCAACGTGTCGATGACGATCGCCAGCACGAAGATCGCGATGATGCCGGCCACGATCTGGTCGCTCTTGTTCGACTGGTATCCCTCGGTGAACCACGTGCCGAGGCCGCCGATGCCGATCACCGAGCCGACGGCGACCATCGAGATGTTGGTCACGGCGACGACACGCAAGCTGGCTACGAGCACCGGGATCGACAGTGGCAGCTCGACTTTCAGCATTCGTGTCAGCGGCTTGTAGCCGACCGCGGTGGCGGCGTCACGCACCGGTTCGGGCACGTTGTCGAGCGCCTCAGGTACGGCCCGCACCAACAGTGCCGTCGTGTACAAGCGTCAGCGCGACGATGACGTTGGCCTCGTCGAGGATCCGGGTCGGGATGATCAGCGGCAGCACCACGAACAGCGCCAGCGACGGGATGGTGAAAATGATGCTCGCGGTGATGGTCGTCATGCGGCGCAATGACGTTGTGCGCTGTACCAGCGCTCCCAGCGGAACGGCGATCAGCAGCCCGAGGACGATCGGAATCAACGACAGCCGCAGGTGAATGATGGTCAGCGCCCACGCGTCGTCAAGGTTGTTGAACAGGTAGCTCACGGTCAGTCCTGCTCCAGTGCGCCGAGTTTCGGCAGGGCGTCCGCCCGTTGCGAATCCAGAGCCGCCAGCACGTCGTCGGCCCGCACGCCGCCGAGCGGCCGACCGTCACCGTCGACCGCCACGCCCAAACCCGATGGCGACGACAACGCCGGAGTCCAGCGCCTGCCGCAGCGAGTCGTCTGGGCGGAACAACGAGCCTCCGCCAAAGGTGCTGTCGTACAACGAGCTACCGTTTCGGTGTAGTTCCACGCCCTCGGCGTTGACCCAGCCGTACGGCGTTCCGTCCTCCTTGACGATCAGTGCCCAGTCGTCGGGTTCGAGCGTGAGATCGTCGATCTCGGATTCAGCGACGGTCCGGATGTCGTGCAGCGGAAGGCCAGTCGAGTGCCGCCACTGCAGGCCGCGATAGCCGCGGTCGGCGCCGACGAAGCCGGCGACGAAATCGCTTGCGGGATTGGACAACAGCCGCGACGGTTCGGCGTACTGCTGCAGCACGCCGCCGCGGCCGAACACCGCCACCTTGTCGCCGAGCTTGAGCGCCTCGTCGATGTCGTGCGTGACGAAGACGATGGTCTTGTGCAGTTCGGCTTGCAGTCGCAGGATCTCGGTCTGCAGCTCCTCACGGACCACCGGGTCGACGGCGCTGAACGGTTCGTCCATCAACAGGATCGGCGGGTCGGCGGCCAAGGCCCGTGCGACGCCGACGCGCTGCTGCTGACCACCCGACAGTTGGGCCGGGTAACGGTTGGCGAGCTTGGGATCCAACCCGACCCGTTCCAGCACGCCGAGCGCGGCCTTGCGTGCCGTGCGGCGCGATTCGCCCTTGAGTACCGGCACGGTTGCGACGTTGTCGACGACCCGCTGATGCGGCATCAGCCCGGCGCTCTGGATGACGTAGCCGATGCCCAAGCGCAGCTTGACCGGATCGACCTTCGTGACGTCGTCACCGTTCACCGTCAAGGTGCCCGACGTCGGGTCGATCATCCGGTTGATCATCCGCATCGACGTCGTCTTGCCGCAGCCGGACGGCCCGACGAAGACCGCCAGCGTGCCGTCGGGAACCTCGAGAGTGAGGTCGTCGACGGCGACGGTGCCATCGGGGTACTGCTTGGTGACGCTGTCAAAACTGATCATGCACTCATCCCTGTTTGCTCTTCGCGCAAGCGCTCATCGCCTGAATGGGCTTGTCGAAGCCGTTGTCCTGCACCCATTTCCGCGCCGCCTCATCGGGGTCGATGCCGGCGTTGCCCGACGTCACGGTGTTCAGCTCGATGAGCGTCTTCCGTCGTCAGCTTCGCGGAAACCGCGTCAAGCACCGTCTTGAGCTCGTCGGACTTCTTCTGCGAGCTGACAAGTGGGACCACGTTGGCGGCCGGGAAGTTGTTCTTGGGATCCTCCAGTACCACCAGATCGTTCTCCGGTATCGCCGGTGACGTGCTGAAGATGTCGGCCGCGGTGACTGTGCCGTCGACCAGCGCGCGAACGGTCGCGGGGCCGCCGCCATCACTGATCGCGACGAAATTGTTCGGCGTGATGTCGAGCCCGTAGTTCTTCTTGAGGCCCGGCACGCCCTCGGTGCGGTTCAGGAATTCCGACGGCGCACCCAACTTCACCTCGGGTGAATGCGCCGCGAGATCGGCGATGCTCTTCAGATTCCACCTGTTCGCGGTTTCCCTGCTGACCGCCAGGGTGTCCTTGTCCTCGGCCGGTGACGGCGTCAGGATCGACAAGTCGCCGGGCATGACCCGAAACAGCGCCAGCTCAATGGCCTCCGGGGTGGTCACCGTGCTGTTCTGGATCGAAGTACTTCAACAGGTTGCCGGTGTATTCGGGTATCAGGTCGATCGAATGGTCCCTGACGGCGGGAACGTAGGTTTCGCGGCTGCCGATGCCGAACTGCCGGCCGACGGTGAAGCCGTTGGCCTCCAATGCCTGCGCGTAGATCTCGGCGATGATCTTCGACTCCGGGAAGTCGGCCGAGCCGACGATGATCGACTTGAGATCGCCGGAAACGGCTCCGCCGCCGAGCGGGTTCGAGCTGCCACATGCCGCGGTTATCAGCGCCAGCACGGCCGCCAGGATCGCCAGACTCGTTCTACGCGTGCTCGACATGCCACATGTCCTCTCGGCGCACTAGCTTCGCGAGACCTTATCGAGATGCGCGACGAGATCGCCGCGCTTTCTCAGGAGCCGCGGTGGTTTCATTACTTGCCGGAACGGGCAAAGATGGAGCCATGACCAGCGATCCCCGTCGAACCGCCGCCATCGGCCACCGGCCTCGTCGAAGGGGACACCACCGGATCCGACGGCCACTGCCGGCGAGTATCTCGTCTCGCCTGAGTCGGCGGTGAAGTTCACCCGCGCCGCTGCACTGTGGTCGGCGCTGATCGTCGGCTTCGTGATCCTCATCCTGCTGCTCGTGTTCATCATGCAGAACACCGACTCCACGACGCATTCACTTCTTCGGCTGGGAGTGGAATCTGCCGGTGGGCGTGGCGATTCTGCTGGCCGCGGTGTGCGGTGGCTTGCTGACGGTCGCGGCGGGCACCGCCAGGATCATCCAGCTACGCCGAGCCGCGAAGAAGAACTTCAGGTCGCAAGCGCGCTGAGGCCCGCCGGCGACCAGCGGGGCGACCGCCTCGTCCACCGCGTCCGTGTCGGCCGCGACGCCACCGCCCACCCGAGCACGGAATGCGATCCCCGCAGCGATGATCGCGACCTTGAAGTACCCGAGCGCCATGTAGAAGTCCCAGTTGTCCAGCGCTTGATCGGTGGCCAGCGAGTAGCGGTTTGCAAGGTCGTCGGCCTCGGGCATCAACGGCGACGCCCACGCCGAACTCGCGTGGATGAGGTTAAACATCGGATGGCGGTACACGCACATCAGCGCGGCGTCGCTGAGCGGATCGCCGAGCGTGGACATCTCCCAGTCGAGCACGGCGAGCACCTTTGTGGCGTCATCGAAGTCCAGCATCGTGTTGTCGATGCGGTAGTCGCCATGCACGATCGAGCTGCGACTCTGCTGCGGAATCGCTTCTGCCAGAGCGGAATGCAGTCGCTTCACGTCGGCGTCACACCGATCGTCGTCGCGCCGCACCAACTCCCACTGCGAGCCCCACCGGCGCACCTGGCGTTCGAGATAGCCGGTGGGCTTGCCGAAATCAGCCGAGCCCGACCGCGTCTGGGTCGACGGCGTGCAGGTCGGCCAGCACCTGGATCAACGCGTCGACGCAGTCGTTGATCGCGTCCTTGTCCCCCAGCGCCTCGAGCTCATCGGCGTAGCGGACGACCCGGCCGGGCACGTACTCCACCATCTGGAACGGCGCGCCCAGCACCGAGTCGTCGTTGCGCATGGTGACGGCGCGGGCCACCGGGACGGGGGTGTCCTGCAGCGCGGCCACCACCTGGTACTCGCGCGCCATGTCGTGCGCCGACGGCGTCAGCCCGTGCAGCGGCGGGCGGCGCAGCACCCATTTGGACGCGTCGTCGGCGACCAGGAACGTCAGGTTGGACCGGCCGCCGGAGATCAGCTCGGCCCGCAGCTCACCTGTCGCGCGGAATGCCGACATCACTGCAGGTGGCGATCCAGGGCGTCGAGGTCAAGCCCTTCCAGCGAGGTAGTCACCGGACTTGTCTACCACTGGCGATTTCGGGGCAGCAGATCCCATACGTGTTCGGTGCCGTTGACCGCGGCCACATACAGGTTGCCCGTCGCGTGAGGACAGCAGCCGGGTGACGCCGGCGTAGTCGACGTTGAACGACAGAATCTTCTCGGTGCCCAGGATGCGGTGCAGCAGCCCGTTGATCACCCCGCCGTGGCTGAACACCGCGACCGTGTCCTCGTGGTCGCCGGCGGCCACCAGGTCGCGTATCGCCGCGTCGATCCGGGCCAGAAACGCGGCCTCGTCAACGCTGCTGGGCAGGTGGCCCGTGGGCCAGGCGCGCCAGCTCCTCGGGGAACTCGGCGGCGATCTGCTCGATCGGGATGTAGTGCGCCATGTCGCGGTCGTACTCGGCGAGCCGTTCGTCGATCTCGACGGTCAGCCCCAGGGCATCGGCCACCGGCTGCGCGGTCTGGACGGACCGCCGCTGCGGGCTGCTGACCAGCCGCGTGATCGGAAAGCGCGCCAGCGCCTCCGGCAGCCGCTTGGCCTGCTCGACGCCCTCTTCGGACAGGTCCGGGTCGGAGCCCTGCCCAGGCTCGCTGCGCAGCGGAAGCGCGTGCCGGATGAGTAGCAATTGCACCGTGACACCATATGGCCCGTGCGAGTTTTCGCATCGGCTTGACCGTCGTTACTATCGACACGTGCACCGGTGCTTCCCGATCACCCCGCCGCCCCGCTCCTAGCGGGGCCTGCGCGTACTGAACCCGGCCTTCCAGATGTGATCGCGCGCTGACGCGCGTCTGCGCCTGGGCCGAACCTTTCCTGCAGTTCCCGCCTCGCGACCCCTTCCCGTCTGTCGCAGGAGCTGTGTCTTTCCATGTCCAATTCCACTGTTGTGGCCCGTCGTGGCCTGTTCATGCTCGTCGTCGCCGGTGTGCTGTGGGGCACCGGCGGCCTGCTCGGCCAGTTGCTGGCCGACTCCGCCGGGCTGTCCCCGCTCGCTGTCGCCGCGCTGCGGCTGGCCGTCGGCGGCGGGTTGATCGTTGCCTACCTCCGGGTCACCGGCCGCCCCCTCCCGTGGTCACGCGCCGCCTGGCTGCGGATCGGGGCGACCGGCCTGCTCGCCGCCACCTTTCAGGCCAGCTACTTCACCGCGGTCACGCTGACCTCGGTCAGCCTGGCCACCCTGATCACCATCGGCGCGGCACCGATCATCGTGCTGCTGGCCCGCTTCCGCGCTGCGAACCGCGACCAGATCGCCGGCACCGCGCTGGCGTTGCTCGGCCTCGTCATGCTGATCGGTGTGCCGACCGCGGGACCCGCGGCCGGTAGCTTGCTGGCCGGCTCGGCGTGCGCGGTGCTCGCCGGCGCCGGGTTCGCGCGTGATGACCCTGCTCGGGACCCGCCCGGTGGCGGGGCTCGACGACGTCACCACCACGGGCCTTGGGTTCACCTCGGCGGGCTGCTGCTGGTGTCGATCGTCGCTGGAACGTCGGGGTGGAGCTTCGTGTTTGACTGGCGCAGCGTCGCGCTGCTGCTGGCGCTGGCGGTAATCCCCACCGCGCTCGCGTACACCTGCTATTTCCGCGGCCTGCGGACCACCTCGGCCGGTACCGGGTCGGTGTTGGCCCTGCTCGAGCCTCTCACCGGGACCGTGCTGGCCGTGCTGTTGCTCGGCGAGCGGCTGGGCGCCACTGGGATGATCGCCGGTGCGGTGCTGGCGCTGGCGATGGTGCTGACCGCCAGGGCACCGCAGCGGGCGAGCGCGTAACTCGGCCTGTGCCACCATTGGGCCCGTGGGTTACGCCGACGAACTGTTCGACCTCACCGATCGGGTTGTGCTGGTCACCGGCGGCAGCCGCGGCCTGGGCCGCGAGATGGCGTTCGCGGCCGCACAGTGCGGCGCCGACGTGATCATCGCCAGCCGCAAGTACGAAACCTGCGTGGCCACCGCCGAGGAGATCGCGGCCGCGACCGGCCGCACCGCGTTCCCGTATCAGGTGCACGTCGGGCACTGGGACGAGCTCGACGGTTTGGTCGACGCCGCCTACGAGCGGTTCGGCAAGGTCGACGTGCTGATCAACAACGCGGGCATGTCGCCGCTGTACGAGTCGCTGAGCGCGGTCACCGAGAAGCTGTTCGACGCGGTGGTCAACCTCAATCTCAAGGGCCCGTTCCGGTTGTCGACACTGGTGGGCGAACGCATGGTGGCCGACGGCGGCGGGTCGATCATCAACGTCAGCTCGAGCGGTTCGCGGCGTCCCCGTCCGGAGCAACTGCCGTATTCGGCTGCCAAGGCGGGGCTTAACGCGTTGACCGAAGGGCTTGCCCTGGCGTTCGGGCCGACGGTGCGGGTCAACACACTGATGCCCGGCCCGTTCCTGACCGACATCAGCAAGGCCTGGGACATCCCGGCGACGACGAAGGGCGCGCAGACCTTTGCGCTCAAGCGGCTGGGTCAACCACCCGAAATCATCGGCGCCGCTTTGTATCTCGCGTCGGATGCGTCGAGTTACACCAGCGGATCCATCATCCGGGTGGACGGTGGAATTCCCTGAGCCGCTAGTCGACGGCGATCGACTCCACCAACCGGCCCCATTCCGGGTACTTCGCCACCTTGGCTTGATGTAGTGCGAAGACCTTCGTCCCGATCTCGGGATCGTCGTCGTCGGAGAACCGCACCGCCGATAACCGCTTGACCCGCGGCAGGATGACGTCGTCACCCGCGAGATGCACCGGGTCGTGCATGTAGGACTCCAACGCGTCGAGGTCCTTGATGGCGACAACATAGCCGAAGGTCAGGCCGGTTGGGTCGGTGAATTCCGGACCGACGGAAGAGAACGACACCCACGGCAACGACGCCGTTCGCCGCAGCGCCGCCAGCACCTCGGCGCGCTGGTCGTCCGTGGTGTCGTCCTTGAGGGTCAACCGCAACACATTCAGGATCACGCCAGGCGTAACCCCCGCACCGTCGAGACTTGTTCCCGCTACGGCGTGATGATGTTGAAGTTCGGGTCGGGCCGGTCGAGCACCGCGAGGATCGATGGCAAAGCGCCTGCGTCACCAGCCACCTCCAGCCCGGGTGAGTCGGCGTCGCCCGCGGCAAACATCAATAGCCGCAACTTGTTTGCGAGCTTGATCGTTGCCGCGGCGGTGGCCTCGTCGGCCGGCACCTTCCGGTACACCAATACCCCGTTGCGCAGCGTCAGGCGGTAGTTGGTGCCCGCGTCGAGAAAACTGACGTCGACGGCGACGTCGAGATCCCAGGCCCGCGGCCCGTTGATGCTGATCGCGAAGCTGTCGAACATCTGCTCCACGGAAAGCTGCGACAGCAAGGTCGGTGACGTCGCCTGCGTGGCGGTGCCGAAATTGCCGGTTCGCAGTTCCGTGGCGCCCGACAGAAAGAAGTTGCGCCAGACCGCGTTCTCGGCGCCGTAGGCGAGCTGCTCGAGGGTGTCGGCGTACAGCTCGACGGGCGCCCGCATGGTCGGCGTCGGTGAACACCGCATGGTCGAGGAGCGTTGCCGCCCAGCGGAAGTCGCCCTCATCGAACGCCTCGCGCGCGAGCTCGACGACTCGGTCGATGCCTCCCATGGCGTCGACGTATCGTGGGCCGATCGCCTCCGGCGGGTGCGGCCACAGCCGGCCGGGGTTGCCGTCGAACCATCCCATGTAGCGCTGATAGACGGCCTTGACGTTGTGGCTGACCGACCCGTAGTAGCCGTGGGTGTGCCACGCCTTCTCCAGTGCGGGAGGCAACTGGAAGTGCTCGGCGATCTCGACGCCGGTGAAGCCCTGGTTGAGCAGTCGCAGCGTCTGGTCATGCAGGTACGCGTACAGGTCGCGCTGCAGCGACAGGAACTCGACGATCCGATCGCGGCCCCAGGTCGGCCAGTGATGCGACGCGAACACCACGTCGGTTCGGTCCGCGAAGCGTGTCGATGGCCTCGGTGAGATAGCCCGCCCACACATGCGGATCGCGGACCAGCGCGCCGCGCAGGGTGAGCAGGTTGTGCAGGTTGTGCGTGGCGTTCTCGGCCATGCACAGCGCGCGGAATTTCGGGAAGTAGAAGTGCATTTCGGCGGGCGCCTCGGTGCCGGGTGCCATCTGGAACTCGATCTCGACGCCGTCGATGGTGTGCTTCTCGCCGGTCTGCCGGACGTCGATCGTCGGCACGATCATCGCCACTTCGCCGGTCGATGTCCGTTGACCCAGACCGCAGCCGACCTGCCCCTGCGGGACCGATGTCCAGCAGGGTGCCGTACATATACGTGGCCCGCCGCGTCATCGCCGTTCCGGCGTACACGTTCTCCTGAACCGCGTGCGTCACGAACCCCTCCGGCGCCAGCACCGCGACCTTGCCGGCGTCGACGTCGGCCTGCGACGTCACGCCGAGGACACCGCCGAAATGGTCGACGTGACTGTGCGTATAGATGACCGCGACGACGGGCCGGTCACCGCGGTGGGCTCGGTAGAGCGCCAGTGCGGCCGCGGCGGTTTCGGTGCAGATCAGCGGATCGATGACGATGACGCCGGTGTCGCCCTCGATGAAGCTGATGTTGGACAGGTCGAAGCCGCGCACCTGGTAGATGCCCTCGACCACCTCGTAGAGGCCCTGCTTGGCCGCGAGGGTGGACTGCCGCCACAGGCTGGGGTGCACCGACGTCGGCGCGTCACCGGTCAGGAACGCGTAGACGTCGTTGTCCCACACGACGCGGCCGTCGGCGGCCTTGATGACGCAAGGCTGTTGCGCGGCAATGAATCCCCGGTCGGCGTCGTCGAAGTCCGCGGTGTCGTCGAACGGCAGGGTCGTCAGGTGCTCGCGGTGTGCGGACTCGATGGTGGCGGTCGGTGGGTTCTGCTCCATGACGCAGAGATTGCCACGCGAACCCGGCCGCCGGTGGTTGACTCGGCGAATGGATGTACGCCGAGTAGTGACCGGACACGACGCGTCCGGAAAGTCAGTGTTTGTCAGCGACGAGACGGTGGCTCCCGTCGAACCCATGATGCTGCCGAGGGCCGAGTTTCATCTGCTGTGGGGCGGCGACAAGACGCCGCAGTTCCCTGACGACGGGTCCATGCCCGACTGGCATACTTACTTTCCGCCCGTCGGCGGGTTCCGGTTCGGGATGTTCTCGGTCCCGCCGGACACCACCGCCGCGCCGGACATGGATATCGAGGCGGGCTTGGCGGATGCGGAGGCCAAGCTGCCCGGGCTGCTGCGCTACCTCGACCAGTCCGATCCCGGCATGCACACCACCGACACCATCGACTTCGAAGTGGTGCTGGAGGGCACCATCGTGCTGGAACTCGACGACGGCGCCGAGGTCACGCTGCGGCCGGGAGACACCGTGGTGCAGAACGGCACTCGACACCGGTGGCGCAACCCCGGCGACACCATGGCACGGGTTGCCCTGTTCATCTGCGGTGCGCAGCACGCCAACGTGCCTCCGGCCTAGCCTCCGTGTTCGGCCAGCCAGAGGTCGGCACGGCGCTTCGACGCCCTCGACAGCCAGGCGTCCTGAATCAGCTCGGTCAGCTCCACCCGGCCGATCTCGCGTAATCGACTGGCGCGCACCAGGACCGACGGGTGGCCGTCGAACCGGTCGGTGGTGAAGAACGGCGAGCTCCGGATCCTGGATGAGCGACAGCTTGTCGGCCTCCGACTCCACCCAGATCATGATCACGTCGGCGTAGCGCTCCCCGGTGTCGGGATCCTCCGCGTCGGGCTGCGGCGTGCGGAAGAACACGAACGACTTGCCGCCGACCTGGTAGATCGGGTTGCCCTTGGGCCCTTCGATCCGCTTGACGTGCGGCATCGACGCGGCGATTTCGTGCACGTCGGCGACGCGGGCCGGACGGTCACGCATGGCGGTCGGCGCGGTCCAGCCGGTGCAGCACGACGCCGGCCAACGCGCCGTGGTCGACGGTGGCGGTCATGTAGGTGCAGAACGGTTGCCGTCGGCGGTCGGTCGGCGAGCCCGGATTGAGCAGTCGCAGACCGGTTTTCGCCGTGGTGTCCCACGGGATGTGGCTGTGTCCGAACACCAGCACATCGGTGTCGGGATACTCCTTGGCCATCCGCGCCTCGCGACCGGTGGCCGCACCGGTCTCGTGCACCACGGTGAACCGCAGCCCGCCCAGGTTGGCGTCGGCGCGTTCGGGAAGGCGGCGACGCAACTCCGCGCCGTCGTTGTTTCCCCAGCACGCCACCAGCCGGCTGGCCCTGGCTTCGAGTTGTCGAGCAACCCGGGTTCGACCCAGTCGCCGGCGTGCAGGACGACGTCGGCGGCCGACACCTCGTCCCACACACGTGCGGGCAGGTCTCGGGCGCGCTTGGGGACGTGGGTATCGGCGATCAGCAGGAGCCGCACGACCCCAATTTAGCGAGGGATACTGGACTCAGGTGAGTCAGCATGGAGGTTCTCGCAATAGGGTTCTTCGTGGCCCTGGCCATTTGGTTCTTCGGGATCTGGCGCTCCTACGAGGAGCGGCGGCGCCATGGTCCGCCCCACTGACCCGGCCGCTCAGAACTGCAGATGTCCCCACACAAAGCCGAGGCCACCGGGCAGCTCTGGCACAAGAACTTTGCACCAGTCATTCGGACTGCAACGACCGCCGAGCTCGACCTGTTGGCCGGCCCGCAGCATGCCGATCTTCATGCCGACAACGCCGTCTCCTTCTGGAATGTCGTCGGCTGCGATGTTGTAGACGTCCACGTCGCCGGTCACCGTTGCCATCTTCTTCTGCGGAGGCGCTGGTTGTTGCGGAGCGGGGGTGGCACAGCTGAGTGGAGTCGAGGAGCTCCACGGCGCCCCTGAGCCGGGTCCTTCCTCGGTGCCATGCGCGAGGCCGTCGTCAACTACTGTGCCCCAAAAACTCCAGAAGTTGTCCGGTTTGTCGTCCCACTTGATCCGGAAGTTGATGCTGCGCCCCTGAATGCCGCCGGCAACGACGTGCCCCTTCACCTGACCGCCGTCGTTGAATACGACGGCAGCCGGAGGTGTCCCTGCGGACTGTCCGGTCGAGTTGAAGAACACCCTCCAACCGGAACGCCCGGCATCCAGAGGAGTCCCTCTGGCTTCGAACCGCCCATTGAAGGTGTATTGGTCGCAAGCGGGGGCGAGTGGGATCGGTGCGAGGGGGTTCGCCTGCGCTGATGGTGTGGCCGGGAGGAACCCAAGTGCGGCTATCACCGTTGCGGCAGCGAGGATTTGGGATGTGCTGCTGTTGATACCGATCGCTTTAGGCATCGGTCCCCTCCTGGTTGGCTCAGACCGGCGGGCCCACGTCGCGACCCGAAGAGTGTGAGGTAGAGCGACCGCTCAGCGTAGGGTCGGAACCGGACCCAGTGCAGGCGGGGGTGTCGCGCAGGCAAGCGGAGTTTCGCTGAACCAGTTTGTGGCTCCCTGCGTACCCTCCGCATGGCCGTCACGAACAAGACCCTGGAAGTACCAGCTGTTGTGTGGTTTGTCGTGCCACACTATGTCGAAGTTGATGGTGTTCCCGACAACGCGGCCCGACGCAATGTGCCCGGAAACCTCACCACCGTCGTCGAATCTGACCACGGCGGGACCGCTGGCATATTCTCCGGTCGAATTGAACCTCACCGTCCAGCCGTTGCTTCCCCTCGCTCGAAACTCCCCGTTGAAGGCGTACTTGTCGCAACCGGAGTCGAATGGGTACGCCTGCGCGGATGGCGCCACCGGGAGGAACCCGACTGTGCCTATCGCCGTTGCGGCGGCGAAAAACCGGTAGTTGCTTCTCATGGTTACTCCTGAAATCGGACACTCAGAAGAAGGTGGTGGTCTGAGTGCTGGTGCCGTTGTCACAAGTGATGTTCACGTTCCAATTCCGGAACTCCGGAATGGCCGGGACGATCTTCAGGTCAAACGTGGAGTTGGCCTGCAGGAAGAAGCTGCGCGTGTAGAAATCCGACGTGTACGTGCACTGCGCAGAAACCCCACTGCGGTCCGTGATGTGGGCCACCAGACCGCCCAGTATCGGCTCCCACGTGACCGCAGGCCCTTGCTTGGCAGCCGCCTGGCTATCGGTACACGTGAGTGCGTCCACGGAGTCCCACGGCCCCGGATTCCACAGGTTGACCGGCACCGACGGCCCGGACGACGTGCCGTGGGCGACGCCATCGTCGCCCACGGTGCCCGTGAAGTGAGCCGTGCCCTTGTTGTCACTCCAGGTGATGGTGAAATTGATTGTGCGCCCCTGGATTCCGCCGCTGACGTCACCATATGTCGCCATTTCGGGGTTGGCCCGGGCCAACCCCGTGGGCCCCAGTGTCGCACCGCTGGCACTGACAACGATGTCGTAGCCGTTGGCCTGGTGGAGGTTCAGGTGCGGGCCGGGTACCGTACACGTCGGCTCAGCGTGTGCTGCCGGCACTGCGCCGATTGCGCCTGCGCTGAACGCGAGCGCGGTTGCCGCCAAGAACGACTGGAATCTGTTGATACCGACCGCTTTAGACATCGGTTCCCCTCCTCGTTGGCTGACGACGGAAACCGCCGCGATGTTCAACAATCCCCCAACTTGAGGCAAGTATCGGCTCGTGGCGAGGTTCCGGAGCGAGTAGTCAACTACGCCACTTTGGATTCGACCGATCGGCGCGCTACCTCATCGCCGTGCCCTGGGGCTGCTCGAGCGCGCAAGTACTCAGTAGAAGACTGAAGTGTTGGTGCTCGTCCCGTTGTCACATGTCACTGTGCCGGTCCTGGTCTTGAATAGCCGGACGGCAGGAACGAACACGTCCGCGGTGCCGTTGGCCGGCAGAGCGAAGCTGGTCTCGAACCCCTCGGATGAGTACGTGCACTGGGACGCGACTCCGCTGCGGTCCGTGACACGGAATGTGACGCCTGTAACTCCGGGTTCTGCGGTGACCAGTGGGCCCTGCTTAGGAGCTGGCTGGGGGTCTGGCGCAGGAGGTGAAGGTGAGGCCGGCTCCGAAGGAGGCGCTGACGGCGCGGACGGAGGAGGCGGCGGTGCATCCATGCACTTGAGCGGAGTCGTCGAATGCCAGCCCGATGCGATCTCGCCGGAGTAGTCAGTCGGCACAGAGGCCAGCGATTCCCCGCCATCGTGCACCAGGCCGTCATCACTCACCGTGCCGTGAAAGTTCCATATGTTGTTCGGCTTGTCGGTCCATTGGATGGCGAAGTCGACCACGTTGCCCTGGATGCCGCCGCGGCTGACGTTGCCGTTTACGGTGCCCCCATCGTCGAAACGAACGGCGGCGTGGCTGCCCGCGGCAGTTGTGGCGGTCGAGTTGATGTCCACCGTCCAACCGTTGTCACCGCGGATGCTGAACACTCCATTGAAGCCGTACTGACTGCAGTTAGCGGCGTCGGCCGGTGCGGGTAGTGCGACGGTGAGGGAGCCCAGCGTGGTTATCGCCGTTGCCGCGACCAGCAGCTGGAACTTGTTGACCATGATCGCCTTAGGCATCGGAAACCCTCTCGTGCTACCTCTTTGGACGGGGCAGGGCTCATCGCGCTAGCTGCTACCCCTCGCCGCAGCTAGCCCGGGATCACCCACGCGCTGAACGGATCAAATGGATTCAGCTTGTACGACCCCGGTGGCAATCCGGGAAGCGTCCCAGGCTTCACATATCCTTCGGTACTGTCGCTCAGGCCCTGTAACGGGATCGTGCCGGGTGCACTGCAATAGACCGCGCCAAGGGTGAACCCCGCGAGCATGGGCACGTAGCCAGGTTTGTAGGCGTTGCAGAGCTCATGGACGCTGACGACTCGGTCGGCGTGCGCCTGCGGCACGACGGACATATGTAAGGCCTGTACGCCAACCGCAACGACGGCCGAGCCTGCGGCCAGCAACAACGCCGCGGCGCGGCGGGCTGCGGTCCTCATCGGGGCCTCCTTAACAAGGAATGCATTTCGATGTGCGAATTAGTATCCGCTGGCGGCCGGATGTGGGCGCGAGTAGTCGACTACGCCACTTTGCCGCCAGCTAGCTCGACTACTACCTCTTTGTGGCGCGGTAGCGGTGTCCCTCGACGGTGCGAACCGACACGTTCAAGCGCCGCGCAATGTCCCGATTCGATAGCCCCCGTGCCGCCAGCGCCAGAATCTCTCGTTGACGGGTCGTCAGCAGGCCCCCCTGCACTTCCCGCAACGCGGGCGTCTCCGCGCCGCCGCACGCGTCTGCCAATCTATTGGCTCGCGCCAGCGCGCTCAGTGCCGATCCGCGCTGATTCCGTCGTCGATACGCGGTCGCGGCATGCGCGGCGACGTCCGCGGCCGACAGCACGTCGCCCAACTGCTCGAATTGGCGAGACGTCGCTCCCAGCCCTTCAGCGTCACCGGCGGCGAGGGCGCTGGCATGGGCAGCTGCGGCGATCACGCGCGGTCCATCGACAAGCTTGCACAGCTCGGCAAGTCGCGGTGCCGCCGCTGGATCCCCGAAACGCGTCGCCGCATGCAGGCACATCATCTCCTGTGCGAAATGCTCACGGCTTCTGGCTATTTCAGCACCGCGCCAACATTTCGTCACCGCTGTGCTGATTGCGCCCCCGGCAGCCGACAACCACGCGCCGGCCATGACGCACCGCGCGTCGAGGTATCCGAACGGGTTCCGTTCGGCCTCAAGCGCTTTCAGCGCCGAGGTAGCGGCTTCAAGATCGCCGCACAGGGCCAACGCCGGCACGAGCTCACACGCCGAAAGAACGCTGCCCAGCCTCACATTTCCGATGTTGGTGAAGGATCGTAGAGCTTTCTCGAGCGATTCCCGCGCAGCGTGTACACGCCCCGCACCGAGTTCGACGTGACCGAGGAATAACGCGGTATACGCGGTAGAAGTGACTGGAATATCGATCGTTTGGTGTGCCCACTGTTCGGCAACCGTCTGCGCCTCCGATTGGTAGCCGGCGAAGACCAGGGCTTGGATGTGGTGTTCGGTGATCCCGAATACCATTGGTGCTGCGCCAGTTGACTGCTCTATCAAGTGGTAACTCTGCTTTGCGGCGGCGGCCGCGTCCGCTGCGCGCCCGGCGTACCCGCATGCAATTACCAATGCATAGTTTGCGTTCGTGGCCGTGACGTCGGAAACGCTTCCGGCCAACAGCGTGTTGGCCGCGTCGATCGCTGTTAGTGCTGCGCCATTTGCGGCCTCGATCAATGCCCGGTGCGCCAAAAGAACGGCGTGCGACTCGACGGGGATCCGTCGCTGCGCTTCATCGAGGACCTGGATCGCTCTGTCGGTTAGGCCAAGCACCCAGAAGAGATTCGCTGCCCGAAACATCGCCAGCACAGCGCGTTCATCCGGCGAGAAGTGCTTGACCGATGTGCTCGCGAGGATGCGCTCGGCTTCGGGCGCTTGCCCGATGAGGTGCAGCGCAAACGTGTGCAGGTAGGTCGCCGCGTAGGTGGGTTCGGCGCGTCGTGCCGCACCTGCGAGTCGTTCGGCCAGGACCGGGTTCAGCAGCCCCATGGCGGCGCCGGCCGCCTGGGTAAACAACGTGCCGTCGGGCGGCAGATCGGAGTCGAGCAGCAACAGCGCGCGGCGAATCAGATCGTGTGAATCGGGCACTGCGACATCGCCTAGCGTCTGTACGACGCGCCCGCGGAGTCGTCGAGCCCGCATACCGCTAGCCTTCAAGCGGCGGACCTCGCCGTACAACGGGTGGGCTAGCCGTGCCACGGCCCGGTTGGCGTCGGGCTCAAGTGCGACAAGGCCTCTCGCCTGGGCCTCGTCGACGGCGGGGAAGCCAACGATATCGGCAAGCAGATCGCAATCCAACGGCCCAGCGACCGTCAACAGGTCAACCACGTCGGCAAGTGGTTCCGATAGTGCGCCCATTTGCGACGTGACAAGCGCGGCGAGTTTGGTGATCCCGAGGGGATCACCGGTCCACGACCACGTCCCGTTCTCGTTACGCAGATGCTGGCTGGCCAGTTCCTGGTCGACGAAATGCCGGAGGAAAAGCGCGTTACCGCGGGTCAGGTCCCAAAGACGTTGGGCGGTCACCGGATCCAGCGGCCCCTTCAGCGCGCGAGTAAGAAGCTGGGCAGACTCAGCGGGAGTCAGCGCCGGCAGTTCGATGCACTCGAGGTAGCAGTCTTTCCACAAGGCAGTGATCGCGTCGGGTGCTGGTTCGCGGTTGCGCAGCGTCACAATAACTTTCGCCAGCCGGCGGTGGACCAGTTGGTGTACCACGAACGCTGAAAGGTCGTCGAGCAGGTGCGCGTCATCTACTCCCACGATGACGGGACGACCATCTGGGCTCGCAGTCACCGCTTCGATGACGCTCCGCACCAGGAACGCCGGATCCGAGCCGGTATCGCCTACCCATTCCGAAAATGCGCCCAGCGGCAATGCGCGTCCGGATCCGGTGGCAACAATCCACCGTGGCTCGCATCGCGCAGCTACCGTCGCGAGGACCTCCCTCGCGAGGCGACTCTTCCCGACACCCGCATCTCCCGCCACCACAAAGCCAGCGTGGTCGCGTGAGCCGGTCAACCCCCCAACGATCCGAGCGAGGTCCTCGGCGCGACCAGTGAACGGCCAGTCGATTCCCACGTATCAAGCGTAGTTTTCCATAGCAACGCAAGTGCCGGAATTGGCCTGGTAATTCCATTTCATGGCAAAGCGATCAGGTGGAGCGAACAATTTGCGGGGCGCCACACCGCAAACGCGCCCCTTCGGTTCATCGAACAGCGGGGTGGTCCGAGCATGGCGGGCGTTCCGCCAGGTCAACAGCCTGTTGTTGCCGATCCGCTACTTGGTGAACTGAACTCTGACCGGAGCGGGAGGTCTTCGGTTCTACTTCGCCGAGGCGTAACCGTTGCGTTGGCAAATGATCGTGACAGAGGTCGTCGCTTCCCAGAACCGGGGGATAATGAACCCAGGTGAGTTCGCATCGAGGTACTCGCAGCAGGGTTCTTCGTCGCGCTGGCCATCTGGTTCTTTCGCCACCTGGCGCTCCTAAGAGGAGCGGCGGCGCCATCCGCCGCGCGATTAGCGGTGCGCGACATCGGGTGGCGGCGGGGGAAACCATCGTTCTGGTTCGGGATACACGAAGTCCGGCGGGAAATGATACGTCTCGAAGCAGGTTGTGGTGGCAGCTTCGGTATCGAAGAAGGCGAACGAATTTTGACCTAGCCAGCGGCCACTTTGCGTCGCCGCGAAGCCCCTATCGGCAAACATTTTGAGGCGGCGATCCCACGGCAAGCCGTCGCAGTCGAAAGCGATGTGATGGATGCCTTCGCCGTGCTGGTCGAGATACTCGCGGATGATTGACCGGCCGCTGATCGGCTCCATGATCTCAAAGGTGAGCCCATTGTTGGTCGCGAAACATACCTTGAGGCTGAATTCCGTCGGATCACCCCGATACGTTTGCCCGGTCACGGATTCCGGCGAGAACGTATAGACGCGGAACGGCCCTATGCCCAGCCGCACGAGGCCCTCCATCGTTCGTTGGTGGTCTTCAGTGACGAGGCACACCTCAACGATTTTGCCGAGAAAGCTGTTGCTGAGCTGGAATTCACTGATCACGCTCGGCAGCGCGTTCCGCAACGTGGTCATCGCGCCCCCGCCGCCCGCCGGCTGAGCACGTAGTACAGGCCACCCGCAACCACGCTGCCCGACAACCAGGAGAAGTCGGTGTTGCCCAGCGCCGTGGCTAGCGGGCCCTGCATCGCGGGGACCAGTCCGTACTGCCACGACCAGCCGGCCACGATGCCCGCGGCCAGGCTGACGAGCCCCGGCGTGTTGAACTTCGGGTTGGCGGACACTCCGACGGGCGCATAGAGCCCGGCGACGTCGAGCGCACCGCGGCGGATCACGAAGTAGTCGACGAGCATGATGGCCGCCCATGGGCTGATCCAGACCAGGATCGACACCATCCAGTGGTCGAACGCGTGCGCAAAGCTGTCGGCTTCGACGAACACGGCCAACACAGCCGAGGCGACCAGCCCCGCCACCAGGGTGACCTTCCAGCGTGCGGCGCGAACACCGATCGACAGGGCGGCCAGCGAGCACGAGTACAAGTTCAGGATGTTCGTCGCGATCGGGCCATGCACGAGCAGCAGCAGTACGGGTACCGCCATCACCCCGAAAGTGCTCACGACCAACGCGGATGGGTCGCTGCCACCGCCGGCGCTGGCCAAGCAGGCGCCCAGTGCGGCCAGCCACACCGTCGGGATGTACATGCCGAGCGTGGAGGACCAGAACACCGCGCGGGAGGACGCCTTGACCCTAACGAAGCGGCTGTAGTCCGAGGCGTACGGAATCCATGTTATGCCCCAACCGATTCCGATCGCCGTGAGCAGTTGGGTGATCGCGGTGACCTTCTCGCCCGGTTCGACCGCAGAACCCGACGCCCACTCCACATCGGTGGCGACCAACGCCAGGATCGTCATCGCGGCCATCACCAGAACCGTTGCAGGCACGGTGTATTTCTCGAAGCTACGGATCGCGTAGAAGCCGTACAACGCCAGCGCGAGCTGGACCGCCATGATCGCGCTGGCGACCGTGAACTCTAACCACGTGCCGCCGGTGATACCGAACTCCGCGAGGACGGCGAGCACGAGGTCGAGGACCACCCACGTGTTGACGCCGACCCATCCCATCGTCAGCAGGAACTGGACCAAGCCGGGCACGATCGAGCCCTTGATGCCGAACGGCGCTCGGCCCAGCACCATCTGGTTGACGGCCGTGCGGTGCCCGATCACGTTGAACACGCCGAACACGGCGCAACCAACCACATTGCCGAGTACGACGACGACGAGCGTCTCGACCAGGCTCAACCCGAGTGTGATGCCCAGCGCGCCCAGCACCCAGTTGATCGGGGCGATGTTGGCGCCCGACCAGATCCAGCACAGCTCCCACGGCGAACAATCACGGCTCTCGTCGGGAATGGCCTCGATTCCATGTGCATCGAACGGCACGGCGGCCGGCTGGTCGGTCTGCGTCGATGACTCGAGCGGGCTGGTCGACATCGGAATCTCCTCGCTGAATGTGACTCAGCTCATCGAAACACCACCCCCAGCCGCCTAGGAGTGTATAAACATCCACCATCTGAGGATTTGATTGGATGTACGCACACCGATGCTGAGTTTGGCTGCCCTTCTCGCCGACGAAGCGCTGGAGCTGACCCTGCTGGCGCCCGGGCCGCCCGGTGCCGTCGACAGGGAAGTGCTGTGGCTGCACAACACGGAACTGCCTGACCCCTCGCCCTACATCCGGGAAACCGAATTGGTTCTCACCAACGGGCTGTGGCGAGCCACCGTCGACGCCGAAACGTTCGTCTCCGCGCTGACCCGCGCCCGCGCCGCCGGCCTGATCTTCGGGCTCACCGAGCAGACACCGACGGTTCCAACGGATCTCATCGACGCATGCGTTGCTGCCGAACTCCCGCTGGCGGCGCTGTCCATCGTCGTCCCGTTCACGGCGATCACCCAGGCCGCTGCGAGGATTCAGGGCGCGGCGCGCCAGGACGCGCTCGTCGAGCTGGTGCGGCGTGGCAATGCACTTGCGACATCGATCTCCCGCGGCGGAGGCGCTGATGGCGTCCTGGAAGTGCTGCGCCGTGATCATGATCTGCCCTTGCTTGTCGCGGACCGGATGGGGCGTCGCCTGGCGGGCACGGCGGACGAGGTCGATGAGGAGGAGCTTCGTGTGGCCGCCGACGCGCTGGCGCGACGGCCCCCTCCGCTGGAGGTCGAGTTGCCGTCGGCCGGGACGGCGTCGCTGTTCCTCGTCGAGGGCGCGATGGGCGATATCGATGCGGGCCTGTTCTGCCTGCGGCCGTTGAGCGACCTGGAGCCAATCGAGCGCGAAGCACTGGATCAGGCGGCCCGGTTTCTGAGCATGGAGGTCGCCAAACAGCAAGCGCTGCAGGCGATCGAGTCGCGGTTCTCTAGCGAGCTGCTGGAGATGATCCTGTCCGGGGCGGCGCGCGCCTCTGAGGTGCCGGAGCGTTTGCGCGCCTTCGGGATCGACCCGTCGGGGCCGCTGGCCGTCATAACGATGGTTGTCGGCGAGGAACGGGCACGCCCGCCCGGATCGACCGACGAGATCGAGCGGTTCTTCGGCGAGCGGGGCATCCCCATCGTTCTGGTCGCCGGCAGCCAGGACACCGTGGCCGTGTTCCCGTGGAACGCCGAATCACGCGGGCTCGTCCAGCTGGCAGAACATCTCGTCGACGCCATATCGAAGCGCTATCCCCACGACCGCACCGTGATCGGCATCGGCGAGCTCGCCGCCAACTCGGGTGCACTCCGCGAGCCGCTCATCCGATCGCGGGAGGCCTGCCATGTGCTGCGGCGCCGCTCAGGCGGTTCGCGGGTGGCGACGTTCGCCGATGTCAGCACGCACCGGATGCTGCTCGGCCTGCACGACCGAGGGGTTCTGCGCCGCTTCGCCGACGACATCCTCGGCCCATTGCGCACGCACGACGAGCAGAACGGCACCGATCTCGAGCGAACGTTGCGCACATTTCTAGGCAACGACGGCCACTGGTCGACGACGGCGGCGCAGCTCTTCATCCACGTGAACACGTTGCGCAACAGGATCGCTCGGATCACGGACTTGACCGGCCGAGACGTCACCCGCCTGGAGGATTGCGTCGACTTGTTCCTTGCGTTGGAAGCCGACGCCCTGAGTCAGTCGGGGTAGACGTCGGGCTCGGCCGGCGGACGGGCCAGGGTGCGCGGCTCGATCGATGTGTCGGCGCGCACCGCATCGGAGACATCGCGGCAGCGGGCGAATCGTACGTCGCCGCACTGCAGGGCGTACTCGATGAATCCCCGCAGGGCCATGATCCGGCTCGGCCTACCCGAAAGGAACGGGTGGACACAGAGATTGAACAGGCACCGATAATGGCGCATGCCATCAAGTTCGGCGCGCCACATTTCGGCCACCTTGACCGGCGACTCGATCACCGCGCCGATGTTCGGCTCCGGTAGATAGGCGTACTGCTCCCAGTCGTCGAGCGACCAATGCACCGGCAGCTCCACGATCGGCTTTGTGTCGGTATCGATTTCGTATGGGCGGTCATCGCCCATGAGCGACGAGTCGTAGTCCAGACTGTGTTCGGCGATCAGACTCGGGGTCTGCCAACTGGCGCCCCACAGGGCGGCGCGGTGCCCCCGAATCTCGATGCCCTGCGCCGCGAAAACGTCCAACGCACGCTCGAAGTCCGCCCGCTCCTCCGCGGCCGTCATCGATACCGGCGAGCGGTGGCTGTAGGAATGGTGCGCCACCTCGTGGCCGCGCTCGATTATCGACTTAGCCAGCCCGGGGCGATGTTCGGCAACCCAGCCCGGAACGAAGAACGTCGCCGGGACACCCACGTCCTCGAGCATGTCCAGAATGCGCGGCACCCCCACGTCGGGCCCATAGGACTGATGCGACATGGTCATCAAGTGGTCGGCATAGCGGCGGCCGGCCGCCAGGATCGGCGTCTCGGCATCCACGTCGAACGTCAGTGTCGCCACGGCGGCCGCACCGCCGTGCCACGGTGTCGTCATCGCCTCAGTGTGCATCCTGGGCTGCCCACCATGACCGGGCGTTAGAAATCGTGGCCATCGGCGACAGCATCGCGTGGTCGAACGGCGCCAGTTCGACATCACCGGCCAGGCGCACCGGCAGGTCCGGGTTGGCCAGCGCGCCGCGGCCGATCGAAAGCAGATCGGCATGGCCGCCATCGAGGACATCGGCGGCCTGTCGCATGTCATGCATCCCGCCGTTGGCGATGACCGGCAGGCCGGTGACCTGCCTGGCCACGGCGGTGATCGTGCGTCCTTCGGCGAATCGCGCGGTGTCGATGAAATCCCTACCCTCGCTCGCGATGTGCAGGTAATCCGCACCGGCTTCGGCGACCGCGGCGAAGATCGTCTCCGCGTCCTCGGCTCCGCCTGGCCAGCGGTACTTCAGGTCATTGACCTTGGTCTGGGACAGCCGCACCCCGACCACGAAGTCGGTTCCCACACGGTGGCGGATCTCGGCAACGATGCGCGCCGTCAGCCGGATGCGGTTGGCCACATTGCCGCCGTATTCATCTGTCCTGGCGTTCGTGTCGACGGTGAGGAACTCGTCGAGCAGGTAGCCGTTCGCGGCGTGGATCTCCACGCCGTCAAATCCGGCGGCCTGCGCCCGCGCCGCAGCATCCACGAAGCCGGCCACCGCGAAATCGATGTCAGAGGACGTCATTTCGCGTGGAACCGACCAGCAGCCCGACCCACCGTACTCCTCCAGCATTTGCCCAACCGGCCGTGTCGCCGAGGGGGCGATTGCGTGCGCGCCGTAGGAGTTTCCCTGCGACAGGGCGCCGGCGTGCATCAGCTGGGCGAGTATCGGTGTGCCGGTGGCGTGGACCGCGTCGGTGACACGACGCCAGCCGTCGATGTGGCCGTCGGTCGCCAGGCCGGGTTGATTCAGATAGCCCTGGCTGTGCGTGGTGTCGGTGTAGGTGCCCTCTGTGATGACGAGTCCGAACCCACCACGCGCGAAGTGGGCGTAGTAGTCGGTCATCTCGTCGGTAGGCGTGCCATCGGCCGCCGCCGAGACGCGGCTCATCGGCGCCACGGCGAATCGGTTGGCCAGTTCGATGCCCCCGATCTTGGTCGCCTGCAGGGCGGGGTGTCGTTGTGTGGCTGTGGTATTCATAGGATTTCGATCTCCATTGCAGTTGGTCGGTCACCGTTGATCGCGTTGAGATCCTGTGGACAGGCCGAGACGACGACCACGCAATCCATGGCCGCGGCGAAGGTGATCGCGTCGCCCGCACGGCTGGCCGCGGGTAGCCAGCTGAGGTCCCCGTTCCGACCGACGGGTATGTGCATGAACACGTTGATCGGCTGCGGAACACTGTATGTGTGTAATCCGTGCTGCGCCAATGCGATTCGTAGGTTGTTCGCGCAGGAGGCGTGCTCTGGGGCGCCGAGCGCCCGGTACCGTTCGGGATCGCACGCCGCGATGAGCATGTCGTGGACACCGGGTGACGTGTCGGCGACCAGGGTGAGGATGGGGCGTCGCCGGTTGGTCACGAAGGCCTCACCGATCTTCGGGAAGAGGCGGCTCGTGTGGGTGCGGGTGTGCGAAGCGCTCAGGTACTCGGCGGGATCGTCGGCCGCGAAGGCGAAGATGTCGCCGACCTGGCCGCCTTCGACGTCGACCACGCGGACCCGTTGGCCTGCGCGCAACGCGACTGCCCGACCCTCGCCCGCCGGCACCACGGTCCGGCTGATGTTGTTCGTCGCCTTCATGGGACATATTCAACCGGCGGCGATCGCCGTCGCCTATAGCGCTTAATACATGAAATGCCCGCATCGATGGATGTTTCTACAGTCCCTCAATGTCGTCGGTGCGCATAGTGTGCTGTCATGACGACCGCCGTCGAACTGTGCGAGCGGGCACTGCTCCGAGCGGGCGATCCGCAGGCGGCATCAGCGATCATCACGCTCACTGCCGAACGCGCCCGGCGTGAGTCTGAGGCCAGTGACTCTCGTCGCCGAACCGGCACTACAAGAAGCGAACTCGACGGTGTGCCGATCGCATGGAAGGACGTGTTCGACGTCGAGGGCACGATCACCACCGCAGGGTCGGCGATGCTGTCCACCGAGTCTCCCGCGACGGCGGATGGTGCGCTCGTTCGCCGGGCACATGAGCTGGGCCTGGTCACCGTCGGTAAGACGAACTTGAGCGAGTTCGCGTTCTCCGGTCTGGGCATCAATCGACACTTCGGGACGCCCGCCAACCCCAATGACGCGGCGCTGATTCCCGGCGGATCGTCGTCGGGCGCGGCGGTGGCCGTCACTGCCGGCATTGCGCCACTCGCGATCGGAACAGACACGTCCGGGTCCATCCGGGTGCCCGCCGCCTTCTGCGGATGCGTCGGCTTCCGCGCAAGCAAGAACCGCTACGGACCCGATGACTTCACTCCTTTGTCGCCCACGCTCGACAGCGTCGGAATCATCGCCCGAACGGTGCCCGACGTCATCGCGCTTGACCGGGTCCTGGCCATCGGCACCCGACGAAACAGTCACGACAACAACGCAATACGGGCGGTGATCCCCGCCGGGGAGTGGATCGACGACTGCACGCCCGGCGTCCGACGCCTGTTTGACGGCGCGATCAGCGCGCTCCGCGATAGCGGCATCACGATCGAGACAGTCACGCTGCCGGCGCTGGCGGAAGCCCAGCAACTCATGGATACGTACGGAACGATCGTCGGCGCCGAGGCGTACGCCAGGTACGGCCACTGTCTGTCCTCACCGACAGCGATCGAGCCGGCGACCGCGCGTCGGCTCGCGCGCAACGCCCGCACGGCAGAGACGGTGTGGAGGGTCCGCGCGGCGAGGACATCTCTGTGTCGGCAACTCGATATCGAACTCGCCGGCGCCGTCCTGCTGTGTCCGACGGCGCGGCATGAGCCGCCGAGGCTTGATGAGTTACTCGCATCCGACGATCTGTATGACGCCGCAAACGCCAGCACCCTGCGCACGACGATGGCGTTGAGCTACCTCGGGATGTGCAGTATCAGCCTGCCGCTGCAGGAGCCGGCCGGCCGCTCGACTGTGGGCCTGCTCGCCTCGCTACCCGCGAGCCACGACCGCCGGCTGCTCCACATCGCGAACCGAATCGCCGAAACACCTACCCTTCCGCGAGCGTCATCATTGGTTGACGAGTTCGGGAAGTAGGCGTTTACCCTCCAGCTGGGGGTCGGCCGACGGAATACAGCCGTAGAGCGCGCCCGAAGAGATTCGAACTCCCAACCTTCTGATCCGTAGTCAGATGCTCTATCCGTTGAGCTACGGGCGCATGTCTTTAGTTGTAGGCCGACGAGTCAGCCCCGGCGGAGGCGAGAGGATTTGAACCTCCGGTCCGCTTTAAGGCGGACAACTCATTAGCAGTGAGTCCCATTCGGCCGCTCTGGCACGCCTCCTGACGTTTACCGCCGATCCGACAGCGTACACATCCGCCACCGCACGAGGCAAAGCGCATTACCGCTCCTCATAGACTGGTCCGGTGACCGCCCGTCTTCGCCCCGAACTGGCCGATCTACCCGCGTATACCCCGGGCAGGACCGTGCCGGGCGCAATCAAGATCGCCAGCAACGAGACGGTCCACGGGCCCCTTCCAAGCGTGCGGGCCGCCATCGACAAGGCCACCGACAACATCAACCGGTACCCCGACAACGGCTACGTCGAACTCAAGGAGCGCCTGGCCAAGCACGTCAACTTCGCGCCCGAGAACATCTCCGTCGGCTGCGGTTCGGTCAGTCTCTGCCAGCAGCTGATCCAGATCACCTCCACCGTCGGCGACGAGGTCCTGTACGGCTGGCGCAGCTTCGAGATCTACCCGCTACAGGTGCGCACCGCCGGCGCCACCCCGGTTCAGGTCCCGCTCACCGACTACACCTTCGACCTCGACGCGATGCTCGCCGCCATCACCGACTGCACCCGGCTGATCTTCGTGTGCAACCCGAACAACCCGACCAGCACGGTCGTCGACCCCGACGCGCTGGCCCGGTTCGTCGAGGCGGTGCCGCCCCACATCCTGATCGCCCTCGACGAGGCCTATGTCGAGTACATCCGCGACGGGATGATTCCGGACAGCTTCGGGCTGGTCCGCAAGCACAGCAATGTCGTTGTGCTGCGGACGTTTTCGAAGGCCTACGGGCTTGCCGGCCTGCGGATCGGCTACGCCGTCGGCGATCCGGACATCATCACCGCGCTGGGCAAGGTGTACGTGCCGTTCACGGCGACGAGCGTCTCGCAGGCCGCGGCCATCGCGTCGCTGGACGCCGCCGACGAGCTGCTGGCCCGTACCGACGCCGTGGTCGCCGAACGCACGCGGGTGACGGCCGCCCTGAAAGACGCCGGCTACACCGTGCCGCCGTCGCAGGCCAACTTCGTCTGGCTGCCCCTTCCCGGGCGCGCCCAGGAATTCGCCCAAGCGTCGGCGAACAGCCGCATCATCGTGCGGCCCTATGGCGACGACGGCGTGCGCGTCACCGTCGCGGCCCCGCATGAAAACGATGCCTTCATCGAGTTCGCCCGCCGCTGGATCGGAGAAAAGTGAGCGAAGCACGCAAGAAGTTCGCCCAGTTCAAGGAACGCGCCGGCCAGATTCCGGATGCGGAGCTCGACGACTATTGGGCCACCCTGCAGCCGGCCACGATCGACTACCTGATCGGCGAATGGGCCGGCGGCGAATTCGACACCGGCCACGCAATGAACGGCGGACTGGTGAAGGCGCGGTGGTTCGGCAAGTCGTTCCATTCGGCGACGGACGTCAAGCCGCTGGTCTGTCTCGACGAGGACGGCAACAAGTTCTCCAATGTGAAAATGGGCAAGGGCGAGGCGAGCCTGTGGTTGGAGGAGTTCCGCGGCGAGGTGACCGCGACCATGGTCTATGACGGCCAACCCATTCATGACCACTTCAAGATCGTCGACGACAACGCTGTCATGGGAATCATGAACGGCAAGAACGTGCTCGACGACGGCCGCTACTTCTACTTCTATCTCGAACGCGTCTAGCCACCGCGATTTCTACTTGAGGGCTGGTGCTCGGGCGAATTCACGACCCTGGCGCAGAAATCGGCAAGCCGCGAACGCGTTTAGACCGGTCGGCGGCCGGTGTACGCGATGAGCCGGTCCAGCGCGCCCACGTCGGCGGGAACCTCGATCGGGTCGTCGAAGCCGACACTGGTGCGGCCCGCCGGCGTGATGATGTTGTGCGCCAAGCCCAGCACGTAATCGGACAACGAGTCGGGCGCGGTCACCTCACGCCCGAGTGCCGTCGCGTAATCCCAAGCGTGGACCAGGAATTCGATGGACAGGACACCAACCATCATCGCCGCGGGAGCCTCGCCCTGCCCGAACGGCACAGTGCCCTCCAGCCCGCGCCGATGCCAGGCGTCCAGCGCCGGACGGGCTGCGAGCACGACCTGACGCTCGACCGAGTCATCGCGATCCCTCTCCGGGAACTCCGCGCCGGCGACACCCCCGATCGTCGTGATCGAGTTCATCAGGTGATCGGTCAGCTTGGCGACGTCGAACTCCCGGCAGGGCGTCTGCTTCGATTCATCGGCTTTCGCAATGCCATGCAACACATGCGCCAGGACGGCGAGCGTCGCTTCGGCACTGTCGAGTTCGTCGGCCGGCGGTGAATCCGGCCCTGACGGCAAATCGGCGGGCATGAGCCCACGCTACGTCGCGCATGCGCCTATCGTTCACGAGATGAAGACGCATGTGCGGGTGACGGCCGCCGCGCTGATCCTCGCCGGCCTTGCCACGGGCTGCCAGCGCACCACCGAAGGCGCCGTCGCGATGACGACCGAACCCGGTCCGCCGATCGCCTCGGGCCCGACCACGACCCGGGCGCCGTCGACAGGACTGCCGGGCTTGCCGAACATCCCCGGCATCGAGATACCCGGCATCGAGATACCCGGGTTGCCGAATACGGACCTTCCGGAGGTCCCCGCGCCTCCGAACGCATTGACCATGACGTGCAGCGAGTACAACGACTTGGACGAGGCCACCCAGCTTGCGGCGATCCGCGCCATCCTGGCCGAGAAGGGCGGCCCGCTGGGCCTAGAAGACGAGATGGTCGCGCTGCTCATGGCAAATTCGATGTGCCAGTTCCTGCCCGACGCCGTCGTGAGCGACATGGTGCTCGGTGGGTCGCCGCCGTGAGTGGCTAGCCTCTTCATCTATGGGCGATGCTTACGAATCCGTCACTGTCGAGATCGAGGGCCACGTCGCCCAGGTGACGCTGGTCGGTCCCGGCAAGGGCAACGCGATGGGGCCGGCCTTCTGGTCGGAGATGCCCGAGGTGTTCGCCAAGCTCGACGCCGACCGTGACGTCCGAGCGATCGTGCTGACCGGCTCGGGGAAGAACTTCAGCTACGGGCTCGACCTGCCGGCTATGGCCGGATCGCTGTCCGGCGTCCTGAG
Source organism: uncultured Actinomycetota bacterium (assembly GCA_963765155.1). Classification (GTDB taxonomy): domain Bacteria; phylum Actinomycetota; class Actinomycetes; order Mycobacteriales; family Mycobacteriaceae; genus Mycobacterium. The sequence goes on from CAVXVJ010000022.1 coordinate 432,594, forward strand.
CGACGGCGCCACGGCCCGTCCGCGCGCGGACTTTCACCAAACCGTCCTGCGCATGCAGGGTGCTATCAACGCCGTCGCCGATTGCCGCACACCGACCATCGCGTCAGTGCACGGCTGGTGCATCGGCGGGGGCGTCGACCTGATCTCCGCGGTCGACATCCGCTACGCCAGTGCCGACGCGAAGTTCTCGGTGCGCGAGGTGAAGTTGGCGATCGTTGCCGACGTCGGCAGCCTGGCGCGGCTTCCGCTGATTCTGTCCGACGGGCACCTGCGTGAATTGGCGTTGACGGGCAAGGACATTGACGCTGCGCGCGCCGAGAAGATCGGCCTTGTCAACGACATCTACGACGACGCCGAGGCATCGCTGGCCGCCGCACGTCAGACCGCCGAGGAGATCGCTGCGAATCCACCGTTGGTGGTCAACGGCATCAAGGATGTGCTGGATCAGCAGCGCATCGCCCGGGTCTCGGAGAGCCTGCGCTATGTGGCCGCGTGGAACGCCGCGTTCCTGCCGTCGAAGGACCTGACGGAGGGGTTGACCGCGACGTTCGAGAAGCGGGCACCGAACTTCACCGGGGAATAGGGACCCAGCCGAGGTCGGCCTTGGCCTTGGCGTTCGACAGCGGCAGCCAGGTATCACCGAACGCGGTCGCCCCGTAAGGCGCAACGGCGCGGACCAATTGGCGCGGAACCGGCAGCGGCGGCGGCCGGTGCAGTTTCGCGGACAACTCGCGGATGTAATCGCCGAACGACTGCGGTCGGTCGTCGACGATGTTGTAGATCTGACCGCCTCGCCCCTTGTCCAAGGCGTCGGCCGTGGCCTTCGCGACATCGTCGATGTGAATCCACGACACAATCCCCTTGCCGGTCATGGCAGGCATAGCCCACCATTTCGCCAGCCGGGTGAACAACTCGTCGTGCGGTACTCCCGGCCCGTAGAAGACGCCGTAGCGCAACACGATTCCCTCGGTGCCGCTGTGGTCGCCGGACGTCAGCACGGTCTGCTCCATGCCGCGCAACGCCTCGAGCATCGCTTCGCCGCCTGGAGGCGGCGGGCCGGGATACGGGTCGGACTCGTCGATCACGGCCGGGCCGCTCGACGGGTAACCATAGGCGAAGATGACCGACTCGGCGACGACCCGGCGCACACCGGCACGCTGCGCGGCGGCCACCAGATTCGGGGCGCCCTGGCCCCACAACTTCCTCGCGGGCTCAAAGTCCTTGACCCGCATGGGCCCCCGCTTCGGCAGCGTCGTCAATAGGCTGACAACCACCTCGGGCTCGATGTCCGCGACGACCTTGTCCGTCGCAACCGCGTCAAACACGTTGGCCACCACCGGTTTGGCGCCCTGCTGCTCGATCTGCGGCGTCTTGGCCGACTGGCTCGTCAGCCCGACCACGTCATGACCGCGGGCGTTGAGTTCCCGCAGCAGCGGAATCCCCGGCACACTCGTGGCGCCCGCTACCAACACACGCACTTAAGATCTCCCTTCCTTCTCTGCAACGACGCTGGAGCGCAATGCAATCGCGAGAATCACGGTGGTCACCACGAGGCCGACTGCTTCGAGCCAGCCAATCCAATCGCCCGCGCCGTGGTGCGGGTCGATGGTGTGGCTCAGCGCGTGCAGACCCCAGTGCACCGCGGCGAATGCCAGCGCGGGCACCCGCCATGACGGCCACCGCACCGCTGCGAGCAGCATCAGGCCCAGCGGCAGTTCGAACGTCGCGTTGTCGAAGATGTAGTGATCGTTGCGGGTGCCGAACGTCCCAAGGGTGTCGAAGAACGTTCCGGGCGCGAGCATCATGAACATCCCGATAAGCACCGAGTAGACCCCGAACACGACCAGGGTCACCTCCACGAACCGGGATCTTGTGCGCGTAGGTGTCGTTGCCATACGTTCACGGTAGAACGTTAATGGCCTCACGTTAGGCTCCACTTTGATGATAATTTCGGGTACCACTTTCGGTCCGGAGCTGCTGGTCGAACTCGACCGCGCCGCTCCGGAGCCGCTGCACCGCCAGCTCGCCAACGGCCTGCGCGACGCCATCCGCACCGGCCGGCTCGCGCCGCAGACCCGCCTGCCCTCGACACGGGTACTGGCCACCGACCTCGGAGTGTCCCGCCGGCTCGTCGTCGACGCATACAGCCAGCTGGTCGCCGAGGGTTTCCTGCTCAGCCGCCATGGCTCGGGTACTCAGGTCGCGACGGTCGATGTGGCCAGCGCGACGCAGGACGCGGCGACTGAACCCGCGAAGCGCTTCGACATCGACTTCGCGCCGGGCTCGCCGGATCTCGGTAGTTTCCCCCGCCACACGTGGCTGCGCGCGTTGCGGCAGGGGCTTGCCGAGGTCGAGTCCGATGCGTTTGGCTACGTCGCTCCGCAGGGGCTGCCTGCCGCACGCGTCGCGGTCGCGGACTACCTGCGGCGCACCCGTGGTGTACTCGCCGACCCGCAGAACATTGTGCTGTGCTCCGGCGCCACCCAGGCCGTCGCACTGCTCGCCCACGTGCTGCGCGACCGTAGCACGTTTGCCATGGAGGACCCCGGTTTCTGGCTGCATCGGATGGTGTTGCGGCACAACGGGATCAATCCCGTCCCTGTACCGATCGACGACGACGGCTTGGATGTCGCTGCGCTGGCGGACAGCGGTGCGGACGTGGTGCTGACCACCCCTGCCCACCAGTCACCGACCGGTGTGGTGCTGTCGGCGAGCCGCCGCGCTGCGTTGTTGGAGTGGGCGCGCAACGGCAACCTTGTGATCGAGGACGACTACGACGCCGAATACCGGTACGACCGTGCGCCAGTCGGAGCGCTGCAGGGCATCGCGCCCGATCGGGTGGTGTATGTGGGGTCGACGAGCAAGACGCTCGCACCCGGGCTGCGCATCGGGTGGCTGGTGTTGCCGGCACACCTTGTTGGTGCGGTGGCCATGGCGAAAGGCCTTGCCGACGCGGGAAGTTCGGTGATGGACCAGATCGCCTTCGCGCAGCTGCTGACCTCCGGCGGATACGACCGGCATCTACGCCAGATGCGCCGTCGCTATCTGGTGCGCCGAAACGCCTTGCTGCGGGCGCTGTCTCGGTACCTGCCGCAGGCCAACGTGCTCGGCGCGGCGGCGGGCGTGCACCTCACAGTGCGATTCCCGGACGACTATCCCGTTGCGGAGGTGGTGCGCCGGGCAGCCGAGATGCGGGTGCGGGTGGAACCGTTGGCACCGTGCTACGCAGACGCAGCCGCGGCTCCGCCCGGGTTGATGCTGGGGTACGCCAATCTCACGGAATCTCAGATCGTCGATGGCGTGCGGGCGCTGGCGCGGGCAGCGCGCTGACTGGGTTCGCCCGGCATCAGCAGCCTCCCCCCGGGTTGGCCCTTGAGGGGGTCGTCGCCGCCGAACGTGCGGTTGCCTGCGAGTATCGCGCCCGTCCGCGAAATGAGTTCGTCCACAACGGGATTCGGGCCGGCATAGTCGGCCATCCACGACATGTCGCCGCCCGGGCCGGCAATGAAACCGTCGAGCGACATCGCAGCTGAATACAGAAACTTCGCCATACAGGTGCAGACCAGCCTACGGCCCGAGAGTCATCGGCGATGACGGACACTGCGCGAGAGTGCGCAAAGTGTCGTGGTTCTGCGGCGTGTCGCGCAACTGCGCACGTCCCCAGCTTCGCGTGGGCCCACGCGGGGATGGCGATGAGCGGTGGCGGAGGGATTTGAACCCCCGGACGGTTTTAGCCGTCTCTCGCTTTCAAGGCGAGTGCATTAGGCCGCTCTGCCACGCCACCGCCGACTAGGGTACGGCAGCGCGATGTGGGGGCACCTACACCCGGCCGAGCTTCGCCGGCGGCGCCTCGGTCTTCAGGGCCATGCTGATCCGCCGGCAGTTCTCTCCCATCGCGGCGATCTGCGGGCGCGACAATCTGTCGAGGAAATGCGCCCGTACCCCCTGTCCATACGTCAGCATTGCCTCCCGCACCGCGGCCCTGCCCTCGTCGGTGATGGACGCCAGCACGCCGCGGCCGTCGTCCGGGCTGGCACCACGACGCACCAGGCCCTGCAACTCCAGCCGACGGATCTGCCGGGTCACCCGGCTTGGCAGCGACATCAGACCGTCCGCGAGATCCCCCATGCGCGCCGAGCCAGTCGCGGACTTTTCCAAAATGTCGAGCAGCCGCACATCGTTCAGGGTCAAATGATGAGCGTCTACCAGCGACCGGTTCAAGGTCGCGTACAACCGCAACGCCGAGTCGAGGAAGTTTTGCCACGACCTCTGCTCAGCGATGTCCAGACCGGGCATGTCACTCGCGGTACGCCCTGCAATCATCCCCTCCATTTCGTTATAGTAAACCTTTCAAGCATTGCTGGGGCGGGAATCAGCCGACAGTTTTCGCAGGGTAGTAGCGTTAATTAAATGCGTGCGATCGTGGCTAAGTCCGAAGATCAGCTCATCTGGCAAGACGTCCCAGACGTCGCCCCCGGCGACGGCGAAGTACTCATCAAGGTCAGCGCCGCGGGAGTCAATCGGGCCGATCTCCTCCAGGCGGCCGGCAACTACCCACCGCCACCGGGCGCCAGTGAGATCCTCGGCCTCGAGGTGTCCGGGACCATCGCCGCGGTCGGCGGCGACGTAACCCAGTGGTCCGTCGGGCAACAGGCCTGCGCTTTGCTGTCGGGCGGAGGTTATGCGGAGTTTGTCGCTGTTCCCGCCGGGCAGGTGATGCCGATTCCCGACACGGTGTCCCTGCAAGAGGCCGCCGGACTGCCCGAAGTCTCATGCACGGTGTGGTCAAACCTGATGATGACAGCGCACCTGAAGGCCAATCAACTGGCGCTGGTCCACGGCGGCGCCAGCGGCATCGGCACGCACGCGATCCAGGTGGCGCGCGCGCTCGGCGCCCGTGTCGCGGTCACCGCGGGGTCGAGGAACAAGCTGGACCTGTGCACCGAGCTCGGCGCTGAAACAACCATCAACTACCGCGACGAGGACTTTGTCGAGCGGGTGCGCAGCGAATCCGGCGGCGCGGGCGCCGACGTGATCCTCGACATCATGGGCGCGAAGTACCTCGAGCGCAACGTCGATGCCCTCGCTGTCGATGGTCGGCTGGTCATCATCGGCATGCAGGGCGGCGTCAAGGGTGAGCTCAATATCGGCAAGCTGATGAGCAAGCGTGCCGGCGTGATCGGGACGACGCTTCGCGCCCGACCTGTCAGCGGTCCCGGCAGCAAGAGCGAGGTCGTCGCCGAGGTGGTCGCCAACGTCTGGCCGATGATCGCCGACGCTCGGGTACGTCCGGTCATCGGCGCAGAATTTCCGATCGAGCAGGCCCGCGCCTCACACGAGCTGCTGGCCTCGGGTGATGTCTCGGGGAAAGTCGTTCTGCGAGTATCTGATTAGCCCAGCGACGCCAGCGCACGCACCAGCTGATCGACTTCCGCCGTCGTCGTGTAATGAGCCAATCCCACCGTCACCGCGCCGCCAATGTCGTTGACGCCGATGACATCAAGCACACGCGAGTTGACGTTGGAGACCGCCAGAATCCCGTTGTCCGCCAGCCGCTGGACCACCCGTTCGGCCGGCACATCACTGACCGCGAAGCTCAGCACCGGGATCCGCGCCTCGGGCCTGCCGATCACCATGACCGTCGACAGCGAGCGCAGCGAGATCAACAGGTAATCGAACAGCCGGTTCATATACGCCGACGCCGATTGCATTGAGACGGATAGTCTTTCGCGCCGCGAGCCGTGTGCCGATTCGTCCAGCGAGGCCAGGTACTCGATGCTGGCCACCACGCCGGCCAGCATGCCGAACTGATGAGACCCAACCTCCAGTCGCGCCGGCCCGGTGGCATACGGGTTCAGCGATACCGAACTGAACGAGTCGATCAACGAGGGATCGCGGAAGATCAGCGCGCCGATCGGCGGTCCGCCCCAGGCCGTCGCATTCACCGATACCACGTCCGCGTCGATCTCATCGATGTCGATCAGCCGGTACGGCGCGGCCGCGGAATGGTCGACGACCACCAATCCGCCGGTCTCGTGCGCCAGCTTGGTCACGGCCCGCAGGTCGGTGACCGTTCCCAAAGTCGATGAGGCCGAAGTGATTGCGACCAGGCGCGTCGGCCTGGTGATCAAACCCTCCCACTGCCAGGTCGGCAGTTCACCGGTCTCGATGTCGACCTCGGCCCACTTCACCTTGGCGCCATAGCGATTCGCGGCGCGCAGCCACGGCGCGATGTTTGCCTCGTCGTCGAGCCGGGTCACCACCACTTCGTAGCCGAGGCCCACCCGGGACGAGGACGCCTCGGCCAGCGAAGTCAGCAGGACCGCCCGGTCGGCGCCGAGCACGACGCCCCTCGGGTCGGCACCGACCAGGTCGGCCACCGCCTGGCGGGCTGCGATCAGCACTGCGGCACTGCGCTGCGCCGACGGGTGCGGGCCCACCGGGGTCGGCATCGAACCCCGGAACGCGGTGGATACGGCCCTGGCCACGGAGTCCGGCAGCAGCATGCCGTTCTGAGCGTCGAAGTGGACCCAGCCATCGCCCAACGACGGGTGCAAACCCCGCACCCGGGCGACGTCGTATGCCATGCCAGCCCACCTTAGAGCGTCTGCGAAGTCACAAACCGACACGATTTGGCCGATGCCCGACGGCGCCTCTCGACGCCCATGCCTCCTCGGACCGGGTCACCTGGGCAGCCATACTAGTCCAGTGAGCTTCGGGTTCGGAGTGCTAATCGCAGTGATGTTGCTGGTGATCCCCGGAGCAATCGTCGCACGCGCGGGCCGGCTAACGTTGCCGACCGCGGTTGCGGTGGGGCCGGCACTGACCTACGGGGTCGTCGCGGCGGCCATCATTCCGTTCGGCGCACTCGGCGTGCCCTGGAATGCGTGGACGGCATTGTTTGCGACGGCCCTGTTGGCCGGCGCCGCCCTGGGTTTGCGGATGGTGCTCAGCAGGTACCGGGACGCCGACGCGGAGGCACGCGCGGCGTCGCGCGGGCCGGCGCTCGTGGTGGCCGCCGGTGTGGTCCTTGGCGCGGTGCTGATCGGGTTGGCGGCGATTCGCGGACTGCCGCAATGGCAATCAATCCCGAGCACCTGGGACGCCGTGTGGCACGCCAACACGATCCGGTTCATCCTCGAGACCGGTCAGGCGTCGCCGACACACATGGGCGAGCTGCGCAACGTCGAAACCCACGAGGCGCTGTACTACCCGTCGACGTTTCACGCCCTCGCCTCGGTGTTGAGCCAGCTCACCCGTGCGGCGCCGACCACCGCCTACACCCTCAGCTCGGTGGCGGCCTCGGTCTGGCTCTTTCCCGTCAGCGCCGCATCGCTGACGTGGCACCTGCTGCGCACCCGAACCGACCAGTGGCGCACGGCCGGCGCGGCCGCCGCCGCGGGTGCCCTGGCGGCGTCGTTCACCGCAATCCCCTACGTGGAGTTCGACACCGCGTCGATGCCCAACCTCACGGCCTACGGCATCGCGGTGCCGACCATGGTGCTGATCGTGTCCGCGGTGCGTCACCGCGACCGCATCCCGCTCGCGGTACTGGCGCTGCTCGGGGTGTTCTCGGTGCACATCACCGGCGGCGTGGTGGTCGTGTTGTTCGTCGCGGGCTGGTGGGTCTTCGACGCGCTGTTACGTCCCGTGCGCGGTCGCGTCGCCGACTTCATCAGCCTGCTGCTGATCGCGATTCCCGCTGTGGCACTGCTACTTCCACAGTTCCTCGGTGTGCTGCGGCAGGCCGAGATCATCGTCGGGCACGCGTTCGTCACGCATGAGGGTAAGAAGCGGGGCCTGATCGACGCGGTGGTGCAGCACACCCGTCACCTCAACGACTTCCCGATCCAGTGGCCGCTGGTCATCCTGGCCGGCATCGGCGCCGTCATCCTGCTGGCACGCCGGATCTGGTGGCCCCTGGCGGTGTGGCTGCTGTTGGTCGGGGCGATCGTGCATTCGTCGGCGACGTTCGGCGGGCCGATCGGCACGCTCATCGGCGTGTTCAGCGACCTGTTCTACAGCGACCCACGCCGGCTGTCGGCCGTGGTCGCGATGCTGCTCACCGCGGCGGCCGGCATCGCCGTCTTCACGCTGGCGGCCCTGCTGGTGCGACGGCGCGTCCTGACCGCGATCGTCGTCGCCGCCGTGGCCACCACCATCGGCGTGGCCTACCTCCCGCGACACCGATTCCTGTTCGGCGAGAAGTACGACGGGGTGATCGTCGATGACAAAGACCTGGAGGCCTTCGCTCGCCTGGCCACGCTGCCCGGCGCGCATGACACCCTCATCGGCGACGCCAACACCGACGGCACCGCGTGGATGTACGCGGTCGCGGGGCTGCACCCGCTGTGGACCCATTACGACTACCCGGTGCAGCAGGGGCCGGGCTATCACCGGTTCATCTTCTGGGCGTACGCCGACGACGCCGACACCGATCCTCGCGTTGCCGAGGCGGTCAAGGCACTGAACATCCGCTACGTGGTGACCAGCACACCGGTGGTCCGCGGGTTCGTGATGCCCGACGGGCTAGGGTCGCTAGAGAGCTCGCGGTCGTGGGAGAAGATCTACGACAACGGCGAGGCCCGCATCTACGAATGGCGCGGGGAACTCATGAGGAAGGGAATGCGGGGCACTCTAGGAACATGACTGCCAATACCGACGACGACAACATCGAAATCATCGGCGGCGAGCCCGGCTCGGCGACCGAGGAGGATGACAACGGCAAGTCGCTGACCGATCTCGTCGAGCAGCCAGCGAAGGTGATGCGGATCGGCACCATGATCAAGCAGCTGCTCGAGGAGGTGCGCGCCGCACCGCTCGACGACGCCAGCCGCAACCGGCTGCGCGAGATCCACCGCACCAGCATCCGGGAGCTCGAGGACGGGCTGGCTCCGGAACTGCGCGAGGAACTCGAGCGGTTCACGCTGCCGTTCACCGACGACACCGTCCCCTCCGATGCCGAGCTGCGTATCGCGCAAGCCCAGTTGGTGGGCTGGCTGGAGGGGCTGTTCCACGGCATCCAGACGGCGCTGTTCGCTCAGCAGATGGCCGCGCGCCAGCAGTTGGAGCAGATGCGGCAGGGTGCACTCCCGCCAGGCGTCGCCGCGCAGCACCGCGGGGGCCCGTCAGGGACTGGTCAATATTTGTAAGGCCACCGGTGGCTAGCCCGTCTCACCCCCACATCCAGACGCGCAACGCGTGGGTGGAGTTCCCCATCTTCGACGCCAAGGCGCGCTCGCTGAAGAAGGCGTTCCTCGGCAAGGCCGGCGGCGCCATCGGCCGCAACGAGTCCAACGTCGTGGTCATCGAGGCGCTGCGGGACGTCACCATGTCGCTCGAACTGGGCGACCGGGTCGGGCTGGTGGGGCACAACGGCGCAGGCAAGTCGACGCTGCTGCGGCTGCTGTCTGGGATCTACGAGCCCACCCGCGGTACCGCCACGGTCACCGGCCGGGTGGCGCCGGTGTTCGACCTCGGCGTCGGGATGGACCCGGAGATCTCCGGCTTCGAGAACATCATCATCCGCGGACTCTTCCTCGGTCAGACGCGCAAGCAGATGCTGGCCAAGATCGACGAGATCGCCGAGTTCACCGAGCTCGGCGACTATCTGTCGATGCCGCTGCGCACGTACTCCACCGGCATGCGGGTGCGCCTGGCGATGGGCGTGGTGACCAGCATCGACCCGGAGATCCTTCTGCTTGACGAGGGCATCGGCGCCGTCGACGCGGATTTCTTGAAGAAGGCGCAGTCGCGGCTGCAGAGCCTGGTCGAACGGTCGGGCATCCTGGTTTTCGCCAGCCATTCCAACGAGTTCCTTGCCCGGCTGTGCAAGACCGCGATGTGGATCGACCACGGCACCATCAAGATGACCGGGGAGATCGAGGACGTGGTCCGCGCATACGACGGCGAGGACGCCGCGCGCCATGTGCGCGAGACCCTGGAAGAACACCGAGCCGACTGGCCGGCGAACGGTCGCTGATGACTGAGTCTGTGTACGCGGTGGTGGTCACCCACCGGCGTCCCGATGAACTTGCCAAATCGCTGGACGCGCTGTCGGCCCAGAACCGGGCGCCCGATCATCTGGTCGTCATCGACAATGACGATGACGCCCGTGTCCGCGATCTGGTCAGCGGACAGCCGATACCGACCACCTATCTCGGGTCACGCCGAAACCTCGGTGGCGCAGGCGGTTTCGCGTTGGGCATGCTGCACGCTTTGGCACTGGGGGCCGATTGGGTGTGGCTGGCCGACGACGACGGGCGGCCGTTGGATTCAGATGTGCTGGCAACGCTGCTGGCGTGCGCGGAGAAGCACTCGTTGGCGGCGGTGTCGCCGATGGTGTGCGACATGGGCGACCCGTCGCGGCTGGCATTCCCGCTGCGCCGCGGGCTGGTGTGGCGGCGGCATGTTTCCGAATTGCGCACGGAGGCTTCGCAAGATCTGCTGCCCGGGATCGCGTCGCTCTTCAACGGGGCACTGTTCGCCGCGTCGACGCTCGAGGCGATCGGCGTCCCGGATGTGCGGTTGTTCGTGCGCGGCGACGAAACCGAACTGCACCGGCGGCTCGTCCGCTCGGGCCTGCCGTTCGGCACCTGCCTGAACGCGGTGTACCTGCACCCGCAGGGGGGCGACGAGTTCAAGCCGATCCTCGGCGGGCGCATGCACACCCAGTACCCCGACGACGCGGCGAAGCGGTTCTTCACCTACCGCAACCGCGGCTATCTGCAGTCGTTGCCGGGGATGCGCAAACTGGTGTTCCAGGAGTGGATGCGGTTCGGTTGGTTCTTCTTGGTGTCACAGCGCGACCCGGCGGGGCTGATCGAATGGATTCGATTGCGGCGCTTGGGTCGTCGGGAACGATTTGGGAGGCCGGGACAGTGACGTTCACCGACGCCGCCGCGCAGTCCAGAACGATGGGCCGGGCGTGGGGCGACCTCGTCGCCGGGTTCGGCAAGCGCGAGCTGTGGCTGCACCTGGGGTGGCAAGACATCAAGCAGCGCTACCGCCGCTCGGTGCTGGGACCGTTCTGGATCACGATCGCGACGGGTGCGACGGCCGTAGCCATGGGGCTGCTGTACTCGAAGCTGTTCAAGCTGCCGCTCGAGGAACATCTGCCGTACATCACCCTCGGCTTGATCGTCTGGAACCTCATCAACGCGGCGATCCTCGAAGGCGCCGACGTGTTCGTCGCCAATGAGGGCCTGATCAAACAACTTCCGACGCCGCTGTCGGTGCACGTCTACCGGTTGGTGTGGCGACAGATGATCCTGTTCGCGCACAACATGATCATCGTCGTGATCATCGCGATCATCTATCCGAAGCCGTGGAAATGGACCGACCTGGCGGTCATCCCGGCGCTTGGCCTGATCGTGCTGAATTGTGTATGGGTGGCACTGTGTTTCGGCATCCTGGCCACCCGCTATCGCGACATCAGCCCGCTGCTGTTCAGCCTCGTACAGCTACTGTTCTTCATGACACCCATCATCTGGAACGAGTCGACGCTGCAACAGCAGGGCGCGGGCGCGTACGCACGCGTCGTGGAGCTCAACCCGCTGCTGCACTACCTCGACATCGTGCGGGCCCCGCTGCTGGGCGCCGACCAAGAGGTGCGGCACTGGGTGGTGGTCCTGGTATTGACCGTCATCGGCTGGATCCTGGCGGCATTCGCGATGCGTCAGTACCGGGCCCGCGTGCCCTACTGGGTCTAGTTTCCTGCGCGCTAGACGCGGCTCGGCTCCCATGCCCTGAGTCGGGGAATCCAGCGCGGGACGTGGCGCCGGTACTCGTCATACTCGGCGCCGAACCGCTTGCTGAGGTGCGGCTCTTCGAACGCGGATCGCGATCAACGTCAACGTGAAGAACAGCGCGAACCAGCCGAACAGCCAGGGCGATGCCAGAGCGACGGCCGTGCCGAGCTGGATGCATAACACCCCGGTCATCATCGGGTTGCGGACGTGGCGGTACGGACCGCGCACCACCAGCCTTACCGGCTCCCCCATCACATCGCCGACGCCAAGCGTGCCCTCGCCCACGCGATCGAACAGGACCACGGTCCAAACCAATATGCCGAGTCCGAGCGCGATCAACCCGGCGCCCACGATCGCGAGCAATAGCCTCTGCCACGTGCCGAGATCGGGTGCATCGACGCCCGTGAGCCACCCGATCAGGGCCGGAATGAACACCGTCATCGTCGCAGGGAATGCCAGTACCGAGAGCAAGTGCCGCCACCAAAGCCGTCGTTGTGCCATGTCAAATCCTCCTTCTTCAACCTCGTTCAAGAAGACAGGCTACGCCCGCTCAAGACATACATCAACGCCCGTTGAAGTACGCTGATCGCATGTCAGAGGCCCGGCGCACCGGTCGGTGGCGCACCGGTCAGCTGAACAAGCAGCGCATCGTCGAGGCCGCGCGCGAGCACTTCAAACGCGGCTACGACCAGGCGACCGTGCGCGGGATCGCCGCCGACGCCGGCGTGGACGTGGCGATGGTCTACTACTTCTTCGGTAACAAGGAAGGCCTGTTCACCGCGTCGGTGATCGACATTCCGGAGCATCCGTTACACCAGCTGGGCACGCTGCTGGACGAGGGAAGCGACCACGTCGGTGAGCGGCTTGTGCGGCGGTTCATCGAGCGCTGGGACGCGGGCGACACGTTCGAGCCGCTACTGACTGTCTGGCGGTCGGCGGCCGTCCAGCCCCTGGCACGGAAGCTGTTGCACGACACCCTGGCCGGCCCCCTCGCGGGCCGTGTCGCCGCCGAGTTCGGCGTTGACGATGCCGTGCTGCGCGTCGAGTTGGTCGCTTCGCATTTGATGGGCCTGGCGTTCGCGCGCTACCAACTCCGGATCGAGCCGATGGCGTCGACCAGCGTCGACGACCTGGTGGCCTGGGTCGGCCCGACGGTGCAGCGCTACCTCACCGGACCGCGCGGAACCTGAGACCTGACTCCCGCCGTTATGCAGATATGAGCATCCCGCCATACCAGCCTCCATCCGGACCCGCAGGGTCGCCCGGCACCGGCACCACGTTGGTGTGCCCGAAGTGCTCGGGTGCAATGCGCACCTACGAGCGCAACGGCGTCCACCTTGAGCAATGCGATACCTGCCGGGGCATCTTCCTCGACTTCGGCGAGCTCGAGTCGCTCACCCAGATGGAGAACAGGTTCGCGCAGGCCGCCCCTCCCCCGCCTCCACCGATGCAACAGGGCTACGGCGGCGGCGGATATGGCGGCTACGGGCCGGGTTGGGGCCACCGCGGCAACAAGCACTACCGCAAGCAGGGCTTCGGCCGGCTGTTCTTCTCCAGCTAGGCCATCCGAGCACAGGCGGCGAGCAGCAACTCGTCGTCGGGATGGTTGGCGGCGGCATGCACGACGGCGGCGCGGGCGAACGGCTCGAGCACCGGCCACGGGTCGCCACTTGGTAGGGCCGGCCCGCCTTCGTCTCGATACGCCTGGACGAACGTCATCCAGTCGTCGTCCGGGATGAGGCCGGCCGCCCAGAACCCGGCCGGACGGGCCATGTCCCACGCGGGGTCGCCGACGCCGAGATCATCGACGTCGATGAGTGTCCATGTCGAGGCGGGGGTCAGTCGGCCGAGTTGACCGAGATGCCAGTCGCCGTGCACCAGCGTCGCCGGCCGGTTCGGCGAGCCCGCCCGCCACACCACGTCGGGAAGGCCGGCGGCGGCACGACGGATCGTTACGTCGCGCGTTTGCCGCAGCGTATCGACAGCGCGCCTCAGTCGCCGGGGCCATCCATGCGGCGGGACTCGCTGTTGCAACGGTTCGGTGTGCAGCCTGGCGAGCAGTCGACCGGCGTCGGCCCAAGGTAGGCATTCCGGTTGTGGCGCAACGGTTTCCACCCGTGGCCATCGGGTACGCCAGCGCAGGCCGACCCGTTCGGGAGCGGTGTCCAGTGGCGCCAACAGACAATCGGACTGCTCCGCGATCCGCAGCCGGATCCCGAGTGCCCGCGGGTCGGTACCCGGCCGGTGCAGCTTGTAGACCACGTCGCCGTCGACGTCGATCTGCGCACCGGACCGGGTCTCCACGCCCTCGAAACTAGCGCCGCGGCAACTGCAGGCGCGTTGTCACGCCGATGCGGTTCCACGCGTTGATGGTCAGCGCCATCGCGATCACCTGACCCAGCTCCCGCTCGGTGAACGCCGCGGCGGCCCGTGCGTACACCTCGTCGGAGACATGGCGACGGGTGAGATCCGTCATCTCCTCGGTGAGGGCCATGGCGGCCTGCTCCTGCTCGGTGAAGATGTCGCCGGCCTCTTCCCAGGCGGCCAGCACGTCGAGCTTCTGCTCGGCGATCCCCTGCTTGCGTGCGTCGGTGGTGTGCATGTCGAGGCAGAACGCGCAGTGGTTCATCTGCGACGCGCGAATCTTGATCAGCTCGGCGAGATCGGGGTCAATGTCCTTGCTGGCGGCCGTGCTGAGCACGACCATCGCCTCGTACAGCTCGGGCGATACCTTGTTCAGGTCGATGCGACGGACGGTTCCGGTCGTGGTTGTCATGTCGGCTCCTTATGAGTTGTGAGACGTGCGCGACTGTGCGGTTTGATACGGCCTCCGCGGCGCGTCGCGTATGAAACGGCACAATCGCGCGCGGATAAGACCGCAACCGCCCTAGCGTCGGGGCGGTTCGAGGCGGATGGTGACGTTGATGCGGTTCCACGCGTTTATGGTGACGGCCATCGCGATGACCTGACTCAGCTCACGTTCGGTGAAAACCGCTGCGGCCCTGGCATACACCTCGTCGGAGACGTGGCGGTCGCCGAGGTCGGTGATCGCCTCGGTCATCGCCAACGCCGCGCGCTCGCGCTCGGTGAACAGATCGCCGGCCTCTTCCCAGGCGGCCAGCACGTCGAGCTTCTGCTCGCCGACGCCGTGCTTGCGGGCATCGCGGGTGTGCATATCGAGGCAGAACGCGCAGTGGTTGATCTGTGAGGCGCGGATCTTGATCAGCTCCGCCAGCTCGGGATCGATGTCTTTGGCCGCCGCGTTGCTCAGGGCCATCATCGCCTCGTAGAGCTCCGGCGAGACCTTGTATATCTGGATGCGGTCGACGGTGGTGGGTTCGAGTGTTTGTGTCATGCCGTCGACATTAATGCCGAAAGTCCCATCCATATGGTTCAATTTGACCATGAATTCGTGGGCCAATTCTGGGAGCCGCGACCTCCATCTTGATCTGCGGGAAGTCATCCAGCCGGGCAGCCGGGGAGCCCGAGACGTCCTGCTCACGGCGCTGCGAGACGCCGTCCGCTCCGGCCGGCTGGCACCGGGCACGATGCTGCCACCGTCGCGCAGTCTGGCCGCCGACCTCGGGTTGGCCCGCAATACCGTCGCTGAGGCGTACGCCGAATTGGTCGCCGAAGGCTGGCTGGCGTCTCGTCAAGGGGCAGGCACCTGGGTGGTCAACGCCTGCGCCAATCAGGCACCCGCTCGGCCTCGGGGCGGCGCTGGAGTCGTGCCGACCCACAACCTGATGCCGGGCTCGCCGGACGTGTCGTCGTTCCCGCGCAACGAGTGGCTGGCGTCCACGCGCCGCGCGTTGACGGACGCGCCGACGTCGGCGTTCCGGATGGGTGATCCGCGCGGCCGCCCGGAGCTGCGGGACGCGCTCGCCGAGTACCTGAGCCGCGCCCGCGGGGTGCGGACATCGCCGGAATCGATCGTCATCTGCGCGGGGGTGCGCCACGGCGTCGAATTGCTGACGCGCGTCGTTCGGGGCCAGGGCCCGATAGCCCTGGAGGCCTACGGGCTGTTCATCTTTCGCGATGCGATCGCTGCTCTGGATGTGCCCACCGCGCCGATCGGGCTTGACGAACACGGCGCGGTCATCACCGACCTGGAGCGGCTGGAGACGCCGGCCGCGCTCCTCACTCCCGCGCACCACAATCCGCACGGCATGCCGCTGCATCCAGCGCGGCGCACCGCGGTCGTCGAATGGGCGCAGCGGACGGGCGGCTATGTCTTCGAAGACGACTACGACGGAGAGTTCCGCTACGACCGCCAGCCGATCGGCGCGTTGCAGGCGTTGAGCCCGGACCGTGTCGTCTACCTCGGCTCGGCGAGCAAGAGCCTCGCGCCGGTGCTGCGGCTGGGGTGGATGGTGGTTCCCGACCACCTCATCGACGCAGTGATCAACGCAGCAGGCGGAGCGCAGTTCTACGTCGACGCGCTGATGCAGCTCGCAATGGCGGACTTCATCGTCAGTGGCCAGTACGACCGCCACATCCGGCGAATGCGGATCCGATACCGACGGCGCCGCGACGCACTTGTCGAGGCGCTGGCCGGCTTCGACGTCGGCATTCGTGGGCTGTCGGCGGGCATCAATGTGTTGTTGACCCTGCCCGACGGGCTCGAGCACCGGGTGCTGCGGCGAGCGGGCGAAGCCGGAGTCGCGGTGTCGGGGCTGTCGATCATGCGCCATCCGCTCGCCGGCCCGGAGGTTCCGGGTTCCGACGGTGTCATCGTGGGTTTCGGCACACCGGCGGAGCACGCCTTCACCGGAGCCGTTGACGCGTTATGCGACGTATTGAGGGCCAGCGGACTGTAGCTTTCAGACATGACGCCTCAGCGTCGCCACCTTCGGTTATATGAGCGGGCGCTCGACAGCTTCGGCCGCAGCGCCGCGGGAGGCTGGTATCTAAAGAAAATCGCGCCGCGACTCGACCCGCCGCTGCTGCGGCTCACCGGCGGACGGGTCAGCAGCGTCTATCCGAAGCCGGTGATGCTGCTGACGACCACGGGCGCGAAGTCGGGGAAGCCGCGTTCGCTTCCGCTTCTGTATGTCACCGACGGCGACCGGATCATCCTCATCGCATCGAACTACGGCGGGACGAGCCACCCGGCGTGGTACCGGAATCTGGTGGCCAACCCGGAGGTTGAGGTGCTCGCGGGTAGTCGCAGTGGCAGATATGTGGCGAGTGAGATCACCGATTCCGACGAGCGCGAACAGGCTTGGGCTTTGGCCCTCGACCAGTACACCGGATACGCCGACTACGAGGTTCGCGCGGGCGACCGGACCATCCCGCTGGTCCGGTTGGAACGAGCCAGCCACCTCTGAGTCGCCAAACCTGTTGCCGTGCGGCTCGGGGGCGCATTGTCCACCTCGGGTCCGACAGTTTCTCGACATGGTCGACGATGACTCGGCTTTTTGGGTGAGTTATCCCCAGTCGCGTTTTCATCCACAGCGGGGTCTGTCGGGGCCGGTTCTCGTCGTATCGGGTCGGTGGGCGCGCATAGCTTCGGTCACATGTTCGATGGTGTGTTGCCCGAGATCGCCGACCTGGCCGCGCTGGATGTGCCCGGGTTGGTCGATGCCGCGGCGGGCTGGTCGCGGGCCGAGAACGCCGCGTGTGCGCGCAAGCTGGCGGTGCTGGCCGAGATCTTCACCCGCCGCACCGGGCTAGCCGACGACGAACGCGACGGCTGGTGGATCGACCCCGAAGCCGCGCTGTCCGCGGAGTTGGGCGCCGCGCTCGACGTCGGGCGCGGGTTGGCGTTGGCCCAAACCCATCGCGGGCTGGCCCTGCGCGAGCGGCTACCGCAGGTGGCGGCGCTGTTTGAGGCCGGGTTGATCAGTGACCTGTTGGTGCGCGCGATCGTGTATCGCACCGCCCTGATCCTCGACGCCGAGGCGATGGCCGCCGTGGACGCCGAGTTGGCGGATCGGGTGCGCCGGTGGGGGGCGTTGTCGATCACCAAAACCGAGGACGCCATCGACGCGCTGGTGGAGCGCCACGACCCCGCCGCGTTGCGGCGTTCGCGGGCCGCGGTGTCCTCACGCACGGTGGAGTTCGGCAACCCCGAGGATCCGGCCGGGATCACCAGCATGTGGGCGCGGCTGTACGCCCCGGATGCGGCGTTGATCGAGGCGCGGGTCGAGGAGATGGCCCGCTCGGTGTGTGAGGGCGATCCGCGCACCCTTCCCGAGCGGCGCGCCGACGCCCTGACCGCGCTGGCCGCCGGCGCCGAACTGGCCTGCGCCTGCGGGCAGGCGGACTGCACCGCCGCCGGACGGGAGGCACCCACCAAGAACGCGGTGGTGCATGTGATCGCCGACCCCGACACCCTCACCGCCGCCCAGACCGACGGGCCCACACCCGACAGCCTCACCACCGCCAGCCCACCCCGACGACGACCCGACGACCCCGACGATCCCGACGATCCCCACGATCCCGGCGAGTCTGCCGATACGGTCGAGCCGCGAGCCGGTTGATCCAGCCGCTGCCGGGCCGCCCGTCACGCCCCTCGAACCCGGTGAGCCAGCGACGCCCGAGCACGCCCATCAGCCCGCCGGCCACACCGATGTGCCCGCGGTGTTCCTGCCCGCCCCAGCGCTGCCGATCGGGCCGTGGGCAGCGCGCGGATCCGGCGTTCCGGCACCCGTCGTGGGGCCGGTGGATCCCGCTGCGGCCACTGAGCCGCTGATCGTTCCGCTGGCCCAGTGCCAGCCCGGCATCGCGCTGCCGGTCATCAACGGGTCGAATCTGAAGGTCGGCGCACCGGTGACGCCCTGCCCGGCGCCGTCGTGCCCGGCGCCGCCGGCGTTCGTGATCGGTGGCGGGGTGCTGCCCGCACCGCTGTTGGCCGGGGTGTTGGAGCGGGCCACCATCCGCCAGGTGCGCCATCCCGGCATCGACGCGCCACCCGAACCCCGCTACACACCCTCGCGGGAACTGGCCGATTTTGTGCGCTGCCGTGACCTGACGTGTCGATGGCCGGGCTGCGACAAACCTGCATATGGTTGCGACCTCGACCACACCGTGCCCTACCCGGTGGGGCCCACGCATGCGTCAAACATGAAGTGTTACTGCAGGTTTCATCATTTGCTGAAAACGTTCTACGTCGGGCAGGGTGGCTGGCGGGAGCGTCAACTCCCCGACGGCACCCTGATCCTCACCGCCCCAACCGGACACACCTACACCACCCACCCCGGCAGCATGCTGCTGTTCCCCGCCCTGTGCGCGCCGACCGGCGAATTATGGCCACCCGGACAGGAACCCGTCGTCGAACCCAGCGCCGGGCGCGGGGCGAT
Organism: uncultured Actinomycetota bacterium; assembly: GCA_963765155.1. Taxonomy (GTDB): domain Bacteria; phylum Actinomycetota; class Actinomycetes; order Mycobacteriales; family Mycobacteriaceae; genus Mycobacterium. Next base: position 451,648 of record CAVXVJ010000022.1, read on the forward strand.
GATGCCCAAACGCCGACGCACCCGCCGAATACTACCGACAACGCGCCATCGAAGCCGAACGCCGACTCAACGACGAATACGTCGCCGAACGCAACAAACCACCACCCTTCTGATCGAGGGATTTCCGAGGCGGGCCGTAAGCTGCCCGGGTGGCCGAGCCCGTCATGCCGTCGAACCTGAGTCTCGCGACGCAGGTGTGGCGGTTCGTCGTCACCGGTGGATTGGCGGCAATCGTGGACTTCGGTCTCTACGTCGCGCTGCTGGCGCTCGGGCTGCACGTCAACGTCGCCAAGACCATCAGCTTCGTGGCCGGCACCGCCACCGCCTACCTGATCAATCGGCGCTGGACGTTCCAGGCGCCGCCGAGCAAGGCCCGGTTCATCGCGGTGATGGCGCTCTACGCCCTGACCTACGCCGTGCAGGTGGGCATCAACTACGTCTTCTACATGACGTGGGACGACAAGCCGTGGCGGGTACCCGTGGCGTTCGTCATCGCCCAGGGCACCGCCACCGTCATCAACTTCATCGTGCAGCGGGCAGTCATCTTCCGGCTGAACTGAGCCGAAAGTGCCGCACGGTACCCTCGTCACGATGTTTGAGACCACTCCCCGGCGGCTCACAGGGTGGAGTCGTACCGCGCCGAGCGTTGCGCAGGTGTTGTCGACGCCCGACGTCGAGACGATCGCCGCAGCGGTGGCCAAAGCGGCCGACGGTGCGAGTCGCGCGGCGTCATCGCCCGCGGGCTGGGCCGCTCCTACGGCGACAACGCGCAGAACGGCGGCGGCCTGGTCGTCGACATGACCGCGCTGAACCGCATCCATTCGATCAGCGCCGACTCCGGCATCGTCGACGTCGACGGCGGCGTGAGCCTTGACCAGCTGATGAAGGCCGCGCTGCCCTTCGGGCTGTGGGTCCCCGTGCTGCCCGGCACCCGGCAGGTCACCATCGGCGGCGCCATCGCCTGCGACATCCACGGCAAGAACCACCACAGCGACGGCAGCTTCGGCGACCACGTGCGCTCCATCGACCTGTTGATGGCCGACGGCCAGATCCGCACGATCACGCCTGACGGCGAAGACAGCGAGCTGTTCTGGGCCACTGTCGGCGGCAACGGGCTGACGGGAATCATCACGCGGGCCACGGTCGCGATGACCCCTACCGAGACCGCGTACTTCATCAACGACGGCGACAACACGGCCAACCTCGACGAGACCATCGCGTTCCACAGCGACGGCAGCGAGGACAACTACACCTACTCCAGCGCCTGGTTCGATGCGATCAGCCCGCCACCAAAGCTGGGCCGCGCCGCGATCACCCGCGGCCGGCTCGCCCGGATCGACGAGCTACCCGAGAAGCTCGCGAAGAACCCGCTGAAATTCGATGCGCCACAGCTGATGACGGTGCCAGACATCTTCCCCAACGGGTTGATGAACAAGCTGACACTGAGCGCCATCGGTGAGCTGTACTACCGCCGCGGCGGCACATTACCGCGGCAAGGTCCAGAATCTGACGCAGTTCTACCATCCGCTCGATCTCCTCGGTGAGTGGAATCGTGGCTATGGTCCCGCGGGCTTTCTGCAATACCAGTTCCTGGTCCCACTCTCCGCTGTTGAGGAGTTCAAGCAGATCATCCGCGACATTCAAGCCAGCGGCCACTATTCGGCGTTGAATGTGTTCAAGGTGTTCGGCCCGGGAAATCAAGCGCCGCTGAGCTTTCCGATGGCCGGGTGGAACGTCGCGATGGACTTCCCCACCAAGGCCGGCATCGGAGAACTTCTCACCGAACTCGACCGACGCGTGCTGGAGTTCGGCGGCCGGCTATACACCGCCAAGGATTCCCGCACCACCGCCGAGACCTTCCACGCCATGTACCCGCGAATCGACGAGTGGATTGCCGTGCGCCGCAAGGTCGATCCCAACGGTGTGTTCGCCTCCGACATGGCCCGACGCTTGGAGCTGCTCTAGATGGTGCTTGACGCCGTAGGCAACCCCCAGACCATTCTGCTGCTCGGCGGCACGTCCGAAATCGGACTCGCCATCTGCGAGCGGTATCTGCGCAACGCCTCCGCGCGTATCGTGCTGGCCGACCTCCCCGACCACCCGAAGCGCGATGACGCCGTCGCGCAGATGAAGGCCGCGGGCGCGAAGTCCGTCGAGTTCATCGACTTCGACGCCGTCGACACCGAAAGCCATCCCAAGGTGATCGACGCCGCCTTCGCCGGCGGTGATGTCGACGTCGCCATCGTCGCGTTCGGCCTGCTCGGCGACGCCGAAGAACTCTGGCAGAACCAGCGCAAGGCCGTGCAGATCGCCCAGATCAACTACACCGCAGCGGTTTCCGTCGGCGTGCTGATCGGCGAGAAGATGAAAGCACAGGGCTTCGGCCAGATCATCGCGATGAGCTCGGCAGCCGGTGAGCGCGTGCGTCGGTCCAACTTCGTCTACGGATCCACCAAGGCCGGCCTGGACGGCTTCTACCTCGGCCTTGGAGAAGCACTGCGGGAGTTCGGGGTTCGGGTCCTGGTCATCAGGCCCGGGCAGGTGCGCACCCGCACCACCATCGAGCACTGGAAGTCAACCCGGACCAAGGAAGCGCCGTTCACCGTCGACAAGGAATACGTCGCCGAACTCGCGGTCACTGCATCAGCCAAAGGCAAGGAACTGGTATGGGCGCCGGGGGCGTTCAGGTACGTGATGATGGTGTTGCGGCATATTCCCCGCCCCATCTTCCGCAAGCTCCCCATCTGATGCGCACTACGCTGGCCGTGGTCGGCCAGATGGCGGTGGCGGTCGTCGTGGCGGTGGCTCGTCGCTGTGGTGTCCCTTGCCGCGATAGCGCGGGTGGAGTGGCCGGCATTCAACTCGTCGAACCAGCTGCACGCGCTGACCACCGTCGGCCAATTCGCCTGCCTCGCAGGGCTGTTGGCGTGCGGCTGGATCTGGCGGCGCGGACGCCGCACCCTCGCACGGGGCGGCGTTCTGGTGTTTCTGTCGGCGTTCTCGGTCGTCACCCTGGCGATGCCGCTGGGCGCGACCAAGCTGTACCTGCACGGGATCTCCGTCGACCAGGCGTTCCGCACCGAGTACCTGACCCGGCTCACCGACACCGCCGCCCCCCACGATATGACCTACTACGGTCTGCCGCCGTTCTACCCGCCGGGCTGGTTCTGGATCGGCGGCCGGCTCGCAGCCCTGACCGGCACACCCGCGTGGGAGATGTTCAAGCCATGGGCCATCATCTCCATCACCATCGCGGTCGCCGTCGCATTCGTGTTGTGGGCGGCCATGATTCGCTTCGAGTACGCGCTTATCGTGTCGGCCGCCACCGCCGCGGCCACGCTCGCGTACTCTCCCGCCGAGCCCTACGCCGCGATCATCACCGTGCTGCTGCCGCCGGTGTTCGTGCTCGCATGGTCGGGCCTGCGGGGCAGACACGAAATGGCGGCTGGGCGGCCGTTATCGCGACGGCGTGTTCCTCGGCGTCGCCGCGCTGTTCTACACCCTGCTGCTTGGCTACGCCGCGTTCACGCTGACCATCATGGCGGTGCTGCTTGCCGTCACCCGCAAAAGCGTCGAACCCCTTGTGCGCCTCGTGACCATCGCGTTGATCTCCGGGGCCATCGCCCTGCTCGGCTGGGGCCCCTACCTCGTCGCCGCGATCAACGATGAACCCGCCGATTCGGGTACCGCGCAGCACTATCTGCCGTCGGCGGGCGCGCAGCTCGAGTTCCCGATGCTGCGCTTCACGCTGCTCGGCGCGCTGTGCATGCTCGGCACACTGTGGCTGGTATGGCGTGCCCGCAGTTCGACTCGAGCCGGCGCGCTGGCCATCGCGGTGCTCGCGGTCTACGCCTGGTCGCTGCTGTCGATGCTGACCACCCTCGCCGGCACCACCCTGCTGTCGTTCCGGCTGCAGCCGACCCTGACCGTGCTGCTCACTGCCGCAGGCGCGTTCGGCTTCATCGAGATCACGCTGGCGATCGCGCGACGGTACCAACCGGAGAACGCGAGGCGCGTCGTCGCGGTGGCCGCCACACTCGGCGCCATCGGCGCGCTGACGTTCAGCCAGGACATCCCCGACGTGCTGCGCTCCGACATCGTCGTCGCCTACACCGACACCGGCGGCGACGGCCAGCGCGCCGACCGTCGACCACCCGGATCAGAGCAGTACTACCGCGAGATCGACACCAAGATCCGCGAGGCCACCGGCCTGCCCCGCAACGAGACCGTCGTGCTCACCGCCGACTACAGCTTCCTGTCGTACTACCCCTATTACGGGTTCCAGGGCCTGACATCGCACTACGCGAACCCGCTGGCGCAGTTCGAGAAGCGGGCCGATGCCATCGAGAGTTGGGCCACGCTCACCGACGCCGACGAGTTCATCGCCGCGCTGGACACGCTGCCGTGGAAGGCTCCTACGGTGTTCCTGATGCGTCGCGGCGCCGACGACACCTACACGCTGCGGCTGGCCTCCGACGTCTACCCCAACCAGCCCAACGTCCGCCGCTATCACGTGGCGTTGGACGAGGCCCTGTTCGACGACCCGCGCTTCGACGTCTCCACGGTCGGGCCCTTCGTGCTGGCGATCAGGAAGAAACGAGTCGATGAACGCCGAAACTGTATTCCAGCAGGCCGCTACTCGCAGTTTCCCTGCGTGGTTACAGTCTCCGCGGATATGAGGCCGATGGCGACAGAAGCGACCGCAAGCTGGACAACTACCATCAAGCCCCGTGACCGCAGCGGCTACAAACCACCGCACCGCGCGGATCATCGCCATCGTCGCTGGCCTCCTTGGCGCGCTGATGGCCATCGCCACGCCCCTGCTGCCGGTGGAGGAGACCACCGCCCAGCTGAACTGGCCGCAGAACGGCGTGCTGCAAAGCGTCGACGCGCCGCTGATCGGCTACGTCGCCACCGACCTCACCATCGCCATCCCGTGCAGCGCGGCGGCGGGGCTGACCGGACCCCAACGCACAGTGCTGTTGTCGACCGTGCCGAAACAGGCGCCCAAGGCCGTCGACCGCGGCCTTCTCATCGAACGCGTCAACAACGACCTGCTGGTCATCGTCCGCAACACCCCTGTCGTCAGCGCGCCGCTGAACCAGGTACTCAGCCCCGACTGCCAACAACTGACGTTCACCGCACATGCCGACAACGTGACCGGCGAATTCGTCGGGCTGGTCAAGGGGCCCGATTCCGACGATCCGGGTAGTCCGCTGCGGGGCGAGCGCAGCGGCTACGACTTCCGCCCCCAGATCGTCGGCGTCTTCACCGATCTGTCGGGTCCCGCCCCGCCGGGCATGGAGCTCTCGGCGACCATCGATACGCGCTACAGCACCTCGCCGACGCTGCTGAAGCTGCTGGTGATGATCGTCGGGGTGGCGATGACGATCATCGCGCTCGGCGCCCTGCACGTCCTCGACACCGCGGACGGCCGCGGGGTCAAACGCTTCCTACCGCCTCGATGGTGGACGCTGCAGCCGCTCGACGGTCTGGTGGCCGCGGTGCTGGTGTGGTGGCACTTCGTCGGCGCCAACACCGCCGACGACGGCTACATCCTGACCATGGCGCGGGTGTCCGAGCACGCCGGCTACATGGCCAACTACTACCGATGGTTCGGCACGCCGGAGGCGCCGTTCGGCTGGTACTACGACCTGCTGGCGCTGTGGGCACACGTGTCCACCAACAGCGCATGGGTGCGACTGCCCACCCTGGTGATGGCGCTGGCGTGCTGGTGGCTGATCAGCCGCGAAGTGATCCCCCGCCTCGGGCACGCGGTGAAGTACAGCCGCGCCGCGGCGTGGACGGCGGCCGGGATGTTCCTGGCGTTCTGGCTGCCGCTGAACAACGGCCTGCGGCCCGAGCCGATCATCGCGCTGGGCATCCTGGCCACCTGGTGCTCGGTCGAGCGCGGCGTGGCCACCAGCCGGCTGCTCCCGGTGGCCGTCGCGATCATCATCGGGGCGCTCACCCTGTTCTCCGGGCCCACCGGCATCGCCGCGGTCGGCGCGTTGCTTGTCGCGGTCGGACCGCTGAAAACCATTGTGGCCGCGCATACTTCACGATTCGGTTATCTCGCGCTGCTGGCGCCGATCCTCGCCGCGTGCACCGTCACCATCATCCTGGTGTTCCGCGACCAGACGCTGGCCGCCGAACTGCAGGCCAGCTCCTTCAAGTCCGCCGTCGGCCCCAGCCTGAGCTGGTTCGACGAGCACATCCGCTACGAGCGGTTGTTCACCACCAGCCCCGACGGCTCGGTCGCGCGCCGCTTCGCCGTGCTGACACTGCTGCTGGCCCTGGCGGTCTCGGTGGCAATGTCGTTGCGCAAGGGCCGAATTCCGGGCACCGCCGCCGGCCCCAGTCGGCGCATCATCGGCATCACCATCATCTCGTTCCTGGCGATGATGTTCACGCCGACGAAGTGGACCCACCACTTCGGTGTGTACGCCGGGCTCGCGGGATCCCTGGGTGCACTGGCCGCGGTCGCCGTCACCGCCGCCGCGATGCGGTCACGGCGCAACCGGGCGATGTTCGCCGCCGCGGTGCTGTTCGTGATGGCGCTGTCGTACGCCACCGTCAACGGCTGGTGGTACGTGTCGAACTTCGGTGTGCCGTGGTCGAACCAGTTCCCGGAGTGGAAGTTCGGCTTCACCACCATGCTGCTCGGGCTTTCGGTCCTCGCCCTACTGGCGGCGGCATGGTTCCACTTCTCCGGCCGTGACCACTCCCCGGACGACGCCGGCCGCTTCGGATGGCGCCGAATAGTCCAGTCCCCGTTGGCTGTTGCCGCGTGGATCGTCGTCGTCTTCGAGGTGATGTCACTGACCTTGGCGATGACCGACCAGTACCCGGCGTGGAGCGTGGGCCGCTCCAACCTGGAAGCGCTGACCGGTAAGACGTGCGGGATGGCCGAGGACGTGCTGGTCGAACAGGACGCCAACGCCGGGATGCTGACTCCCGTCGACGCGCCCGTCGGCGACGCGCTGGGCTCCGTCACCGCAGAAGGCTTCGGCCCCAACGGAATTCCCAGCGACCTGTCCGCCGACGAGGTGATGAACGGACCGGGCACCGCCACCAACTTCGCCGACACCCCCGAGGGTGAGGTCACCGACAGTGAGGCCGGCACCGAGGGCGGTATCACCGCCGCCGCCGGCGTCAACGGGTCGCGGGCCCGGCTGCCGTTCAACCTCAGTCCCGCGCGCACGCCGGTGATGGGCAGCTGGCGCAGCGGGACACAGCAGCCGGCGTCGCTGCGCTCGGCCTGGTACCGGCTGCCGCCCCGCGACGAGGCGGGCCCGCTGCTGGTGGTGGCCGCGGCGGGACGGTTCGACCCCGGCGAGGTGGTCGTGCAGTGGGCCAACGATGACGGTGAGCCGGCGGGCGGCATCGGGTTCGCCGACGTCGGCGCCGCACCGGCCTGGCGCAACCTGCGGGCACCCTGTCCGCGATCCCCCGCGACGCCACCCAGGTGCGGCTGGTCGCCACCGATGACGACCTCAATCCGCAGCACTGGATCGCGATCACCCCGCCGCGGATCCCGCAGCTGCAAACGCTGCAGGACGTCGTGGGCTCGCAGGACCCGGTGCTGCTCGACTGGCTGGTCGGCCTGGCCTTCCCGTGCCAGCGGCCGTACAACCATCAGAACGGCGTCGTCGAGGTGCCCAAGTGGCGGATCCTGCCCGACCGGTTCGGGGCCGAAGCCAACTCGCCGGTGATGGACAACCTCGGCGGCGGACCGCTCGGCATCACCGAGCTCTTGTCGCGCGCCACCACCGTGCCGACGTATCTGAAGGACGACTGGTTCCGCGACTGGGGCGCGCTGCAGCAGCTCACGCCGTACTACCCGAACGCGCAGCCGGCACGGCTGGATCTCGGTTCGGCAACGCGTAGCGGACTGTGGAGCCCGGCGCCGCTGCGTCACTAAATGCGTCGCCTACCATCGAGCCTCGTGCCTGCCCACCGCATCGCCCGGCTCATCGCCGTTATTGCGGGCATTGCCGGGGTGCTGCTGTGTGGGCTGACGCCGCTGCTGCCGGTGAAGCAGACCACTGCGACCATTCGTGGCCGCAGGCTCCCGGCCCTGACGGGCGGATCACCGACGTCACCGCGCCGCTGGTGTCCGGTGCGCCGCTGGCCCTCGACGTCTCGATCCCGTGCCAGGCGATCGCCACCCTGCCCGCGGCGGGCGGGCTCGTCTTCTCGACCATTCCGCCCGGCGGCATCGATGCGAGCCGTAACGGCCTCGTCGTCCGGGCCAACGCCGACGCGATCGTCGTCGCGTTCCGCGACTCGGTCGCGGCCGTCGCACCCCGCCCGGCGGTCGCCTCCGGAGCCTGCAGCACATTGCACATCTGGGCGAACGTGGGCGGCGTCGGCGCCGACTTCGTAGGCATACCGGGAGCCGCCGGAACGCTGTCGGCCGAGAAGAAGCCACAGATCGCCGGCGTCTTCACCGACCTGGACGTGGCCGCGCAACCTGGCTTGTCGGCGCGCATCGACGTCGATACCCGGTTCATCACCAGCCCCACCGTCCTGAAGCTGGGCGTGATGGCGCTCGGTGTCTTATGTGTGGTGGCCTCGATCGTCGCGCTGGCCGTACTGGATCGGCGCTCGGGTCGGCGGGTGCCGCGGGCGTGGCGGCGGTTCTGGCGAGCCGGGCTCTGGCACTGGCTGGCCGACGTCGGCGTCGTCGGCACCCTGCTGTTGTGGCACCTCATTGGCGCCACCTCGTCCGACGACGGCTACAACCTGACCATCGCCCGCGTCTCGGCCGACGCCGGATACAACGCGAACTACTACCGCTTCTTCGGCGCCAGCGAGGCGCCGTTCGACTGGTACCAGTCGGTGCTGGCGCAGCTGGCGTCGATCAGCACCGCCGGTGTGTGGATGCGGCTGCCCGCAACGGCCGCGGCGATAGGCACCTGGCTGATCATCAGCCGCTGCGTGCTGCCGCGGCTGGGTCGCCGGCTCGCGGTCAACCGCGTCGCGGTGTGGACGGCGGGTGCGGTATTCCTGGCCGCGTGGTTGCCGTTCAACAACGGCCTGCGGCCCGAACCGCTGATCGCGTTCGGCGCGATCGCTGTCTGGATCCTCGTCGAGAACGCGATCGGCACCCGACGGCTGTGGCCCGCCGCGGTGGCGATCGTCGTCGCGGTGTTCAGCGTGACACTCGCGCCGCAAGGCTTGATCGCGGTGGCCCCGCTGCTGGTCGGCGGGCGCGCGATCGCGCGGATCATCCGTTCCAGGCGACCGGTGGACGGGGTGTTGGCGCCGTTGGCGGCTCTGGCGTCGTCGTTGGCGCTGATCTTCGTGGTGGTGTTCCGCGACCAGACCCTGGCCACCGTCGCCGAGTCGGCCCGCATCAAATACGTCGTCGGACCGACCATCGCGTGGTACCAGGAATTCCTGCGCTACTACTTCCTCACCGTCGAGGACAGCGTCGACTCCTCGCTGACCCGCCGGCTTCGCCGTGCTGGTGCTGCTGCTCTGTCTGTTCGGGATGCTCGCGGTGATGCTGCGCCGCGGCGGTGTCCCGGGCATGGCGCGCGGCCCGGCGTGGCGATTGATCGGCGCGACGGCCATCGGCCTGCTGCTGTTGACGTTCACGCCGACGAAGTGGGCGGTGCAGTTCGGCGCGTTCGCGGGCCTGGCGGGCGCGCTCGGCGCTGTCACCGCGTTCGCCTTCGCGCGGGTCGGCCTGCACAGCCGCCGCAACCTCGCGCTGTACGTGACCGCGCTGCTGTTCGTATTGGCTTGGGCGACTTCGGGTCTCAACGGCTGGTTCTACGTCGGCAACTACGGTGTGCCGTGGTTCGACAAGCAGCCGGTGATCGCGGGCATCCCGGTCTTGATCATCTTCCTGGTGTTGGCGATCCTGACGGGTCTGCTCGCCGGCTGGCTGCACTTCCGGATGGACTACACCGGACACGTCGAGGTGGCGAACACCCGCCGCAACCGGGTGCTGGCGTCGACGCCGCTTCTGGTTGTTGCGGTCATCATGGTGGTGCTCGAGGTGGGCTCGATGGCCAAGGGCTTTGTTCAGCGGTACCCGGTGTACACGACCGCCAAGGCGAATGTGGCGGCGTTGACTTCGGGCCTGTCCGACACCAGCTGCGCGATGGCCGACGACGTGCTCGTCGAGCGCGACACGAATGCCGGTCTGCTGCAACCGGTTCCGGGCCAGCGAGTTCGGCCAGTACGGACCGCTCGGCGGGGAGGATCCTGTCGGGTTCACACCGAACGGTGTCAGCGACACCCTCGAGCCGGCCGAACCCGTCACCGCCAATCCCGGGCTGGTCAACTCCGACGGTTCCCCGAACGAGCCCAACGTCGGGATCGGCTTTGCGGCAGGCACCGGCGGCGGGTATGGGCCGGTCGGCGTCAACGGTTCCAACGTGTTCCTGCCGTTCGGTCTCGATCCCAAGCGCACGCCCGTGATGGGCAGTTATGACGAGAACACCGTCGCGGCCAAGGTCACCTCGTCGTGGTACCAGTTGCCGCCCCGCACGCCCGACCGCCCGCTGGTGACGGTCGCTGCCGCGGGCGCGATTTGGTACTTCGAGGAGGACGGCTCCTTCAACTACGGCCAGTCGCTCAAACTGCAGTGGGGTGTGCACCGGCCCGATGGCAGCTACCAGGCGCTCGGCGAGGTGCAGCCAATCGACATCTTCCCGCAAAAGGCCTGGCGCAACCTGCGTTTCCCGCTGGCGTGGGCGCCGCCGGAGGCCAACGTCGCGCGCATCGTCGCCGACGACCCGAACCTGAGCACCGATCAGTGGTTTGCGTTCACCCCGCCCCGGGTGCCGGTGATGGAGACCGCGCAACAGTTCCTCGGCTCGCAGACGCCGGTGATGATGGACATCGCCACGGCGGCGAACTTCCCGTGCCAGCGTCCGTTCTCCGAACACCTTGGTATCGCCGAACTTCCGGAGTACCGCATCCTGCCCAACTTCAAGCAGATCGTGTCGTCGTCGAACATGTGGCAGTCCGCCGAGGACGGTGGGCCGTTCCTGTTCATCCAGGCACTGCTGCGTACATCCGCCGTTCCCACCTATCTGCGCGACGACTGGTACCGCGACTGGGGCTCGATCGAACGCTACAGCCGCGTGGTGCCCGAGTCGGAGGCACCGAATGCCGTTGTCGACCAAGGCTCGATGCAGGTGTTCGGCTGGAGCCGCAGCGGACCGATCAGGGCGTTGCCATGAGTGACGCGAAGACGAGCGCGAGTGAGGATCGCAGCGAGGCTCAGGTCGAGGCGCGAACCGCAAGCTCCCGCGCGCAGCGAGGACCGGTGGGCCCACGCCCGCAGGGCAGGGGACGAGCGCGAGTCGAGCCATGAGGGACGCGAGGGTGGCGCGCTGGGTGGCGACGATCGCGGGCCTGGTCGGCTTCGTGCTGTCGGTTGCGACGCCGCTGCTGCCGGTCGTGCAGACCACCGCGACGCTGAACTGGCCGCAGAACGACCAGCTCAATAACGTTACGGCCCCGCTGATTTCGCAGACGCCGGTGACGATGACGGTGACGGTGCCGTGCGAGGTGATCCGGACGATGCCTCCCACTGGCGGGATGGTGCTCGGGACCGCGCCGAAGCAGGGCAAGCAGGCGGCCCTGCAGTCGTTGTTCGTCAACGTGAACAGCCGGCGGGTGGACATCACCGACCGCAACGTGGTGGTGGCCAGCGTGCCGCGGGCGCGGGTGATGTCCCCACAGTGCGAGCGCATCGAGATCACGTCGTCGGAGGCGGGCACTTTCGCGACGTTCGTCGGGCTGACGAAACCCGACGGCACCGCGCAGTACACCGGCTTCCCCGACCCGAACCTGCGGCCAGCGATCGTCGGCGTGTTCACCGACCTGACCGGTCCGGCACCGCCGGGGCTGTCCGTGTCGGCGGTGATCGACACTAGATTCTCCACCAAGCCAACGCCTTTGAAGCTGGCCGCGATGCTGCTGGCGATCGCGTCGACCATCGTGGCGCTGTTGGCGCTGTGGCGGCTGGACCGGCTCGACGGCCGCAGGATGCGCCGGCTGATCCCCCAACGCTGGCGCACGTTCACCGCGACCGACGTCACCGTGATCGGCGGATTCCTGGCGTGGCATGTCATCGGCGCCAACTCGTCCGACGATGGCTACATCCTCGGCATGGCCCGCGTCGCCGGGCACGCCGGCTACATGTCGAACTACTTCCGATGGTTCGGCAGTCCCGAGGACCCGTTCGGCTGGTACTACAACCTGCTGGCGCTGATGACCAGCGTCAGCGACGCCAGCATCTGGATCCGGCTGCCCGACCTGGTGTGCGGAATCGTCTGCTGGCTCCTGCTGTCCCGTGAAGTGCTGCCCAGGCTCGGGCCGGCGGTGGCGGCCAGCAAGCCCGCGCTGTGGGCCGCCGGCCTGGTGCTGCTGGCGGCGTGGATGCCCTTCAACAACGGCCTGCGGCCGGAAGGCCAGATCGCCACCGGCGCGCTGATCACCTACGTGCTGATCGAACGCGCCATCATCTCGGGCCGCATGACACCGGCCGCGCTGGCAACCCTGACTGCAGCATTCACATTGGGCATCCAACCCACCGGGTTGATCGCGGTGGCTGCGCTGCTGGCCGGTGGCCGCCCGCTGCTGCGAATCCTGGTCAAGCGCCACCGCCTCGTCGGCACCTGGCCGCTGGTGGCACCGCTGTTGGCCGCGGGCACGGTCGTGCTGACCGTGATCTTCTTCGACCAGACCTTCGCAACCGTGTTGGAAGCCACCCGGATTCGCACCGACATCGGCCCAAATCAGGAGTGGTACACCGAGAATCTGCGGTACTACTACCTGATTCTGCCCACGGTCGACGGGTCGTTGTCGCGGCGGTTCGGCTTCCTGATCACCGCGCTGTCGTTGTTCGCGTCGATGTTCATCATGTTGCGGCGCAAGCGGGTTCCTGGCGTTGCACGCGGACCGGCATGGCGGTTGATGGGCGTCATCTTCGGCACGGTGTTCTTCCTGATGTTCACCCCCACCAAGTGGGTGCATCACTTCGGGCTGTTCGCGGCCGTTGGCGCTGCGATGGCGGCACTCGCCACGGTGCTGGTGTCACCTGTGGTGCTGCGGTGGGCGCGCAACCGGATGGCGTTCGTGGCCGCGGTGTTCTTCCTGCTCGCGCTGTGCTTCGCCACCACCAACGGTTGGTGGTACGTCTCGAGCTATGGCGTCCCGTTCAACAACGCGATGCCGAAGATCGCCGGAATCACCGTCAGCACCGGCTTTTTCGTGCTGTTCGCTGTCGCCGCTGTGTGGGCGGCCTGGCTGCATTTCGCCGACCGCTCGTGGGGCCAGGACCCGGTTACGCGGGCGCTGACCGCGGCGCCGATCCCGATGGCTGCTGGCTTCATGGTGCTGGTGTTCGTCGGATCGATGCTGGTCGGCGTGGTCCGTCAGTACCCGACGTACTCCAACGCGTGGGCCAACTTGCGTGCGTTCACCGGCGGCTGCGGGCTGGCCGACGATGTGCTCGTCGAACCCGACACCAACGACGGCTTCTTGACACCGCTGCCGGGTGACTACGGTCCGCTGGGTCCGCTTGGCGGCGTCGGGCCGGTGGGCTTTACGCCGAGCGGTGTGCCCGAAAAGATTGTCGCAGAGACGATCCGGATGACATTGCCGACGCCAGGCACGGACTACGACTGGGACGCACCCACCAAGCTGCGCACACCGGGCGTCAACGGGTCGACGGTGCCGCTGCCGTATGGCCTTGACCCTGCGCGGGTTCCATTGGCGGGCAGCTACATCGAGGGACCGCAGCAGCAGAGCCGCTTGACGTCTGCGTGGTACGAGCTGCCGGCGGGCGATGACGCGCACCCGTTGGTTGTTGTCACGGCGGCCGGCGTGATCACCGGTGACAGCATTTTCAATGGCCGCACCGAAGGCCAACCCGTCGAGTTGGAGTACGCGCGGCGCGGTCCGGATGGCGCGCGGGTTCCGGCGGGCCGGCTGGTGCCGTACGACGTCGGCCCGATCCCGTCGTGGCGCAACCTGCGCTACCCCCGTTCTCAGATCCCTACCGACGCGGTCGCGGTGCGGCTGGTGGTTGAAGACCTGTCGCTGACGCCGGGCGACTGGGTGGCCGTCACACCGCCGCGACTGCCGGAGCTGCGGTCGGTGCAGGAGTACGTCGGCTCGGAGCAGCCGGTGTTGATGGACTGGGCAGTCGGGCTGGCGTTCCCGTGCCAGCAGCCGATGCTGCACGCCAACGGCGTTACCGAGATTCCCAACTTCCGGATCACGCCGGACTACAACGCCAAGCGCAAGGACACCGACACCTGGCAGGACGGCCTCAATGGCGGCCTGCTCGGGATCACCGACCTGCTGCTGCGGGCTCATGTGATGGCGACCTACCTGTCCGACGACTGGGGTCGCGACTGGGGCTCGTTGCGCCGGTTCGACACCATCGTCGAGGCACAGCCGGCCACACTGGACTTCGGCACCGCCACCCACAGCGGGCTGTACTAGCCCTGGCCACATCAGGATCAAGCCGTAGGTGCTCTGCGCATGGGCCGACGTTCAAATTGCAGTCAAGGCTGTAGATCACGGGGCATCACAACCCTGCGCGCAATCTTGACGGGGTACGCGCCGCAACATGCCTCTCGGCCGAATGCATTCGGCTAGCCCGCGCAGCACGTCCGCTCGCTCCTGAGGGCGGAACGCCATGCAACGCAATCGCGATGGCGGTGATCGACTTGACAGCAGAAATGAATGCCACCACGCAGAATATCCCTAGCACGCCACTCACCGTGAATAGCCGCCTTCCCTTCTCGAGGTCGCGGCCATGATGACCTGGCAGAAGCACGCAGCGCGATAGTGAAGCCCAAATATCAGGGTGGATTGTGAGTAACTGCTTTCCTGTGGATGCGGCGACCACGCCTGACATACCAATTGTCTGACTATTCCACGGATCGCGCGACGCGCCTACTACGTTGGAACAGTGCCGCTCGAGTGCATTAACCCTCCTGATCTGCCCACGCCTCCGACGTACAGCCATGTCGTCGTCGCAGCGGGAAGCAGGTTGGTGTTCATCGCCGGGCAGGAGCCCGAAGACGAAAACGGCAATCTGATTGGCGCCGGCGACCTTTCGGCGCAGGCGCACCAGGTGTTCGCGAACGTCGGCCGAGCGCTCGAGGCCGCCGGCGCTAGGCCCGACCAGGTCGCCAAGATCACGATCTACGTCGTCGGTCACCGACCTGAGTACCTACCGGTGATCGAGGAAGCGCGCGTCGCCGTGTTCGGAGACCACAAGCCGGCCGACACCCTGGTCGGAGTGGAGACACTGTCGCAGCCCGAGTACTTGATCGAGGTCGACGCGTTCGCAGTCATCTAGCCTGACCCAGTGGACCAACTTCGGTTCGGCAACGCGACAGTGACGCGCGTGATCGAGTGGCAGGTCGACAAACTGCCGATGACGGTCTTTCCCCAGACGCCCGTCGACGCGTGGCACGAGGCAAGCGAATTCACGCCGACATTCTGGAACGACGGCGGTTGGCGCATCGCGCTGCAGATCTGGGTCGTCGAGGTGGACGGGCTGACCGTGCTCATCGACACCGGCGCAGGCAATGGCAAGGCCCGGCCGCGGATGGCGGCGGTGAGCGATCTGCAGACGGACTTCCTGACAGCGCTGAGCGCCGTTGTCGACCCGGCGGCCATCGACATCGTCGTCAACACCCACCTGCACTTCGACCATGTCGGGTGGAACACCATGCGCGACGGCGACGCCTGGGTGCCGACATTTCCGAACGCCCGATACCTCGTTCCGGAGCTCGACTACCGACACTTCAATCCGGATGGCCCCGCGCAGCGTTCGACGCCGCGGACCGAGGACGAGGAGTCGCTGCAGCGCCACGTCCGAACACTGTTCGCGGACAGCGTTTCTCCCGTGGACGATCGGATCGAGTTATGGTCCGACGGCCATCAGCTCAGCGAGTCGCTGTGGCTTCGCCTCGCGCCGGGGCACACCCCGGGTTCGTCTGTCGTGTGGCTGGATGCGGGCAAGCCCGCCGTGTTCGTGGGCGACCTGACGCACTGCCCAATTCAGCTGCACCGCCCGTCAGATCCGTGCGCGTGGGATGAAGACTTCGCGGCTGCGGCAGCGACACGCAAACGGGTGCTCACCGAGGCGGCACGCCGGCGTGCGGCGGTGATTCCGGCTCATTACCCGGGCCATGGCGGTGCGACGGTGGTCGCCCGCGGCGACGCATTCATGGTCAACGACTGGCTGGGCCTGCCGCCGATCTGAGCGCATCCCGCCGCGTGGGTCCACGCGAAGCAGGGGACGACCGCAAAATGTGCGCGAATTGCGGCGTGTCTGTGTACAGACGCGGGCACTCGCCGACATTCGCCACCTGCGGAAACAGGTGCTTCACGAGCCAGACTTCGCAAAGTATAGGGAAACACCTGATTCACCGAACCCGCTGACCGCTTAGCGTCCAGCAAGCCAGCTGATGTTTGCGGGGGCTCATCCGGGGCTGTTGCGAGGCGTCACTCTGTCAACTACGCGAGGAGATGTGATGATCAGGAAACGAATACCCAAGCTCTGTACCATTTTGGCCGGCGCGGCCCTTGTCTTCGGCGCTTTACTGGTGGCGCCGGCGGTGATGCCGACTCTCACACCGATCATGACGCCGTCGGCAAACGCAACTCCGCTCGGCAACGGATATGACGTGACGTGCACGAAAGCCAACGATAATCAGGTGACGTGCAATATTGCGGGCTGCCCGCGAGTGCACGAAGATCTTGCCGGGGACGTGGTGCATACCAAGGTCAATGGTGGGCCCCAAAGCGAGCTCTCAAAATCGTGCAACAACGTCACAACTGAGAGAGTCAACGCTTCCTCGGGGTTCACCTACGCAGTCCAGGGCTGCCGGAAGAGTACGCCCAAGGATCTTTGCGGCGCCTGGTCGGACTACAGGTACGAGGCACCGGCGGCTCCGGCGCCTCCTCCGGCTCCACCGGTTCAATGCGGACCGAACGATCAAACTCCGACCGTTCCGGCCGGCCAGCAGTGCGTGCCAAAGGCGATGGTCAAGTGCCCGGAGGGCTCTCCCACTGTCGAAGCGTTGAGCCTCGACAAGTGTGCACCGGTTCCGCCGAAGAAGTGCCCGCCAGGTTCGGCGGCGCCAGAAGTTCCGGCCAATCAGAACTGCGCCGCACCGACGAACGCCGTCACGATGAACATCAGCGGTGGTGCTCTGACTCGGACAGTGACCGTCACGAACAGCTCGGCGTTGGCTGGTTCGTGTGCTTATGACGCGAAGGGCACGGGTGGGGTCTTTGCGCCCGGGCTGAATCGTCAGATCAATGTCGGCCCCAATGGACAGACCTCCATCGATGTTCCGGCTCCTCCGCTGGGTAGCACATACCAGGTAACACTGACGTGCACCGGCTCATGGGATGGCAAGCAGGTCGAAATCGGCCGCGTCGTGCAAAATGTGAGCAGCTTCTGACAATAGGCTGCTGACGGTTGTGATCGTCTGCCCCGGTGCGGCTTCCGCCGAACCGGGGCAGACGTGTCTCGTAGCCGCGAGTGTGCGCAGAATGCCGACGTTTTGCGGCGTGTCGACCAACAAACACGCACGCTCGCGGAGAGTGGGCTAGATCGGGGTGAGGCCGTGCTTGCGCTGCACGCGATCGATCTGCTTGTCGCGCAACAACCTTAGCGACTTGCGCAGCAGCAGACGCGTCTCGTGCGGCTGGATCACGCCGTCGATGTAGCCACGCTCGGCGGCGATCCACGGAGTCGCCAGGTTGAGGTTGTAGCCCTCGATGAACTGGCGCTTGATCTCTTGCGCCTCAGGCGCATTCGGGTCGGGAAAGCGCTTCATCAACAGCTGCGCCGCACCGTCTGCGCCGATCACCGCGATCCGCGCCGTCGGCCAGGCGAAGTTGAGGTCGGCGGTCAGCTGCTTGGATCCCATCACCGCGTACCCGCCGCCGTAGGCCTTGCGGACGATGATCGTCACCTTCGGCACGTCGGCCTCCACGACGGCATTGAAGAAGCGGCCACCGCGCTTGATGATCCCCCCTTTTTCCTGCTCGACTCCGGGCAGCGCCCCGGGGGTGTCGACCACGAAAACCAGTGGGAGATTGTAGGAGTCGCAGAACCGGATGAAGCCGGACGCCTTGTCCGACGCCTCGTTGTCGATCGAGCCCGACAGGTACATCGGCTGGTTGGCGACCACGCCGACCGGGCGCCCGTCGACCCGGGCGAACGCGGTGATCATGGCCTGGCCCCGCTGGGCACCGACGTCGAAGACATCGCCGTCGTCGAAGATCCGCAGCAGGATCTCGTGCATGTCGTAGGCCATGTTGTCGGCGTCCGGGACGATCGAGTCCAGCTCGAGATCGTGCGGAGTGAGCTCAGGCTCCATGCCGGGATTGACGATCGGCGGGTCGTCGAATGTGTTGGGCGGCAGGAAACTCAGGTAGTCACGGACGTACTGGAACGCCGCCGCCTCGTCCTCGACCACCTGATGGATGTTGCCGTAGCGGGCCTGATTGTCGGCGCCGCCGAGTTCGTCGAGCGTGACATCCTCACCGGTGACGTCCTTGATGACGTCCGGACCGGTGATGAACATGTAGCCCTGGTCGCGCACCGCGACCACGAGGTCGGTCTGGATCGGCGAATACACCGCCCCGCCAGCGCATTTGCCAAGGATGATGGAGATCTCCGGGACCAGGCCCCGTAGCATCTCGTGGCGGCGGCCCAGTTCGGCGTACCACGCCAGCGACGTGACCGCGTCCTGGATGCGCGCGCCCGCCGAGTCGTTGATGCCGATGATCGGGCAGCCGACCATCGCCACCCACTCCATCAGCTTGGCGACCTTGCGCCCGAACATCTCACCAACCGAGCCCTGGAACACCGTCTGGTCGTGGCTGAACACACCGACCGGCCGGCCGTCGATGGTGGCGTGCCCCGTGACCACACCATCGCCGAAGAGCGCGTTGGGATCCCCCGGCGTCTTGCACAGCGCACCGATTTCCAGGAAGCTGCCCGGATCGACCAGCGAATTGATGCGTGCGCGGGCGCTCGGAATGCCCTTCTTGGCCCGTTTGGCTACGGCCTTTTCGCCACCGGGTTCCTTTGCCAGCTCCAGCTTTTCGCGAAGTTCGGCGAGCAGTTCCGCAGTGGTCTTGTTGGTCACTTCGCCTGCTTCTCCTGATCCCGTTGGCCGGCTTCGATGCGGTTGATCGCCTCGCTCATGTGGGCGCCGACCTTGGCGATGTACGGCTCGTCGATGGCCTGGATGTGCTCGCCACCGATGGGCACCACCTCCAGCTCGGAGACGAACTCGCCCCAGCCGCCGTCGGGCTTACGCGTCGCGTAGCGCGGCTCGAAGTAGATCGCGTCGTCGTGATAGCGGTCCGCCATGTACAAGGTGACGTGCCCGTCGTACGGCTTGATATCGACGGTGTCGATGGCGCGCTGGTCCAGGTACGACGTGCGCTGGTGCTCGATGATTCCGCCCGGGATCTGCACGCCGCTTTCCTTCACCACGTCCAGCACGAACTTGACCTGACCCTCGTCGTCGAGTTCCTCGAGCTCCTCGTACGGGATCTCGGGGACCTCGACGTTGAACGTGCGCTCGGCGAAGCGCGCGTAGCGATCCCAGCGCGCGCGGGTTTCCTCCTTGGTCTGAGGAATCTCCTCGGCGGGACGCACGGCGTCGATCAGCCCGACGAACTGGACGTCGGCGCCGGCCGCTTTGAGCCCGACCGCGCAGGCGTAGGCGAGCGCCCCGCCCAGCGACCAGCCGGCCAGGATGAAGGGGCCGTTGCCCTGCATCTCGAGCAGCTTCGGCACGTATTCGCGTGCGCGTTCCTCGATGGAGCCCTCGACTCGTTCGATGCCGTACACCGGGGTGTCGGCCGGCAGCCGCTTCATCAGCGGCTCGTACACCACGGTCGACCCGCCGGCGGGGTGGAAGACGAAGACCGGAACCTTGTCCGAACCCTCTTGCGGCGCACGCAGAGTCCGCACGAAGCCGTCGAGCTCACCCGACTCGAGGTGCTCGCGCACAACGCTGGCCAGCGCCTCGATGGTCGTCGCGCCCTTCACGTCCTCGACGGTGATCGTGCCGTCCGCGCGCTCCGAAAGCCGCTCGGCCATCTTCGTTGCGGTTTCGTCGTCCAGCTCGGGCAACGGATTGAAGATGCCGCCCGGCGACTTGCCCGTGACGATCGCCCACGTCGCGAATGTCACGCGCTCGGCGGCCTCGCGCGGCGGCACGTCGGCGCCCAGCGCCTCGGTGACGGCATCCTGCGTCAGGAGTTGCGCGGCCACGGCGCGGGCCGTCGGCTTCTCATCCGGTCCCGCGGGATTGGTGGGTGGCGGCGGGATGTCCGGACCGGTCGGATCGGTTGGCGGCGGCGGTATCTCGATGTCGGTCGCCGGCGTCTCGCCGGTCGGCGCGGTGCCGGCCATCATCGCGGCCTGCTCGGCGGCGATCTCCTCCGGTGTCAGCGACTTCTGGTGCTCGTGCAGTTGCTCGACCTCGTCGCGGTGCTCGATCGCGTACTCGATGAGCTTCTCGACGGCGTACAGGTTCGCGTCGCGCACCGCGGTCAGCTGGATCGGCGGCAAGTCGAAGTCGTACTCGACGCGGTTCTTGATCCGCACCGCCATCAACGAGTCCAGGCCGAGCTCGATCAGCGGCACCTCCCACGGCAGGTCCTCGGGCTCATAGCCCATGGCGCCGCCGACGATCGCGGCCAGCCGGTCGTGCACCGTCTCCCCCGTGTCGGGCGACCACTTCGCAAAGCCCGCACCGAGATTCGCGCCCTGCGTGAGATTGTCCTGCAGAATTTCTGCGTCGTCCTCGGGTTCTTCGACGACGGCCTGTGGCGCGGCGGTCTCCGCCACGACTCCGGCGCCGACGGCCGTTGGTAGTGCGGTTGCTGCACCGCCACGCGTGACGATGGCGTCGTAAACGAGCGTGAACGACTCCTCGATGCGCGCGTGCACCTGCACCGTCGCGCCACCGGGATGACGGTTCAACGTCGTCACCAGCCGAGCGCCCTCGCCGGGGACGGCGCGCTGCTCCGACGCGGTCAGCTTGGCATCCGGAAGCACCTGGGCGGCAGCGGCTTTCACGAGCGACGCCAGATCCGCCGACCCCTTCGGCGAGTACTCCCACACGTGGCGGCCGTCGGGTGTGGCGACGTGGTTGCCCGGCATTACCGCCGAGCTGTCGCCGGTGAACCGCGCCTCCAGCCAGTGCGGCTTGCGGCGGAACCGGGTCGGCGGGATGTTCGCGTAGTCCAGCGCTCCTGCCAGCCCGCGAGACCGCCGCGGGAACAATGTGCGGAAGTCCAGATCGTGACCGTAGACGAACAGCTGCGCCATCGCGGTGGTCATCGAATCGACTTCGTCCTGCTTGCGTGCAAGCGTGGCGATCAGCTGCGCATCATGAAGGCCAGCGGCAGCCGTCGTCAGCCCAACCTGCATCAGCGCCACCGGATTCGGTGCCAGCTCAAGGAAAGTCGTGTGTCCGTTGTCGACGGCATTGCGGATGCCCTGGGTGAAGTGGACGCTGTGGCGCAGCCCCTTCTTCCAGTACTCCACGTCGTGGATCGGCTCGCCCCCTGGCCGGATGTAGGAGCCCTCGTGCACGGTCGAGAAGTAGCCGATCGTCAGCGGCTTGGCCTCGATGCCCTGCAACTCCGCCGCGAGCTCGCCGAGCAGCGGGTCCATCTGCGACGTGTGGCTGGCGCCCTTGGTCTGGAACTTGCGGGCGAACTTCCCCTCGGACTCGGCACGGGCGATGATCGCGTCCACCTGATCCGGCGGGCCGCCGATGACGGTCTGCGTCGGCGCGGCGTATACACACACCTCGAGATCCTTGAAGTCCGAGAACACCGTCTCGATCTCGTCGGCCGAGTACTCCACCAACGCCATCAACCGGATGTACTCGCCGAACAGCATCGCCTCGCCCTCGCCCATCAAGTGGGCGCGCGAGCAGATGGTGCGGGTGGCGTCGGCCAGCGACAAGCCGCCGGCGAAGTAGGCGGCCGCGGCCTCGCCCAGCGACTGCCCAACCACCGCAGCGGGTTTGGCGCCGTGGGACTTGAGCAGCTCGCCGAGCGCGATCTGGATCGCGAAGATCACGGTCTGCGTGGTCTCGATGCCGTAGTCCTGCGAGTCGTCGAGGATCAGCTCGACGACCGAGTAGCCCCGCTCGTCCTGCACGTGCGCGTCGACCTTGTTGATCCACTCGGCGAACGTCTCGTTGCGCAGATACAGGCTCTTGGCCATCTTGCGGTGCTGCGCGCCGAAACCGGCCAGCACCCACACCGGCCCGTTGGTGACGGGACCGTCGGCGATGAACACGTTGGGGTTCTGCTTGCCCTCGGCCAGCGCCCGCAGGCCCTTGACGGCCTCGTCGTGGTCGTGAGCCAGCACTACCGCGCGGGAGCGGCCGTGGTTGCGCCGCGACAGCGAGCGACCGATCGACTCCAGCGACGACGCACGCCCCTCCGGGCTGTCGATCCAGTCGGCCAGCTCGGCGGCGGTGGCCTTCTTGCGGGAGGTGAGGAATCCCGAAACAGCCAGCGGCACAACGGGTGTGTGCGGTTCGGAAGCCTCAAGCTCCTCACGCGCGACCTCGAGCAGACGCAACGCATCGTCGGTCAGGCCGGGCAGTTCCGGCTCTTCATCGGAGACCGCGACGTGGTCCGGTTCGTCGTCTTCGTCGTCATGAATGAACTCGCCGTACTCATCCATCCGCACCCCGCCGACGTACACGGCGTCGGCCTCGGACTTCTTCGCCTCCTCGGCGACGACCTCCGGTTCGGGTTCCGGTTCAACGAGGTCCGACGGCAGCACCTCACGCAACACCATGTGCGCGTTGGCGCCGCCGAAGCCGAAGCCGGAGACCCCGGCGATCGCATGTCCGCTGTAACGGGGCCAGTCGGTGACGGTGTCGTTGACCTTCAGCCGCACCGTTTCGAAGTCAATGTAGGGGTTGGGGCCGGTGTAGTTGATCGACGGCGGCAGCTTGTCGTTCGCCAGCGCCAGCACCATTTTGGCCAGGCTCGCCGCGCCCGCAGCCGACTCCAGGTGTCCCACATTTGATTTCACCGCGCCAAGCAGCGCGGGCTTGTCGGCGGACCGCCCCCTACCAACGACGCGGCCGAGGGCGTCGGCCTCGATCGGGTCGCCGAGGATGGTGCCGGTGCCGTGCGCCTCGATGTAGTCGACGTCGCGCGGGTTGATGCCGGCATCCTTGTACGCCTTGCGCAGCACCTCGGCCTGCGCGTCCGGGTTCGGTGCCAGCAGGCCGTTGGACCGGCCGTCGTGGTTGACCGCGC
Organism: uncultured Actinomycetota bacterium; assembly: GCA_963765155.1. Classification (GTDB taxonomy): domain Bacteria; phylum Actinomycetota; class Actinomycetes; order Mycobacteriales; family Mycobacteriaceae; genus Mycobacterium. The sequence goes on from CAVXVJ010000022.1 coordinate 474,976, forward strand.
TGCCGGCGATGACCGCGAGGATGTCGTCGCCGTCACGACGGGCGTCCGAAAGTCGCTTGAGCACCAGCATGCCGCCGCCCTCGGAGCGGGCGTAACCGTCGGCGTCCTGGGAGAACGACTTGATCCGGCCGTCGGAGGCGAGCACACCGCCGACTTCGTCGAATCCGACGGTGACCAATGGGGTGATCAGCGCGTTGACGCCGCCGACAAGCGCGACGTCCGCCTCGCCCGAACGCAACGCCTGCACGCCCTGATGCGCGGCGACCAGCGAGGACGAGCACGCGGTGTCGACGGTCACCGACGGCCCGCGGAAGTCGAAGAAGTAGGACACCCGATTGGCGATGATCGAGCTGGCGGTGCCGGTGATCGCGTACGGGTGCGCGATCGACGGGTCGGACATCGCCAGGAAGCTGTAGTCGTTGAGCGAGCTGCCGATGTAGACGCCGACGCTCTGACCGCGCAGCGCCGACGCCGGAATGCGCGCGTGTTCCAATGCCTCCCAAGTCAATTCGAGCGCCATCCGCTGCTGCGGATCGATGTTGTCGGCCTCCATCTTCGACAGCGCGAAGAACTCGGCGTCAAACCCCTTGATATCGGTGAGGTATCCGCCCCGGGTGCGGGCCTTGCCGACGCGTTCGGCGATCCGCGGTTCGCCGAGGAACTCCTCCCAGCGGCCCTCGGGCAGGTCGGTGATCGCGTCCCGGCCGTCCAGCAGTGCCTGCCACGTCTCGTCGGGGGTGTTCATATCGCCGGGGAAGCGGGTGGCCAGGCCGACAATGGCGATGTCGTCGACCTCGCGAGTGCGCGACCAGTCCTCGCCGCTGTCGGACATGTCGACTTCGGGCTCGCCCTCGACGATGACGGTTGCCAGCGCCTCGATGGTCGGATGACGGAACGCCACGGTGGCGGTCAGCGTCACACCGGTGAGGTCCTCGATGTCACTGGCCATCGCGACCGCGTCACGTGACGACAGGCCGAGTTCCACCATGGGCACGGAGTCGTTGATCGCATCGGGCGCCTGGCCGGTGGCGTTGGCGATCCAGTTGCGCAGCCATTCGCGCATCTCGTTGACCGTCATGTCGGCAGCCGGGACACCGGGAAGCGGCGCGGGCTCGTGCGAATTATCTTGTGGTTCAGCCATGTTCGGGTCAGTCAACGTCAGTCCGTTTCATCGGGGAAGGCGTTGGCCACCTTTCCACTTCGCAGGCTGCCGTCGAGATAGGCACTGCGGCAGGCGCGGCGGCCGATCTTGCCGCTGGAGGTGCGTGGGATCGCGCCGGCGGCGGTCAGCAGCACGTCGCGCACCGTGACGCCGTGGCGCACCGCGATCGCGGCGCGAATGTCGTCGGCGATCGGCGCCATGTCGAGCTTGTGGGCACCCGGTGCGCGCTCGCCGACGATCACCAATTGTTCGGAGGTGTCGTCGGGATCGCGCTTGAGACCGGAGTGCGCGTTCTCGAACACCTCGTCGGGCAGCTGGTTGGCCGGCACCGAGAACGCCGCGACGAATCCCGTGCGCAGCGCCTTCGTCGCCTCCTGGGCCGAGTACTCGAGGTCCTGCGGGTAGTGGTTGCGTCCGTCGATGATGACCAGGTCCTTGGTGCGGCCGGTGATGAAGAGCTCGCCGTCGTGGTAGGCGCCGAGGTCGCCTGTGCGCACCCAAATCGCTTCGTCCGGCGCACCTTCGGCGTGTGAGGGGTTGGTCCGCGACTTGAGGATGTTCTGAAAGGTTTCGCGTGTCTCTTCCTCGCGGCCCCAGTAGCCGGTGCCCATGTTCTGGCCGCTGATCCAGATCTCGCCGATCTGCCCGTCGGGAAGTTCGGTGGCGGTCTCGTGGTCGACGACCACGGCCCACTCGGCGATGCCGACCCTGCCCGCGCCCGCCTGCGCGACGGCCTTCGGCGAGTCGTCGGGCACCTGGACGAAGCGATGGTTGTTGAGCTCGTCGCGGTCGACGTGGACGATCCTGGGCTCGGCGTTCATCGGCGTGGTGGACACGAACAGCGTCGCCTCGGCCAGGCCGTAGGACGGCTTGATCGCCTTGGGCTGGAATCCGTACGGGCCGAACGCTTCGTTGAACCGGCGCACGGTGGCGGCCGAGATCGGTTCGCTGCCGTTGAGGATGCACTTCACGTTGGACAGGTCCATCGGCGGGTCGCCGTCCTTGGGCAGACCGCGCGCCGCGGCATGGTCGAACGCGAAGTTCGGGGCCACCCCGATGGTGCCGCCGGTGTCGCTTTCCTTGCGGGCGAGTTCACGGATCCAACGGCCCGGGCGGCGAACGAATGCGGCCGGGGTCATGAAGGTCACGTAGTGGCCGATCATCGGCGACAGCAGCACGGTGATCAGACCCATGTCGTGGAAGAACGGCAGCCAGGACACACCCCGGTCGCCTTCCTCGCCCTCCAGCGCCTCGATCACCTGCACCACGTTGGTGGCCAGGTTCAGGTAGGTGATCTGCACGCCGGTGGGGATGCGGGTCGAACCCGAGGTGTATTGCAGGTAGGCGATGGTCTCGCGATCGATGTCGACGGACTGCCACGTCGCGCCGACGTCGTTCGGTATCGCGTCGACGGCGATGACGCGGGGGCGCTCCTTGGCCGGCCGGCTGCGGAAGAACTTGCGCACACCCTCGGCCGCCTCGGTGGTGGTCAGGATCGCCGACGGGTGGCAGTCATCGAGGACGGCGTGCAGGCGGCCGACGTGGCCGGGCTCGTTGGGATCGAACAGCGGAACCGCGATGCGGCCGGCGTACAGCGTGCCGAAGAACGCGACGAGGTATTCCAAGTTCTGCGGGCACAGGATCGCGACGCGGTCACCGGGTTCGGTGACCTGCTGAAGGCGGGCGCCGACGGCGCGGTTGCGGGCACCGAAGTCCGCCCAGTTCAGGTCTCGTTCGACGCCGTCGCGCTCGGTGGAGAAGTCGATGAATCGGTAGGCGAGCTTGTCCCCACGAACCTTGGCCCATCGTTCGACGTGGCGGACCAGGTTGCCGTTGTCCGGGAACCTGATCTGTCCGTCCTTGATGAACGGGTTATGGAAGGCCATCGCACTCTCCTGTCAAAGCCATACTCTTCGCGACGCCAATTCGGCGGTAACGACCGGGACGCCGCAGCTTCCTGGCCAAACCGAGGCCGGCCGCGCGAACCCAAACCCCGAAGATCGTACCGGGGCGTAGACGTTCACTGCCGGATCACTGGCCCGACATCCATTCATATGGCCTCAAATGGGGTCTGACCAGCATCTTTAAGTCAGCCGTCGGTCATCACTCTTAGTTATTTCTTAATGTTAAGGGACCGCTGGTCGCAGGCCAAATCGGTCCGGTCACGTGTCAGCCATGTTTTGGATGCGGAGCGTTATCGATCACGCCCCGCGCCCAGTTCAGTGTCCACTGCGTGGCGGACTGCCCGTCGAGATTCCAGAAGTCCGGCGTGGCGTACATCGCGTGGATGGGCTGGCCGGCCCCGCCGCTGAGCACCTGGATCGTCCTGGGCAGCTGGGTGATGTTGAAGGCGGATTCGGGGGCGGAGCAGATCAGGTCGCCGGGCGCACAGATCTCATTCACACGGTCATTGAGCGCCCCGAAGCCGCCGGGGCGAGGTCCGGTCATCGCCAGACCCAGCGCCGACAGCGTCGGCACCTCTTGCAGGGTGATTTCGGCGCCCTGGCCCGGCGGGTTGGTCCCGACCACTTTCCCGACACCGTCCTGACGGCGCCCGTCGGCGATCAGTGTCACGCCGAGCACCAGGTCCTCGTCGACCGGGCCGCGGCCGTTGCCGATATCGCTCGCGATGTCACCGGCGATCACCGCGCCCTGCGAGAAGCCGACGAGGACATAGCTGGTCAGCGGGCAGCGGTTGTTCATGTCCGTGATCGCCCGCACCGCGGCCACGGTGCCCTCGGCGCGGCTGTCGTTGTAGGACATCTGCTTGTCGGCCGAGAACGGATTGTGGAACTGCGCGGTGTACGGGACGGTGTAGACCTCGAGCCGGCCGTTGTCGAACTGCTGACGGATCGGGTTGGACACGTTGAGCAGCAACGCAATCGGAAACTGCGTCGGGTTGAGCGGATCCATCACCGGCGACGACTCCCAGGTGCCGGGGATCGACATCAACTGCACGTCCGGGCAGTCGGCGGACTGGAACTCCGGACGCGGCTTCTTCGTCGTCGGCGGAACTGCCGTCGGCGGCACGGCGGTGGGCGGCACCGCGGTGGGCGGGGTTTCGGGCCTGCGCAGCACGACGACCACGATCGCCACGATCAACACCACGACAAGGGCCATCGCTCCCGCCGCGATGAGCGCGAGAATGCGGTGACGTTTCCGCCGAGTTGCCTTTGACATGTTCTCCTGCTAGCAGAGTCGTTCGGTTGCGATGCGAATGTAGTCGGCCGTCGCCTCATCCACTTCCGCAGGAGACGGTGCCATCGACGCGAGCCGCGTGCTGCGGACGTCGCTGCGCACCAGTGGCAGAACGAAGTCCCACACCGCCTGGTCGGACTGCTTGGCCGCGCGTGACTGGCAGACGTAGGACCCGATGCTCAGCGCGATCAGGTCGCTGGACGGCTTCACCCCGGAGGCTCGCAACCCGTCGAGATAGGCGCGCTGCTGGGGCGTCACCACCAAGGCGTTGGAGTCGCCGCCGTGTGGGGACGGTCCCGGGGGCGGCGCGCCGGGCTGGCCGTGCGCGGGCGCGGTCTCGGAGGCGGGCATGCCGATGCTGGCCATCATGTCGTCGCCCAGGGAGCATCCGGTCAGCGCAGCGGCGGCCGAAGCTATCGAAAGCGCGGTTGCCAGCCGCCGGAGGATCGGGGCTGGGCCGACCGACTTTGCTCCCGCGTGCTGCACTCCTCCAAGGTACCGGCTGCCCATGGGGTGACCCGGTGCGCGAAAGCGCGCCTTGCTTACTGAATGGTGGCGACCAGCTCACCGGACATGGCGGCCAGCTGCCCGCTCCAGGAGCCCCAGTCGTGGTTGCCTCCGGTCGGGAAGTCGAAGTGTCCGTTGTGGCCGCCGACGGAGCGGTAGTGCTGATAGAACGCGCGATTGCTGCCCTGGGCCTGATCGCAATAGCCGATCATCGCGGCGGGATCACTGCACGACAGTGTGCTGGGGCTGTAGACCCACAGGCGGGTGTTGTTGTCGGCCAACAGCTGCACGTGCACGTCCGGGTCGTGCCACTTCCACCGGCCCAACTGTGGCATTCCCCACATGTTGACGGTGTCGGCGCCGCCGAACTGCGCGAGCCCGGCGGTGATGGCGCCGTTCATGGTGGTGTTCGACGGTGTCAGGAAGCCCGAGAGCGAGCCGGCGTAGCGGTAGCGGTCGGGGTGGAACGTCGCGAGCGTCAGCGCACCCGTGCCGCCCTGCGCGGCGCCGACGATGCCGTGCCCGCCGGGCGCAAGGCCCTTGTTGGCGGCCAGCCAGTTGGGCAGTTCGTCGGCGAGGAAGGTCTCCCACTGCTTGCTGCCGTCCTGCTCCCAGTTGGTGTACAGGCTCCAGGCACCGCCGGCCGGTGCGGCCACCGAGATGCCCGAGCCCGCGAGCGTGTTCATCGCGTTGCCCGCCGTCACCCAGTTGCTGACGTCGGGTGCGGCGTTGAAGGCGTCGAGCAGGACGACGGCGTGCGGTCCACCGCCCTGGAAGGCGACGGGGATGTCGCGGCCCATCGCGGCCGACGGCACCATCAGCGTCTCGACTTGGGCGCTGGCGGTCGGCGCGGTGGCCGTCCACAGTCCGGCGGCCACCACCACGGTCAAGAACGCTCGAACGAACCCACGCATCTACCCCACCTCACGTTCCGTCGGCTGTCCCCGCCGCAAGGTATCCAATCACATGCCGCGGATTGGGCGCGCTGTAAACGGCTGACGGCGGCGACCCTCGAAAGGATCGCCGCCGCCAACTACTACGTATTAGGACGTAACTCTCAGTTGCCGCCCTCGGCCGAAGCCTCCGCCGCCGGAGCGGCAGGAGCCGACGGCTGCGGGACAGCGCCCAGCACCCGTGCGATGTCCGGCTTCATCTGCTGCAGCTGAGAACCCCAGTAGTTCCACTGGTGCGTGCCGTTCTGCGGGAAGTTGAACACGCCGTTCTTACCGCCCGCGGCGATGTACTGCTCCTGGAACGTCTTGTTCGTCCGAAGCGTGAAGCCCTCGAGGAACTTCGCGTTGAACAGGTTCCCTGAGGTCATGCCCGCGTCCAGCTCGCCCGGCTTGCCGTCACCGCAGTAGACCCACAGACGGGTCCCGTTGGCCACCAGCTGGCCGATGTTGACCATCGGGTCGTTGCGCTTCCACGCACTGTTCGCATCTTCGGTCTTGCCCCACATGTCGTCGGCCTTGTAGCCGCCGGCGTCACCCATCGAAACGCCGACCAGCATCGGCCACCAACCCTCGGAGAGGTTCAGGAAGCCCGACAGCGAAGCCGCGTACTGGAACTGGTTCGGGTGGTAGATCGCCATGACCATCGCCGCAGAGCCGGCCATCGACAGGCCGACCGCCGCGTTGCGCGTCGGGTCGACGCCCTTGTTGGCGGCGAGGTAGCTGGGCAGCTCGCTGGAGATGAAGGTCTCCCACTTGTAGGTGGAGCAACCCGCCTTACCGCACGCCGGCTTGTACCAGTCGCTGTAGAAGCTGGACTGTCCACCGACGGGCATCACGACCGCCAGGCCCGAGTCGAGGTACCACTCGAAGGCCGCGGTGTTGATGTCCCAACCGTTGAAGTCTTCCTGGGCACGAAGGCCGTCAAGCAGATAGACGCCCGGTGCATTGGGGCCGCCACTCTGGAACTGAACCTTGATGTCACGGCCCATTCCCGCGGACGGAACCATCAGGTATTCGACCGGCAGACCCGGCCGAGAGAAAGCGCCCGCTGTCGCCGAGCCTCCGACGACGCCCACGAGGCCAGGCAGCACGACGGCCACCATGGCCGCAATCGTGAGCCGGCGCGCCCAGACGCCGCGCATCTTCCCAACGAAACTCATGCTTCTACCAATCCCATCTGTCGTATGCCGCACGGCAGACTGGCTGCGTGCCCGTGTAGTGAACCACATTCCGCTGTGATCTCTCTCTTTAGAAGGTGTCCTCCCTGGTAGGAGCCTCATCCGTTGAGGGTCGCGATCAGGTCTGGTTTCAGTGCCTGCAACTGCGTCGCCCAGTACGGCCACGCGTGGTTACCCGCGGACGGGAACTGGAACGTCGCGTTGCGGCCGCCGGCCTTGGCGTATGCGTCCGCGAAGTCCTTGTTGGACTTGATCGCCATGCCCTCGAGGCTGTCGGCGTTGAATTGTTGGTTCGGGTCGGGATTCGCGTTGATGGGGCTGTTGCCGCCGGGTGCGCAGTAGACCCACAGCCGAGTGCCGTTGGCGACGATCTTGTCGACCTGCTTGATCGGGTCGTTGCGCTTCCACGCCGAATCCCAAGGCGCGCCCCACATGTTGTCGACGTTGTAACTGCCGGCGTCGAGCATCGCGATGCGGATGGCCTGCTGCATGAGCAGCGCCGACGGGTTCAGGAAGCCCGAAAGCGATGCGGCATAGGAGAACTGCCCCGGGTGATAGGCCGAAAGGATGAGCGCCGCGCTACCCGACATGGACAGTCCGACGACGCCGTTGCCGGTCATGGAGACACCCTTGTTGGCCGCGAGCCACTGGGGCAGTTCACTGGTGAGGAACGTTTCCCACTTATAGGTGTAGGCCTGGTTGTTGAAGCTCGACGGCGAATACCAGTCGCTGTAGAAGCTGGACTGCCCTCCGACGGGCATCACCGTGGCGACACCGGAGTCGTAGAACCATTCGAACGCCGGGGTTTCGATGTCCCAGCCGTTGTAGTCGTCGCGGGCGCGCATCCCGTCGAGCAGATACACGGCCTTCTGCACGCCGGGGACGGCTACCGGGGCCGGCGGCGGTGCCGGTGCGCCCTCGGGCGTGGGGGCCGGGGCGGGCGCCGGGGCGAGCGCAGGCTGGTATTGCACGCGGATGTTGCGGCCCATCGACGTCGAGTAGACGTCGAGGTACTCGACCGGCAAACCCTCGCGAGAGAAGGCGTTGGCGCTCGGCGCATTTCCGACGACGGCCGTAATCGCCGGCAGCGTCAACACCGCGGCCGACGCCACGAGCACGCGCCGAAACCAAATTTGCACAGCGTTAACACCCGATGTCCTACGCATCAGTTGCTCTACCATCCGTTCATATGTCCGGCGCCGTATGAACGGCGGTCCTCCGCGACTGGTGTATCGGCCCGAAAGGGCTCAAGCGTTACCACGCAAAGTTACGGCCCCGTTGCCGGCAGGCCAGTGTAAGGGGCGGCCTTCGATGCGGGCACCTCCAGCCCGCAGCGCACCAGCTCATAGAGCGGCACCCGGTCGATCCGGTACTCGGTGAACTCGAACGCGTGCACCAGGTTTGACAGGAACCGCCGCGGGCCCATCGGGCCGCGCACCGAGTTGAGCATGGCATCGGTGGCGGGGCACTTCAGCGCCGCCTCGGCCTGGGCGATCCAGTCCTCATCGAGGTAGGTCGGAATATAGGGATAGGTCTTGAGGAACGGCCCCTCGGCCACCGCCCAGTCCGGGAACAGGTTCTTGTCGTGGCCGATGCGACCGTCTTCGAGCCGCGCGGTATGGGCCGCCAGCGGGTTGGCGAGACCGATCTGGTCGACGACACGCACATCGAGGCCGACGGTCATGCCGGTCATGCCGAGGTTGGTGAAAAATATTGTGTGCGGGCCCTTTTGGTCTTCTTCGGTTCGGGCGGGGCGTTCGGCGGCGGGGGCGGTGGCGGTATCGCGGGCACCACATCCCATCGGTCGTAGTTGCCCGACGGCAGCAGCAGCGCACCGTCGGGCGTGTTGTTCAGTGCGGCGAGCACCGCCCGCACTCGCGGGTAGTCGAGGTAGTCGGCGGCCGTCGTCGGATGCGCGTTGCCCGTGGCCTGGGCGTAGAAGCGTCGCTCGTCGACGATGCCGGAGTAGGTGACGCGGGTGGCGTCGGCCCCCATGCCCGGCGAGTTGGCCGCCCACAGCGACCATCCCGCCACCGCCAGCCACAACACGCTGGTGGCGCCCACGAACAGGTACCCCGCGCCGCGAGCCATGCGTGCGCCGTCGGGCAGGACGACGGGAATCACCGCCACCGGCAACAGCAGACAGAACAGCGGTGTCAGCAACACCCTGCCGTGCATGAAGTCGCCGCCCTGACGGATCCAGTACGCCGCCTGCAGGAGTCCACTGACGAGCATGAACAGCACAACGGCCGACGGGCGTTGCACCATGCGCGCCAACCATCCGTAGCCCGGCGCAACTCGTGCGGCGCTTCCACCACGGCTGCCCACGGTTGACCAGCACCACGACCGCCAGGCCCACCAGCAGGATGGCCGGCGCCCACAGCAGGTAGGGCTTGTTGAGGTTGGCCAGATACGTAAACCCTTGTGCCCATTTGGATCCCGACGCATCCTTGGCCAGCGCGGTGCCGGGGAAGATCAGGCCGTAGTAGCCCATGCGGAAGATCTCGTAGCCGACCGGCAGCAGGCCGCCCGCGGCCACGATCAACGCGCGCCGCCGCCAACCGCGGGCCGCGATGAGCATCATGATCAGCGCGAGGCCACCGATCAACGCCAGTTCCGGGCGCACCAACACGCTCAACCCGGCGACGAAAGCCAGTGCGCCGTCGAAGAATCGGCTCACCGCGTTGCGCGGTGCCGGCGGGACTGCCGGGGCGCGCATCGGTTCTCGGCGAATGACCGGGGCGCCGGGGCGTCGCGCCATCGCCGGGGGTACGGGCGCGGAATAGGCGCGCGGGGCCTGCGCCCAGACGACCATCATCCACCACAGCAGGCCCAGATAGGCCAGCACCAAACCGTTTTCGAGTCCCGACGTGGCGAAGTCGCGGGCGGGCGGCACCGCGATGTAGACCAGTACGCCCGCGGGCAGCAGCAGCGCACGCCGGCCCTGCAGGCTCGGCGCGTACAGCCGCCCCGTGCCGAGCATGGCCAGCACCACGCCGAGCACGCTGAGCACCAGCGCCAGGACAAGTGCCACGTACTCCAGACGCACCGGGCCGCCGACCAACCCGCCGAGGTAGATCAGATACGTCCATACCGTCGACGTGTTCGCCTCGACTCGCTCGCCGGCGTTGAAGACAGGGCCGTTGCCGGCCAACAGGTTTCGCACGGTCCGCAGGACGATGAGCCCGTCGTCGGCGATCCAGCGCCGCTGCCAGGCACCCCAGCCGAACAGGCCCGCCACCACCAGCACACCCGTCCACAGGCTGAGCCGGACGGTGGCGTCGTACCGAAACGCCGGCCAGCGGGCCAACCGGCCCGCCAGCATCGCGCTCACCCGGTCAGCCGAGAAGGATGGCTGCACCGAGGGTTCCGATCCATGCCGCGGCGAGCAACTGCAGCACGCGGTCCCGCAGCGCGATCTCCTCTGGCTCGCCGGCCATGCCGCCGTCGACGTCGACCGCGTAGCGCAGGACCGCGACCGTCAACGGGATCATCGACACCACGAACCAGGACGTCCCGCCGGTGTCGTCGCGCTCGAACGCCCACAGGCCGTAACACAGCACCATCGCGGTCGCCGACATCGTCCACACGAACCGCAGATACGAACTGGTGTAGCTCTCCAGCGACTTGCGGATCTTGGCGCCGGTCCGTTCGGCGAGCTGCAACTCGGCATACCGTTTGCCGGCCGCCATGAACAGCGACCCGAACGCCATCACCAGCAGGAACCATTGCGACAGCGGCACATTCGCGGCGACACCGCCTGCGATGGCGCGGATCAGGAAACCCGACGAGACAATGCAGATGTCGATCACGGCCTCGTGCTTGAGGCCGAAGCAGTAGGCCAGCTGGATGCCGATGTAGACGGCCATCACCAGCGCCAGGTTCGGCGTCACCAGCCACGAGATCCCCAGCGACGCACCGGCCAGCGCCACAGCCAGGGTGTACGCGAGCCACTCCGGCACCACGCCCGCCGCGATCGGGCGGAAGCGCTTGGTCGGATGCTGGCGATCGGCGTCGACGTCACGGGCGTCGTTCACCAAGTACACCGCGGAGGCACCGAGGCTGAACACGACGAACGCGAGCGCCACCTTGACCAGGACCTCGCGGTAGTCGTAGGCGTACCTGTCGTCGCCGAGGGCGGCCAGCGGAGCGGCGAAGACCAGTACGTTCTTGACCCACTGCCGGGGGCGCAGCGCCTTGACGATCCCGGTGGCGAGGTTCTTCGGTGGGCCCCCGACCGGTGGCGCTTCTTCGCTCATCTGTGCAGTGCTCTCTGCCGGGATGCTCATGTCTCTCCTGTAGCCCTGTCGGCGACGGTGCTGACCGCCTTTGCGACGGCCGCCCCGACCACCACGCCCGTCAGTACGTCGCTGGGGTAGTGCACGCCGAGCACCAAGCGGGACAACGCCATTGGCGGCACGAACAAGGCCGGCAACGGCAGTCCGGTGGTCCGGGCCATCAGAATCGACGCGGCGGTGGTGGACGTGGCGTGCGCCGAGGGGAAGCTCAGGCGGCTCGGCGTCCCGACGTTCACGGCGATCGCCGGGTGACGCGGGCGTTCGCGCCGAACGATGCGCTTGATCAGCACCGCCGACGCATGGGCGATGAAGGAACCGGCGCCTGCGGCCAGCCACGCGCGGCGGCTGCGCGGCTGCAGCAGCGCGCCCAGCACCGCGACGGCCACCCAGCCGATGCTGTGCTCCCCGAAATGGGAAAGGGCCCGTGCACCCGAGAGCACACCGGGCCGGTTCGCCAGCGCCGACTGCACAGCCACCAGCGCGGCTTCCTCGCCGCGCAAGGTCTCAGCCATCGGCGGGCGACGACGATTCGAGTAACACCGTCTCCCACTTCTGCTTGCTCGACAGCACCGGCAGCGCCTCGCGGTAGGCCTTGCGCATCCGGTTGAACTTGAGGGCAAGCCGCAATTGCCGGCGCGTCGATTCGCGAAGCAGCGCAAACATTTTCGCGCGGTCACGCTGGCGGTACACCACGCCGCGGCCGTCGGCCGTGGTGACGGTGACGCCGTCGACCACGCACAGCGAGAACCACCGGGCGTCCTGGGTCGCGACGTTGATCTGCGGGCGGCGGTGATGCGCGGGATCTTCCCTCTTGAGCTGGTGCAGCACCCCCCGGGTCAGCTTGATCGCGATGCGTGGCGGGTTGGTCGGGATCTTCACCTTCTTGCGACGCTTGTCCGACGCCGGCGGCAGGGCCGTCGCGCCGGGAAGCACCACCGCGTCGGGGAACTCCGAGCGCATCTTGCGCACGTCGGGCAGCGCGGACTCCAGGATCGAGAAGATGTGCTCCGGCCCGCCCAGGAAGTCGTCCATCGCCTTGTTCTGGATGGCGACCGTCGAATACTCCAGGCAGAGAAGGTGTTTGACCGTCGCCTTCATGTGGCTGGCCAGCAGTCCGATGATGGAGCCGTCCCAGTGCATGGCCGCGACCACCAGTCGGTTGCGCAGGTGGAAGTAGGCCTGCCAGTCGATCGCGTCGTCCTTGTCGCTCCAGGCCATGTGCCAGATCGCGGCGCCGGGCAGTGTGACCGTGCCGTACCCGTGCTCCGCGGCGCGCAGCCCGTAGTCGGCGTCGTCCCATTTGATGAACAGAGGCAGCGGCTGGCCGAGTTCCTCGGCGACCTGGCGCGGGATCATGCACATCCACCAGCCGTTGTAGTCGACGTCGATACGGCGGTGCAGGAGCTTGCTGCGCGGATCCTCTTCGTCGTTGAGTGGATGTTTGGCGAAGTTGTGGTCGTATTCGGTGTTGACCGCGTTGGTCCACATGAAGTTCTCTTGGTCGACGATCTCGCCCATCACGTGCAGGTGCGACGGCTCCTGGAGGTTGAGCATCTGGCCGCCGACAAGCGTCGGCGTCTTGGCGAACCGGTTCATGGCCAGCGCGCGCAACACCGAATCCGGCTCGATGCGGATGTCGTCGTCCATGAACAGGATCTGTTCGCAGTCAGTGTTTTTCAGCGCTTCGTACATGACCCGGCTGTAGCCGCCGGACCCGCCGAGGTTGGGCTGGTTGTGGATCGCCAGCCGGTTGCCCAACGAGGCGGCGGCTGCGGCGAAACCGGGGTGGTCGACAGCCTTCTTGGTGCCCTGGTCCGACACGATGACTGCGCCGATCACGTCGTCCACCAACGGATCCGAGGTAAGAGCGGCCAGCGCGTTGACGCAGTCCGACGGCCGGTTGAACGTCGGGATCCCGACCGCGATGTTGGCCCGCCCAGGCGCGGGCACCGGCGCATACCAGCCGGCGCTGTGGACAGTGACCTTGGTATTGCTGGTGATGTCGAACCAGATCCAGCCGCCATCCTCGAACGGGTCGAGGCCGATTTCGAACTCCACAACGGAGGGTTCGGTGTCAGCACTGGAGACCGGGGCACCGCCGACGGTGATCCGCGCGCCCGTGGCCTTGGATCGGTACACGTCGACGCGGGCAGTGCCGGCCAACTCGACCCGCAGCACCACCGACTCCAGCGTCGACCAGCGTCGCCAGTAGCTCGCGGGAAAGGCGTTGAAATACGTCGCGAACGACACCTCGGACTCCGCACCGATCTCGAGCGTGGTGCGGGTCGGCGCGTGCGCGCGCCTGGCGTTGGTCACCGATTCCTCTATATAGAGCTTGCGGACGTCCAGTGGCTCCCCCGGCCGCGGCAGGATCACACGGGCGAGAAGACTGACCGCCTTGGAGTCGCCGGCGTCGAGCGCGCCGGACGGGATGTCACTCATGCGCTACTGCTTTCTGTGCCATTTTCCGTCAGTGGCTCACCGTCACGCAGGTGCGGCGCCAAGGTGTTGTCGTACATGTTCAGTGCACTGGCGATGGCCATGTGCATATCGAGGTACTGGTAGGTGCCCAACCGGCCGCCGAAAAGCACCTTCGATGATGCCGTCTCGGCCTTGGCCCGCGCGCGGTACGCGGCCAGCAACGCCCGGTCGGATTCGGTGTTGATCGGGTAGTACGGCTCGTCCTCGTTGTCGGCGAACCGGGAGAACTCCCGCATGATCACCGTCTTGTCGGTCGGGTAGGCCCGCTCGGGGTGGAAGTGCCGGAACTCGTGGATGCGGGTGTAGGGCACGTCGAGGTCGTTGTAGTTCATCACCGGGGTGCCCTGAAAGTCGGCGGTTTCGAGCACTTCGACCTCGAAATCCAGTGTGCGCCAACCGAGTCGGCCCTCGGCGTAGTCGAAGTAGCGGTCGAGCGGCCCGGTGTACACGACCGGGGCGTCGGGGTTCTCGGCGCGCAGCTGCTCGCGCACGTCGAACCAGTCGGTGTCCAGCCGCACCTCGATGCGGTCGTCGGCGGCCATGTTCTTCAGCCACGCGGTGTAGCCGTCGGCAGGCAGGCCCTCGTAGGTGTCGTTGAAGTAGCGGTTGTCGAAGGTGTAGCGCACCGGCAGGCGATTGATGACGGCGGCCGGAAGTTCGACGGGGTCGGTCTGCCACTGCTTGGCGGTATAGCCCTTGACGAACGCCTCGTAGAGCGGGCGGCCGATCAGCGAGATCGCCTTCTCCTCGAGATTGCGCGCTTCCTCGGTCTTGATCTCGGCGGCCTGCTCCTTGATCAGCTGGCGGGCCTGGTCGGGCGTGAAGTACTTGCCGAAGAACTGGGACACCAGGCCCAGGCCCATCGGGAACTGATACGCCTGCCCGTTGTGCATCGCGTACACGCGGTGCTGATAGTTGGTGAAGTCGGTGAACTGGCGCACGTAGTCCCACACCCGCTGGTTGGACGTGTGGAACAGGTGGGCGCCGTACTTGTGCACCTCGATGCCGGTCTGTGGCTCGGGCTCGGAGTAGGCATTGCCGCCGATGTGCGGTCGTCGGTCGACGACGAGGACGCGCTTGTCCAGTTGTGTCGCCACGCGCTCGGCAATCGTCAGGCCGAAGAATCCGGAACCGACGACAAAGAGGTCAAAACGAGCTGTCATCGGCAGCCAGGGTATCCGACCCCGACCGTGCGCCCCGAATTCGACAACGGTCCAAGGTCGCGATTGGCTCACAATTCAGCATCGTCACTCTAGACCCAGTAGTCACATCAGTACCATCGATCACGTTGGCACTGATGGGCTTCACATGACCTGGTCCGTAGCCGCTGACGCCATTTCACGAGCCACCTACAACAAGTAGTCCATATATTGAGGAGACTTCCGTGCCGAACCGACGTCGACGCAGGCTCTCGACAGCCACGAGCGCAGTCGTTGCCCTGGCAGTCGCAAGTCCAGTTGCAGTTGTCGCCGTGTCTGAACTGTCCGCGAGCACCAAGCCCGCGCCTCAGCACCGCGAGTTCGTCCAGGCCGCAATGATCACCGATCTGCCCAACGAGCTGATGTCGGCGCTGTCTCAGGGCCTGTCGCAGTTCGGCATCAACCTGCCGCCGATGCCGACGAGCCTGCTGACGGGCTCGGGTGCGACGACACCGCCGAGTCTCACCTCGCCGGGCCTGACGACCCCGGGATTGACGGCCCCCGGTCTGACCAGTCCGAGCTTGACGACGCCTGGCCTGACGACGCCGGGCTTGACCACGCCGGGTCTCACCGCGCCCGGCGCCAGCGTGCCCGGGCTCACAGCGACCGGCCCGTCGCTCACCGATCCGGCACTGTCCAACCCCGCGCTGACGAACCCGGCACTGACGAATCCGGCGTTGACCAGCCCGACCGGCACGCCGCCCCTGGGCGCGGTGCCGTCGCCGACGGACCTGACGACACCGGGCGCCACCACACCGGGTCTGACGACGCCGCCTGCGGGCATCACGGATCCCGCGCTGACGCCGATTTCGACCGGTGGCCTGCCCGCGCCCAGCGAGGTGCCGATTTCGGCGCCGATCGGACTGGACCCCGCCGCGGGCACCTACCCGATCCTCGGCGACCCGTCGCTGGCGACGATGCCGGCCAGCACGGGAAGCGGCGGGCTGCTCGGCGAGGTGAGCGGCATGGCCGAGCAGTTGGGCGCCGGCCAGGCGATCGACTTGCTCAAGGGCATGGTGATGCCGGCGATCATGTCGGCCATGCCGAAGCCTGGCGCCGTGCCGGGCGCCCCGGCCGTAGCGCCGGTGCCCCCGCCCGCCCCGCCCGTCGCATAGTTCCGCCGTAGGTCCTGTCACCTGACGGCACCGCAGAAGCCGATCCTGTGCTCTGCGGTGCCGTTGCAGGTCTTTTGCCCCGTTCGATTGGCAGGGCCAACTACCGTGTCGAAACACTGGTAACAACTGACACATGCGTAACATCGGGCCGTGCCGTGTCGTCGCCCAGCGCCGTCGATTCTCTTCACCGCCATCGCGGCGACCATCGTCATGCTGCCGTGGGCGATCAACGGGCTGCCCGGCGACGACGATGAACCGCCCTCTGTAGGTGCGCCACAACTGGCCCAACAGCCGCTGACCGGCCTCGGCGGCGGCGAGACGATCCGCGAAATCCACCAGGACACCCCGTTCTCGATGGTCGCGCTGACTGCCGAGGACTACACCGGCACATCTGCACGGGTCCGGGCCAGGAAGGCCGACGGCACCTGGGGGCCGTGGTACCAGGCCGAGGCGCTCGGGGGTGTGGGCCCTGACTCGCCGACACCGCGCGGCACCGAGCCGGTCTTCGTCGGCCGCACCACCACGGTGCAGATCGCCGTCACCCGTCCCGCCGGCGCCGCGCCAACCGGATCCGGGGCAGGCACCCAGCCCGCCAAGCCCGGACTGGGATATGTGCCGGCCAACGTCGAGCAGCCGTTCGCGCAGAACCTCAACGCCGTGCTGATCAGCCCGCCGCAGGCACCGATCGACGCCTTCCCGCTGCCGAGCGCCGTCACCCCACCCGGGGCACCACCCCACATCATCAACCGCAATCAGTGGGGTGCGGACGAGTCGATGCGGTGCGGAAACCCCCGGTACGACAAGGGAATTCGGGCCGGCATCGTGCACCATACCGCTGGCAGCAACGACTACGCGCCGCAGGACTCGGCCGGGATCATCCGGTCGATCTACGAGTACCACACCCGCACCCTTGGCTGGTGCGACATCGCATACAACGCGCTGGTCGACAAGTACGGCCAGGTCTTCGAGGGCCGGGCGGGCGGCATGGACAAGCCGGTCGAGGGAGCTCACACCGGCGGGTTCAACCACGACACCTGGGGTGTGGCGATGATGGGCAACTTCGACGTCATGCCGCCGCCGCCGATCCAGCTGCGGAACACCGCCCGGCTGTTGGGCTGGCGTCTCGGCATCGACCACGTCGACCCCAGGGGAACAGCGGTGCTGGCCTCGGCGGGCGGCTCGTTCACCAAGTTCCCCCGCGGCGCGACGCCGACCCTGCCGTCGATCTTCACCCACCGCGACGTCGGCAACACCGATTGCCCAGGCAATGCGGCGTACGCACTGATGCCCGTGATCCGCGACATCGCGGCGAGGTTCAACGAGCCGCCGGGGCCGGTGGACCTGGCCGAGTCGCTGCGCGGTGGCGCCATCCACGCGCGGTGGGATTCGATGGGCGGGCCCAACAGCGCACTCGGAAACCCGACGTCGCCGGAGGCCTCAGGGCAGGGTCCGACGAAATATGTCACGTTCGAAAAGGGTGCGCTCTACTGGTCACCGCAGAGCGGCGCCGAACCGGTCACCGGAGAGATCTACAAGGCGTGGGGGTCACTCGGTTTCGAGCGCGGCGCGCTGGGCCTGCCCACCAGCGCCGAGATCCAGGAGCCGCAGTGGATCGTGCAGAACTTCCAGCACGGCACGCTGAACTTCGACCGCGAGAAGGGCACGGTGACCCGCGTCATCGACGGCGTTCCGCTGGAGTTGCCGAAGGAGTCGACCAAGAATGCGCCGGTCCAGCTAGAACGATTCACCCCGGCGATCAACCCCTAGATTCCGGCGCGCCCTAGTCGCCGAAATTGCGTCCAGGGTCGTGAAATCTGCAACACCGCAACCCTGTGTGCGATTTCGACGTGCGCACTATCGAGGAGCCTGAGCCAACCCTTAAAGCCACCAGCGTTCTAGGACGCGGGCCAGGCCGTCGTCGGTGTTGGGTGCGGTGACCTCGTCGGCTGCGGCCACGGCCTCGGGATGCGCGTTGCCCATCGCCACGCCCAAACCGGCCCAGTGCAGCATCGGAATGTCGTTGGGCATATCCCCGAACGCCACCACGTCGGCGGCGGTGATGCCCGCCGGGCTGGCGACCTCCGCGACGCCGGTGGCCTTGCTGATACCCAACGGCACGATCTCGATGAGGCCGTTGTTGGTGGAGTACGTGATATCGCCTTGTGAGTCAACGTGTTTGGCCAACTCGGCGGCCATGTCGGAGCTGAGTGCGCCGGCCTTGCGGATCAGCAGCTTCACCGCGGGCGCGCTGAGCAAGTCCTCGATCGACACCTCGGTGTTGTCGGGGTTGAGCCACGCATGCTCGTAACCCGGTGAGCTGACGAACTGGGGAGTCGCGGCGTCGTGGGCGCTGCGGCCGACGCGCTCGACGGCCAGGCCGGCGCCCGGGATGGCGCGGGTGGCGATCTCGGCGAGCTGCGCGAGCATGTCGGCGGACAGTGTGCGGGCTGACACGATTTGATCTGTGGACGGGTCGTAGATCACGGCGCCGTTGGCGCACACCGCCATTGGCGCGAAACCCAGCGCGTCGACGACGGGGTGCACCCAGCGCGGCGGGCGCCCGGTGGCAAGCACGAACTGCACACCGGCGTCGACGGCGGCGTGCACCGCCGCGCGGGTGCGGGCGGTGACCTTCTCGTCGTTGTCG
Source organism: uncultured Actinomycetota bacterium (assembly GCA_963765155.1). Taxonomy (GTDB): domain Bacteria; phylum Actinomycetota; class Actinomycetes; order Mycobacteriales; family Mycobacteriaceae; genus Mycobacterium. The sequence goes on from CAVXVJ010000022.1 coordinate 493,714, forward strand.
AGCAGGGTGCCGTCCACGTCGGAGGCGATCAGTGTTGGCAGTGTCACCGGCGGCTCTTCGCCTCGCGCTCGGCCCGTTTGCGGGCCCGCTCGGCCAGTTCCTTTTCCTCGAGCACCTTGGCCTCGTCCATCGTCGGCGCGGAGCCACCCAGCCTGCGCGGTACCCAATAGGCGCCCTCCGGATGCGGGTACTCCTCCTGAACCTTGTGCAGCAGTGTGGTCATCGCCTCACGCATCGCGGTATTGGTCTCGTCGATCGTCTGCGCGGCGTGTACCGGCGCCCCAACCGCGACCGTGATCGGAATCTTCTTGCGGGCCAGGTTCCTTGGATGGTCCTTGGTCCAGATCCGTTGCGCCCCCCAGACGATCAACGGGAGGATCGGGACCTGGGCTTCGCGCGCCATCCGGGAAGCGCCGGTCTTGAACTCCTTGAGCTCGAAGCTGCGGCTGATGGTGGCCTCCGGATACACCCCGACGAGTTCGCCTTCCTTCAGCCGCTGCACGGCGACCGCATACGCGCCCGCCCCGGCGCGACGGTCGACGGGGATGGTCCCGGTGTGTTTGATCAGGAAGCTGACGACCTTCACGTCCTGCATCTCGGTCTTGATCATGAACCTCATCCGGCGGTGACGGTAATGCGCGGCCAGCGCCGCGGGCAGGAAGTCGATGTAGCTGGTGTGGTTGATCGCGATCACTGCGGCGCCGTCTTGCGGGATGTTCTCCAGCCCCTCGAAGGTGATGCGAGACCCGGTGGCGGGGACGACGACCTTGGTCGCGATCTCGATCGCGCGGAAGACCGGCTCCATACCGCTACCCCGGCGCCCCGGTGGGGTCGGACCGTTGCTCCCGGCCGGCCGCCTTCTCGGCAGCCTCATCGGCGTCCATCTGGTTGGCCTCGGCCAATGACGGCGCTCCCCCGCCCAGCCGGTGCGGCACCCAGAACTCGCCGGGCGGATGCGGACCGTATGCGTCCTGCACCCGCTCCAGCAGATGCTGCATCCGCGAATGCAGCAGCGCGGTCAGCTCCGTCGGCGGCAGGGTCGGGGCAATCGGCTCACCGACGGCGATCGAGATCGGCACCTTCGGACGCCACATGTTCTTCGGATGCCCCTTGGTCCAGATCCGCTGAGCGCCCCAGATGATGTGCGGGACGATCGGCACGTCGGCCGCGATCGCCATGCGCGCCGCGCCGGACTTGAACCCTTTGATCTCGAAGCTGCGGCTGATCGTGGCCTCCGGGTAGACGCCGACCAGCTCACCCTCCTTGAGCCGCTTGCACGCTTCGTCGAACGACGCCGCTCCACTGTCGCGGTCCACCTCGATATGGCGCAGGCTGCGCATGATCGGCCCGGTGATCTTATTGTCGAAGACCTCCTTCTTCGCCATGAAGCGCACCTTGCGGCCGAGATGCTGCTTATAGGCCGGCAGGCCGGCGAAGGTGAAGTCGAAGTAGCTGGTGTGGTTGATCGCCACCACCGCACCGCCGATGCGCGGCAGGTTCTCGACCCCGGTGACGGTGAACGTCAGCCCCTGCAGCCGCCACACCAGGCGCGCGAGCTGGATCGCTGTCCCGTATACCGGTTCCACAGTGCACCAGCCTAGTGCCCTGGGTCGGGGAGACTGAATGGATGACAATTCCGTCCGAGCCGGTGCCCATCCCGGCCGTCGTGACGCGGATTGCTGCCGGGCGGCCGGTTCTTCCAGCGTGGGCCAACGAGATCGGGGGGCTGACCTTTCAGGTCGGTGACGGCGACGGCCGGGAGTTCGTCAAAGTCGCACCGCCACACCCAGAGGTCGACCTGACACCGCGAGGCCGCCAAGCTGCGTTGGGCGTCTAATTATCTGACCGTGCCCGCGGTGCGCGGTGCCGGGCGGGACGGCGCGCTGGAATGGCTGCACACGGCAGGTGTGGCGGGACGTTCGGCGGTTGATCCACACTGGACTGCCAATCCGCGAGTGGCGGTACGGGCGATCGCCACCGGTCTGCGCGCGATGCACGACCGGTTGCCTGTCGCGTCCTGCCCCTACAGCTGGTCCGTGCCCAGCCGGCTCGGCCGCCGTGCCCGAGTCGGCCCGACGTCGACTTCCCGAACCACCGCCCATCGACAAGCTGGTGGTGTGCCACGGCGACGCCTGCGCGCCGAACACGATGATTTCCGACGACGGCGAGTGGTGCGGTCACGTCGACTTCGGCGATCTCGGCATCGCCGACCGCTGGGCCGACCTGGCCGTGGCGTTGCTCTCGCTGTCGTGGAACTATCGCGGCGATTGGGAGGACGAACTGTTGGACGCCTACGGCATCGAGCGTGACCCGGTCCGAATCGAGTACTACCAACGGCTCTGGGACGCCGCCGAATGATTCTCAGCCGGATCACGCTATACCCCGAAAAGACTGTCGACGCTTGGTATTTCGGTATCCCAGCCGTCGCGCAGCTGGCCGATGAGCCGCTGACCCTTGACGCCGCCGTCACCGTCATCGTCGGCGAGAACGGCTCGGGCAAGTCCACCCTGCTCGAAGCCGTCGCTTCGGCATGGGGAGCGCGCCTTCGCGGAGCCGTCAAGCATTGGGCTCCACCGACGGGCGACGAGGACAGCGACCTGCACTGGGCGCTGCGGCTCGACGGTGAGTACCCACCACCGGCCGGGGGCTGCTTCCTGCGGGCCGAGGCCATGCACCAGCTGTTCACCGACGTCGACCGCGGCACCCCGCACCAGGTGTTCGGCGGTGCGCTCAACGAACGGTCGCACGGCGAATCGTTCCTGGCGTTCCTGTCCTCGCGCGACACCGAGCGCGGCCTGTTCATCCTCGACGAACCAGAGGCCGCGTTGTCGTTCAGTTCCTGCCTGCAGCTGATGGTGCTGATGGACTCGTTGATCGCCGACGGATCCCAGTTCCTGTTGGCCACCCACTCGCCGGTATTGGCGGCGTTTCCTGGGGCGACGATCCTCGAGCTCGGCGAGCACGGTCGTCACGTCAGCACGTGGGAAGACCTGCCGATGGTCGGCCATTGGCGACGGTTCCTCGCCGGCCCGGACGCGTATCTGCGGCATCTGTTCGCCGCCGGTTAGGCTTGGCCGGGCACGAAGCGAGATCAGGGAAGGTCATCAGTGCAGGTCACCAGCGTCGGACATGCGGGTTTCCGGATCGACACCAAGGTCGGAAGCATCCTGTGCGACCCCTGGGTCAACCCGGCGTACTTCGCATCGTGGTTCCCGTTCCCCGACAACAGCGCGCTGGACTGGGACGCCCTTGGCGACGTCGACTACCTCTACGTGTCGCATCTGCACAAGGACCACTTCGACCCGAAGAACCTGCGCGAGCACGTCAACAAGGACGCGGTCGTGCTGCTGCCCGACTTCCCCGTGCCCGACCTGCAGCGCGAGTTGGAGAAACTGGGCTTTCACCGGTTCTTCGAAACCACCGACTCGGTCAAGCACCGCGTCAGCGGACCCAAGGGCGACCTCGACGTGATGATCATCGCGCTGCGCGCCCCCGCCGATGGTCCGATCGGGGACTCCGGTCTGGTGGTCGACGACGGTGAAACGGTTTGTTTCAACATGAACGACGCGCGTCCCGTGGACTTGGACGTCTTACACGCCGACTTCGGCCAGGTCGATGTGCACATGCTGCAGTACTCGGGCGCGATCTGGTATCCGATGGTCTACGACATGCCGGCCCGCGCCAAGGAGGCGTTCGGCACGCAGAAACGGCAGCGCCAGATGGACCGCTGCCGCCAGTACATCGCGCAGGTCGGCGCCACCTGGGTGATCCCGTCCGCCGGGCCGCCGTGCTTCCTGGACCCCGAGTTGCGTGACCTCAACGACGACCACGGCGACCCGGCCAACATCTTCCCCGACCAGGTCGTCTTCCTCGACCAGATGCGGGCGCACGGCCACGACGGCGGCCTGCTGATGATTCCCGGGTCGACAGGGGATTTCACTGGCTCACAACTGAATTCGCTGACGCACCCAGTGCCCGACGACGAGGTGCAGGCCATCTTCACGACCGGCAAGGCGTCCTACATCGCCGACTACGCTTCGCGGATGACGCACGTGCTCGCCGCCGAGAAGGCCGGATGGGCGCCGGCGACGGGCGAGTCGCTGCTCGAGCCGCTGCGGGCGGTGTTCGAGCCGATCATGATCCAGAGCGACCAGATCTGCGACGGCATCGGTTATCCGGTCGAGCTCCGGCTCGGTCCTGAAACCATAGTCCTCGACTTCCCGAAACGGGCGGTGCGCGAACCGATTCCGGACGAGAAGTTCCGCTACGGCTTCGCCATTGCTCCGGAGTTGGTGCGGACGGTGTTGCGGGACAACGAGCCCGACTGGGTGAACACCATCTTCCTATCGACGCGGTTCAAGGCGTGGCGGGTCGGTGGCTACAACGAGTACCTCTACACGTTCTTCAAGTGCCTGACCGACGAACGCATCGCCTACGCCGACGGCTGGTTCGCCGAGGCCCACGACAACACCGCGTCGATCACGTTGGACGGCTGGGAGATTCAGCGGCGCTGCCCGCATCTGAAGGCCGACCTGTCGAAGTTCGGCGTGGTCGAGGGCACCACCCTGACGTGCAATCTGCATGGCTGGCAGTGGAACCTCGAGAACGGCCGCTGCCTGACGAGCAAGGGACACGAGTTGCGTTCCGAGCGGCTATGACTGCACCGCGCCAATACTACGACGACGGTTTGGTCCAGCTGGACCGCGAGGCAATCACGTTGCGGCGCTATCACTTTCCTTCGGGCACCTCGAAGGTGATCCCGCTGCGCGACGTCCGCGGGTACAAGGCGGAACCGCTGGGGCTGTTCATGCAGCGGTTCAGGATCTGGGGCAGCTCGGACTTGCGGCGCTGGCTGCCGCTCGACGTGTGGCGGCCGATCAAGTCCACGCTGGTGACGCTCGACGTGCCCGGTGCGAGGCAGAAGCCGGCGTTCACCCCGCAGCGGCCCACGGAGTTTCTCGAGAAACTCGACGAACTTCTCGGGCCCCGCTAGTGCTGGGGTGACCTCAACGGGCGAGCGGACCTACTTACAAGTCCAGCGTTGGTCCGCCACCCATCCGTTCCTTGCCCCCGCGTCGTTTTCGACGGTTCCCCGCAGAATCCCCGACCCCGGATCAATGTCGCCGGTGTAATCGCCCCCGTCCAGACGCCCTCCTCGGTCGTCGTACCAGACGATGGAAAAACGGGCTTGCGTTCCCTCTCCGTTTGCGTCCAGGACCGCCCCCTTGAGATGAAGGCCATCCAATATGTCGGCTTTGTCGAATAAGCCGCCTGTGCCCAATATGCCGTCCCCTTGCATGTAGAAACGTGCGGGACCGAGGGCATTCAGGCCACTCCACTGATCGAGTTCCACCCTCTGGCCGTTGTCCAGCCGGAGGACGACAGGACCGGTGTATCCCCACTTGCACGGCGGGGGCACGTGTCTTGGAGCGGGTCCGACCTCGTCGATAACGTGGCTTGGAGCAGGGCCGACCTCAACGATCGAGTCGATGCGAACCGTGCCGCCCCATGAGTTGAGGATCCCGGTGTTGCAACCGCCTTCGATGCCTTCGGCCGTCACGCTGAGGACGTGGTCACCGCTTCTCTTGAAGAATCCGGACGCGACGGTCTGATTCGGGCCTACCCGAAGCCAGTCGCTCTGCGGATAGCCGTCGACGTTGAAGCGAATAAGAGCGTCCGAACAGCCGTTGGCATTCCCGGTGAACTTAGCCTGAAGATTCTCGCCCTCGCCGGCGGTGAACCTCACTTCCGGACTCTGCGGGCACCGCTGCCCGGTGGCCGGCTCGCATTGCGGCACCTCGATGTATTGCTCGAGGTGCAGTTCCGCGGCGGCGGGGGGCGCGAACACGAGGGCGGCCGCGCCGACAGCAATTGCCGACAGGACGGCACCGATGCTCCGACTGAACTTGCCTACAAACATGACGGGCTCCTGTCACGCGGACTGGTGCCTCGACGCTAGGGCGCCAAGCCGTCGGCTTAAATCAGGTGTTTCCCTATGCTTCGCGCGTGCCCGTCGGCTCCAGCACCTCGTGGCCGACATACGGCACCAATGCCTTTGGAACCCGCACGCTGCCGTCGGGTTGCTGATGGTTCTCCAGGATCGCCACCAGCCAGCGGGTCGTCGCCAGCGTCCCGTTGAGCGTCGCCGCCGGCTGCGGCTTGCCGTTCTCGTCGCGGTAGCGCACGGCCAGCCGGCGGGCCTGGAACGTCGTGCAGTTCGACGTCGAGGTCAGCTCGCGATAGGTCTGCTGCGTCGGCACCCACGCCTCGCAGTCGAACTTGCGCGCCGCCGATGAGCCCAAATCGCCTGCGGCAATATCGATTACGCGGTAGGGCACCTCAATGTGCGCCAGCATCTGGCGCTGCCAGCCCAGCAGGCGCTCATGCTCGGCCTCGGCCTCGTCGGGTTTGCAGTAGACGAAGCCCTCGACCTTGTCGAACTGGTGCACCCGGATGATGCCGCGGGTGTCCTTGCCGTGGCTGCCCGCCTCGCGGCGGAAGCACGATGACCAGCCGGCGTAGCGCCGCGGCCCGTCGGACAGATCGAGGATCTCGTCGGCGTGATACCCGGCGAGCGGAACCTCGGAGGTGCCGACCAGATACAGGTCGTCGGACTCGATCCGGTACACCTCCTCGCTGTGCGCGCCGAGGAAGCCAGTGCCAGCCATGATCTCCGGCCGCACCATCACCGGCGGGATGACGAGGGTGAAGCCGTTCTCGGTGGCCAGGCGCACCGCGAGCTGCATCAGCCCCAGTTGCAGCAGCGCGCCGGCACCGGTGAGGAAGTAGAACCTCGACCCGGACACCTTGGCGCCGCGAGTCAAGTCGATCAGGCCCAGCGACTCGCCAAGTTCGAGATGATCCTTAGCGTTCTCGATGACGGCCGGCTCGCCGACGGTGTCGAGCAGCGCGAAGTCGTCCTCACCGCCGGCCGGGACGCCGTCGATGATCACGTTGGAAATCGCCATATACGCTGCGGTGAAAGCCTTTTCGGCGTCGGCCTGTTCGGCCTCGGCGGCCTTGACCTTTTCGGCGAACTGCTTGGCCTGTTCCAGCAGCCCGGGCCGGTCTTCTGGCGAGGCCTTACCCACCTGCTTGCTGACGGCCTTCTGCTCGGCGCGCAGGTTGTCGGCGGTCGACACCGCGGCCCGCCGTGCGGCGTCGGCTTCGAGCAGCGCGTCGACGAGTCCCGGATCTTCTCCGCGGGCGCGTTGCGACGCGCGCACCACATCGGGGTTTTCGCGCAGTAGCTTGAGGTCGATCACGGCCGCTACCCTACTGGGACGCCGGCGGTCAGCCGATCAGCGCAATCAGGCCTCTCAGCACAACCCCATAACGTTACAACTGCATCACTTGTCACAGCACCCGACACGCCTGTCACAATGGAGCGGATGTTGGAGGCACCCGAACGCCTCGAAAGCGACGCAGTACTCGCCGACGAGGACAAACAACAGCCGTCCGAGCGGGTGGCGTGGTGGCAGAGTCTGCAGGCCGCGTCGACGCGCCGGGCGCTGTTGCTGACCGCACTCGGCGGTCTGCTCATCGCCGGTTTGATCACGGCGATACCACAGGGGGACGGCAGTAACGGCCTGACGGCCAGTGCGATCGCCCTCGGTCCGCGCGGCAACGACACGTTCAACCACGCCAAGAGCGGCCACTGCCTGAACTGGCCCGACCGCACGCCGGACGCGGCAGAGATCGTCGACTGCAAAGACGAGCACCGCTTCGAGGTCGCGGAGTCGGTGGACATGCGCACCTTCCCCGGCAGCGAATACGGGCCGGACGCCGCGCCGCCATCGGCCGCGCGCATCCAGCAGATCAGCCAGGAGCAGTGCTCGGCCGCCGTCAAGCGCTATCTCGGCGCCCGCTTTGACCCCAACAGCCGGTTCACCGTCAGCATGCTGTGGTCCGGCGACAAGGCCTGGCGCCAGTCGGGTGAGCGTCGCATGCTGTGCGGCCTGCAGCTGCCCGGGGCCAACAATCAGCAGCTGGCGTTCCAGGGCAAGGTCGCCGACGTCGACCAGTCCAAGGTGTGGCCCGCCGGCACGTGCCTGGGCATCGACCCGACCACCAACCAGCCGACCGACATTCCGGTCGACTGCGCGGCGCCGCATGCCATGGAGGTCACCGGCTCGGTCAACCTCGCCGAGCGGTTCCCGGCCGGGTTGCCGCCCGAACCCGAGCAGGACGCCTTCATCAAGGACGCCTGCACCAAGATGACCGACGCCTACATGGCGCCGATCCAACTGCGCGCCACCACGCTGACCCTGATCTACAGCACGATCTCGCTGCCGAGCTGGTCGGCCGGCAGCCATCAGGTGTCATGCAGCATCGGGGCGACGCTCGGCAACGGCGGCTGGTCGACGCTGCTCAACAGCGCCAAGGGTCCGCTGATGATCAACGGTCAGCCACCGATCGCGCCGCCGGACATCCCCGAGGAACGGCTGAATCTGCCGCCGATCCCGGTCCCCGACGAGTCCGAGGAGACCTACGACAGCTCGTCCCAGGTGACCAACACGCAGACCACGGATGAGAGCGAGCAGACCCAGCACGGGACGCAGTCGCCCGGCTCGACCGAAACGTCGACCGCCCCGACGGAAGCGCCGCCGCCGGGTAACACGTTCCTCAACGGGCCGCCACCACCGCCACCGCCGCCCGGCGAACCGGTACCTCCGCCGCCCGGCGCGCCGCTCCCGCCGCCGCCCGGTGAACCTGTACCGCCGCCGCCTGCTCTTGGGCCACCACCGCCGGCTCCTGCGCCCCACCACCGGAGGCCGCACTACCGCCGCCACCGCCACCGGGCGAGCCGGTGCCACCGCTGCCGCCGCGGGCCGTAGCCGCGTGGCCGTGCGGATGACCCCGCAACGGTTTGAAGAGCTGGTCTCGGACGCACTCGACCTGATCCCGCCCGAGCTGGCAGCGGCGATCGACAACGTCGTCGTCCTGGTCGAGGACCGCAATCCCGACGAACCGGACTTGCTCGGCCTCTATCACGGGATCGCGCTGACGGAGCGCGACTCGTGGTACGCCGCGGGGTCCCTGCCGGACACCATCACCATCTACCGCGAAGCGCTGCTCGACGTCTGCGACAGCGAGGACCAGGTGGTCGACGAGGTCGCCATCACGGTGATCCACGAGATCGCGCATCACTTCGGCATCGACGACGAGCGGTTGCACGAACTGGGCTGGGGATGAGTTGACCCTGGCGGGAGTAATCAACCCGTTAAGGCTAGCCCGGCTGGACATTTCGGGCAGGGGTGCAGGCGGCCACGCCAGCCGCGCTGACGCAGCAGCTCGGCGATCAGAGTTGCTGTTCGGCATGCATCGCCATAGACGAGGCCGTAGGTCACCCGCGTCGTCACCAGGCCTGACCGGCTCAGCTCGGCCAGATCGCGCAACGCGTCGCGATCACGGTCAAGCGGGGAATCGTGAAACGCCCGGCCGTCGAGCTCGACGACGACACCCTGCTCCCGATACCGGACGTCCTGGTAGCTGGACTTCCCAGTCGCGGTGCTGTGCGTCTGACGATCGCCCGCCGGCAGCCCATGTGCCCGCTCGACACGGTGCAGATAACCCCGCTCCAGCACGGAGCAGGCACCGTCGCGCAGATCGGCCAGCATCGCCTCCAAGGTGCGGCGCCCCGAGACGCGTTGACGCGCTGGCCAACGTTCGCAGGATGCGCTCCGGGCTGGTGCGGCGGGTGGAGCACACACGCGCCAGTGCGGCGAAGCCCGCCCGCAGGTCCTCGCGACCGATGTCGTCGGCGATGACGTCGATCAATGCATGCTCAAGCCGAATCGCGGGCGGGCTTCGGTCAAGGTCGGCACGCGTCTCGAAGTCCGGGGTCCGATGAACAACGATCCGCGGCAACCGTCGCGGGTTCCGTCCTAGCGCCACTGCGACATGCAGGACCGCGGTCGGCGGGTCGGGCAGTGCCGATACGTGCGCCAGCGCGGCGGGCCAAAACGCCAACACCCCAGCCCATTGCCGTTGCGTCCAGGCCAGCCGACCGCTGTGATTCACGTAGACGCCGGGATAAACCTGGGTCAATTCGCGCCTGCGCAGCAATCGCGTGACATCGCCGTCGGTGCCGCCGGCGGCCAGGATCTGACGGCGCGCCACGACGCCATCCTGCAACCAGACCAGGTGCTCGACATGCCCGAGATGCCATGCCCGCCGCGCCACGGCTGTCAGAGTCGCACTACGGACCGGCCCGCAGCCAGCGACCGGCACCGGTTCTTGTGGATAACCCGGTTCAGACAGCGCTTAACTGGTGGATCACTCATACCTGGTGTGAGTGATCCACCAGTTAGTGCGAGTCCTGAACCCCCGACACGCCGCGGATTTGGGCGGCTTTGCGTCTCTTCGCGCGGAGACTGGGCCCATGAGCGACCAGTGCCGGGATTGTCGGGCCGGTCTGGAGCACTGCCACGGCACCGTCATTCACCACGCCGGGTATCGGTCCGAATGCTCCGAAGACGGCTGCGTCACCCCCGAAGTGGCACACGCGCTGAGCATCGACTGCGACGCGATCGGCTGCAGCTGCGCCGCCGCGGCGGCGGTAGCAATTTGAGGGCTCGGCCCGATGATGGGTGACGTGATCCCCGAAGCGATGCCCGCCGTCTTGCTACTAGGGCATGGCGGCCTTGATCGGCTGCAATTTCGGACCGATGTTCATGTTCCCCGCCCCGGTGCAGGAGAGGTGCTGATCCGATGCCGCGCGACGAGCGTCAACAACACCGACATCAACACCCGCACAGCGTGGTACTCGAAATCGGTCACCGGCGCGACGAATGCGGGCGCCACCACGGCCCGTGAAAGCGCCAGCGACGGTGGCTGGAGTGGTGAGCCGATCCGTTTCCCCCGCATCCAGGGTGCGGACTGCTACGGCGAGATCGTCGACGTCGGCCACGGGGTCAAGCCGGATCGCGTCGGCGAGCGGGTGCTGGTCCGAACCATGCTCCGCGCACCCGTCGATTTTCGTCCGTACGAATGTTGGACCTTCGGATCGGAGTGCGACGGTGGGTTCGCGCAATTCGCCGTTGCACCCGACGCAGACGTTTACCGGGTGGACAGCGATCTGACCGATGCGGAACTGGGCGCCATTCCCTGCGCCTACAGCACCGCGGAAGGAATGCTCGTGCGTTCGGCTGTCGGACCGAACGACCGGATTCTCATCACCGGCGCCTCGGGCGGCGTCGGGTCAGCCGCCGTTCAGTTGGCGAAACTTCGCGGCGCCGAGGTGATCGCGGTCGCGTCTGCCGGCAAGGCGGAGGCCGTACGCGAACTCGGTGCGGATCGGGTCATCCATCGCGGCGACGATCTGTCTCAGATCCTGGGAGGCGAGAGTCTTTCGGTGATCGTCGATTTGGTGGCTGGAGACGATTGGAGAACATTCCTGACGCTGCTGCGGCGGGGAGGTCGCTACGTGACGGCCGGCGCGATCGCGGGCCCGATCGTCGAAATGGACGTGCGCTCCCTGTACTTGAAAGACTTGACTCTTCACGGCTGCGCTTTCCAAGACGACATCGTGTTCGAGAACATCATCCGATACCTGTCCGAGCGCCGCCTCAAACCAGCGATCGCGAAGACGTTTCCTCTCGAGCAGATCGTCGCGGCTCAACAGCAGTTCCTCGACAAACAGCTGGTCGGAAAAATCGTGCTGCTGCCGTAGAGCGCTCAGCCCATCGGGTCGGCTGACTGCAGGGCATCCTCGACCGGGTGCACATCCGGCTCGGGATAGAACGGCGGCGTCAGCGTCCCCCACTGCACACAGCTCCACCGGCCGTCGGTAATCGGCGCCAGCACAACGGATTCGGTGTTGGCCAGATGGTGGTCGAGGACGAAACTGCCGTCGACCCCGGCCAGCACGGCCGACACCAGCCGGATCGCCGCGCCATGGCTGACGACGACGATGTCGTCGTGCCACGCGTCGTAGTCCAGGTACCGAAGCCGCAGCTGCGTGAGCACAGGAACATAGCGGTCGAGCACCTCGTCGGCGCTCTCTCCGCCGGGCATCGTCACGCCCAACTCACCCTCGTGCCAGCGCTGGTAGACCGTCTCGAACTCGGCGATGGCCTCGTCGTCGTTGCGGTCTTCGAGCTCGCCGACCTGGACCTCGTGAATGCCCTCGAACTCGTGGAGTTTGCGATCCAGCTCGTCACCGATCTCGGCAGCGGTTTGGCCGGCCCGCAGCGCCACCGAGTGGACGACCATGCCGACGGGGTGTGCCCAGCCGCGGGCGAACGCGCGGGCCTGGTCCCGACCGAGGTCGGTCAGGGCTCGGCCCGGCGGCCGCGTGTCGAGGCGCCGTTCGACGTTGCCATGCGACTGCCCGTGCCGGACCAGCACCAGACGCCCGCTCACGGCTTGCCCTCCCGTAGTTGTGTCAGCCAGCGCGTCGCCTCGTCCAGCCGCGGCGGCACGGCACCGGCGGCCGACCCCGTCGGCCAGGAACCCAAATAGCGCACATCTGCACAACGACGATGCAGCGCCTTGAGTGCCTCGGCCACCGCATCGTCGTCGATGTGCCCGACGCAGTCCAGGAAAAAGATGTAGGTGCCCAGTTCGATTCGGGTGGGCCGGGATTCGATGCGGGTGAGGTCGATGTCGCGGATCGCGAATTCGGTCAGCGCCGACACCAGCGCGCCGGGCACGTTGTCCAGCTTGAGCACCACCGACGTGCGGTCGGCGCCGGTGCGCTCCGGCGGCGGCGCTGGCGGCCCGGCCAGCACGAAGCGGGTACGCGCATTGGGCTCGTCGACGATGTCGGTGGCCAGCGCCGTCAGCCCGTGCCGTTCGGCGGCAAGCGCCGTGCTCACCGCCGCGTCGGCGCGCCCGTTGGCGACGTCATGCGCGGCAGCCGCGTTCGAGTTCGCCGGCACCACCTGCGCGTTGGGCAGGTGTGCCGCCAGCCAGTGCCGGACCTGCGCGGCGGCGACGGGAAAAGCCGCCACCGTCTTGACGTCGGCGGCCGGCGTGCCGCGTCGCACGACGATGGTGAACGACACGTCGAGGGTCAGTTCGGCGAAGATCTGCAGCGGTGTACCGGTCGCCAGGTTGTCCAGGGTCGGCAGCACCGAGCCCTCGATCGAGTTCTCGATCGGCACGCACGCATACTCGGCGTCCTCGGCCCGAACGGCGGCGAGCGCGGCTGCAGCGCTCTCGACGGGTAGCGGAGCGACGGCGCTCGAGGAGCTGCCGGGAACGAGCCCGCGGGCCGCCATCTGCAGCAAGGCCGCCTCGGTGAAAGTCCCTTCGGGTCCGAGGTAGGCGATGGCTGTCACAGCCCAACCCTATCGGTTCACCAGGGTAATCCCGTTCCGCTGCACGTAAGCCTTGCGGGAATTCGGACCGCTTAGTTAAGTTAGGCTCACCTTATCTCAGAGAGGGCCGCAGATGTCAGCAGCAGCACCGACGACCGCTGAAAGAATCCGCAGCGCGTGCGCGCGGGCCGGCGGCGCGATGCTGGCCGTGGAGGGCGTCGAACCGACCGCCACGCCGGTGCACCACCTCCTCGACGACGGCTCGTTCGCGATCACCGTTCCCGTCGACGGAGTCCTGGCCGGGCTGGTCGTCGCCGCCGGCGCCGGTGGCATCCAGGCCGTGCTCGAGATGACCGACTACGCGCCATTGCCACTGCGTGAGCCCGTGCGCTCCCTGGTGTGGATCCGGGGCCACCTGCACAATGTGCCCGTCGGCGACGTCGCCGGGCTGCTGGATCTGATCGCCACCGAGGACCCGAATCCCGCTCTGCTGCAGGTGAATTCGGGTCGCTCGCACGGCCAGGGCGACACCCGCTACGCGCTGGTGCGACTGGAGATCGAGTCGGTCGTCGTCGCCGACTCCACCGGTGCCGAGTCGATCGGGGTCGGCACGCTGCTTGGCGCGCAGCCCGACCCGTTCTGCGCGATGGAGTCGTGCTGGCTGCAGCACATGGAGTCGGCCCACCGCGAGGTCGTCGACCGGCTGGCCACCCGCCTGCCGATGGCGTTGCGCCGCGGCCGGGTGCGACCGCTGGGCCTGGATCGCTACGGCGTGCAGCTGCGCGTGGAAACCGACGACGGCGACCACGACGTCCGGCTGCCGTTCGCCAAACCGGTCGACGACGTGACCGGCCTCAGCCAAGCCATCCGGGTGCTGATGGGCTGCCCGTTCCTCAACGGCCTGCGCGCGCGCCGACTCTGAGGCGCCGAAGGCCGCTACCGTATCTCCGGTGACCGGGCCGCCCGACGAACTGACCGATCCGCAGCGGCGTGGCCTGCGCATCGAGGTCGTCGTCGTATTGGCCGTCACATTCGGGCTGTCCGCCTACACGGCGCTGCTCAACCTCGTCGAAGCAGTGCTGCTCGGACTGGCCGGGCAGATCGTGGCGCTCAATCCGCGTCGCTCACAGTTCGACCTTATCGACCTCGGATTCAACCTGGCTTCCGTGTTTCACCTGGTGGCCTGGGGAGCTCTCGGCATATACCTGTTGTGGCGCAGCGATATTGGCCCCAGCCAGTTCGGACTGGGCCGGCCGCGGTGGCGGCCCGACGTGCTGGGCGGCCTCGGCCTGGCCGCGCTGATCGGGCTGCCCGGCTTGGCCCTCTATCAGGTTGCCCGGATGTTGGGCATGAACGCATCCGTCGAGCCGGCCGAGCTCTACGACACCTGGTGGCGCATACCCGTATTGCTGCTCATGGCCTTCGGCAACGGGTGGGCGGAGGAAGTCATCGTCGTCGGGTTCCTGATGACCCGGCTGCGCCAGCTGAAGGTCAACCCGGTCGCAGCGCTCGTCGCGTCGAGCCTGCTGCGCGGCGTGTACCACCTCTACCAAGGCTTCGGTGCTGGGCTGGGCAATTTCGCGATGGGCCTGGTGTTCGGGTACGTCTGGCAGCGCACGGGCCGACTGTGGCCGCTGATCATCGCGCACGCGCTCATCGACTCGGTGGCGTTCGTCGGGTACGCCCTGGCCGCAGGTCACCTGGGCTGGCTGCAGTGACCACGCCCGTCATGGCCGTACATTCGTTGAGATGAATGGCAACCGACCACCGGCTCCGGGTCCCGACCCGCAGAGCACGTCGGGAGCCGTCGCAAATAATCCGCCGGGACCCGAACTACCGGCCGCCTCCGCAGTGGCCGCCGAACCCGCCCAGCCCGCCGCGCCGACCGCCGCCTCCCCCACGGCCGCCGCGTCAGCAACCCCGGCCACAACCTCCTCCAAGGCCGCCGATCCGGCCTGCCCCGCGACCACAACCCCCGCCGAAAGCGGCCAAAGCGAAAAAGCCGCGCCGCAAACGTCATTGGGGCGCCATCCTGCTGGCGTGTCTGCTCGTGTTCGTCGTCGCCGTGGTGGCCACCGGCGTCTGGATGGACTCGTCGCTGCACCGCATCCCCGCGCTGGCCGACTATCCCGAGCGGCCCGCCGCGGGCAAGGGCACCACGTGGTTGCTCGTCGGATCCGACAGCCGCCAGCACCTGACCCCCGAACAGCAGGCCGAGCTGGCCACCGGAGGGGACATCGGCGATCGGCCGCACCGACACCATCCTGCTGGTGCATGTCCCGGCCTTCGGCTCGAGCACGCCGACCACGATGGTGTCCCTCCCGCGCGACTCGTACGTGCCGATTCCCGGCTGGGGCAGCGACAAGATCAACGCCGCGTTCTCCGTCGGCGGCGCCCCGCTGCTGGCGCAGACCGTCGAGCAGGCCACGGGTTTGCGTCTCGACCACTACGCCGAGATCGGGTTCGACGGATTCGCCGTCCTGGTCGACGCCATCGGCGGGGTGACCATGTGCCCCACCGAACCCATCAGCGATCCACTTGCCGGCATCGACCTGCCGGCCGGCTGCCAGAAGCTCGACGGCCGAAATGCGCTGGGGTTCGTCCGCACTCGCGCCACCCCGCGAGCCGACCTGGATCGCATGGTCAACCAGCGGGAGTTCATGTCCGCACTGCTGCACCGCGCCGCCAGCCCGGCCGTGCTGCTCAACCCGCTGCGCTGGTATCCGATGGCGCACGCGGCCACCGACGCGATCACCGTCGATCAGGGCGACCGCATCTGGGATCTGGCCCGGCTGGCGTGGGCGCTGCGCGGTGACATCACCACCACGACGGTGCCGATCGGAGAATTCACGGGCAGCGACTCGGGGTCGGTCGTGATGTGGGACAGCGACGTGGCCAGTCGGCTGTTCGAGGCGCTGGCGTCCGACTCGCCGATTCCACAAGATGTGCTCGACGCCGCCGAACTGAAATGACGACAGCAAACTTCCATTGAGGCAATGTAAGCACAGTCACAATGCGTCGCCTTACTTAGGATAAGCTGGCCTGCGTTAGGTCACCCTTCAACGACAAAGGCCTCTGACCTGCTATATCCTCGTGATCATGACTACGGTTGACGCACTCGCCACGAAATTTCACGGACTGCTCCACGACCAGATTCGCAGCGAATTCGGCGCGTCGCAGCAATACCTCGCGATCGCCGTGTATTTCGACGGCGCCGACCTGCCGCAGCTGGCCAAGCACTTTTACCGCCAGGCGATCGAGGAACGCAATCACGCCATGATGCTGGTGCAGTACCTGCTCGACCGCGACATCGCGATCGAGATGCCCGGTGTCGACCCCGTGCGCAACGCATTCGAGACGCCCCGCGACGCGCTGGTGCTGGCACTCGACCTGGAGCGCACCGTGACCGAGCAGATCAGCCGACTGGCCGCCGTCGCCCGCGACGAGGGCGATTACCTCGGCGAGCAGTTCATGCAGTGGTTCCTCAAAGAACAGGTCGAAGAGGTCGCCCATGATGACGACGCTGGTGCGCATCGCCGACCGGGCCGGCGCCAACCTGTTCCACCTCGAGGACTTCGTCGCCCGCGAAATCGGTGCGGCCCCAACGGATCCCGCCGCGCCCAAGGCCGCGGGCGGGAACCTCTAGCCGTCGCGTTCGGCGCCAGTCAGCCCGTTCTGCAACCAGCCCTTGGTGCGGCCGGGGTGGTTCGTCGCCACCCAGGCCACGCCCACGTCGCGGCAGTAGCGGACGTCCTCGTAGTGGTCGACGGTCCAGCAGTACAACGCCCGTCCTTGGGCGGCGGCCCGATCCACCAATTCCGGGTGTTCGCGCAGCGTCGCGATCGACGGCCCGACGGCAGTGGCGCCGACGGTGGTGGCCGCACTGCCGCCGAGATAGCGGGACGTCTCGCCGAGCAGGACGGTCGGCAACATCGGCGCGGCCCGGCGGATCCGCCACACCGCGGCCGCCGAGAACGACATCACCACCGCGCGGGACAGGTCCGCCGAAGCCGGCGAGGCGATGCCGTAGCGGTGCAACAGCGCCAGCACCTTGCTCTCCACCAGCGCGCCGTAGCGGACGGGATGCTTCGTCTCGATGAAGATCTTGACCGGACGGCTCCAGTCCAGAACCAATTCGACGAGCTCATCGAGGGTCAGCAGCCCGGTGTCGCCGTTGGTTACCGTCGGGGCGCCAACTCGGATGCCACGACCCGAAGTCCAGTTCCCGCAGTTGTGCCAGCGTCATCTCGCTGACGAGCCCGGTGCCGTTGGATGTCCGGTCCACTCGCCGGTCATGTACGCAGACGAGGTGCCCGTCGCGGGTCAGCCGCACATCGCATTCGACACCGTCGGCGCCTTCGGAGAGTGCCAACTCGTAGGCGGCGCGGGTGTGCTCTGGACGCTCGGCCGATGCGCCCCGGTGCGCGACGACGAATGGATGGCCGCCGAGCGCGCCGTCGCCGGAGTTCATAGCGGCTATGCTGCCGGGTTCTGCCCTTCGGACTCAACCGGAGCGGCAGGTTGCGGATCCTGCTCGGCTGGGTTGTCGGCCCGCTCGGCCGGCGAGGACGGCTCGTCGGCGACGATGACCCAGCGCTGTGGCCGGCCGTTCGACCGGTTGGCGTTCGAAGCCCTCGGAACACCTTGGTGGCCAGTAGCAGAGCCGCCAGCGCCAGCAGATAGGCGACGATCGTGGTCACCGTGTTGTCGGCGATGCCCTGGGCGTCAGTGGTGAAGCTGGTCGCGATCGAGAACCCCGACACCACGGTGCTGGCCAGCCAGACGAGCCACCACACCACGATCGGGCGGCGCAGCCAGGTCAACCGGTCCTCGACCGCAGCCAACTCGATGACATAAACCGGCGCCCACGCCAGATTGATCAGCGGGCACCAAACAGCCGGCGCGCAGCGCCCACAGCCGACCGGGGCTCTTCGTGCCCGCGATACCGAATGCCGCTGCCCGTCTGGCGATGAGCCAGTTCGTCAACACCACCGCGGTGGCGACCACCAAGAACATCGCGACACACTGACCGCGACACCCAGCCAAGTCGCCGCGCCCGCCACCCAGGGATTCAGCAGCATGCTCCGGTTGACGATCAGCAGCGCATAGCGCACGACATGCAACAGTGCGGCGACGCCGAGCGCCGCCATCGTTGCGATCACGGTCGCCCGCACCATCGAGATCGACGGGCCGGATGCGCGGGCGCCGGCCTGCTGCTGTTCGGCGGAATCGAAGTGGTCCGCCAGCCCCCATCGCGGAGTCATCGCGTAGCGCGGCGTGGGGCCGAGCGGGCGGCGGCGCGGGCGCGGCGGCGGGGCCGCACCCGGCCGCACCGCTATCCATCGATAACCCGGCGGCAGCCGCGGCGGGGTCTGTTGCGCACTCGGACCCATCGGCGACGCCGAGGGACGGGCGCTCCACTCCGAGCCCGGGGCGGGGCCGGAAGGTGCCAGCAGGGCGCCGTGGCAGCGCGGGCACCAGACGCGCTGGCGGTCGCGCACGTTCCACCGCGTTCCGCATTGGGAACACACCTGAATCATGCCGCCAGCCTAGCGGCGCACACAGATGACGCCGCCGCCGTCTGCGGGCCCTGACACGGCCGCAGCGGCGACCATCGGCGAAATGTCACGAATCGACAACGGCCAGGCGATGACAGCAATGCCGGGCTATCCACAGTTTCCACAGGTTCATCCACAGGCCTTCATCGGCTGAAACACCGTTTGAACCGGTCTATCTGTGCGGTTGCTGTGGATAACCTCGGGAACCCCGGGCCGCTGATCAACAGGTATCGCGCTCCGGCGAGCGAAATGAATTGCCACGCTAAGTTTTCCAGCCTCGGTCGACCGTCGTCACCTGGTGTAGTCCCATCGTGTGACACCTCAGGAGACGGTTTCAGCGAACGCCGCGACAGGCGTTTGCGCACATGGATTGCCCGCCGCAGGCGGGTGTCCAGGCCGATTTTCGGGTGACGAAACAGGGGTTATGATCAGCGTCACACGGGGCCTTTGTGATAGATCTCACTGGGGGAGGCATTGATAGTGCAGGTCAGGAGCGTTTGATGGCGACACCTTCGATGGGACCGGGATCTGCTCTGCCGCCGTCTGAATGGCACTCCTCCGCGCACGCCTACACCCGCAGCCAGCTGATGGCCTGTCTTCGGGCCGCCGCCATCGCCCTCGTGCTGTTGGGCATTCTCGCCCTGATCGTTTTGTTCTGAATCAGCTCTGAGTCACCGCAAAAAAATCCGCGGCTCGCCGTTCGTGAGCCGCGGATCGTGTTGTCGGACGGTCCGACAGACCGCCACGAGGTGTGGTTCTCAGGCGGGCGGGTAGACGCCCATGCCCTTGGCCTTCTCGGTCTGCCAGAAGATGTCGGAGATCTCGTCGATGGTCTTGAGCACCTTCTCGGCCACGGCGACGTCGAGCGACTTCTTGATGTCACCCGCGCCGTGCACACCTTCCCAGAACAGCTGGTGCAGATTCGGGAACTGCTCGAAGTGGTCCTTGGTGAAGAAGTCCGCCCACAACACCATCAGATGATGCTTGACCAGCTCGGCGCGCTCTTCCTTGATGATGATCGCGCGAGCCTTGAAGTGCTCATCGTCGGAGTCGTGGTACTTCTGCAGGGATTTCAGGCACGAGAGCGCCTCGATCTTGGCCTGGGCGGGATCGTAGACGCCGCAGTACAGGTCGCAGTGAGCATGGGCAGGGGTGGCGTTGGCGAAAAGTCGATGCAGCATGGCCCTAACCTACCCTCAGGGCGTGAGCCGAAACCATCCACAACGACGGTGGCCGCTGCGCCGGTTCGCCGTTGTCGAGGACTCGATGCGGCCGGCGCTGCGCCCGGGCGACGGCGTTCTGGCGTTGCGCGGCGGCGCTGTCCGGCGCGGACAGTTGCGGGTGTTTTCCGACCCGACGCTGCCGTCGCGGTGGCTCGTCAAGCGCGTCGCCAATGTGCGTGGCGCGGGCCGCGACACGACATTCGAGGCCTGCTCCGACAATCCGGCGCGCGCCCGGCGTCGTCGACTCGCGACAGTTCGGGTGGGTGCCCGCGGCTGGCTCGTACCGCGTGGTGTGGACGGTCCGCGCGCGCCGGGAGGAGCGCAAGAGACCATTAGCACTCCAGGCCGCTTGCGTGCCAACCACCGGCTGCCGCATTCTTGAGCCGTGGCCGAATACACCTTGCCTGAACTGGATTACGAGTACGGCGACCTGGAACCGCACATCTCCGGCCAGATCAACGAGCTCCATCACAGCAAACACCACGCCGCGTACGTGAAGGGCGCCAACGACGCATTGGCCAAGCTCGAGGAGGCCCGAGCCAGCGGTGACCACTCCGCGATCTTCCTCAACGAGAAGAACTTGGCGTTCCACCTCGGGGGGCACATAAACCACACGATTTGGTGGAAGAACTTGTCCCCCAACGGCGGTGACAAGCCGACCGGGGATCTCGCCGCGGCGATCGACGATCAGTTCGGATCGTTCGACAAGTTCCGGGCGCAGTTCGCCGCCGCCGCCAATGGGCTGCAGGGCTCCGGCTGGGCGGTGCTGGGCTACGACAGTCTCGGCGAGCGGTTGTTGACGTTCCAGCTGTACGACCAGCAGGCCAATGTCCCGCTGGGCATCATCCCGCTACTGCTGGTCGACATGTGGGAGCACGCGTATTACCTGCAGTACAAGAACGTCAAGGCGGACTACGTCAAGGCGTTCTGGAACGTCGTCAATTGGCAGGACGTGCAGATACCGCTTCGCGGCGGCCACCGCTAAGACGAAGGGCCTCATCTTCGGCTGAGCTGTCCCGTGCAAAGACCTCCCAGAGGTTCGCAGTCGGGGCTTGTCGCGTTTCTGCGCCGTTAGCAGTCGTGTCCACTTGCGTGCTAGCCATGCTCCTGCCGCATCCTGAGCAAATCGACCCACAGGCGTGTCGGGGGAAAGTAGATTGCGGCGCGGGGCCGAACACTGATGGGCGCGGAGGCGAGATGGAGATGGGGTCTCGGTCGGGCGATCGAGATCGCCCCGTTCCATTCGCGTGGGTCACTCAAGGGATTCGTGGTCTCGGGCCGCTGGCCGGATTCCACCAAGGAGTGGGCCCAGCTCCTGATGGTCGCCGTGCGCGTGGCATCGCTGCCTGGATTGCTCTCCACCACAACAATTTTCGGTGCACGCGAGGAGCTGCCCGAGGAACCCGAGCCGGGCACTGTCGGGCTGGTGGTTGCCGAAGGCACGGTCGTCGGTGAATCAGCAGTTCCGCCAGGATATTTCGCCGACCACCAGCCGCCCGCGCTGCTGATGCTGCACCCGCCGTCGGAGACCATGCCGTCACTGCCGGAGTGCACCGGCGCCGCATCGGGTTGCGTACTGCTTCCCGGGCTTCCGCTACCTGGGCCTGGAGCATCGGGCCGCTTGGGTGGAGGCCGAGGCGGATGGCACGGTCACCTCGATGGTGAGCCGGGTCGGCGTCGATCCGATCAGCCATCCCGACACGGCGATCTTGGCGATGCTCCTTGCCGCATAAGGGTTTTCGAAGCAGTTGATTCGGCGCCCTGAACGCTCGAATTCGGGTGCCCGAACTCTGGCTGCCGCGGCCGATCGCCGAGACACCGCTATGGTCGATGAAGTCAGCGAAGGGGAGTAGCCCCCAATCGTCGGGTCGACATACTGGCAGCGCGCACGCGAACAGCACCAAATGCGCACAGCCCGGCCGGCGAACCGCATCGGCTGGTGGGCGAGACCTTCGACCGAAGTCTGACGGGCCATGAGCATTCGGCCCGTCGGCGACGCGTCGAAAGGTTTTCTCGAATGCTCACCGCCGCACTGGTCAGTCTGTCGGTGGTCTTCGTCGCCGAACTCGGCGACAAGTCCCAGCTGATGACCATGACGTACGCCCTGCGCCATCGGTGGTGGGTGGTGCTGTCCGGCATCGGTATCGCCTCGTTCATGGTGCACGGCCTGTCGGTGACCATCGGCCACTTCCTCGGCCTGACGCTGCCCGGAGCGTCCGATCGCGTTCGCCGCCGCGATCGTCTTCCTGCTGTTCGCGGTCTGGACGTGGCGAGACGGCCGTCGTCAAGCCGCGATAACGATGTGCCGCCGGTGGTCGCGCCCCGTCACGTGCTGCTCGCCGTCATCTCGTCCTTCGTGCTGGCCGAACTCGGCGACAAGACGATGCTCGCCACCGTCGCGCTGGCCAGCGATCACAACTGGGCCGGGGTATGGATCGGTGCCACCGCCGGCATGGTGCTGGCCGACGGTGTGGCCATCGCCGTCGGCGTGCTGCTGCACAAGCGACTGCCCGAGCATTTCCTTCACGGGCTGGCCAGTGTCTCTGTTCCTGCTGTTCGGTCTGTGGCTGCTGTTCGACGGCGCGCTTGGACTGCGGTGGGTGGCCCTGGCGGCCACCGGATCGGCTGCGGCCGTCGCGGTGACAACCGCGGTCGTGCGCCTCACCCGAAAACGCGCCGAGCATCCGCTCGCACTGCCGCCCCTTGAATCGTCGCCGGAGCCGTCCTGACTGCCTGCTGGCTACTGTCGGTCAAACGACTGACCTCCTCGTGGCAGACCGCACGCTAACGTCTGCTACGTGGCGAAGAGCACACTTACGGCCCGCGAAACGACCCGGCCACTTACACATCTAGCAAACGCAGGATTTCGCTTTGCGAGCGTGATCGGCGTTGCCCGCGGTGAACATCGCGATTACTGTGGCGATCGCAAACAAACACCCATCAAAGTCACGTCGACGAGGTCGTTATTATTTGCTTCAGCGCACCGTACGATGGCGGTGTCGGCGACGCCCCGCCGAGGCCGTTGATACCAAAGTAGCGGGACGACATAGTTGAAGAGGCGGGTTAACTTTTCTGCGGTTTGCACTTGGTTGTTGGCACAACTCTCGCTACGATGATCAGCAAATACGCCGCCTATAAGCCGCTCGCCAACACATGTGGAGGTCAAATCGATGAGCAAGACATTCGCCGCCCGCCTAAACCGCCTGTTCGACACGGTTTACCCGCCCGGTCGCGGCCCCCACACGTCCGCTGAAGTGATCGCTGCGCTCAAGGCGGAGGGCGTCACGATGTCGGCTCCGTACCTGTCTCAGCTCCGCTCAGGCAACCGCACCAACCCGTCCGCAGCCACCATGGCCGCCCTTGCCAACTTCTTCCGTATCAAGCCGGCCTACTTCACCGACGACGAGTACTACGAGAAGCTCGACAAGGAATTGTCCTGGCTCGCGAATATGCGGGATGAGGGTGTTCGTCGTATTGCGGCGCGCACCGTCGGGTTGTCCATAGAGGCCCAGCAGGACATCGCCCAGAAGGTCGACGAGTTGCGTCGCCGGGAGCACCTGGACGATTAGCCCGCCCCTCGCCGCAATGCGGCGTCCGGCGAAGCGTGGGACCTAAGGTGACTTAGGTCGTCGCAGCACCGCTACGTGTCAACTGGCGGTACTGTTGCGCGATTTCCAGGATCCATTCGCGGTCCGAATAGGACGTCGGTTGGCGTAGCCAGCCAAGTCCCGGGAACGCTGCGCGCGCGTCCTCCGGTGCGTCCTCACGGCCGGCATATATCCATTCCGCGATCGCGCGCGCCTGCGCTTGGGGCGGCACGTTCGGCGACTCGGGTTGGGAGACGTCATCCTCGTCGATGTCGCGGCGGGAGCGCCCCGGTGGCAATCGACTCGTCGGTTTCCGTGCAGCGTCGGCGGCGGTCGCCTCCAGGAAGAGTGCGTCCGAGATCAGCGACATCCGTTCGGCCACCCGGAAGACCAAGCGGGCCGCGGGGACGCACGCCGATACCGACGTCCGGGTGACGGCGGCCGAGTTCGGTGAGCAGCGGCTGGATGGTGCGTAATTCGCGGCGCGCGCCGAACCAGTCTTCGACGCTGGGCAGCAGTGAGCCGGCGGCGACCACCAGCATCGCGAAGCCGAGCAGGGTGGCCGCCGCGCCGACGCCCATCGACTCGGTCCCGCCGACCGCCCGCACGAAGAAGAAGGCGGACGCCAGCACCAGCAGCATGATGCCGATGGTGAAGACGAACAATGCGCGTCCCCGGCGACTGCGATTGGAATATCGCATACCCGCCCATGCCACCAGAGTCAGCGCCACCAGCACATAAAGCAGCGGCAGCAGCCAGGGCAACGAATTGCCTTCGGAGCTGAGGTTGCGCGTGAGATACGCCTCGGGTGACATCTCCTGTTGCTGGCCTGCGGCGAAGAAGGTCGCCAGGCTCACAATGGCGATGACGCCGGCAACACAATATTGGGCGATCGCGATTTTGCGGATCGTGGCCGGTTTACGCCCGGAGGCGACGGTCGTGATCATCACGCAGCTGCCCGCCGCGCACCCGATCAACGCCACCTGAGACAGGCCCATCGAAATGTTGTTCCATCGCAGCGCCGTGTCGATCAAGAGCGTCAACGGATGCCAGTTGAGGGCGGCCACCACCCCGAGGCTGCCCAACGCGAGGATCATCGCGGTGCTCACCAGGGACTGCTTGTTGACCAGAGCCCAGCCGATGCGGAGACCGGTGGCCAATCCGAGCAGACCGGCGATCACCCAGATGATCAACCAAATGCCTCTCCGAGTCGGACCTGGACGATCGAGGAGCGGTCGGACGGCAGCCGGCCGAGTCGATAGATGAGCAGCGCCGCGAAATCCTCGGCTTCCTGCTCGGCGTCCTCACCGGCCGGACCCATGCAGCCGGTGCGTTGGTTGAGCATGTACCCGATCAGGTCGAAACTGGCCACTTCGGTCTCTTCGCGGGCGGCCTGGACGACGGGAATGCCCTCGTGACCAAGGACCAGATGTCCAAGCTCATGGGCCAGGGTGCGGTCCCACGCGGGCAGGCCCTTCTGGATCAAGAACACGTCGCGATCGGAGTACTGTCGCCACTGTCCGCAGACTCCTGGCGGCAGATCGGCCATCTTCAGTTCGATCGGGCGGTGGCGATCTTCGCTGACGGCGTCGACGAGGCGAGGCAACGAGACCTCCCCCCGACGCGGCGCGAGATCCAGCACCGAACTGACGGCGCGGGTGACGCGGCGGCTGGCAGGCATACAAACCCCCTTTTTCGACGAGTCCACTATGCGCTGTCCACCCCGATTAGGGAGGCAGTTTGTCAGTTGACGAACCGTGCAGCACCACCGGTGCGTACTGCGTGGCCCGCCTTGGCCTGGCGATACCCAACCAAGCCACCGGCAGCTGTGAGTACCAGCATGCCCCCAACACCAGGCACTGCCAAGGCCGCTACCTGCGGGATTCCGGCAGTCCGCAAATATTCGGCATAGCCGATCCGGTACGACGAAGCGGGCATCGCAGCGTTGCTGCCAACCTTTGCCGGCAGCGGGTTGCGGCCCGCGGGCGGTTCTGCCGCGACGGCGCGTGGCGGTGCGGGCAACGCCGGATTCGCGGGTGCCGCCGGTGGACCGCCTGCTCCGGGACCGCCAGCTGAGGGGCCGACTGCTCCGGGGCCGACGACCGGGGCCACGATGACCGGCAGCGTGATCGGCGCGAACGGAAGTTCCGCGGCCGCAACGCCAAGGCCGGGGACGACGTTGATGACGGTCGGCGCGACCGGCGGCAGCTGCATCGCCGGTGGTTCGGGGCGACCGGATGGCGGCTCGAAGCCTCCCCCGCCCCGCCGCCTCCACCGCCACCGCCGGGTGCGGGCAGGCCGGGCGCGGTGGTCGTGGTGGTCGGTGAGGTCGTCGTTTCGGTCGGTGTCGTCTCGCAGTGCTTGCGACTGCTGCCTTCTTCACATGGATCTTCGGGGTCCGGGACAGGCGGGTCCGTTACGGGCGACTCCTCTTCTGTCTCGGCGGGTCGCTTGGCGTGGTCGGGTCACTTGGTGGGGGGCTCGAGTTGCCGCCGCCGCAGCCTTGGGCGTTCCCGTTGGGCTTCCGTCGTTGCCGCAGTTGCCCTTGTCCGGGTTCCCGCCGAGGCCGGGGTTCTGGCCGCTGGTGTTCGCGCCGTGGTGTTGCCCGCGTCGCTCTTCGCCGTCGCCCTTTCGCCGTCGCCCTGTTGTCGTCGTCGCCCTCGTGTTTGCCGTCGTCGGCGCCGGCATCGTCACCAGGGCCAAGGCGAGGTGCGCCGCCTGGCACTTCATTCGAATGGGCGCCACCAGGAATTTCCGGGGGAGGCGAGGGTTCAGCAAAGGCCAGAGCGCCGCCGAGACCACACATGAACAGGCCGGACGCCACGAAGCAGGCCGACGCGGCGACTTGCACACGCGAAGCCACTCGTCACCACCCCTCACGGCAAGGCCCGCCGGCACTATTCATTGATCCGACAGATTGTCGCACAAAGAGCTCTCGATGGTTTGCTGTGCGCTATAAACCTACTCGCCCCTGGGGCGCACCGGTACGCGAAGTGTCCGGACGATAGTGTTGGGCGGCACGATCCAGCCAAGAACATGAACCGTCGACGAATTACCGGGAGGCAGCAGGGATGAGCCCGTTCAAGCGACGCAAAACCCGCGCCACCCGCAGGGCCGAGGCCCGAGCCATCAAGGCCAAGGCCAAACTCGAGGCCAAGCTCGCCGCCAAGAACGAAGCCCGCCGCATCAAGTCCGCGCACAAGGCCGAAACGAACGCGCTCAAGGCACAACTGAAGGCGCAGCGCGACAGCGACAAGGCCGCGCTCAAGGTTGCTGAGACACAGCTGAAGGCCGCCGCGCGAAGGCAAGCTGTTCTCCCCCACCCGGATTCGCCGGATGCTGACGGTCACCCGACTGCTGGCCCCGATCGTGGTCCCACTCGTCTATCGCGCCGCGATCGCCGCGCGCGGCTTCGTCGACGAGCGACGCGCGGACCGGCTCGGGGTTCCGCTCAGCCAGATCGGCCAGTTCTCGGGACACGGCGCTGCAGCTGTCGGCGCGGATCGCCGGCGCCGAGCAGTCCCTGCGCCTGGTCGCGGAGAAGAAGCCAAAGGACGCCGAGACCAAACAGTTCGTCGCCGCGATCACCGAACGGCTCAGGGACCTCTCGGCGGCGGTCACCGCGGCCGAGAACATGCCCGTCACCCGTCGCCGCGCCGCGCACGCGGCGATCGCCGAACAACTCGACGGCATCGACGCCGACCTGATGGCCCGCCTCGGCCTGGTCTGATCCCCGTGTCCCGCGCCCTGCCCAATCCCGCTGCGCGCCTGCGCGGTACGGCGGCAGGGCTGCTGACCGCCGCGCTGGCCGTCGCCGCGCACGGCGTGGGCAGCGGCGCACCGCCAACGGGTGCCGCGACGGCGCAACTGGCGGTGCTGGCGGCGACGGTGGGTGCGCTCGCCGGAACCCTCCGCCGCGCCACCGACGCGCGGGTGCTGCTGGGTCTGCTGGCCGCCGGCCAACTGTTCGGGCACGTCATGCTGGCGCCGTCGGCCATGGCCACGCCGTCCCGGCGCCGCCCGGCATCGCGATGTTGGCCGCCCACCTGGTGGCGATCGCGACCGGCGCGCTGCTGATCGCGGCCGGCGACCGGCTCTGCCGGGCCGTGTCGCGTGCGGTGAAGGGCGCGGTCGCGAACCGCCTGTCCGCCGATGGTCGCGACGCCTGTCGTCGCAACGGGGAGCGCCGATCAGCCGCTGCGCTCGGCGCTTCTGCTTGCCGCTTCGATGTCGCATCGGGGTCCGCCGGTCAGCCTCGCTCGCTGACCAGCCAACCCACCGACACGAGAAAGCCACAAACCAAAATGCGATCCATCACTGGGGCGCCGTCGCGCGCCCTGATCACCGTCGCCGCCACAGGTGCGGCGATGTCCATCGGCCTGCTGTCCGGCGCCGCGCCCGCGTCGGCGCACGTCCGGGTCGAAGCGAACAATGCCGCGCCGGGCAAAACGTCGGTGCTGACGTTCCGGGTGCCCGGCGAGTCCGAAAACGGTGCCTGTGACAACACAGTTGAGCGTGGAGTCTGCCGAACGTGGCGTCGGCGCGCTCTGAGGTGATGCCGGGCTGGACCGCCCGGCTGGACCGGGACGCCGCCGCGGGAACCGTCCGTTCGGTCACCTGGACGGCCGCGCCGGGTACCGGCATTTCGTCGGACCAGTTCGCGCTGTTCCGCGATCTCGGTGAAACTGCCCGACATCCGAAACCGTCAGCTTCCCCGCCACCCAAACCTATTCCGACGGAACGGTGGTGCGCTGGGACCAGGCGGAACTGCCCGGCGGCGGTGAACCCGAGCACCCCGCCCCAGTGCTGACCTTGACCGAGGCCGAGCGCTGCCTCGGCCGACGACCATCCCACTGCGGTGGTGGCGTCGGCGGCGGCCGACAACTCGGCGCGCTGGCTGGCCGGCGGCGCGCTGACGGTGGCCGCCGTGGCAGTCGCGGCGGCACTACTCGCGCGGCGGCGATCGTGAATCGCGTTGTCGCCGTGATGGTTCTGGCCATCGGACTCGCGGCGGCGGCGCTGGCGGGCGCGGGCACGGCCTCGGCGCACGCCACCCGCATCGCCACCGATCCCGTCGAGAACACCGAACTGACCCAGGCGCCGCCGAAGGTCAGCGCGACGTTCAACGAGGCGCTGCAGCCGGAGTTCGCGGCAATGACGGTCGTCGGCCCGGATGGCAATCTGTGGTCGACCGGTGACCCCCAGGTGGAGGGTGCCGTCCTCAGCGTCGGCGTTCGGCCGCTCGGGCCCGGCGGGCACCTACACGGTGAACTACCGGGTGACGTCGGCTGACGGGCATGTGGTCTCGGGTTCGTGGTCGTTTTCGCTCAGCCGTCGGCGGGCACGGGCACACCAGGCCCGTCGGCCACTGCGACCAACACACCGGATACATCCGGCGGTGACGAGGTCCCGGTGTGGCCGTTCGCGGTGGCCGCCGTGGTGATCGTCGGCGCCGGTGCGTTGTGGGCGGTGCGTCGGCAGAAGTGACGCGCCATCGGGCGGTGGCCGGCGCCGCGCTGATCGTCGCGGTCAGCGTCAGTGGCGGCGTGGTCGCTGGCGTATCCGCAGAGTTCGCTGACCGCCACGCTGGTGCGTGCGGTCGCCGATTGCGCGGCCGTCACCACGTTGGGCCTGGCGGCCGTGCCGATGCTCGACGTCGAGCGGTACCGCGATGAGCTGATCGGTCGTGCCACCGGGCCGCTGGTGGCCGCGTCGGCGGTCTGGCTGCTGGCGGAGCTGACCCGGCTGGTCGTGGCGGCGGCCCAGGCCGCGGCGGTACCGGTGACCAGGCTCGGCGTGCAGACGATCTGGATTTCGCACTGCACACGTCGGCCGGGCGGGCCGGTCTGTTCAGTGTCGCGGCCGCGGCCGCGGTGTGCTTGGCCGCCGTGGCGGCGCCGCGGACCGCGGCGATGAACATCGCGGTCGCAGGCGTCGCCGCCATCGGCCTGGCCGCCCGCCCGCTCACGGGCCACTTTTCCGAAAGCGCGCTCGGCGGACTCGCGGTCGCGCTTCACACACTGGCGGCGGCGCTGTGGTGCGGTGCGCTGGCCGGGCTGGTGCTGACCGTCGAGCATCGCGGGCAGTGGGCCCGGCTGCTGCCGCGGTTCTCGCAGCTGTCGCTGTTGTGCGTGGTGGCGCTGTTGGTCGGCGGGCGTGGCGGGCGCAGCAGAGACGCTCGGGTCGCCGGCGCAGTTGTACGCGACCGGATACGGCCGGGTGTTGTCGGCCAAGATCGCGGTCACAGCGGTGCTGATCATGCTGGCGTGGCGCAACCGCACGATGTGGCTGCCCGCTGCGCGTTCTCACCGCGCGACCGCCGTGGTGTCGCGGTCACGGTCGCGCATCGAGGTGGCGACCATGGCCGTGGCATTGGCCCTGGCGGCTGCACTGGCCGTCACCGGTTAGCGGCATATGCCACCTGGCATGATGGGGGCCACTGCCGGGTAGACGAGATACTGCAAAGGAGCAGCCAGATGGCCGACCAGCAGGACCGCCCCGACGAGAAGCCTGACGCCGCACCCCCGGCCGCCGCCTCGGGCTCGTCGGCTCCCGGCGCGGAATCCGTGCCGCCTGCCGCCGAACCGCCCGCACCCCCGCCGCAAAAGCCGCCCGCGCAGACGCCGCCGGCCAAGGCTGCGAAGAAGGCACCCGCTAAGAAGGCCGCGAAGAAGGCACCGGCCAAGGCGGCCAAGAAGGCCGCGCCCGCCAAGAAAGCCGCGAAAAAGGCCGCTGCGAAAAAGGCACCGCCCAAGAAGGCGCCGCGCCCGAAACTGGCCGATACCAACGGCGACCTCACCTCTGCCGCGAAAGAGGCTGCGGCGCAGGCGAAATCCACAGTGGCGAGCGCCCCCAACCCGGTCAGCGGTCCTGCACCGGTGCCGTTGATCGGTCCGGAGTCGTCGCGGTTACCGCTGGCCGCGGCCATCGCCGCGGGCGTGTTGGCGATCCTGGTGGTGCTGCTCGCGCGGCGCAATCCGACGACTGACGATTTCGACTTGACCCTGACGCGACGTCAGGGCCGATAGTGGCGATATGGACGCCAAGACCGTCGGCGCGGTAGCCGCCCTCACGGGTGTCTCCGTGCGCACGCTGCACCACTACGACCACATCGGTCTCGTGGTGCCCAGCGTCCGTACCCCGGCGGGCTACCGCGGCTACACCGACGCCGACATCGAGCGGCTGCACTGGTGCTGGTGTACCGGTCCGTCGGGTTGCCGCTCGACGAAATCCGCACGCTGCTCGATGACCCGAGACGCCGACGTGCTCGCGCATCTGCAGAGGCAGCACACACTGCTGCTCGAGCAGGCCGAGCGGGTAGAACACACCATCAAAGCAGTGGAGGAACTGATGAACGCACACCGCGGCGGCATCCAGCTGACCGCGGAGGAACAGGTCGAGATCTTCGGCACCACGGCCTTCAGCGAGGAGTATGCGGCCGAGGCCGAAGAGCGCTGGGGCGACACCGACGCGTGGAAGCAGTCCCAGCAACGGGTCTCGAAGTTCACCAAGCAGGACTGGATCGACATCAAGGCCGAGGGCGACGCGCTGCTGGCCGACCTGGCCCAGGCCAAGCGTGAGGGGGTCCAGCCCGGCTCGGCGCAGGCCAACGAGCTCGCCGCCCGGCACCGCGCGTCGATCGGGCGGTTCTACGACTGCGGTGACGAGATGCACCGCTGTCTGGTGGAGATGTATCTGGCCGACGAACGGTTCACCGGGTACTACGACGACGTCGAGCCGGGGCTGACGCAGTTCGTCCACGACATCGTCATCGCTAGCATCAACCGGTGACCGTAAACCCGCGCCCCACCGCCGACCTCGTCGACGAGATCGGCCCCGACGTCCGCAGCTGCGACCTGCAATTGCACCCAGTTCGGCGGGCAGGTCGCAGTTCGCCGGGCCGATCACCACCGTGCGGTGCTTCGAGGACAACGCACTGCTGAAGTCGGTGCTGTCCGAGCCGGGCAACGGCGGGGTGCTGGTGATCGACGGTGACGGCTCGCTGCACGCCGCCCTGGTCGGCGACGTCATCGCCGGCCTCGGGCGTCGACAACGGCTGGGCCGGCCTGATCATCAACGGCGCGGTGCGTGACGCGGCGACGCTGCGCACCCTCGACATCGGCATCAAGGCGCTGGGCACCAATCCGCGCAAGAGCACGAAGACCGGCGAAGGCGTGCGCGATGTCGCCGTGGAGTTCGGCGGCGTGATGTTCGTGCCCGGCCACATCGCCTACAGCGACGACGACGGCATTGTCGTGGTCGCCCCGTAGCGCGAGCGGACGCAATGCCCCGACACGCCGTGCATTGCGTCTGCCGAGAGGACTAGGCCGACGGTGCGCACGGTGTTTCGAGAAGGCCAGCGCCTCGTCGTCGACCTTGCCGTGCCGGATCAGGCGCAGGTCCAGCAGGTAGTTCTGCTTGAGCCGCCACGGCGCGACGTGTCCCGACTTGGGCAGGTAGTCCAACGCGCGCAGCACGTAGCCGGGGGTGAAGTCCATCAGCGGGCGCTCGTCGACGCAGTTGCCCGGATGCTGCGGCTCGACGGTGTCATAAGCCCTTGGCGTCCATGTAATTGAGCACGCGGCAGACGAACTCGGACACCAGGTCGGCCTTCAGCGTCCACGACGCGTTGGTGTAGCCGATGGTGAACGCCATGTTCGGCATGTGCGTCAACATCATGCCCTTGTAGGCCATGGTCTCGTTGAGCTCGATCGGCACGCCGTTGCGCATGACCGCGGCGCCGCCGAACAGCTGCAGGTTCAAACCCGTTGCGGTGACGATGATGTCGGCCTGCAGCTCTTCACCGGAGGCCAGCTTGATGCCGGTCTTGGTGAACCGCTCGATGGTGTCGGTGACGACGTCGGCCTTGCCCGCGCGGATGGTCTTGAACAGATCGCCGTTGGGCGCCAGGCACAGTCGCTGATCCCACGGGTTGTAGCTGGGACCGAAGTGCTTCTGCACGTCGTAGCCCTCCGGCAGGCGCCGCTGAGCCATGGTCATCAGCGTCTTGCGCATGAAGTTCGGGAAGCGCCTGCTGATCTGGTACTGGGCGGACTGGAACAGGATGCTCTTCCACCGGTTCAGCACGTAGGCCGGTTTGGCCGGCAAGGCCTTGTTCGTCTGCACGGCGAAGGGGTCGACATCGGGCAGCGCGCCGATGTAGGTCGGCGAGCGCTGCAGCATCGTCACGTGGCCTGCACCCGAATTGACAAGCGCCGGAATGAGAGTCACCGCGGTGGCGCCGCTGCCGATGACGACGATCTTCTTGCCCGCGTAGTCCAGGTCCTCCGGCCAGTGCTGCGGATGGATGATCGTGCCCTCGAAGTCGTCCGCGCCGGGGAACTCCGGCGAGTAGCCCTCGTCGTAGTTGTAGTAGCCGCTGCAGGCGAACAGGAAGGAGCTCTTGATCTCGACTTCCTCGCCGTCGCGTTCGACGCGAACCGTCCAGTTGTTCTCGGCGTCGGACCAGTCGGCGGCGACCACCTTCTGGCCGTACCGGATGTGCTTGTCGATGCCGGACTCGGCGACCGTCTCCTTCAGATACGACATGATCGACGGGCCATCGGCGATGGCCTTCTCCGACGTCCACGGCTTGAAGCGGAAGCCGAGCGTGAACATGTCGGAGTCCGAGCGGATGCCGGGGTACTTGAACAGGTCCCACGTGCCGCCGAGGTTCTCGCGGCGCTCCAGGACCACGTAGCTCTTGTTGGGGCAGCGGTCCTGCAGGTGCCAGGCCGCGCTGATGCCGGAGATGCCGGCTCCGACGATGATGACGTCGACAAATTCGGTCATGCTGTAAAGCTATCAACACTGTGTCGAATAAGTCAACGGTGTGTTGAGAAATTCGACGTCGTGTAAAGTCAACGCCGTGACCACCGTCAGCCAGCCGCGTGCCGCCCGCGGCCGCCGCGCCAGCCGGCCGTCCGGCGACGATCGCGAGCTGGCGATTCTGGAGACCGCCGAGCGCCTGCTCGAACAGCGCCCGCTCGCCGACATCTCCGTCGACGACCTGGCCAAGGGCGCCGGGATCTCGCGGCCGACGTTCTACTTCTACTTCGCGTCCAAGGACGCCGTTCTGGTGACGCTGCTGGACCGGGTCATCACCGAGGCGGACGAGAACGCGGACGAGGCACTCGGCGGGTCGGCCAACGAGGCGGTCGATCCGGCCGGGGTTTGGCGGGCGATCAATGCGCTGTTCGAGACGTTCGGCGCGCATCGCGCGGTGACCCTTGCCGGCGCGACTGGTCGCCCAAACAATCCCGAGATCCAGACGATGTGGTCGCGATTCATGCAGAAGTGGATCGATTGCACTACCGCGTCGATCGAGGCCGAACGCAGCCGCGGCGCCGCCCCGGTGACAATCCCGGCCGAAGACCTTTCGACCTCGCTGAACTTGATGAATGAGCGCACGATGCTGGCGGCGTTCGCGGGCGAGCAGCCCGCGGTTGCCCACGGACGAATCGTCGACACCCTGGCCCACATCTGGGTCACCAGCATCTACGGCAAGGCGCCCTGATTCGTCGGACCCGGATGCGAACATATGTTCGTGTCTCGGGTTGGATCGGCAGCTCCGGCGTCGGCCGCGACCATCCTGCACGCTGATCTCGACTCGTTCTACGCCTCGGTCGAGCAGCGCGACGATCCCGCGCTGCGCGGACGGCCGGTGATCGTCGGCGGCGGCGTCGTGCTCGCGGCGAGCTACGAGGCCAAGGCGTACGGCGTGCAAACCGCGATGGGCGGTCGCCAGGCGCGCGCGTTGTGCCCGCACGCCATCGTCGTGCCGCCCCGGATGTCGGCGTACTCACAGGCCAGCGACGCGGTGTTCGAGGTCTTCCACGACACCACACCCGTGGTGGAGCCGTTGTCGGTCGATGAGGCGTTCCTCGACGTGTCCGGGCTGGGCCGGGTGTCGGGCACGCCGGTGGAGATCGCCGCGCAGCTGCGGGCACAGGTGCGTGACCGCGTCGGGCTGCCCATCACCGTCGGCATCGCCCGCACCAAGTTCCTGGCCAAGGTCGCCAGCCAGGAGGCCAAGCCCGACGGCCTGCTACTGGTGCCGCCCGACCGCGAGCTCGCGTTCCTGCATCCGCTGCCGGTGCGACGGCTGTGGGGCGTCGGCGTCAAGACGGCCGAGAAGCTGCACGCGCATGGCATCGAGACCGTCGCCGACGTCGCCGAGCTCGGCGAGTCCACGCTCGGTTCGCTGGTCGGTGGCGCGATGGGCTATCGGCTGTTTGCGTTGTCCCGCAACATCGATCGACGCCGGGTGGTGACGGGCGTGCGCCGCCGTTCGGTCGGCGCGCAGCGGGCGTTGGGCCGCCGCGGGAATACGATGTCGGCGGCCGAGGTCGACGCGGTCGTCATCAATCTCATCGACCGGATCACGCGCAGGATGCGCAAGGCGGGCCGCACGGGCCGAACCGTGGTGCTACGGCTGCGATTTGACGACTTCGGCCGGGCTACCCGATCGCACACCATGCCGCGCGCGACCGCCTCGACCGACGCCATCCTCGACACCGCACGGGCGTTGGTCGCCGCGGCCGCTCCCCTGATCGCCGAGCGCGGGCTGACGCTGGTCGGTTTCGCCGTGTCCAACATCGACCGCGACGGCGCCCAGCAGCTCGAGCTGCCGTTCGAGGAACATGCCGACACCGCGGCCATCGACGACGCGGTCGACGAGGTGCGTCGCCGCTACGGCAACAGCTCGCTGACTCGCGGCGTCCTGCTCGGCCGCGACCCGGGTCTCGAGATGCCACACCTGCCCGATTAGTGGATCGGATTTGAGTAGTCTCACTCAGCCGCCGGCGCGCTGCCCGCGACAGGCTGAATCACATGACCGCACTCAATCGCCCATCAAAGAACACCGCGGCCTTCTTCCTTCAGGCCGCCATCGCGTTCGGCGTGAGTTTCCTTGGCACGCTGGGCGGGATCTACTTCCTGCCACTCGATCCGTGGCAGCGACTGTTCCTCGGCATGACCGTGCTGTTCCTGGTCACCAGCTCGTTCACGCTGGCCAAAGTGATTCGCGACCAGGAGGAGGCCGCGACGATTCGTGTTCGCCTCGACGAGGCGCGGATGGAAAAGCTTCTGGCAGACCATAACCCGTTCACCACGATGGGCTAGGACACGGTCCAGTCCAACAGCCGCTCGGCGGGCCAGGTGTTGACGATCCGCTCCACAGGCACCTGCGCGTCCAGTGCGCGCTGCGCGCCGTAGCCGAGGAACTCGAGCTGGCCGGGTGCATGCGAGTCGGTGTCGATGGAGAACAAGCAGCCGATGTCGAGCGCGAGATTCAGCAGCCGGGTCGGCGGGTCGCGCCGTTCGGGCCGCGAGTTGATCTCGACGGCGGTGCCGTGGTCGCGGCAGGCGGTGAACACTTTCTCCGCGTCGAACTTCGATTCGGGCCGGATGCCGCGGTTGCCGCTGACGAGCCGGCCGGTGCAGTGGCCGAGCACATCGGTGTGGGGGTTTTCCACCGCCTTGATCATGCGCCGGGTCATCGACGGCGCGTCCATCGACAGCTTGGAGTGCACGCTGGCCACCACGACGTCGAGGCGCTCCAGCAGCTCGGGCTCCTGGTCCAACGAGCCGTCCTCGAGGATGTCGACCTCGATGCCGGTGAGGATGCGCATCGGCGCCACCGCCTCGCGCAGCTCGTCGATCACGTCGAGTTGCTTGCGCAGCCGCTCGGGCGACAGGCCGTTGGCGATGGTGAGGCGCGGCGAGTGGTCCGTCAGTGCGCAGTACTCGTGGCCCAGCTCGCGTGCCGTCATCATCATCTCCTCGATCGGCGCGGACCCATCCGACCAGTTGGAGTGCACATGCAGGTCACCGCGCAACGCCGCACGGATGTCACCGCCACCGAGATCTTTTGCCGCCGAACGTAACTCGACCAGCGCGTCCGGCTCTCGGCCGGCCCAGGCCTGGGCGATGACCTTCGCGGTCTTCGGTCCGATGCCCGGCAGCGACTGCCACGAATTCGCGGCGCCGTGGCGTTCGCGGTCGGCCTCGGACAGGGCTTCGACGGTGTCGGCGGCGTTGCGGTAGGCCATCACTCGCCGGGGGTCTTCGCGCGCCCGGTCTTTGTAATAAGCAATCTGGCGCAGCGCGATGACCGGATCCATGCCTCCAGTGTGCCCGGTCAGGGCGCACGCCAAGCGGGGTCTCGTCCGCTCAGCGCGATCACGCGGTCGAGATCTGGTGCATCGTCAGCGACCGGGACGGCAGGACCGAACAATCCCTCGACCGGGCCTTCGGCAGCCGTCTGCTCGACGTTCGGCAGGATCGCTTCAACGGCGCGCGGGTCGGTGTCATAAGGCTGTCCGGTCGCACGCGCCAGATCCCAGCCATGGATGACCACCTCGGTCAACGCGATCGACCCGACCACGTCTCCCGGCATGTCCATCCCCGCGATCTGCGTCATCCCTTCCCAAGCGCTCGGATCGCTCCACGCGCGGGCGAGCTCGGCCAGCCCGGCCGGGTAACTCGTGCGCCAGTCGCTATCCAACTGCGACGCGTCAGGCGTGGGGCCACTGGCGGTCAGCGGCCCCCGATCCTTCTTCGCGGCAGCGGCGAACGCCAGGGCCAATCCGCCGACATGGTGCAACACGTCACCGACGGAGTACTCCGAGCACGGTGTTCGCGCGGTGAGCTGATCGTCGGTGACGTTCTTGAGCACATCGGCTGTGCGCCGGCAGGCCGCAGTCATATCGATCACGGTTGTACTGACCTCCTTCGGGACCGGATCTTTCCGGTGTTGCTTATGACCTACTTGACGTCATGAAGTCATCGCTGCAAGCCGCGCTGGTCTTTCCTGCGCTGAATGGCCTCGGCGATGCGCTTGATACGCCGGAGTCTGGCGTCCCACGCCGCCCCCACAAGGACAGTTGCGCGACCGCGCGAGCGAGTTGCGCCTCGTCCACCCGGTACCTCCTCTCTCGCCCTGCAGGGGTGGCGTGCACCAGGCCGACACGGTCCGAGCACGCCGAGATGTTTCGCGATGGCCTGCCGTGTCACGGGCAGCTGCTCACTGAGACTGGTGGCTGTGCCATCGCCGTCCGCCAGGAGCAGGTCGAGCATCCGCCGACGGGTCGGATCCCCGACCGCGGACCACAGGTCATCGTCGACGGCGGCGGTCACTTGATGGACACCAGCCGCGCGAGGTACTCGCCCAGTCGGGGAACGAAGATGTCCCAGCCGACGATGTGGTCGGCGGTATTCCGCTTCCAACTTCGCAGTCTCCCAGCCCATTTCGCGGAAACCCGTCTCGGTGAGCCGAATCGTGGTGCCCGTGCCCGACGGCGTGAGCTCGAAGGTGACCAGCAGCGAGTTGGCGGAGTCGTCGACCCTGTCCTCGGGATAGGTCCAGCGGAACGCGAACAATCGTGGCGGCTCGGCCGTCACCACCTTGATCGGGACGACCTTTGCCCGGTCGCCGAAGACGAGCTCACCGACAGCACCGGGCGTCGCTTCGACGTCGGCATCGTCGGTCCACCATTGCGAGATGTGCTCGGGGCTGCTGACCACTTCGAATACCACCTCGGGCGAGGCGTCGACGTGGATCTCGCGTTCGATGCTTCCGTACTCCATGCTCTGCACCCTTTCCTTCATATGCAACCTTTGGTTGCTCGTGACGGTAGTCGACGAGGGGCCCTTACGCAACCATTGGTTGCTTGTCGGTGGCGTCGGCATTGTGCTCAGCTGACGCCAGCGGTACGTACTGAACGGCGCGCCGAGCGCTGTTCAGTACGTAGCGCCCACGGCCACAACAGGATTAGCCTCGGTTGACGTGACCGAGAAACTGCACGTTGACCTCAGCGGCGCACCGCAGACCATGCTGGCGACGTTCTACGCCAAGGCGCTGGACGCCGACCTCCCGAAGCCGATCCTCGGCGACCGGTTCGCAAAGGAGATCGTCGATCGCATCGACTACGACTGGAAGAAGACTGCGATCACGCCCGGCAACTCGCCGTCGGTGACGACCCGGTCTGCGCACTTCGACAACTGGGCGCGCCAGTTCCTGGCGGTCAACCCGGAGGCCGTCGTGCTGCACCTTGGCTGCGGGCTGGACGCCCGCTGCCTGCGGCTGGACCCGGGTCCGGGCGTCGAGTGGTACGACATCGACTACCCCGACGTCGCCGACCTGCGCCGGCAGCTCTACCCGGCGCGCGACCACTACCACGTCATCGCCGCCTCGGTCACCGACCCGAGCTGGTTCACCGAGATCCCGCGGGACCGCCCGACGCTGATGATCGGCGAGGGGTTGACCATGTACCTGACCCGGGAGGACGGGGTTGCGCTGCTGCGCCGTGTCGTCGAGCACGCCCCCTCCGGGGAGCTGCAGTTCGACGCGTTCAACCGGCTGGGCATCAAGTCGCAGTGGATGAACGCGGTGGTGCGCCGGTCCGGCGCGACGTTGTATTGGGGCATCGACGGCCCTGATGACATCATCGACGCGGTGCCGGGTGTGCGACTGCTCTCGTGGGTGTCGCCGTTTGACACCGCCACCTTCACCAACGTCGCGTGGTACTACCGCGTGATGGCCGCGGTCATGAAACCAGTGCACTCGTGGCGCTACATGGCGCAGTACCACCGCTACGCGTTCTGAGCCCGATAGCCCAGGACCGGCTGCCGTCGTCGACCGTCACAAAAGGCGGCCGACCACGGCCAGCGACCCCGACCGTCGGCCCACACCAACTGCCGCGCCCTGACGTCCGGCCCGCCCGACTTGATGGCCCAACCCATATGAGCGTCAGGGTGATCGACGTCGACGATCTCGATGAGCGGTCCGGCCTCCAGCTTGATCTGGCTGCCGGGTGTCAACGACAGTCCGCGCAGCGCGTCCCGCGCGACACCGTTCAACAACCGCGACGCCCTGGGCGGGGAGACACCGGTGACCAACAGTTCCGGCAGGCCCCAGTCATGCAGGCCGATGGTGTACGCGAACGGCTTTCGGTCACTTTCGACGAACTGCACGGCCCACCCATGCTTGCGCATCGTGGTGCGCAATACCTCGAGGTAGTCCTTTGTAGACGCCCCCGGGTGGTCGCACATCCAGCACATCTCAGCCGCACCTTCCTGTAGTAGTTGCGGCCAGCTTGCCGTTACTGTTCAAGTTGGCCGTTGTCGGCCGGTGCCGGGGTAACGGTTGCCCGGCCCAGGTGCCGCGTTCTTGCCCGGCCGGGCGGGCGGGATTTGGATCCCCGCATCCCTTGGCCGGTGGCGGTTTCTGGTACTCACCTGTCGGTCCTCGGGTGCGGCCTGGTCGGTAGCGACGGAAAATACGAAATTGTGGGATCGGGTCATGTCCAGGCCGATTTCGGCCAGGATGATCTGCGCCCCAGTCGGGCCGATACCCGGGATTTCGGCTAGACGCTCGACGGCCGACAATCGGGCGTCGACCGCCGCATCGCCGGTGGGGTTGCCCAGATCGTCGTTGTGGCCGGGTTCGGCGGCCACCAGCAGCTCGTCGATGCGAGTGGTCAGCGTGTCGATCTTGGCGGTGAGGGTGTCGATTTGATCCAGCAGCATCCGCGCCAGCTCGGCGTGGTGGTCATCGAAGCGTCCGTCGAGGGCCTTGAGTAACGCCGGGCGTTTGGTTTTCATCACGCCGCGGGCCAAATCGGCGAGGCGCTGCGGGTCACGTTCGCCGGCGATCAACGCCTCGATCATGTCACGCGCCGAGAGCGTGTTGAGCCGAGACGCCACTGCCGACACCTTGATCAGGGCGTCTTCGAGCAGTTTCTCCAGCCGCTGCCAGTACCGGGTGCGTTCCCGTGTCAAATCGACCCGCAGCCGGGTGTAGTCACGTAGCTGTCGGATCGGGGCCAGCGGCACGAAACTGGGCCGCAGCAGCCCCTTTTCGGTGAGTTTGGCCAGCCAAATTGCGTCGAGCTTGTCGGTCTTGGGTCGTCCGGGCACGTTCTTGACATCACAGGCGTTGACCAGCTGCACATCCAGCCCGGCCGCCTCCAGCAGGTAGTAGAAGATCCGCCAATAATCCGACGTCGACTCGATAGTGACCTTCTCGATACCCAGCTCGACCAGCTGAGCCGCCAGCTCGCTGACCGCACCGGTGCTGGCTTCGACGTCCCAGACCTTGCTGACCCGCCGACGTTCCCGCGGGCTACGCACACACACCTTGGCCGACGCCTTGGCCACGTCGATGGCGCACACTCGCTCGATGACCAACTCATGCTCGGCGTCAGGAATCTCCTCCGGCGCCGCCGGCGCCTGCTTCCGCTTCAATTCGCTTGCCCTCCAATCGAGTCGACACACTCTTCCGGTGGGCTGCCCGGGGGCCTCGGTCAAGGGAACCGAAATTCTGACCGGCGTGCTCGAAGCAACAATGCATGACCCTTCCAGGTCGGGCCCCGGCGCCAGGCTCTCACGCAGGCTCACTGATCCCAAGGTAACGTCGGCGTCGGCAGGCAACCCAAGCCCATTTTTCACGGCTGCAAGACGTCCCGGGAACGGAACTTGGGGCTCTCACGACGCGATCCTCTGGTCGCGTGCGTGTCACACCTTCCCGTCGCCGCGCCTTCAAACCTTGGGCGCGTCTTCCGATCACGGTGGCTGCTGCCTGGTGTCGGGTGACGTTCTCAAAGTGCGTGCGCCAGTGCTGATCTCCCCACGCGCTGCTGTAGGCGGGGTTGACCGCGAACAGGCGCACGCCGTGTCGGTGGGCCTGGGCGGTAAGCCGGTTGCGGAACACCGCGGTCGGGATACCGGCCACCGTCTTGCGGAAGCGTTTACCGCGGGCTCCGCGGCCCATGGTTTCGCGCCCGATGGTGCGGGCGTCGGCGAAATCGAGATCCTCCACCGCGACGGTCTCGATGCTGTGCCGCTGGGCGTAACGAATGAGCCGGGTGATCGCGTGCCGGACCTGGGCATCCCGGCGCGCCGAGGACCCCGTGAGGTCTACGTCGATGCGCTCGGGGCGGCCAACCGGATTGCCATGCTCGTCCAGGCGGCGCAGCGCCAGATGTCCGTCGTTGAGATCAACCCCCACCACCGGGCCGCACGCCCGAACGTCGTCGTCCGGGTCTTGTGCGCGGATAGTGTCGGAAGTCGTTGGCGGGCAGGCCCAGGCG
This sequence comes from uncultured Actinomycetota bacterium, assembly GCA_963765155.1. Lineage (GTDB taxonomy): Bacteria > Actinomycetota > Actinomycetes > Mycobacteriales > Mycobacteriaceae > Mycobacterium. The sequence goes on from CAVXVJ010000022.1 coordinate 535,439, forward strand.
GCGGTGAGGTACCGGCCGCCCCGGCCGGGCTTACGGGTGATCGCATACGACATGGACTGTCCGCGGGTGATCCGGGCCCGCCACTCCTCGGCCCGGTAGGAAAACACTGCCTTGCCGCAGAGCACGTAGCGGCCGTGTGGGGCGGTGGCTAGGTGCTCCAACGGTTTGGGCAGCCGCAGACTGACCTCCCCATCCGGGGTGACCGTAATGGTGAGATTGCCGAACGGCTCATCGCTCGAGCCCTTGGCCTCGATGCGGTCGCGTGCGCAATCCCATTCGGAGCGCCACCCGGACACCGTCAGGCCCGCCGCGTCGACGTTGTGGCGGGTCTTGGCCAACCCCTTACCACCATCGGTGACACGCACACGATTGTTATCCCAATCGGCCTGCACGCGGCCCAGTGTGGCTCGCAGCCGCTGCAGCCTGCGCTGCTTTTGGAACCTCTCCGCCTGACTGGGATAGCCCTTCGGCAGCTTGGACTTTCGGCGCGCCCGGCATTGCTCCGGGCTGAGAGTGTCGTCGGTGGGTGCCGCCAGTCGCTTCTCGATGGTGGCGATCGCCGCGCGCAGCCCGACGATATGGCGATGCTGGGCGTCGCGGGCCAGCCGGTACTGCGCGTCGTTGCCGGCGATGATCGCATTGGCCCACCGCGCACTGGACTGCGCGGTCAACGCCTTCTTACGGGTGTTGACCCGCTCCCGGCGCGCCCGCCGCTTCGCCTCATCGTCGATCGCCGGATCCAGCGGCGCCGGTCGGCTGACGGCGGCCAGGTCCGCCCGCCGCAGCCCACCCACATGCTCGGCTACCAGATCGAGCACCCGCTCGTCCTCGGGTGTGGTCCGCAACCGGGTGGTGATCGCCGCCCCCGCCGGACCCGCCACCTGCTTCACCCCACGCCACTGCCGCAGCTTCACCGCCGTCACAAACCCGATACTCCCCGACACGTATGACAAGTTCGGCTCGTCCGCTGTCGACTAACAATCCCGGTGGCTGTTCTCAACGGCGTCGATGCCGTCGCGGCGCGGCATCTCCCGTGGGTCCGACAACCAAGTCGCGGCATCAGAGATCAGCTTGCCTCGCGCAACGGATGCCGTACGCCGAGCACAGGCTGCCGCCGGCGGCCGTGGCTCCACCGTGCGTCCCATGGCCAGCGGCCACGTTCGTCGGCCCAAACCATCTGCAGTGCCCGCACCTCTGGTCCGCAAAGAGCGACGGCGAAATTCAAATGCGCATCGGGGTGCTCCACTTCGACGACCTCGAGGACCATGTCGTGCCCCAGCCTGATGTGCTCGCCCGGCTTGTAGACAGTTCCGCCGAGCGATGCAGTGGCGATGGCGTTCAACGTGTGCGCCGACTGTAACGACGACAACCCACTGACCACGAGTTCGGGCAGACCACGGTCGTGTAACCCGATCGTGTATGCGAATGGCCGTCGGTCGTCTTCGACGAACTGCACCACCCACCCATGCGTGCGGATCATCTCTCGCAATTCATCGAAGTATTCCTCGATGGGACGGTCTGGGTTGTCGCACTGCCAGCACATGGCCGCACCTTTCTGTCGTGGTTGCGGCCAGCGTGCGCCGGTGGTCCGACAAGTGAGCGCCCGTCGCTGCGGTTATCCACAGCCTCAGCTCACCTCGGCGTGAGAGACGGTCCGGCGGGAAGATTGAAGGGTCCCGACATGTTGCCCTCGATAGACACGTTCGTCAGGAGGCTAGCCATGACCGACCGTCCCGTACTCGAGCCCACCGAGGCTCATCCCATCACCGTCGAACCGGCCGGCAAGCACGTCACGGTGCGGGTCAATGGTGAAGTCGTGGCCGACACCCACGACGCGTTGACGCTGCAGGAGTCCACCTACCCCGCGGTGCAGTACATCCCGCTGCGCGACGTCGCGGCCGACAGGCTGCGCCCCAGCGACACCGAGACCTACTGCCCGTTCAAGGGCGAAGCGAGCTACTACCACGTCGCCACCACCGCGGGCGACACCGTCGAGGACGTGATCTGGACCTATCAGAAGCCCTATCCGGCGGTGGGCCAGATCGTCGACCACGTCGCGTTCTATCCGGACAAGGCCGACATCACGGTCGAATAGTCTGAGGCGGTGCACAGCACGGTCAGCGTCGCATTCGACGGGCCGGCCAGCCCCAGCCTGACACTGGCGCCGCTGCGCCGCGGCCGCGGTGATCCGTGCTATCACGACGCGCCCGACGGGACTATCTGGCGCACCAGCCTGATGCGCAGCGGACCGGTGACCGCGCGCATCACGCGCTCGGCGGCCGACGCTATCGACTGCGAGGCATGGGGAAGCGGCGCAACGGAATTCACCGAGACGCTGCCCGCCGCGCTGGGCGTTGACGACGACGCGTCCGGGTTCAGTCCCGACGATCCGACGATCGCCGAGTTGCACCGACGGGTGCCGCATCTGCGCCTGGGCCGTACCGGCCGCGTGCTGGAGTCGCTCGTCCCGGCCGTGCTCGAACAGCGGGTCTACGGCATGGACGCGCGCCGCGCATGGCGCAAGCTGGTGACGAAGTTCGGTGCCCCGGCTCCCGGTCCCGCGCCGGCCCACATGCGGGTGCCGCCGTCTGGCGACGTGTGGCGACGGATCCCGTCGTGGGAGTTCCACCTCGCCAACGTCGACCCCGGCCGCGCCCGCACGATCGTCGGCTGCGCACAGCGCGCGGAGTCGCTGGAGCGGCTGTGTACCCGTCCGCCGGAGCAGGCCCGCCGGGCGATGATGTCGTTGCCGGGGGTCGGCGAATGGACCGCCGCCGAGACGGCCCAGCGCGCATTCGGCGACGCCGATGCGTTGTCGGTCGGTGACTTTCACCTGGCGAAAATGGTCGGGTGGCGGCTTCTCGGCCACGAGATCGACGACCCGGCGATGCTGGACTTGCTCGAGCCGCTGAGACCTCACCGGCACCGCGCAGTCCGGTTGCTGGAGGTCACCGGCCCTGCGCACGCGCCACGGGTCGCGCCGCGTCGGGCAATCCCGAATCTGCGCGCGCTCTAGGCGCGATTACTGCCCGCGCCGCGCGGGTACACGTCGCGCGACAGTCGATCACGGGAAAGGAGCTATTGATGACTGAGTTCACAATCCCCGGCTTGTCCGAGAAGAGCGGCACCGAGGTTGCCGCCCTGCTGCAGAAGCAACTGAGCACGTACAACGACCTGCACTTGACGCTCAAGCACATCCACTGGAACGTCGTGGGGCCGAACTTCATCGGCGTACACGAGATGATCGACCCCCAGGTCACCTTGGTGCGCGCCTATGCCGACGAGGTGGCCGAGCGCATCGCGACGCTGGGCAAGTCACCACAGGGCACACCCGGCGCCATCCTCAAGGACCGCACCTGGGACGACTACTCGGTCGGCCGCGACACCGTGCAGGCGCATCTAGCGGCGCTCGACCTCGTCTACACCGGCGTGATCGAGGACACCCGCAAGGCCATCCACCGCGCAGGCGAACTCGATCCGGTGACCGAGAACATCCTCGAGGAGCACGCCGCCGAACTGGAGAAGTTCCAGTGGTTCGTCCGCGCCCACTTGGAGAATGCCGGCGGGCAGCTGGCCAACCGCGGCGCGCGGACCGAGAAGGCCGCGGCCCGCAGCGCCAAGAAGAAGGCGCCGGTCAAGTAGCCGAGTCGCCGCCTTGACCTCAACCATTGTTGAGGCGGCAGGCTCGGCGGCATGACATGGATATGTGACGGGTGCGGCGTCGAGCATGCGGATGCCGACGTCCGACCGCCCGAGAACAGTTGCGTCTTCACCTCCGAGGTGGTGTCCATCGAGGAGCGCGGTGACCTGCCGCCGCACGGAACCTGGACGACGCTGGCCGAACTCGCCGCCCAGCCGCATCGGACCGAGCACGTCGACCATGGCCGGGGTGTGCACAGCCTGCGGCGAGAGCCGCGATTCGCTATCGGGCACCGGTCATTCGTCGTGCAGACCGGCCAAGGCAATCTGCTGTGGGATGCGCCAAGCTACCTCGACGACGACATCGTCGCTCTGGTGCGCGGCCTCGGCGGCGTGGCGGTGATCGCGGCCAGCCATCCGCATATGTTCGGCGCGCAGCTGAGTTGGAGCAAAGAGTTCGGCGATGCGCCGGTCTACGTCAACGCCCTCGACCAGGAGTGGCTGCCCCGAACCGACCCCGTGATCGAACTGTGGAAGGAGCAGCTCGAGCCGCTGCCCGGTGTCCAGCTGCTGCATGTCGGTGGGCATATGCGGGGCAGTTCGGTCGCGCTGACCGCAGATGGAACGCTGCTGGTCGGTGACACCATTTCCGGTGGGCTGGCCCGCGATTGGGTCTCATTCCAGCGCAACTTTCCCAAGCATGTGCCGCTGTCGCCCGCAGTGGTGCGCCGCATCGTCGATCGGCTCGAGCCGTTCGACTACGACCGGCTGTACACCCTTGGCGGCGACGAGATCGACCACGATGCCAAGGACGTGGTGCGGCGCTCAGCCGAGACCCACATCCGCTGGGCCAGTGGAGAGTTCGATCATCTCACCTAGGAGTCCTCGGTGGCCGACTCCTCCAGGGCATCGTCGCGCACTGGCCGGTCGGCGAGTTCTTCGTGCCGGCCGAACAGGTACGGGTAGGCGATACCCGCGATCGCCGCGCCGATCAACGGCGCCAGCCAGAACACCCACAGCTGCGCCGGTGCGCCGTCGCCGTTGAAGAACGCGACGCCGGTGGAGCGCGCCGGGTTGACCGAGGTGTTGGAGATCGGGATCGAGATCAGGTGAATCAACGTCAGGGTGAGACCAATTGACAAGCCCGCGAATCCCTTTGGCGCACGGTCATCGGTAGAGCCCAGGATGACCAACAGGAACATCCCGGTCAGGATCACCTCGGCGACGATCACCGCCCACAACGAATAGCCCCCGGGGGAATGGTCGCCAAAACCGTTGGCAGCCATATTGCCCGTGGCGCTCCAGCCCTCTTGGCCCTTGGCCACGACGTAGATCATCATGCCTGCTGCCAGGCCGCCGATCACCTGCGTGAACCAGTAGGCGGGCAGCACTTTCCACTCCACCCGCCTGGCCAGCGCGGCGCCCAGCGTGACCGCGGGGTTGAAATGGCCGCCGGAGATGGTGCCGAACGCGTATACGCCGGTGAGCACCGTCAGCCCGAATGCGAGCGCGACACCGAGAAAACCGATCCCGACCGACACCCCGTCGGACATGAACTTGGCCGCGAAAACTGCGCTGCCGCAGCCGCCGAAGACCAGCCAGAACGTGCCGATGAACTCCGCCGCCAATCGGTGCAGCATGGTCGGCTCGCGCATGCGTGACTCCTCCATTGGATGTGACGCTGTGCGGTGAGGGTTGCACATGGGGCGTGGTGCGCGGACCCTCCGTAGCCGAATCGTTCTGGGATGGAAATTTTCGAGACGCGAGCGTTACCTCGCCCCGCCACGTTGTCGCTCGGCCTCGGCGGCTTCGCGGTTGAGACGCTGCGCTTGGTATATGGACACAGTCGTGCGCGAGATCACCAGGTAGGCGATGCCGACCGCGACCATCGCACCCGGAATGACAGCGAACGAACCCGTCATCTCGGCCACCATGATCATCACGGCCAGCGGTGCATGCGCGACGCTGCCGAAGCACGCCATCATTCCGACGACGACGAAAACGCCTGGGCTGTCGGGGATTCCGGGCGCGCCCGCCAGATCTGCGAGTCGCCAGATCGCCGCGCCGACGAACGCGCCGATCACGATGCCGGGGCCGAAGATGCCGCCCGACCCGCCCGTGCCGATCGACAGCGACGTCGCGACGATCTTGGCGATCGGCAGGATCAGCACGATCCACAGCGGGATCGCCATCAACGTCTCTGTGGCGGCCGCCTTCTGGGCCCAGCCATACCCGCTGGACAGGACCTGAGGGATCAGCAGGGCCAGCAGCCCGACGAGTAGACCGCCGATGGCCGGCTTGATGACGGAGCCCCCTGGCAGCCGATGCGTCAGCGCGACGGTGGCGTAGAACGTGCGTGCGTAGAGATATCCGATTGCGGCAGCGATGATTCCGATCACCACAAACCAGATGAGCTGCCGCGGGTCGAACTCGTAGTCCGGCGCGACGAAGCCGAACAGCGGCTCGAAACCCAGGATCGATCCATAGATGGCGTACGCGGTGCCCGACGTGATGAATCCGGGAATCAGCGAGCGGTAGTCGAAGTCTTCGCGGTAGACAATCGATGCCGCCAGCACCGCGCCGCCCAGCGGGGCACCGAAGATCGCACCGATGCCGGAGCCGATGCCGAGCGCCACGGCGACGCGACCATCGTCGTCGGACAGGTCCAGCCGCCGACTCAGCAGTGAGCCGAAGCCCGCCGAGATCTGCGCGGCCGGCCCCTCACGTCCACCCGACCCGCCCGATCCGATGGTCACCGCGCTGGTGATGGTCTTCACGACGATCGCCCTGGCCCGGATCGCCCTCGGATCGGTGTGCACGGCCTCGATCGCGCTGTCGGTCCCGTGGCCCTCGGCCTCCGGGGCGAACTTGGCGACCAGCCACGCCGACAGCAGCGCGCCACCGAAGGCCACCAGCGGGATCGCCCACCACCGGTCGAACCCCGGTGAGCCGGCGTCGCCGCCGTCGCCGACGGGTTTGGGGATGTCGTAGCCGGCCAGGTAGCCGAGCAGGAACCGACCGGCGTAGTCCAGGGCCAGGTAGAAGACGACCGCGCCCAATCCGGCGATGATGCCGATCGAGACGCCGAGGATCAGCCACTTGCGGAGATACCCCGAGCGCCGGATGAAACCGCCCAGCCCGCCGTGGGATTCGCGGGTCTGGGGCATGCAGCGGATGCTAATCGACCGGCACCCCTCATGAGCGGAACCGTTTGCAATCTTGCCGCGTCACGGGATCTGCGGCCCTACGCCAGCACGCGGGCAGTTCTCTAAGAATCTGACTAAGCTTTGCGCAAACGAATGCAATCTCGTCACTGCAGGTCGCACACTCGGACACATATCCCAGCAAATATTGCAGAGGAATGGGCCAGGAGTATGATCTTCCCCGCGTACTCGTCGGCGCCGCGTCGCGCCGCCGAAAGGCAAACAGCGGCAACGTTATTCGTTCGTTATCTACGCCGCGATCGTCGGCGCCGCGAACCGGCCCGATCAGTATAGTTAGGTTTGACTAAGTTGGCATGTCGCGCGGTGTTTGACTTATCGTTTTCTCCACTTGTGGCGAGTGGGATTGGGCCGGCGTTCAATGCTGCACAAAGGCACCTCCACCGCAGGAACGGCTAATGCCGTCATCGACGGCTGCCATGCAGACTTTCGTAAGGCGTGCGGGAAAAAGGTAGGTGGGAATGGCGCCCAGTATTCAAGGGCTGTACAACCCCGCGTTTGAGCACGACGCGTGCGGTGTGGCGATGGTGGCCGACATGCACGGTCGCCGCAGCCGCGACATCGTCGATGCGGCCATCACCGCCCTGGTGAACCTGGAGCACCGCGGTGCGCAGGGCGCCGAGCCGCACACCGGCGACGGCGCAGGCATTCTGCTGCAGGTGCCGGATGAGTTCCTACGCGCCGTTGTCGATTTCGACCTGCCCGAATACGGGAGCTACGCCACCGGCATCGCGTTCCTGCCGCAGTCGTCCAAGGACGCCGCGACCGCGTGTGAATCCGTGGAGAAGATCGCCGAGGCCGAGGGCCTCGAGGTCCTTGGCTGGCGCGAGGTGCCCACCGACGAGTCGTCCCTGGGCGCGCTGGCACGAGACGCCATGCCCACCTTCCGGCAGGTGTTCATCGCAGGCGCATCTGGCATGGACCTGGAGCGCCGCGCCTACGTCGTGCGCAAGCGCGCCGAGCACGAGCTCGGGACCAAGGGGCCTGGGCAGGACGGCCCGGGCCGCGAAACCGTTTATTTCCCAAGCCTTTCCGGTCAGACGTTCGTCTACAAGGGCATGCTGACCACGCCTCAGCTCAAGGCGTTCTACCTTGACCTGCAAGACGATCGGCTGACCAGCGCGCTGGGCATCGTGCACTCGCGGTTCTCGACCAACACGTTCCCGTCGTGGCCGCTGGCGCACCCGTTCCGGCGGATCGCCCACAACGGTGAGATCAACACCGTCACCGGCAACGAGAATTGGATGCGAGCCCGCGAGGCGCTGATCAACACCGACGTGTTCTGGCGGCCAGGACCTCGACAAGGTCGTGCCGATCTGCACCCCTGGCGCATCCGACACCGCGCGGTTTGACGAGGTGCTCGAGCTGCTGCATCTCGGCGGCCGCAGCCTGCCGCACGCCGTGCTGATGATGATCCCGGAGGCGTGGGAACGCAACGAGTCGATGGACCCGGCACGCCGGGCGTTTTATCAGTACCACGCGTCGCTGATGGAGCCGTGGGACGGCCCGGCGTCGATGACGTTCACCGACGGCACCGTGATCGGGGCGGTGCTGGACCGCAACGGCCTTCGCCCGTCACGCATCTGGGTCACCAAGGACGGCCTCGTCGTGATGGCGTCCGAGGCCGGTGTGCTCAACCTCGACCCGTCCACCGTCGTGAAGAAGATGCGCCTGCAGCCCGGCCGCATGTTCCTGGTCGACACCGCGCAGGGCCGCATCGTCGACGACGAGGAGATCAAGGCCGAACTGGCCGCCGAGCACCCGTATCAGGAGTGGCTCGACGCCGGCCTGTTCCACCTCGACGAGCTGCCGCAGGGCGACTACGTCCGCATGCCGCATCACCGAGTCGTGTTGCGCCAGCAGGCTTTCGGCTATACGTACGAGGAGCTCAACCTGCTCGTGGCGCCGATGGCGCGCACCGGTGTGGAGCCGCTCGGCTCGATGGGCACCGACACGCCCGTCGCGGTGCTCTCGCAGCGGCCACGGATGCTGTTCGACTACCTCCAGCAGCTGTTCGCGCAGGTGACGAACCCGCCGCTCGATGCCATCCGCGAAGAGGTGGTGACCAGCCTGCAGGGCACCGTCGGTCCCGAGGGCGACCTGCTCAACCCCACCCCGGAATCGTGCCGCCAGATAGTGCTGCCGCAGCCGATCCTGCGCAACCACGAGCTCGCCAAGCTGGTCAACCTCGACCCCGATCAAGAGGTCGACGGCCGCAAGCACGGGCTGCGCACGGCCGTGATCCGTTGCCTGTATCCGGTGAACCGCGGGGGCCAGGGTCTGCGCGAGGCACTGGCCAATGTCCGCGCCAAGGTGTCGACGGCGATCCGTGAGGGTGCGCGCATCATCGTGCTGTCCGACCGCGAGTCCAACGAGCAGATGGCGCCCATCCCGTCGCTGCTGGCCGTGTCAGCGGTGCACCACCATCTGGTGCGCGAGCGCACCAGGACCCAGGTCGGCCTGGTCGTCGAGGCCGGTGACGCCCGCGAGGTGCACCACATGGCCTGTCTGGTCGGCTTCGGCGCAGCCGCGATCAACCCGTACATGGCCTTCGAGTCGATCGAGGACATGATCGACAGAGGTGCGCTGAACGGCCTGGACCGTGACAAGGCCAAGGCCAACTACGTCAAGGCGGCGGGCAAAGGCGTGCTGAAGGTGATGTCCAAGATGGGCATCTCGACGCTGGCCTCCTACACCGGCGCTCAGCTGTTCCAGGCCATCGGCATCGAGCCAGCCGCTGCTCGACGAGTATTTCACCGGCTTGACGTGTCCGGTCGGGGGCATCGACCTCGACGACATCGCCGACGACGTGGCCTCCCGGCACGCGCTGGCCTACCTGGACCGGCCCGACGAGTGGGCGCACCGCGAGCTCGAGGTCGGCGGCGAATACCAGTGGCGCCGTGAGGGCGAGTACCACCTGTTCAACCCGGACACGGTGTTCAAGCTGCAGCACTCGACCCGCACCGGGCAGTACTCGATCTTCAAGGAGTACACCGCCCTGATCGACGACCAGAGCGAGCGGATGGCCTCGCTGCGCGGCCTGCTCAAGTTCAAAGACGGTGTGCGCCCGCCGGTGCCGTTGGATGAGGTGGAGTCGGCCAGCGAGATCGTCAAGCGCTTCTCCACCGGCGCGATGAGCTACGGCTCGATCTCCGCCGAGGCCCACGAGACGCTGGCCATCGCGATGAACCGTCTTGGCGGCCGGTCGAATTCGGGCGAGGGGGGCGAGCACGTCAGCCGGTTCGACCCCGACGAGAACGGCGACTGGCGGCGCAGCGGCATCAAGCAGGTCGCTTCGGCTCGCTTTGGAGTGACCAGCCACTACCTGACGAACTGCACCGACATCCAGATCAAGATGGCCCAGGGTGCGAAACCCGGTGAGGGTGGCCAGCTCCCGGGCAACAAGGTGTACCCGTGGATCGCCGAGGTGCGGCACTCCACACCGGGCGTCGGCCTGATCTCCCCGCCGCCGCACCACGACATCTACTCCATCGAGGACCTGGCGCAGCTGATCCACGACCTGAAGAACGCCAACCCGCATGCCCGCGTGCACGTCAAGCTGGTCAGCGAGAACGGCGTCGGAACGGTTGCCGCCGGAGTCTCCAAGGCGCACGCCGACGTGGTGCTGATTTCGGGCCACGACGGCGGCACCGGTGCCACGCCGCTGACGTCGCAGAAGCACGCGGGCGCGCCGTGGGAGCTGGGCCTGGCCGAGACGCAGCAGACGCTGCTGCTCAACGGGTTACGCGATCGGATCGTTGTGCAGGTCGACGGGCAGCTCAAGACCGGTCGCGACGTCGTGATGGCGGCGTTGCTCGGCGCCGAGGAGTTCGGTTTCGCCACCGCACCGCTGGTGGTGTCCGGCTGCATCATGATGCGGGTGTGCCACCTGGATACCTGCCCCGTCGGTGTGGCCACCCAGAACCCGGTGCTGCGGGAGCGGTTCACGGGTAAGCCGGAATTCGTCGAGAACTTCTTCATGTTCATCGCCGAGGAAGTCCGGGAACTGATGGCGCAGTTGGGCTTCCGCACCGTCAACGAGATGGTCGGCCAGGTCGGCTCGCTGGACACCACGCAGGCGGCCGAGCACTGGAAGGCTTACAAACTTGACCTGGCGCCGGTGCTACACGAGCCGGAATCGGCATTCATGAACCAGGACCTGTACTGCAGCTCCAGTCAGGACCATGGGCTGGACAAGGCGCTCGATCAGCAGCTGATCGTGATGAGCCGCGAGGCCCTCGACTCGGCTACGCCGGTACGGTTCTCGACGACCATCGCCAACACCAATCGCACCGTGGGCACGATGCTCGGCCATGAGCTGACCAAAGCCTATGGCGGCCAAGGTCTTCCCAACGGCACCATCGACATCACGTTCGACGGCTCGGCCGGCAACAGCTTCGGGGCCTTCGTGCCCAAGGGCATCACGCTGCGCGTGTACGGCGACGCCAACGACTACGTCGGCAAGGGCCTGTCCGGTGGCCGCATCGTGGTGCGGCCGTCGGACAACGCACCGGAGGACTACATCGCCGAGGAGAACATCATCGCCGGCAACGTCATCCTGTTCGGCGCCACCAGTGGTGAGGTGTTCCTGCGCGGCGTCGTCGGTGAGCGGTTCGCGGTCCGCAACTCCGGCGCCCACGCGGTTGTGGAAGGCGTTGGCGATCACGGCTGCGAGTACATGACCGGTGGGAAGGTCGTCATCCTCGGCTCGACCGGGCGAAACTTCGCGGCCGGCATGTCGGGTGGGGTGGCCTACGTCTACAACCCCGACGGGGCATTCGAGGAGAACCTCAACGCCGAGATGGTGGACCTTGACGCCCTCGACCAGGCGGATGTCGAGTGGCTGTTCAACACCGTCCAGGCCCACGTCGATGCGACGGATTCGGCCGTCGGACAACGCATTCTGGCTGACTGGGATCGAGAGCTTGGGCATTTTGTGAAGGTGATGCCGCGCGACTTCAAGAAGGTGTTGAAGGCAATCGCCCAAGCCAAGAGCACGGGCGAGGACGTCGACAAGGCGATCATGGCGGCCGCGAATGCCTGATCCCAGCGGCTTCCTCAAGCACACGAAGCGCGAGACCCCGCAGCGACGGCCGGTCCCGCTGCGGCTGCTCGACTGGAAAGAGGTCTACGAGGACTTCTCCCACGACACTCTGCGGCAGCAGGCAACCCGGTGCATGGATTGCGGTATTCCGTTCTGCCACAACGGTTGCCCGCTGGGCAATCTCATTCCGGAGTGGAACGACCTGGTACGGACCGACCGCTGGCACGACGCGATCGAGCGGCTGCACGCGACCAACAACTTCCCTGAGTTCACCGGTCGACTCTGCCCGGCCCCGTGCGAGGGCTCGTGTGTGCTGGGCATCAACCAGGATCCGGTGACCATCAAGCAGGTCGAGGTCGAGATCATCGACAACGCCTTCGACGAGGGCTGGGTCGTCCCATTGCCGCCGGCCCGGTTGACAGGCAAAAAGGTCGCGGTCGTCGGATCCGGTCCCGCCGGCCTCGCCGCCGCCCAGCAGCTGACCCGGGCCGGGCATTCGGTGACGGTGTTCGAGCGCGACGACCGCATCGGCGGCCTACTGCGTTACGGCATCCCGGAATTCAAGATGGAAAAGCGCCACATCGACCGTCGGCTTGATCAGATGCGGGCCGAGGGCACGCAGTTCCGGGCGGGCGTGAACGTCGGCATTGACATCACCGCCGAACAGTTGCGCGCGGAGTTCGACGCGGTGGTGCTGACCGGCGGCGCGACCGCGGCGCGCGATCTGCCGATCCCCGGCCGCGAGTTGGATGGCATCCATCAGGCCATGGAGTTCTTGCCGTGGGCCAACCGGGTGCAGCAGGGCGACCCGGTCGTCGACGAAAAGGGCCTGCCGCCAATACATGCCAAAGGCAAGAAGGTCATCATCATCGGCGGCGGCGACACCGGCGCCGACTGCCTGGGCACCGTGCACCGCCAGGGCGCGGCCAGCGTGCACCAGTTCGAGATCATGCCCCGCCCGCCGGAGACCCGTGCGGATTCGACGCCATGGCCGGTCTACCCGTTGATGTTCCGAGTGTCCTCCGCGCACGAGGAAGGCGGCGAGCGCGTCTACTCCGTCAACACCGAGGAGTTCATCGGCAGCGACGGCAAAGTCACCGCGCTGCGCGGGCACGAGGTACGCATGGAAGGCGGCAAGTTCGTCAAGGTCGACGGCACCGACTTCGACATGGAAGCCGATCTGGTGCTACTCGCGATGGGGTTCGTCGGGCCGGAGAAGGCGGGCCTGCTGACCGACCTCGGCGTCGAGTTCACCGACCGTGGCAATGTCGCCCGCGACGGCTCGTATGCCACCACGGTGCCGGGCGTCTTCGTCGCCGGTGATATGGGTCGCGGCCAGTCGTTGATCGTGTGGGCGATCGCCGAGGGGCGTGCCGCCGCGGCCGGCGTCGACCGCTATCTGATGGGCCGAACCGCGCTTCCGGCGCCGATCAAGCCCACGGCGGTCCCCCAACGGTAGTTGCAAGGTGGCGGGCGATCTCGGTTACACCGTCGGCACGTTGTGGTCCGGAACGTTGGAAGATCACGTCTGGATCCCGGCGAGCGAGGTCGTCAGGATGGCCAATCTGTACTTCAACCCGCAAACCGTCGTGATCGGACATCTGAACCACTTGCCGGTGACGGAGGTGTACGGGTCGCGCAAGCTGCGCACCGTCACACTTGACGACGTCTTCCTCAAACCAGGCTGATCGAGGGGAACCAGCGAGTCACTGTAGTCACTTCTGCATCACCAAAAACATCCGATTATTGCTCGGCGCGCCTAGTTCAGTTTGCCAGAAACTGGGTATCTAATGACTTGATGAGGGTCATGCGGTAACGTAAGTCCCTGGTTCAGCTATTGGTATATCGCAGGAGAGATCGACGTGCACATCAACCCACTGTCGCGTGCTCGGATGAGTCGAATTGCCTGGTCATTGTTGCGCCACCCAGTGAAGAGCCGCGAATTTCCGGCCAAGGCCGAGCGGTTGATCACCGCCGACGAGCTACTTCGTTACGGCGTCTAGCGAAGCCGGACCGCCATAGTTACGCCGATTCGACGGCGTGTGACCAATCGTTTGCCTAACCGTTATATTTTCGTGACCGTCACCCGACTTTGCTGGTGACCAAACCCGAATCCCGGATCGCCTCCGCCAAGGGTTCGAGCACAGCCGGGGTGTGCGGCGCCGGCAGATACACGATCGCGAGGTCCAGACCCTCCTTGCCGAGGGCGGCCGCCTGATCGATCGCGTGGCTGTAGTCGATCGCCTGACCGGGGTTGTGGTGGTCGGGGCTCAGCCGGATGTGCGCCGAAAGCATGATCTCCTTCGGGTCGCGGCCGATGTACGCGCAGTGTGAGGCCAGCACATCGCGCTTGCGGGCGAACTCCTCGGGTGGCCCGCCGACGAAGTTCCAGTGTTGCGCGTACTTCGCGGTGATCCGCAGCGTGCGCTTCTCACCGCTTCCACCGATGCAGATGGGCGGGTGCGGCTGCTGCGGGCCCTTCGGCTCGTTGCGCGCGTCCTTGAGTTGGTAGTACGTGCCGTCGAATGTCGTCGCGTCCTGGCTGAGCAGCCCGGTCAGCACCTGGCAGGCTTCCTCGAAGCGGTCGAAACGCTCCTTGAGAGAGCCCAATTCGATGCCGTACGCGCCGGATTCCTCTTCGTTCCAGCCCGCGCCGATGCCCAGTTCGAGCCGGCCGTTAGAGATGATGTCCAGTGCGGCAGCCATATTGGCCAGCACGGCCGGGTGGCGGTAATGGATGCCGGTGACCAGGGTGCCCAGCCGCAGCCGCGTGGTGGCCTGGGCCAGCGCGGTCAGCGTCGTCCAGCCCTCGAGGCACGGCCCGCTGGAGTCGGAGAAGATCGGGTAGAAGTGGTCGAAGGTCCAGCCGGACTCGAAGACCTCGATATCATCGGCCGCCTGCCAAACCGCAAGCATGTCGGCCCAGGTGGTGTTCTGCGGGGATGTCTTGAAAGCGAATCTCACTGAACCGACCTTAGCGCTCAATCCGGTTCGCCGTACTCGTCGAACCAGTACGCGAGTTTGCCGCGGCGGCTTACTGCGCGCAGCCTGCGCTCGGCCGCGGCGCGTGTCTTGGTGGTGGTGACGATGAGCAGTTCGTCCCCGACCGCGATGCGCGTGTCGGGTTGGGGGACGAACGTGTGGCCGTCCCTGATGATCAGGGTGATGACGCTGGGGTCGGGCAGTCGCAGTTCGAGCACCGTGACGTTGTGCAACCGGGACGGCGACTCCACGGTCATCGTCAGTAGTTCGGCGTCCAGGACGTCGAGCGGAGCCGATTCCACCTGGATCTCGCGGGTGGCCTCCTTCGGAATCAGGCCCAGCCGGTGCGCGAGTGGACGCAAGCTCGGACCCTGGACCAGGGTGAACACCACCACCAGGATGAACACGATGTTGAGGATGCGCAGGCTGTCGGGGACACCCTCGACGATGGGGAAGGTTGCCAGCACGATCGGCACCGCGCCCCGCAGACCGGCCCATGACAGGAACACCTGTTCACGCCAGGGCACCCGGAATCCGGCAAGGGAGACGACGACGGATAACGGCCTGGCGACCAACAGCAGGACGAGGCCGATGACGATGGCCGGCACCAATTCAGCGGTCAGGTCGCTGGGGTCGACGAGCAGGCCGAGCAGGACGAACAGGCCGATCTGCGCGAGCCAGCCGAGGCCTTCTGCGAAGGACCGGGTGGCCGAGCGATGAGGTAGCCCGGAGTTGGCGAGGACCACGGCGGCCAGATATGCGGCGAGGAATCCGCTGGCGTGGGCCGAACCGGCAGCGGCGAACGCGACCATGCCCAACCCGAAGGTCGCGATGGGATACAGGCCGGAGGCTGGAAGAGCGATGCGGCGCAAGGCAATTGCCCCGAGAAACCCGCAGCCCAACCCGATTGCGGCGCCGACGGCCAGCTCGTAGACCAGCTGGCCGATCGCGTGGACCGGGGACAGCTCCAGCGGCGTCACGCTGAACATCAGGACGAGGATGACGGCCGGCGCGTCGTTGAATCCCGACTCGGCTTCGAGTAGGCCCGCGACGCGGCGCGGCAATGGCACGACCCGCAGCACCGAGAACACCGCCGCGGCGTCGGTGGAGGACACGACGGCGCCGAGCAGCAGCGCCAGCTGCCACTCGATCCCGAGCAGCAGGTGCGCCGCTGTGGCCGTGACCGCCATGCTCACTCCGATGCCGACGGTGGCCAACGCCCCCGCGGGCGCCAACACCCGTCGCACGTCGGCGAACCTCGTCGTCAGACCGCCTTCGATGAGGATGATCGCCAATGCCACCGTGCCGAGGTGCTCGGCGAGCAAGTAGTTGTCGAAAGGCAGTCCGAGTCCGTCTTCACCGACGATGACGCCGACGCCGAGGAACAGCAGCAGGCTCGGCAGGCCCACTCGGGTGGCCAGCCTGGTGGCGACAATGCTGGCCAGCAGCACCAGCCCGGCGGCAAACAGCGCCAGGTACAGCTGCTGCAAGCTCATTTCCACCCCGTTCGGGCCTGCACACCGTTGACATGACCGAGAGCTGTGGATCTGCCGTGGTATCCAGCCCCGGAGGACGCCGCATGGGTCAGTATGACTGCGTGTTCCGCATCAGAAGACGAGCGCCCGACATTTCGGTCCGCGCCAAAGAGCTCGAGCGGCGTGCCGAGGGTCAGATGATGCGGATCGGCATCGCCGGCGCCGGGGCGGTCGGTCGGTCCGTGGCTCAGGAACTGCTCGACGACGGCCACAAGGTCTTGCTGATCGAGCGCAATCCCCAACATTACGAACCGCACACGGTTCCCGACGCGGACTGGCTGCTCGCCGACGCGTGCGAGCTGACCTCACTCGAAGAGGCCGGAATGCAGACATGTGACGTCGTGATCGCTGCGACCGGCGACGACAAAGTCAACCTCGCGGCAGCTCTGTTGGCCAAGACCGAGTTCGGGGTGCCCAGGGTCGTGGCAAGAGTCAACGAGATGCGGAACGAATGGCTGTTTACCGAATCGTGGGGCGTCGATGTGGCGGTCTCGACACCAAGCGCCCTGGTCGCGGCCATCGAGGGCGCCATCGATATCGGCCACCTTGTGCGATTGATGGGACTGCGACACGGTCAAGTCAGCTTGGCGAAACTGACGCTACCCGAGGACAGTCCATTGGTTGGGCGGCGGGTGCAAGACCTACACTTGCCCGCGAACAGCAGACTGGCCATCGTGATTCGCTCCAGCGGGATCGTCCTGCCGCAGCCTGATGACGTGCTCGAGGCCGGCGACGAGATCCTGTTCTTCGCAGGCGGCGCTGCTGAGAACCAGGTCCGTGCCCTTGTCCACAGCGCGTTGGCGCGGCCCGGTAAACAGCGATCTAGTTGACGCCTTCCCTGCTCTTGCGTTTGGCCTCGCGCAGGCCAACCCAGAACCTGGCGGCCTCACGGATCGATTCCTCGACAGGCCCTGGCTCCCAACCCAATTCACGGACAGCCTTGCCGTGGTCCACGGGGGCCTCGGCGCGCATCAGCCGCATCGAGCCAAGCGACAGCCGCTCGTCGGTGCCGCGCAGCCGCGCCTTGACGCTGCCGGCCAGGGCCAGCGTGTAGGAAACCGGCAGCGGAATCGATTTCGTCGGCGCCGGCGCACCTGCCGCCTCCGCGGCGATGCGAACCACGTCGGCGTTGCTGATCATCTTCTCCGAGATCAGGTATCGCTCGCCGACGCGGCCGTGTTCGGCGGCCAGGATCAGTGCGCGGGCGGCGTCGTCGACGCCGACGGCTTCTAATTCGATGCCGCGCATCACAAACGGAATCTTGCCGAAGGCCGCGCCGGCGATGATCGCGCCGTGTGGGGTGCGGCCCCAGTCGCCGCTGCCGTACGTGGTTGACACACACATCGCGACGGCGGGCACTTTGGCCTTGCGTGCGTACTGCAACACGAGGTTCTCCGCCTGCACCCGCGAGCGCACATACGGAGTGACGCCCCGCAGGTCGATGATGTCGTCCTCGGTGGCGCGGTGCCCCCGCCGCCGGCCGACCGTCGCGTAGCTGCTGGTGAAGATAAATCGTTGCAGGGCACCTTCTTTGTGGATGTCTTTCGCGATCTCGAGCACGTTGCGGGTGCCGTCGACGTTGGTGTGAAAGAGCGGCGCCGGGTCCCGCAGCCAACCGCGGGTGTCGACCACGCAGTAGTAGACGTCGTCGACACCGGCCATCGCCTCGCGCAGGGTGTCGTTGTCCCAGATGTCGCCGAGGAACTTCTTCACGGGCAGATCGTCGATGCCGATGGTGGTGGCGTTCGGCCGCACCATCGCCCGCACGTCATGGCCGTCGGCGACCAGCTGTCGCGTGACATGCGAACCCAGAAAGCCGTTCGCGCCGATCACCAACTTGGGCTTCACTTCTGGCCTCCGTATTGACGCATCCACGTCGCCGCCTCGTCGGGCAGCGTGCCCAGTTCCTGTGCCTTGCGGCACCACTTCATCGTCGCCTTGACGAACCGCAGCGGGTTGTAGATGTCCTCCTGACGGCACCACAGCCCGTCGCCGGCGTAGGTGACGATCGAGATGTTGGTGGCGCTGATGATGGTGCCGTCGCCGGGATCGCGCATCGGGTTGTCCAGTTCGCAGATGACGCGGCCGGTCGGCTCGTCGATCACGCTCCACAGCGACGGGAACGACGTCATGTAGCTGCCAGGGAAGCTCCCCATGGTCTTGCCGATCCAGGCGCGCACTTCGTCGCGTCCGTGCATGGTGCCTGCCGCGTGCTCGACGTAGGTGATGTCGGGCGTGTACTGCTCAACCCAGGGATCCCAGTCGCGAGTTTGCGCGGCGCGGTCGACCGTCGCCTCGAACTTCTCGAACGCCTCCGCCAGCTCAGCGCGGGTGAACGTCTTGATTGTCACCCGCAAACTAGAACACGTTCTACCTGGGTTTGTCGAGAGCGGTCAGTAGACGCTGAGCACCTGTCGGTCGCCGACGGGACTCTGCAGCGGCACCTCGAGCGTGCCGGACAGGGCGATCATGATGCATGCCCGCCCGACCGCGTCGGCCCGCGTGCCGCCGCGCAGCTCGACGGTGACGTTCTCGGGCGTCTCCTGCACTGTGGCGTTGACGCCGTAGCACTCGGGCGTGCCGGTGGTGAAGTGCAGGGCCAACACGTCGCCGGCGCCGTGGCGGCTCCAGGATTCGACGGGCATCGGGCGCGGGTCGACGATCGACGGATCGTTGGTGAAGACGACGCCGGGATGGCCGGGTGGCACCTCGGGCGGCGCGACGGTCGTCGGCTCGGCCATGGCCACGGGCGCGGTCCACAGCGCCAAACCGACCAAGAGCGCCAACGCTATTGCTCGCATCCCTCCACGGTAGCGGCGATCAAACCCAACGCTTCGGAATGGGCAGGCGAAAGCGCACCGCCGCGAACACCCGCCCCGGCCACGACAGGCTCGCCGATCCGTCGTTGGTGCGGATGAGGTTGGGACGGATCCGGATGATGGCGCGGCCGTTGTCGAATGCGCCGTTCTCGGCCATCTGCTGCTTGTAGAGCTCGCCGCCGATCCGACCGAGGTACGCGATCGCGATGCCGTCGGTGGGATCGGCGTCCGCCGGACCGAGCACGTCGACGCGGGCTTCACCGTCAATGATCACGGCGCCGTATGGCGCGCGGTCGTCGTGCACCAGGACCGTCACGCGCGGATTACGCCGTATCGCAGCGACTTTGGGGTCGGCCGCGCCGGTGCCGATGAGCACCTCACCGTCGCGCCAGCGGAACCACACGGGCACCACGAATGGACTGCCGTCGCGCCGCGCGTAGGCGAGCGAAGCGCTGCGTGGCTGCGCCAGGAAGCGCTCGAGCTTGCGGTCGGTCATGGCCACCCCACGGCTGACGGCCTGTCGAGTCGGGGCGGTGGTCGTTACGGTCATGCGGCCTCCTTTGTTTACGTCGTAAACTCCAACGCTAGCACCCGAGTGTTTACGTTGTAAACAGCGCGTCTACGCTCGACGGTGTGCGGCATGCGCCATTGCAGCGGACCGAGATCGTCGACGCCGCCTTGCAGCTCCTCGACGACGAGGGCTTGGGCGCGCTCACCATGCGGCGGCTCGGCGGCGAACTCGGCGTCGAGGGCATGGCGCTGTACCGCCACTTCCCGAACAAGGACGCATTGGTCGACGCGGTCGCCGCGCACCTGCTCGACCTAGTCGAACTTCCCGATCCGGAGACCACCCCGTGGCGTCGAGGCGTGCACGACGTCGTCAACTCGTACCGGGCCGTCGCGCTGGCCCACCCCATCGCGTTCCGGTTGCTCGCGACGCGGCGCGTATTCGACGCCCGGCTGTTCGACATCGGCCAGTGCCTGCTGCGGCTGCTCGAACGCGGCGGCATCGGCGGTACTGCCGGGGTGCGGACCTACCACACGCTGATTGGGCTGGTGCAGGGCGCGACGATGATCGAGCTGACGTTGGGTGACGGTGCTCCGGAGTTCTCCGGGCCCATGCCGACGGCGCAGACCCATCCGCTGGTGGTGGCGAATCTGGACGAGTTGATGGCCTGCCTAGGCGGCGAGAATCTCGATGAGCTGATCGACCAGGTCATCGACGGCGCGCGCACGGACTAAACCGATGGCGCGCGCGGTTATAAAGGCACTATGACGATGCGAATACAACAAGAACCCGGCGGCCGTCGACGCGTTGTCGCCGGAGCAGTACCACGTCACGCAGAAGAACGGCACCGAGCGGCCGTTCACCGGCGAGTACTGGGACAACCACGAGCCCGGCATCTACGTCGACGTGGTGTCCGGTGAGCCGCTGTTCGCGTCGGTCGACAAGTTCGACAGCGGGACCGGGTGGCCGAGCTTCACCCGGCCTATTGAGCGCGAGAACGTCGTCGAGAAGCGGGATCTTTCGCATCTGATGATCCGCACCGAGGTGCGTTCCGCCCACGGCGACAGCCACCTCGGCCACGTCTTCACCGACGGCCCGCGTGACGAAGGTGGGCTGCGGTACTGCATCAACTCCGCGGCGCTGCGGTTCATCCACCTCGACGACCTCGAGGCGCAAGGATATGGGGAGTACAAGACTTTGTTCACCAAGGAGGAACGAGCGTGACCGACTATCAGAAGGCCATCCTGGCCGGCGGCTGCTTCTGGGGTATGCAGGATCTGATCCGCAAGCAGACCGGCGTGGTGTCGACACGCGTCGGCTACACCGGTGGCGAGAATGCCAACGCCACCTACCGCAACCACCCGGGCCACGCCGAGGCCATCGAGATCACCTACGACCCGGCGCAGACAGACTTCCGCGCGCTGCTGGAGTTCTTCTTCCAAATCCACGACCCGACAACGAAGAACCGGCAGGGCAACGACGTCGGCACCAGCTACCGCTCGGCGATCTTCTACCTCGACGACGAGCAGAAGCGCGTCGCGCTGGACACCATCGCCGACGTCGACGCGTCAGGGCTGTGGCCGGGCAAGGTCGTCACCGAGGTGACGCCGGCGAGCGACTTCTGGGAGGCCGAACCCGAGCACCAGGACTATCTGGAGCGCTACCCCACCGGCTACACCTGCCACTTCCCGCGGCCGGGCTGGAAGCTGCCCAAGCGCGAGAAGGCCAGCCAGTAGTCCGCTCGCGCTGACCTAGGCGGCCGCTGTTTCGCGGCGGCGGACGACGATGCGGCCGCCGTCCTTCGGCGTGAAGGCGATGCCCCGGAAGTGCACCTTCTCGTCCGGGGCGTCGTCCGTCTCAATCACGAAATGCCGCAACACCGTTCGCAGCACCACGTCCATCTCGACATTGGCGAACGCGGCCCCGATGCAGCGACGGGTCCCTCCGCCGAAGGGCACCCAAGCCGTCGGTGTCCTGGTGCCGACGAATCGGTATGGGTCGAAGCGCTCGGGATTCGGGAACACGTCAGCGTTGGCGTGCACGTTGGCGATCGCGATCATCACGGTGTAGCCGTGCGGAATTCGCCACTCGCCGAGATCGAAGTGCGGCGCCCGGACATGACGGCCGGAGAAGTCGATCACGGTCCGGTTCCGTTGCAGCTCTTGGACGGTGGCCTGGCGGAAATCGTTGCCGCCCAAGTCGTTTTCCTTGACGAGCTCGGCGAGAACGTCAGGATGACGGCGCAACCGCTCGAACGCCCACCCCAGCGTCGACGCTGTGGTCTCGTGCCCGGCGCCCAACAGCGTCAGCAATTCGTCGGACACGTCCTGGCGCGACATCGGAGTGCCGTCCTCGTATGTGGTGCGCAGCAGAAGCGCGAGGATGTCGGTGCGCTCCTGGCGCTGCGGGTCGGCTTCGGCCTTGTCGATCAGCGCGAAGACGGTGCGGTCGAAGTTGCGGCGGAACTCCGCGAGCCGGCCCCACGGGCTGTAACGCCCCGTATTGAACGGCGGCTCCGGCAGTGTGGCCATCCGGGAGGCCAGTTCGGCCCAGGGCGGGATGATTTCGCGCAGATAGTCGAGCTCGGCACCGTCGGCGCCGAACACAGTCCGCAGGATCACGTTCAGTGTGATCCTGTTCATCGGCTCGAGCGTGCGAAACTCTTTGCCCTCCGGCCAGTTTGCGCTCTCGCGCAGAGTCTCCTCTTCGATGATCTTCTCGTAGTTCTTGATGCTCTGGCCATGGAACGGCGGAGCCAGCAGCTTGCGCCGCGCCCGGTGTTCCTTGCCGTCCAGCGCGAAAACCGAACCTGGCCCGAAGATTCTGCTGAGGTTGGGTTGCACGTTGATCAGGTCATCGGTGCTCGCGAGGAACACCTGCCGCGCCAGCGCGGGGTCGGAGACCACCACGCTGCGGCCGAAGAACGGAACGTTGATGGCGAAAACGGGGCCGTGACGCTTCACTGCGCTCCGCAGGAACCGGCGACGGAACCCAGCCATGAGGACCATCTGGATCAGCTTCGGCAGGCGCACCGCGGGTGGCATTTTGCCCGGGGTTGAACGGGCGTCCTTGTCGACGGTTGCTTTCTTGTCGACGGTCGCTGCGGTCTCAGTCATGAGCGGATCACTCCCAGCCGTATCCCTGGTACTTCGGTGTACCGTGGGTGTTTGTAGTACGGTACCGCTTGGTACCAGGTATACGCAAGGGGGCTTTGAGGAGGCGATATGACGACAGCGCTCGGTAACGGCGCACACGTCGCAGCCGACCCCTTCCGTGGCCGATTGCTCGACGCACTGGCCACCTCGATTGGCGAGAAGGGCTATCGCGACAGCACCGTCGCCGACATCGTCCGGCACGCCCGCACGTCCAAGCGCACCTTCTACGAGCAGTTCGCCAGCAAGGAGGACTGCCTGATCGAGCTGCTGCGCGCCAACAACGAGGACCTGATCGCCAGCATCCGGGCGGCCGTCGACCCCGAGGCCGACTGGCACGAGCAGATCCGCCAGGCCGCCGGCGCGTACGTGGACCACATCGAGTCACGTCCGGCGGTGACGCTGAGCTGGATCCGCGAGGCGCCGGCACTCGGCGCGGTCGCCCAGCCCCTGCATCGGCTGGCCATGGAGCACCTGACCGACATGCTCGTCGACCTCACCGACAGCCCCGGCTTCCGGCGCGCGCAACTGCAACCGATCTCCCGGCCGCTGGCGCTCATCCTTCTCGGCGGATTGCGTGAGCTGACAGCGCTTTTGGTGGAGGACGGGCGCAACGTGCGCGACATCCTCGAACCCGCGATCACGGCGGCGACGGCGATTCTGGGACCGGGCTCAGCGCAGCAGTAGCCGCGCCGACTTCTCCAGTCGTTGGGCAATATCGGCGTACGACGCGTAGCCCATGCCGGCGCGAACGAGGGCGCCTGAGTACAGCATCTCCAGCGAGTCGATGACGTCCGGATCGGTGTCGGGGCCCAGCGCGGCGGCCAGTCGGTCACGGATCTCACGACCGATGCGCAGTCGCAGCACTTCGACGTCGGGATCCTTGCCGAGCAGCGCGGTGGTGACGGCGCCGGCGAACTCCGGCTCGTCGGCGACCAACAGCGCGATGTGTTGCAAAACCTCGATGACGCGGGTGGCCGGGTCGTCTGATTCGTGCGCCGCGGGCGGCGAGGACGCGAGCCGACGCCAAAACACCTCGGCGACAAGGTGTTCCTTGGATGAGAAGTAGGTGTAGGCGGTGGCCGAGCCGACGCCCGCCTCCGCGGCGACACGTCGCACGGTCAGACCGGAGAAACCCTCATGGCTAAGCAGCTCGACCGCGGCACGGCCCAGGCGGTCGACGGTATCGGCCTGCTTGGCGGTCAGACGGCGCCGAGTCGACTCCAGAGCCGGATCGGACACATGTCCGGACGCTACTACAACTGGGTTTCACCAGCAACGGTAGGTTGGACGGCGATGAACCGCACTGACGAACTTTTCGCCCTTGCCGAGCAGGTCACGGGCTTCATGCCGACGGACGAGGGACGGGCACTGTATGACACCGCCGTGAAGTATCTCGGCGACGGCGCCGGCGTCGAAATCGGGACCTACTGCGGAAAGTCGACGGTGCTGCTGGGCGCCGCGGCGCAACAGACCGGTGGCGTCGTCTACACCATCGATCACCATCACGGCTCCGAGGAACACCAGCCCGGGTGGGAGTACCACGACGAGTCGATGGTCGACGCGGTGACCGGACTGTTCGACACGCTGCCGACGTTGCGCCACACCCTGGATGCGGCAGGGCTGGACGACCATGTGGTGGCGATCGTCGGCAAGTCGCCGGTGGTGGCACGGGGGTGGCGAATGCCGTTGCGGCTGTTGTTCATTGACGGTGGCCACACCGAAGAGGCAGCGCAACGGGACTTCGACGGTTGGGCCCGCTGGGTCGATGTCGGCGGCGCGCTGGTCATCCACGACGTGTTCCCCGACCCGAACGACGGCGGCCAGGCGCCGTATCACATCTACCGTCGGGCGCTCGACACCGGCGACTTCCGTGAGGTGTCGGCCATCGGCTCGATGCGCGTGCTCGAACGGGCGTCGGGCGTGCCTGGCGAGGCGATCTAGCTTTGCTTGGTCGGGGCGGAGTTCACGGTCAGACCAACTTTCCGTTGTGACGTGAAGTGGCCGGGCGGAACGTTGCCAGTGGCTCCTTCGGATCGCCAACGCTGCGACCAGCCACTTCACGTGGCCTACAGCCGGTTTCATCGAACCGGCGCTTGGTTGGAGAGAGCCGGGGACGTGATCTCGTGAGCGGGAAGTCCTGAGGTCGGCCAGGTTGAGCCTGGTCGACCGTGGGTGATGTATGCCCAGAACGTCACGCCGACTTGGCGGTATGAGGTTGCTCGCTACCATCTAGCCGTCGAGACAGATTTCCGAGACGGACATTTGAGACACGATGACCTGGATGAGCCTCTGACGAGCCAGCCATGAGCCCGTTGTCTCAAATGTGGTCACATTCGAGACACCCGAGTGGTCTGGAGACAGGGGGAGCCACCAACTCCGGTACCTGAGAATGTGCGTTGGTAAGTCCAGCCGGGGGATTACACGCCAACGTTGATGTCACCGGGCTGCAGCTACTGCGGCTCGGCTTCTATATGTGCCCGGTGGACACTGGTACCACTCGGGCGTCGCTGTTTGCGGAGCCGGGTGGTCGGATGCTCGCGCTGATGTCCAGCCCCGACCCGTTCGTGTGCCGGTCCAGCGCGCCTGGCACCTGTGCCCCTCATGGTGCAGTGATGGTCACGGCGCGTCGTGGGCTCAGGGCTTAAGCGAGTAGTTCCGCGCGGACGGCGTCGTCGCAGTGGGCCTCGGGGCCGTATGTCCAGGTTTCGAGTTCGGGTACGCGATCAAAGATCTCGAGGGCCCGGGCACGGCGCGAGGAACCGTCTGGGCCGACCGACATTAGCGCCGCGGCGGAGAGGCGCTCGGCGTCGTGCAGCCGCTCCCAGAACTCGTCGTGCTGTTCCGCGTACACATCTGCTGCAAGCGGCCAGTCCTTGTCCGCGGTCAGCGCGTCCCGTAGCAGGCGGACGTCGCGTAGCGTGCGCGAGAGACCGCTTCCCCAGGACGGGTCGCTCGCGCCCGCAGCATCACCGACAAGGACGACACCGTCCTGATACGGCCGTTCGACCCACCGGTGGGCGCCATCGAACGTGGCGAGCGGCCCGTGCGGTTGCGCATCGACCAGCCAGTCACCCGGCACACCCGTGTCGCGTAAATACCCGAAAGCGGCCCCGACGTCGCGGTCACCCGAGAGCCTGCCGGGGATCGCGTCGATGTGATGGAAGAAGTAGAGCCGGTAGAGGTCGGATGCGATCCGGGTGACCGCGGCAATCTGCCCGGGGGCTTGGCCGATGAACATGTTGACCGCGTCCCCTGTGTCCATATCGCCTCGCACCAGCAGCCCCGCCGCCAGCAGCTCGTCCGGGTCGGCGTGCCGGTCGAACCCACACAGGTGCACAACCCGCGAGTTGCGACCGTCGGCACCGACAACCAGACGTGCTGTGACCGTTCTCACGACGCCGTCGACCATGACCTCGGCCGTGGGCGGGCCACCGGCCGTCAGCGATACCAATTTCGACGGACGCCAGACCGTCGCCCCCGCGACTGCAGCCTCCTCGATCAGAGCCTCCTGCATCACCGGGTGATGAAACGCAAGCGACGGCTCGAAATGCGGTGCGGCCGCCAGCAGATCTAGCGGCGTGCCGACACCCTCGACGTGGTAAGTCAGATAACGGACTTCGATGGCACACCGCTCCCGCAATAGCTCAAATAGACCAAGCCGCTTCGCCTCGACCGTCCCCCACGTAGCCATCACCTCCCCCCGGACACGGTCCCGGAAGACCCGCTCACGCTCAACCAGCAGAACGTCCACGCCCTCCCTCGCCAACGTGATCGCCAACGAGGAACCAGCAAGCCCCCCGCCGACCACAAGTACCTCGAAACTCGGACCCTGGCCCACAACGACCAGCCTAGGGCCCGTGAGCTGCTCCGGGAGCTGCACGATCCAAACGAAGGTACGCGGCCATAGCCACGATGGCCGCAGAAGGACTGCCCGTGCAGCTGGCCTGCCTGGCGCGCGACCAGAGGACCTGATGACAAGGGTTCGCCGGACAGTCATCGCGTGGTCGCTGGTCGCGACGCCAGGCGAACAGTGCGTCCTCTGGGATCTCGACGAACGTGTCGGCGTGGACCAGCCGTGGGGCCTCGATCTCGACCAGGTCGCGGCAATCCAAGCCGCCGTCACAAGACTCACTGCCAGGCCGATGCCGAAGTCGCGGGTGTCGCAGACCACGGTCTTCGGTGCGCAACGCCCGATGCTCCGCACTCTTCACTACTCGGCGTCCGCGGGATGATGGTGGAACCATCGGAGGTGACCGGCATGGACCTGTACTTGATGCAGCACGGTCAGGCGACGACCGAAACAGAGGATCCCGAGCGACCCCTCACGGATGCTGGTCGAGCGGCGGTGCAGCGTGTCGCTAAGAGAGCCCGGGCTGCCGGCGTCCGGATCAGCGGCTGCCTGCACAGCGGAAAGCTGCGCGCAGAGCAGACTGCGCAGCTGCTTGTGAGGGAGATCGGCGTGGAGCCGAGCGTCGAGGCTCGACCGGGTCTTGCGCCGAATGACCCGGTGGTACCGGTCGCGCAGTGGCTTCGAGCGGAGACCGAGCACCAGTCGCTTGCGCTCATCGGCCACATGCCTTTCCTCGGCAGGCTTGCCTCGTTGCTGGTCGTAGGCGACGAGCAGGCCCAGGTGGTCGGCTTCCAGATGGGTGGCCTGGTGAAGCTGGAACCGAAGGTCGATCGGGACGGGTTCTCCGTGGCATGGGCGCTTCCACCCGACCTCGCCTGACCATGCACAAAAAACTGGACGGCGCCATGCATCACCGAGAAGGTGCCGCGATGATGGCGACGAGTCCGACTAGCAGTGCTGTCTCCGCTGCAGCGGACGTGTGGACCTCAAGGTCCGGAGAGCCCCCGAACAGTCGTAGGTTTCCGACGTCTGAGATCAGGAGAAGTCGGAGTCATAGTCGGCGTTCTCCGAAAACGGAGATCCCTCGCCTTGTCAGTACCTCGGCGTACGGGCCGCAATGAAACGAAACCATCCCGTATGAGGACGCTCGCTACGTCTAGGGCTCGCCTTGCGCCGGAACCCCCGGCGCTTTTGGGGCGCCGGGTGAACCCGTGCCGTCGGGCTGCTCCGCGGCGCCGCTGTCGGAAGTCGAATCCTCTTCGGCGGCCGCAGCGGCCGGGATGGTACGTCGGCGTTGGTACCAACCCCAGCCAACGCGTGCGCCGGCGAGAACCGCACCGCCAGCAGCCGTCAGCTGTATCCAATAATCCTTAATCACGTCTAGGAACGTGCGGATCCACGGCCGCTTAACCTGCTCGGCCGGGGCTACCGGAATCCGAAGATCCAGGGTTTGCGTGTCGACATAATCGGCGAGCGGAAATTCAATGTGGGCGGAAAGGATAAGGTCACCCGCTTTGAGGGGAGTGACCTGCCAGCGAAACAGAATGCTCGTCTGCTCGCCCATTGACCTGTTGATGGCTTCTAGCGGCGTGAACGTCGCATCTGACTCACCAGCCGTCAGCCACGCACGAACCTTCGACCCGATTTCGATTTCTTCGGGTTCGCGGGGCGAAACAGTGGGAACCACGCGGGAGATCTCCGCCTGGAGGGATGGGACGTCGCCGATAGCCAAGGCGACGGTTTCGGTCCTGTTCACCTGCAAGGACGGGGGGGCTTGCCAGGTGGCATTCCGTGTTATCAAGCCCTCGATGGCTTGATCGACTTCCTGGTATTCGGACGGTGACCGGTGCTCGGAGGTTGCAACGATTGGCGGCCCGGGAGGCCCTGGCGGAGGTGCTGGGCCCGCCGAAGTGAGTGGCGCCCTAGTTGTAGACGAATAAGCGCTCGGAGAGTCATCGGCCCCGCCGCATCCCGCCGCGAGAAGCACGATGATCCCGACCACCCAGAGCCAGCCCGCAATTTCGGGCCGACTCCTCGCACCGATCACAGGCATGTCCAACCCCCATTCGCCCGACAACCGGATTGCTGGTCGTCTGTCAATTGTCGGACGCAACGGAATCGTATGGCCTGCAATGTGCAAATAGGCGCGTAGTCCACTACCTAGTTTTCAGGCCGAATTCCCTGGAATCGGACATGGACCACTTGCGCCAAGGTGGTTACCGCCTGCCGTCGGTCCGAAGATCGCGCGACGCTTTCCGTGCATCTAGTCGACGTCTCGACCGACTACCATCGCGCGTCCCAGTTCGGCGGGCGCTTGTCGATGAAGGCCTGCACGCCCTCCAGCGCGCTCGGGTCCATCATGTTGCAGGCCATCGTGGCGCCGGCGTCTGCATAGGCAGACTCAATGCCCTGCTCGAGCTGGCGGTAGAACAACGCCTTGCCCAACGCGACCGCCGCTCTCGGCTTCGCGACGATGCGCGTGACCATCGCCTCGACCTCGTCATCGAGAGCCTCGGGAGCGGTCACGCGGTTGATAAGTCCCTTTGTGCATGCCTCCTCGGCAGAGATGAAGTCGCCGGTGACGAGCATCTCGAAGGCCGTCTTACGCGGCACATTTCGCGAAAGCGCCACACCCGGCGTCGAGCAGAACAAGCCCACGTTGACGCCGCTGACCGCGAAGCGTGCGTCGCGGCTCGCGATCGCCAAGTCGCACATCGCGACGAGCTGACAGCCCGCGGCCGTCGCAAGTCCGTGCACGCGCGCGACCACCGGCACGGGCAGGCGCTGGATCGCGAGCATCACGGCCGAGCACTGTGCGAACAGTCGCTCGTAGTACTCGAGTGACGGCTCGGCGCGCATCTCCTTGAGGTCGTGGCCGGCGCAGAAGGCCTTGCCGGATGCGCCGAGCACGACCGCGCGCACCGACTCGTCCTTGGCGAGTTCATCGAAGGCGTCGCCGAGCGCTTTCAGCATCGCCTCCGAGAGTGCATTAAAAGATTGCGGCCGGTTCAGCGTCAGCGTGACGACGCCGCGTTCGTCGGAGTCCTGTATCAGCAGCGGTTCCTCCATCACGACGATGATTGTCGGCCTCCAGCGCACACTATTTATGCCGGTTGAACAAAATGCTGGTGAGGTTGGCCGGAAAACTAGCGATCGCTCGTCGCGCAGGCGCAGTCGTACTCGCCCTCGAGGCCGCGCGGCAGGTCCGTCCCGCGGAAGATGCCGCTGGCCGCGGTGGTCGACGACAGCGCGTCGGCGGCCAGGATGACCGCCGCGCCCGTCCAGGTGGTGCGTTCCTCGGGCCACCGCTTGCCGTCGGCGAACACCAGACCGGTCCAGTAGGAGCCGTCGTCTTCGCGCAGGTGGTGCATGGCCGCGAACTGCCCGTGCGCGCGGCCCGAGTAGCCGATGGCGTCCAATGCCATTACCAGTTCACAGGTTTCGGCCCCGGTGACCCATGGCCGGTCGTCGACGCAGCGGATGCCGAGGTCGGGAACGACGAAGTCGTCCCACCGCTCGTCGATGCGCTCCCTGGCCGCCGCGCCGCGCACCGCGCCGCCGAGCACCGGGTAGTACCACTCCATCGACCACCGGTCCTTGGCCACGAACGCCTCCGGGTGCTCGGCGATCGCGTGGCCCAACTGCCCGACTGCGACCTCCCACTCGGGCTGCGGGTCGTCGAAGTAGTCCGCCAGCGCAAGCGCGCACCGGACGCTGTGGTAGATACTCGCGCAGCCGGTCAGCAGCGCATCGGGCTCGGGGCCGGAATGGCTTCTGGCCCAAGCGATTTCGCCGTCGGGCTGTTGCAGATCCAGCACGAAGTCGATCGCCCTTGCGACCACCGGCCACATCGTCTCGGCGAACCGGCGGTCGCCGGTGACCAGCACGTGATGCCAGACGCCCGTGGCGATGTAGGCGCAGAAGTTGCTGTCGCTGTTGGCGTCTTCGATGACGCCGTTGCGAAACTGGATGGGCCAGGAGCCGTCCGGCCGCTGGGTGGTCCGGCACCATTCGAAGGCCCGCGCGCAGGTTCGAGCAGACCGGCAGCGGTGAGCGCCATCGCGTTCTCGACGTGGTCCCACGGATCGGTGTGGCCGCCGTCGAACCACGGGATGGCGCCGGAGGATTCCTGTGTCGCGGCGATCGACTGCGCGGTCTGGCGGCATTGCGCCGGGGTCAGCACGCCCCGCACGGCGGGCACGTCAGGAGAGCGGCAACAGGCACCTCCGGCTTCTGGAAGTACAGCGCCACGCTCTTGCCGATCAGCGGGTTGAGCAACGACTCGGCGGTGCGGGTCGACCCACGGTTGGCTCATCATGTCCCACACCAGCAGCTTGTGGTAGGCCGTCACCGCTGGATTGTCCGAGTTCGACGTACCGACAAGGCATTTCAGCCACCAGAACGGCGAATGCAGCGCGTGGGCATGATGGCTGTGCATGAACCGAAGGCCGTGGGCGAGCACCTTGTCGCGCAGCGCGTCGGCCCGATAGATGCGGATATGGCCGCCCTCGTTGGCGTGGTATTCGTCGGACAACACCCAGCACACCTTTTCGGGCAGCCACCGCGGAACGGTGATCGCCAGCGACGCCACCGGGTTTGAGAACCCGGACAAGTTCGGCGATCGCCCGGTCGTCCTCTGGAACGTGTTCCAGGATCTCCGACGCGATGACGCAGTCGAAAATATCGTTCGCATAAGGTAACTCAAGCGCGTCGCCCTTGACAGCCTCGGCCCTGGCCGACGCGGGCACCTCGCCCTGTGTCCTTCATCGCCTGCAGGATCTCGTCGACGTCGTTGAGGTCGGCGGCGTTCTGGTCGAAGCGACACGTCGGCACCGCGCCGGTACGCCTCGAAGCTGTGGCGGCCCGCGCCGCAGCCCACGTCGATCACCTTGGTGCCTGGCCCGACGCCGAGCCGATCGAAGTCGACGGTCAGCATGCCCGACCCTTCCGCCCGCTCATAGACCGCGACCGTCTGCGCCGCAACGGATTCCCAGCTGAACACGTCGAGCGCCCGACGACGGCCCGCGGCACCGAGGCGGCGCAGTTCAAGCGGCGAGTCCAGCAATTCGCCCAGCACGGCAGTCAGTTCGTCGACGTCGGCGGGCCGCACCAGCCGCGCACATTCGCCGTCGGCACCGACGACTTCGGGCAGCGCGCCGGCACGGCTGG
The DNA here is from genome assembly GCA_963765155.1 of uncultured Actinomycetota bacterium. Taxonomy (GTDB): domain Bacteria; phylum Actinomycetota; class Actinomycetes; order Mycobacteriales; family Mycobacteriaceae; genus Mycobacterium. Next base: position 567,361 of record CAVXVJ010000022.1, read on the forward strand.
CCACGATCGGCGTGCCACTGGCCATCGCCTCCACCGCAGGCAGCGAGAATCCCTCGTAAAGCGAAGGGATGCAGGCGATTTCGGCGGACGCCAATAGGTCGGCCAGTTCGGAGTCGGACACCCCACTGGAGCTGTGCACGATGTCGGAGATGCCCAGTTCGGCGATCAGCTTCTCGGTGGGCCCGTTGGGCTCGAGCTTGGCGACCAGCTGAATCTCCAGGTCGCGTTCGACACGCAGCCGCGCGACCGCATGCAGCAGGTGGCTGACGCCCTTCAGCGGCACGTCCGCGCTGGCGATTGCGATGATGCGGTTGCGGACCCGTCGCTCGGCCGGCTTGAACAGCTCGGTGTCCACGCCCAGCGGCACCACATGCAGCTGGCTCGGGCGCCACCCCGAAGTCTTCGGCGATATCGGCGGCGGAGGTCGACGACACGGTGAGCAGCTCCGGGATCTGGCGGGCGACATTTTCCTGCATCTCCGCGAACCCATACCACCTGCGCACCAAGGGCTTTCTCCACCACCGCGCGGCCGCCACATCGAGGATGCGGTCGCGGGTGATCGGGTGGTGCACCGTCGCCACCACCGGCAGGCCCAGGTCGGCGATCTTCAGCAGGCCGGTGCCCAGGCACTGGTTGTCGTGCACGACGTCGAAGTCGTGCAGACGCTCGGCCAGAATCCGGGCAGCACGCAGACTGAACGTCCGGGGCTCGGGAAAGCCGGCCGTCCACGTCGTCAGAAGTTCGAGCAGGTCGATTCTGGTCTTGATCTCGCTCGGCCAGGGGACTCGGAACGGGTCCGGCTCGCGGTACAGATCGAGGCTGGGGACCTTGGTCAGCCGCACCCGCGGGTCGAGCCCCTCGGGATAGGGCTGGCCGGAGAACACCTCGACGTCATGGCCGAGTTCGACCAGCCCGCGGCTGAGGTGACGGACATAAACCCCTTGCCCGCCGCAATGGGTCTTACTCCGATAGGACAACAAAGCGATGCGCATGGTCAACTCACGACGATGCGCAGTGGCGGACAAGTCCGGGGCCGGTGAGCTGGACAAATCGTGTCACGCAAAGACTCCGCACCCTCTGGACATGTGTCCAGACTATAGTTTGACAGGCTATCGGACGCAACGCGTCCACCCAGTCTGACTACCACAGTCGCTGTCGTCCGTCCTGCGCGGCCGCTCGCTTCGACAGGTCGCGCATCGGGTATCCGACGGCAATGACCAGACACATCGAAGCGACATTCGAGATCGCGAGCTGGGACGAAACGCCGTTCGAGGACAGTGACGAGAACGCCAAGCTGACCGAGGCCCTGGTGACCAAGAAGTTCACCGGCGACATCGACGGCACGTCGACGACCAAATGGCTGATGGCCTACGCGCCGGACAAGACGGCGATGTTCGTCGGCATCGAACGGATCAGCGGCACCATCGGCGGCAGACACGGCAGTGTGGTGCTGCTTCACGACGGCGCGTACCGGGACGGCGCCGCCACTGCCGAGCTGCGCGTCGGGTGCGGCACCGAGGAGTTGGCCGACGCGGCGGGCACCGGGAGGTTCCGCGCCGACCCGGCGGGGGTGATGACGCTCGACCTGGACGGCGTCTGAGCTATTGCGGAGGGAAGCCGCCGGTGGCCACCGGGCCCCACCGCCGCGGTGTGATGCGGATCAGGCACTTGCCCTGCTCGACCATCGCTTGGCGATACTCCGCCCAATCGGGATGCTCACCGGCGATGGCCCGGTAGTAGTCGACTAACGGCTCGACGGCCTCAGGCAGGTCGATAGCCTGGGCGTCACCGTCGACCTGAACGTAGGGGCCGTTGAACTCGTCGGACAGCACAGTGACGCTGGCCCGCGGTGTGCGCCGGATATTGGCCGACTTGGCCCGCTGGGGATAGCTGGCGACCACGATGCGGCCTTTATCGTCGACCCCACCGGTCACCGGGGAGCTTTGCAGCGAGCCGTCCGCGCGAAACGTGGTGAGCACCATACGATGTCGCGGCCTGACGAACTCCAGCAACTCGGAGAGCGAGACGGCGTTGGCGGTCGCGTAGGTCCTGGCCATGCTCCAACCCTAGCCACGGTGCGCCGACTCATCCTCGAAGCCGCACTTGTCGCTCGGCGATGAGCCGTCCGAGCAGTCGCCGCTCGGTGACCGCCAACAGCGTGTTCAGTTTTTCGTACCGGCTCAGGATCGCTTGCTGGTCTGAGCGCGTCATTGTGTGGAGCGGCAGCGCGGCTACCGCCTTGTATGCAGCGTCAACGGCGTCTAAGGCCGCAACTGCCTCTTTCATCGAACTCATGTTCGAAGAGTAGCGCTCGATGCCGACAAGACACCCCGCGTTGACTCATCGAAAATGCGCGCGTGCGGCGTCAGCGATGCCGACAAAACATCGCCACACGCTGCGCCTTGTGGACAACTTCGAAACTTGTCGGAGGGTCGAACTAGTGTTCGATGTATGGGTTCGGGTTCGCTGTCGGATCGGGAGGCTGTGTTGGCGGCCTACGACGAGCTCGACGCTGCGTTCGACAAGGTGCTCGGGCACTCCCTCAATGGGTTCACGCACTCCGAACTGCTGGACCTGCAGAGCCGGATGGAACGCAATCTGCGGCGCGCGCCCGCGGTGGAGCATCGGATCATCGATCGACTGGCCGCCGAGGCCGATCCCAAAGCGCTGGGCGGCACCTCGTTGGCCGACGTGCTGGGCACCCGGCTGCTGATTTCCAAGGGCGAGGCAAAGAGGCGCATCAAACATGCCGAGTTGTTCGGACCGCGGCGGGCGATGACCGGAGAGCCCCTGCCGCCCAGGCTGCCCAACGTCGCCGCCGCGCTACAGCGCGGTGAGATCGGGGCGGAGCAGGTGAAGGTCATCGAGCAGTTCTTTGAAGACCTGCCGGGCCACATCGACTATCAGACCCGCGAGGCCGCCGAGGCCGACCTGGCCCGCATCGCCACGGGATTGGGGCCGACACAGTTGCGCAAAGCCGCCGCCCGGTTGGCCCAGCTGATCGATCAGGACGGCACCGAACCGTCCGACGCCGACCGGGCACGCAAGCGCTACCTGAAGATCGGCAAGCAAGGGCGCGACGGGATGAGCAAGGTCGATGGCCTACTTGATCCCGAGGGCCGCGCCATCCTGGAGGCGCTGTTCCCGAAGTGGGCGGCACCGGGCATGTGCAATCCCGAGGACCAATCCCCGTGCGTGACGGGCACTCCCAGCCAGGATGCGATCCAGGGCGACACCCGCACACAGGGACAGCGAAACCATGATGCCCTCTGCGCGATGGGCCGCGCAGCGCTGGCCTCGGGACAGCTGGGGCGACACAACGGCCTGCCGTGCACCATGATCGTTTCCACCACACTGAAGGAACTCGAATCCGGTCGCGGCCATGCCATCACCGCCGGCGGCACCCTGCTGCCGATGTCAACGGTGATCCGGCTGGCGTCGATGTCCTACCACTACTTGGCCGTGTTTGACCACCACACGAGCATGCCGCTGTATCTCGGGCGAACAAAGCGCATCGCGACGCCGGGACAACGCATTGTGCTGCATGCGAAGGATCGCGGTTGCACGCATCCCGGGTGCACCGTGCCGGGTTACGGATGTCAGGTCCACCATGCCGAAAAGGATTGGGCCGAGGGCGGACTCACCAACGTCGACGATCTCACGCTGGCCTGCAAACCTCACAATCTGCTCGTCGAATCCGGCGGCTGGCGCACCCGAAAACGTAAAGACGGCACCACAGAGTGGATCCCGCCGCCACATCTGGACAGTGGCCAGGCCCGGGTCAACCACTATCACCATCCCGAGAGGTACCTACTCGAGGACGGGAATGACGCCGCCTAATCGGCCTTCCGCTTGAGCACCCATGCGGGTATCCAGTGCGTGACGGCTTTACGCCGCGCACCGTAGGCGATGTCGTAGGTGACCAACCCCCACCAGAAGCCCTGCTCGCATATCGCCCAGCAACTGAGCCGGCCTTCGACGACGGAGTGCATCTGTAGACCGGCGGGGTTGTAGCCGCCGCGGCGATGGGGCTCACGCGGAAACAGAGCGGCCAGGTCGACGAGGACCACCACCGGAGGATCGACCCGCCGGAAGGCCTGCTGGACGGGCTGGCCGTTGTAGCCGATCGCCTGGAGCTTGCCCACCGTTCGATCATACGTTCGATAACGCTTCCATGTGTCCACATCTGTGCTGGTCAGGGCGTTTGCCTTGGTGGACAGCGTCCTCGCCGAGGCGATCTGGTCGGCGCGGCGCTGGCCGCGTGCAAGGGCCAGTTGGGTACGCAGTTGCTTTTTCGAGCTGCTCGCGATGTTGCGCTAGAGACTCCGGCGTGGTGATGAAGACCGGGCAGGTCAGACAGGCTTATCTGCACCAACGGTTTTCAGCCGCCAACGAATGGCCGCTGCAGCAGGCATCCCGCCCGTTCAGCCGCCGTTGAGTGCTTCGCCCAGGGCGGTGGTCTGGGCTTTGACGAAGGCCCGGGAGATGGCGGCTTTCGCTTCGAAGGAGTCGAAGTTGTGGTACGCGCCGGGCACTACGTGAATGGTGCAGGCGACGCCGGCCTGCTGCAGTCGCCGGGCGTAGGTGACGTCCTCGTCGTGGAACAGGTCGTTGGTGCCGACGCCGATCCATGCGGGCGGCAGGCCGGCGAGGTCGTCGTAGCGGGCCGGCGCGGCCAGCGGGTGCACGTTGCCGTCCGCGGTGGCGGGGCCGAGGTAGGCGCCCCAGCCGAACCGGTTGCTGGCCGGGCTCCAGATGCGGAGCCGCCACGGGTCGATGTCGGTGCGGGTGGTGGTCCGGTCGTCCAGCATCGGGTAGGACAGCAGCTGCAGGACCGGACGGATCTCGCCGCGTTCCTTCGCCAGCAGCGTCAGCGCGGCGGCCAGACCGCCGCCGGCGCTGGCGCCGCCGACGGCGATGCGTGCGGGATCGATGTCTGGCTGGCGGGCGAGCCATTGCAGCGCGGTGTAGCAGTCCTCCAGCGGTGTCGGGAACGGGTGTTCGGGTGCGAGCCGGTACTCCACCGAGACGACGACGATGTTGAGCTGATCGGCGATCCGGCGGCAGAAGCCGCTGTCCTGCGCTGCGTCGCCGAGCACCATTCCGCCGCCGTGGATCCACAGCAGCGCCGGCGTCCGAGGCCGGGCCGAAGCCGGCCGGAAGACGTGTACTGACACGTCGGCGTCCACGGAAACGACCTGCGCGTCCGGCCGCCGAGCGCTCCCGGTGAGCTTGGTGAGGACACGGAGCGTCCGAAGCGTTCGGGCGTTGATGATGGTGCGGGGAAGGAACCGCGCGGCTCGCAGCTGTGGGTTGAAGGGGTACTCGGTCATCGTTTTTCCTGACGGGAGGGCGACGTCGCCGGGTGTGCCGGCTTGTCAGCGGAAGTGTCGGTCATGGTCGGAGCTTGGCGTCCACCAGGGCCAAGGCGTTGCGGAGGCCCTGCTCGAGGAGGTCGTCGGAGAGCTGGCGGTCCGTCAGGGCGCGGGAGAGCTGCAGCGTCCCGGCCATCAGGCCGAGGAGGCTGAGCGCCTTCACGCGGGACGCGAGCGGATCCTCGGGCGTCATGCGGGCGGCGAGGCCGTCGATGACGACCAGTACGCCGTCGGTGTACACCTGCCTGGTCGTGTCGCCGCTGCGCGCAATCTCGTCGAGCAGGGCGGCGTTGGGGCAGCCGTCGTCGAGGTCGTCCCGGTGGTCGGGCGACAGGTACCAACGCACGATCTGTTCGAGGCCGGCCGGGCCGGGCTCGGCCTGCTCGACGATGTTCACGTGCAGCGCGTGCAACTGGTCGGCGATCGCGGTGTCGACGAGGTTGTCCTTGGATGCGAAGTGGGCGTAGAAGGCGCCGTTGGTCAGGCCCGCGTCCTTCATGAGCGTCGCGACACCGGAGCCGTCGATGCCGTCTCGCTTGAGTCGTCGACCGGCCGTCGCGATGATCCGCTGCCGTGTTTCCTGCTTGTGTTCTTTCGCGTACCGCACCATGTGTTCCTCCATCTCAGCTCGGGCCTACGCGCCGGATACCGCGAATGACTGGCTAGTGGACTTCGGCAGCGATCAGGCCGGCATCCGGTTGAATCTGCGGATGACGCGGTCGAAGATCCGGGCCGGGGCGACGCGGTACACCGCGTTGATGGTCCGGGCGGTCGTACCGGCGGTGCGCCGTAGTTTCGGGTTCCGGTCGGTTGCCGCCGCGACGATCACCTTGGCGACGACGGCGGGGTCGTCGCCGCTGCTGAGGTTCTTCTCCAGCAGCTCGTCGTAGTTGCGCCGTCCCGCCGCGTAAAGCGGCATGGGGGTGTCGGCCTCCACGCTGTGGCCTGCGAACGGCGTGTTGATCGGGCCGGGCTCGACGAGCAGGACCCGTACGCCGTACTCGCGGACCTCGTGGTCCAGCGACCCGGAGTAGCCCTCGACCGCGTGCTTGGTCGCGACGTAGAAGGTCATGAACGGGCTGGGCACGAAACCGCTGAGCGAGGAGACGTTGATGACGCGGCCGCTCCGCTGAGCACGCATGTGCGGCAGGACCGCCTTGGTCATCCGCATCACGCCGTAGACGTTGATGTCGAAGATGTCCTGCGTCTGGGTGATCGAGAACTCCTCGCCTGCGCCGGTTGAGCCGACGCCGGCGTTGTTGACCAGGACGTCGATGCGCCCGAACCGGTCGATCACCTGCTTGACCGCTGAGGCGACCGATTCGTCGCTGGTCACGTCGAGGTCGAGGTAGGTGACCCCGGCAGGCGGCGGTGGGCGCGTGCGGTGTTGCGGCCGGTTCCAATCACCTCTAAAGCCCGCGGCGGCCTAGCGCGATCGCTGCCGCCTTGCCGATGCCTGAGGTGGCGCCTGTTACGAGCGCGACCTGCCGAGTTGCTGTCATCATGGGCTCCAATTGTTTGAATTACGTTCGTATGTCTTACGTTCGTACGACCATAGCAGCCGGTGGTCGCGAGGGCAAGACCTTCTAGACGTTAAATTATGATCGTACTCTCAAAGAGGAGCGAGACGAGGACCACCAGCGGGTGCCACTGAGCTACGCCGGCTGGGTCGCCTCCCTCGGCAACACGAACGCGAATGGCCGCGGATAGCCCAGCCCAACCAGTCGTGAAGCCCGCACGGCGTCCACATCGACCGGCCGCAACTCGCCTGACGACGGTTCGTAGCACTGCAACACATCACCGTCCGCGTCCGCGATCAACACCCAGTGCCGCGGGATGGAGCCTTCCGATCAGCATCGCCACCGGCCAACCCACGTCGACGGCAGACAACACGTCCGACAGATCGTCCCGCCGACCGCGAAACCGCCGCCACCGATACCGGACAGTGCTGTGTTCATTGAGCGCGCGGGCCATGCCCGACGGCGTCGTGCCCAGCCTGCGCGGCCAGACTCGGTTCACCTCGGCGTGCACGCGGGCTTGCTCGTCGAAGGCGTGCGCGTCCGACTCCAGTACCCGGTTCCGGTACTCGGGATCCAACAGCGCGCCGGCCACCACCGCGACGGTCGGACCGCATGTCACACCGTCACGCTGCCGAAGACGCACACCCGCGAGTTTCATCGATGATCACGTTAGTGGGTATCCGACTCACCATGAGCTTCGATCTGACGCCGACCGCTGCCCAGCACGACCTGGTGAAGCGGACGCACGAGTTCGCCGAAGAGGTGGTCCGTCCGGTCGCTGCCGAGTACGACCAGCGCCAAGAGTTCCCGTGGCCGGTGCTCGAGGAGGCGGCCGAGCGCGGCTTTTATAGCCCGCTGTTCTACCGCGACCTGATCGGTGACCCGACCGGGCTGTCGCTGCCGATGTTCATGGAGGAGCTGTTCTGGGGCTGCGCAGGCATCGGCCTTGCGGTGGTGATGCCCGCGCTCGCGCTGTCCGCGATCGGCCAGGCGGCCTCACCCGAGCAGATGCTCCAGTGGGCGCCCGAATGTTTCGGCGCCCCAGGTGATCTCAAGCTCGCCGCGCTGGCGATCTCCGAACCCGAGGGTGGCAGCGACGTGCGCAACCTACGCACCCGGGCCCGCCGCGACGGCTCGGGAAAGGACGCGGACTGGATCATCGACGGCCACAAGATGTGGATCGGCAACGGCGGCATCGCCAACGTGCACGTCGTCAACGCCGTCGTCGACGAAGAGCTCGGCCATAAAGGCCAGGCCCTGTTCATCGTCCCCGGTGGCACCCCCGGCCTGGAGATGGTCCGCAAGCTCGACAAGCTCGGTTGCCGCGCGTCGCACACCGCGGAGCTGAAGTTCAACGGCGTCCGGGTGCCCGCCGATCACCTGCTCGGTGGGCAGGAGAAGCTCGAGCACAAGCTGGCCAAGCGCCCGGGAGGCGGCCAAGGACGGCCAACGGTCACGGCTCGGCGACGCTGGGCACCTTCGAGCAGACCAGGCCGATGGTCGCCGCTCAGGCACTCGGAATCGCCAGGGCAGCACTGGAATACGCGACCGAATACGCCAACCGGCGCGAGGCGTTCGGCGGGCCGATCATCGACAATCAGGGCATCGCCTTCCCGCTGGCCGACCTCGCCACCGAAATCGACGCCGCACGACTGCTGACCTGGCGGGCATCCTGGATGGCCGCCACCGGTGTCGCATTCGAGCGCGGCGAGGCGTCGATGTCGAAGCTCGCCGCCAGCGAAGTAGCCGTCCACACCACCGAGCGCGCCGATGCAGATCATGGGCGGCTGGGGCTACGTCAAGGACCACCCGGTGGAGAAGTGGTACCGGGATGCCAAGCTGTACACCATCTTTGAAGGCACCAGCGAGATCCAGCGCATCGTCATCTCCAACGCGCTGGGCGCCGCCGACGGAAAGCCGCCGCTGCACATCGAGCTCGAACCCACCGGCGGAACGCTGAACAAGATGTTCGGCCGCGGCACACCCGTACGCACCCAAATAGCCAACGCCGCCTTGAACGCCAAGGATCGCCTGCCGCAGCCGGTCACGCAGCTCGCGATGAAAGTGCTGCGCCCGCCCAAGACGTCGACCAAGAAGTAGCGTGGAGTCATGGCCGTCAGGATGATGGATCTGCTCAGCGGCAATCTCGACACGCTGCGATATGAGCCTACGGCGAAACGGATTCGAGTCTGTCTCGGCGGCGAACCGGTCGCCGACACCTACGAGGCCCGACTGGTGTGGGAGCCGCGCCGCGTCGTTCCGACATACGCCGTGCCACTCGCGGCGCTCGACGGGACAACTGGTGCCCGCCGGCGCCGAGTCCGGTGCCGACGAGGACGTCGGCGTGCGGCTCCCGGCGATCAGCTCACGGCCGATCCTCGACCCGTCGGTCCCGTTCGACGCGCACTCCTGCGCGGGCACCGCGTTCGACGTCATCGCCGGCGGCGAGACGCGGCGCCGCCGCGGCGTTCCGGCCCGACGATCCCGACCTGGCCGACTACGTCATCCTCGAGTTCAACGCGTTCGAGTGGCGGGAAGAGGACGAGCCGATCGTCAGCCATCCGCACGATCCATTCAGCCGGATCGACGTGCTGCGCAGCAGCCGCCACATCCGCATCGAATATGACGGCAGCCTGTTGGCCGAGTCCAAACGGCCGATGCTGTTGTTCGAGACCCTGCTGCCCGTCCGGTTCTATCTGCCGCGCGAGGACGTCGTCGTCCGGCTCGACCACAGCGACACCGTGACCTACTGCGCGTACAAGGGCCGCGCCTCCTACTACTCGGTGTCCGACGGCCCGAAGGACATCGCATGGACGTACCACGAGCCGCTGCACGACGCCGAGCCCGTCCGTGACCGCATCTGCTTCTTCGACGAGCGGCTCGACGTGATCGTGGACGGCGAGCGTCGCGACCGCCCCGTCACACCGTGGAGCGATTAGAAGTTGAGGGGATAGCCGCCGCTGACCTTCAGCGTCTCACCGGTGATGAACGACGCGTCGTCGGAACACAGGAACAGCATGGCGGCGACCACGTCGCCCATCGTGCCGAGCCGATGCACCAGCTGACGTTCATGCACGAACTCGTCGATCAGCGGCCGGGGCAGGTCGGCCAGCGCGCTCTCCGTGTTCATCAGCCCGGGCGCAATCGCGTTGACACGGATGCGATGCGGCGCCAGCTCCGTTGCGAGCGCGACCGTCAGACCACGCACCGCAAGCTTGGACACCCCGTACGGCGTGGCGCTCATGTAGCCGGCCATGGACGAGATGTTCAGCACCACGCCGCCGCCGCGCCCGCGCATCGAATCCCGGCACGCCAATGTCCCGTTGATCACACCGATCACGTTCACGTCGAACAGACCGCGGACCTCGTCGCGGGACAACTCACCGAACGGCCGGTTGTACTTGGTCAGGTGCAGGCCGGCGTTATTGATCAGGATGTCGACGCCGCCGAACTCCTCGACCGTGGCAGCGACCGCCGCGTCGACCTGGTCTGCGTCGGCGACGTCGCACTCGACTGCAATCGCGTGCCCACCCGACGAAACCAGTTCGGCGGCAGTCTGTTCCGCACCGGCGGGATCGATGTCGGCCAGGGCCACGTTGGCGCCCTCTTCCACTAGCGCCCGCGCGAATGCCCGTCCGAAGCCGATCGCCCCGCCGGTGATGATCGCGGTCCGCCCGTTGAACCTCATGTACCCATCCTGGCCCGAGGTTTCGCCCTCCTTCGATTGGGCACGCCTCCAGCAGGCAACAAGTCTCGAGGAGGACCCATGCGCGCAGTCACGTGGCAAGGACGACGGAAGGTGTCCGTCGACACAGTGCCGGATCCCGCAATCAAGGAACCGACCGACGCGATCATCCGCGTCACGAGCACCAACATCTGCGGATCCGATCTGCATCTCTACGAGGTGCTCGGTGCCTTCATGACCCAGGGCGACATCCTCGGCCACGAGGCGATGGGCGTCGTCGAGGAAATAGGGTCAGCAGTCGGCTCCTTGAAACAGGGCGACCGTGTTGTGATCCCGTTCAACATCTCCTGTGGGCACTGCTTCATGTGCGACCACGGTCTGCAAAGTCAATGCGAGACGACGCAGAACCGCGACCAGGGCACCGGCGCCGCGCTGTTCGGCTACTCCAAGCTGTACGGCGAAGTGGCCGGCGGCCAGGCCGAATACCTGCGCGTGCCGCAGGCCCAGTACACCCACATCAAGGTGCCCGACGACGGGCCCGACGAGCGCTACGTCTACCTGTCCGATGTGCTGCCCACCGCATGGCAGGCGGTGGAGTACGCCGATACGCCCGACGGTGGCACGCTGCTCGTGCTGGGGCTGGGGCCGATCGGGTCGATGGCGTGCCGGATCGCGTCGCACCGCAAGAGCTGTCGGGTGATCGGTGTCGACCTCGTCGAGGAGCGGCTGAACCGCGCCAGGGAGTACTGCACCGAGATCGTCGACCTTCGGAAGGACGACGCCGACGAGGTCGTGCGGAGCTACACCGACGGGCGTGGCGCCGACTCGGTGATCGACGCGGTCGGCATGGAGGCGCATGGCTCGCCGATCGCCGAAACGGCCCAGACCGCCGCGGGATTCCTGCCGCCGCCGGTGGGTCGTCTCGTGATGAAGCACGCCGGCGTGGACCGGCTGGCGGCGCTGAACTCCGCGATCTCGTTGGTGCGCCGGGGCGGCACGATCTCGTTGTCCGGCGTGTACGGCGGCGCCGCCGACCCGATCAACATGATGACGTTGTTCGACAAGCAGATTCAGCTGCGGATGGGCCAGGCCAACGTCAAGCGATGGGTGCCCGACATCATGCCACTGCTCACCGACGACGACCCGCTCGGCGTCGAGCAGTTCGCCACGCACCGGCTGCCGCTCAGCGCTGCTCCCGACGCCTACGAGGCCTTCCAGAAGAAGCAGGACGGCATGGTCAAGGTGGTGCTCAAGCCCTAGCGCACGCGAGGAGCAAAAACCGACAGAGTGGGTACTCCGTCGATCATGGATCAATCCGAAGCGCCGATTCTGGATGCCCTGGTCGACTACCGAAAATCCAATCGCTACGGGTATCACCCGCCCGGCCACCGGCAGGGCCGCGGCGCCGACGATCGTGTGCTTGCGGTGCTCGGGCACGAGCCGTTCTACGACGACGTGCTGATGAGCGGCGGTCTCGACGACCGCAAGACCCGCAACAAGTACCTGAAGCAGGCCGAGGATCTGATGGCCGAGGCCGTCGGCGCCGACGTCGCGTGGTTCTCGACCTGCGGCAGTTCGGCGTCGGTGAAGGCGGCGATGATGGCGGTCGCCGGCGGCGATGGCAGCCTGCTCGTCCCACGGGACTCGCACAAGTCCATCGTCGCGGGCCTGGTCTTTTCCGGTGTGCAGGCGCGTTGGATCACTCCGCGATGGGACGCCGACCGCCACTTCTCCCATCCGCCGTCACCGCAGGCCTACAGCGTCACGTGGGATCGGTTCCCCGACGCCGCAGGAGCGCTGGTCGTCAGCCCCAGCCCGTACGGCACGTGCACCGACCTTGAAGGCATCGCGAAGGTGTGCCATGACCGCGGCAAGCCGTTGATCGTCGACGAGGCGTGGGGCGCGCACCTGCCGTTCCACGAGGACCTGCCGACCTGGGCGATGGATGCCGGCGCCGACGTGTGCGTGGTCAGCGTTCACAAGATGGGCGCCGGTTTCGAGCAGGGCTCTGTCTTTCACCTGCAGGGCGACCTGGTCGACCAGGACCGACTCTCGGCCTGCGCGGACCTGCTGATGACCACCAGCCCCAACGTCATGGTGTACGCCGCGCTCGACGGCTGGCGTCGGCAGATGGTCGAGCATGGCCGCGAATTGCTCGGTGCCGCACTGGAACTGGTCGACGGACTGCGTTGCGATCTCGAACTGATCCCCGATGTCGAGGTGCTTGACGAGGAGCTGCTCGGCAAGGAGGCGTCTCACGACCTGGACCGGCTGCAGATACTGATGGACCTGTCAGCGACGGGCACGTCGGGCTACCAGGCGGCCGACTGGCTGCGGGCACACAAGCAGATCGACCTGGGCATGAGCGACCACCGCCGCCTGCTGGCCACCATGTCGTTCGCCGACGACAAGGCCACCGGGGAGCGGCTCCTCGACGCCATGTGGGCGTGGCGCAAAGCGGCCAACGACTTCGACTCGCCGCCGCCGATCCGGCTGCCATCGCCGTCAGAGATCGAACTGGAAACCGTGCAACTGCCCCGCGAAGCGTTCTTCGGAGAAGTCGAGGCGGTGCCCGCCGACAAGGCAAGCGGCCGCATCTCTGCCGAGCAGATCACGCCCTATCCGCCGGGTATCCCCGCGGTGGTGCCCGGCGAACGGCTCAACGACGCGGTGATCGACTACCTGCGTTCCGGGCTGGGAGCCGGCATGAACATCCCCGACGCCGCCGACACCTCGCTGAAGACCTTCCGCGTCGTCGTCACATAACAAAAATCGGTACCCCGGGTTTCACCTACGGCGGTTCCGGCAACATTACTCAGGAGTCAGTTCGATCGTTCGACGCTCAGCGGGGTGGGGATGACGATGGAGTTCGTTGCTCAGGCGAATCAAGGAGGCGGAGAGGGCGGGGGCGCCGCACTCGGCGAGGTCATCGGCATGTCCGTCGCCGGGCTGATCGTCGGAGTGGCCCTGCTGTGGATCGGCTACCTGCACCGGACCCGCAAGATCACCTGGCTGAACAGCTTCGCCGAATGGGCGGGCCGCAGGTTCAAGCGACCGCCGTGGGTGGCGCTGCCCATCGCCCTGTTCATCGCGACGATCATCTCGGCGCTGTTCGGCTTCATCTGGGACGTCAGCCTGCACATCGGCAACGGCCGGGACTCCGGGCCGTTGGCCAACCCGGCGCACTACTTCATCCTCTTCGGGTTGTTTCTGCTGTTCGTTGCCGGTTGCCTGGCGTGCGTCCTGCCCTACGACAAGCCGGGCCCGTCCGCGGTGCGCATCACCCGCAATTGGTACGCGCCGGTGGGCGGACTGCTGATGGCGGGCTGCGGCCTGTACGCGTTGCTCGGATTCCCCCTTGACGACGTCTGGCACCGCATCTTCGGCCAGGACGTCACCCTGTGGGGGCCGACGCACCTGATGATGATCGGTGGTGCCGGCTTCGCCACCTTGTCGGCCGTGCTGCTCGAGCATGAGGGCCGCCAGGCGTCGGATGAGGACGCCCCTCGCGGCGGCATGGGAATCAAGTTCGTCCAGTACCTCGGTTTCGCGGGTGTCGTCATCGGCATGTCGGTGTTCCAGATCGAGTTCGACTTCGGCGTGCCGCAGTTCCGTCAGGTGTTCCAGCCGATGTTGATCGCGGCAGCCGGCGCCTTCGGCCTGGTTGCCGCCCGGATGTGGCTGGGCCGTGGGGCAGCCATCCTCGCCGCGTTGATCGCGATTGGCCTGCGCGGCGCGGTCGCCTTGATCGTCGGCCCGATACTGGCCGCCCCGATCAGCTGGTTTGCCCTGTACCTCGGGGCGGCCATCGTGATCGAACTGATCGCGTTGACTCCAATTCTCAAGCGGCCCATCGTGTTCGGGCTCGTCAGCGGCCTGGCCGTGAGCACCGTCGGCCTGTGGCTGGAGTCCCTGTGGATCGGCGCCGTCTACCACTACCCATGGCCAACCAGCATCTGGCCCGAAGCGCTGCTGATGGCCGTGCCGGCAACCGTTCTCGCCGGCGCCTGCGGGGCGATGGTCGGCATGGTGGTCACGAGTCAGCGGTTAGGACACCCGGCAATCGGCATCGGCCTGGTGATACTGACGGTGCTGGCGCTCGGTGGTGCTGCCGCCAACGGGCTGCGCTATGACGTCCCCGAGAACGCCAACGCCACAATCACTCTCACCGACGTGCCGGGCGGTGATCAGCGGATGGCGACGGCCGACGTGCAGATCACGCCCGCGAACCTGGTGAGCGACGATCCCAACTGGGTGTCGGTGCTGGGGTGGCAGGGCGGAGTGCCCAACGACCGCGGCATGTTCGTCGATCGTCTGGAGCGCATCGGACCCGGCCACTATCGGTCTACTGAGCCCATGCCGGTGTCGGGTTCGTGGAAGACGCTGCTGCGGGTGCACGACGGCAAATTGCTGGCCGCCGTGCCGATCTACCTCGCCGGCGATCCCGGTATCGGCGCGGCCGAGGTGCCGGCCGAGGAGTCGATGACGCGGCCGTTCGTCGCGGAGATCACCATCCTGCAGCGCGAGCGCAACCCGGACACCCCGGAGGTCCTGTGGTTGATCGGCTGCCTGGTAGTGCTGGTCTGCACCCTGATTCTGATCGCCGGTCTCACCTGGGGCACGGGGCGCATCAACAAGAGTGAACCCACCGGCAGCAGGACCGAACTCGAACCGTCTGCGCAGTCATGACATCGCCACCTGGCGTCGTCGTCCTGGCGGATCATTCGGTGCTGCTGGCTATCCCGGCGTTCGCGCCTGCCGTCGTCGTCGCCGGTGTCGTCGTCTATATCTCAATGCGCGACCGCCGCCGACAGCGTGATGCACCTCAAGGTGAGAACTCCGGCTCGTCCGGCCATGATGAATCACCGTGACAACAACTCGAACCTTTATGGCTTTGGCAGCGGCGGCACTCATCACGGCTGGGTGCGGCGGATCGAACGGCGAGCAGAGCGCGCCCGCCAGTTCTCCACCGTCGACGGTGAGCCCGTCGGACATGTCCAATGAGCAGGCACCACCGAACCGCCTCGTCATCGAGGTCACCATCAAGGGCGGCGAGGTCACGCCGACCAATGAGCAACTGCAGGCGGCGGTCAACGAGCAGGTCGTCATCCGGATCAACAGCGACGTCGCCGACGAGCTGCAGGTGCACTCCAACCCCGAGCACACCTTCAAGGTCGAAGCCAAGCCCGCGCAGTCGTTCCAGTTCACCGCGGACGCGCCGGGTCCGATGGGCATCGAGTTGCTTGCGCTGAAGCGCACCATCGCCACCGTCCAGGTGCAGTGAGCGGATGACGGCCGGCCCGCCGAGCCTACGGTTTCTGACGGATTTCGGCCTTTCATCAGAAACCGTAGGTTCGGGGACCAATTTGTCGCTCGCGGCAGCGACGCTTGAGCCGAGATACCGTTGATATATGCGGGCGCTCATCATCGTCGACGTTCAGAACGACTTCTGTGAGGGCGGTTCCCTGGCGGTGACCGGCGGGGCGGAAGTGGCCCGCGGGATCACCAAGCTGCTCGCGAGCCATCCCGACTACGCGCACGTTGTGGCGACCAAGGACTTCCACATCGACCCCGGCGAGCACTTCTCCGACAATCCTGACTTCGCGGCGTCCTGGCCGACGCACTGCGTGGTGGGGACGCCCGGGGCGGATTTCCATCCCCAGTTCGACCCGGCCGCCGTCGAAGCGGTGTTCAAGAAGGGCCACTACTCGGCGGCGTACTCCGGCTTCGAGGGCACCGACGAGGACGGCACGCCGCTGGCCGACTGGCTGCGGCAGCGCGGTGTCGACGAGGTCGACGTGGTCGGCATCGCCACCGACTACTGCGTGCAGGCCACCGCCGCCGACGCCGCCAAGGCCGGCTTTTCCACCCGCGTCCTACTGGACCTGACCGCGGGCGTCGCGCCGGAATCGACCGCCAAAGCCGTCGAGAACCTGCGCACAGCGGGCGTCGAGGTCGCGTAGCCGCAGGGTGTGACGCCGCCCGCATCGGCCTGCCCAGTATTGTCGCCTTGATGAACCAAGCCGCGGCCCAGTTGGAGATATGGCCCGGTAAGGCGTACCCGCTGGGCGCCACGTACGACGGTTCGGGCACCAACTTCGCGGTGTTCAGCGAGGCCGCCGAGCGGGTCGAGCTGTGCCTGTTCGAGAACGGGACCGAGACGACGCGGGTGACACTGCCCGAGGTCGACGGCTTCGTCTGGCACGGCTTCATCCCCAACATCGAGCCCGGCCAACGCTACGGCTACCGGGTGCACGGCCCCTACGATCCACGCGCCGGTCAACGCTGCAACGCGAACAAGCTCCTGCTGGACCCCTACGCGAAGGCGATCGACGGCACCTTCGAGTGGAACCAGTCGCTGTTCGGCTACAACTTCGGCGACCCCGACAGCCGCAACGACGACGACTCGGCCGCCAGCATGCCCAAGTCCGTGGTCATCAACCCCTTCTTCGACTGGGGCGTCGACCGCCCGCCCGGCCACGAGTACGCCGACACCGTCATCTACGAAGCACACGTCAAGGGCCTCACCCAGACACATCCCGGCATCCCCGAGCAGATCCGAGGCACGTACGCGGCCGTCGCCCACCCGGTGATCCTCGAGCACCTGAAGTCGCTGGGCGTCAACGCAATTGAGTTGATGCCGGTACACCACTTCGTCAACGACGCGACACTGATCGACAAAGGGCTGAGCAACTACTGGGGCTACAACACCATCGCCTTCTTCGCTCCCGACCCCAAATACAGCAGCAGCGCCACACCCGGCGGCCAAGTTCAGGAATTCAAGGCCATGGTCCGCGCGCTGCACGAGGCCGGCATCGAGGTGATCCTCGATGTGGTCTACAACCACACCGGAGAGGGCAACCACCTCGGGCCCACGCTGTCGATGCGCGGGATCGACAACGCCGCCTACTACCGCCTGGTCGACGACGACAAGCGCTACTACCTGGACTACACCGGAACCGGCAACAGCCTCAACGTCGGCCACCCCCATTCGCTGCAGCTGATCATGGACTCGCTGCGCTACTGGGTGACCGAGATGCACGTCGACGGTTTCCGGTTCGACCTGGCCGCCACGCTGGCCCGCGAGTTCTACGACGTCGACCGGCTGGCGGCGTTCTTCGAACTCGTCCAACAGGATCCGACGGTGAGCCAGGTCAAGCTGATCGCCGAACCGTGGGACGTCGGGCCCGGCGGCTATCAAGTCGGCAACTTCCCGCCGCAGTGGACGGAATGGAACGGCAAGTACCGCGACACGGTGCGCGACTACTGGCGCGGCGAGCCGTCCACGCTCGACGAATTCGCGTACCGGCTGACCGGGTCCGCCGACCTGTACGAGCAGACGGGACGACGTCCGGTAGCCTCCATCAACTTCGTCACCGCGCACGACGGCTTCACGCTGCGAGACCTGGTGTCCTACAACGAGAAGCACAACGAGGCCAACGGCGAGGGCAACCGCGACGGGGAGAGTCACAACCGGTCCTGGAACTGCGGCGTCGAAGGCCCCGCCGACGATCCGGAGGTCAACGCACTGCGGGCCCGTCAGCAGCGCAACTTCCTCACCACGCTGCTGCTGTCGCAGGGTGTGCCGATGATCTCGCACGGCGACGAACTCGGCCGCACCCAGAACGGCAACAACAACGTCTACTGCCAGGATAACGAGACGTCGTGGATCGACTGGGCCAGCGCGGACAGCGAACTGATCGAGTTCACCCGAAAAGTCTCCGCGCTGCGCGCCTCACATCCGATCTTTCGGCGACGCCGGTTCTTCTCCGGACGCCCTGTGCGGCAACGCGGTACGCCGGGAATGCCCGACATCGCGTGGTTCGCCCCCGACGGCACCGAGATGACCGATGAGGACTGGGAGAGCTGGTTCGCCAAGTCGGTGGCGGTGTACCTCAACGGCCACGGCATACCCGGTCTGGACGTGCGCGGTCAACGAGTCACCGACGACTCCTTCGTGCTGTGTTTCAACGCGCACTACGAGCCGATCGAATTCGCGCTTCCTTCAGTCGATTTCGGTGCGGCGTGGCGCCCGGTGATCGACACCGGAGCCGATCCCGAGTCTGAGGCGGAGCCGAAACCCGTTGCCGCCGGCGAGAAGGTGACGGTCGACGCCCGCGCGGTGATGGTGTTGCAGGCGGCCCCCGACTAATTGGCTCACTCGACGATCGGGAAGATCGAGTCTCCGTTCTCGGGCGCGCCGCTGACTTGACCCTCGACGGTGCCATGGTCACCGGGATCGATGTGGTCGACGTCGTCTGTTTCATCGGCCACGGCCGCCGGTTCGGGCTCCTCTGCGGCGAGCTTGTCGTTCAGCGATTCGCCCTCGGGTTCCTCGGCGATCTGCTCAGCCGCCGCCCATCGCTCGGGCGGGTCGACTACCTCGTCCCCGTCGACGTTGCGGACATCGTCGGAGTCGAGCGCCTCGGACGGGCGCAGGGTGTCGTCGAATTCTGGGTTGACACGTTCCACATCTTTCGGTTGCCCACTCGTCCGGCTGCTAAACGCTGAGGAAGCCCTGGCAAACATTGACGGCGACCGGTTCCAGAAGTGTTGCGCGGCAGCATGCTTGCTGATCAAGTTCCGATGTCCGTACCAGGCCGTATGGTATCGTCAGCCGCTGTAGCAACCGTGGCCGCCGCGCTGGCACCCGAGTTTTCTCTGCAGTGCCGCCGGCCGGGCGGGCCGGTGTAGGAGCCGAAGAGCGGCGGCGCCCTACCTGGCGGCCACGGTTGCCGCTTCATGTGTCGACGGCATTAGCTGTGGGCAATCGATGCGCCGTTTGCCGAATTAATTTTCGTCACTGTCAGCCGTTGGGGTGTTTTCTCACCGTAAGCTGCCCAGCATGGCGCCGGCTGGAAGTGCTGGCCGCCGACTATCGGCCGACGACTGGATCCAGGCCGGGTTCGCGCTGCTCGCGGAATCCGGGCCCAATACGCTGCGAATCGACCGGCTCTGCGCACGGCTGAACGTGACGAAAGGCAGCTTCTACTGGCACTTCGCCGACATGCCGACGTACCGTGCCACGCTCGTCGACGCTTGGGGCAGCCTCCACGACCACCATCGGCGCCGGTTCGACGAGATGGGTGACGTCGAGCCCCGCGAGCGCCTGGGGGTGATGATGCAGACGCTGCTCAGCCCTGAGCACCGGGAGCTCGAGCGGGCCATGCGCGCGTGGGCGTTCACCGATGAGGCGGTGCTGGCGAGTGTTCAGCGAAGCGACGGGCGAGTGCGCAGGGCGGTCCATCGGGCGTTCGTCGACTACGGCTTCGCGCCCGACGACGCCGGGATGCGCTCGACGTTTTTGTTCGCGGCGAGCGTCGGTCTGCTGCAGGCGGCAGGTTCCATCGGTGAGACGACCCCCGAGCTGCGGGAACGTTTCCTGGACTTCATCCTGCGTCCGTAGTCCCGGGCTCCAGTCCGGTCTTGCGGTCGAGGTACTGCAGCAGGTCATGCGCGGCCAGCTCAATGTCCTTGTGCCGCCACTCCGACGCCCGGTACACGCACGCGATCAGGCCTGTCCGGTGGATGCGACGGAAGTCGCCGTACACGAACGCGTAGCGCGCCTTCGTGTGGTCCTTGGCGCCATCGGTCAGCCCGAGGTGCCACGCCGCGTAGTCGTCCCACGAATGCGACTCGAGGAAGGCATTCTGCGCATCCGCACGCGGTTGGACCTCTCCCCAATCACTGTCGAGGACGTACTGGCGGGCGTCGATCAGTGAGTGCGCCTTGGCCACCGCCGCGTCGTTGAGTAGGTACTTGGCCATGACCCATTCTCGCCCCCGAAGGCCCACCCGGTTCTCGACCGGGTGGGCCAGGCCGCAACGCTGTCAGGGAGTGCTGCGGGTTGCCCGCAATGAGTCGGCCAGCGTCCACACCGAAATGCCAAGCAGCGCGATGTCCTTCATGAGGAATCCGCCATCGAGTGACAGGGCCGGGAACCCACCCTCGGACGCGACGAAGACACCCGGCGTGGTGAACAGGAAGCTGATGGTCGCGACGAACAACGCGATGGCGAGCAGGCTGCCGAAGACCGACACCTTCGGCCACCACGGTTTGACGACCAGCAGCACCGCGGCCGCGATCTCAAAGACGCCGAGCAACGCCGAGAATGTGTAGACGGAGAAGATCTCGTATAGCCAACTCATGAACGGGCTTTCGGAAACCAGCGGCACAATGCCCTGCGCCTCGTAGTTCATGAACTTCAGGCCGCCGTACCAAAACAGCACGATGGCCAGGCCGTAGCGCGCGGCCAGGCCGGCGACGGTATCGAGGGTGTTCTGTTGAACGGATTTGATCGAGTAAGTGGTCATGTTGACGTAGTGCGGCCGTGGACGCCGACCGTTACGCCACGATTCTCGCGATCGACTTGAGCGGGATGGGCAGCCAGCCCGGGCGGTGCCGCGCCTCGTAGGCGGCCTCGTACACCGCCTTATCCAGCTCGTAGGCCGCCAGCAGAGGGCCGGAGTCGCGTGGGTCGGCACCGGCCACCACCGCGTAGCCCTCGCAGAATGAGGCGCTGTTGCGGTCCACCCATTCCCGCGCACGCGCGGCGAGCTGGCGATCTTGATCGGCGGCCCCGGAATCCGAGGCCTGGTCCATGAGCCGTTGGTAGGCCGCGTACTCGAACGACCGCAGTACACCGGCGACGTCGCGCATCGGTGCATCCGGCCGTCGTCGTTCGTCGAGCGGCTGGCCCGGCTCGCCCTCGAAGTCGATCAGCAGCCAGCTCTCCGGTGTGCGCAGCACCTGGCCGAGGTGCAGGTCGCCGTGCACGCGTTGGACGGTGATCGTCTCCTCGGCGAGCTTGCGGTAGCGCTCCTCGATCAGCGGGACGTACTGTGCCAGTTCGTCCACCGCGCCCGCTGCGGACCACAACCGCTTGAGCACGGCGTCGGTCGGGAACAGCGTCGTCGATGTGCCCAGCTGCTCGGCGAGGGTGGCGTGCACCGACGCGACCGCCTCGCCGAGCCGGTAGGACTCACCGGCGAAGTCGCCACCGACCTCGTCGGCGTAGAGATCACCCTCGGCGAACAGGTCGCGGGTGCTGGCCATGGCCATGTCCCAACCCTCGGCGGAGTTGGCGGCGAACTCGGTGACCATGCCCAATGCGCACGGTTCTGTATCCCACGTCGTTTCGACCGCGCCCAGCAGTCGGGCGACGTGCGGGTTGCCCGCCCGGGCCAGCACCCGGTTGAGCTCGATGTCCGGGTTGATGCCGGGCGTGATGCGGCGGAAGAACTTGAAGATGGCCTCTTCTTCGAACACCACGCTGGTGTTGGACTGCTCGGCCCCCGACACCCGCGGCGTGGCGCCCACCGGCAGGGCGGCGCCGGGCTCCTTGCTGAAGCGCACTGCGGTCTCCGGGGGGCCAACCGTCGCCGACGTATCCACCAGCGACAGCAGGAACTCCGCGGCGGTGGGATCGTAGAGCGCGTCGTATGCGGTGCGGTCGCCGTCAGCGCCAATGGTGGCTACGGTGCTGTACTCGTCGATCGGCCCGGAGTCCCAGCGCACGAGCACCTGGTAGCGCTCCGAGGAGCCGTTGGTGTACGAGACGTCGAGCAGCACGAGGTCGAGTTCGAGCTCGGAATCTCGGCTCAGCGAGACGACGGCCGCGGGCTCGGCCGAGGACAGCTCGCGGCTGCGGCCGGCGTACCACCGCTGCTGTGGCAGCCATTCTTCAAATCGCAGGTTCATGACTGCTCTCCAGAATCTGGGCTGGGCCGCAGCTGGAACCAGTAGAACCCGTGGCCGGGCAGGGTCAGCAGGTAGGGAAGCTGGCCGATGCGTGGGAAATCGACGTATCCAGTCATCTCGACCGGTGTGTACCCGTTCCAGTGCTGCAGATTCAACTCGATGGGCTGCGGGAATCGGGACAGATTGTTGATGCACAGCACGGTGTCGCCGTTCGGCCTCCCGCACATAGGCGAGCACCGACGGGTTCGACCCGCCCAGCTCGCGGAACGTGCCGATGGCGAACGCGTCGTGGCGCCTCCGCACGGCGAGCATCGTGCGGGTCCAGTTCAGCAGTGACGTGTTGCTGTCCCGCTGCGCCTCCACGTTCACCGACTGGTAGCCGTAGATCGGGTCCTGGTTCGGCGGCAGGTACAGCCGGCCCGGGTTGGCGGTGGAGAAGCCGGCGTTGCGGTCGGGCGTCCACTGCATCGGGGTGCGGACCCCGTCACGGTCACCGAGCCAGATGATGTCGCCCATCCCGATCTCGTCGCCGTAGTACAGCACCGGTGAGCCCGGCAACGACAGCAGCAGCGCGGTGAACAACTCGATCTGGTTGCGGTCGTTCTCCAGCAGCGGCGCCAGTCGCCTGCGGATGCCGACGTTGGCCTTCATCCGCGGGTCCTTCGCGTACTCCGCGTACATGTAGTCACGTTCTTCGTCGGTGACCATCTCGAGCGTCAACTCGTCGTGGTTGCGAAGGAAGATCCCCCACTGCGCCATATCCGGGATCTCCGGCGTATGCGCGAGGATTTCCGAGATCGGGAAGCGGGACTCGCGCCGGACCGCCATGAAGATGCGCGGCATCAGCGGGAAGTGGAAAGCCATGTGGCATTCGTCGCCGCCGGTCTTGGGATCGCCGAAGTACTCGACGACGTCGGCGGGCCACTGGTTCGCCTCGGCCAGCAGCACGCGGCCCGGGAACTCGTCGTCAATCACCTTGCGGCAGTGCTTGAGGAACGAGTGCGTCTCGACCAGGTTCTCGCAGTTGGTGCCTTCACGCTCGAACAGGTACGGCACGGCGTCCAGCCGGAAACCGTCGATGCCGAGGTCGAGCCAGAACCGCAGCACGTCGAGCATCGCTTCCTGCACGGCCGGGTTGTCGTAATTGAGGTCGGGCTGATGGGAGAAGAACCGGTGCCAGTAGAACTGCCGGCGCACCGGATCGAACGTCCAGTTCGACTCCTCGGTGTCGACGAAGATGATCCGCGCGTCGGAGTACTTGTCGCTGGTGTCGCTCCACACGTAGAAGTCGCCGTAGGGGCCGTCGGGATCGCGGCGCGATTCCTGGAACCACGCGTGGGAGTCGGACGTGTGGTTCATGACCAGGTCGGTGATGACGCGGATGCCACGACGGTGCGCGGCGTCGAGGAGCTCGACGAAATCGTCGACGGTGCCGAACTCGGGCAGCACCTTGTAGAAGTCGCGGATGTCGTAGCCGCCGTCGCGCAGCGGGGAGTCGTAGAACGGGGGCAGCCAAAGGCAGTCGACGCCAAGCCACTTCATGTAGTCGAGCTGTTCGGTCAGGCCGCGCAGGTCGCCCGAGCCGTCGGAGTTCGAGTCGTAGAACGCGCGGACGAGCACCTCGTAGAAGACCGCGTGCTTGAACCAGGTGCGGTCCTCCGGCAGCGTGCGTGCATGCCCGAAGTCGTCAGCTGTGGGATGTTCGACGACGCCGTCCTCGACGTGGCTGCCCTCCGCCGGATCATGATCGGCGGAGTCTGGGATACCGGAGAGACCGCTGGTTTGGTCCATACAGCCTTCAAACCTACCCAAGTCTGCGGGAATTCAATCGGGGCAATTCGCACGGCCTGCTAGCGGTTGAATCCGTGGTCCAGACGGGATACCGTTTCGGCGTCCAAGATCAGCGTCGCCGGTGCGCGCTCCAGCCGTCACTGGCAATGTTTCTACGAAGAAGAATCGAGTGGCTGTGGCTGATTCGGCGCCTAATGATGGTGAAGCTCCAGTTATCGTCGGCCTCGCCGATGCGGCTATGCATATGTATGGGGCCGCCATTGACTCCCTTCCCGATCCGGGCGATCCCGAATTCGCCGACCGCGCCGGCGTCATCCTCGCGGGGCTCCGCAAACTGCAGGGGTCGCTGTCCGACGCCGCGTCGCGCAGCAGGGTCACACCTTCG
The DNA here is from genome assembly GCA_963765155.1 of uncultured Actinomycetota bacterium. Classification (GTDB taxonomy): domain Bacteria; phylum Actinomycetota; class Actinomycetes; order Mycobacteriales; family Mycobacteriaceae; genus Mycobacterium. The sequence continues at coordinate 591,817 of CAVXVJ010000022.1, forward strand.
GTCATCGTCGCGCTCAGCGGTGTGCGGCACCGCTACGACGACTTGATGGAGACCGCGGCGCACGGACCAGGTGCCACGCTGGGGCAACGGCTCTACATTGCGCGGGGCCGCGCCAAGCTTTCGACGAAGGAAGCAGCGAACGGTGTGGGCCTGCGCAAGGACCTCATCGAGGCGGTCGAGGCCGAAGAGCCCGTCACCGAGGATGAGGCCAGCAAGATCAAGGACCTGATCGCCGCGCTCGGCGGCTGAGCTTACTGACTACGGCAGGAAACGCTCTGCGCCCGCGGTGCGCAGGTACCGGGTGCTGTTGGCCTGCCGGTAGCCGATGACGCTTCCGCTGAACGTGAGGAACATCAGTCCGCCCACGCCCGGCAGTGCCACCACGGCCAGCTGACCAATCGTCGGATTCTGCAGGGACCGCGGATAGCCGAGCCGGGTGGCCTGCCCACTCATGGGTGTCAGCGTGTTGGGTGAGCGTTCCGCGCGCGGTGAGAGCGAGCCGCGGAGCAGTGGGGCGTTGGCTCCGGCAGACGCGGACGGGCCGCCGGTGGCCAGCGGCGGACCTGCGGCCGCGGACGAGCCGAGCGGCATCGTCGACGTGACCCTGCCTGGGATGGGGATCGCGGGAGCCACCACCAACGGGACCCGGAACACCGGCGCTGCCCCAGTGTTGGCCAGGGGATCGACACCACCACCACCGCCGCCTATGACGTCGACGACGTCGGGAGCGGGCGCCTGCGGCTCTTCTATTTGTCCCCGGAACGCAGGCCCGGGCACGGGCTCGGGCTCCGGCTGCGGCTGGGCCAGCGCGCTCAGGAAACCGTCGATCGAGGGCACCGGCACGTCAACGGTGTAGAAGAAGGTCGACGGATCAGGCCAGCCGCTCGCCATGACTTCCTCGGGGGCGGGGAGCCGAAACACCGGTACGGCAAGCGAATGCTTGAATTTCGGCAATCCGAGGCGGGGTTCTGGCTGCTTTTCTTCTTCGTCGTCTTTGTCGTCGGCGGTTTTGCCTTCGGTGTCGTCGCGGCCGTTGCCGACCGTACTGCTGGGAGGCTCACTGTCCGGCTTGGATTCGCCGGCACCGGAACCGTCGGGCTCGGCGTCGACGTTGCCGGCCGCCGCGACTCCTTCATTACCGGTACTGGTCGTGTCACCGGGTTCGGCCGTCGCTAGCCCGGCGCCCGTACCGCCTAGGAGTAGACCCGTTGTGAGCGCGCCGGCACACGCGATAAGACGCATAGCCGACGCCGACACGATTGCCACGCTCCCATTTAAAAGGTTGCTCTCGAGACACAAATCTGCGTGCGATTCTCGCATATACGCGCCGATTGGTTGCATAAATTTTTTTGCTGACATTCCTTAGCTATTCGACGCAGACGTCAGTTTCCGCGTTTGCCCGTCAGCCTGGCAGGATTCGGTAGGGTTCCGGCGTGGCGTCCCGAGATCACGGCGACCCGGGCGATGCCCCGTCGACCCCTCCCCCATTGGCAAATGTGGCGAATTCTGTTCGCCCGTCAGCGGCAGAAGAAGCGCGCACAATCGCCGCGTCGACGAATACGGGCACACTCGCGACGTTGACCGCCGACGGTGATCCGTGGGCGTCGTTCGTCACCTACGGCTTGCTCGGCGGCGCTCCGGTGCTGTGCGTCTCCAACCTGGCAGAACATGGCCGCAATCTCGTCGCGGATCCGCGGGCGAGCATCGCGATCGTCGCGCCCGGTTCCGATCCTGACCCGCTGGCCAGCGGACGCGTGACGCTGGCCGGCGTCGTCGAGCGGCCCGAGGGCGACGAACGCGCCGCCGCCCGCGACGCTCATCTCGCCGCCGTCGCCGCCGCGAAGTACTACATCGACTACAGCGACTTCTCGCTGTGGGTGCTGCGGGTACAGCGAGTGCGCTGGGTCGGCGGGTACGGACGCATGGACTCGGCGACCGGCGAGGACTACGCGGCGGCCGAGCCCGACCCGGTGCAGCCGCATGCTGCCGGGGCTATCGCACACCTGAACGCCGACCACGCCGACGCGCTGGTCGCCATGGCCAAGACGCTCGGCGGCTACCCCGACACCACCGAGGCCACCTGCACGGGTGCCGATCGTTACGGCCTGGACCTGAGGGTCGTCACCGAGCGCGGCGTGGCCTACACACGCGTCGGCTACGCCGAACCCCTCGACTCCTTCGACCAATTGCGTTCGGCCACGGTGGCACTGACGCGGCTGGCCCGGCAGGCCTGAAATACCATCGGCGTGTGACCCAACGCCCTGAGACGTGGCAAGCGGCATTCGACCTCATCCGCACCCGGGGCTACGAGCATCGCGAAGAGCCGTTCAGGTTGGCCAGCGGCCAGCTGAGCCATGACTACATCGACGGCAAGTACGCCGTCGACACCGGCGAGCGGTTGTCCATCGTCAGCCGTGCGGTCGCGGACCTGGCCGTGATGAACGGGATCGAGTTCGATGCCGTCGGCGGCCTCACCATGGGTGCGGACCCGCTGGCGCACGGTATCGCGATGGTCACGGGCAAGGCGTGGTTCTCGGTGCGCAAGGAACAAAAGCAGCGCGGCCGCGAGCAGTGGCTCGAGGGCACCCGACTGCAACCCGGCACGCGGGTCTTGCTTGTCGACGATGTGATCAGCACCGGCGGATCGACCGAGATCGCGTTCGACCGCGTGACGGCGGTGGGCGCCGTTGTCACCGGAGTGATCCCGATGGTCGACCGCGGCGATGTGGCCGCCAAACGCTTCGCGCAGCGCAACGTGCCCTTCGTCGCGCTGGTCACCTACCGAGACTTGGGCATCGAACCCGTCAAGGACGTCTGAGCGCACGCGTCTCGCGTCGCCCCAACGGCATTCACTCTGCGCGTACGGCGCGCGTCACTCGAAGTTTCTCGCCATAGACGCAGAGTCAAGGGGAGACGACGAGCACGCCCGTCGGTTCGACTCCGACCGTCACGCGGTCACCGGGTGAAAAGGCGCGGGCCTGGGCGCTGCCCATCTGCGCGCTGATGACCGAGCCGTCCGGCAGCGTGGCATACACGCGGGAGATCGGCCCGAGGAACGCCACAGAGCTGATGGTCGACGTGCCGGCGGGGTCGGAGGTGATGGTGACCGACTCCGGCCGCACCATCGCCAGTCCCGCACCCGAGGTGATCGAGCCCTCCAGCGCGGGCACCGACGTGCCCAGCACCTGAACCCGTCCATCCGAAACCTCTGCGGGCACTTTGTTGTTCAACCCGACGAACTCGGCGACGAACGGTGTCGCCGGGTTCGCGTACAACTCCGCGGGGGCCGCCAGTTGTTCGAGCTTGCCCTGGCTCATCACGCCGACGCGGTCGGCCACCGCGAGCGCCTCCTCCTGGTCGTGGGTGACGAACAACGTCGTCGTACCCACCTCGAGCTGCACCCGGCGGATCTCGTCGCGCAATTGCGAGCGGACCTTGGCATCCAGCGCCGACAGAGGTTCGTCGAGCAGCAGCACCCGCGGCTGGATCGCCAGCGCCCGGGCCAGCGCAACCCGCTGCTGCTGCCCGCCCGACAGCTCGCTGGCGTACTTGTGCTTGTGCTCGGTGAGGCTGACCAGCTCGAGCATGTCGGCAGCCCGAGATGTCCGTTCGCCCTTCGGTTTTCCACGCATCTTGAGCCCGAACGCGACATTGTCGAGGACCGTCAGATGCGGGAAGAGGCTGTAGGCCTGAAACACCATCCCCATGTCGCGCTTGTTGGCCGGCACCTTGCTGACGTCCTGGCCGCCGACCGTCACCGAGCCCGACGTGGCCTCGTCCAGGCCGGCGAGGATCCGCAGCGCGGTGGTCTTGCCGCAGCCCGACGGGCCCAGCAGCGCCACCAACTCGCCCGGCTCGATGTGCAGGGTGAGCCCGTCGAGCGCCTTGACCGAACCGTAGACGCGAGTCAGGTCGTTGAGTTCGACGGCGACGCCATCAGTCATGCAGCCACTCCAGGTTGGACGACGGCCTCGACCGCCACCCGTCGACGCCCGCGCGTCACCAACGAAAGGATCAGCAGCAGAACGAATCCGAACAGCAACACGGCCAGCGACGCGGCCACCGATGTCGGGCCGTCGCTCTTGCCGATCGCAACGATCTGCACCTGAAGCGTCTGAAATCCAGAGAGCGATGCGATCGTGTACTCGCCCAGCACCACCGCGATCGAGATGAACGCGGCCGACAGGATGCCCGACCAGATGTTGGGCACCACCACCCGCAGGATCGTCGTCGTCCATCCCGCCCCGAGCGACCGCGCCGCCTCGGCGAGGGTCCGCAGGTCGATCGACGACAGCGCGGCGTCGATCGCGCGGTACGCGAACGGCAATACCAGCACGACGTAGACGAACGTCAGCGTCAGCGCCGATTCGCCGAGGAAATACGTCACCCACAGGTACACGTTGCGCAGCCCGACCACGATCACCAGCGCCGGGATGGTCAGGGGCAGCAGGCACAGGAACTCCACCATGCCCTTGGCCCACGGCGCCCGCAGCCGCACCCAGATCATCGTCGGCACCAACACCAAGAGCATTGCCACGACAGTGAACACCGCCAGCAGAAGCGAGATCACGATCGCCTGATACAACGCGTCGTCGGCCACCAGATTCTGCCACGCCTGCAGCGTGCGCCCACCCGCGATCAGGTTGCGGGTCGAGAAGTCCGCCATCGCATACAGCGGGAACAGAAAGAACAACCCGAACAACACCCACAGCGCGGCACGAAAAGCCTTGGCGCCCAGTGTCACCGCAGCCACCTCGCAGTGCGGCGCACCATTGCGTTGTAGGCCACCATCACCAGTGCGACAACGACGATCATCTCCAGGGCCAGCGCATAGGCGAATCCTGACTGGCCGAGGACGACCTCACTGGTCAGCGCCGACCGGATCAGCAGCGGCACGATCGGGCTGCCCTGGCTCACCAGCGCCGCCGCGGTCGCGTACGCCGCAAAAGCGTTGGCGAACAACAGCAGTGCCGACCCGAGAAACGCGGGCAGCAGCAGCGGGACGGCCACCTCACGCCAGTACTGCCACGTCGACGCGCCGAGGTTGACAGCCGCCTCGCGCCACTGGTCGCGCAGCCCCTCCAGCGCCGGCACGAAGACGATCACCATCAGCGGGATCTGGAAGTATGTGTACACCAGGATCAGACCGGTCAGGCTGTACAGCCAACCGGAGCCTGCGAGGTTCCACCCGAGCGCCTGCTGCACCCACAACGTCAGCACCCCGTTCAGCCCCACCGTCGCCAGGAACGCGAATGCCAGTGCCACACCGCCGAATTGGGCCAGCACGCTGCACAGCGAGATCACCGCGCGGCGCACCATCGAGGTAGGTGGGCTGCTCACGATCAGCCACGCCAGCACCGCCCCGAGCACCGCACCGATCAGCGCCGTGCTGCCCGAGAGCAACACGCTCTTCCACAGCGCATTCAGTGCCGTGCCGCTGAACAGCGCACCGATCCGCTCCAACGAGAAGACGCCGTCGACGTAGACCGAGCTGACGAGGACCGTGATCGTCGGGATGATCAGAAAGATCACCACGACCGTCAGGAACGGCAGCAGGGGCAGCGCGTCCCTTATCCGCCGCACCGTCAGCCGATCGCCCCGGCCCAGTTATCGGCCAGATACTTCGTTGCCTTCTCGGTCTGATCCGGGCTGGGCACGGTGACCGGTCCGTCGATGACCGGGATCTTGCCCACCGCGGCCTTGTCGATCGTGCCCGCCTGCAACATCTGGTCGGCGCGCACCGGGCGCACCCCGCCCGCGGCGAACAGGTTCTGGCCCTCGTCGCTGTAGAGGAATTCCTGCCACAGCCGCGCCGCCGCGGGATGCGGGGCATCCTTGTTGATCGCTTGGTAGTAGTAACCGGCGACGACGGCGTTTTCCGGCACGAGGACCTGCCAGCTCGGCAGCTTCGCGGTCTCGGCGGAGTTGAGATAGTTCCAGTCGATGACGACCGGGGTCTGACCGGACTCGATGGTCGCAGGCGTCGGATCGACCGGTAGGAAGTTGCCCGCCGCCTTGAGCTTGCGGAAGAACTCGACGCCCGGCGCGATGTCGTCAACCGAACCGCCCTGCGACAGCGCGACCATGAGCACCCCGGAGAACGCGGCGCCGGCCTGCGTGGGGTCGCCGTTCAGCGCGACCTTGCCCTGGTACTCCGGCTTGAGGAGATCGTTGACGCTGGTGACCGGTGGCACCTTGGAACTGTCGAACCCGATCGACATGTAGCCGCCGTAGTCGTTGACCCACTTGCCGTCGGGATCCTTGAAGGCCGACGCTATGTCGTCCCACGTCGCGACCTTGTACGGCGCAAACATCGCGGTGTTGGCCAGCGCCACCGACTGCCCGAGGTCGAACACGTCGGGTGCGGTGCTCTTGCCCTTCTGCTGGTTGGCGGCGTTGATCTCGTCCTGGCTGGCCGCGTCGGGCTGCGCCGAGTTGACCTTGATGCCGTACTTGTCTCCGAAGGCCTTGATGATGGCGCCGTAGTTCGCCCAATCCGGCGGCAGGGCAATGACATTCAGTTCGCCCTCCTTCTTGGCCGCCTCGACAAGACCTTCCATGCCGCCGAAGTCCTGGGCCGAGGTGGCCTCGGCGGCGTTGACTCCCGACTCGGTCTGCTCGCCTGCGTTGTCCTTCTCGGGCGGCGCGCACGCCACCGCGGTGAGGACGAGGGCGGATGCAGCGAGGGAGGCCAGGAGCCGGGGTTTCTTCATTGCAGAACCTTCCGTTGGGCAGGAGGCGGTGCAGTGGCGCAGCGGTTACCGCGCCGAGTCAGGTGAATGAATCCAACAAAGCGACCGAACACTACCGCGACGACGCAGATGTCGCTGCGCGTTGCGTCAGAGTCGGGACCGGTATACCGGCGGGCGCGCATAAGCCCTGGTACCGGCAGTAGCATCTCTGTGTGGCCGAACGCGAAGCCTCGGGGGACTTCGACTACCTCTTCGAGGACACGGCAGACGACGCCGAGCTGACCGGCGATGTGTCCGAGCCCGAGGATCTCGGCGCTCAATTCGGTGGTCCGGACGACGACCTGTGGGACGACCCCGATGACGACTTCTGGGACCGTGATCCGGAGTCGGCCGATGACGGCTTCGACGCGTTCGAACCGAACACCTGGTACTTCAAGCCCGCGCCGACGCCGTGGTACCGCACCAAGCAAGCCATGACCGCTCTGATCGCCGCCGCCGCGGCGATGGCCGCGATCGTCGTGGCCGGTGTTCTGTTGGTGTTCCGCACGCCGGCCACCCCCGCCCCGACCGAAGACCACAAGGCGACGATGACGCCGACGGCGCCGACGAGCGCGGCTCCGGCCACGGTGGCGTCCAGCCCAGAGCTGCCACCGCCGCCACCACCACCGCCGGAGACGTCGGCCTCGTCGGTGAATACCGCGCCGGACGTCAACTACCCGAGGGTGCAACCGCGGCAGACCAAGGAGCCCGAGATCGGCGTGACTCGCACACCGGCCACCCGGTCGCCGATCAGCGTCGCGCCACAGCCGCGGCGCCCACGTAACTGACTGGGTGCTCAGCCCGGTGTCTCCTGCAAGGCGACCGACAGCGAGTGGACGGCATGGTGCAGCCTCGACTTCGCCGCGGCCTCAGTGATTTTCAGGTCTGCTGCAATTCGCTCCAGCGTCCATTTGAGGTAGTACACGCGACAGATCACGTCGCGATGCTCGGGCGACAGCTTCCGTAGGGCGTCGCGGACTTGTAGCCGATCCTGCACAGTCGCCTCGCTGGTCGATCGAGGAGCGCTGCTACCGGTGTCCACCGTGGTGGAAGATCAGCACGTTCCCGTAGAACGGGTATTGCGGGACGTACTGAACCGTCGGCGAATCGTTGATCTGAACATTCCCTGGCGTCTGGCATTGGGTGTTCGAGCCACCCAAGTTCGTGCAGGTCAGTTGGGCGGCCGCGGCCGTCGGTGCGGCGATGATTGCTGCTGCGGCGGCGGCGATGACCACCGGTGGGATGAAGCGAATTTTCATTGAGGTCCTCCGTCAAGCGCGTTATTTCGAAACTGTACGTTCAGTTTCTAAACAAAGCGTAGCGCTCGATGCCGGTCCGGACCGGTGATGTCAGTCACGCACGGCGAAGCCGCGCATTGCCGCGTCGATGATCGAGTCGGCCGCTGCGTCGTCGAGCGGCGCATGCCCCAAAAGGAGTCGGTACAGCGCCGGGCCGATCACCAGGTCGACCGCCGCCTCCGGGTCGACGTCGGGTCGCAGCTCGCCGCGGGCCACACCGCGGTCCCAGATCGCCCTGACCAACTCACGCCGGGACACCACGAGCCGGTCCCGCAACTCCGCCTGGATCAAGGGATCTCGCTGTGCCTCGCCGACGAGCTGCGCGAAGACCCGCCCGCTCGCGCCGGTGTAGAAGTGCATCAGACCGGCCAGCACGGCACGCAAATCATCACGCGTGGAGCCGGTGTCGGGATCGGCTGATTCGGCCATCATCTCCGAGAGGAACGCATCGACGGCCACCGAATACTTGTTGCTCCACCACTTGTAGATCGTCGCCTTGCTGGCCCCGCTCCGGCTGGCGATCTGCTCGGTGGTCATCCCCCGCAGGCCGACCTCGTGGAGTAACTCCGAGGTCGCGCGCAGCACCGCTGTGCGGGATTGCTCGCTGCGCGGGCGGCCCGGGCGAGGCCCGGCCGGCGCACCGGGGTGGCTAGGGGCCATCCCGCCGGCTCCGAGAGATACTGAACGTACAGTTCACGATCCCCACTATTGACCACTTTCCCGGTTCCGCAACCGCACGACGCGCGGGCATACGCTGGAGTCATGGCCGAATTCGACGCCGCCGCGATGTTCGCGGAATCGCCCGTTGCCATGCTGGCCACGTCCACGCCCGAGGGCGAGCCGCACATCGTGCCCGTGGTCTTCGCGGTTCACGGCGACGTGGTCTACACCGCCGTCGACGCCAAACGTAAGTCCACGCGACGGCTTCGCCGGTTGGCCAACATCGAGGCCAACCCACGGGTGAGCCTGCTCGTCGACCACTACGACGACGACTGGTCGCAGCTGTGGTGGGTGCGGGCCGACGGTGAAGCAGCGATCCACCACAGCGGCGAGGAGATGGCGTCGGGGTACGCGTCTCTGCGCAAGAAATATGTTCAGTACCAAAGGATTGCGCTGGACGGGCCCGTCGTCACCGTCAACGTGAAACGGTGGTCATCGTGGCAGGCGTGAACGACGGGTCGTCCAAGCAGCAGCCGCTGCTGGTGCTCGGCAAGATCACCGAGATCCTCGACGCGTTCTCGCTGTCGCGGCCGTCGATGACGCTCGGCGAGATCCAGCAGGCGACGGGCCTGCCCACCTCGACGGTGCAGCGGCTGGTGAGCAACATGGTGGCTCAGCGACTACTGGACCGGGCCGGCGATCAGATCCGCATCGGGGCCCGGATGGCGTACTGGGCCGCAACCGCGGTCAAGGATCTCGACGTGTTGTCGGTGGTCAACCCGGTACTCAAGGAGATTCGCGACAAGACCGGGGAAACCGCCTGCTTCTTCAAGGTGGAACAGACGTTCCGGGTCTGCGTCGCGATTGCCGAGACCCGCCATGCGCTGCGCCGAGACATGTACGTGGGCAAGGTGATTCCGCTACACGCCGGCTCGGCGTCACGGGTGCTGCTGGCGTGGAATCCCGAGCTGGCCGAGAAGATCCTCGCCTCGCCGCTCGAGCCGTTGACCGACGGCACCGTCACCAGTCCCGACGAGCTTCGCGCGGTGATCGCGCAGGCCCGCGCCGACGGCTACGCGATCACCGCCGGCGAGCGGGAGGACTCGGCGTCCGGGCTGTCGGCGCCGGTATTCGATTCGGCCGCAGACATTGTCGGCGCGATAACCATCAGCGGCCCGACCGTCAGGATGCCGCGGGAACAGTGCGAGGCCTGGGTGGAACTGTTGGTCGGCTATGCCGAACAGGTCACCCGCACCATCGGCGGGCGTATCCCCCACTGACCCGCTTAGCCGACGACCCAGTCGAACGCCTTCGCCTTCGACCGCGCGCCCTGCACGGTGCGTGACCGGTTGGGCTCACCCAGTTCGGCGAGCAGCTTCTCGGTGACATCCACCATCGAAGCCAGCGTGCCGGGAGTGAACCATTCCGGCCGCGTCGCGAACAGCAGATCCTCGCTGGAGGTGTTGCCACTGGCGCCGGGCGCGAACGGGCAGCCACCCAGCCCGCCGAGGGAGCCGTCGATCATGGTGGCGCCGGCGTCGATGGCGGCCAGGGTGTTGGCCACGCCCAGCCCCCAGGTGTCGTGGCCGTGAAACACGATGCGGCGCTGCGGTGTTCGCGTGCGTAGCGCGTTGATCAGGTCCGTCACCTGCGTGGGAATCGCCTGACCGATGGTGTCGGCGACCACGATGTCGTCGGCGCCCGTCGTGCGTGGGTCGGCGGCGATGCCGATCACCCGTTCGGGATCGGTGAGACCTTCGAACGGGCACGTGAAGGCCGTCGCAATGCACAGCTGTATCGAGCCGCCCGCCTCGCGGGCGATCCTGACCGCGTCGGGCATCGCGGCGACGCTGTCTTCGGTGGTGCGCCCGATGTTGGCCTTGTTGTGGGAATCAGAGGCGGAGAAACAGTACTGAAAGTGTCGCGCGCCGGCGGCGGCCGCCTTCTCGACGTGACGCGGGGTCGCCACCCAGATCCAGCACCGCTCAAGCTCTTCCGGCGTCAGCGCGGCGATCACCTCGAGGGAGTCGGCCAACGGCGGGACGAGGTCGCCGCGGGCCATCGAGCCGACCTCGAGCGCAGGAACACCGAGCGACAACAACTCTCGGGCGATCTCGACCTTGCGTTCGGTTGGCAGCATCTTCGAGGTCAGCTGCAGTCCGTCGCGCAGCGTGACGTCGCGGAGCACTGCAGGCGTGTAGCGGCGCGGTGTCATGCGAGCACTCCAATCTCGTCGTCGCTCATCCCGAGGACCGATGACAGCACTTCCACAGTATGCTCGCCCAGGTCCGGCCCGACGGTGCGGATCGGCAACGACGCCCCGCCGATCACCGGCACGATGCCGGGAAAGCCCACCTGCTGCGGCTGCGGGCCGCCGGCGTCAACCGTGAACTGCTGGATCATGTTTCGGGCCGCGTACTGTTCGTCGGCGCAGATGTCGCCGGCGGTATAGATTGGTCCGCTCGGCACGCCTGCTGCGTCGAGGATCTTCAGCGCCTCGTCGCGATCGTGCTGAATCGACCACTGCTGAAATCGCCGCGTCGAGTTCGTCACGGCGGCGCCAGCGCCCGGCATTGGTCTGCAGATCGGGGTCGACGGCCAGGTCGGGCCGGCCGATCGTCTCCATGTAGCGCGCAAAGATCGCGTCGCCGTTGCCCGCGACGATGATGCTGGCGCCGTCTGCGCACGGGTAGGCATTGCTCGGTGCTATGCCTTCCATCCGGCCGCCGACGCGTTCGCGGGTGACGCCGTAGGCCAGGTGATCGGGCACCAGCGACTCCATCACCGACAGCACGGCCTCGTTGAGGGCGACGTCGATGATCCGTTGCGACAAGGGAACTTTCGTCCGCTCGCGTTGGAACAGCGCCATCACGGTGCCGAACGCGGCGTATATCCCGGCGATCGAGTCGCCGATCGACACGCCCACCCGAACCGGCGGCCGGTCCGGGTCGCCGACCAGTTCGCGCAGTCCGCCGAACGCCTCGGCCACGGCCGCGAACCCGGGCCGGCCCGACATCGGCCCGGTCTGCCCGAACGCGGAGATGCGGGTGATGACCAGGTCGGGGTTGACGCTGTCGAGGACGTCGGGCCCCAGGCCCCACTTCTCGAGCGTCCCGGGACGGAAGTTCTCCAGCAGCACGTCGCTGTGCCGGATCAGGTCGAGCACAAGCGCGCGGCCCCGTTCGGTCTTCAGGTCGAGCACGATCGACTTCTTGTTGCGGTTGATCGTGCGGTACAGCATCGACGTGTCGCCGGCGTAGAGCCGCCAGTTGCGCAGTTCGTCGCCGGTCACCGGCCGCTCGACCTTGATGACCTCGGCGCCGAAGTCGGCCAGCATCCGTCCGGCCGTCGGGGCCGCGATGTAGTTGCCGAGCTCCAGCACCCGCACCCCGGCGAGTGGTCGAATCGGTTGTTGTCTTCCACAGGGTTCCTTTGTGAGATCAGAGCAGGGCGCTCAGCGGCAGGATGAGCAGGATGGCCACCACGGATGCCACCGACACCCCGACGGTCACGGTCTTGAGGGTGCCGCGGGTCGATTGGCCGAGCAGGGACTGCAGCAGCCAGAAGGTGTTACTGGTGACGTGCACGGCGAACAGCGAGCCCGCACCCGCGGCCAGCGCGATCAGCACCGGGTCGATGCCGATCAACGGGGCGACGGGTGCGAGGATGCCGGCCGACGTGATGGCGGAGATGGTGACCGAGCCGACGGCGATGTGCAGCACGGCGGCGATCGCCCAGACCACCAGCAGCGGCGCCGCGGTGCTGGCGGTGAAGTACTCGCCGAGGATGTCGCCGAGGCCGGTGGCCTTGATGGTGGCGGCCAGCGACCCGCCGACGCCGGTCAGGATGAGGATCTGCCCGCTCTCCTTGAATCCGGTGGCGATCGCATGCTGGATCGGTTCCGCGCCCAGCGCGTAACGGCCGACGAAGCTCGTGCCAACCAAACCGATCAACAGCGCGATCACCGGGGACGATACGAACTGTCACGATCGGGTTGTGGATGTCGGCGGCGTCGAGGATCGCGCCGGTCGCGATCAGTACGAGGGACGTGAGCAGGGGCGCGAACAGCACGATCAGCGGCGTCTTCGCGCGGGTCGTGGCGGGGGCAGTCTTGGTCGCCACGCCGCCACCTGGCGTGTCGTCACTGTCGGAACCAGTTGTCCCGCCGGCGGGTTCGTCGTCGTCATCGAAGCTCGGGATCGGCGCCGAGGAACTCCTGCTCGTCGCGCTCTTCGTTCCACCAGCCGTGGTTGAACAGGAACGACATGATCGCAACCGAGATGGCAACCGTCGGGATCACCAACAGCACACCGAAGAGCAGCATCTTGCCCAGTGGCACGCCGAGCAGGCCGGCCAGGGCCAGCGCGCCGACGCCGGGAACGGTCAGCACGATGCCGCACTCGAGGCCGATCGCCATCGCCGCGGCCATCCGCCCGACGCCGTTGCGGCCGATCTTCTTCGACAGCGTGCGCGCCAGTGGAGCGGAGATGACCAGCAGCACATCCAGGAAGATCGACTGCAGGAACGTGGCGATCGTCAGCGACATCGCATACGGCATCCGTTTGGCGCCGAAAACCTTCAAAAGGGTTTCGACCAGGCGCTGGATTGCCCCGGTCTGCTGGAGGATGGCGCCCATCAACACGCCGAATGCGATGAGCAGCCCGACCTCGGCCATGATTTCGCCGAAGCCGGTGGTGATCGATTCGATGGTCTTCTCGACGCCCAGTCCGGTCGCCAGGCCCAGGTAGGCGGAGCCCACCACGAGCGATACGACCGGGTTGAACTTGAACCGCACGATCAACACGACGACGGCGAGGATGGCCACCGCGGTATTGACGACTATTCCGAATCTCTGACATACGCCTATCCCTTTCGAGCGGTGTGACGCCGACCACGTCGACACCCACATTATGAGCATGCACCCGCGATATAAGTCAACCGTCGGGCTGCCGGTTACTCCGGGACGCCTGGCCACACTTGGTCATTTGCCCGATCTCCAGCTGCTGCCAGTCGACGATGATTTTGGCCATCTTCACGGCATCTGGATTCTGGCCGTGCGCGACCTCGTGTCGAGCCATCGTCACCGCGCCCTGATGGTGCTGATCATGGATCTCAGCCAGAGCCCGTCGAACTCGCCGCCGCGTAGTTACTGCAGGCGCTCCATGGTGGCCGCGTCCACCATGCCGTCGATGCCCATCGCGCCGTGCCCGTCGTGACCCGCGTGATCCGCCGCGGCCGGCTCGCCCCACCGCGCGAGCAACTCCTTCAGCATGTCGATCTCGATTGCTGATCGGACCCGATGTGGTTGGCGATGACGATGACATCCGGGTTCGCCGTGTGCGGCGGCACCATCGCCGACATGTCCACCGCTTGCTGATGATGCGGATCATGTTCTGGGCGAACGCGACATCGGCTGCGTTGTGCTCGGTGGACTGCGCGTCGTGCCTGACTGGTGCGCGCTCGTCGCTCGATGGCGACCCGCCACATGAGCTCACCACGGCGGCGGTGGCCAGCGCCGCAAGCCCCGCGGTGACGCGAATGATCATGACGGCCCGCATCTACGACCACCATAGGGAGCTCGTCACCCGCGGCGGCCGAAAGTCATCGAATTCCTTGTGCTCGGTGTCAGTTCGGGGAATTGTGGATTAACAGATCAGTGGCTGGGCTCGCACTGTCGGCTCCGCCAACAGGAGGGAACGTCATGGCTGACAAGACGACAACTTCTGCGGGCGCCGGAGCCGCCCCCACCGCGGACAGTCCGGCCGCCATCCGCAACGTGGTGCTGGTGGGCCCATCGGGTGGCGGCAAGACGACACTCGTCGAGGCCCTTCTGGTCGCCTCCGGTGTACTCACCAGACCCGGCTCCGTGGTCGACGGCACCACGGTCTGCGACTACGACGAGGCGGAGATCGCCGCGCAGCGTTCGGTCGGGTTGGCGCTGGCGCCGCTGCTGCACGACGGGATCAAGGTCAACCTGATCGACACACCCGGCTACGCCGATTTCGTCGGCGAACTGCGGGCCGGGCTGCGGGCCGCCGACTGCGCGCTGTTCGTCATCCCCGCCAACGAGGGCGTCGACGAGCTGACCAAGACGCTGTGGATGGAGTGCAGCCAGGTCGGCATGCCGCGCGCCGTGGTGATCACCAAACTCGACCACGCCCGCGCCAACTACGACAGCGCACTGGCCGAGGCGCAGCAGGCGTTCGGCGACAAGGTCCTGCCGCTCTACCTGCCCGCCGACTCTCCCTGCACCGGTCTGATCGGGCTGCTGTCGCAAACCCACTACGAGTACGCCGACGGCAAGCGCACCAGCACGCACGAGCCCGACGCCTCCTACGCCGACCAGATCGAGGAACTGCGCGGCACCCTGATCGAGGGAATCATCGAGGAGTCCGAGGACGAGACGCTGATGGAGCGCTACCTCGGCGGCGAGGAGATCGACCAGTCGGTGCTGATCGAGGACCTCGAGAAGGCGGTCGCCCGGGCGTCGTTCTTCCCGGTGATCCCGGTGTGCAGCACCACCGGCGTCGGCACGCTGGAGCTGCTGGAGATCGCCACCAGCGGATTCCCCGCCCCCGCCGAGCATCAGACTGCCCGAGGTCTTCACTCCGCAGGGCGCCCCGCGCAAGGGCCTGACCTGCGACCCGAACGGACCGCTGCTGGCCGAGGTGGTCAAGACGACGTCGGATCCGTACGTCGGCAGGGTCAGCCTGGTCCGGGTGTTCTCCGGGACCATCAGGCCCGACGCGACGGTGCACGTGTCGGGCCATTTCAGTTCGTTCTTCGGGACCAACGGCTCCTCGACCACCCACGCCGACCACGACGAGGACGAACGCATCGGCACGTTGTCGTTCCCGCTCGGCAAGCAGCAGCGGCCCGCGCCGTCGGTGGTAGCCGGCGACATCTGCGCCATCGGCCGTCTGAGCCAGGCCGAAACCGGCGACACGCATCTCCGACAAGTCCGACCCGCTGGTGCTCCAGCCGTGGACCATGCCCGAGCCGCTGCTGCCGGTCGCGGTGCAGCCGCACGCCAAGACCGACGAGGACAAGCTGTCGGTCGGTCTGCAGCGGCTGGCCGCCGAGGACCCGACGCTGCGGATCGAGCAGAACCCCGAGACCCATCAGATCGTGCTGTGGTGCATGGGCGAGGCCCATTCGGGTGTCGTTCTCGACGCGCTGTCGCGCCGGTACGGCGTCGCCGTCGACACGGTGGAACTGCGCGTGCCGCTGCGAGAGACGTTCGGCGGCAACGCAAAAGGCCACGGCCGGCACGTCAAGCAGTCCGGCGGGCACGGTCAGTACGCGGTGTGCGACATCGAGGTGGAGCCGCTGCCGGAGGGCTCAGGATTCGAGTTCGTCGACAAGGTGGTCGGCGGTGCGGTGCCGCGCAACTTCATCCCGAGCGTCGAGAAGGGCGTCCGCGCGCAGATGGAGAAGGGTGTCGGCGCCGGCTATCCGGTGGTCGACATCAGGGTCACCCTGTTCGACGGCAAGGCCCACAGCGTCGACTCGTCGGACTTCGCGTTCCAGATGGCCGGCGGCCTGGCGCTGCGCGAGGCGGCCGCCGCGACGAAGGTGAACCTGCTCGAGCCGATCGACGAGGTGTCGGTGCTGGTGCCCGACGAACTCGTCGGCGCGGTGATGGGCGACCTCGCCGGCCGCCGCGGCCGAGTGCTCGGCACCGAAAACGTCGGCGACCGCACCCTCGTCAAGGCCGAGGTTCCCCAGGTGGAACTCACCCGCTACGCCATCGACCTACGGTCGCTTTCCCACGGCGCGGCCTCGTTCACCCGGTCCTTCGCGCGCTATGAGCCGATGCCCGAGTCGGCTGCCGCCAAGGTGAAGGCGTCCGCCTGAGCACCGTCGCTCTGGGGGTTAACCCGACCACGTCGGTGCGGGTTAACCGACGCCAGGTTGGGGGCCAGCCGTGCAGACTGCGGCCGCGCCCACGCACCAGAGTTGAACCATGGTCGGGGCCAAGACATTAGCAGACGCGGAGTTGACGGCACGGTTTGAGCGCGACGCGATTCCAGTGCTCGCGGGTTTCTACCCGACACGCGCTGAAACTGACGCACGATCACGCCGACGCGGAGGATCTGCTGCAGGAGACCGCGGCAAAGGCGTTCGCCGGTTTCCGGGGATTCGACGACGGCACCAACCTCGGCGGCTGGCTGTACCGGATCCTGCTCAACAGCCACATCAGCGGCTACCGCAAGCAACAGCGACGGCCGGCCCAGTGGCTGACCGAGGAGATCACCGACGGACAGATGCTCGCCGAGGCCCGCCGTACCGCAGGAATGCGCTCGGCCGAGGATCAGGTGCTGGCCTTGTTGGGAGACAACGACATTCAGGCGGCAATGCGAGCGCTGCCCGAAAAACTGCGCACCGCGGTCTATTACGCCGACGTCGAGGGTCTCCGGTTCAAGGAGATCGCCGAGCTCACCGGCGTCCCGCTGGGCACGGTGATGTCGCGGCTGCACCGTGGGCGGCAACGGCTGCGCGCCCTGCTGGCCGACGTCGCGTAACCCAGACTTGTGCGCGTTTTGTTACGCTCATCGCAACCGAGCGCACACAAATCGCTACCGTGGCGGGTCGCCGCGCCAGCTGAAGCTGTTGACGTATTTGCCCATGTCCAAAGCGATTTGGAGATTGGCGCCGGACGGCTTACCGATACCCGAGTCCGGGCCGAACTGGCGGAACGGGCCGACCGCGGCGGCGACCAGTGCCAGGTCGTTCTTGACCGCCACCATCACCATCACCCGCATCCTCATGTAGCTGCTGTTGGCGCCCTGCGGCCAGCAGTCGGCCACCTCGCCGTATCCGGGGTGGTATCCGACCATCGCGTTGGGGATCTCGTAGGCGGTGCGGGTGTCGGGGAAGGTTTGGTTCACCAGCGCCGTGGCAATGTCCTGCGGGCTGCGATTGGCGGCGGGCTGACTGAACAACTGCAGCGTGCCGCCGTCGCCGCCAAGGAAATCCGCCGTCACCCCATTGGGTTTCGTGGTGATCTTGTACGCCGTGCCCTCCGCGGGATAGGAGACCGAGAACGTGCCGTCGGGCGCGGTGAAGCGGGGATTGACCTCGACGGGCGTGCCGGTCGGCGGGCGCCCGCAGTCGGGCGGGCACATGTAGCGCACCGGCGGCTTGGCGATCAACGCCGACACCCCGACCAGCGTCACCGCGATCACGGCGATGGCGAGGAACCACGTCAGCACCAACCGGGTGCGCGACGTGCGGCGAATCGGCGGGGCCTCGTATGCCCCGCCGGGCACCGCGTAACCCGGGAAGAAGTTCGGCGGCTGTTTGGTTTCCGGCGTGCTCACGGACCCTCCGGTTCCGCCTCGCTGCGCACCGGCCGCATCTCTCGCCGAGTCTTGCGCGACGAGCGTGACGACGCGCGCGTCGCCGCGCCGCAGGCCGGGCAGAACGCCATGTCGGGAACCACATGGCCGCAGTGCGGGCACAGCAGCGGCTCATCGGATTGGATCTCGTCGTGCGCTTCGTGCAGCAGCGCCAGGTGCAGTCCGACGCGCAGCAGCAGCAGCGCCACCATCGCCAGCGCCAGGTACAGCACCAACATCAGCACCTGCGGGAAGTGGGCGACGTCGATCAGGCCGAGGCCGAGGTACACCGCCAGCACCGCAACCGCGAACGACACCAGGATCAGACGCACCACGCCCGGATGCTGGTGCTCCTTGCTCGGTGGCCGGTTGAACCACAGTGCCGCGCCGATCAATCCGCCCGCCGCGGCCGCGGTCAACGGCACCGCCACGCCCCTGATGCCCGCCTCGACGATGAGGCTTTCCATCGGGCGCTTGCTCACCACACCCGTGGCGAACTGGGGGGCCAATCGCGTCAACGTCGCGGCGGCGGTGAAGGACAGCGCACCCAGCGCCCCGATCATGAAGCCGTCCAACGCTTCTCGCGTCGGCGGCCGCAGCAGCCGCACGATCACCGCGGGCATCAACATGAGGATCACTCCGCCGAGCGGGATGCCGATGCCGTCGCGCAGCAGGCGATAACCCACGACGGCGCTCCCCAGCGCGATGCCGTAGGAGCGGGCGACCAGTGCGCCGGTCAGCAGCACCCATCCGACCGCAAGCCCGATGCCCAGCGCCGCGGTGAGCACCAGGGTGCGCGATCGGGCAGTCGCGGAACGCGTCGGACTCGCGCAGATAGATGCAGGAACAGCAACGGCAGGCCCAGCGCGGACACCGTGACCAGCGCCGCGGGCAGCCGCAGCAGCGCGAAGGCGACCAGCGCCACGAGCACGGGCGGCCAGCCCCAGCCGGAACGCCGTCCGGGACCGTTCCGGCAGGTGCGGGAACAGCGAGCTCGTCAACGACGGCTGCAGCAGGTGTTCGCCCGGCGCGGCGCCGAAGTCCCTGATGCGCAGCCAGTCCGGGCCTTCCCCGCGCCGCGGCGTCAGGTGGCAGCCGCAGAGCCCGCAGTACTCACCGGCGGGGACGTCGGTCTGACAGACCCGGCACACCGCGGTGGGCACAGCTCGTCGATTCGGTCCGGTGCTCACTGTGCTGGCCTCTGGAGTATGAGCAGGTTGCGGACGAGGTTGTCGACGTCGGGCGTGCCGAGCCCGGTCGCCAGGTCATAGCCGGGTCCGGCGTCGGCGACGGCGTTGCCGCCGAGGGTGACGTCACGGAACGCGGGCAGCGGCGCGCCCGCGGCGATGCGGTACAGCAGCGGGTTGAGGTCGCCGAGCGCCCGCCCGCCGTTCGCGATCAGGTACTGGTTCATCACCGCCGCAAGCCCGGCCCAGATCGGGGCCGACTGCGAGGTGCCGCCGCCGACCACCTGCTGGCCCTTGAAGATGATCCGCACGCCGGTGAACGGGTCGGCGACCGCCGAGACGTCGGGGGTCAACCGGCGCGACGGGTCCTGGTCGGGCAGCACGCCGCGCTGCCAGTCGGGACGGTCGAACAGCGAGGACACCCCGCCGCCGGTGCCATGCGACAACGGCACGTCGAACCACGCCTGCTCGGCCAGCCATACGCCGTTCGCATCGGTCGACAGCGTGGTGCCGCCCACGTCGACCATCTCCGGCAGCGACGCAACGGAATCCAGCCCGATGTCGGCTGCTCCCGGTGGTGAGGACCAGTCGTCGCCGCCCTTGCATTCCAGGCCGGCGAGGTCCCCACTGGCGTTGAACGCCGTGGTGCCGTGGGACAGCGCGGTCGCGAGCGCGGACCGTACCGGCGCCAGGTCGGCGGCGGTGAGCAGCTTGTCGCAACCCCACCCGATCGAGAAGCTCCACACCGCACCGGGGAACTGCCGGTCCGCGTCGGCGAACATCTGCCCGATCTTCTCGAAGGCGCCGTCGCCTTCGACGGTCGGACGGGCGTTGATCACGACCTTGCGCGCATCGGGCGCGACGGCGTGGGCGACCTCCAGATCCATGGTCGTCTCGCCGCGCGGCTCGCCCGGCTTGCCCGCCGACCACGGTCGGCGTGAACTGCGGCAGTCCGTACGTGGTGGCGAACGTGTCGAGGTCGGCCTGCTCGAAACCGTCGAAGGCGAAGAAGACGATCGTGGTGCCCTTGCCGGTGAAACCCTGCGCCGCCAGGTCGTCGGCGTTGTAGGTGTTGCGCAACGCGCTCGGGGTCAGTCCCTTGTCCGGCACGTCCAGCGGGAAGAAGTCGGGCCGCGACATGTGATGCGGTGTGTAACCGAGGATCCGGCCGAACTCGGCGACCTCGCCGCGCAGCGGCTCGGGGACCGCCGGCTGTTGCGGCGATGCGTAGAACACCTGGCCGCGCTGACCCCGGTAGTCATGCACGTCCACACCGAATGCGTGCGCCACCTTCTCGGCGGCGCCTTCGACGATGGCCCACTGCTCGCCCGGCTGCCAGCGCACCGCCAGCCCATTGCCGTTGCGCCCAGCCGAACAGCGACTGCGGCCGGTCCGAGTCGTGCAGGGCAGCGGTCAGCTGGGTGTCGGCGCGGTGCGACGGCCCGAGATCGGCCGAACTCGCCAGCAGGTACGCGTACGGGCCCGTGATCGGTGCCGGCGCTGTCGAACCCGGACGAGG
The DNA here is from genome assembly GCA_963765155.1 of uncultured Actinomycetota bacterium. Taxonomy (GTDB): domain Bacteria; phylum Actinomycetota; class Actinomycetes; order Mycobacteriales; family Mycobacteriaceae; genus Mycobacterium. The sequence continues at coordinate 612,553 of CAVXVJ010000022.1, forward strand.
GGCGAAGGTCGGAGACGAGCACCAACACCCCGGCCGCGATCAGCGCCAGCACACCAGCATGCCGGGCAGCCACGGACGCCAGAGTACGTCCGAATAGCGCCTGGCGCGGTGCTAGTTATCGCCAGGAGGGGCCGTCGGCGCCGGCGGCGCCATCACCGTCGGCGAGAACGGGTTCGGCTGGCCGGGATCGATGCGCGGCGCCTTCTCCGTCGGCTCGACCGGAGCACCCGGTGCCCCGGCGCCGGGGTGGCCGGCGGCGCGGTCGTCGTCGTGGTTGTGGTGGTCGTCGTTGTCGTGGTCTCCTCGGGCGCCTCTTCTTCCCGGGCACACGATGCGGTTAGCACGACCATCGCCGTGATCGCGGTGCCACCGGCCACAGCCGCGAGACGCCGAGCCAAAAGCCCTGACCTCATGTTGCGAGTCCTATCTGTCCCGACCAGTACCAGCGGCTTTCCAAGATCACCTCTGGCGTTGCGAACTCTAATCGAATGTCCTGACAAGTGCACAGTGTTTGTAACGCGCTCGCCCGTTACAACTCATCCAGCGGGCCCGCGCCGGGCCCGGCGTGCGTGCGGGCGATCGTGGGCTCGTTGTATCCCGCTTCGTGCACGGCTCGTCGCACCGCATCGCCGACGTGGTCGACCAGTCCGGCAGGGACGAGCGCGATCACGCAGCCGCCGAACCCGCCGCCGGTCATCCGCGCGCCCAGTGCGCCCGCGGCGACGGCGGTGTCGGCGATCAGATCGATGTGGTCGGTGGTGATCTCGAAGTCGTCACGCATGGACGCCTGCGACGCGTTAAGAGCCGTGCCGATCGCGGTGAAGTCGGACATCCTCCAGCGCGGCAACGACATCGAGCACCCGCTGGTTGTCGGTCAGGATGTGGCGGGCTCGGCGCGCATCGACCGGGTCGGTGACCGCCGTCGAGAACCGCGACGCCACGGTCCTGCACCTCCCGCAGCGACGACACCCCGAGGTCGGCGGCGGCCCGTTCACACGACGCCCGCCGCGACGCGTACTCGCCGCCCGCATGTTGGTGCGGCGCACGCGAATTGATCAGCAGCAAGCGCGACATCCGAGGCGTCCGGGTCGAACGCCACCGGCGCGCACGGTGGCGCGCCAGGAAGTCGATCATCAACGCCTTGCGCGGCTCTCCGCACAGCGCGGCCAGTTGGTCCATCATCCCCGTCGGCGCACCGACGTAGTCGTTCTCGGCCCGCTGCGCGATGCGTGCCAGCTCGATCGCGGTCGACGCGAAGGCCGGCGGCGGTCGTGAGCGCGCCGAGCACCGCGCACTCCAGCGCCGCCGAAGACGCCACGCCCGAGCCCATCTCGACGTCGCTGGTGATCGACATCGTCCCGCCCGAGGATCCGGTGGCCTGCCGCGCGCAGCGCCCACATCACGCCGGCCACGTACGCGGCCCAGCCCGACACGTCGCCGGGAGCGGTGTCGAGCGGGATCCGAACGTCGCCGTCCTCGCTGTCGCTGCGCACGGTGAGCGTCGGTGGTGTCGTCGGGCACGGTAGGTCACGACGGTGCGCTCGGGCAGCGCGATCGGCAGCGCGAAACCCAGGTTGTAGTCGGTGTGTTCGCCGATCAGGTTGATCCGGCCGGGTGCCGCGTAGCTGAATCGGTCGCTCATCTACGAGCTCCCGCAGGCGCTGCGGCCACGCTTTCCGGGGTGACGTCGCTGATGAACGCGTCCATCGCCGACTCGGAACCGGCCAGGAACTTCAGCTTGGTCGCGCTGCGCCGCACCGACATCAGCTCGACGTGGAAGTAGCCCTCGCGCTGTTCGTCGGTGTCGGCGTACTGGTGCAGCGCCGAGATGTAGGGCAGCGCAGTCGGATACATGCGGTCGAACCGGCCGAGCACATCGAGGTAGATCTGCGCGAACCCGTCGAGCTCCGCGTCGGTCAGGTCGAACGAGGTTGTGCACGAACCGGTTCGGATAGATGTGCACCTCGACCGGCCAGCGCGCGGCGAACGGCACGAATGCGGTGAACAGCTCGGTCTGCGCGACGATGCGGCTGCCGTCGGCTACCTCGTGCGCGAGGATGTCGGTGAACAGGTTGCCGCCGGTGCGGTCGGCATGGGCGCGCGCCTCGCGCAGCATCACCGCGGCGCGCGGCGGCAGATACGGATAGCCGTAGATCTGGCCGTGCGGATGGGTCAGCGTCACGCCGATCTCCTCGCCGCGGTTCTCGAAGCAGAACACGTGCGCGATGCCGGGGCGTGCCATCAGATCCGCGGTGCGGTGGCGCCATGCGTCGACGACGAGTCGCGCGTGCGGCAGTTCGAGCTCGGCTGAACGAGCCGGTGTGGTCGCTGGAGAAGCAGATCACCTCGCATCGGCCGTGGCCCGGCGCGGACGAGGAACTGATCGCCGTCTGACGGGCGGAAGGTCGAAACGGCGCGCCGTCCGCACCGGACAGGCTGGGAAACCGGTTCTCGAAGACCGCGACGTCGTAGTCGGGAGCGGGGATCTCACTGGTCAGCCCGGATCGGCCCAGGGCACAGCGGGCACGCCTCGGGCGGCGGCTTGTAGGTGCGGTCCTGGCGCAGCGCCGCGATGATCACCCATTGTCCGGTCTGGCGGTCAAACCGCAACTGCGACTGGCCAGTTCCTGCGCTCGCGGCAGCGGGCGCCGGTCGGGTACCGGCGCCGGGGTGTGCCCCGGCAGCGCGAACAACAACAGCTCGCGGCCGTCGGCCAGCGTCCACCGCGTCGCGGGTCGGTCATGGCTGCTCGCGTCACCGTGGCGATGGTCAGGCGTCCGACATGCTCCTCGATGATGCCGCGGTCGGCGATCGGCCAGGCCGTCGTCGACGATCAGGTTGTCCACCCGGCGCATCCGGGCGAACACGTTGGTCCCCACTTCGCGGTACTTGGTGTGATCGGCCAGCACCATCAGCTGCGCGCCGATCCCGATGAGTGTCCGATTCGTCTGCGCCTCAGCGATATTCGGTGTCGTCAGGCCGGCCTCCGGATCGAACCCGTGTACGCCGAGATACGTGGCGTCCACCCGGAACGACGCGATCGCGGCGTCGGCGATCGGTCCGACGAGCGCATCAGACGGGGTGCGGACGCCACCGGACTGAGATACACCTGCGGCGCGTCGGCGGCATCCGCGCCGGGATCGGTCAGCACCTCGAAGACGCTGATGGAGTTCGTCACCACGGTGATCGATGACCGGTGACGCAGCCGACGGGCGAGCTCGGTCGTGGTGGTGCCCGCGCTGATCGCGATCGTCATGCCGTCCTCGACGGTTTCGCGCCGCGAGCGCCGCGATCGCCGCCTTCTCGGCGCGCTGCTGACCGGCCTTCTCCGACGACCACGGTTCTTCGCCGCGGTTGTGTCGGCTCACCGCACCGCCGTGCACCTTGCGCAGCAGGTTCTGCGCATCCAGCGGCGTCGAGGTCGCGGCGGACGGTCATCTCGGACACGTCGAGTTCGGCGGCCAGGTCGGCGACCCGGACCGCGCCGCCCGCGTTCAATGCCCGCAGGATCGCGTGGCGGCGTTCAGCGGCGAGCATGGGAACGCACATTATCAAACGAAATTGTCTGCATTCTTGCCGAATCCTGCCAGACTGGCATGATGCTGTTAGTTTCTGGTTGATTCTGACCGAACTTGTGCACTGCCATGTTGCTCCGATGAAGGAGTTGATGACGCACGACCACCACAACGCTGGCGGCAGAGAACGTACTGCGACCTCAACCTCGGCTGGCTCGACTACGTGCTCGTCGCGATCTACTTCGTCTTCGTGCTCGGCATCGGTTTCATCGCCCGAAGTCAGATCTCGACCAGCCTGGACTTCTTCCTGTCCGGCCGTCGGCTGCCCGCGTGGGTGACCGGCCTGGCGTTCATCTCGGCGAACCTCGGCGCCATCGAGATCATGGGCATGGCCGCCAACGGTGCCGAGGTCGGCCTTTCGACCATGCACTACTACTGGATCGGCGCCGTGCCGGCGATGCTGTTCCTCGGCGTGGTGATGATGCCGTTCTACTACGGCTCCAAGGTGCGCAGCGTTCCCGAGTTCATGCGCCGACGCTTCGGCCCCGGCGCGCACCTGGTCAACGCGATCAGCTTCGCGACCGCCCAGGTGCTCATCGCCGGTGTCAACCTGTTCCTGCTGGCGACGGTGATCAACGCGCTGCGTCGGCTGGCCGCGCTGGCTGTCGCTGATCGTCGCGGCCGCCGTGGTGCTCAGCTACATCACGCTCGGTGGACTGTCGGCCGCGATCTACAACGAGGTGCTGCAGTTCTTCGTGATCCTGGCGGCGCTGGTCCCGCTGACCGTGTTCGGCCTGATCCGGGTCGGCGGCTGGAACGGCTTGAAGGACAAGGTGATTGACACCATGTCCGACGGCAAGGTGACCGCGTCGGTGCATGATCAGTTGACCACGTGGCCGGGTCAGGCGCTGTCCGGTTTCGACAGCCCGGTGTGGTCGGTGATCGGCATCGTGTTCGGCCTCGGCTTCGTGCTGTCGTTCGGATACTGGACGACCAACTTCGTCGAGGTGCAGCGGGCGATGGCGTCGAATTCGATGTCGGCGGCGCGTCGCTCCCCGATCATCGCGGCGTTTCCGAAGATGTTCATTCCGTTCGTCATCATCGTGCCCGGCATGATCGCCGCCGCCGCGATCGGCGACATGATCCGCCTGAAAACCACTGGCGAAGGCGACATCACGTACAACGACGCGATGCTGCTGATGATCCGCGACATCCTGCCCAACGGCCTGCTGGGTGTCGGCGATCGCCGGTCTGCTGGCGTCGTTCATGGCGGGCATGGCGGCCAACATCTCGGCGTTCAACACCGTGTTCAGCTACGACATCTGGCAGGACTACGTGGTCAAGGACCGGCCCGACAACTACTACATCCGGTCGGCCGGATCGCCACAGTCGTTGCGACGGTGCTGGCGATCTTCACCGCGTTGATCGCGGCGGGCTACTCCAACCTGATGGACTACCTGCAGACGCTGTTCGGTTTCTTCAACGCCCCGTTGTTCGCCACGTTCATCCTCGGCATGTTCTGGAAGCGAATGACCTCAACCGCGGGCTGGATCGGCTTGGTCGCCGGAACCCTTTCTGCGGTCTTCGTTTTCATCCTCGGCGAGGCCGGGGTGATCAACCTTCCCGGCCAGGGCGTGCCGTTCGTTGCGGCATCGGCCGCGTTCGTCGTCGACATCATCGTCAGCGTGGCGGTCACCATGGTGACCACTCCCAAGCCCGCGGCCGAATTGGTGGGACTGGTGTACTCGGAGACGCCGACGGAGGTGTTCCACGACCCGGAGAGCGCCGGAAAGGCTTGGTACTACAGGCCTGTTCCGCTCGCAGCCGTTGCGCTCGCGCTGACCATCATCCTCAACATCATCTTCCACTGACCGAGCTGTCAGGAGCAACCGTCGACCAGCAAGCTGTCCTACCTGTTCGACATTCGCAACGTCATCGGCGCGCTGATGGCGATCTACGGTGTCGTGCTGACCATCGCCGGCTTCGCCCCCGGACTGCTGCGGGAACGCGAGAAGGGCGCGAGCGACAACCCCGTCGACCTCTACTTCGGCACCGACGCGAACTGGTGGGTCGGCCTCGCCCTGATCGTCGTGGCCGTCGTGTTCTTCGCGTGGGCGTCGCTGCGTCCGGTGCGCGTCGAGGAAATCGCCTCGGCGACAACCGATTCCGACGAACCGGGCTAGGCTACGGCGTCCGCTTCGCCATGGCCGCCTCGAGCTGTTCCTCGTAGGCACCCTCGTCGCGCCCCAGCGCGATGGTGGCCGCCGCCATCGCGACCGCGCTGATCGTCGATCAGCACCGCGTCGAGTCGACTGACGTCGAGGTGTTCCCCGAGCACCACCGCGCCGAGCACCACGGCGACGACGGGTTCGAGCACCAGCATCGTCGGCACCGACGTCTGCAGCGATCCGGCATGAAACGCCGACTGCTGCAGCACGGTCGCGAGGACACCGATCACCACGAGCAGATACAGCACCGGTGTGGTGAGCACCGCGCGCAAACCTTCATGAGTGAGCAGGTGCATCACCAGCTTGGTCAGCACGGCGACGACACCGAACAAGCACACCGACCGCGAGCGCAAGTAACACCGCCCGCTTCCATCCCATGGTGCGGGTCGCGACGAGGACGCATGCGCAGACGGCGGCCGTGCAGATCACCGCGACCACGTGCGGATGTCGCCAGCGACGCCTCGTAGTCTCCTGGGCGGGTCTTCGCCAGCACGACGAACACCGCCAGCGCCGACCGTCAGCAGCCACCGCCCACGCCCATTCACCGCGGGTGACGCGCCGGTGCGGCCAGCCGAGCGCTCAACGGCAGCGCGAACAGCAGGGCGGACACCAGGATGGGCTGCACCAACAGCAGCGAGCCGTTTGCGAGCGCCAGCGCCTGGAAGACGAAGCCGGCGACGGCCGCCGCGGTGCCGGCCCACCACAGCGGTCGGCGAAGCAACGTCAGGAACATCACCGAGCTCACGCCGTGCTCTTGGGGGACATCGATGGTGGCGCGCTGGCGCACCACGATGCCGATCGCAAGGAACACCGCGGCGAGCACGGCCAGCAGCACCACCAGACCATGGCCTACCAAAGCGTCCAGCTCCTTTCGGGCCACGGCCACCACACCGAACAAGAACAACACATCGTCGACGCACCGCCCAGCGCCGCTCCGGTCTCAACTGGTTTCGACAGTTTCGAACCGGACCGAGTGGGCATACCCAGCAGATGAATTTGCGACGGTTGATCCTGCTGGTGGGGGCGGTCGCGTTGATCGTGGGCGTCGTCGGGCTGCTCATGCCGGTGTCGGTGCCGGGCCCCGACAGGCCGAGCATCGGCTGCGGCAACGGAGTCGTTTCGGATCTGTCGGCCGCGCGCGAGGCGAACAACAACAACCCCGCCAACCTGCCGATACTCAACGAAATCATCCCGCACACCGACTACGTCGCCCAGTGTCAGTCGGCGGTGTCCGGCCGACGGGCGTGGGCCATTCCGGTGGCCGTCGTCGGCCTGGTGGTGATCGCCGGGTCGTTCTTCGTCGGCGGCCGCGCAGGCAGCGTGCGGACGCCCTAGTGGCTAGCTGGCTTCGCGCCCGGCAACCAGGTGAAGCCGCGGCGGCTGGGGTTCCTCGGCGCCGAGCCGGTCGTTGACCGTCGCGACGACCGAATCGACCCGGTCGACGGCCCTGTCGCACAGGTCGCGCACCTTGTCACCGGCCGCGTCGACATCGTCGGCGGCGCTCAGCAGGTACGCCCTGACGTTGACGCGCAGCCGTTCGCCGGCGCGGCGCAACCGACGGCGCAGCCGATCATCGATCTCGACGGTGACGTAGGGCAACACCTGAAGCTTCATCCTCGCGCCTCCCGTTGTGGATGCCTGGCCTCACCCTATGGGGATCGGCACCAGCGGCGTTCGGCCGTACTACCGTCCGCGGACTTGTCTCTTTCGCCGCTGCGATGCGCGGCCCTGCCCTCGGGGCTCCCCGCGGAGTTTCCGGGTCTTGTGGCCGATCGCCACGGTCGCGTTGCAGTTCAGGTTCACCAGCACCGTGTCGGTGACGGGCGCGAAGTCGTCGCCCTTGATCCAGGGCGCCGACTGCGAATGCGTCACGATGCAATCGTCGTCGGACAGGCGTGTCACCCGCCCGGCTTGCGATGACGGCCTTCTGACCCGCATCGCTGATGGCCGACGAGGCGTCGCTGTACTGTCTGACCGGCGTAGTCGTCGGCGGCGGCGATACCGGTTCCGAAGAACGCCATCGACACTGCCGTCGCACCGACAGCGGTGGTGGCGTAGACGCCGAACTTCTTCACTTGCGACCTCCGGACGGTAGGCGCGGTGAGCCTGCGGAAGACGCTGGGAGAGAGACGGCTGGCGGATCCTGGAAGAACTGGCCTTCTGCCAATTCGGACTGACACCGTCTCGCATGGACTCGTCGTCTGTAGGCGACAATAGCAGGCGACATGCGGCATATCCGCGGTTGCACTTGACGCTGCATTTTCTGGACGATATAGTTCAGTTCTCGACACAGATAGGACTCACATGAAGTCAGGCCGACTGGCTCGTCGTCTCGCCGCTACCGCCGGCATGGGCGCGATCATCCCATGGGCGCACTCACCGCCTGTGCGCAGGAGGAGAAGGCGCCGGAAACCACCGAAACGCCCACCACCACCACGACGACCACCAGCGACCACCACGACGCGCCGCCGGCGACTCCGCTCGGCGCGCCCGGTGCGCCGTGAGCCGACGGAGAAGTCCGCGATCGATCCCGACCGGCGGCAACCTGTTCACGCCTCCGGTGCAAGGCGCCGCCGGCGCCGACCGCGCCATCCCCGGCGACAACTAACGCCAGACTGGTCGATCAGGTCCAGATCGCGGCCGCCGTCACCGCACTGCTGTGCCGGCGGTCGCGAAGGACGCCACATGGCCGATGGCCATGTTCAGCGCTGACTGCATGAGTCGCGGGTCGCGTCCCGTCTGCGACAGCAGGTAGCCGCCTTCCACCGCCGCAAGCAGTCCCGTCGCAAGGGCTTTCACGTCGACGTCGGCGACAAGCGCGCCGCCGTCGCGCATCCGCTCGAGCGCCGCGGCCAGCAGGCCTTGCCATTCGGTGAAGTGCTCGGCCAGCGAGGCCCTGCGCTTTGTCATCGGTATCGGACAATTCGGCGGCGAGAGAACCGAGTTCGCACCCCCACAGCCCGCGCCGCAACGCGCACCGCTGCACCATCGCGTCGCGCCATTGATACAGCCCGCGAAACGAATCCACCTTCTCCAGCCGCAGCCGCTGCCACGACAGGATCTCGTCGGCGCGCATGCGTGATGACCTCGTACACCAACTCCGATTTGTCGTCGAAGTGTTGGTAGAACTGGGATTTACTCGTCGCGCTGGCCGCCAGCACGTCGTCGATGGTCGTTGCCGCCACGCCCTGCACATGCATCAGCTCGGCGGCGGCAAGGACGATGCGGTGCGGGTTGCTGCGCCGCGTGATGTCAACTTGGGCCGCGTCGCGGGGCTGGATTGCGGCACATGCTTCACTGTAACTGGAACATTTCGTCCAAAGCGAGCTTCGGCAGCACTCCCCTTCGGCAGCGATGACTTCCGCCGCTTCGCGGAGTCTGTGTTATTAGGACTACCGCAGAGGAGGTATCGCGATGGAGCTACCACCGGTCGTGTCACCGCAGGAGTGGGAAGCCGCGCGCCAAGCGCTGCTGGTGAAGGAGAAGGAGCTCACCCGCGCCCGTGATGCACTGGCCGCCCAACGACGCAGGATGCCGAGGATGGCGGTCGACAAGCCCTACCGCTTCGAGGGGCCCGGCGGGGCGACGAGCCTGCTGGATCTGTTCGAGGGGCGACGCCAGTTGATCGTCTACCGCTTCTTCTACGACCCCGACGTGGAGGGCTGGCCGGATGCCGGTTGCGAAGGCTGCTCGTTCCTGGCCGACCAGGTCGCCCACCTCGCTCACCTGAACGCGCGCGACACCACGCTGGCGTTCGTTTCTCGTGCGCCGCAGCCGAAGATCGAACAGTTGAAGGCCCGAATGGGCTGGGACATCCCGTGGTACACGCTGACCGATGATTTCGACAAGGACTTCGGCGTCGACGAATGGCACGGCACCAACGCGTTCCTGCGTGACGGCGACGACGTCTTCCGCACCTACTTCGTCAATTGGCGCGGCGACGAGGCGATGGGCACCACGTGGGCCTACCTCGACATCACCGCGCTTGGTCGGCAGGAAGAGTGGGAGGACTCACCCGAGGGATATCCGCAGACTCCACCGTACGAGTGGTGGCGCCGCCACGACGAGTATCCCCCTCGCCCCAGAACGGGCGAGTGACCAGCACGTAGGCCACCACCACCGCCAGCGGTGCCAGCAGCGGCACCCACGGCAACTCCATCGGCAACGAGGCGGCCGCCAGGCCCGACGGCGGTAAACCCCACGGCGCCAACAACTGTCGGTGCGGTCGCGGCCACGGTGTGCCGCAGCACCAGATACCCGGCCGCGCGACAGCCCGGACAGCGCGGCCAGCACGGGCGGCGCATCGGCAATCACGATCACCGCGCACCGTGATCAGCACGGCGACTGTGGCGGCGGGGCGAAAAACCGTGCCCGCCAACACCGCAACCGCCGCAAGGCCGGCCGCGACCAAACGCGGCGCCGTCGGCCTGAACGACGCTCGCCGCGACCATCACCAACCCGAACGCCGTCGACACGGCGCGGGTGTCATGCGTGCTCATCGCCGCTCCGTCGCACTCGCCGCCGACGGTCGGGCACCAGGTGCATCGCCTGATCCAGCGTGGCATCGCCGCGCCAGGACACCACGTCGACACCGATCGTGCCCATGTCCCGGTACATGAACGACCGCTGCAACGACCACATCCGGGCGACCAGTGGTCGCACTCCTCCGCGAACGGCGCGCCCTCCAGGACGTCGACGGCGACGACGGTGTGACCGCGTTTGCGCAGATCGATCAGCGCCAGCGCGAATTCGGTGTCGAGCAGCGTGGAGAACGCGACGACGATCGCGCCGGGCGGAACGGCCGCGCGGGGCGCCAACGTCCCGCGCAGGGTTTCGAAGCCGTCGCCGGCGGCGAGCACCGCGTCGAGAATCCGGTAGAACTGCCGCCGGCCGATGTCCGCGCCAAGCCAGCGGGGGTGGCGGTCGCCGAGCGCGACGATGCCGGCGCGATCGCCAAATGCGCAACGCGCTCTGCACGACCTGCACCGCGCCGCGCACGGTGCGGTCGGTGGCCTCGGTCGCGGGTCCCGGTGGCTGCGGATACCGATCGATCAGCACCACCACGTCGGCGGCACGGTCGGTCAACCGCTCGGTGACGTGCAGGCTGCCGCGGCGCGCGCTGACCGGCCAGTTGACCGTGCGGAGCTGGTCGCCGGGCACATAGCGACGGACATCGGCGTACTCGACGCCGGGGCCGATGTGCCGGGTCAGGTGGGTGCCGAGCCGATCGAGCAGTTCGGTCCGCGGGATCGCCGTCGACTGCGGTGGGGCCGTCGGAAACACGAAGACGTCGGCGGCGTCGACCATTGCCGACCCCCGCAGCAACCCGCCGCCCGCGTCGATGCTCACACGAGCCACGGATGGGATAGCGGCCCCAACGGTCGGCGGCCACCTCCACCGTCTGGCGCTGACGAGACGCCTCCTCGACCGTCTCGACGCGCATGCCCTCGACGGTCGTGACCGTGAGATCGGTTGCCACATCGTCGGATTCCGCGACGGTCCAGACGCGTCAGCCTGCGTCTGCTCGGACTCGAAGCACCGGTGAGACGCCGGGTCAGCGTGCACATGCAACCGTCGGCGCGGGCCGTTGCCACCCGATCGACGCGAGCACGCCGAGCAGTGGGGCCGCGAACGCCACGAGCTGCCAGCGCCGCCGATCAGCGCCACCGCGAGCGCGGCGGCGGCACACGTAGCGAGCGCCAGCGTCAATGGTGATGGGCGCCAGCGCAACTCGGCTTCGCGTGCTGCGGGTTTCGATCACGACCGATCAGCCCTTTGGTCCGCGGAACCGGCAGGCGCCGCAGCAGTTCGTCCACGACATCGGAGCCGTGCACGCGCCGCACCCACATCTCCGGTCGCAGGCTGATCCGGTGCGCCATGGTCGGAACGGCAAGCGACTTGACGTCTTCGGGTACCACATAGTCCCTGCCGAGCAGCAGCGCCCGCGCGCGGGCGAGCTGCACCAGGTCGAGTTCGGCGCGTGGGCTGGCGCCGACGGCGACCTGCGGATGTTGCCGGCGTCGCGGTCGCCAGCGACACCACATAGCGCAGCACGTCCTCGTGCACGGTCACCTGCTCCACCGATTCGCGCATCGCGATCAGGTCATGCGCGTCGACGACCTGGTTGCACCGTCGGCTCGGCCGAGCCGCGTTCGAGGCGGCGGCGCAGCATCGACGCCTCTTCCTGCTCGGACAGGTACTTCAGCTCGAGCCGGATCGCGAATCGGTCCAGCTGGGCCTCGGGCAGCGGATAGGTGCCCTCGTACTCGATCGGGTTGTCCGTGGCCAGCACGATGAACGGCCCGGGCAGTTTATGGGTCACGCCGTCGATGCTGACCTGGCCTTCGGCCATCGCCTCCAGCAGCGCCGCCTGGGTTTTCGGCGGCGTGCGATTGATCTCGTCGGCGATCAGCAGATTGGTGAAGATCGGTCCGGCGCGGAACTCGAAGCGGCCGGACTGCATGTCGTACACGGTCGAGCCGAGCAGGTCGGCGGGTAGCAGGTCAGGCGTGAACTGCACACGCTTGAATTCCAGCCCCAGCGCCGCGGCGAAGGACCGGGCGATCAGCGTCTTGCCGAGGCCGGGAAGGTCCTCGATCAGCACATGGCCGCCCGCGAGCACGGTCGTGAGAATGAGCGTGAGGGCGGCGCGCTTGCCGACCACCGCGCGCTGGATCTCGTCGAGCACCGCCTCGCAGTTCGCTGTGGTGGTTGCGGCCGACGGTGACGTTCCTGACATTCCCGTCATACGCGCTCCAACCGTTGCAGTATTTCGTCGAGCGCTTCGCGGCCGGGCCCGGGTTCCTCGCCGCCGGTTCGCGAGACGTTCTGCGGGTCGACCCATTGCCACAGTTCCGCGCCGAACAGCATCCGTCCGGTGGCGTGGAACGCCACCGGGTCTTTGGCTTGCCGATGGCCGGTGGCCAGTTCGAACTGGCGCGCCAGCATGGGACGCAGGTGCCGGTCCCAATCCCGTCGCGTCGACTCCGACCGGCTGATCAACGTCTCGGTGCGAGAAAGCCAGCGGCGCAACGACTCCGCCGGGTCATTGACGCTTGCCTCGCCCGGGTCGGGTTCGGCATCACGGGCCAACAGCCGGCGCAAGGCAAGCAGCACCAGCGCCACGATGAGCCCCGACACCACCAGGAACTAGCTCGCGGTCGAGCAGCACGAGGGCGACCAGCTCGACCAGCACCACGACGAAAACACCCGCAGCCACAAGCTTTTTCATGCCATGCTCCGCAGCTCCGCGAGCACCAGCCGCAGCACGCCGACCGCGATATCGCGATGTCCCTCGTTCATCACGTGCGGGCTGAACCGCGCCTCCTCGAACAACTCGACGAGCTGCGTCGCGCTGTCGGCGTGCAGCGCATGGTGGTCGACGGCTCGGGCCAGCACCTCCGTCGGGGTATCGAAGTCCTGGGGCACCGCGCCGGGCACCCGCGTCAGCTCGCGCTCCATCGCCGCGTAACACGCGATGATCGCCTCCCGCGGTTCGCGGCTGAGGTCGCCGATCTCGGCCAGCCCGAGTTCTGCTGCGCGAGCGAGTGATTCCGTCGCCGCCGCGGTTGAGTGGGCGCTTCGGTGACGTCGCGCGGCGATCGGGTACGGTTGCCCGCCGCGCCGCTGCCGGCGCGAGGCGATCGCCGTGCCCACGACGATGAAACCATCAGGATCAGCATCGGCGGGACGAGGTAGCCGAAGACGTTGGTGCCCGGCTCCGGCGGTTCAGATGGTGGTGACTCTTCGGTCGCGCTGGTGTCGGGCGGCGTGGTGGTCGGGTCCGGCACGGTCGTCGGCGTCCGGAGGTGGGCTGCCTCGACGGGGCCGAGCACGCCGACTCGCGTCAGCAGCAAGACCAACACCAGCCAGCCGATGATCAGGCCGAGGGCGATCAGCGCGAAGCGCCACGTCGGCCGGCCCGTGCGGCCGCCGGATCCGCGCGGCAACTGCCCCCTGGTGGCCGGCCGCGCCTGGCGGTCGCGCAACCGCGCGATGATGGCGAACCCGATGATCGCCACCGCGGCGCTCAGCAGCACGATGTCGGCGATCAGCGCCAACGGGCTGCTCGACGGCCGCTCGCGCTCGGCCGGGCCGTCGCTGCCGGGAAGATACCCCCGCAGCGCCAGGGCGACGAGGGCCAACAGCGCGATCACCGCGATCGCGCGCTGGTGTCGACCTGTCGATACCCGCCATGGCCCTCGTCCCATCCTGGCATGCGGGCACACAGCGGGAACTCATAATCGGCGGCTACCTTCGATGCCGTGACCACAACACTTCAGGACCCCAGAGTCGCGACGGCGCTGGACCGGATGTACACCGAGTCCAACGAGCAGTTCGCCGAGTTGCGCAAGAGGGCGGCGACCGAGCGCGATCTCGCCTCGGCGAGTGCGCAGGAGCGTGCGGACGCGCTCAGCGATTTCTATTTGCCGGTGACGCCCGAGGCGGGCCGGCTGCTGTACGCGCTGGTGCGGGCGACGCGGCCGGGCACGGTCGTCGAATTCGGCATGTCCCTGGGCATCTCCGCGATCCATCTGGCGTCGGCGGTGCGGGACAACGGCAGCGGCCGGGTCGTCACCACGGAGCTCAGCGCCGCGAAGGTGGCGAAGGCGAAGAAGACGTTCGCCGAGACCGGGCTGGACGACGTCATCACCGTGCTGGAGGGCGATGCGCTGACCACCCTGGCGGACCTCGACGGCCCGGTCGAGTTCGTGCTGCTCGACGGCTGGAAAGAGCTCTACCTGCCGGTGATCAAGCTGCTCGAGCCCCGCCTGACGGCGGGCGCACTGATCGTCGCGGACAACACGTCGATGGACGACACCAAGCCCTACCTGGACCACGTGCGCGACCCCGGCAACGGCTATGTGAGCGTCAACTTCCTGGCCCGCGACAGCGACAGCATGGAAATCAGCTGCCGCGCAATCACTTAAGCGCCCTCAGCCGCGCCTTGGCTTCCTTCACCACGGCCGCGGCGTCGCGGCTGGCCTGCTTCGCCTGGTCGTAGGCGTCTTCCGCGGCGGCCAACGCGCGTTCGGCGTCCTGCAGTCTCTTGCGGGCGTCATCACGACGCAGCCTGGCGACGGCGAGATCCGTCTGCAGCTCGGAGAGCGCATCGTCGGCTTCCGCCTTGGCCTGCTCGGCGGCGGCCAGCGCAGCTCGCGCCTCCTCCCGCTTGGTCTCCTTCGGTGGCTCAGGCTTCGGCTCTGGCTTCGGCTCGGCTTCTCGGTTTCGGTTTGGCGCGCGTCGTCGTGAAAACCATTGCGGTGTCGCCGAACTCGCCGAAGCCCGACCAACGCTCCGCTTTGGTCAGCCGACCCAGCCGTGCCGCGACGTCAGGATCGGCGACCGCCGCCTGCAGCGTGCCGGTGACGTCGTCGCGCAACGCGGCGGACGGTTCCGTCAGCTCCGCCTCTTCGATTGCGGTTCGGGTCAGGTCGTTGACGAGTCGGCGTTGCTGTCCGGTCAGCTCCCGGATGCGCTCACCGTCCATCTCCGCGTGTGCGGTGCGCAGTCGCTCACGGAGGTCGCTGAGGCGCTCGTTGACGGATGTGTCACCCAGGGCAAGCCGGTTCACGACCCACGCCGCGGTCGTGGGCTTGCGGGCGGCGGAGATCTGTTTCGCGGTGTCGGCGTCGCCGCGCTTCTTGGCCGCCGCGGCAAGCTTGGTGCGCAGCGCGGTGAAGTCCTCTGGCTTGGCGGCAAACAGTTCGTCCAGCTCGGCGTCGGCCATGACGCCATGATCTCGCCTTTCCCACGCGCGGCGCGGCCATCTGCTGTGCATAACAGAACTGTTATTATGGCTGTCGTGAGTTCTCTCGGTGGCGACTTGATTCGTGAGGCCCGCCGACGGGCTGATTTGACCCAAGCCGAGCTGGCCACCCGGGCTGGCACGTCTCAATCTGGGATCGCCCGCTGGGAATCTGGGCGCACCGCGGTCAGCCTCGACGATGTCCTGCGCCTCGTACGCCTGTGCGGGTTCGACCTGGAACTGATGCTGCTCCCGCGCGACGACAGCGACATGGCCCAGGCGGCTCGGCTTGCCGGTCTCAGCGGCCAGGAACGCATGGACCGGAACGCACGCCTCGCACGTCAACTGAGCGAGCTCCGGGGAGCCCAGCGAGACTGATATGGAACTCGACCTGTCGCGACTTCTAGAGGTTCTCGATCGGCACAAGGTGGCCTACGTCCTCATCGGAGGACTCGCAGCCGTCTACCACGGCTCGCCCTTCCCGACCGAGGACGCCGACATCACCCCGCAGGCCGACCGCGCGAACCTGACGCGACTCGCCGCGGCACTAGAAGAGTTGGATGCGCGCATTCGCACCGACGCCGAACCTGGCGGGCTGCCGTTCAAGTGCGATGCAACTTCCCTGGCAGCCGTGAACATGCTGGATCTGACGACGTCGGCCGGCGATCTGGATCTGACGTTCGAACCGGCGGGTACCTCGGGCTACGACGATCTACGACGCGACGCGTCGCCGGCCGAGTTGTACGGCGTGACAGTGCAAATCGCGTCGCTGGCCGATGTGATCAGGTCGAAGCAGGCCGCGAACCGGGCCAAGGATCAACGTGTACTTCCGACACTCCGAGAAATTCTCGCCCGCCGTCGCGGCTAGCGCGGCTCCCACATTCCATTGAGATCGACGTTGGCGTGATGTCCACTCGAACTTCTTCGCGCTCCCGTCGATCTCGACGCGGCGGCCGGACACGCTGTCCGTCGGCGTTCATCATTCGATGACATTTTCGCGAAGTATGCGTTGACCCCGGCAGCCTCCGCAATGATCTTGGCGTGCAGACAACATCCGAGGCCGGCCCGCAGCCCCTGCGCCTGGCCGTCGTGGTCGCTGCACTGGGCGTGGTGTTCGGTGACATCGGGACCAGCCCGATCTACACGATCCAGACGGTCTTCAACCCGCAAGACCCCCACCCGGTGCCCGTCTCCGACACACACGTGTACGGCGTCGTGTCCCTGATCTTCTGGTCGGTGATGGCCATCGTCACCCTCACCTACGTCACGTTGGTGATGCGCGCCGACAACCACGGCGAGGGCGGGATCATGGCGCTGATCACGCTGCTGCGGCGGTGGACCGGCACCCGCGGGAAGCGTACGACGATGACGCTCGCCGCGGCCGGTCTGTTCGGCTCGGCGCTGTTCTTCGGCGACAGCATGATCACTCCCGCGATCTCTGTGCTCTCGTCGGTCGAGGGCCTCAAGGTCATCGACCCCGACCTGAAAGACTTCGTCGTGCCGATCACCGCGGTGATCATCGTGGCGTTGTTCTCCGTCCAACGTCGTGGCACCGCAACCGTCGGACGCTTTTTCGGCCCGGTGATGGTCGTGTGGTTCGCGGCGATCGGCGCATGCGGGGTGAACGGAATCGCCGACAATCCCGACATCCTCAAGGCGCTCTCGCCGACCTACGCGCTGACGTTCATGGCCGGTCACTTCCACATCGGCTTCTTCGCCCTGGCCGCGATCGTGCTCGCAGTCACCGGCGCCGAGGCCCTGTACGCCGACATGGGCCACTTCGGCCGCCGCGCAATCACTTTCGGGTGGCTCGGCCTCGTGCTACCGGCCTGCACGCTGAGCTATTTCGGTCAGGGCGCACTGGTGCTGGCCGACGAGAGAACCGTCGCCGCCCCATTCTTTCTGCTCACCCCGGAGTGGGCGCGAATTCCCATGGTGCTGCTGGCCACCGCCGCGACGGTGATCGCGTCCCAGGCCGTGATCACCGGGGCGTTCTCGGTGGCGTCGCAGGCCGCCCAGCTCGGCTACCTGCCGCGGCTGCGGATCGAGCACACGTCGGCGTCGACCATCGGCCAGATCTACGTGCCGTGGATCAACGGGGCGCTGATGGTGGCGGTGCTGATCCTGGTGTTCGCGTTCCGCAGTTCGGCCGCACTGGCATACGCGTTCGGCATGGCGGTGACGGGAACCATCACGATCACCACCACGCTGTTCTTCTACTACGCGCGAACCAGGTGGGCATGGCCGCTGTGGCCGGTGCTGCTCGGCGGCGGCGCACTGCTACTGGTGGACCTGATGTTCTTCGCCGCGAACCTCACCAAACTCGTGCACGGGGCGTGGCTGCCGCTGCTCATCGCCGTCAGCACCTTCACCGTGATGACGACCTGGCAGCGCGGCCGTGGGATCGTCACCCACGCACGCCAGCAGGCGGAGGGGCCACTGCGCGAGTTCGTCGACGACCTCGTCCACGGCGACCCGCCCGTGGTGCGCATCCCGGGTACGGCCGTATTCCTCAACCGCGGCATCCAAACTGCGCCGCTGGCGATGCGCGCGAACGTCGAACACAACCACGTGCTGGCCGAGCACGTCATCATCATGTCGATCGAGACCGAACCGGTGCCGCGGGTACCCGATGCTGAGCGGATGACCCACGACGACCTCGGCTATGCCAAGGACGGAATCATCCACGTACAGGCGCGCTTCGGATACATGGAACGACCGCATGTGCCACGCGCGTTGTCGCTGCTCGACCCCGACCAGACCGAAGGCCCGATCGACCTCGACACCGCTTCCTATTTCCTGTCCAAGCTCGAGCTGGCCGCGGGCGATGAACCCACGATGGCGCCGTGGCGCAAGCGGCTGTTCATCGCGACGTCCCACATCACCGCCGACGCCGCAGCGCATTTCGGCCTGCCGCTCAACCGCACCGTGCTCATCGGCTCCCGCATCGAGATCTGACCACGTCAGGACTGCCTGCGCCGCCGTATCGGTTCGCGGCCGGGGGGCTGCTGCGGCGGCGGCAGTATCGGCTTTCGCGGTTGCACCGCAACGGTTCTCGGCGCCGCGGTGGACACGTCGAGTGGCTCGCCGGCATGGTGGATCGTCAGCCTAGCATCCGGTCCGTCCCGCAGGATGTAGCTGACTTCTGCATGCCTGGCTTCGACGGTCAGCCGAAACCCCTTCCACCGCAACCGGAACCGCAGACATGAGATGCCGTCGGGAAGGTGCGGGTCGAGCACGAGCACGCCCTCGTCGTCGCGCAGTCCACCGAAGCCGGCGACCAGCGCGGTCCACGTTCCGGCCAACGACGCCATATGCAGGCCGTTGCGGGTGTTGTGGTGCAGGTCGCGAAGGTCGATGAGCGCCGCCTCATAGGTGTAGTCGTGGGCGAGTTCGAGGTGTCCGACGTCCGCGCACATCACCGCCTGCGTGCACGCCGACAGCGACGAGTCACGGGTGGTGCGCCGCTCGTAATAGTCGACGTTGCATGCCTTCTGTTCGGGCGTGAACGCATGGCTCTGCCAATGCATCGCCAGCACCAGGTCCGACTGCTTGAGGACCTGGGCCGGGTAGAGCCGCACATAGGCCTCGTGGAGCAGCAACGGATATACGGTGTTCGCGGCGAAGTCCCACTCCCGGAACGTGGTGAAGCCCTCGCACTGCGGATGCACGCCCAGTTCCTCGTCGTAGGGAATGTGCACGGCGTCCGCGGCGTCGCGCCAGGCGGCCGTCTCCTCCGTGCTGACACCCATCGAGTGCGCCGCCTCGGGATGCCGGGCACACGCCTCGGCGGCGGTGCGAAGGTTGTGCGCCGCCATCAGATTCGTGAACACGTTGTCGCGCACGACCGCCGTGTACTCGTCGGGCCCTGTGACACCGTCGAGATGCCAGACGCCATGCCGGTCGTGGTGGCCGAGGGACAGCCACAGCCGGGCCGTCTCGACGAGCACCGTCAGGCCGCATTCGGATTCCAGTGACTGGTCGCCCGTCACGACACGGTACCGCTCGAAAGCCATTGCGATGTCGGCGTTCACGTGCCACGCCGCCGTGCCGGCAGGCCAGTACGCCGAACACTCCTCACCGCGGATGGTGCGCCACGGGAAGCTCGCGCCGGCCAGGTCGAGTTCGGCGGCCCGCTCGCGCGCCTTGTCCAGCGTCGCGGCGCGCCAGCGCAGTGCGTCGGCGGCGGCGTGGGGCGCCGTATACGTGAGGACCGGCAGCACGTATCCCTCGGTGTCCCAAAAGGCGTGGCCGTCGTAGCCGGTCCCGGTCAATCCCTTGCCCGCGATGGCGCGGCGCTCTGCGCGGGCGCTGGCCTGCAGTACGTGAAAGAGCCCGAAGCGCACGGCCTGCTGACAATCCGGGTCGCCCTCGACCTCGACGTCCGCGCAGTCCCAGAAGTCGTCCAGATACTTGCGCTGCGTGTCCAGCAGGCCCTGCCATCCGGTGTACGCGGCGCCGGCGATCGCGGCAGCCGCCTGATCGCGCAGCGCCGGGCGGGACCGCAGACTCGACCATCCGTACGCCAGGTACTTGACGATGCGCAGCTTCTGTCCTGGTCGCAGACCACAGATCACCGTGGTGCGGGCCCAGTCCGGGCCCGCCTCGGTTTCTACCTCGACCCGGCCGGGCACCTCGACCTCGTGGTCCATCGCGGCGGCCATCATCAGCCCGCTTGATCGAGTCCGGTGCACCAGCAAGGCTCCGCGTTCGGTGCACTCGTGCTGGACTGCCTGCAGCGGGTTGGTCAGCACCGCCGCGACGCGGGGATCGGCCGACGGCTGCGGCTGGTCCTCGTTCGCGACGAGCTCGGACTGCACCGTCACGCGGACGAATTCGTCAAGCGCCTCAACGATGTACTCGATCCCCGCCACGCTGCGCTGAGCCAGCGACACCAGGCGCGTCGACCGTACCTTGACCTGCTTGCCCGCCGGTGATCGCCACTGCGCCGACCGCGTCAGCGTACCGGCACGCAGATCCAAAGTCCGCTCATGCGTGAGCAATTCGCCATAGCGAACGTCAAACGGCTCGTCATCGACCAATAGCCGCAGAATCTTTCCGTTGGTGACATCGACGATGGACTGGCCGTCTTCGGGGTAGCCGAATCCCGCCTCGGCGTACGGCAGTGGCCGGGTCTCGTAGAACGAGTTGAGATATGTTCCGGGCAGCCCGTGCGGCTCGCCTTCGTCGAGATTGCCGCGCAATCCGATATGGCCGTTGGAAAGCGCGAAGATGGACTCGGATTGGGCGATCAGGCTCAGGTCGAGTTCCGTCTCGCGCACCTGCCATGGTTCGACGGGGAAGGCGTCATTCGAGATCATCACGCTGGCAGCAGCTCCGCGAGGTCGGTCACGACGACGTCGGCGCCGTTGCGCAGCAAGGCCTCTGACTGCCCGACGCGGTCGACTCCGATCACCACACCGAAGTTCCCGGCGCGACCGGCGGCCACTCCGGACAGTGCGTCCTCGAACACTGCGGCCTCGGCCGGTTTCACGGCGAGCAGTTGCGCGGCCCGCAGGAACGAATCCGGAGCCGGCTTTCCTTGGATCTGCTCTTCACGCATCGTGACACCGTCCACGCGGTGCTGAACGAACTTGTCGAGGCCGGTGACCTCGAGTACTTCGCGGGTATTGGCGCTGGACGACACGACTGCACGCGCGAGACCGGCGTCGGCCACCGCTTCGAGGTAGCGACGTGAACCTTCGAAAACCTTCACGCCGTCCTCACGCATGGTGCGGTGGAAGAGTTCGTTCTTATGGTTTCCCAACCCGTGCACCGTTTCCGCTGTGGGGTCATCGCCGGGCCCGCCCTCAGGCAGGCGGATGCCGCGGCTGGCGAGAAACGACCGGACCCCATCCTCGCGCTTCTTGCCGTCCACATATGTCAGGTAGTCCGCATCGATATCGAAGGGGCGGAACGGCTTCCCGGTCCGTTCGGCGTGTTGCCGCAGGTATTCGTCGAACATCTGCTTCCAGGCCTTCCGATGCACGCTCGCGGTGTCGGTGAGCACGCCGTCGAGGTCGAACAGACAGGCGCGCACCTGATCGGGCAAACCGAGCTTGTCAGGACGCAACATTTCTGGAGACTACCCACGACGCCGCCGACTTCAACGACGCCCAGTTCAACTCCGAAAAACGATCCACCGCATCGCGCTGTACATGAAGACCGCTTCACATGCTCCGGCGACGATACGCGCGATGTGGTATTCGACACCGAGCGCCGCCAGGCCGCTGGAAACACCGAGGATGAAGGCCAGGTAGTTGATCACCACCACGACGATGTACACCGCGACCTGCGGCCCCACCGGGGCGTGCGAACGGAAGTTCATGGTGCGGTTCAGGTAGTAGCTCAGGGCGAACGCACACGCGTAGGCCGCGGTCACCGCGACCGGGAGCGGCACGCCGAGGCCACCGTGCAGCAGGGTGAGCAGCACCAGGTCGACGCCGAAGGTGAAGCTGTTGATCAGGACGAAGCCCAAAAAGGTCGGTGCGACAATCGAACTCAATCCGAGCGGCAGCCGGGCGGTGGTCCACACACAGAGCCGATGAAATCGCTCAACCAGTCCTACCTCTGGTTCCACGCGCACATGTCAACGCTGCCATGGCCAGGTATCGGGCCCGTGAGCAGTGGGCAAACTACGGGCGACCTCAGCCCATCCCGAACTGGGCGAGCAGATCGGTTGTGCGCCACCAGATCAGCAGTATGAACAGCACCACGATGGCCACCGTCGCTGCCGCCTGGATCATGGTGCGACGCTCGCGCGGCGCGTATGCGTACGCCGCGGCGACCACCGAACCGGTGACCAGTCCACCGATGTGGCCCTGCCAGCTGATGTTCTGCGAACTGATCAGTGGGATGACGAACGTGAACGCCAGGTTGAGCGCGATGAGACCGAGGACCCACCGCGTGTCGAGGTTGAGCCGCCGTCCGATCACGAAGGTGGCACCGAACAGTCCGAATATCGCCCCTGAAGCACCCGCGGTGGCCGCGCCCAGCGACGAGAGCAGGTAGACCAACACCGAGCCGCCCAGTGCGCTCAGCGCGTACAGCGCGCTGAACCGGAGCCGGCCAAGGGCCTTCTCCAACGGCGGACCCACCACCCACAGCGCCCACATGTTGAACAGCAGATGCGTGGCGCCGTAATGCAGGAACGCCGAGGTCACCAGGCGGTACAGATCCCCGTCTGCCACCGCGGGCGAGCGCAGCACCAGCTCGCTCTGCAGGTTCGCCGAGGTGTTCTGCAGGACGAACATCACCACGTTCGCGGCGATCAGCGCGTACGTGACCACCGGGTTCGCGCCAATCTCCCGCCCGCCGAACCGGGTGCGCGGTTGACGAACAGTCTTGGCGCCGACGTTGACGCACTCCGCGCACTGATGACCGACGGAGGCGTCACGCATGCACTCCGGGCAGATGAAGCGGTTGCAGCGATTGCAGCGGACATACGTCGGACGGTCAGGGTGCCGATAACAGGTCGGTGTCTGCGGCGGGGTGCTGGGGATGCTCACAGCGCCCCGAACGGTTCGAGCCAGAGCCTCAAGGTCGCCTCTTCTCTTGCTGACGGTATGGCTGGTCCCAGTGGTCGAGGTTGACGACCTCCGCGAGCGGGCGGCGGCGGACCGGACCGTGCCTGCCTTTGGGCCAACCCACCACGATATGCCCGGCGATCATCCAGTCCTCGGGCACGCCCACGGCGTCGCGCAGCACTTGCTCGCCGCCGTACGAGCCCCAGCTGGTGAGGCACGCGCCAAGTCCCTGGGCGCGGGCGGCCAGCAGGAAGTTCTGCATCGCGGGGAAGATCGACGCTCCCAGAAGCAGCTCGGAGGCCGTCGGGAAGCGCTTCTGGGTGAACAGCACCGAGGTGAACTCGCCGGCGCGGTCGTGTAGCTCGAAGGTGGCGCGGTTGTCGCGGGCGCGGCGGCTGGTGTCGTCGGCGGCGGGCCGGGTCATCCCGTAGACCGGCTCGATCACCTCCAACGCGTGGGCGGCGGCCTTCGCGACGACGGCCCGCTGCTCGGGCGAGCGCAGCACGATGAAGCGCCAGGCTTGCGCATTGGCGCCCGATGGCGCCCAGGTCGCCGCTTCCAGGCAGCGCGCGAGGACGACGTCGTCGACCGGCTCGTCGGTGAAACGCCGGATCGTTCGCGCGGTCGACATCGCTTCCCAGATGTCGCTCGTCGCTCCCGACATGCCCGGCCCCTTTCTGGCTCCCGTTGAGAACCTACTTGCCAATGCACATAACGATTGGATCACCATGCAAATCACGATCAGTTAAGACTTGCGGGCAAACTCTGAGGATCCACAGAATATTGGCGTCGCTCTTGTCGACGGCTTACCGAATTCGGGGTGTTTGAGGCCAACATCACGCCGCTGGGACGTAACACTGTGGTGCGAAGCCCTGGCGGGCGCGCAGTGCGAATTTGCACAGGTTGGAGTTCGGCTACCGTCAATTTCGGGTTGGGGGAATCAGCGACCAAATCGCGATCTGAAGGAAAAACCAATCATGAAAATCACTGGTATCACTGCGCGCCGCGCAGCGGCCGGCATCGGCGCCGGTCTGCTCGGGGGTCTGGCCGCAGCAACCATTGCCGTACCGACCGCCGCCGCGGCACCCGAGCAGTGCAGCGCCGACCAATTGGCCGGCACCGTCAGCGCCGTGACCGGATCGGCGCGTGCCTACCTGGCGAACCATCCGGGCGCCAACCAAGCGGTGACGGCCGCGATCGGCCAGCCGCGTCCGCAGGCGGCGGCCAATCTGCGCGGCTACTTCACCGCCAATCCGACCGAGTACTACGAGCTCCGCGGCATCCTCGCGCCGATCGGTGATGTGCAGCGACAGTGCAACGTGTCGGTGCTGCCGCCGGATCTGGCGTCGGCGTACGACCAGTTCATGGCCGGCTGATCCTCCTACGTACCCTGACAGGGTGCCCGACCTGCACCCTGACTTGGGCCTTCTTGCCCCGTTGCTGGGCACGTGGGCTGGTCAGGGCGCGGGCGAGTACCCGACCATTGCGCCGTTCGGCTACTTCGAGGAGATCACGTTCGGTCACGTCGGCAAGCCGTTCCTGAGCTACGTCCAACGGACGAAGGCCACCGACGACGGCCGCCCGCTGCACGCCGAGTCCGGCTACATACGAGTGCCCTCGCCTGAGCGCGTCGAATGGGTGCTGGCGCATCCGACCGGCATCACCGAGATCCAAGAGGGGACGCTGTCGGTCGGTGGGGCGACGATCGAGATGGATCTCAACGCAACAGCAATTGGCCTTAGCGCGTCAGCCAAACATGTTACGGCACTGAGCCGTTCGATTCGCATCGCCGGTGATGAACTGACCTACACGGTACGGATGGCCGCGATGGGCCAGCCTCTGCAACACCACTTGGCCGCCACCCTGCGGAGGCATGCATGACGGCCGACGGCAGGATCCGCGTCCCGGCCGACCTCGACGCCGTGACGGCGGTGGGCCAGGAAGATCACTCAGAGATCGATCCGCGCTCCGTCGAGCGCATCTGGCAGGCCGCACGGCACTGGTATCAGGCAGGGATGCATCCGGCGATCCAGTTGTGCCTGCGACACAACGGGAAAGTGGTTCTCAACCGCGCGATCGGCCATGGCTGGGGTAACGGACCTGCCGACCCACCCGATGCGGAGAAGGTCCCGGTGACGACCGAGACGCCGTTCTGCGTGTACTCCGCGGCGAAGGCGATCACGACGACCGTCGTGCACATGCTTGTCGAGCGAGGCTTCTTTTCGCTCGACGATCGCGTCTGCGACTACCTGCCCAGCTATACCAGCCACGGCAAGGACCGCACCACGATCCGGCATGTGATGACGCACAGCGCGGGCGTGCCGTTCCCCACCGGGCCGAGGCCGGACCTCAAACGCATGGACGACAGCGAGTACGCCCGCGAAATGCTCGGCGCGCTCAAGCCGATCTACCGCCCCGGACTCGTGCACATCTACCACGCGCTGACGTGGGGCCCGCTGGTCCGGGAGATCGTTTCGGCCGCAACTGGCAAGAACATCCGCGACATCCTCGCCACGGAGATACTCGACCCACTCCGCTTCCGGTGGACGAATTACGGTGTGGCACAGGACGACGTGCCACTGGTGGCCCCGAGTCACGCGACGGGCAAGCCGCTGCCTGCGCCCATCGCGGCGGCGTTCCGCACGGCCGTCGGCGGCACGCTGCACCAAATCATCCCGTTCAGCAACACGCCCCGGTTTCTCACGGGTGTGGTGCCGTCGTCCAACACCGTCTCGACCGCCGACGAACTGTCCCGCTTCGCCGAAATCCTTCGCCGCGGTGGCGAACTCGACGGCGTGCGTGTGCTGCAACCGGAGACGCTGCACGCGGCGACGAGGGAGTGCCGCCGTCTACGGCCGGACCTTGCGACCGGTTTGGTGCCGCTGCGCTGGGGAACGGGATACATGTTGGGGTCCAACCGGTTTGGGCCGTTCGGTCGCAATGCGCCTGCCGCCTTCGGCCACACCGGGCTGGTGAACATCGCCGTGTGGGCCGACCCCTCACGTGCTCTGGCGACGGGGCTCATCAGCAGCGGTAAGCCGGGCAGGCACCGCGAAGCCAACCGCTATCCCGCTCTGATGGACCGCATCACCAGCGAGATCCCGCTCTCGGTCAACTACGGTCGCCGAAGGTGACGGCGATCGGCGAGTCGAGCCGGGAAGCGAAGGCGCGGTTCGTCCACGCCAGGAAGTCATCCGCCGCTTCGTCGAGCGCATCGATCGCCGCTTTGATCAACGGATTCGAATCGGTGGCGCGGTGCATCGCATGCACCTTGCGCCGGGGAGCGCTGGGGCCGATGCGGCGCATTCGGATGGACCGGTCGATGCCCAATGCCAGCGCCGGCACGATCGCCAGCCCCAGGTGCTCTTTCACGAGTCCCCGGATGAGGTCAAAGTCGTTGCTGGTGAACAACACCTGCGGCGTGAACCCCGCGTTGGCGCAGATCCGGTAGAAGTTCTCCGATCCGTCGGTGCCGACCCGGTTGGTCACCCACGGCTGCTGCGCCACGCTGCCGAGCTCGAGCCGGTCCTCCGACGGGCCGGGGCTTTGGCCACCTTCGATGACAACCAGCTCTTCGTCAAGAATCGTCCTCACGACAACATCGTCGGGATAGGTGCGGGGGACGAGCCCGTATTCGAAGACCAGTCCGAGGTCCACCTTGCCCTCGATGATCGCCGTGGTCATGTCGTTCTGTAACAGGCCGTCGTCCTCGACGGTGATCTCCGCACCCGGATGTGTCCCGACCAGTCGAGCTAGAGCTTTCGGAACTAGTTGGGCGCCAGCGGTTCCCGACGCACCAACCCGCAACCGCCCGCGGGTACCGCGGGCATAAGTGGACATCTCGTCCTCGGCTTCGTCGCTGCGGGCGATGATGGCGTCGGCATGCTTGAGCAACGCCACCCCTGCAGGCGTGGGCCATAGACTCCGGGGACCCCGCTCGAACAGGGCTACTCCGGCGGACTTCTCCAGCGACGCGATCTGCTGGGAGACCGCAGACGTGGTGTATCCCAACTCTTTTGCGGCGCCGCTCAGCGATCCCGTCTTGATCACCATCTGCAAGGTGTGCAGATGGACGATATTCAGCACCGCGTTCCCGCTTGCGCGCGGCGGCTTCCGCTGCGCATCCAGTCGATGAGTGTGACCGCGTCCCACACCGGACGACCGGTCGCAGCGCCGATGGCGTCCGCGTACGGCGGGAGGTTGGTGCACTCGAGAACGAACGCACCGATCTCGGGATCATCGGTCATCGCTGCACGGGCGAGGCCGACGATCTCCCGCTCCGCCAGCGTCGGGTCAAGGGCAACCTCTTCCGACACGAGCGCGGGATACAGGTGCTCGGTGTCCTGGAAGCCGACCACGACAATCCGGCCGCGGTCATCTCGGCGCACGCCCGCGGATTCAAAATGCCTATCCGACAACGTTCGCGCATTGGCCGTGAGAACGCACACCTTCTGATGCGGCTGGAGCACACATAGAACGAGCGGGATCTGCAGAAGACTCGACGTTGCCAACGGCACCGTGACCGCTGCGGCGAGTTCGGCTTGATAGATCGCGAGGAACCCACAACTGGTGGCGATCGACGAAACTCCGCTTCGCTCGAGGGCACGGGCCGTTTCGATGAACGCCTCGCACAAGCCATTCCCGGCCTGTTCGACCACCTGTGTGTTCCCGGCGTCAGACGTGACTGCGAGAGCCACCGGGTACTGGTAGCTTTCGCGGTTGCCCACGTCGCCGACCGGGCGTGCGATCGAGTTGTCCAGCATGATGACACCGACTTCGGTGTCGGGATCGCGATCGGCCGTCGGCGACGATGTGGTCATTGCGCTCTCAGGTCTACTCGGTATGTTTCCCGCAGCGCAAGGACGCATGCAATGGAAATTGCGGCGCCGATCATGACGTACCACGACACCGCGAGAGTAGCTCCGGTCGCGCTGACCAAAGCGCCGGCGACCAGCGGCGCCGGGGCGCCCGCCACCACCGACGAACCCTGATACGCGATCGAGCAGCCCGTGTAGCGATAACGGGTCGGATACTGCTCCGTGTAGACGGGCCCCTGGATCGATCCCGGCAGCGCCCACCCGAAGACCAGCCCGGCGGCGATCGCCGCGATGATGACGGCGTTGTTGCGGGTGTCGAGCAGCCAGAAGAACGGAATCGCATAGATACCAATGAAAATCGTGCCCGCCGCATAGATCGGGCGCCGGCCGAACCGGTCGGACAGCGCGGCATAGACCGGCATCACCAGAAGGCAGATGGCGGCGCCGACCAAGACCCCAGTGAGCGGAACCGACCGTGAGATCTCCAGCTCCTGGGTGACGTACACCAGCGAGTAGACGGTATAGAGGAAGTAGCCGATCGTGGCGGCGAACTGAACGAAGATCAGCAGGAACGTGACCTTCTTCTTGTTGTTCCATACTTCGACGATCGGCCGTCGCACGACCTCGTCGGCCTCCTGCACCGCTTGAAAGTGCGGTGTCTCCTGCTGCTTCAGCCGCACGTAAAGGCCGACACCGACGATGAGAGCGCTGAGCAGGAACGGGATGCGCCAACCCCAGCTGAGGAACTCGTCGGTGGGCAGCAGACCGAACAGAGCGAACAGCCCTGCGGAGGCCAGCTGGCCTGCGGGGACACCGAGCTGTGTCGATACCGCGTAGAAGCCGCGCTTCTCGGTGGGGGCGGATTCCATCACGAGCAGCGAGGCGCCACCCCATTCGCCGCCCATCGCGGTGCCCTGCAGGCACCGGAGAATGACCAGGATGATCGGCGCAGCGATTCCGATCTGCGTGGACGTCGGTATGCATCCGATCAGAAACGTCCCGATGCCCATCATCAACAACGTCGCGACGAGTGCGCCTTTGCGGCCGACCCGGTCCCCGATCTCGCCGAACACCACGCCACCGAGCGGCCGGAAGAAGAACGCCACCCCGAAGCTGGCCAGCGACGTCAAGGTCCCCGCCGTTGTTCCCATCCCATCGAAGAAGACTTTCGGGAACACGATGGCGGCGGCACTGCCGTAGAGAAAGTAGTCGTACCATTCGGCCGACGTGCCCAGGAAGCTGGACTTTGCGGCTTGGATGGCGGTCTTGCGATCGACGACCTTGTCGGGTGCGATCACTTCAACTGTGGACATGATGGGCTCTCTTCATGGGATGTTCATGTGCTGTTGATATCGCAGAACAGGCACCGATGCAGCTTCTGCGTCACGCGATCAGTAGACGGGCCGCCCCTTTCCTGTGCCGTCGAGAGCCGCCTGCCATGGTGCGACCGGCGGAGGCGAATCCTGGTGCTCGGGGACGGGAACGTGGATGACGGTCGGACCCTCTCGGTCCAGTGACTCGCGCGCCAACGTCGCGAGTTGGTCGAGGTCAGTCGCGAGATACCCGGGCAACCCCATTCCGCGGGCGAGGAGAGCCGGATCGATCGGCCCGGGCTCGGTGGAGAAGTACCGCCGGTCGAGGAAGAGGTGCTGAAGCATTTTGATCCAGGCGAAGGAGACGTTGTCGAGCACGACGTACGTGATCGGCAGACTGAGGCGCTCGGCTGTTTCCCAGTCGCCAATGCCCATGGCGAGACTGCCTTCGGTCGTCAGGCACAGCACGCGCTCGCCCGGGTGGGCGATCGCGATGCCGATGGCGGCGGAGATCGCGTACCCCATCGGGCCGTGGCCACGCGGTATGACGACGCGCCAGCCGTTGCCGTCGGTCTCCCAGTACGCCGCGAGGTTCGGGGTCGGGGTACCTGGGTCGGCGGCGATCCACGTGCCGCCGCCAAACACCTGGTGCAGCACTTGAATAGCCTTGCGCGGATGGATTTTTCCGCTCGGAACATCGGCGGGTTGGCTGGCGATGCGGTCGGACCAACGTCGACGGCGCTCCGCGATCCAGGTCTCCCTCACCGCTCGCATCTCGTGTTCTACCGGCTTGATGGTCGTGGTGAGTTGGCTCAGTACGGTGGCGGCGTCGCCGGACAGTGGCACGCCGCCTTCGAAGTTTCGGCCGGCTCGGGAGCGATCGGAATCGATCTGCGCGACCCACTGCCCGCGTCTGCGAATAATGGTGAAGCCGTTGGTATCTGTCGAGTTGGCACGGCTTCCGACAATGAGGATTGCATCGCTGTGGGCGAGGTAGTCGTTGGCGTATCCGCGGCTTCCGTTCCCGCCGGCGACGCCGAGCGAGAGCGGGTGGTGTTCGGCAACCGCGCCCTTGCCGTGGATGGTTGTGGCAACGGGGATTCCCGCACGTTCGGCGAGGTCACGCAATGCTTGCCAGGCGCCGGAAGTGTGCACACCACCACCGGCGAGTATCGCCGGACGCTCGGCCGTGGCGAGTCGCTGCGCAACCCGCGCGACACGGTCTTCCACGGCCGGGTAGCGGTCAACGGGGAAGTCAGACGTGCCTGCGGGTGTTACGGCCTCCGCAGATTCGTCAAGCACATCCTCGGGCAGGATCAGTGCGACCGGGGCAGGGCGGCCGGTGACGGCGGCATCGAGCGCTTCACGTACCAGTTCGGGGATTTCACAGGCGTTTTGCGCTGTCCTACACCACTTCGTGACTCCCGCGAACAACGCTTCCTGATCAATTTCGGTGATTGCGCCCGAGCCGCGGCTGGAGCGGTGAATGTCGGTGGTAAAGGCTAGGAGTGGGATTGACGACGCCATCGCTTCGCCGAGGCCGCTCGCCAGGTACACCGCGCCCGCTCCGCTCGATGCCTCACACACGCCCACCTTCCGATGTGTGCGGGCATAACCGTCGGCCATGTAGGCCGCGTGACGCTCGTCGCGCGCCAGGACATGGCGAACCTCGTTGCGGCGGAGGCGAAGCTGCTCGTAGACCACGACACCGGTGTCGCCGGGAACGCCGAAGATGGTCTCTACTCCGTTGCTGATCAGCGCATTGATCAGTAGGGAGGCGCCTGATTGAGCGCTTCGCTGTGAAACTGGGGATGGAACGACTTGGACAGTCACTGAAATCTCCTAAAAGACGGCGGTCTCGGGTTGAGCTTCTATCGGCTGTGCGAATCGAGCGAAGGCCAGCGCTCCCAGGTCAATGTCGGAGTGACCGGTGAGGAGTAGTTGCGCGACGGACTTGCCCACGGCAGGGGACTGCATGAACCCGTGGCCCGAAAACCCTGCGGCGACGAACAATCCGTCGATGTCCGCGACGTCGCCGACGATCGCGTGATCGTCCGGCGTCATTTCGCGCAGACCGGCCCAGCCTCGGGTCACTCGCAGGTCACCGAGCTCCGGGAAGCGGTACGTGAGCGCCGCGGCCAGTCCCTCGACCCGGCCCCAGTCCACCCAGGCTTCTTCGGTGGACGGCACGTGGCGGTCGTTACCGCCGACCACCGCGCCTCCATTGTTCTCCGGGTGCAGATAGGCTCCGGTCGCCATGTCCACGGTCAGCGGCAGGCTACCGTCGATCGAAGCGATGGGCGCGGTGGCGAATGCCTGACGCGAGTGCGGGAACACCGGAATGTCGAGACCGCACAGCTTTCCGACGTTCCTGCTTTGCGGGCCCGCCGCGATCACCACTGCCTCGGCCTCCAGATCGCCGTTGGAGGTCTGGACACCGTTGACGGCACCCTCCGGGCCGATCGCGATATCGAAAACCTCTGTGTTCTGGAGGATTTCGACGCCGTTTCGCCGAGCGATGTGCAGGTAACCGGCCATCGCGTCGGAGGGTGATGCGGATCCGTCGTGCGGGGTATAGGTGGCCGACACCAGGTCGTGAACGCGGACATTCGGGAAAACGTCGGCGATCTGGGCGGGGTCGAGAACTTCGACGTCAACGCCGAGGGATCGCTGAAGTTCCGCGTTCCTGCTGAAAAGTCCTGCGGTGTCTTCGTCGGAGATCAGGAACAGATAGCCATGCTGTCGGAAGTCGAGAGCACGTTCGGTGTGCGCCTCGAAATTCCTCCAGAAGTCGGTCGAGCGCGCTACCAGTTCGATATTCACGCGGGAAGAGAACTGGTGCCGGATACCGCCGGTTGCGTAGGCGGTCGCGCCCTCACCGACCAGATTCCGCTCGACGATGACGACATCCCGATACCCGTTGATACTGAGGTGGTAAGCGATCGATGCGCCGATGATGCCGCCGCCGATCACGATGACACGACCACCGTTGAGAGTCATATGTATTCACCTAAGGTCTGATTGCGCTTCGCTTCTGTTCTTACGGCAGCGCCTGGGCATCCACTAGACGTCTGAGATTCGAGGAATCTTCATGTGGGTTACAGCTGTGGTGTAGCTCACACACCGGGCGCGCGCAGATGTGCGTGGACGAAACCTATGAGCTACCGGACGTAACACAGAGTTCTCGCCCGCCGCCCGAGATTAAGCAGGGCAAGACACCACGGTTAGGAAAGCTGTCACTCGGAACTGCGTCGGGCAGCCGCCGTACAGCGGTAAGCGAATCTTGTCCTGAGCGTCAACACTTCGGTCGCTCCAGCACTTCCGATGTCCATTTCACTGATGCATCGTTGATGAACATGACCGATCTTCTTGCGCAGATCGATGACTGGGGCCCAGAGAAGGTCATCGTCGTCTCTGATCGTCGGTCGGGCATGAAAGGTGTGCTTGTCATCGACAACACCGCCCGAGGGATCGGCAAGGGCGGCACACGGATGAGCCCGACCGTCACCGTCGACGAGATCGCCCGCCTCGCGCGCGTGATGACGTGGAAGTGGGCTGGTGTCGACATGTTCCACGGCGGCGCCAAGGCCGGCATCGCCGCCGACCCCCATGCGGACAACAAGGAACAGGTCTTACGCGCATTCGCCCGCAAGCTCGCCAACGAGGTGCCCCGCGAATACGTTCTCGGGCTCGACATGGGGTTGACCGAAGTCGATGCGGCCATCGTCCAAGACGAGCTGGGCGATCGCGGAGCCGCCGTCGGTAGCCCGCGCGAACTCGGCGGTGTCCCATACGATCAGCTCGGTGTCACCGGTTTCGGCGTAGCGGAGTCCGCGCAGGTTGCCGCCGAACGGCTGGGCATCGATCTCGCGAACGCGCGGGTGTCGATCCAGGGTTTCGGCGCCGTCGGATGCGCTGCCGCAAGGCGTTTCGTCGAATTGGGGTCCACGATCGTCGCCGTTTCCACTTCGGCGGGAGCGCTGTTTGACCCCAACGGTCTCGATCTGTCGCTGGTGCTGAAACTGAAGACCGACCATGGCGACCGTCTGGTTGCGCACTATCCCGGGGTTGCGACTGCTCCGGCGGGCACAGAGTTGTTCGTCGACTGTGAGGTCCTCGTTCCCGCTGCCGTGCAGGATGTCATCGATGAGCACTCCGCGACTCGAGTCCAGGCGAGGCTCATGGTCGAGGGTGCCAATCTTCCGGCCAGTCCGGAGGCGTTGAAGGTGCTTGCTCGCAACGGTGTGCTGGTCGTCCCGGATTTCGTTGCAAACGCCGGAGGGATCGTGGCCGCCGGTGTCGCGATGGACGCGCGCTACTCGCCGTTCCGCCCGGACGCTCACGCTGTGCTCGGTTTGGTCTCGGATCGGTTGCGCGCCAACACCAGCAGCATCCTCGATGAGGCCGCCGCAACTGGCGCACTGCCCCACGACGCAGCCCGCAGGATAGCCCAGTCGCGAGTGCGCGCCGCCATGCTGGCGCGCGGTCAAATCCGCGAGACGGCCTGACTCATTGGGAGCGAGCGAGTTTCACCGCCGCGGCCTCGATGGCGTCCTCGGACATCAAGACGTGCAAGGCTGCGTCGCCTAAGGGGATGAAGCTGTCACTACTGGACACACGGTCGATGCTGCCCCTGAATCCCTGAGTCACAAGGGCGGTGATGACACCTTCGCCCACTCCGCCGGTCTCGCGCGTCTCGTCGACGACGAGCACTTTGCCGGTCGCGGCGGCCTCACGCAGGATGTCCTGCACCGGCAGCGGCGCCAGCCAGCGCAAGTCGACCACACGGGCGTCGACGTTGTCCCGTTCCAGCTTCCGCGCGACACGCAGGCTCATCCGGAGTCCGTTGCCGAACGTGATGATTGTCAGGTCGGTGCCGCTGCGGTGTGTGCGGGCCCGCCCGAGCGGTGCGGTGTGTCCGGAATCCGGATATGGTGCGAGCCAACCATTGTCGCCGTCGGCATAGAGATCCTTGGTGTGGTACAACGCAATCGGCTCCAGGTACACGCACACCACTCCGGCTGTGCTGGCCGCGTCGGCACATGTTTGCAACATCGCCGCCGCATCGTCGGGACGCGCCGGTGAGGCGATGACGACGCCGGGGATGTCACGGATGGCGGCGATCGAATTGTCGTTGTGGAAGTGCCCGCCGAACCCCTTCTGATACGCGTAGCCGGCGACGCGGACCACCATGGGGTTGCGGTATTGCCGGTTGGAGAAGAACTGCAGCGTGGCGCCTTCGCCGCGGATCTGGTCGGCGGCGTTGTGCAGGTAGGCGAGGTACTGAATCTCGGGGATGGGCAGCAGTCCGGACAGGCCGGCTCCCAGCGCCAGGCCGAGAACGGCTTGCTCGTCGAGCAGGGTGTCGAAAACCCGTGCCGGACCGGCCTTGTCGAGCAGGCCGCGGGTGACGCCGTACACCCCGCCCTTTCGGGCCACGTCTTCGCCGAAGACGAGGGCCTCCGGGTGACGGTCGAGGATGTCCCGCAATGCTCGGTTGATGGATTGCGCCAGCGTCAGTGGTGTGCCGTCGGTGCGCGCCGGCAACACGGGCACGACGGCCTTGGCGTCGTCGATACTGGCTCGCAGCGGTTCCATCACGGCGGCGGCGTTGTCGAGCTGCGGCGCATCGCTGACTTGCTTTGCCAGGTCGATGATTTCGGCGCGCTTGGCCTCGTACCGTTTCAGCACCTCGGATGGGGTGAGCTGGCCGCTGTCAACGAGGAGCCGTGCCGTGCACAGCAGGGGGTCTTTGTCGAAGTCGGCGGTGATCTCGTCGGGCGGCCGGTAGCCGGGTTCGTAATCGGAGCCGGCGTGACCCATCAGCCGGACCGTGCGCAGGTGCAGGAACGCCGGCCGCCGATGTGTGCGCGTCCACTCCGCCGCAGCGGAAGCCGCGTCGTAGGTCGCCGCCAGGTCGGTGCCGTCGGCGTAGAAGTACTGCAGGCCTTCGCGATTGCCGTAGGAACGTTGCACCCATCCGCGTGGGGTTTTGGTGCTGATGCCGATGCCGTTGTCCTCGCAGACGAGCAACAGTGGCATGGGCACACCCTGATAGGCGGAATGCAATGCGGCGTTGATGGCGCCGACCGCCGTGGAGTGGTTGACCGACGCATCACCGAAACTGCACACCGTGATCGCGTCGTCGGGCCACGGGCACGGCACCCGAAGTTTCCGGGCCCGTGCGATGGAGAACGCGACACCGACTGCGCGCGGCAGATGCGACGCGATGGTCGAGGTCTGCGGGATGATGTTGAGGTCGTGCCGGCCGAACACCTTGTGACGTCCACCGGAGATCGGTTCATCGGTGGCAGCGACCAATCCCAGCAACACATCTCGTAACGGCTCGCTGCCGCCGACCTGCTGGGCGCGGGCGAGATAGAAGCCGCCCGAGCGATAGTGCAGCAGCGCCGGATCGGTGGGCCGCAGCGCCGCCGCGACCGCGGCGTTGGACTCGTGGCCGGCCGAGCCGATGGTGTAGTAGCCCCTGCCGCGCGCCCGTAGCCACCGCGCGGCGAGGTCGAGGTGCCGGCTGCCGAGCTGGGCGTCGAACAGGTCGAGGGCGCCCTGGCCCGTCAGCGCCGAACCCTCCCGCAGCAGGTCTGCGGCGCCGCCCTTGCGGTGGCTCGGCGCCATCGCGGCCACGGTCGTCGTGAAGTAGTCATCGATGGGTTCGGCCACCGGGCCTCCTGTGCTCAGCGGAACGCCGCGGTTCCGGTCAGTGCCT
Organism: uncultured Actinomycetota bacterium; assembly: GCA_963765155.1. Classification (GTDB taxonomy): domain Bacteria; phylum Actinomycetota; class Actinomycetes; order Mycobacteriales; family Mycobacteriaceae; genus Mycobacterium. The sequence continues at coordinate 648,427 of CAVXVJ010000022.1, forward strand.
GCCCGATGATCAGCGTATGCATTTCGCTGGTGCCCTCATAGGTGAGCACCGATTCGAGATTGTTCGCATGCCGCATCACCGGATATTCGGACGTGATGCCGCTGGCGCCGAGGATGGTGCGGGCCTGCCGGGCGATGGCCAGGGCTTCCCTGACGTTGTTGAGTTTGCCCAAGCTGACCTGCTTTCCGGCCAGCTCGCCCGCATCCTTGCGGCGGCCCAGGTGCAGCGCGAGCAGATAACCTTTGCCGTATTCGAGCGTCATGTCCGCGAGTTTCTGCTGTGTGAGCTGAAATTCGGCGATGGGGCGGTCGAATTGCCTGCGCACCAGGGAGTAGTCCAGGGCGGTCTGCAGGCAGTCCCGCGCGGCGCCGAGGGCACCGAACACGATGCCGAACCGGGCTTCGTTGAGGCAACTCAACGGTGCGGCCAGGCCGGTGGCCTTCGGCAGCATTGCGTTGTCGGGCAGCCTGACGCCGTCGAGCACGAGCTCGCTGGTGACCGAGGCGCGTAACGACATCTTCGATGTGATGGTGTGCGCGGTGAAGCCGGGCGTGTCGGTGGGTACGACGAATCCGCGGATCCCGTCCTCGGTGCGCGCCCAGATGACTGCGACGTCGGCGACGGATCCGTTGGTGATCCACGTCTTTGAGCCGTCGAGGATCCAGTCGCTGCCGGATCGCGCTGCGCGGGTGCGCATTCCGGCGGGGTCCGAGCCGAAGTCGGGCTCGGTGAGGCCGAAGCAGCCGATCTTGCGGCCGGCAGCCATCTGCGGAAGCCACTGTGCTTTGTGCTCATCGCTGCCGAATGTGTGGATGGCGAACATGGCGAGCGAGCCCTGGACGCTGACCAACGAGCGGATGCCGGAGTCCCCGGCCTCCAGTTCGAGGCAGGCAAGCCCGTAGGCCACCGCCGACGTGCCCGCGCAGCCGTAACCCCGCAGATGCATGCCGAGCAGGCCGAGGTCTCCGAGTTCGACCGCCAACTCTCGGACGGGTAGGTCGCCGTTCTCGTACCAGGTGGCGATCTCTGGTGATATCCGGCTCTTGACGAGGGCGCGGACCGATTCGCGGATCTGCCGTTCCTCGTCGTCGAGCAGGGCGTCGACGCCGAACAGCTCATCGGGGGTGTCGGAATTTCTGACGGACAATATTTCTCCTGCACGGGTCTCGTTTGCGACCTCCAGCATCCCGCGTGTGCAGGCCAGGCGGTAGCCACCGAGTCCGCCAATATTGCAGGCTTGCGTTAGCAACCCTTAGCCATTGGCTCAGATCGTGGTGGCGCACTCCTTCAAGGCATCGACTGCCGGTGTGACGAGCGGACTGCCGCCGACGCGCCGGTAGAGCGCGACGGTGTGTCGGCGAATGTCGCAGTCCGCGACCGCGAGGTGGCTGACGGCGTCCGTGTCGGGTATCGCGTGCTGCGGGACCAGCGCCAGCCCCAGACCCTCACCGACGAACTTCGTCACCACTTCGTAGTCGTTGGATCGGAACGCGATCTCGGGGACGAAGCCCTCCCGCGCGCACAACCGCTCGAAGCAGGTGGCGCCCGCAGTACCGCGCAGAGTGGAGATCCAGCTCTCCTGCGCCAGGTCCGCCAGACGGGGAGACCCGTACGCCCGAGCGCGTGCGGCGGGGACCAGAAGCACGAGAGGCTCACTGAACAGTGGATCCCGCCGTAGGCTGCGCGGCCACGCCCGCGGAACCGAGTCGTACTCATAGACGATCGCCACGTCGATCCTGCGGTCGGATACCTCGGGGACCAGGACATCGGGTTCGGCTTCCTCGATCTCGATCCTCACCTCGGGAAGGGTGCGGGACAGATGCGCAAGGACGGCAGGCAGCAGTCGTTGGCTGGCGGTCGGGAAGCTGCCGAGGCGTAGCGTGCCCAGTCGGCCACCAGCAAGCGCACGTACGTCATCGGTCAGCGAATCGAGTACGGCCAGCGCCTCGCCCGACCTTTCCGCCAGCGACAGCGCGGCGCGGGTCGGCTCCACTGAACGCGCGCCGCGTTCGAAGAGATGCAGCCGCGTCTCACGTTCCAGCGCCGACATCTGCTGGGACACCGCCGATGGGGTGTAGCCCAAGTCCTTCGCCGCCGTCGCGAACGAATGCGTGCGCACCACCGCTCTCAGCGTGCGCAGATGAACTGGGTTCAGCACACGTCTGGCCTTCCGCTCGACAGCAGCTTACCCAGGCTCAGAGATGCTGGTTCTCACATCACGCCGGAATGCGCACACGGAACATCGAGGGCCAGTTCTTGCCGGTCAGCAGAAACTCGTCGCCGTCGATGTGCGCGATGCCGCTGAGAACTTGGCCGGGTTGGTTGACGTCTGGGCTCCGCAGGCTGGAGGCATCGAGCACGACGTTCACCGATCCGGTGGCCGGGTCGATGCGCACGATCGTGTCGGTCGGCCAGACGTTGGCCCACACCTGTCCGTCTACGCATTCCAGTTCGTTGAGCCCGACGACCGGCTGCCCGTCGCGGGTGACGTTGACGCCGCCGGTCTCCGCGAGGTTCGCGATGTCATGGAACCGAAGCCGGTCGGTGCCGTTGCCGCTGATCAGCCGGTCGCCGTCGCGGCACAGCCCCCAGCCCTCGCCGGTGAACGGAACCTCGCGCACTGGCGTCAGCGTGCGTTTGTCCCACTCGACCGCGACACCGTCCTGGTACGTCAGCTCCCAGATGCGGTCGCCGACGAGTGTGATTCCTTCGCCGAAGTAGTTGTCGGGGATGGGGACTGCGCGGCGCACTGCGCCGTTGGCCGGATCCAGTTCACGAAGCTGTGACTGGCCGGCGAGGCCGGTGCCCTCGTAGAGCGTGGGCCCGTCGAGTTCGAGGCCCTCGGTGTAGGCGGCGGTGTCGTGCGGGATCACGGCAAGCACAACGGGTTGCACTACCGGGATAGGTTGGGCCTGCGCGGTCGGCGCGGCGATCACCGCGGACGCGAGAACGGTGATTACACAGACCGCGAATCGGCTCACAGCCCGACGTTAACGGATCCTCTCGCCGTAGACGTGATCGACCGTCAACGCCATGAGTACCCGGCGGTCGGACACCATCACCGACCGGTATTCGTCCCAGTCCGGGTGCTCGCCGGCGGCGCGGCGGTAATAGTCGACGAGCGCCTCGACCTCGGGACCGTGCGGGTCGGTGCCCGGTCCGGTCAGCGTCACGGTGCCCTCGGCGGTGGCCCAGGACCAGCCGTCGGAGCTGGTGACCTCGAGCGCGGCCCGCGGGTCTCGGCGCAGATTGTTCGTCTTGGCTCGGCCTTCGGTCATCGACACGTAGATGACGCCGGCGTCTTGGTCGTAGTAGGGCGTGACCGGGGACAGTTGTGGGAGGCCGTTGGATTTGATCGTGGCGAGGATGCCGAGTTGGCTTTCGGCGAGCAGGGTGCGGGGGTCGAAGCGCGTCGCGGTCATGTCGGGGGCAACCGCCGACCGCACGCCGGCTATTCCATCCGCGCGGCGGCAAAGGCGAGCATCGCGTCGCGGAGGTACGCGGGTAGCCGCGGGTCGAGGGAGTCCAGGTGAGCGTTCCACTCTGATGGCTCCGTGAGGGCCTCGGCGAGTTTGATGTAACCCTCTTTGTGCGGGGTCCACACCTTGCGCTGCAGTGCGAGGTCGTCCTCGAGAACCTTCAAGGTGGCCGCGTCGTCGTGGGCGACACCGTCGCGCAGCAACGCGAGCATCCGGTATTCGAGCTGGACGCCTTCGTGGTTGAACGATTGAAAGTCCTCGTCGGTCCAGTCGGCGGTTTTGCTTTGCATTTCGGCGATCTCGGGTTGATCCGGGGCGCGCTGCGCTTGGCGTTCGATGTACTGGGGCGTGAATTCGAAACCCTTGAAGAGGTTTTCGGCGGGCATGTCGGTTCCTTCCTCTAGGTGTTTGATGGTTGCCGCGACGGTCGAGGCGAGCCGATCCAGCCGGCCGCGCTCCTCGAGAAGTCGCCGATGGTGGCGGCGCAGCGCCTCGATGGGGTCGCGCTCGGCGTCGACCACCGCGCCGATGGTGGCGAGGTCGAGTCCGAGGTCGCGCAGCAGCAGAATCTGCTGCAATCTGAGGAGCTGCGGACTCTCGTAGTAGCGGTAGCCGTTCGTCCCAATGCGATCCGGACGCAACAGCCCGATCTCGTCGTAGTACCGCAGCGCGCGTGCCGTCACCCCCGACATCCTGGCCACTTGCTGAATCGACCAACTCATCGTGACCTTTCGTCGTCGCTGGTATCCACCACGCTAAAAGTTGCCGTAGCGGCAAGGTCAAGCTCCGACATTGGGCCGAACGCAATGAGGGGCACCCGCGGTGGGTGCCCCTCATTGCTGTGACGCTGTTGTCAGTTGCTGCCCCGAGTCCGAACGCTCGTGTCAACCTGAGGCACGTTCACATTCGGCTGGATGTCGTGGATCCACTGGTGGTGGTCGATGCCGGTGGGGACGTCGACTGCGGTCACGGCCTGCGCCGGTGCGGCGAAGCCGAGGACTGCGGCGGCCAGGCCAGTCGCGGCGATGGTGGCAAATCCGAACTTCTTCATTTTGGTGCCTTCCTTCTTCTCTGTCCTGTGTGTTCGAGCCGTGGCGCGAAGGCCTCGGTCTCGGACGCTGTGCCGGCTGATTTTGGTTGTTCTTCGTGCCGGTATGACTGCTTAAACAGGCAGGTCAGAGGTTTAATTCCACTGGCAGTAATTGATCGCCGGTTGGCAGGAATCGATTCGTTACTCGCCCGTACCGGCCTCGGAATTGTCGATGTGATGTCGCGATCAACATTGGACCGAGTACCGCGCCAGGCAAATGTGGTCAAGTGCCGGCGCAATTGTGGGTAGACATCGCAAGAGATGATTCACATTGTTCTGGCCCGGATTCGCGTCGTGTGCTTCGTGTTGGGCATGCTGCTCGTCCTGACGTCGCCGCTTCATCACCTCGCCTGGATCCCATGGGTGGGCGCGGTCATGGTTCTGTTGAGCGTGGCGACGACATTCATCCTTGGTGGGGTAGAGCGCGAACCTGTCCCCATGCGCAGTCCGGTGACGGGCCGCTGGATCGCCGTCAACAGCCCAGCCGACAAGATCCCGAGTCACGGGGTCCAGTCGGCCGGACAAACGTATGCAATCGACTTGGTGTACTGGCCGAACGCCCGCGAGCGGTGGAAGAGCGTGCACCGCTGGCCGCTTGCGCGAAAACCGCAGACGTTTCCCGGCTTCGGCCAGCCAATCTTCGCCCCTGCCGACGGCAGAGTCGTTCGAACCCGAGGCTGGTGGCGGGACCACTGGAGCCGCAACTCATGGCCCGCCGTCCTGTACCTCTTCCTCGAGGGCTCGGCCAGGGAGCTGATCGGCCCGGGCGCCTTGCTCGGCAACCACGTCGTACTCGACCTCGGCGACGGCAACTACGCGGTCCTGGCCCACCTCAAACGCAGCTCGATAAAGGTCAAGAAGGGGCAGGCCGTCCGAGTGGGCCAGCAACTGGCCGAGTGCGGGAATTCCGGCAACTCCAGCGAGCCGCATGTTCACTTCCAAGTGATGGACACGCCGCACGCCGCGTTCGCCGCCGGGCTGCCCTTCCGCTTCGCGGGTCACGAGATGCCGAAGAACGGCGAACCGCTCGTTACCGCGTGATTGGCGTGTTGGTGTGTCGAGTCGAATTCGGGCGGGCCTTCTTGTGCAACGCGATACATCTGCGAATCGCGAGAGCGGCAGGAGCCAACGCCGAGGCCAGCCAGGGGTGCGACCCGCTGCTCGATGCCGGCACGAGTACCGCTCTGCGTGAAAGTTTTACGGCCCGTTGCCCGGCGGCGCATTACAACGGCGCGCTACCACGGGGCACTGACATCGGGCGGCCTTCGTCGCCGGTGCGCGGCGGGTTATCCCCAGTCGCGTTTTCATCCACAGCCGGGGTTTGTCCGGGGCCCTGCCAGCGGATTTCAGTCGGTGATCCCGTTAACGTCGAATGCATGTTCGATGGTGTGTTGCCCGAGATTGGTCGAGCTGGCGGCGTTGGATGCCCCGGCGCTGGTCGATGCCGCCGCGGGCTGGTCGCGGGCCGAGAACGCCGCGTGTGCGCGCAAGCTGGCGGTGCTGGCCGAGATCTTCACCCGCCGCACCGGGCTGGCGACGACGAACGCGACGGCTGGTGGATCGACCCCGAAGCCGCGCTGTCGGCGGAGTTGGGCGCCGCGCTCGACGTCGGGCGCGGGTTGGCGCTGGCCCAAACGCATCGCGGGCTGGCCCTGCGCGAGCGGCTACCCAAGGTGGCGGCATTGTTTGAGGCCGGGTTGATCAGTGACCTGTTGGTACGCGCGATCGTGTATCGCACCGCCCTGATCCTCGACGCCGAGGCGATGGCCGCCGTGGACGCCGAACTGGCGGATCGGGTGGCACGGTGGGGGGCGTTGTCGATCACCAAAACCGAGGACGCCATCGACGCGCTGGTGGAGCGCCACGACCCCGCCGCGTTGCGCCGTGCCCGGGCCGCGGTGTCCTCACGCACGGTGGAGTTCGGCAACCCCGAGGATCCGGCCGGGATCACCAGCATGTGGGCGCGGCTGTACGCCCCGGATGCCGCGTTGATCGAGGCGCGGGTCGACGAGATGGCCCGCTCGGTGTGTGAGGCCGATCCGCGCACCCTGCCCGAGCGGCGCGCCGACGCCCTGACCGCGCTGGCCGCCGGCGCCGAACTGGCCTGCGCCTGCGGGCAGGCAGACTGCACAGCCGCCGGACGGGAGGCACCCCGCAAGAACGCGGTGGTGCATGTGATCGCCGACCCCGCCACCCTCACCGCCGCCCAGACCCAAGGACCCACCCCCGACAGCTCACCACCGCCAGCCGACCCCGACGACCCCGACGACCCCGACGACCCCGACGACCCTGACGACCCTGACGACCCTGACGATCCCGATTACCCCGGCGATCCCGACGATCCCGGCGATCCCGATGACCCCGGCGATCCCGACGATCCCGGCGAGTCTGCCGATACGGTCGAGCCGGTTGAACCAACCGCGCCCGAGCCGGTTGAACCCGCTGCCGAGCCGCCCGTCACGCCCCTCGATCCCGGTGAGCCAGCTCCGCCCGAGGACGCCGATCGCCCCGCCGGCCACACCGAGTTGCCCGCGGCGTTCCTGCCCGCCCCAACACGGCCGATCGACCCAGCAGCCGCGTGCGAACCCGTCCTTCCGCGACCGGTTATCGCGCCGGCCGACCCGGCCGAGTGGCCGCTGGTTGTCCCGCTGGCCCAGTGCCAGCCCGGCATCGCGCTGCCGGTCATCAACGGTTCCAATCTGAAGGTCGGCGCACCGGTGACGCCCTGCCCGCAGCCGTCGTGCCCGGCGCCGCCGGCGTTCGTCATCGGTGGCGGGATCCTGCCCGCACCATTGTTGGGCCCCATCCTGGAGCGGGCGACGATCCGTGAGGTGCGCCACCCCGGCATCGACGCCCCACCCGAACCCCGCTACGAACCCTCACGGCAGCTAGCGGATTTTGTGCGCTGCCGGGACTTGACGTGTCGATGGCCGGGCTGTGACAAGCCGTCGTATCAATGCGACCTCGACCACACTGTGCCGTACCCGCTGGGGCCCACCCATGCGTCAAATATGAAGTGTTACTGCCGTTTTCATCATTTGCTGAAAACCTTCTATGTCGGGCAGGGCGGCTGGCGGGAACGCCAACTGCCCGACGGAACCCTGATCCTCACCGCCCCAACCGGACACACCTACACCACCCACCCCGGCAGCATCCTGCTGTTCCCCGCCCTGTGCGCGCCGACCGGCGAACTGTGGCCACCCGGGCAGGAACCCGTCGTGGAACCCAGCGCCGGGCGCGGCGCGATGATGCCCAAACGCCGACGCACCCGCGCGAAAACTATCGACAACGCGCCATCGAAGCCGAACGCCGACTCAACGACGAATACGTCGCCGAACGCAACAAACCACCACCGTTTTGAGCGGAAGCTACGCCTCGTCGCGCACACCGCGATAGATCCCCCACCGGACCACCCACGGCATCAGCACGCGGTCGATCGACCACGCTGGGAAGCGGAAGGCTCGGCCGTTTGGGCGCGAACACCTCCAGGCCGTCGGCCTGGATAGCCGATGATGGAGCCCCATCGTTGTTTCGGCGGCCGGAAGCTGCGCAGCGGTCGGCCCTCGAACTCCGCGCGAACGTTGTGGGCGACGAGGCCGTCGGCCCGGTTACGGGCCGAGCTTCGCAGCGGATCCGTCGCCGCGACGTCGCCGACCGCGAATACGCCAGGGTGATCGGGCACGCGCAGCTGCGGCGTCACGCGCACGAAGCCGTGGTCGTCAAGGAGTTCTGCTGGCAGCCAACCGGTATTGGGCCGCACCCGTCCTACCGCCCAAAGGACCGCATCCGCCGACGCCGGTGCGCTGGCCGGTGCTCCACTGCACCGGATCGCCGGTGATTTCGTCATACGCGAAGTCATCGGAGAAACCGCGCGGTGGCCGGGGTGCAGTTGCACACCGACCTCGATGAGTCGTTGTCGTATTCGCGCCCAGGTCCGCGGATGGTGCCGAGGCAGGCCGCGCTCGCCGGGGAAATACAGATCGACCCGCTTGGCCGAGATTCCGACGACGTCGGCATGCCTGGCGAGCTTGATCGCGGCGAGGACACCGCTGTCGCCGAGCCCGGCGATTACGACGCGCTTTCGGCCCACACCGGGAGAGTAGCGCGCCCGCATTCGCGGGCCCATCAGCGCACGATGGCGTCGATCGCCCGGTAGATGCGCTGCTCGCTGACCGGCCGGGCGGTGCCGAGCTGCTGGGCCCACAGGCTCACCCGCAGCTCCTCGATCATCCGCGCGATGTCGCGGACATCGTCGGCGGCCGCGCGTGCCGGCGAAAGTGCCTGCAGCAGTTCGTCGTAGGCGTCCTGCACGGCGTGCACTCGCTGCCATCCGGTCGCGGTCGGCGTTGACGCCCTGCGGCAGCCGGTCGAGTCGCCGCCCGACGGCGGTGAGGTAGCGGGCCAGGTCGGCCAGATGCGCTGCGCCCGTCGCGGTGACGAAGCCCTTGCGGCAGCAGCCTGTCCGAGCTGTGCGCGCATGTCGGCGATCGCCTCGGCCTGCGCCGGCGGCGGCTGCAGCGGGCAACGCGACCGACACCTCATGTGCGGCGGCGAGCACCTTCTCGACGCGGCCGACGATGTCGAGCGTCGTCGGCGCCAGCGCGTCGGCCACCCGCTCCCGCAGCGCGGCGAACTCGGATCCGCGTCCACACCGGGCTCGGCGCCAGCACCGCGACCGCCGCGTCGGCGCAGTCGTCGAGCAGTGCGGCCAGCGAGCCATCCGGATTCGTGCCGAGAACCAGGCGCGTGCGGGGATTCAGCTGGCGCTCAATCGTTTTGACCGGCGACGGCACCGACAGCCGCAGCAGCCGACGGATGCCGGGCCCCATCGCGGCGTCCTGCTCGGCCTTCGTTGCGAACACCCGCACGTCCACGGCCGCTGCCCGCGTCGACGAATGCCGGGAAGCCGCGCACGGTGTGGCCGCCGCTGACCCGCTCGACGGTGCGCGGCAGCTCGTCGATGTCCTCGGGCCAGCTGCGCAGCCCGCTTCGTTCCAGCTCGTCGGCGACCGCCTCGGCGACGGCCTGCCGGGCCGGTGCGGCGAGTTGCTCCTGCAGCGCCTCGAGGTCCTTGCCGCGCGCCACCTCGGTGCCGTCCGCGCGATTCGACGGCGAACGTCACCCGCAGGTGCGACGGGCAGCTTGTCGAGGTCGAACGCGTCGATCGGCACGAGCACACCGGTGCGCCGCCGCAACTCCCGCTGCAAGCACTCCAGCAGCGGCTTCTGTTCCCGGTTCAAGAGCGGCAAGCACCGCGCGGGCGGTGTCGGGCGCGGGAACGAAGTTGCGGCGCAGGTCTTTTGGAAGTGATCGGATCAGCGCTGTGACGAGCTCCTCGCGCAAAGCCGGTACCTGCCAGGCGAACTCGTCGCCACCGAGGCGCGCGAGCACCTCGACCGGCACGTGCACGGTGACGCCGTCGTCGATCGGCGCCCGGCTCGAAGCGGTAGGTCACCGGCAGCGACAGGTCGTCCGCCTGCCAGGTGTCCGGCTGATCGGCGGCGGCGTCCTCGTGCGCAGCAGGTCGTCGCGGGTGAACGTCAGCAGGTCCGGCGTCTGGTGGCGCTGCTTCTTCCACCACGCGTCGAAGTGCCGCGCCGACACGACCTCGGCCGGGATGCGGGCGTCGTAGAAGGCGTAGATCTCGTCGTCGCCGACGATGAGGTCGCGGCGGCGGGCGCGCTCCTTCGATCTCGGCCAATTCCTCGCGCAGCCGGGCGTTGTCGCGGAAGAAGTGGTGGCGGGTCTGCCAGTCGCCCTCGACGAGCGCGTGCCGGATGAACAGCTCGCGGGCGAGCTCCGGTTCGATCTGGGCGTAGTTGACGCGGCGGCGCGGCACCAGCGGCAGGCCGTACAGCGTCACCCGCTCGAAGGCCATGACCGCTCCGCGCTGGGCGTCCCAGTGCGGCTCGCTGTAGGTGCGCTGCACGAGGTGCGCGGCGACACGTTCGACGGCCTCCGGTTCGATGCGCGCCGCGATCCTGCCGTACAGCCGGCTGGTCTCGACGAGCTCGGCGACGACGACCCAGCGCGGCGGCCGTTTGGTGAGGACGGAGCCGGGCGCGAGCACGAACTTCGAGTGTTGCGCGCGCCCGTGATATTCTCGCGAAGTCGCCTGTCCGCAGCCCGATGTGCGAGAGCAGCCCGGCGGTCAGCGCGGCATGCACACGCGCTGGGTCGGCGTGCTCGATCCTGGCTCACGGATGCCCATGTCCCTTGCGATGCTGCGCAGCTGCCCGGTGAGATCCTGCCATTCCCGGATGCGCAGGTAGTGCAGGAACTCCTCGCGGCACATCCGCCGAAACGCGTTGCCGGAGCGCTCTTTTCGCTGCTCGCGCAGGTAGCGCCACAGGTTCAGGTACGAGATGAAGTCCGAGCGCTCGTCGGCGAACCTGGCGTGCTTCTGGCGTGCGGCCTCCTCGCGGTCGGCCGGCCGCTCCCGCGGATCGGGAATCGACAGCGCCGCGGCCAGCACCAGCACTTCGCGCACGCAACCCTCGGCGTCGGCCTGCAGGATCATCCGGCCGAGGCGCGGGTCGAGGGGCAGCCGCGCGAGGCGGCGGCCGAGCTCGGTGATCGCGCCGTCGCGGTCGAAGGCGCCGAGTTCCTGCAGCAGCAGCACGCCGTCGCGGATGCTGCGCTTGTCCGGCGGGTCGAGGAACGGGAAGTCCTCGATGTCGCCGAGCTGCAGGGCGGCCATCTGCAGGATCACCGCGGCGAGGTTGGTCCGCAGGATCTCGGGGTCGGTGAAGCGCGGCCGCGACTCGAAGTCCGTCCTCGGAGTAGAGGCGGATGCACACGCCTGGCGCGATGCGGCCCGAGCGGCCCGCCCGCTGCGCGGCCGACGCCTGCGAGATCGGCTCGATCGGCAGCCGCTGCACCTTGGTCCGGCGGCTGTACCGCGAGATCCGTGCGGTGCCGGGGTCGACGACGTAGCGGATGCCCGGCACGGTCAGCGACGTCTCGGCGACGTTGGTGGCGAGCACGACTCGGCGGCCGGTGTGCGGCTGCAAAGACCTCTCTGCTGCTCGGCTGTTGGCAGCCGGGCGTAGAGCGGCAGCACCTCGGTGTGCATGTCGACAGCACCGCGCAATGCTTCTGCGGTGTCGCGGATTTCGCGCTCCCCGGACAGGAACACCAGCACGTCGCCCGGCGGCTCCTTCTCCAGCTCACCGATGGCGTCGACGATCGCCTCGGTCTGGTCACGCATCTCGGTGCGGACGATCTCGTGGTCGGGGTCGTCGGGATCGTCATCACTTGATGACGGCGTCGAGGCGACTTCCAATGGCCGGTACCGGATTTCGACCGGATAGGTCCGCCCGGACACCTCGACGATCGGCGCCCCACCGCTGGTGCCCATGTTCGGCTCCGCCGAAGTGAGCGGCGAACCGCTCTGGCTCGATGGTCGCCGACGTGACGATCACCTTGAGGTCGGGCCTGCGGGGCAGCAGCTCGCGCAGATAGCCCGAGCAGGAAGTCGACGTTGAGGCTGCGCTCGTGGGCCTCGTCGAGAATCAGGGTGTCGTAGCGCAGCAGGCGGCGGTCGCGCTGGATCTCGGCGAGCAGGATGCCGTCGGTCATCAGCTTCACCAGCGTGCGGTCGCTGGCCTGGTCGGTGAAGCGCACCGTGTAGCCGACGGCGTCGCCGAGCGGGGTGCCCAGTTCGTCGGCGATGCGCTGGGCGACGGTGCGGGCGGCGAGCCGGCGCGGCTGGGTGTGGCCGATGGTGCCGCGGATCCCGCGGCCCAGTTCCAGGCAGATCTTCGGCAGCTGGGTGGTCTTGCCCGAGCCGGTCTCGCCGGCGACGACGACCACCTGGTGCTCGGCGATGGCCTTGGCGATCTCGTCGCGCCGGTCGCTGACCGGCAGGTCGGGATAGGTGATCGTGGGGACGGCAGCTTCGCGGGTGGCGACGAGCGCCTCGGCGGCGGTGAACTGCTCGGCGATCTGCTGAAGCTTCTCGGGGCTGACGTTGCCGCGCAGGTTCTTGAGGCGGCGGCCGAGCCGGGCGGCGTCGCGGATTGTCAGGCCGTCGAGCCGCGTTTCGCAGCTCGCGCGACTCGACGGTTCGGACACTCGGACACTAGCCTTTGTCGGGCGACCAGTAGTCGAGCATCTCGGCGAACGTCTCGAAGGCCGGCGCGGAGCGCCGTACGCCGCCTCGAGATGGATGCTCAGCGGGAAACCGAGGTCGGCGACGCCGTCGATCACTCGCTTGTAGAGGTCGATCATCAGCTTCCGCTTCTGGGCCGGCTCGGTTTCCGCCAGCCTCCTGACGAACGCCTGCTCGTCGGCGACCGCGGCGTTGCCGGGGTCCTGGATCAGCCAGTTGATCAGCCCGACGCGGGTCTCGACCTTCGGCACGAAGCCGAACGACAGCAGGATCTCGGGGCGATGGTCGGTGGTCTTCGCGAATTCGGTGAGGAAGCCCACGATCGCGTCGGAGTACAACAGCTGGGTCATGCCGTAGGTCGCGCCCTGGTTGCACTTGAAGTTGAAGCGGCCCTGTTCGCCCTCGCGGGTGGGGATCAGGATCGCGCCGCGGTTGGGCACGAGCCGGCTCGTACATCGACAGCGCGTCGGTGGGCGCGACGCCGCTGCCTTCACCGTCGTTCATGGTGCGCGGCACGCCGACGAAGGCGATGCCGTCGAAACCGGCGTCGCTGCAGATCGGTCAGCCGGCGGCGCAGCGACAGTCTCATCGATGAAGGCGGTGACCTGGGTGCACAGCCCGTTCACCCCGGGCAGCTCCGGCTTGATGATCTTCCAGAAGTCGAGCACGTCCATCCTGGGCTTCATCTCGACGGGACGGTCGTCGTCCTCCTCGATCATCCCGGGGATCATGACGTGCCGGATCCGGCCTTCGATGCCGGCTTCGGCCTGGAGAAGCGCAGCACTTTGGCGCGTCCTCCAATGCCTGGTCCCGGCCGAGGTTCGACGTTCGGGGGCACCAGCTCGAACGCGATGGTGTTGAGGGTCACGAAGGTTGCTCCTGGTTGGACGATTACTCCCCGCGGCGCGACAGCGGGAAAGCATCACCATACCGAGCAGCCCTGTAAAGCCTGCGCTCGACGTCAGCTGGACTTCTTGCCGCCCTTCCTGCCGGCGGCCTTCTTCTGGGACACATTCCCGCCGCTGCCGGGTCCGCTGCTGCGTTTGCTTTGGCTGCTGCCCGAACTCTTGCCGCCTTTACTGGAGGAGTCGGGCGCATTCGCAATCGCCGCGGCCCGCGACTTGCTCATCCCTTTTTTGCGCAAGCCCTCGTACTGTTTGTCGTCCTTGACGCTTGGACCATGATCCTTTGCCACTTTGACCTCCTCTGACACGGTCGGAGTACCCGATTCGCGGCGCCGCCATGCCGCGCCGCCATTCGGACGCCCAATCTGTGGATCGTGCAAGGAAACCCCGGGTAGGCACCCTTTCCTCTTCCTCACCGTGTGGCGGCCCTCACATCATGGGCGGCACCACAAGCTTCACCACAGCAGAAGGAGGCCCGCCACATGCAACTGACACAGGAGTCCACAACTGAAGGGTCGCGCCGCCCGAGATCGGTGGCCGGCAACGTGATTCGCGGTTCGCTCGGCAACTTGATCGAGTGGTACGACTGGTATGCCTACGCGGCGTTCAGCATCTACTTCGCCAGCGTGTTCTTCCCCTCGGGGAATCCGACCGCGCAGCTGTTGAACACGGCAGGCATCTTCGCCGTCGGCTTCCTGATGCGGCCGCTCGGCGGCTGGCTCTTCGGTATGTACGCCGACCGCTACGGGCGCCGCGCGGCGCTGACGCTGTCGGTCACCGTGATGGGCGTCGGATCTCTCGGCATCGCACTGACGCCGGGTTACGCCGACATCGGCGCGTTGGCGCCCATTCTCCTGGTCACCGCCCGGCTGCTGCAGGGCTTGTCTCTGGGTGGCGAATACGGAACCTCCGCAACGTATCTCAGCGAGGTCGCCACCCCACACCGCCGCGGCTTCTACTCCTCGTTCCAGTACGTGACCCTGATCAGCGGCCAACTGCTCGCCCTGGGCGTGCAGATCGTCTTGCAGCTTGTTCTGACATCGGAGCAGATGGAGGCCTGGGGCTGGCGGATCGCGTTCGTGATCGGCGCGGCCGCCGCCGTGACGGTGATGTGGCTGCGACGGACGATGGACGAGTCCGAGAACTACAAGCTCGCCGCCAAGAACAACACCGAGCGCGGCAGCCTGAAGGTGTTGCTCGCCTACCCGCGGGAGTGCCTGACAGTCGTCGGCCTCACCCTCGGCGGCACCATCGCCTTCTACACATTCACCACCTACATGCAGAAGTTCATGATCAATTCCGCCGGCCTGCCGAAGGAGCAGGTGACCTGGATCAACTTCGTCGCGCTGCTGATCTTCGTCGCACTGCAGCCTGCGGTGGGCGCGCTCTCGGATCGGGTGGGTCGCCGGCCGTTGCTCATCGCGTTCGGAATCGGCGCAACGGTGTGCACGGTGCCGCTGATGACGGCCGTCGGACACGCCGAGTCGGCGCTGACGGCGTTCGGCCTGATGTTGATCGGCCTCGTCATCGTGTCCGGCTACACCTCGATCAATGCGGTGGTGAAGGCCGAGCTGTTCCCTGCACGCATCCGGGCGCTGGGCGTCGGGCTGCCATATGCGCTCACGGTCGCGATCTTCGGCGGGACGACGGAGTACGTGGCGCTGGGCCTGAAGAAGATCGGCCACGAGAACTGGTTCTTCTTCTATGTCGCCGGCTGCGCTCTGATATCTCTGCTGGTCTACTTCTTCATGGCCGAGTCCTCACGACGCTCCCACTTGGAGCGGGAGACGGGTGAGCTCGAGGCCGACGAGCGTGAGCCCGTCACCACCTAGATCAGCGGCTCTCTAGCATCAGCTCATGCGAGTGCTGCTCGTCGAGGACGACGAGGGTGTCGCGTCGGCGCTGGCCGAACTCCTCGGCCAGACCGGCGCGACCGTCGTTCGCACGGGCCGCGGCGCCGACGCGCTTCACCGCGTCAAGGGTTGCGAACTCGTGCTGTTGGACCTCGGGCTACCGGACATGGACGGCCTGGAGGTGCTGCGGACGCTGCGTCGGGCGTCGGCCGTGCCGGTGATCATCATGACCGCACGCGACAGCGACGGAGCCGTGGTGCTGGGGCTGCGCGCCGGGGCCGACGACTATCTGGTCAAGCCGGTCCGAAAAGCGGTGCTGCTGGCGCGTATTCAAGCCGTCATGCGCCGCGTTCACCGCGGCGAGGCCGACGCCACTGTGCAAGGCCCGGTGGTTGCCGGACCGGTCACCGTCGACCGCGAGCGCCGAGAAGTCACCGTCGACGGAAATCCGCAGGCGCTCACCAAGACTGAGTTCCAAATCGTCGCCATGCTCGCCGCGCGCCAGGGCGAGGCGGTCAGCCGTGAAGAGCTGATGCTCGAGGTTTGGGGAACCGCGGTGGTGGGCCGCTCCAGATCCTTGGACTACTTCATCGGCCAGATCCGGGCCAAACTCGCCGGACTTCCGCTGCAGACGGTGCGTGGGTTCGGCTTCCGGTTGGACGCCTGACATGGGTCTGCGGGTTCGTGTTGTCCTGGTGGTACTTTCGCTTCTCGCGATCGCGGCGCTCGCCGTTCCGCTGGCACTGAGCTCCGCGTCACGGCGCACCGCGGCACTCGCCGAAGAACGGGGACGCCAACTCACCGAACTCGCCGACTCTGCCGCGGTGCGCGACGTCCCCGTGCAGCCGCTCGTCGAGCGGTATCACGAGGTGTACGGCGAAGGTGTGCTGATCGTCGACACCGATGGACAAACACAGGCCGCACGCGGACTCACCGGCACGGACCTCGGCGTCGCCGCGGCGGTGAATCGTGCGCTGGTCGACGCTCCGGCACCGCCCCTGCCGCGCGTCCTGCCCTGGGATACCGACCCGGTGCTGACCGCAACGGGTGTCCGGCGCGACGGCGAGTTGGTTGGTGCCGTCGTTCTCGCCGTGGATACGACGGTGGCGGCGCGCGACGTTGCCCGCGGCTGGTTGTGGGTGTCGATCGGCTGCTTGGCCCTGCTCCTGTTGGCCGTGGTCGCCGCTCGTGTACTGACGAGGTGGGTGCTGCGACCGCTCGACGGACTGGAGCGGGCAGTCGCCGAGATGACCGAGGGGGTTGCCGGACCGCCCGTCGACGTCACCGGACCGCCGGAAGTGCGCCACTTCACCTCGGCGTTCAACACGATGGCCGGTGTAGTTCGCGCCTCTCTGGACCGTCAGCGACGGCTTGTCGCCGACGCGTCTCACCAACTGCGAAATCCGTTGGCCGCCATCAGGTTACGCGCAGACAGCCTCGACACGTACGTGGCCGAGGGTGGACGCTCGACATACGACTCGATGGCAGCGGAGCTGGACCGCCTGGAAAACCTTCTTCAGCAACTGTTGCGTCTCGCCCGCGCGGAGGAAGCCAGCGGCAGCCGCAGGGTCGGACTGGACACCACCGCGACGACGGAGAGCACCGATATCGACGACCTGATCCGCGAACGGATCGCGTTCTGGGAACCCGTTGCGCACAGTCAGAACCAGCACCTGCGGCATCGGCCCGACAACGACGGCCTGGCCGTCCGGATTGCCCGTCACGAGGTCGAGCAGCTACTCGACGTCGCGGTCGACAACGCATTGCGTTACGCAGGACCGGACACGACGGTGACCGTGTCGACCGTGCCCAGGGACGGGCTTGTCGAGCTGATCGTCAGCGACGACGGCCACGGGCTGCCTGCCGAGGATCTACAACGGGCCGTGACACGGTTCTGGCGGGGCCACGATGGCGGCACCGGAACGGGCCTCGGGCTGGCGATCGCCGGCGAGATCGCCGCAGGCCATGGCGGGACGATCTCGGTGGAGCACGCCCCCGAGGGCGGCCTCCTTGTCCGCTATTCGCTGCCGGCAACCGAGGATTCGACATGACGGGCGCCATCAGTCGCCGTGTATTCATCCTCGGGGCAGCGGTTTTGGCGGCCGGTTGTATCCGCGGGCGACCGCAGGGACGGATCCGCGTGGCGGCGGGCGAGCCGGGCGGGCTGTACTTGGCCTTCGCAGAGCTTCTCGCCGAGCGAGTTCGTGTCCGCTTTCCGGACATCGGGATCGAGGTCGTTCCGACGCAGGGCAGTGTCGACAACCTTGCCCGGCTGCGCGCAGGAGACGTCGATATGGGACTCGCGCTGGCCGACGTCGCCGAGCAGGACCGAGCCGCCGGGGACATCCAGGCCGCACCTCAGGCGGTGGCCCGCGTGTACGAGAACTACCTGCAAGTGGTGGTCCGCGAATCCGCCGGCGTGCGGCACCTCGCAGATCTACGGGGGCAACGCGTCTCCATCGGCGCTGCTGGATCCGGCGCGGCGGTAACCAGCCAGGTGCTGTTGGACACGGCCGGTCTGACGAGTCACGTGCAAGCGGTGAGGCTCGGCCTGCGGGAGGGACTGGCTCGGCTGTCGGATGGCGGCGTGGACGCGCTGGTGTGGTCGGGCGGCGTGCCGACGCCCGCGATCGCCGAACTGGATGCCACGCTGCCGTTGCGCATGCTCGACATTGGCGACCGGGCGGAGCCGATGGCCGATGGTTCGGGTTACCCATACGTCGCGCGCCGGGTGCCGACCGTCAGTTACGTGCCGGCCGGGCTGAGGTCTATCGGTGTGCCGGATCTGCTCATGTGCCGCGCCGGCACGCCGCCCGACGTCGTCGCCGCTGTGGTTGAGGTGCTCGCGACGGAGGCGCCGCGACTGGTGCCGCGCTACGTCCGGGGACTGCAGTACCTCGATCCGCCGGCGATGATCCAGACCGGCCGAGTGCCACTGCATTCGGGCGCTGTCGATGCCTACCGTCGGCTGCACGGCTGAACTGGTCGGATGAGGCCCACGAACGGTTTCCAGCAAACTCGCCACGAGCAGCGGCAGGACCTTCTTTAATGGATGGCGATGTTTGCGCGCATATTCGCCACCAGCCACACGATCGCCGGGGAGTTTCGTCGCTGGTGGGGACTATCCGACCACTACGACTGGCTGACCTCGTACCTGGCCGTGCGTGGCCTGCTGGTCGCATCGCGCTGGGCGATTCTCGGCGTTACCGTCGCACTCGCTGCCATGCCGTCGGTGATGTTGTGGAGTCCCAATGGCCCTGACCGCGTCGCGACCCGTGCGGCATCTGTGGCGGTTACGGCTGTCGGGCTGGCGCTGGCCGCGATGTGGGCCCCAGCATGGCCATCGCAGGCAAAGTCGAAGCTGTTCGCGGTAACGACGAGTTGTCTGATCGCGGTCGCGAGCCTGGCCCAGTCCAACCCGCTTGCCGGCCTGGGCGGGTCATTGGCGTTTGCTGTGCTCAGCGGCTACATCGCCTTCTTCCATACCGCGCGCTACCTGGCGTTCAACTTCGGCGTCGCATCGGTGAGCGTGTGCGTCTTGGCGGGCCGGCTCACCATGAACACCGCAGACGTCGCCCTTGCCGGCTGCGCTCTGGCCTTGATTCTCATCCTCAATATCTCTGTGCCGCTGGCGATTCAAATCCTGGTCCATGCGCTGGGCACCGATGTGTCCAGGGCGGACCGTGACCCGTTGACCGGTCTGCTCAATCGACGCGCGTTCAGGCGGGCGACCGTCAACCTCATCACACGCCACCGCGGCGCCGCCAATGCCTACCTGACGATCATCATGATCGACCTCGACGGCTTCAAACGGCTCAACGACACCCGGGGGCACGCGGCCGGTGACGAAGCGCTGATCGCGGTGGCGGCGGCGTTGCGGGACACCTGTCGCGCAACGTCAGTGATCGGACGCGTCGGTGGTGAGGAGTTTCTCGTCGCCGACATTTTCGCGACCGCCAGTCCAACGACGGCGACACAGCGACTCTGCAAGACGATCGCCGAAATTCCACACCCCTTCACAGCCAGCATCGGCACCTGCAGCGTCGCCGTGCGCGATATCCCGGTCATGGGCGAGCTGCGAACCATCGCCGCACTGGTCGACGGTGCCGATGCGGCGATGTACGCCGCGAAACGCGCCGGCGGTAATCGCGTTCGCCACCACAACGCAATGGCGTCGTAGGGGCAGACGACTAGCGGGTGCTGGCGGCGTGCAGCTTCGAGTGGCGATAGCTGTAGAGCGCGTAGATCACGATCCCGATCAGCAGCCAGATCCGCGAACCGCAGCCAGGTGGTCGTCGTGAGGTAGGTGGTGAGCCAGATCGAGGACGCGACCCCGATGAGCGGGATGACGGGCATGCCGGGCGTGCGGAAACCGCGCTCGATCTCGGGAGACCGGTAACGCAACACGATGACCGCGCTGCACACAACCGCGAAGGCCAGCAGGATCCCGATGTTGGTCAGCTCGGCTGCGTCGCCGATCGGCAAGAAACCAGCGATCAGGCCCGAGGCGATACCCACGATCCAGGTCACGCGAACGGGCACCCGGTGTTTGGCGTCGACGGCGGCAAACCACTTGGGCAGCAACCCGTCTCGGGACATCGAGAACCACACCCGCGTCGTTGCGTACATGAATGTCCACATCACGGTGGCGATCCCGAGAATGGCGCCGACCGAAACCACGGTCGCGATCCACGGCAGGCCGACGCTCTCGAACGCCTGCGCGAAGGGCGACTCAGGGTCCACCTCGGTGTACTTGACCATCCCGGTCAGCACCAGGCAGGCAAGCACGTAAAGCACCATCGAGATCGCCAGCGAGTAGATGATGGCTTTCGGCAGCAGCTTTCGAGCCTGCGAGGACTCCTCGGCAGCGGTGCTCATCGCGTCGTACCCGAACACGGCGAAGAACACGACCGACGCACCGGCGAACACCCCTGCCC
Organism: uncultured Actinomycetota bacterium; assembly: GCA_963765155.1. Classification (GTDB taxonomy): domain Bacteria; phylum Actinomycetota; class Actinomycetes; order Mycobacteriales; family Mycobacteriaceae; genus Mycobacterium. Next base: position 668,804 of record CAVXVJ010000022.1, read on the forward strand.
AGCCGAACGGCAGAAACGGCGTGTAGTTGTCGGTGCTCACGTAGAAGACGCCGAGCGCGATGATCAGGACGACGAGACCGACCTTCAGCCAGACCAGGAAGGTCTCGACGCGCGCGGCACTGCGCACACCCCGCGTCAGCACGAACGCGATCAGCAGACACAGCAGTAGCGCGAACAGGTCGACCACCCGGCCCGGCTGCTCGGGGTCACTGCCCGGAGCCCCGAGCATCCACACGGGCAAATCCAGCCCGAGCTGTTGGACGAGGAAGCCGAAGTAGCCCGAGATGCCGATACCGACCACGGCGACGATGGCGGTGTACTCCAACAGCAGATCCCAGCCGATGAACCAACCGACGCCCTCGCCCAGGACGACGTAACCGTAGGTGTAGGCCGACCCGGCCTTCGGGATCATGCTGGCGAACTCGGCATACGACAGGGCGGCGCACGCGCTAGCAACGCCGGCCACCAGGAACGACAAGAGCACCCCCGGCCCGGCGTCGTTTCTGGCCACCGTTCCGGCAAGCGAGAAGATGCCGGCGCCGATGATGCCCCCGATGCCGATCGCGGTGAGCTGCCACAGCCCCAGCACGTGCTGCAGACCGCCGCCCTCCTCCAAGTTCTCCGGCTCGACCTCGTCGACGGGCTTACGACGGAAAATGCCCCGCGGGGAGGCGCTGAGGATGCTCATTCGTGTGGCCTTTCAGCGGGCGACTGCGTGTGTGGCGTTCACGATGTGACCCGCCTCACATTAGCCCGTCGTCGCCGACGTGTTGATCATCTCCGTCAGATTGGCTTGTCCCACAACCCAATTAGCCTTTGCTCTCGCGCGCCGCAGCGGCGAAGGCCTCCATTGACGGGAACTCCAGGGCGTAGCTGTACTCCTCGACCGGTTCGCGCGTGGCACCCCCGCCCCCGCGACCGTGGCGGCGGTTGATCCAGACCGAGACGAGGCCGTGGCGCTTGGCGGGCACGTGGTCGTGGTGAAGGCTCTGTGCCACGTGCAGCAGCCGCTCCCGCGGCACATCGAGCTCGGACAGCGCGGCCTCGAGAGCTTCGAAATGGTTCGGGGCCGGCTTGTAGGCCCCGACGTCCTCGGCGGTGATGATCTTGTCGAAGTCGACGTCGAGCAGAGCGTTGCTGGCGGCGAAGCCCGCACGGTGCACGTTGGACAGGATGATCAGCTTGTAGTCCTTGCCCAATGACACGAGGGCGTCGCGCGAATCGGGGAACGGCGGCCACGACGGCAGCGACGCGACAAGCCTGTCGGCCCAGTCGTCGGACACCTTGGCGCCCATGCTGGCGCCGATCCGGCGAAACGTGTCGGTGAGGATCGTCGGATACAGCGCGGTGGGGTTCTCCCGTTGCGTGAGCTCCTCGTTCTCTGCGTAGGCCTGCAGCAGTTCCTCATCGGTGAGGTCGAGGCCGGCCTCACGGGCCCATGGCGTCAGGACCGATGCGATTCCCGTTTCCCAGTCGATGAGCGTTCCGTAGCAGTCGAAACTCAACGCGTCGTAGTCGGCTAGATTCACTGCAGTCTCCTTCCGTCGTACTCCTACCAGTAGCCGATCATCCGTCCTGCCGTGACCGCGGTCAGCCAGCTCACGAGGGACACAGCGCCCATGAGCGCGAGCATGCGCGACTCGGAGCTGGACAACTCACGGTCAGCGTGGGCCCGCCACGCGGGCGTGCGGCGCAGCGCGAGAGCGTTGGCGAGTCCCAGTCCGATTGCCGAGAACTTGATCAGCAGGAACGGGTTGCCCTGGTACTCCAGGGCATTCGCGGCGAGAAGGCAGACTCCGCTGGGCGCGGCGATCGCAAAGCCGGCCATCGCCACCGGGCCGGCAACGATTGTGACCGGTGGGAGCGGTGCCCGGCGCCACGCCCCCAGGAGCCTCAGATCGAGGACGAGCACGGCGCCGAAGAGCGTCGCGACCCCGAGGATGTGAATGACGTTGACGACGGCATAGGTCCACGGGCCGGAGCCGCGCATGAACTCGCCGAGCGCGGAGGCCTGCAGCCAGTCAAGCGCTTCCGTCAATTGCGGTCGGGGTAGACGTTGAAGACCCTGTCCTTCCACGTGAGACGTTCGGCCTTGATCTCGAGCGTCTCAGGATCGAGGTGCCGATGGCCGCTTGCGGTCACCGTGTCGCCGACGGGGACGGCGTCTTCTGTCAGGCCGGCACGCGCCGTGCGCGGCGACGGTGCGAACACGATGTCCCACACCTCGTCATCGACTCGTATCTGCGCTGTGGCGTGCGGCCCGGCGAGGCTGACGGGTGTCACGAGCGTGCCCGTTATTTCGAATTGTTCGTCCTGGTACTCGCCCCACCCGTGGTGGGCGTTGACGGGCGCCGCCAGGGCCAACGCGACGACGACCAGGCCGGCGAATAGCGTCATCAACAAGGAGTTCTTCCGCATCTCGGACCTCCTTTTCGCGATGTTACGCCCACAGTCATGCTTGCGATTCGGCCAGTTGGAGTAGCCGACTACGTACGTTTTCGCTTTCTCGAGCGATCACTATGGAAGGGGCATTTCATAGGAGGTTGCGTGACCGCTGTTGAACGCTGCGATGTGTGCATCGTGGGGGTCGGACTCGCGGGGCTCAATGCCCTGTTCGTCGCCAGCCGGTACCTGTCGCGCGATCAGAAGGTCATCCTGATCGACCGCCGGCAACGCGTCGGCGGAATGTGGGTCGACACCTACCCGTATGTGCGGCTACACCAGCCGCATCCGATGTTCACCGCCGGAAACATCGAGTGGACTCTCGGGAAGCATCGCTCCTACCTCGCGACCAAGGGCGAAGTGCTCGACCATTTCGAGCACTGTCTGCGCGTCATCAAGCAGCGGGTGCGCGTCGACGAATACTTCGGCTGGGCGATGGAGTCCGACGAGGAGACGGACGGAGTCGTGCGGATCACGTGCCGGTCGTCGGACGGCCGGCCTCTGGCCGTAGAGGCGAAGCGGCTGATCAAGGCCTACGGCTTTCGAATCGAGCCCAACGACCCGCTCGAGATCTCCAGCAACCGTGTGCAGTCGGTATCGCCGGACTTCTGGGACATGCGCGGAGAGGAAATGCGCGACAGCGACACCCCGGTGTGGATCATCGGCGGCGGCAAGACCGCGATGGACACCGCGCATGCGCTCATCACGGAGTACCCGGGCCGCGAGGTGAATCTCGTGGCGGGCTCGGGCACGTTCTTCACCGATCGTGATCGCATGTTGCCCTCAGGAGTCGGGCGATGGTGGCGCGGAAGGACTTTCGGTGGTCTCGGGATGGAAGTGGCCCGTCGGTTCGACGGGACGAACGAGGCAGAGGTCGGGAACTGGTATCGCGCCACCCTCGGCACGTGGTTGACGCCCGAGACCGGCAACTTCCTGCTGGGCGTTCTGTCCGAATCGGAGAACAACACCATCGCCGCCGGGCTGAACGACGTGATCATGGACCACGCCGTCGATGTCGTCGACCACAACGGCACGACCGATCTCGTGCTCCGCAGTGGTGCCGCCAAGACCGTGCTACCGGGCAGCTGGATCGTGAACTGCACGGGATACTTGATGCAGCAGGATCACCCGTACGAGCCCTACATCTCAGCCGGTGGCAAGGTGCTTTCCATTCAAGTGCGGTCTGCCACACTGCATTTGAGTTCGTACATGGGATACTTCCTTACCCACCTGATGTTCTTGGACAAGATCACCCAGATTCCGCTATATGAGCTCGACGGGCAGGATCTGCGGGCGAAATGTCGTGCGGCAGGCCCTTATACGCTCGTCACGCTGGTCGAGTACAACCTGAGTCTCATTTCGGACAGGGTCCCGGGCAGGGTGTTCGCCGACTGTGGATTGGACCTTGATCGCTGGTTCCCGTTGCCCCGGCGGGTGCTGAGTCTGGCACGGTTCGCATTGACACATCACCGCGAGAGGGAGCATTGGCGTCGCACCTTGGACACCGTGCGCGAACGGTTCGATGTTCGATGCGGCCCGCTGAGCCAGGAGTGACTCGGCTAGGCCTCGCCCTGGAGTGTCAGCACGGTGATGTCGGGTGGCGCACCAACCCGCACCGGCGGACCCCAAAACCCTGCGCCCCGTGTGACGTACAGCTGTGTGTCGTCCACAGTGGACAATCCCGCCAGGCTCGGTTGCGCGGCCCGCACGACGTAGTGGAATGGCCACATTTGGCCGCCGTGCGTGTGGCCGGACAACTGCAGGTCCACCCCACGAGCAGCGGCCTCGCCCACCAGAACCGGTTGATGGGCGAGCAGAATCGTCGGCCGGGACGGATCGACTCCTGCCAGGGCGCGGTCGAAATCCGGTGGCTCTGAGTGTGATTCACCCCCGACATCGTTGACGCCGGCCAGGTCGAAAGCGGCGGCACCGCGCCGAATAACTGTGCTCTCATTACGCATCAGCTGCACACCGAGCCGCTCCAACTCACGCAGCCAGGAGTCGGGATCCTCGACGAAGTACTCGTGGTTGCCGGTCACGAAGAAGGTTCCCTCTCGGGAGTGTAAGTCCCGCAACGGCTCTGCGGCTGGGCCGAGCTCGTCGACAGTTCCGTCGACTAAGTCGCCCACGACCGCGACGAGATCGGGTGCGGCCTCGTTGATCATGCGGACGATCCGCTCGGTATGTGCGCGACCCGACAGCGGGCCGAGATGGATGTCTGACACGACAGCGATCCGGAAACCGCTGAATGCCGGATCCAGTCTGCGCAGTCGCACCGGCACCTGCAGCAGGTCGGGTGGACCGACCGCGCTGGCGACACCGACCCCGACCAGGCCCACCGACGCCGCGCCGGCGGCCACGGCACTGGCCCGCGCGAGGAACACCCTGCGGTTCAACGCCGGCGGCTCCTTCCCGGCGGGCGGGTCGGATACCGTGGCGGCGGTCGTCGTCTCCCGTGGCTTCTGCTTTGTCCAGCGATGCAATGCGAGCCGGATCGGTTCCAGCACCAGCAATGTCAGGAACAGGTACGCGGCCAGGCCAAACCAGATGTAGCCAGGCCATGCGAACCACCTCGTGTCGGTCAGCCCGATCACGCGCGGCAGGACCAGCGTCGCGATCAACAGCGCGGCGAGCGCGACAAGAATGACCGTGAGAACCCATCTCAAGCGTCCCGGCCGGGTCGTGTCTTTGATCAGCCGTTTCCAGAGATAGAGATGCATCAGAGCGAGGACGGCACTGAGAATGACGATGAACACAGGCGTCCGCTACGCGTCGATGTCCGGGTACACGCCGCGCATATGCATGAGGCCTGGCATTCCCGCGAGAGTACCGGCGTTTGGCGGCCTTGCCTGGCGGCTATTGCGCGCCGGCCGCCAGCCAGTCGTCGAAAGTTGTCGGGGCGATGCGGGCGTTCTCGCCGGGCAACAACACATTGCCGGCCATCGCCTCATCGAAGACCCCCGACCATGTGGGGACAAGCTTGACCGTGCGACCGCGCGCCTCGTTGGTGCGACGCGCCATGTCGACGAGGTCTTGCGTCTCGGGACCGGCGACGTCGGCGTAGCGTCCCTGCGGCTCCCCCGCGGCGACCTCGGCAAGGACATCCGCGATGTCGTCGGGCGCGATCGGCTGCACCAGGAGCGGGGCGATGGCGGCGACGCCGTCCTGTTCTGTCCAGCTGGTGACCAGCGCCGCAAAGTCGTGAAACTGGGTGGCGGCCACTATGGTCCACGGCACCGGGCCCTCGGTGATCAGGCGCTCCTGCTCGCGCTTGCCCATGTAGTGGGCATTGCCCTCGACGCGATAGATCCCGACGATCGACAGTAGTACGTGGTGGCGTACCCCCGCACGCGCCTCGGCTGCAAGCAGGTTGCTCGTCGTCGTGCCGAAGTAAGCCGCCGTGGCGTCGCGATCGGCCGGCGGCGCGCTGATGGCATCCACCACTGCGTCGACGCCTTCGAGCGCAGCGTCCAGGCCGTCGCCTGTGGTCAAGTCCACGCCGAATGAGCGGCTGATGCGGACGGCCTCGTGCCCGTCCCGCTCGAGTGCCGCCACGGTGCGCGCACCGATGTTGCCCGTTGCTCCGGCCACGGCAATTCGCATGATCGCCTCCCCACATAGGCAATTGACGACGTCGGTGAACAGTCGCCCGATACTTTAACGGCGCGCGGTCAGCCGACGGCGGAGGCCGCCGGTGGCGCCGAGCCGCCTTGGGGCTCGGTGACCGTCATCAAGCGGACGATGTCCTCGCGGTCGGCCGCCGACGGAAGTCCCATGCCCGGCTTGTACCCGTAGACCTCATGCAGCGGCGTGGAGCCGGTCCGGCCGTCAAGGATGTCCACGGACTCGGTGGTGATCAGGCCGGGATGCTCGACCCCGCACGCCTCGGCCACCTTGACCAGATCGCGGCGCAGCGTCTTGATGTAGTTCGCGACCCGCACCGCCTTGACCTCCGGCACCAGACCGCGGGCCAACCAAGCGTTCTGGGTGGCGACGCCGGTGGGACACGTGTCGGTATGGCACTTCTGAGCCTGGATACATCCGATCGCGAGCATCGCTTCACGCGCAACGTTGACCATGTCGCAGCCGAGCGCGAAACCGACGACAGCATTGTCGGGCAGTCCGAGCTTGCCGCCGCCGATGAAGGCGACCCGCTCATGCAGTCCCCGCTCGGCGAAGATTCGGTACACCCGGGCGAAACCGAGCTGGAAGGGCAGCGAAACGGTGTCCGTGAAGATCAACGGTGCCGCGCCCGTGCCTCCCTCGCCGCCGTCGATGGTGACGAAGTCGACCCCGCGTCCTGTCTCGCGCATCAGATCGGTGAGCTCGTACCAGAAATCGAGATCACCGACCGCCGACTTGATTCCTACCGGCAGGCCCGTCTCGGTGGCGAGCAGTTCCACCCAGTCAAGCAGGCCCTCGGTGTCGGAGAACTCCGCGTGCCGCGACGGGCTGACACAGTCGCGCCCCTCCGCAATACCTCGAGCGGCGGCGATCTCGGCGGACACCTTGGCGGCGGGCAACAGCCCGCCAAGGCTCGGCTTGGCGCCCTGGCTGAGCTTGATCTCCAGGGCCCGCACCGGCGCGCCAGCCACCACGTCTTTGAGCTTGTCCAGGCTGAAGCGGCCCTCGGCGTCGCGGCAGCCGAAGTAGGCGGTGCCGATCTGGAAGATCAGTTCGCCGCCATGCCGGTGATAGCGCGAAATGCCGCCCTCACCGGTATTGTGCAAGCAGTCGGCCAGCGCGGCGCCCCGGTTGAGCGCCTCGACGGCGTTACCTGACAGCGACCCGAAGCTCATCGCGGAGATGTTGACCACGGATTTCGGCCGGAACGCCCCAGACCGGCCCCGCGCGGCGCCGATCACCTTGGCGCACGGCAACTCAACCTCGTGCGCGGCCATCGGTGCCGACGGCGGCACGGCCCGCCCGAACGTGCGGTGCTTGATGACGGGATAGCCGGCCGTGTACTCCAGGTCGTTGTCGGTGCCGAACCCGAAGTAGTTGTTCTCCTTCTTCGCCGAGGCGTACACCCAACGACGCTGATCGCGGGTGAACGGGCGCTCCTCGTTGTTGGCCGCGACGATGTACTGCCGAAGTTCGGGCCCGATAGCTTCGATCAGGTACCGAGCGTGCCCGACGAGGGGGAAATTGCGCAGTAGCGCGTGCTTGCGCTGGAGCAGGTCACGCGCGACGACGGCCGCCACCGTCGAGGCGGCCACCGCGGCGAGACCACGAACGGCACGGCTCATGCCGTCAGTGTTTCCGCGCGACCGCGGCCCGAAACCGACTGGACACGCAGGATGGCTCGGCGTTACGCGTGTGGGCTCGTCCAGTTCACGGACGTAACGTGAGCAGTAGGCGGAGGAGTTCCGCTTGGCGGTGTGTGTCCGTCTTGTCGAATACATGTTGAAGATGCTTGCGCACCGTCGCTATCGACACCGAGAACTCATCTGAGATTTCCTGCAGGTCCGCACCACGCGCGATGCGCACCGCGACGTCGGCCTCAGTCATGGTAAGGCCGTAGAGGCGCCGCACGAGCGCTGCCGCCGGTTCGGGCTCTTGCTCTGGGTCAATGATCAGCACCAATGCCCGTGCGTCACTTGATGTTTCATCGGTTGCCGTGTGGTGCAGCGGCAGCACGTGAATGACATAAGGCCGAATACCTGAGGGGCGCTCGCAGAGAAACGCTCGACCGCCGCGGATCGTGGAGCCGTCGTCGGTGAGCGCGGCGTGCAGCGCGCGTTGCAGCTGGTGCTCGGCGGTAGTGCTGGTCGCCGCAATGCGTCCCGACCACGTCGTCAGGCCGTCGTCGGCACGCAGCACTCGTTCGGCAGCTGTGTTGAGATTGATCACCCACCCGTCCGATCCCACGATGACGATACCGTGCCGGACCGCCTCTAACGCTGCGGCAAGATCAGCGCTGCCGTGGGAAAGCGTCGCGAGTTTTGCTCGTGTGCGCATGGCCTGTTGCAGGTGTGGGACCAGCCCGCCCATCAACTTCACTCGCTCGGCAGAATCGAACGCCTCGGATCGCCTCGGCGCCCCCACTACCAAACACATCGGATGGGGCCCCCCGGTAAGGCGGGTGAACAGGCCGTCTTCAAGTTCGAAGGGGCGCAACCAATCTGTGTAGAACTCCGACTTTTGGAACGGAACGATCAACTCTGTGCCGGTTCGCACCGCCGCGACCGGTCCTTTCTGAACCGCGGCGAGCACATGGTCCACAAGGCGGTAATGCTCGGCGTAACTCTTCGCGGCCCCCACGGGAAGGATCGCGTTCTGGATGGACCAGATCGGACCGTCGGCCATCAACAATGCTCCGGCCGATCCGTCGAGCGTGCGGTGGATCTCGCGGATGGCTACTTCCCAGTGCGAGGGAGTGACCGCCGCGGCGTAGATGCCAGAGACTAGCCGCGAAAAGTCCTCGATCGTGACGTTGCTCATGGGTGTAGTGCCAGCACTAGTCGGACGAGTTCAGCTTGGCGGTGTGTGCCGGTCTTGTCGAACACGTGTTGGAGATGCTTGCGCACCGTCGCTATGGAAACCGACAACTCATCTGAGACTTCTTGCAGGTCCGCACCACTCGCGATGCGCACCGCGACGTCAGCCTCAGTCACGGTAAGGCCGTAGAGGCGCCGCACGAGCGCCGCGGCCGGTTCGGGTTCCTGGTCTGGATCTACGATCAGCACCAAAGCCTTTGCATCACTAGATATCTCATCGGTTGCGGTGTGGTGCAGCGGCAGCACGTGAACCACATAGGGCCGAATACCCGAGGAGCGCTCGCAGGCAAACGATCGACCGCCGCGGATCGTGGAGCCGTGGTCAGCGAGCGCGGCGTGCAGCGCGCGTTGCAACTGGTGCTCGGCAGTAGTGCTTGTCACCGCAAGGCGTCCCGACCACATCTTCAGGCCGTCGTCGGCGCGAAGAATGCGCTCGGCGGCCGTGTTGAGATTGATCACCCCGCCGTCTGATCCGACGATGATGATTCCGTGCCGGAGTGCCTCCAGCGCTGCGGCAAGATCAGCGTTGCTGCGGGCAAGCGTCGTCAGCTTGTTGTGCGCGCGAAGCGCCTGCTCCAGGTGGGGAATCAGCGCGCTCAGAAGTTCCACGCGCTCGGCGGTGTCGAATGGTACGGACCCTCTCGGCGCCGCAACGAGAAAGCTAGTGGGTGTCGCATCCGCGTTCAGTCGCAGAAACATACCGTCGTCCATTTCGAACGGGCGCATGAAATCGGCTTCGAACTCTGATCGGGTCTTGAGCGCGACGAGTGCCTGACCGCCTCGGATCAGACCGGAGGGGCCCTTCTCTACGGCATCGAGGACGTAGTCGATGGTGTGGTAGTACTCGGTGTAGACCTTGCGAGCGTCCGGGGGGACGGTGGCAATCATCACCGAGCGGCTCGGTCCTTCGCCCGTAATGAGTCCGCAGCCCGATGCATCGAGCATCCGGCTGATTTCGGCCAGTGCCACCCCCCATTTCTGGGGAGTGAGCGCCGCGGCGTAGATGCCGGTGACTAAGCGCGAGAAATCCTCGACCGTGACCATCGCCCGGTCCCCGATGCGCCGACTGGCACCCGCACGGCACACCCCCTGCCTGTGACGTTGCCGTCAACGGTAGCTGATCTACTTCATTTAGATGACGCATCGCGTAGCAGATCGTGCTTTCCTGCACAAATGGTGGACAAGCGATGTGCTTGTCGACGTTGCCAGAACTGCAACGAGGCGCGGCATCGCCGCAGGCAAACGTTGGCTCAGCACATGACTGGTGGGGGCGTGAGATGTCTGTACTACCCACGGCACGCGCCGCAACCGACGGCGAAGGGAAAGCCGCCAAGCAATTGCGGGCACCCACCCTCATTACCGAACAAGAGGTTGCGTTTAGCACCTCGGCGGCAGCCTCGTTACCGCGCCCGGCGACCACGGGATTGACCTGGTTTCTACCCTGCATGCCGGGACCGGCGGACTGGTGGCGCCTCTGATGCGGATCATCGTCACCGGCGGCAACAGCGGCGTGGGTAAGGCGACGGCTGCCGAGCTGGCGGCCGCCGGTCACAACGTGGTGATTGCCTGTCGGACCATCCCCAAGGCCGAGCTGGCCGCCGCCGAGATGGCCGGCAACGTGGAGGTGTGTCACCTCGATCTGGCCGACTTGGCGAGCGTGCGCAAGTTCGCCGACTCGGTGGACAGCGTTGACGTACTGATAAACAACGCCGGCGTGCTCGGTCTGCCACTCACCCGCACCGCTGAGGGCTTCGAAGCGCATATGGGCACCAACCACCTCGGGCATTTCGCCTTGACGTGCCTGCTCGGTGACAAGATCACCGACCGGGTCATCTCGGTGGGCAGCGCGATGTACGTTTTCGGCCGCATCCACCTTGACGACCTGAACTGGCGCACCCGCAAGTACTCAAAGTGGGCGGCATACGCTCAAGCCAAGTTGGCCAACATGCTCTTCATCAACGAATTGGCCAGGCGCGGCGTGCGCGCATACATATCCGACCCAGGTGCGGCGGATACCGACATCACCAGGGACAGCACCGGTTTGCTGCACTGGCTGGGCGAGCACAAATTCGTGACGTTCCACATGCAGAACGCGCCCAACGCGGCGCGGGCCAGCGTCGAGGCCGTGACGACCGACCTGCCGAGCGGAAGCTATCTCGCGCCCCGCTTCAACCAGTGGGGCAAGCCCAAGTTGACCAACCTGCGCCAGAAGGCTCGCGACCCGGTAGTGGCCCGTCGCCTGTGGGATCTGTCCGCCGAGCTGACCCACTGCAACTGGCGCGAGGAGGTACCACAGCGGATCTTCTGATCACTATCGAAAGGCATTGTGTGTCATGAAATTTGCGTTTGCATTGCCAAACACGGTTCGCGTCAAAGCCCTGACGCAGCCCTGGGAGCTCAATGTGACTGGCGCGGATCAGACCCTGATGGTCAAACGTGCCGAAGAGCTCGGCTATGACATGATCCCCATTCCGGAGCACTTCATCGTCCCGAACTCACATGTCGAGTTGTCGGGCCCGCACTATTTTCACTCCACGGCCGCGCAAGCCTATATCGCCGGTGCGACACAACGCATTCGCGTCAACTCGTTGGTCACTTTGTTACCGCTGCAGCACCCCGTCATCATGGCGAAGGCGTTGTCGACAGCCGATTGGATGAGCAGCGGTCGCATCACTGTCACCTTCGGAGTCGGTTGGGACGCCGAAGAATTCAAGGTTCTCGGCGTGCCCTTCCACGAGCGGGGACGCATCGCCGACGAATACCTCGCGGCAATCATCGAACTGTGGACAAACGATTCACCAAAATTTGAGGGCAAGTACGTCGCTTTCAAAGACCTCGCCTTCGAGCCTAAGCCACTGCAGAAGCCACATCTGCCGATCTGGATCGGTGGCGACGCCGAACCTGCCCTCAAACGGGCGGCCCGATTCGCCTCCGGCTGGTCCCCGTTCCTCACGAAACCCAAAGACATCCCCACCAAGCTCGACTTCATCAAATCCCAGCCAACCTACGACGGCCGAGCGTTTGACGTGTTCTACGGCCTGGGCACCTCACAGGTCGGCGAAGGACACGTTGTCGTCGACGACCCCACCCAACGACCAGGGATGAGCGGCCAGGAAATCATCGACCAACTCGGCCGGTTCGCCGAGCTTGGCGTGACGATCACAGGGGTGCCCATCCCACCCGTAAAGGACGTCAACGCCTACCTCGAGTACGCGCAGTGGGTCATCGAGGAAATCAAGCCAAACGTGCCGTAGCACCCGACAAGGAGACCACTGTGACCATCGCCGTTGACCGATCACCCTGCCCGACCGTCTTCGATGCCGGCTTGCCGGCCATCGATTATGAGCACGTCCAGCATCCCGACGAGGCCCACGAAATCATCCGTAAGGCCCGATTGCAGGCGCCGATCGCGCTCGGACCGCACGGTCCCGAACTGTTGACCTACAACCTGGTGCACTCTGTGCTGCGCGACCCGAGATTTCAGGTGCCCCAAGGGATGTTCCTTGCCGCACAAGACATCACCTCCGGCCCGATATGGGATCGGGTCGCGACGAACTTGATTTGTCTGGACGGCGACGAGCACCATCGGCTACGCCGATTGGTGTGCAAAGCCTTCACGCCCCGCGCGACCGCACGGTTGCGCGCGACGATCAGCGATGTCATCAATCAACTCGTAGACCGTCACGCCGTGGAAGGGCGCTGTGAGGTGGTCACCGATATCGCCCGCCGATACCCCATCCCGATCATCTGCGCGCTCCTTGGCGCGCCGCCGGAGGACTGGGAACTGTTCTCCGACTGGACCGACGACATCTTCAAGGTCTTCAGCTGGAACGCCGCCGATGAAGTCTCGGCGATCCTGACGGCGTGGGAGGCGCTTGACGCCTACATCGACGACATGGTCTCGCACCGACGCGACGCACTGACCGACGACCTGATCTCGGAGCTGATCCGCGCCGAAGACGACGGCGATCGCCTCAGCGCCGGCGAGCTGCGCATGCTGGTCGCCGGACTGCTGATGGCCGGAACCGACACCACCCGAAACCAACTCGCCGCCTCGGTGCACGTGCTATGCGATCACCCCGACCAGTGGGCACTGCTGGGCCAGCATCCGGAACTGGCGGTCAACGCCGTCGCGGAGACCATGCGTCATTCCCCGATCGCGTTTGGCATCCTGCGCACCGCCACCGAGGACGTCGAACTCGCCGGGGTCATCGTCCCCGCCGGCACACAGATCATCGTCACCACCGGGGCGGCCAACCGCGATCCCGCCGTCTACGACGACCCCGACCGCCTCGACATCACTCGCGAAGCGGCCGCCGCGATGCAGACATTCGGCGGCGGGCTGCACTACTGCCTCGGTGCGCATCTCGCACGGCTTGAACTCACCGAAGCCTTGACCGTCATCGCTCAGCGCATGCCCAACCCGCGCCGCACAGGACCGGCACCGTGGAAGCCACTTAGCGGGCTGAGCGGACCGGCCACTCTGCCAATCGAATTCGACGCCGGACGCTGAACTCGGTGCACATGTGTGGCTTGACCGAGCGTCGTCGACGCCTAGAGTCGATCCATTTCACGGGCCATGCAGGCGTGCTCGAGGAAGGTGTAGTGCTTCGGGTAGCGGCGACGCGATGGGCCGGCACCCGATGCCACTGTCGCAACCATCCGATGAATGGCCCCCAGCACAACAGAGTTCGTCGCGGTCCACCACCGCGGGGTCGTCGGCCTCGCCCGCACGGCTGCCGCCGTGCCGAACGCGACCTCTTGCTCGGTAACCAAAACCGGAGCACTCGTTGCAGACTCAAGGATCGGCTCACGGTCTCGTCCTGCGACATGGGTTTCTGGTGTTGTGGTCATTTCGGCCCTCCTCGCGGGTCGGACTCGTTGCTGATGAGCTGCTGCCCCTGCCCCCCCGAATGGGCGGCGTCTCAGTGCCCGGTATGCGACGTTTGCTTTGATTCCATAGGAGAGACCATCTGTCATCGCATGCGAGAAGGCATCGTGGTAACCACCACAATGTTTTGCCGGCACAACCGGAGACACCATGGCGCTGCTTGAACGGGAGCGCGAACTCGAAAAGGTGCAGGCAGGTCTGGTTGAGGCCAGGTCCGGTCATGGGTGCGTGGTCGTTGTCGAGGGTGTCGCGGGAATCGGCAAAACAGCGCTCGTGGCCGCACTGTGTACCCAAGCGCGGGACGACGGGATTGTCGCCCTGACCGCAGTGAGCGGTGAGCTGGAGCAGGAGTTGCCGTTCTCTGTGGTTCGGCAGCTTTTCGAGCCGTCCGTGCGGTCGTCGACATTGACTGGCGCAGCACGTCTGGCCGCGCCTGTGTTCGACGACTCGCTCGCCGCCGACGCGACGAGCGTCGGTGCCGTCGTGCACGGGCTGTACTGGGTGTGTTCCGATCTCGCCGACGAAAGCCCGCTGCTACTGGTGATCGATGACGTCCACTGGGTGGACGATGCGTCCTTGCGGTTCATTTCCTACCTGGCCCGACGCATCACCGATATTCCGATCATGCTCGTGCTCGCGGGTCGACCCGCCCCGCCCGGCAGCGGGCTGGACCTCGCGCTGAGCGGGCTGACCCCGTGGCGACTTAATCTGCAGCCCCTCGGCCAGACAGCCGTCGGCCGACTGGTACGCGAAATCCTCGACGTTGATGCGGATGACGCATTTTGCCGGGCCTGCGCGACGGCGAGCGGCGGCAACCCGTTCTTACTGACTGAGGGGCTGCGAACGCTGAGTACTGATGGCGTGCGCCCGATTGCTTCCGAAGCCGCCCGCGTAGCCAATCTGCAACCGCACACGGTGACGCGAGCGGTGTTGACCCGGCTCGCACACCTGGGTCCGGAAGCGACAAGGCTTGCGCATGCTCTCGCAGTTCTCGGACCGGTCGAAAATCTGCACATTGCGGCCGCACTGGCAGACCTGACACCAGAGCAGGCGGCTGCAGCGGGCGAGGCCCTCGCTGCGGAGGACATCATTACGCGTACTCGCCCGATTTCGTTACGCCACCCATTGGTGCGCGCGGTGATCTACGCCGACGGCACCGATCTGCGCCGCAGTATCGAACACAAGCGCGCCGCCGCCCTTCTCGCAAGTGCCGGTGTGTCGCCCGAGGATCTTGTGCCGCATCTGCTGGCGACCGCGCCGGAGAGTGATCCGCGAATCGTCGGTCAACTACGCGCGGCCGCCCGAACGGCCCTCGGTCGCGGCGCGCCCGAGATCGCGGCGGCCTGTCTGCGGCGCGCGCTGGCCGAACCGCCGACCCCGGCCGACCGGCTAGGCATCATGGTCGATTTCGCGCACGCGCTCGGAATGGCCAACAAACCCATCGAGGCGGCCGAGGTGCTGAGTTCGGCGGCTGACCTGCTGGATGACCCGATCTTGCGAGCGGAAATCACGCTGCTGCGGGCCCTGATGCTCTTTCGGGGAGGCCACGGCACAGAACTCGCCGCGTGCTACGACGAGGTTCGGCCGATTCTCGCTGCCCGGGAAGCCGAATTGCTCCGGCGTCCGGGGTGTCTCACCATACTCGTCGCTGGATTGGCCGCAATGGAGTCACCAATCGAATGGATTGACCGGCTCGAGCGCATTCCGCGGACTCACGACGTCACCGATAGCACGGTGCGGCTGATCGATGCGTCGCTCGCGTTCTGCTTCGCCACTTCGGCAGCGCGCTCCGCGGACGAGACATTCGCCGCCGCAAGCCGAGCCGCAAAGGGCGAGCTGTCAGCCAGTCCTGACACATGGATAGTTGTGAACTTCGCGAGCGCCGCGATGTCGATCACCGACCATCACGCCGAAGCGCTCGATCTGCTCGATCGCGGCATCTCGATCGCCCAGCAGAGCGGCGACGTCGGCGATTACAGGTACTTGTGCACATTGCGTTCGCATTCGGCGCTGTATGCCGGCCGGTTGCACCTTGCCGAGGAGTCCGGGCGGGCCGCACTCGACCTACACGACCTGTCCACAACACCCGAAATACAGTTGGCCGCAGCGGTTCTGATCGACGCACTTGTCGCGCGGGGCGAACTCGCAGAGGCACAGGCAGTCCTGTCCGCACGTGGGATGGAGCAACCCGTCACTGTGCGCATGCTCATCGACCACTTTGTGCTCATCGCTCGAGCCAGACTGCGCTGGCGGCAGCACCGCCTCCGCGAGGCGCTGTCCGACTACCAGAACTGTGGAATGACCATCTCGGAATACGGATTCACCAACCCAGGGTTTGCGCACTGGCGTGCTGAGGCCACGCAGGTCCTCTTCGCGCTGGGCAAGGTGTCGGAGGCGCACGAGCTCGCGCTCGAGAATCTCGAACTGTCCCGCCGGTTCCAGGCACCTGGCGCCATTGGAATCGCCCTGCGGATCAACGGCCTCATTGGCAAGGCAGGCAGACTCGACGCTCTTGCCGAATCGGTGGCGATCTTGCGGACAACCAATTCCGAGTTGGAACTGGCTCGCTCGTTAACGGCCCAGGGCGCAGCGCTCCGCCGTGCCGGTCATCGTTCCGCTGCGCTCCCAGTACTCCGCGAAGGGCTCGACTTGGCGGCCCGATGTGGTGCTCGCCCACTGGCCGAAGAGGCCCGAGCGGAGCTGGTTGCCGCAGGAGCACGCCCGCGCCGCGCTGCGCTCACAGGCCCAGACGCCCTCACTGCGAGTGAGTTGCGGGTTGCCCGACTCGCCGCCGCTGATGAGACCAATCGCGAGATCGCGCAAGGACTGTTTGTGAGCCTGCGGACCGTCGAGGTCCATCTGACGAACACCTATCGCAAACTCGGTGTCCACTCCCGGAGCCAGCTGGCAACAGCGCTTGCCGGCACTTCAAGTGGTTAGAGTCGCGTCATGGTGACCGAGGCCCTGGCGGCATGGCTGCTGGATTCCGATCCGGCACTGCGCTGGCAGGTCGAGCGCGACCTCGTCCACGAACCGCCTGAGGTCTGGCAAGCAACGCGGGCACGGATCGCGACCGAAGGCTTTGGCGCACGCCTTCTCTCACTCCAGGACTCCGACGGCCAATGGGCCGGCGGCGCATTCTTTCCCGCAGACTTCGACTTTCCTCAGATGGCAGAAGATGGCCAGCCGTGGACGGCGACGACGTGGACTCTCAACTCGCTGCGGGAGTGGGGACTTGACTCTGCCGTCCTGCGCGAGCGCCGTACTGCCCAGCTGCTCGCCGAGAACAGCCGCTGGGAGTACGAGAACCTGCCGTACTGGGGCGGTGAGGTCGACTGCTGCATCAACGCGTGGACGGTCGCCAACGGTCTGTGGCTCGGCGCCGACATCACCGGCATCGTCGACTGGTTCCTCGAACATCAACTGCCCGACGGCGGCTGGAACTGTGAGTGGGTCGAGGGCTCGACGCGATCGTCGTTTCACTCGACGCTCAACTCTCTGAAGGGGCTCCTCGCCTACGACGTCACGAGCGGCGGCACGGACGCAACACGCGCCGCCAGACGCTCCGGCGAGGAATACCTCTTGCGGCGCAGCCTCTTTCGCCGCCTGTCGTCGGGCGAACCGGCGGGTCCATGGGTGGACCGCTTCGCCTTCCCGTTTCGCTGGGTCTACAGCGTGCTCAACGCGGCCGAGTACTTCCGCAGGGCTTCGCTTCTTGACGGTGTGAGCCCGGATCCCCGAATGGCAGACGCGATCGAACTCATTCGCGCGGCCAGGCAGCCGGACGGCATCTGGCTGCAGGCCGGCCGGCATCCTGGGCGGGAGTGGTTCGAGGTCGACGTCCCGGCCGGCCAGCCCTCGAAGTGGCTGACTCTGTACGGGACTCGGGTACTCGACTGGTGGGACTCCGTCTGACCAACAGTTCATGCAACGCGAAACCGGACACGTCGGCCCCGCTCCACCGCGAGTCGGCACTGAGCCTCTCGGCGGGGAAATGCCGGTCCAGCCAGGCGGGGCAGTAGATGGTGTCGAGGTAGCGCTCGCCGAAGTCGGGGGCGATCGCCAAAGCCGTGAGGTCCCGCCTGTCCTGCTCAGCGAGCCAGCGCTGCGCCCCGCTGATCACAGTGCCGGAGGAACCGCCGAACAGGAACCCGCGACGGGCCAGCCGATGGCACGCGCGGATGGCATCGGGCTCCTCGACAAGCACCACGTCGTCGACGAGGGACTCGTCAAGTATCGCCGGGCGCACGCTGGTACCCAGACCGGGAATCATCCGCCGTGCCGGCGGGCCGCCGAAGGCAACCGAGCCGACGGCGTCGACGGCCACTATGCGCACACGCGGGTGCCGGTCGCGCAGGTAGCGGGCGCAGCCCATCAATGTGCCGGTGGTGCCGGCGCCGACGAACAGCACATCGAGTTGCGGGAACTGGCGGACGATGGCCGGTGCCGTCGTGTTGTAGTGCGCCCTCCAGTTGTTCGGGTTGGCGTACTGGTTGAGCCACACGTACCGATCGTCGGCGGCGCACAGGGCGCGGATGAAATCGATACGGGCGCCCAGGAATCCGCCGTTCCTCGACGGCGTGGTGATCGTGTGCACGTCGGCGCCAAGCGCCTCCATCAGTCGCCGCGTCGCCGTGTTGCAGCGGGAGTCGGTGACGCACAGGAACCGGTAGCCCTTGCTGGCCGCGATCATGCTCAGCGCCACGCCCAGGTTTCCGGACGAGGACTCGACGAGAATCGATTCCGGTGACAATTCACCGTCACGTTCGGCGGCCTCCACCATCTGGGTCGCCGGCTTGAGCTTGATCGAGCCGGCGAAGTTGAAGCCTTCGCACTTGATGTACAGCGGCTGCTCGAACACGTTTCGCAGGTCGACGTAGAGGTCCTCTTCGTGAAAGGCATGGGGAACGGATACGACCGCCATGGCGAACTCCTTATCGCTTCGTCATTGGTGCCATATGCCGACTTTGGCGGTTGCCAATGAGGTTCATGTGAGCCTCAAATGAATGTCGTTTCATGGACGGCTCACGAGACTTTCACGGTCAGCCCGCAGGGTGGATGTCATGGCACCAAACATCACGACCACAGCGCCCGTCGACGCAGTGCACGCAAAGAATCAGCTCTATGAGTTGTATTGGCCTACACATCTTTCCGAGGAGGAGCGCCGCGACCTACTGTCTTTGTACGACGAGGTCGCCCGCCACGAGGCGACGCACGGTTACGCCGGGTCGCTGACAAATGACGTCGGGCGCAGCATCGTCGATGCCGACGCAGAATCCCTGGCGCAGGGGCGCACACGCATGCTGCTGGCGCGCGATGTCCACGGCCTTGCTGCCAGCCTGATTCTCGAGCAATACACATCGCAATCGCGCAAGCACACTATGAACGCGAAACGCGCCGTGATCGCCCGGCGTGCGCGAGGCAAACTGCTCCATCGGGCAGCCGCCGAGGTATTGACCAAGGCGGTTGCCGTCGGGGTCGAAGTAGTGACGTGCGACGTGGCCGCCGATGGACCCGTGGAATTGTGGAAATCCTTGGGCTTCAAGGAATATGGCGTGCTGCCCGACTATGCACGCCGTCATGGCAGGTCTCTTGACGGGTACTTTTTGTACCTGAGTCTGACATCGTGATTACGGCTGTCGGGCCCGATCCTTTGAGCTTGCGGTGAGGGTGGTCCCTGCGCGGGCTCGATTGTCCAGGGCGTAGGCACCGGCGCCGGTGAAGACGAGCACCAAAAAGCCGAAGCAGTACAGCACGGCCGACTCACCACCGTTGGTGATGGGCAGCAGCCCCAGGGGTTGATGTTGCCAGAAGTAGGCGACGGCCATGGTGCCGGACGCGATGAAAGCGGCGATGCGAGTAAACAATCCGAGCGTGATCAGCGCGCCGGCGACCAGCTCGATCACGCCTGCCCACCAGGCGGGCCAGGTGCCGATGGGGACGGCGGCTTGTAGCGCTTCTGCGGGGGGCCAGGCGAGCAGCTTCTGCGTCCCGTGCAAGGTGAACATGAATCCAAGCACCACGCGAAATACCGCCAAAGCGGTCCCGGAGTTTTGGGTGAGCTTCGCGGTATCGACGGTTCTCGCCACGCCAGAAACGTAACGTGCGATCGCAGCCAGGGTGAAATTCGCCGGCGCGATTCAGGCCAAACTCATACGCTCCTACGCGGCTGTTGCCTCGACGATACTGAATGGCGAGGCGGTTGACACCACTCGCGTCATGCGAAATCCGCTGTTCCGCAGGAGGTTACGGTACTGCTCCTCGGTGCGTTCACGGCTGCCGAGTACCAGTAACATCTCCAGATCCGACGCGGAGTTTGGCGGCCGCGTGGATCGCCTGGGACACCCACGCCCCCAGAAGCAGGTCTGCCATGGCGATCGGCGCCGGTGCCAGTCGTTGATGGAGCCGATACACGTGGTGGCGCACATGCTCGATAAGTCGGACCAATCTTGCGGGCGGAATTTTCGTAGCGAGACGGTGTCTCCTGAAGACTTGTTGTACTTGGCATTTCATCGCCCTAGGCCGGAATGGCGCCGAGTTGCCGCAACTGTGAGAGGACGTCGACGACACCCCAGATCTCAGCGATTCGGCCGTCGACGAAGCGGAAGATGAAGATCTCGCTGTACCTGACGGATTTGCCGGTGGGCGGGAGGCCCCTGAACTCGCCACGGTGGGTGCCGGTGACCGTATTCCTGCAGACGACCTTGTCCCCCTCTGCGATGACGTCCTCGACCGCGACGTGAAGGTCGGGAACGCGCGAAGGAGAACCGTCCACACTTGCTTGAGTGCCTGCGCGCCCGTCGCATCCATCGGTACTGGTGCGTGGAAGAGGACGTTCGGTGCGACGATCTCGTCGATCGTCTTCGAGACGACTCCGCGTCGCCGGCGTTCATGGCGTCATGGAAACGGCTGAACGTCGCCTTGTTGCTTGATGCCTGAGTCATACCCTCTAGACACCGCGGGTCGACGTGATGTGACGCGACGTGACGTGCGTCACATCGGCGGCATGCGTACGTCGGACTTCGAGCCGTCGTCGAGTTGGCGACTGTTCTCGACCGTGACGGCCAGGTTGACCCTGCCTAATTGCGACTAGCGTCGGCATGTCATAGGTGGGCATCGGCGGCATCTCCCCGAAACGCGCCAAGGCCATCAAGCACGATGAGCCGTGGTTAGCAGCCGGCCGCGAAGCGCATACGCCCGGCACATCGGCCCACCACACATCGCCCCGGTTGATGACCGCCCGCTTATCCCTCCCACACCACGGAGGTGAGATCGACCTCGACCTCGCCCGGAAGCTCATCATCAGGGTGCGCCTTGAGCCATCGCTTCTCGAGCTCACGTTCGATCAACGCGGTGAGCGCGTCGTCGAGAAGTTGCGAAACATTCGACGTACCGGTCACTTCCTGGGCTCTGTCGTAAGCGCTCGGGTGTCAGTGTCGCCGAAATCTTCGTTCTAGCCGTCATCACAACGATCCTACCAGTCATCGTCATAAAGTGATGACATGAGCGAGCACGTCGCATTGACGTCACAAGTAGTCCCTCACGGCGTTGGCGACATCTGCCTCCCAGTGGGGGCTACCCGGCGATCGAGTCCTGAACGTCAAGCAGAGCCAGGTCCGCAGCTGACGCGCCCGGCGCCCCAGCCCGCGCTGTTGGACACCGATATCTGGCGTTGCACCATGGCAGGGAAGAGCCGGTCGGTGAGTTCGTCGGCCGCGCGGCTTCGGGCCGCGAGCACGGGAAGCAATCGACTGTCGTCCACCTCGTCCGCGACCGTCGCATTCGTGGTGTCGAGGCGCTCGCCGATGCGGGTGGCGTATGAAACGAGGAATGATTGCCGAAACGATCTGGTCCGCGCATGGCCGCGGCCGCCGGCCTGGCGCCCCGCGGCCAGCATCGCCCGATTGGCCTGCACCAGTAGCGAAGTGGTGAGCAGCTCGACGAGATTGAGATCGGTTTCCGATCCGACGACGGTGACGAACCCGAGGTTCTCCGTCCACACCGCGCGGCAACGGTTGGCCGTGGCCACCGCATGCACGAGCAACGCCTTGGCCCCGGCATAGGGGCTGTCGATCCATATCCGCTCGCGCGGCGGCATCGCGCACCCGCCCGCGGTCGTGGTCGGCCACAGCCTGGTGCAACGAGTACCGACTCATCAGCTCCTGTGCCTTGGCCGAAAGCGCTTCCGCCTCCTCGGGGAACTTCGTGGCCTCGGCCTTGGCCAGCAGGGCGCGCACCCTGCCGAGGGCCTTCTCGTCGACATCGCCCGCCGCGACGAGTCGTGTGCCGGCACGCGCCCGGCAAGGGGCAACAGCGGTTCGAGCGCAGGAAGCGTGCCGAGAAGGTCCAGCACCTCCAGCACGACGGCCAGCGTCGCGCCCGCGATCCACGCCGTGCAGTTCGCGCCAGCGCCCCATTTGCGGTGTCTGGGTATCGGGGTCGACCCCGGTTGAGATGGCGGCGAGATCGGCGCGCCATCGCGGGTGCAGTGTCGCGACCGCGTACCGCTTGGCACTCGAGAATGATTGCCTCGGCGAGGTATTCGACGGCCGACGGTTCGAGCCTTCGTCGGGCGAGCTCGTGAAGATCGGACGGCGTACCAGCCCGCCTCCCACGCCGCCCGCACGCCGTCGGCCATGGCGGTGTCGGCCGCCAGGTCAAGCTCGCGTGCAGTAGTCAGGGAAGTCCGCGAGTAGATCGGCCGCGTGCTGATCCGCGTCGTGCTCGCGGCACATCGCGGCGTCGCACAGGGAAATGATGAGAAGTTCTTGCAAAGACACCCGGTCGGGCCCGGGGTCGAACGTCGTGCGCACTCGTTCGGCGCCCGCTCGGCGTCGCTTCTTCTGCTTGGCGGCCCGCTTCTCGCGGTTGCGTCGGCTCATGCCCCGGAAGTCTGGCGGAAGGGTCCGACAGGTTGAAGCAGGCGCCCGGGCGTTCAGCCACCTTCGCCCGAGAGGCGCTGGCGCAGGGTGGCCGCTCGGAGCGTGAGGTGGTTGCGCTCGGCGAGGTTCTGCGCCTGTGCGGCGGCCTGCACGTAAAGCTCTGCCGCGGTTGATACGTCGCCGGCCCGCTCGTGAAGGTAGGCAGAAGAAGCGGTGTACCGCGGAAGCGTCGGGTCGAGTTCGGCGAGGGCGGCGAGCCCGGCCCGCGGTCCGTCGGCCTCACCGACGGCGACGGCGCGATTGAGTCGCACCACCGGGCTGTCGGTGAGCCGGACGAGCTCGTCGTACCACTCGACGATCTGCACCCAGTCGGTCTCGTCGGCTTTTTGTGCGTCGGCGTGCAGGGCCGCGATCGCGGCCTGCGCCTGATACTCCCCGAGGCGGTCGCGGGCCAGCGCGGCCTGGAGCACGGCCACGCCTTCGGCGATCATGTCGCGCCGCCACAGGCTGCGGTCCTGCTCGGCCAACGGAATGAGGCTGCCGTCGGCGCGTGTGCGGGCCGGGCGTCTGGCGTGGTGGAGCAGGAACAAAGCGAGCAGGCCCGCGACTTCCGGATCGTCGGTGGACGCGGCCAGCTGCCGCGCCAGCCGGATCGCCTCCGCGGCGAGGTCGACATCGCCGCTGTAGCCCTCGTTGAACACCAGGTACAGCACCTTGAGGACGGTGTGCAGGTCTCCCGGACGATCCAGTCGGACGTCACTCACGGTACGTTTGGCACGGCTAATGCGTTGCGCCATCGTCGATTCGGGCACGAGGTACGCCTGCGCGATCTGGCGGGTGGTCAGGCCGCCGACTGCCCGCAGCGTCAGGGCGACGGCCGACGCGGGGGTGAGGCTCGGGTGTGCGCACAGAAAGTAGAGCTGCAGGGTGTCATCGGCGGCTTCGGTCGGTCCGGGAGGCGGCTCGTCGAACACCCGCTCCTCGCGGTTGCGGCGCGCGATGTCCGACCGGGTGAGATCGAGGAAGCGACGCCACGCCGTGGTGATCAGCCAACCCTTGGGGTCGTCCGGATATGACTGGACCCCGTCCCCCAAGTTTCAAATGCCCGGATCAGCGCTTCCTGGACGGCGTCCTCGGCGGTCGCGAAGTCCGCCCCGCGGTGGACGAGCGCCGCCAACACGCCGGGGATCAGGTCCCGCAGCTGGGCCTCGTCCACCGCGCCAGCGACCATCACTCGGTGACGGTCGGCGGATGAGTCAGGAACGGCCGCACCTCGAGCCACTCGTGGATCGGCTTGCCGCCTGCACCGGGCGCCGCGGACAACTCGCCGGCCAGCTCGACGGCGCGCTCGTAGGAGTCGACGTCGATGATCATGAAGCCGGCGATCAGGTCCTTGGTTTCCGCGAACGGGCCATCGGTCACGGGGGGCTTGCCCTCGCCGTCGGAACGGACCCAGGCGCCGTCTGGCGCCAGGGCCTGGCTGTCGACGTACTCGCCGCTGTCCTTCAGGCGGTCCGCGAAGTCGTTCATGTACTGAATGTGCGCCTCGATCTCGGCGGGTGTCCATTGATCCATCGGCACGTCGTTGACGGCTGCCGGTGCGCCTCGGTAGTGCTTGAGGAACAGGTACTTGGCCATGATGTTCTCCCTTCGAATGTGGCGACCCTAGTTGGTCGCTCACCCCTGGGACGGAGCCGTCACGACGTTCTCGACATCCGCCGCCGAATTTTTCTCGCCTGATTCTGGGCGGTGCGGTGGCGGTCAATCGTCGCCATGGACCGTTCACTCACTTCGCAGCTATCCCCACCGCGGTGCGCAGCCCGGCGACAAAACCCTCCGGCTGTTCCCATGCGGCGAAGTGTCCCCCGCTGGGCTGTTCGTCCCAGACCCGAACATCGAAGAAGCGCTCGGCGAAAGATCTCGGCGCCGGGACAAGATCGTGCGGGAAGATGCTCACCACGGTCGGCGTCGGGACCTCCGGCACCAGTTCGCTTTCCTCGACATAGGGCGAGAACGACGTCCCGATTGTGCCGGTGACCCAGTACGCGGTGACCCAGGTCAGCAGATCGTCGCGCGGGAAAACGGATTCGACGTCG
This sequence comes from uncultured Actinomycetota bacterium, assembly GCA_963765155.1. Taxonomy (GTDB): domain Bacteria; phylum Actinomycetota; class Actinomycetes; order Mycobacteriales; family Mycobacteriaceae; genus Mycobacterium. The sequence continues at coordinate 693,615 of CAVXVJ010000022.1, forward strand.
CCGCCGCAGTCGCTCCACGCCCGTAGCTTCTCCACGATCCAGGCCAGCAGACCGGCCGGGGAATCACCGAGCGCGACCGCCAAGGTGTGGGGCTTGGTCGCCTGCTCAAGGGCATAGGCGCCCTCGGTCATCTGCCATCGTTGACCGGCGGACAGATAGGCCTGCTCGTCGGGTGTCAGTTCGGAATCGTCAACGGAAAACAGATGCATGTAGGGCACATCGGTCAGGTGCAGCGCCGCGACGCTGTGCGGTGCTCGCACGGCCAGTGCCTCGGCGACGCCGCTGCCAACATCGCCGCCCGAGACGATGTAGCGCTGATACCCCAGCCCCGACATCACGGCCTCGACGACCTCGGCCATCGCCTTCATCGACATGCCCGGTCGTGTCAGCGGCGGAGCGAAGGGATACCCGGGTAGGGCCGGCACGACGACATTGAGGTCCGCCAGTAGCGGCAGCACCCGCTCATAGCGCAGCACCGAGTCCGGCCAGCCGTGCAGCAGCACGACCGTCGCGGCGTCGCTCGACGACTTATGGTGCAGGACACGGTATTTCGTCCCGGCGACGTCCACCGTCACCCACGGCAACGACCGAATCCGCTCCTCGTGGACGCGCCAGTCATAGGAATCGGCCCAGTAGGAAACCAGCTCGCTCAGGTAGTCGGTGTCGATGCCGCGGTCCCAGCCGGTGCCGTGCGGCAAGGTGATGCGGTTCATCGCGCGTAGCCGGCGACGCAGATCGTCGAGGACGGCCTGTTCAACCAGGGGCGGCCACGCGGTCAGTTCATTCGTCTTGATGGTCACGATGTCACCATCGCAGCAATAGCGGACAGGTTCAGTCCTAAGATTCGCACCTCGTCACTCGACGGCTCAAGCGCTATTATCTACGTATGAATGCAGATACGGGTGGACGCCGACGGCGGTTGCCCGATGATCAGGTGGCATTGGTGGTCGAGGTCTTCCGAATGCTGGCCGATGCCACCCGCGTTCAGGTGTTGTGGGCGCTGGTCGGCCGGGAGATGTCGGTCAACGACCTCGCCGAGCACGTGGGTAAACCGGCCCCGTCGGTGTCCCAACATCTGGCCAAGCTGCGGATGGCGCGCCTGGTCCGCACCCGCCGGCAGGGCACCACGATCTTCTACACCATCGAGAACGACCACATCGGGCAACTGGTCACCGACGCCGTGTTCAACGCCGAACACGCCGGACCCGGCGTTCCGGGGCATCACCGCAACACCGAACAGCTGCGGACACTGCACACCGATACCACTGGACCGGTGAAACAGAGCGGGCGCAGCGCATGACTCACCACACACATGGCCATCGCCATGACACCCGCGGCCGGTTCGGTGCGGCGCTGCGGGAGGTGTTCGCACCGCACAGCCACGACGCTTCCGACAGCATCGACGGCGCACTCGAATCCAGCGCCGCCGGTATCCGCGCGGTGAAGATCAGCCTGCTGGCGCTGGGAGCCACCGCGTTGGCGCAGTTGCTGATCGTCGCGGTGTCGGGTTCGGTGGCCTTGCTGGCCGACACCATCCACAACTTCTCCGATGCGCTGACCGCCGTGCCGCTGTGGTTTGCATTCGTCCTGGGTCGTCGCGCCGCCACACGGCGCTACACCTACGGATTCGGCCGAGCCGAAGACCTCGCCGGGCTGTTCGTGGTCGCCATGATCGCCCTGTCGGCCGCAGTCGCCGGGATCGAATCGGTGCGCCGGCTGATCAACCCCGTCGAGATCGAACACGTCGGCTGGGTTGCCGCCGCCGGTCTCGTCGGATTCATCGGCAACGAACTCGTCGCGCTCTACCGCATCCGCGTCGGTCGACGCATCGGTTCGGCCGCCCTCGTCGCCGACGGTCTGCACGCGCGCACCGACGGATTCACCTCTCTGGCAGTGCTTCTCGGCGCCGGCGGTGTTGCCCTGGGGTTCCCGCTCGCCGACCCCATCATCGGCATCCTCATCACGATCGCCATCCTCGCCGTCCTCCGCACGGCCGCCCGCGACGTCTTCCGTCGACTCATGGACGGCGTCGACCCTGAACTCGTCGGCACCGCCGAAACGGCACTCGCCGCCGAACCCGGGGTCCGCGGTGTGCGAAGCGTGAAGATGCGCTGGATCGGGCACCGCCTGCACGCCGACGCCGAACTCGACATCGACCCGTCCACCACCCTCACCGACGCACACCGCATCGCCCACGAAGCCGAACACACCCTGACCCACGCCGTGCCAAAACTTTCCACCGCCCTGGTGCATGCCTACCCGGCGCACAGCACCGCCGATACCGGTAGGGGATAGGCATTCTCGCGCCGGCTCCAAAAGTCCACTGGCGATTAGTCTCGCCGTCGTTCCCAGTCTGCCTCTTCACACCCGGCCTACCTCGAGGAGAGCATCATGACTGCCACCTACACCTTCGACGTCTTTTCCAGCCTCGACGGCTTCGGCTCCGTCAGCGGCGGCAACTGGGGCGGCTACTGGGGCAAGCAAGGCCCCGAACTGCTTGAGCACCGCTTCGCCTTGTACAGCGAGGAGCAGCGGATGGTCTTCGGGGCCAACACCTATCGGGCGTTCGTGCAGATGCTGGCATCGAGCACTGAGGAATCCGAGGTGCGTGACCCCTGGGTCACTCGGATGAGGAGCCTGCCGGCGACGGTGGTGTCGACCACCCTGGAAGCACCGCTGGACTGGCCGGACGCGACCGTCGTGAGCGGCGACGCCGTCGACGTCGTCGCCCGGCTCAAGGAGGAGTCCGAGATGCCGTTGCGCTCACACGGCAGCCTGTCGATGAACCGGGCGCTGATGGCCGCCGGCCTGGTCGACCGCGTCCAGGTGACGCTCTTCCCGGTGATCACCGGTCAGACCGGTGATGAACCGATCTTCGGTGGTGCGGCCGACTTCGACCTCGAGCTGATCGAGAGCCGAACGCTTGACGGCCGCACCCAAGAGCTCATATACCGGCCCACCCTGCATGTCTGAGTCTCTGGCTACGATCTACTTCGGATTCAAGTACCTGCGACGGGGGTACGGACACGCATGAATTCGACGAAGTCGATCGACGCGAGTAATGGACCGCGACCACGCCTGCTGCGGCTGGCACAGATGCGGCCGGCTGCATGGCTGACGGTCGGATTCCTGGCCGTCCCGGGTCTTCCCATGCTCGCGGCGCAGTTGCTTGCCGCGGACCCATGGGAGACAGCCGAAGGGCCGGTGCAGCTCACCACCGACGCGGGCAGCGAGGTGGTGGTGTCCTCACCGCCGGGCTGGGACGTTCTGGCGTCCGGTGACGGGGTGTCGTTCCGTTCGGGCGGCGCCCTGATCGCGGTGCAGGCCAGCGACCGTGACGGGCGCGATGTGGTGGCCGTCGCGGAAAGACTGATGAGGATCGAGCGGCTCGAAGGGATCAACGCCGCATTGACTGGTGAGGACATCGCCACCGGCGACAGCGCCTTATCCGGGCAGACATGTGTGTTGGTGGGCGACAAGGTCATCGGGTCCTGCGCATTCGTGGCCGATGACGACGTCGTCGTGTGGGTCCAGGTCATGGGCACCGTCGATGACCCGGCGCCGAACCTGTCGGATGTCGTGCGGACGATTACGCGGGGCCGGCCATGACCGAGTTGACATTGGACCGCACGGTCGACGCATCGCGCCGCCCGGTGGTGTATCGGCCGGACTCCGCGGTGTTCTGGGTGTTCGTCGGCGCGATCGGCAGTGGGCAGCACCTCGCTGCTGCTCAACTACGGCGCAGCGTTTCGAGTCACGCTGGACGCCGAGCTGGCGCTCGCCCCACTTTGGTTGGCGTTCATGGTCTTTCTGGTTTGGCTGATACTGCGGTTCGACCCGTTCCGCGCGGTGCGCCGCTATCCGCAGGCCCTTGTCGCCGCAGCCGCTCTGGGTGCCACCGCCGCCTGTGCGATGGCCATCGCGGGCAACACCGCGGTGCAACAACTGCTCGGCCTGGTGCTGCCCGCGGGCACGGTTACCCAGTGGTCGGCCGCGATCAGCGCGCCGGTCATCGAGGAGACCTCAAAGGGCCTGTGCGCGGCGGTGATCCTGCTGCTGTGTTCGACGTTGATGACCCGCATCGCGCACGCGTTGCTGATCGGCATGTTCGTCGGATTCGGGTTCGACGTGATGGAGGACTTGACCTACTCGACGAACTCGGCGCTGCAAGACCTCGGCTCAGATATCGGCGGGGCAGGCACGTCGCTCGTTGTCCGTGCCTTCACGTCGGTGCCCGCCCACTGGTCCTACACCGCGATGACGTCGGTCGGCATCCTATTGCTGCTCCCCTGGTTCACTGGGCGCGGCGTGTGGTCGACGCGGCGGCGGGTCGTCACGGCGTGCGGATTGTTCTTCAGCGCGTGGCTGATGCACTTCGTGTGGGATTCGCCCACGAGTTCAAACGGTTTCGTGGCCGTCGCGGCATTACCACTGAAGGTGCTGTTCGATTTGGGCCTATTTCTCGGCGTCGTCATGCTGCTCCTTCGGGCGGAACGCAAGTGGCTCGTCGCCCGCATCGAAGCCCATCGCACCGCAGAACTGCGCCGGTTCCGGCCAGAACTGCTGGACTCGTTGACAACATGGCGTCAACGCCGCACGCTACGCAAGGCCGCCAGGAAGATGCCGGGCGCGCTGCCGCCCGCCGCGTCAAGGCGCAGCAGCGTGAAGCCCTGGACGCGATCCAGGGCATTGGCGAACCATAGTCGTGATTTGCGGCGGGATCTGCTGACCCAATTCCGGCGCGTAGCTCTGCGATGCCCCCCCCCCCCCAAAGGCAGTCGAACGCGTTCAGAATGGCGGCGTGATGGGCTGAAATCACGGCGATTGTGGATTGGCTCAGATAAATTACTGCGCCGTGGAGATTGAGAAGGTTGCAGCGGTTGCCGTAGTGGGGGCGGCGATTTGCGCGGGATGCGCGAACGAGCCGGATGGGCCTGCCGAGGCACCGGTGGTCTCGTCGGCCCCGGCGACGACGACCGCGTTTGCCACGGATGATTACTGGGGCGGGCCGCCGACAATCGTCATCATCCCGGACCCGAAATTCACCGGCGGCGTCGAGATTCTCCGGGCGACAGTGCCGAGCTGGGCCGTTCTCGAGGATTCGCAGTACCCGGCGACGCGGGGAGTGATTGGCTACCCGGCAGGTGGTGATCTCGATCTACCGCTGAGATTCGACGTCGCATTCGAGGGCACGATCGAGGACATGAAGCCGCCGGTCGAGAAGGGCTGTTATCACCACGGCGTACCGCCCTATCCCGCGGAGAGCGTCGAGGACATCACCGCACAAACCGGTGATGGCACGGGGCTCCGGAGAATGGGCGATCGCACAGCCGAATACCGCGTGTGGCGGGCGAATTGCCCGGGCGAACAGACGCCGAGCTATCGCGCGCAGATTCACCAGGCCTGGTTGCTGCCAGAATCGGACATCGGTATCTACGAACAGAAACACACGGAATACAACAATGCGGTCGTGGAGAGCATGCAGGTGCTGCGCTGAGCACCATGTCGAAGAACCGGCGCTACGCCCCCACACCATCACTGCCGGCGGCTGCCGGGTCGAGCGCGACTCTATCGGCGACGACGTCAGATGCCGCTGACGGCGCGAGGATGACGGCGCAGTCTCGGTCAGGTTGAGATGTGGTGTCACCTCATCGGTGTTTTGGCCGGAGATGACATCATCGGACGAGTGTCAGCGAAAGCAGCGACGAGAACCGACAGCGGGCTGGCTGCTCGCCTCGCGGCGATCGCTTCACTCGGCGCAGCGGTTATCCACTTCGCCGTCGTACCGACGCACTGGAAAGAGTGGATACCGTCAGGGCTGTTCTTCGTCTCAATTGCGCTGTTCCAACTGATTTGGGCGCGAGCGGTGCTGGCTCGGACAACGACGACAGTGCTCGCCGCGGGGATCGTGGGCAATGTCGGTGCCGCTGCTCTGTGGGCCCTGTCCCGGACCGCTGGAGCGCCGTTCGGCCCACACGCCGGAGAACCCGAATTCGTGCAAGCTGCAGGCCTTTCCGCACTTTTGCTCGAGGTCTACGTCGTGATGGGAGCCGGCTGGGTCTGGTACCGAGGCCGCCAAGCAGCGCCGATACCAGCCTTCGCAAACGCGATCGTGCTCCTCGGACTGGGCGCCGTGATCGCCTCCGCGGCAACGGTAGGAGTGGTTTCGGGCCTGCAACACGGCCACCACTCACCGGCTGGCGCAGAACCCGAACACCACTCGTCGACAAACGAACATGGCGATGGCCACCACGATCATCCGGAGCCGGCCACTCCCCCAGCCGAGCCAATCCGCCCGCCCAGCACGCCCGCACCTGTCAAGGCCCCGCCGCACCCAGTGGATCCGTCACACGACACACACGGTGAGCACCACCATGCTGAGTAAGCCCACGCGTTGCCGGTGACTCAGTGCACGCGACGAAGCGTCAGTAGCGTGATCTCGCTGGGAGCGAAGACCCGGAACGGTGGGCCCCAGAAGCCGGTACCCCGGCTCGTGTACAGCTGCGTGCGCTCGCCGTGTCTGCTCAACCCCTGCACCACGGGCTGATCGAGTCGGACCAGAAAGTTGAACGGCCAGATCTGTCCGCCGTGGGTGTGCCCCGAGATCTGCAGATCCACCCCCGCCATCACAGCCTGCACGACCTGCTTGGGTTGATGCGCGAGAAGCATCACCGGCAGCGTCGGATCGGTATCCGCAAGCGCCGATTCGAGATTCGCCCCGTGGCCATCGACTCCGGATGCGCGGGCGGTCTCGTCGTCAACGCCGGCGATGACGAGCTTGTCCCCATCGCGTTCGACGACGACGTGCCGGTTGTGCAGTGCGTCCCAGCCAATGCCGTCGATGTAGTCGAGCCAGCCTTGCGCCTCGCTGAAGTATTCGTGGTTCCCGGTGACGTACACACGGGCGAGTCGCGCCTGCACTGCGCCGAGCGGTCTGGCCTGTGCCTCACGGACGTCCACCGTTCCGTCGGCGATATCGCCGACGTGGCACACGACATCTGCGTCGATCTTGTTGACGCGGTCCACCACCGCCGCGGACCAGCGGCTGCGATCAATCGGCCCGTAGTGGGTGTCGGTGATCACCGCTACGCGTAGGCCGTCGAGCCCGCTACCCAGCCTGGCGATTCCGACGTCGACGCGTCTGATGCGCGGCACCCGCATCGCTTCGGCATAACCCCACGCAAGCAAAGCCACGACGACGGCCAGCACCGCACACGCGACCACGCGGGATCGGTCCGGATCCTCGACGCCCAGTACGAACAACGCCAGCCGAAGCAGTTGGGCCAGCACCGACCACACGAACAGCACCCACATCGCGCCGAGCAGCGCATCTGCGGCGACGGCGGCACGGTCCAGGTGTCGTCGGCCATGCCCCAGCATCATCATCACGGGCAACCCGACGAAGGCCGCCGCGAAGGCGACGGTGCCGGCGGCGATCACGACGGTCGGCCACTGCGTGCCCGCCGACAACAGCGTCCACCAGGGCACCCCGAGCAGGAGCAACATGACGGCGAACACGAGAAGCAGCCGACGCCAGCGGCGCTGGGGGCGGGCACGTGCGACCGATTCGACCTCAGCGGCCGGGGTGTCTTGCATTATCGCGAGCGTACCTTCGTCCAAAACTGCCGATCTTGATGCAGATCGCGTCGATTAGCTGTTGAGTGGGAGGTGAGTGTGGGAGGAAGCTTGCGCAGTGGTGCGGATGGCTGGAATATGGCCGCTGGGCAGCGGTTTCGTCGCTCCGGAACTGTGACGAGGCGCGTGCGTGCCGAGCGGGAGCACTCAGAGGTGCTTGCGTGCCTCTCGATTAGAAAGGCCGCTGAGTTGATCGTCCCGAGCATCGACGAACGCTTGGACCCACTTCGGGTCAGTGCGCGCGTATTGCCGCAGCGCCAACCCGATGGCTTTGCGAATGAAGAAGTCGGTGTCACGGCGTTGGCGTGGATAGCTAGCGTGAGCAGCGTCAGATGCGTGCTTCGTTTCGAGCTCAACTGCACGATAATCGCCGTTCGGCGCAGCCACAGATTCTGATCGGTCGCCCAACGGAGCATGATCGGCAGAACTTGGATGGGGTTGGCAGCCAGAACGGGCCGATCACGTTGCTGGCAATCTCATGAACGGTGTCCCACCAACCGCCGGTAATGATCAGCCGCCGGTACAGCGGGATACGGTCCGGGGTCTGGTACCGGCGGTAGAGTCGGTGTTTAGCGAGTTCGATGGCGGCATACCGCTCCTCGCGGTGGGTTGCGAAGACGAATAAACGCTCAACAGCATCGTCGAAGGCACCGACGGACTCGATGGGATGCGCGTCGAAAATCAGCAGGCAGATACGACGTACGTCGGGAAGGCGAATGCCGTAGTAGGGCATGTCAGACTTCATGTACGCCTGCATCGCGGGGGCGCGGCTCAGGTCACCGGCGGCGCTCAGTTCGCGGCGGACTCTGTCGGTCAGATCGGCTGCGGGCACCTGAGATTCTCCAAGCGCTGTGTGCGCCGGGGTATCCGAGGTCGATTTCGTCACCGACCACGGTCAGGTCAGAACAGCTGATAGGCCTCGCGGGAAATCGAGAAGCCGTGGCCGGATTCGACATCGCGGCAAGTGATTCCCGACTGGGCGCTCTCGCAGCGCATCGACCCGGCCGTGATCGCCTCGCCATATGCCAGCGGCGGATCGGCGCTGTTGTGGACGGAGTCTCCTGCGCAGACGAAGTGAGCCGGTTCGCCGGGGCCGACAACGATCCTCTCGTAGTCCCACCTGCAATCGGCGGGGCGGGGCGGAGGCGACCAATCTCTCTCGAGAATGTTCATCCCACGCCGGCCGGCGGCGATCTTGCATCCGACGTTGCCGCTCGGTGAGAGGAATCCAGTGAGCTCGTAGACCTCCCGGTCCACTGGCGCCAGGGCGATCGATGTGTCGGGTACTGCCTGCGCCGCCGAGGGCTTGGTCTGCCCAGGGTCCGGCGGAGAGATCTCGGATTGCCTCTCGGGGGAATTGCCGCATCCGGCTAGCGCGATCACCGCGACAACGAGGACAACCACGGCATCGATCATCGGGGCGGCCTTCCGCTTACCCCACGTCACACACAGCAATGCAACTGACCTCCGTTCCACATCCGATCAGTGGCGTCACACCCCCAGGGCGGCGTAGGTATCGTGATCGATCATCGCCATGCCGAAGCGTGCGTAGGTCGCGGTGTTCACCTCGGCCGGCTGCCACTGGTCCGGGTTGCACAGCCAGCCCAGGAAGCCGTGGACCGTCGCCCGGCGGTAGTCGCTCCACGCCTCGTCCAGTCCGGGGGCGGACACACCGAATGTCGCGAGCGCCTTCAGGTAGTGGCCGAGTAGGTCGCGCTCGTGGGCCCGCCGGTCGGGCACGTCGAGCGCGGAGACCAGGAAGTAATTCACGTCGTGCACCCAGTGTCCGATCGCGACGGTCTGCCAGTCGACGAAACCCACCCGCCCGTCGGGCTCGACGTAGGCGTTGCCGATGTGTGCGTCGCCGTGAACCACGCAGAGAGCACCGCGCTGGACCCCGGCCTGATAGGCCGCGTACGCCGCGCGAAGCCGATCCGGGTCGTGCAGAACGACCGGGGCGGCGAAACCGCGTGGTGCGGCGAACCGCTCCGGCAGCGCGGCGAAAAAGTCCCGCAAAATCGGCTCGGTTGTCTCGGACAGCAGCGGCTCTACACCGAGCCGCCGCGGACGGTCGTCCCCCCACGACTGACCGTGCAGGGCCGCGAGAGCGTCAAGGCCAGCCCCGCGAGCTTGATGCTCAGCGGCCTCGTCGCACGCGCGAACGCGACACCTCGCGCCTGGAGGTCCTCCAGTGCGACGACGCCTTGGACGGGATCGGTCTGCGTGAGGCCGAAATAGCTTGCCGGGCGGGCCAGCTCGTACAGCGGTGCGACCTCGTTGAAGAAGCGGACCTCGCCGCTGTAGAGGCCCATTCCGCCGAGATATTCGCGATGCGCACCGAACCCGCCCTTGACGCACATCTGGTCGGGCAGCCCGTCGCGATGGCTGTGCGGGCCGAAGTCCAGCCGGAGGCGGACCTTGGTGGCGGTTCCGTCGATGATCTGCACCGGCTCAACCTGAGTGATCACCACGCCCGGCTGGCGGGTGCGAGCGCTGCGCTCAGCCACGCGGCCGTGACGCCCTCCGCGGTCAGCGGGAGCGGATAGGCGGTTGCCGAATCACCTGAGCCAGTCATGAACGAAGTCCTCACGTCCACACCTTCCGACACGTCGGCGACCGCGGTCCATCCCATATTTCTGGGGGATTAGTCGCTCCGGTACGGTCGAAACGTGGCTGCCGACAGGTGGGCCCGCGCCCGCGATGAGATCGTCCGGCTGGGACATCGGACCACCGGTCTGCATCGCATGGCCCAAGACCTGACGCGGCTCCTTGAGCGGGTGGTTCCGTTCGACGGGGCGGGCATCATGACCGTCGATCCAGCGACCC
>CAVXVJ010000023.1:0-151649 GCA_963765155.1 uncultured Actinomycetota bacterium
CCCTATCGGATGATCCCGATCACCGTCAACTGCTATGGCCAGCACGCGATTGCGCGGCGCGGCGGGCTGGCGCGATTCGCCGAGATCGCCAAGGAGAGACTGGATCCGGGCGGCCCGTCCCCCGCGCGGTGCTTTGCGCTGGGCCGGGCGGTGGCACAGTCGTTCGCCGACACCGACCTTCGCGTCGCGTTGGTCGCCTCGTCGAGTTGGTCGCACGCGTTCCTCACCGACAAGACATGGCACGTCACCCCGGACACCGAGGCCGATCTGCGGCTCTACGACCTATTCGCCGCGGGTGACTACGCCAAGTGGAAAGAGACCATCACCGCCGAGATCGTCGATTCCGGACAGCACGAGATGCTGAATTGGTTCTGCCTTACCGGCGCCGCCGACGAACTCAGCCTGAGCCTGGACTGGTCCGAACTGGTCATCACGGACGTCTTCAACTCCAACAAGTGTTTCGCCGTCTTCGAGGAAGGGAGTCAACGATGACGACGTCGGTCGTTTCGGAGCCAAGGACCATCGATGCCGGAGGCATCGAAACCAGTTATCTCGAGGCCGGCTCTGGCCCACCGGTCATCATGCTGCACGGCTCCGGTCCAGGCGTGTCGGGAACGGCCAACTGGCAGTACAACATTCCTGTTCCTGGCCGAGAAGTTCCACGTGCTGGCCCCCGACATTGTCGGCTTCGGCGCACACCGAGCGTCCCGCCGACATCGTCTATTCGCTGCGTGCCTGGACCGACCACGTGTGGGCGTTCCTCGACGCCCACGGCATCGAGAAGACGGCGATCGTCGGCAACTCCCTCGGCGGCCGCATCGCGCTGCAGATGGCCACCGACCGCCCGGAGCGGATCTCCCGGATGGTGCTGATGGGGTCGCCGGGTGTCGGGATGAGCCTGACCGAAGGTCTCGCCGCGCTGCGGGCGTACGAGCCGTCACATGACGCGATGCGCGCCCTGCTGCGCAACTACTTCGCCGTGGAACCCCGCACTCATCACCGACGAGCTGGTGGCGATCCGCTACGAGGCCAGCGTCGCAGACGGCGCCTACGAGGCGTACCGCGCGATGTTCTTCGATCCTCGCCACAAGGGATCAGAACTCGGCATCACCGAGGACGAGGTACGCGCGATCACGACTCCTGCGCTGCTCGTACACGGCCGCGAGGACAAGGTGGTGCCGTTGTCGGTGTCGGTCACGATGCTCGGCCTGCTGCCCAACGCCGACCTGCACGTGTTCAGCCACTGCGGACACTGGACCCAGATCGAGCGCGCCGACGAGTTCTCCGCGCTGGTCTCCGACTTCCTGGGGCGCTCATGAGCACCGGCGTCGAGAATTGGACCACCCAGGCCGCCCCGGATGCCGCGATCCAGCCGCTGGTGGTCGACGATCAGGTCAACCAGACCTTCCGGGTGCACCGGTCGGCGATGACCTCGCCGGAGGTGCATCGCGCCGAGATCGAGCGGATCTTCGCCAAGTCATGGCTCTACGTCGGCCACGAGTCGGAGATCCCCGAACCCGGGCGACTTCGTGCGCCGGCCGCTGGCGGGCCGGCCGATCTTCATGGTTCGCGGCGCGGACAGTGGGAACGTCAACGTGTTCCACAACTCGTGCACGCATCGCGGCGCGCTGGTGTGCCGCCAGGATGCGGGCACCGCCAAGGTGTTCTCCTGCTTCTACCACGCCTGGTCGTTCGACACCGAGGGCAAGCTCAAGGGCGTGCCGGACCGAGACGCGTACGCGGGCGGGTTGAACTTCGACGAGCTGGGGCTCGAGCGGGTCGCGCGTGTCGAGTCCTACCGCGGATTCGTCTTCGTCAGCTTCGATCCCGAGATCGTCGACCTGCAGACGTATCTCGCCGGCGCCAAGGATTACATCGACCTGGTGGTCGACGGGTGCGGCGGCAATGTCGAACTGGCCAGGGGCACGAATGAGTACAGCTTCACCGCGAACTGGAAGCTGCTGGTGGAGAACAGCATCGACGGCTACCACGCCCAGTCGACCCACGACACCTACTTCAAGTACCTGGTGTCGATCGGTACCGACTTGCAGGGCGGCGTCAAGGGCCGAGCCGTCGCGTTGGGCAACGGCCACGCGGTGATCGAGTACTCCGCTCCGTGGGGGCGCCCGGTCGCCAAGTGGGAACCGCTGTTCGGAGAGGACGCCCGTGACGAAATCGACCGGCTGCGCACCGATCTGGTGAGCCGCTACGGCGAGGAGCGGGCCCACACCATGTCCGAGGTGAACCGCAACATGCTGATCTACCCCAACCTGATCATCAACGACATCATGGCGATCACGGTGCGTACCATTTTCCCGTCGGCGCCAGACCGGGTGGATGTGACGGCCTGGCAGCTCGCGCCCCGCGACGAGCTGCCCAGCCTGCGGCAGCGCCGGCTCGACAGCTTCCTGACGTTCCTGGGTCCAGGCGGCTTCGCCACTCCCGACGACGTCGAGGCGTTGGAGTCCTGCCAGCAGGGCTACGCCGGCGGCGGCGTCGAATGGAACGACATCTCACGCGGAATGGGGCGCGGGCCGCTGGCCAACGACGAGGAGCAGATGCGTGAGTTCTGGCGGCGCTGGCAACAGCAGATGGGCTCCGCGGCAGACCGGGCAGGTGCGCGATGACCGCCGTGGCATCGCGGTGTCGAGGCAGCAGGTCGAGGATTTCCTGTACGCCGAGGCCGCCCTGCTGGACGCCTGGTCGCTGGACGACTGGCTGCAACTGTTCGATCGAGGACGCCAAGTACGAGGTGCCCTGCAACGATGCTCCCGACGGCAACCCCGACACCGACCTGCTGCTCATCGACGATGACTACACGCGCCTGCGGGCACGGGTCGAGCGGCTCAACAGCCGCCGCGCCCACCGCGAATACCCGCACTCGCGCACCAACCACCAGATCTTCAATGTCAGGGTGGCCGACCCGGAGGGAGACGGTGAGATCGGTGTGACGGCATCGTTCACGGTGTGGCGGTTCCGCGGCGGCAAGACGAGCTGCTACGTCGGGCGCTATCGATACCGGCTTCGCCTGTCCGACAACGGGTTCCGGATCGCGTTCAAGCGCGCCGAGCTCGACATGACGGATCTGCGCGCCGTCTCGGACGTGGCGATCATCCTGTGAGCGCCGCGCTGGCGGGCCGGACCGCTATCGTCACCGGCGCGTCGTCCGGTATCGGGTTGGGTATCGCACGGCGGCTTATCGCCGACGGGGCACGCGTTTTCGCCGCGACACGGTCCAAGGAGGACCTGGAGAAGGTCCTGGACCAGGTTGACATCGCGGGTGGCTTCGTCGGAGAGCTTCAGCAGGCCGGCGTGGCCGACGACCTGGTGAACACTGCGATCGGCGAGTTGGGGCACGTCGACATCCTGGTGAACAACGCCGGGGGCGGCGTCATCCGGCCGACGCTGGAACACACCGAGGAGTCGCTGCGCGGCCACCATCGACAACAACCTGTGGACAACGATCCAGTGTGTGCGAGCGGTGCTGCCGCACATGGTGTCCCGAAGGCCACGGCCGCATCATCAACATCGGCGCCGATTCGGTGCGCACCGGGTTGATGGATCACGCGATGTACAATGCCGCGAAGGGCGGGGTGCACGCGATGGTCACCGGGCTGGCGGTCGAGTACGCCAAGGACGGCATCACGGCCAACACGGTGGCCCCGTGCTACATCCAAACCCCCGAACTGGCCGGACTGTTCGAAACCGGTGGTGCGCCACCGCGTCTCCTCGAAGTCGTCGAGCGGGCCACGGCCATCGTTCCGCTCGGCCGGCCCGGAACGCCGGACGAGGTCGCCGCGGCCGTCGCCTTCCTCGCCGGCGAGGACAGCCGATTCATCACTGGACAAACGATTTATGTCAACGGCGGCAGCAGCATGGGCTGATGCCCCTTCGCCACAACCCCAAGGAATCCATGACTATCACCACAACGCCTCTGCACGAGGCTGCGGACCGGTTGATCGCAGCCGCGGCCGCGCCGCGACAATGCGACCCGGTGCGTGACATCCTGGGCGACAACGACATCGCGTCGGCCTACGAGGTGCAGCGCCTGCTCACCGAGCACTCGCTTGCGCAAGGACGCCAGATCGTCGGCCACAAGATCGGCCTAACGTCCCCGGCGGTGCAGCGGCAACTGGGCGTCGACCAACCCGATTCCGGGGTGCTGTTCGCCGACATGCGGGTGGCGACCGGCGCTACGGTTGCCATCTGGAAAGCTGCTGCAGCCCAAGGTCGAAGCCGAGATCGCCTTCATCCTTGCCGATGACCTCGACGGCGAGTTATCGGAGTCGCGGATCAGAGCGGCGGTCGGCGTCGCGGTACCGGCCATCGAGATCGTCGACTCGAGGGTGCGCGACTGGTCGATCAGCATCGTCGACACCATCGCCGACAACGGCTCGTCGGCCCTGTTCGTGTTGGGGTCGGAAACGGTGGCCGCCGCTGACCTCGACTTCGCCTCGCGCACAATGCAGCTCACCCAGGACGGCGCGGTGGTCTCCACCGGGCGGGGCTCGGACTGCCTGGGCAGCCCGCTCAACGCGCTGCGCTGGCTTGCCCGCACCGCTGCGGAGAACGGCTCTCCGCTGCGCGCCGGCCACATCGTGCTCTCCGGTGCGCTGGGTCCGATGGTGCGGGCGCGGCCGGGCAGCACGTACGTCGCCGAGATCGATGGAATCGGTTCCGTCGAGGTGTCGTTCGCCGAGGTGACCCGATGACGCGCACCAAGGTCGCGGTCATCGGGTCGGGCAATATCGGCACCGACCTGATGATCAAGGTGCTGCGGCTGTCGCAGCACCTCGAGATGGGCGCGATGGTCGGGATCGATCCGGACTCCGACGGGTTACGCCGCGCACAGCGACTGGGTGTGCCGACAACTGCGGGCGGTGTGCGGGGACTGCTTGATATGCCCGAGTTCGATGACATCGCTGTGGTTTTCGATGCGACGTCGGCGAGCGCACACATCGACAATGCGAAGCTGCTCGCGCCGTACGGTAAGACGCTGGTCGACCTCACGCCGGCGGCGATCGGCCCGTTCGTGGTTCCGGCCGTGAATCTGCACGAACATCTCGACAGCCGCAACGTCAACATGGTGACCTGCGGCGGCCAGGCCACCATCCCCGTCCTCGCGGCGGTCGCCGCCACCACGCCGGTGCTGTACGCCGAGATCGTCGCCTCGATCGCGTCGAAGTCGGCGGGCCCGGCACGCGGGCCAACATCGACGAGTTCACCGAGACCACCGCCAAGGCACTGGAGGTCGTTGGCGGCGCGGACCGGGCGAAGGCGATCATCGTGCTCAATCCCGCCGATCCCCCACTGATCATGCGCGACACCGTGCACTGCCTGATCGGCGAAGCCGACCTCGACGCCGTCGAAAGCAACGTGGCAGCGATGGTCGACGCAGTCGCCAACTACGTGCCTGGATACCGGCTCAAGCAACAGGTCCAGTTCCGCCGGCTCGAAAGCGACGACGCTGCTGCGGAATTCGGTCGACGCCCGACACGGCTGTCCAAGCTGGCAGGTGACCGCGTACTTAGAAGTCGAGGGCGCGGCCCACTACCTGCCCGCCTACGCCGGAAACCTCGACATCATGACCTCGGCCGCACTGCGGGTCGTCGAAAGCCTCGCCGCGCGAACGGAAGAACCGGTGCCATGACAGCAGCTGTACATCCAGGACGTCACACTGCGCGACGGCATGCACGCCGTCCGTCACCGGCTGCCGATCGACCAACTGCGTCGGATCGCCGCCGCCCTCGACGCCGCCGGGGTCGCCGCCATCGAAGTGGCCCACGGCGACGGCCTTGCCGGCTCCAGCCTCACCTACGGGCCGGGCAGCTCGACCGACGGGCAATGGATCGCGGCGGCGGCCGAAGTGGTCACGAACGCCCGGCTGACGACACTGTTGCTTCCGGGAATTGGCACCGTGCACGACCTCAATGCCGCCCACGACCTCGGTGTCACTTCGGTGCGGGTCGCCACCCACGCCACCGAGGCGGACATCGCCGAGCAGCACATCACCAAGGCGCGCGATCTGGGCATGGACGTGTCCGGCTTCCTGATGATGTCGCACATGGCCGCGCCGGATCTCCTTGCGCGCCAGGCGAAGCTGATGGCCGACGCCGGAGCGCACTGCGTTTATGTCACCGACTCCGGCGGACGCCTCACGATGCGTGATGTGCGAGACCGGGTGCGCGCCTACCGCGAGATCCTCGACGGGGACACCCAGATCGGCATCCACGCACACGAGAATCTGTCGCTGTCGGTGGCCAACTCGGTGGTCGCAGTGGAAGAAGGCGTCTTTCGCGTCGACGCGTCGCTCTGCGGGCACGGAGCCGGCGCAGGCAACTGCCCCATCGAAGCCTTCGTCGCCGTCGCCGATATTTACGGCTGGGACCATGGTTGCGACTTATTTGCCCTACAAGACGCCGCCGAAGATCTGGTCCGCCCGCTGCAGGACCGACCGGTGCGCGTCGACCGGGAAACACTGACGCTGGGCTACGCCGGGGTCTATTCCAGCTTTCTGCGCCACGCCGAACGCGCCGCGCAGCACCACAGCCTGGACGTGCGCGACATCCTCATCGAGGTCGGCCGCCGCGGCCTGGTCGGCGGCCAGGAAGACATGATCGGCGACGTCGCACTGGACTTGGCGGTCAGCCGGTGATGTCGCGTCCGAGCGCGACGCGCGTAATGCTCCACAGCTGTTTCGCCGACCTTGCTGTCGCGCCAGATTGATTCCGGAAGCCGAAGGCCTGGCGGCGGTGGCTTAAGCACGCGTCAATAACCGTCCCGCGTCCGGTGGTGCGCCTTATCCTCAGTGGAGCGGATTCCAGACAGCGGGGAGTGTCGGATGACGGCAGCCGTGAAGTGCCGGTCATGCGGCAGCGAGCCGCGGCCAGATGCCCGATTCTGTGACGCCTGCGGTTCCGCTATAGCCGAGTCCCAGCATGCCGAGTACAAGCAGGTCACTGTGCTGTTCGCCGATGTGGTGGGGTCGATGCGGATCGCGGCGGCGGTGGGTGCGGAGCGGCTGCGCGAGATCATGACCGAGTTGGTGAACCGCGCAACGGTCGTCGTGCAGCGCTACAGCGGCACGGTCGATAAGTTCACCGGCGATGGGATCATGGCGCTGTTCGGGGCGCCTGTCGCGTTGGAGGATCACGCTTTCCGCGCGTGCCTGGCCGCGCTGGATATCCAAGAGGAGACAGAGCGCCTGGCCGCCGAGATTCAACGCCGTGACGGTGTCGTGCTGCAGTTGCGGGTTGGCCTGAATTCGGGTCAGGTGATTGCCGGTGAGACCGGTTCGGGCCCAATGGGTTACACGGCGATCGGTGAGCAGGTGGGGATGGCGCAGCGAATGGAATCGGTGGCGCCGCCGGGTGGGGTGATGCTCAGCGAGTCCACCGCCCGCCTGGTCAAAGAGGCCGCGGTGCTGGGTGAGCCCGAGCTGGTGCACATCAAGGGCGCTGACACACCGGTGCCCGCCAGGCGACTGGTGGCCATCGACGACCATGCGCCCAGTCGGCGCAGCGAGTCGATTCTGGTCGGCCGTCAGTGGGAAATCGGCACCGTGACCGCGATCCTCGACGAGGCCATCGGCGGCGCCGGGTGTGTGGTCAATGTCATGGGTCCGGCGGGCATCGGCAAGAGCCGACTGGTCCGCGAAGCCGCAGCGCTCGCGGCGAGCCGCGATGTGCCGGTGTTCACCACCTACTGCGAGTCCCACGCCCGCGACATCCCGTTTCACGTGGTGGCCCGGTTGTTGCGCGACGGCTTGGGGGTGACCGATCTCGACGATCGGGCTGCCCGGGCGGGCGTGCGAGCCCAAGTCCCCGACGCCGACCCGGAAGACCTGTTGTTGCTCGATGACCTTTTGGGCATCGGTGACGCCGCGGTGGGGTTGCCCGACATCGCCCCGGATGCCCGGCGGCGGCGGTTGACGGCGCTGGTCAACACCGTCTCGCTGGCCCGTGAGACCCCGGGGGTGTACGTCGTCGAGGACGTGCACTGGATCGACGAGGTCAGCGAATCCATGCTGGCCGATTTCCTGGCGGTGATCCCGCAAACACCCTCGATGATGCTGATCACCTACCGCCCCGAATACCACGGCGCGCTGACCCGGGTATCGGGCGCGCAGACCATCGCGCTGCGCCCGCTGACCGCATGCGCACACCGCCGCGCTGACCGCCGAGCGGCTGGGCTCGGATGCCTCGATCACCGGGTTGGCCGCGCTGATCGGCGCCCGCGCCGCTGGGAACCCGTTTTTCGTCGAGGAGATCGTGCGCGACCTGGCCGAACGCGGCGTCCTGCACGGCCAGCTCGGCGCCTACCTGCTCCGCGGGAATGTCGCCGACGTCGAGGTGCCGGCCACCCTGCAGGCCACCATCGGCGCCCGCATCGACCGCCTCGGTTCGACCGCCAAACGCACCCTGAATGCCGCGGCGGTGATCGGGTCACGCTTCGGCACCGACCTGCTGACCAGCATCATCGACAGTCCGGACGTGGCCCCGCTGATCGAGTCGGAGCTGGTCGATCAGGTGCGCTTCACCCAACGCGCGGAGTACGCGTTTCGGCACCCGCTGATCCGCACGGTGGCCTACGAGTCGCAACTCAAATCCGACCGCGCGCAACTGCACCGGCGGCTGGCCGCCACGATCGAACACCGCGACCCCGCCTCCGCCGAGGAGAATGCGGCCCTGATCGCCGAACACCTGGAGGCCGCCGGCGACCTGCGTGCCGCGTATGCCTGGCACATGCGCGCCGGAACCTGGTCGACCAACCGCGACATCGCCGCGGCGCAGACGAGTTGGCGGCGGGCCCGTCAGGTCGCCGACCGGCTCCCCGACGACGACCCCGACCGGGCCGCGATGCGCATCGCGCCGCGCACCCTGCTAACTGGCAGCGCGTGGCGGGTGGGTGGCAGCGGCGCCGACACCGGCTTCGACGAACTGCGCGACCTGTGCACCGCCGCGGGCGACCAGGTATCGCTGGCCATCGGCATGGCCGGGCAGGTGGTCGCACAATTCGCTAATGCGCGCCGCCGCGAGGCATCTGGTCTGGCCACCGAACAAACCGCACTGCTCGAATCGATCGGCGACCCGACGCTGACGGTCGGGCTGTCGTTCGCGGCGCTTGCCGCCAAGCATGAGACCGGCGAGATGGCCGAAGTGTTGCGGTTGGCGCAGCGCGTCATCGATTTGGCCGACGGCGATCCCACCACAGGCAACCTGGTCCTCGGATCACCGCTGGCGTTCGCGATCACCTTTCGCGGCGCCGCCCGATGGTCCCTGGGCATTCCCGGCTGGAAGGACGACTTCGCCCAGGGCCTCGCAATGGCGCGTGCGGCCGACCCCATCTCCCTTGCCGGCGTGATCTTCCACACGTACCCTCTCGCGATCACGAATGGGGCGCTGCTGCCCGATGCGACCGCCCTGCCTGACACCGCCGACGCGCTGGCGATCGCGGAGCGGTCGGGTGACGAACTCGCGCTGCACCTTGCCCGATTCGCGCGAGGTATCACCCTGGCCCATCAGGATGGTCCGGAGCGTGACACTGGGTTCGCCCTGCTTGCACAGGTCCGTGACGCCGCCGTGCGGGAGCGGTTCACTTTGCAGATTGTGCCGGTTGTCGACATCCACATCGCAAAGGAGAAGGCCAGATCCGGAGATCTCGACGGCGCTATCGACCTGGCGCAGGCAGTCGTTGACGACTTGCTCGACTCGGGTGGGGCCGTCTGGACTGTGCTGGCCACCACCGTCTTGGTGGAGGCGCTCCTGCGCCGCGCCGGCGACAGCGACCTGCAGGAGGCGCAGGCCGCGATCGAGACCTTGGCGGCGGTGCCGACCGACCCCGGGTTCGTGCTGCACGACATCACGCTGCTGCGGCTGCGTGCGCTGCTGGCGCGCGCCCACGGCGACGAGGCCGGCTATCAGGAGTTCCGGGACCGCTACCGCGCCAAGGCGACGAGGTGCGGCTTCGAGGGCCATATGGAGCTGGCGGAGGCCATGACATGACAACGTGCGCGACGTGTGTGGTACCGAGCTGCGGGGACACTGCCTGCTCACCAATTTCATTGACGTGCTCAAAATCCTTGGACGCTGTCGATGTTTACACGGTGACCACACTGGTGGTCCCGGCGACCCGGCTGCTGCGCCCAGCCATGATGTGGCGTGTCGCCACGGCCAACTACCGCGGGCGGCAGCGCAGCAGCCAACTCGCAGAGCCAGCCACGTTGGTTGACAGCACGCCAGGCTAGCTCGCTCGTATTGCCGTTGACTCCCAACGGTTTACAGCGACCGTCTCTCTTCATCACCGAAGCGACATTCTCCTCGAGGTCGGCCGCCGCGGCTTGGTGGGTGGCCAGGAAGACATGACCGGCGACGTCGCGTTGGACCTGGCTGTTAGCCGGTGATATCGCGTCCGAGGGCGACGCGCGCAATGCTCCATAGCTGCACCTCGTTGGCGCCCTCGTAGATTTCGCCGACCTTGCTGTCACGCCAGATTGATTCCAGGTGGTTGGTCTTACCGTCGGCGGTCAGCTGGCGAACGAAGCCATAACCGCCGTGCACCTGGATCGCATCGCGGGCGACGTCGACGGCGACGCGACTGCCTGTGACCTTCGCCATCGCGGCCTCGGGTTCACCCGACCCGCGGGTGTCGGACTTGCGCGCCGCCTTCTGGTACAACGAGCGGGCCGCCTCCAGAGCGATCGCGTGCTCGGCCATCCGGAACTGCCAATGCTGAAATCCACCGAGCTTGGAGCCGAAAGCGCTGCGGCTGCGCAGGTGGGCGACGGCGTGATCGAACGCGCACTGCCCCATGCCGACTCCCATTGCGCCGACGCCCATTCGGCCGTACGAGAGGCTTTTCAGCGCGGCGGCCAGGCCGCGGCCCGGTTCGGCAATGACGTGCTCGTCTGGGACGAACACGTCGATCAACTCGACGTCTGAGGTCAGTTGCAACCGGTTGCCCATCTTCTTGTCGGGTGCGCCGACAACCACTGCGTCGCTGTGCATGTCGACCAGCAGCATCGCCTGTTCGCCGTCCACAACGCACAGCGTGGCCATGATGTCGGCCGCGCACGAGTTCGTGATCCACCGTTTACGCCCGTTGAGGCGGTATCCGCCGGTGACCCGTGTCGCGGTCGTGCGCATCGCCTCCGCCGACAGGTCGGTGCTGGCGTCGGGCTCGCTGGTGGCGAAGGAGCCGACGATCTCACCGCGTACGAGCCGGGACAGATACTCGCCACGGATGTGGGCGGGAGCGGCGTCGAGCGTGCGCCCCACGAGCAGGGCCTGCCCGTCGTACAGTGCCGACGCCACCCCCGGGGTGTAGTACGCGAGCTCTTCAAGCACCGTCGCGGCCGCCAACATCGGGTACTGCAGCCCCCGGCCGCCGACGTCGGACGCGAACGGGATGGTGTACAACCCGGCGGCGGTCATCGCGTCGAGGATGTCCCGTGGGAATGCGGCCTTGGCCTCCTCGGCAGAATTCAGCTCCGCTGCGCGCGGTGCCAGCACGGTCGTCGCGAACTCCCGGGCCTCGGCACGGATCTTGACGGTCTCGTCCGGTAGGAGCAGGTCGTCATAGAGCTGATCGGACGTGCGGGAAAGGGCGTCGAGGGAGGATGACATTCGGTTGGGTGGGGTGGTCATGGCTGGGAAACCAGGTTGGGTTCGAATGGCAGGCTGACGACGCCGCGCATGAAGTTGGTTTTCATCAGTGTCGGCTCACCGGCGACAAAATTGGGCATCTGTTGGTGCAGTTCCCGGAACAGTGACCGCAGCATCGATTTGGCGAGCTGGTTGCCCAGGCAGAAGTGGAGGCCGCCGCCGCCGAATGCGATGTGGGGGTTGGGTTGGCGCGCCAGATCGAATGTGTCCGGGTGCTCGAACACCTCGGCGTCGCGATTGCCGGAGGGATACATCATGACGACCTTGTCACCCGGCAGGATGTGTTGCCCGTTGAGCTCGTATTCGGCGACCGCGGTGCGCCGGAAGTTCAGCACCACCGATCCCCAGCGCAGGAACTCTTCGATCGCCGAGTCGATGCGGCCCTCGAAGTCCTCCCACAGCCATTCGCGCTGGTCTGGGAAATCGGTGAGCGCCTTGACCGCGAAGCTGGCCGTGTGGCGGGTGGTGTCGGTGGCTGCGACAGCGAAAAGGACCATAATGGCGCCGATTTCGGGGTCGGTCAGCTTCTCACCATCGACCTCGGCCTGCACCAGATTGGTCAACAGGTCCTCGGCCGGCGCCTCGCGCCGCTCTGCGATGAGCTGCGCAGCGATCTGGTGGATCTGCGTTGTCGCCTCGACTTGCACCTGGGCGCCGTCGCGCCCGGCCAGCAAGACCGGATCGGCCCACGCCACGATCTCGTCGGCGGCGTGCGCGACGGTCGGCCGCAGCTCCTCAGGGACACCGAACATGTCACCGAACATCTCGATCGGCAGGTGCCGCGAGATGTCGCTGACGAAGTCGATCGGCTCACCCGCAGTCGCCTTTTCGCGCGCCGCGGCCACGATCCTGCGAGCGCGCGAGGCAATGTCGTCGTCGATGCGCCGGATCTGGGGGCGGGTGAACGCCTTGCCGACCAGCCCGCGCACTTTATCGTGCTGCGGGTTGTCCATGGCCAGAAACGACATCGCCATCTGCAGAAACACCGGCGGAAGCACGTCAAACATGACGCCGTAGCCCGACACGAATACATCGGAGTTCTTACTGACTTCGACGATGTCGGCGTGGCGCACCACGGCCCAAAAGCCCGGATCGTTCTGTTGCGGGTGCAACGCTGTTTCGATCGGCCGCTGCCAGCTGATCGGCCGCTGCTCTCGCAGCTGCTTGAAAATCAGATCCCGCTCCTGTACGTCGTGCTCCCAGAACGCATCAGAGGAGACGTTGAGGTCGTCGTAGGGCCGGGTCGCAGCGACGTCGTTGGTCGGGGCGACATCCGTGTCGTCGAACGATGGTGTGGTCATGGACAGGCTCCTATCGGCCGGGCACGACCATGCAATCAGCGCAGGTCAGTCTTGGTAAGCACTCGTATGGGGGATCTTGCCCCCGGAAAGGGGGATATCCGTACAGGCCAGCATGGCGCGGCGAACATCGACCTTGACCCCGACATCTTTCAGCCGATATGGTCTGACCATTGCAACAATCAACGAGGGGCGAGCGATGACGGTCGCATCTGGCATTAGCGGCATTCCCGCCATGGTGCGTTTCTGGTCACGCACAACGCCCGACAAGGCCGCGTTGATCACCACCGATCGCGTTGTCACCTATGCCCAACTCGACGACCGGTCGAACCGCATCGCAAATACGCTGGCGGCCGTGGGCATACCGCCCGGCTCCCACATCGGCTATCTGGGCAAGAATTCCGCGGAGTTCTTCGAGATCTGGATCGGTGTCAACAGGGCGGGATGTGCGTTCACGCCGCTGAATTGGCGCTGCGCCCCAGCAGAACTCATCGAAGTCGTGCAGGACGCGAAGATGCCGCTGATCTTCGCCGGACGGGACTTCACCGAGCTTGCCGAGCGGGTGCGCCGGACCGCGGACATGGCCGTGGAGATCGTCGCCGAAACGGAACTAGAACGCTGGTCTTCGCAAGCGGGCTCCGCGGACCCCGACGTTGCGCTGACTGACAGCGCGACCGCCCTGCTGGCCTACACGTCGGGCACCACCGCCGCCCCGAAGGGCGTGCCGATTTCGCATGGCGCCTTGGGGAGGTGGTTCCGCGCCGCGGCGACGGAGCCGTCAGTGGACTGGAACTCCGATGACGTCGGCCTGATGGTGATGCCGAATTTCCACCTGGCCGGCACCTGGGTGTCGCTATCAGCGCTGTATAACGGTGCGTCCCTGGCGATTCTGCCCGCGTTCGAACCCGCCGCCTTCATCGCCGCTGTCGCAGCGCACCGTCCCACCGTGACCTGCCTGGTTCCCACAGCAATACAACTGCTGCTGGACCATGCATCAGCGCAGCCTGGTGACTTCTCATCGTTGCGCCGAATGCTGTACGCCGGTTCGCCGATCGGGCAGCACACCTTGAAGCAGGCGCTCGACGTGTTCGGTTGCGATTTCGTGCAGTTCTACGGAACCACCGAGACCTTCATCATCACGCTGCTTCGGCCCGAACAGCACCGCCTCGACGATCCGGCCCTTCTGAAATCCTGCGGGCAACCGATGCCCGGGGTAGAGCTGCGGATCGTCGACCCCAACGGACGTGACGTACCCTCCGGCGTGACCGGTGAAGTCGTGGTCCGCTCACCATGGATGTTCAGCGGCTACAGGGACAGACCCGACGCGACCGCCACCGCGATCATCGACGGCTGGTACCACACCGGCGACGCGGGCACCCGCGACGAGGACGGCAACCTCTTCCTTGTTGACCGACTGAAGGACATGATCGTCAGCGGCGGCGAGAACATCTACTCGGCCGAGGTCGAACGCGCCTTGACAGCGCACCCGTCGGTGGTATCGGTCGCCGTGGTGGGCGCCCCCGACGAAAAGTGGGGAGAGCGCGTCGTGGCCTTCGTTGTCCCCCACCCTGGTAGGCCAGTTGACGTCTCCGAACTCGTGTCGCACTGCCGCGGCCTCATCGCCGGATACAAAGTTCCGAAGGAGATCCACCTCACCGACGCGCTGCCGCTTACCGCGACCGGAAAAGTACAGAAAGCAGTTCTGCGCCAACAGCTTCGGGAAGCGCGCAGCGGTCAACCCGAATCGTCCTAAGGAGCATTCGTGGGCTACCAGTCAATTTTCACCGACGCCCTGTTCGCCGGTCGCACGGTCGTAATCACCGGTGGAGCCAGCGGGATCGGGCGATGCACCGCCCACGAACTGGCCGCGCTGGGCGCTGACGTGGCGATCGTCGGCCGCAACGCCGACAAACTCCAAGCCGTGCAAGCCGAGATCCGCTCCGACGGCGGGCGCGTGTCTATCCATACGGCGGATATCCGGGATGAAGCCGCCGTCGGTGACGTCGTCGACGCGATCCTCGCCGAACACGGACGCATCGACGGGTTGTTCAACAACGCGGGTGGCCAATACCGGGCACCGCTGGAAACCATCAGCACCAAGGGTTTTGAGGCCGTGGTGCGCAACAATCTGACCGGTGGCTTCATCGTCATGCGTGAGGTCTACACCAAGTGGATGAAGACACACGGCGGCGCGATCGTGAACATGATCGCCGACATCTGGAACGGCTGGCCGCATTTCGCGCACTCGGCGGCCGCGCGTGGCGGCATGCTGACGCTGAGTGAATCGGCTGCGACGGAGTGGGCCGCCGCGGGAGTACGGGTGAATACCATCGCACCCGGTTCCATCGCGTCGAGCGGTCTGGACACCTACGACAGCAAGGACACCGACTTCATCCGCAACCAGGTCGCCCGCGAAATCCCGCTGCAGCGCTTTGGAACCGAGGCGGAGGTGTCCGCGGCGGTGGTGTTCCTGCTGTCACCGGCCGCCAGTTTCATCACCGGGACCTGCATCCGGGTCGACGGTGGAGCCCCCAACGCCAAGCCGGGGTGGTGGGAGCTGCAACCTGTCGAAAACAACATGCCGTTCGACGGGTTCCACCGCTCTGCGCTGCCCTCCATCCTCGACGCGAAAAGGAGCCTGTCATGACAGCAAAGGTGCTCTACGAGAAGCGCGGCGAGGTCGCCTACATCACCCTCAACCGTCCAGAAGTGAAGAACGCCATCGACATCGAAGCCCACGAGCTGATGTGCGACATGTGGCGTGACTTCCGCGACGACCCAGCGCTGCGCGTCGCGGTCATCACCGGAACCGGCGACGCGTTCACCGCCGGTGCCGACCTGAAGACTCATGCGCCGGAGTGGCAGACCGTCGGCCCGATGGTGGGACGCGAACGTCTCGAGGACGGTCTGTGCGGCATCACCCGAGGACCGTTGTCGCGCATCACCAAGCCCATCGTCGCCGCGATCAACGGCTGGTGCGTCGGGCACGGCGTCGAGCTGGCGATGGCGTGCGACATCCGGATCGCCTCCGACCGAGCGCAATTCGGCACCTTCGAAGTTCGTCGCGGAATGCATCCCGCCGACGGCGGCATCCCGCGTCTGGTCAACACCTGCGGCGTCGGGGTGGCGTTGGAGATGCTGCTGACCGGTGAGCCGATCTCTGCCGAGCGGGCGCTGACCGCGAACATGGTGGCGCGAGTGGTGCCTCACGAGAAACTGATGGAGGAAACCGACGCCGTGGTACAGCGGATCCTGCGCTGCGATCAGGCCGCCATCGAGTCCGCCAAGGAGACGGTGTTGGAGATCATCGGCCGCCCCCTGTACGACCAGCTGCGCGTCGAGGCGATGTGGGGCTACGCGCTGTGCGGCGGCAACACCACCGTGATGGAGCGATCACAACAGTTCTTCGACAAGGCCGATCGCGGCCGCAACGGCGCGACTGCCACTGCCCTCTAAGGCATGACCATGACTCCCGACACGTTCACCTACCGCTCCGCCGACGGCAGGCAACTCGCCGCCTACCGCTGGGCCCCTCACGACGGCCAGCCGGTCGCCGGCGTTGTCGTGCTCGTCCATGGCATGGGTGAGCACCTCCGCCGATACGACCACGTCGCCGATGCGCTGACCTCAGCAGGTTTCGCGGTATACGGACATGACCACCGCGGGCACGGCGCCTCGCTGGCCGACGGCCGACGAACCCGGCCACCTCGGACCCCAACGGGTGGTCGGCACTGGTCGACGACCTCAATTTGGTGATCGCCCGAGCGAAATCCGACCATCCCGGCCTGCCGGTTGCGATGATCGCCCACAGCATGGGTTCGTTTGCGACCCAACAGTTCTTGCTCGATCACGGCACCGACGTCGACGCTGTCGCCCTCACCGGAACCGCGGCCCTCGACCTTCTGGAGCCGGCCCTGGATCTGTCCAGCGATCTGGACCTATCCGCCTTCAACGCCCCATTCGAGCCGGCGCGCACGGAGTACGACTGGCTGTCTCGAGACGAGTCGGTCGTTGACGCGTATCTCGCCGATCCGTTATGCGGGTTCGGCATCGACTCCGCCTCGGCCAGAGACATGTTCGCCGGCGCGCGGCGACTCGCGGACCCCGCCGAGGTGGCGCGCATGCCCCACTACCTGCCGCTGTACATCGCGGTCGGATCGAAAGACCCGGTCAACGCCGACCTCGCTCTGCTGTGGGCACTTGTCGACCGTTACCGCGACGCCGGCCTTTCCGATGTCACCGTCCGCGTCTACGAGGATGCGCGACACGAGATCCTCAACGAGACCAACCGGTCGGAGGTGATCGACGACCTTCTGAAGTGGCTACAGCGGGTGTCGGCGCTTCCGGCGGTGCACGACGCGTAATCAACGATCACAAGGACGGATTCATGACTGACGACACGCGGGCCGACCTGCCCGCCCCCAAGGACCTCAACGATCCTCCGCGCTGATCGTCGGCGGCACCGCCGGCATCGGCCTTGCCTCAGCCCGGGCACTCGCCGCGGCCGGCGTCCCTCGGATCGTGATCGTCGGCCGCAACGCCGAACGTGGCCAGCTGGCCGCGAAGTCGATCGCTGAACTCGGTGCCGACGCGCACTTCGTCACCGGTGACGCCACCGATCCCGACGTCGCGGCCACCGTCGCGGCGGAGGCTGATCAGATCCTGTCGGGAATCGACATCCTCATGTGCACCACCGCCGCCAATGTGCGTCCCGAGTTGTTCATCAACATTCCAGCCGCCGAAATCGGCCCCGCACTCACCGAGCTGGCGCTGCCGTCGATGCATATGGCAAGCGCCGTGCTGCCCGGTATGCGTACCCGCCGAGGTGGCGTCATCGTGAACGTGGCATCCGACGCGGCGAAGACCGCCACGCCGGGCGAATCGGTTATCGGCGCGGCCAAGGCAGCGATCGTGATGTTCACCCGGACGATCGCTATCGAGGAGAAGCGCTACGGCATCCGGGCCAACGCGCTGACGCCGTCGCTGGTCCACGGCACCGCTTCGACCGAGCGCATCACGAGCGACGGATTCAGCGGCAAACTGTTCGCTCGCGCGGCCCAACAGGCTGCGCTCGGCGTGCCCACGGCCGACGACATCGCCGCATTGACGGTGTTCCTGTGCAGCCCAGCGGCGGGACGGTTGACCGGTCAGGCGATCAGCGTCAACGGCGGAATCTCTGCGGCCTGAAAAGAGTTGTCGCTCACCGTTATCTGCTGTGTCGCATAGATCCGGTTCTGGCCTCCATGTAGAGGGCGATCGCCTCCGACCGGTTGATGGCGCCAATTTTGCGGAGGATTCGCTTCACGTGTGTCTTGACCGTTTCGACCGTGATGACGAGTTCGTCGGCGATCTCGGCGTTGGACGCTCCCACCACAAGCCGTTCAAACACTTGGCGTTCACGGTCGGATAGCGTGGCCGCGAGCGCGGAGTCCGGCCCGATGGTCGGGGGTTCTACGCGATTGTCGTATTCGACGTCGAGGCTGATGGCCGCCGCGGCGATGCGGTCTGCTTCCTCCGTGAGCCCCGCTGCCGCACGCGCAATCGAGGTGCGCTGTTGCTGCACCCGTTCGGTATTCAGCATTCGCTGATGAAGCAACGAATAGGCAGAGGCGAAGGTATCCAGCACATCGATATCACGGGCAGAAAGACCGCCTTCGCCGCTGCGGCTGACGTGAAGGAGGGCGACCACTCGCGATTCGGCGATGACGGGAGCGACGAGATAGTCGACTGAGCCGAGTAGGTCCCCGTACCCGGGCGCGGCGGGCACGTCATCCTCATTAGTTCGGATCGTGTCGCGCAAGCGGATACAGCGCCCCTCGGCGACGCATCCACGGCGCGGGATCACGGTGGGGCCGCCGAGGCTGCGGTCGGATTCCTCGATGACGAATCCGTCGTCTTCGACGAACGACAGGAGAGCGCGGTCGAAGCCGAGCGCATCACAGAGTTCGGTACAGGCTTGGCGGCCGAGCCCTTGCAGCGAGCCGGCCTTCTTCATGCGACGGATGCCCTCGGTCAATGACCGCACCACATCGCCGCGGTGGTCTCTCACCATGCGCGCTTCGACCTGCGCCTGCAGGAATGCGATCAGCGGGCGCTGCGCGACCGATGGAGCCGCGGTGTTCATCGCTGCCCTCCAGCCCCGGAGGTGGCAATTCCGGCATAGACGGCGACCGCCGCTGCCCTGCTGGACGTCTTCAGCTTCCTGGCAATGTGTTTCAGATGGGACTTCACCGTCCCTTCAGAGATCACCAAGCACCGGGCAATCTGGCCGTTGGTCGCCCCCGTCGCCACATAAGACATGATCTCTCGTTCACGAGCGGTCAACGAGGGCACGACGGGTTGCTCGCGGTGGTAGTGAGCATCGTGTCGTTGTCCGGGCGCGGCGCCTGACAACGACCACAACGCAGGTCGGGCTGACCGCCTGAGCAGCTCGTCGACGTTCGCGCACAGATTTTCGACTTCAACGTGTTGTTGGGCGGCCTTCTCTTCGAGCACCGCACTCTCGAACGCCACCGCCAGACACTCGGCGAAAGCCTCCAACTGGTCGAGATGGTCCATCGTCACCAGTCCGTCGGGTTCCGGGCTGTCGGCGTGCAGCATCCCAATTGCCCTGCCGCCAACGGTGATCGGAGCCGCGATATACCCACGGCAGCCGGAGACATTGACGATCTCCTTGAACGTGCGTTTGTCATCGCTCGGCGACGGCACGAAGGCGCCGCACCGCTTGCGGATGAGTTCTGTTTCCAGCGGAGCATCCGCCAGTTGGATATGGGCGCCGTGGACGTACTCGAGAAACGGTCGCGAGTAGGGGTCGGCCTTTTCATCTTCGATGTATAGGTGCTGGGGCAGCCACACCGAACCCCGAACGGTGGAGATCATAGTCCGCGCGAAACCGAACTCACGGCTCAGCACCACCGGGGCGGCGCTGATCATCTCGCGCGGGGACAGCCCTCTCAAGTCGCCAAGGGCATTTCGGATCTCCGTTAGGCACTTCACCCGTCGACACAGATCGTGATCGAGCAGTTCGCACCGCATCCTCAGGATCGAGATCAACAGTTCTGCAGTCGCTGCCGAATCGTCTGCCGGCTCGGCGGACAACGCCATCCGCTGCTCGAGGCGTTGCCGCAGATCGTCCAATTGGCACCCCAACGCGGCGGCAGGCAGGTCGGAATGCGGCAACGCGAGATGGTCTGCGGCCGCGGCAACGAGTGCCTCGGCACGCTCAACCACCGTCAGATCCTGCGCACTGGCGGCGACGGCTGTTAGCGAGACCATCCCCCACCCCTCTCTGCTGAAGAGTTCGGTCCAACAAGTATTTCGGTCATACCATTGGACCAAAGTATAGCGGCTTGTTGCGCATGTCACAACGGATTGGCAAAAGAGCGCGTTATCACGCAGGCGTCAATAACTCGCACGTCCGCCCTGGAGAGGCCCAACCGTCCTTGTGCACCGCCGTATGCAATGGTCTAATGGTCAGGCCATAGAGGGAGGTAGGCATGCACGCTGTGGTCATGCACGAGTTCGGAGCAGCCGAAGTATTGCGTCCCGGCGAGTTCTCGGGTCCGGCCGAACGGCAGGGCTGGGTGACCGTTGCGCTGCGCGCCAGCGCGCTGAACTGGCATGACGTCCTGGTGCGCCAGGGGCGCTACGGTTCGCCGTTGCCGCACATCATCGGCGCCGACGGCGCAGGCGTGCGCACCGACACGGGAGAAAGCGTGGTCGTGCTGCCGTCGCTCAACTGGGGCGGCCGCGACGATGCGCCGGGTAGCGGCTGGGAGATCCTGGGCGACCGCACTCCCGGCACCTACGCCGAACTGGTCAGCGTGCCCGCGGAATGCGTGGCTCCCAAACCCGCCGGCCTGAGCTGGGCCGAGGCCGCGGCTCTGCCGCTGGTCGGGATGACGACCTACCGGGCCCTCTTCGTCCGAGGACGCCTGCGTGCGGGCGAGTCGATGCTGGTGATCGGCGCAGGCGGCGGCATTGCCACCACGGCGATCGCCCTCGCGGTCGCCGCCGGAGCGCACATCACGGTGACGTCGTCATCGAACGACACAATCGCGCGCGCGGTGTCCGAAGGGGCCCGCGGCGGCGTGCTGCACAGCGAAGCCGAATGGCCCGAACACGCCCGCGCGCTGTCGCCTCACAAGGCCGGTTTCGATCTGGTCCTCGACCCTGTCGGCCGCTGGAACGAGTCCGTGCGCGCGCTGCGACCCGGCGGCCGGCTCGTAGTGCTCGGCGCCAACGCCGCACAGACCGCCCCGATGGATGTTCGCAGCTTCTATTTCGGACAGTTCGATCTGCTCGGAACGACCATGGGTAGCAGCCGCGACTTCACTGGCCTGCTCGACATGATCGACCGCTGCTCGGTGCGGCCGCCGGTGATTGACCGCAAGTTCCCGCTGGACCAGGCCGCCGAGGCCCACGAATACCTCGAGCAGGGACGCACATTCGGCAAGTGCGTACTGACGCTCGACTCTTAGGAGATAGAACGTGACGGACTCAGGCGAACTTGTCACCTACCGGCTCGAAACTGCCGGCGGCGACGAGGCGTTCGCGGCCTACCTGACACTGAGCGACCCCGGCAGGCGTAACGCGTTGTCCGACACACTGCTCGATCAGTTGACCGAACTCCTGCTGCGCGCGGCATCCGACTCACGGGTCAGGGTCATCGTGTTGACGTCGTCACACGAGCGTATCTTCTCCTCCGGTGGCAACCTCGACGCGTTCGCCGACGACCGTGTGACGATCGCCAAATACGCAGGCCTGGCACGCTTTCCCACACTTTTTCGCACCCTGACCGGCATCGACAAGCCAGTCGTCTGTGCGGCCAACGGCGACGTGCTGGCAGGTGCACTTGGCATCGCCCTGGCCTGCGACCTCGTCATCGCCAAGGAGTCGATTCGGTTGGGGTGCCCCGAGATCAACGTCGGAGCGTTTCCGTTCATGATCTCGGCCTTGATTTTCCGAGCCACCGGACGGCTGGTCGCGAACGAGCTGATGATGACCGGCCGGCTGATCAGCGCCACCGAGGCCGCCGCTGCCGGGTTGGTCAACAAGGTGGTACCCGACTCCGAGTTCGACGACGCCGTGCGCCGGTGGGTCGCCGACATCGCCTGCAAATCACCGTTGTTACTCGGCATGGGCAAGCGGGCGCTGGCGGCGACCCGCGACTTGCCACTGGAATCCGCCCTGGACTACCTGCAAGCCCAACTCGCGTTGGCCTTCACCACTGACGATCTGGCCGAAGGGGTGCTGGCCTTCAAGGAAAAGCGTTCCCCACGGTGGCGCAACGCATGAGGTCCCGAGATTTATCCCTCTTTCGAGTGATGACCCTTTCGGTCTGACCATTCTACGATTCGAGGCAGCGGTGCCCTCCGGTGTGAGTCCCGGACGGCGGAGCCCGAGAACCGAGGAAGCGCGATGAAGCCCAGCCCGTACACCGTGCACTACAGCCGGCAAGAGATCGAGAACTACTACGCGGCCGGACTGTGGTCGGCCGATACATTCCACGACCTGCTTGTCCAGCGCGTCGAAAACAACCCCGACAAGGTGTTTGCGACCGACGGCGCCCGCTCGCTGACCTTCCGGCAACTCTTCGACGGTGCGCAACGGCTCGCCGTCGGTCTGCACCGGCAAGGATGGCGGGCCGGTGACACCGCCGCCGTGCAACTGCCGAGCTGGGTGGAGTTCGTGCAGGTGCTCGCCGCGTTGTCGCGTCTTGGCGTCATCGCCGTGCCGATCATGCCGATCTACCGGCGCGAAGAAGTCGGCTATGTGGCGTCCAACGCCGAGATTCGGGGGGTCTTCACGCCGGCGACCTTCAAGAAGTTCAACTACCTCGACATGTATCTCGGTCTGCGCCAGGAACATCCGGACCTCACGATCGTCGTCACCCGGCCCGACAGTGCCGCCGATGCCATCATCAGCGCCGACGACGGCGTGTTCAGTCTGCAGGGTCTGGAGGCCGACATCGACGACGACGGCGCCCGAGAGGAACTGGGCGACCGGCCGGGACCCGACGAGCCGTTCGTCATCGTCTACACCTCCGGAACCACGTCGCGCTCGAAAGGGTGCGTGCACACCTTCAACACCTACTGCGCAGGCGCGCGCGCGCTGATCGCGCCGTTCGGCTACACCGAAGCCGATGTGCAGTTCGGACCCTCACCCGTCGCTCACACCACCGGGCTCGTCACCAGCGTGCTGGTGCCGATGCTGACCGGGGCGTCGACACATTTGATGGCCGAGTGGGATCCTGCCCGCGGCATCGACGAGATTCAGCGCTTCGGCTGCACCGCAGCGGTCACCGCCCCGACGTTCCTGCACGGACTGTTGTCCGAATACGACGCTGCGCGCCACGACCTGTCCACGTTGCGGTTGTGGGTATGTGCGGGCGCGCCGATCCCCGCCGCGGTCGTCGAGCGGGCCAGCTCAACGCTTCCCAACATCAAGGTGCTCAGCCTCTACGGGCGCAGCGAAAACCTGGTCACCACCACGTGTTCCGTCAACGACGATGTGTCGCGGGCCCTCACATCGGACGGCTCGGCGGTGCCGGGTGCAGAGGTGAAGATCGTCGATGTCGAAGGGAACGAAGTACCCCGCGGCACCGAAGGTGACATCGCCTACCGCGGACCGGCCCACATGATCGAATATCTCGCCAATCCCGAAGAGACCACCGCCCTGTTCACCGCCGACGGCCTGTCGAAGTCGGGCGATCTCGGGGTGATGACCGAGGACGGCTATGTGCGCGTGACCGGCAGAACCAAAGACATTGTCATTCGCGGCGGGATGAACATCAGCGTTCGCGAAATCGAAGACAACCTCGCCAACCATCCGGACCTTGCGGCGTCGTCGTGCGTGGGCATGCCCGACGAGCGGCTCGGCGAGCGGGTGTGCTGCTACGTGGTCACCGCGCAGGGCCACACCACCCCGACCCTCGAGGAGCTGCGGAATTTCCTGCTGTCGCATGGCATGCCGATCCAGAAGACACCCGAGCGCGTCGTCGCCGTCGACGCCCTGCCGATGACCGCGACCGGCAAGGTCCTCAAACAAGAGTTACGCAAGGACATCGAACAACGCCTCGAGGCCGAGGCCGCCCGCGCGCACGAAGTGGCGAGCCCCCGCTGATGGAGTTGAAAGACGATCCCACCGAGGCTGAATTCCGCGCCCAGGCACGCGCGTGGCTAACGGACACTTTGCCGCGGCTCGGCGGCCCCGAGCCGCCGATGTTGGAGGACAAGCTCGACTACTGGCGCACCTGGCAGCGGATGCTCTACGACGCCGGGTATGCCGGTCTGTCCTGGCCGAAGGAGTACGGCGGCGGCGGCGCGAACGCCAAGCTGCGCGCGATATTCAACGAGGAACTCGACCGCGCAAGCGCTCCCGAGCGGCTCAACATCGTCGGGGAAGACTTCGCCGGCCCCACGATCATCGAGTTCGGCACCGCGGCCCAACAGGAGCGCTACCTACGACCGATCCTCACCGGCGACGAGATCTGGTGCCAGTTGTTCTCCGAGCCGGAGGCGGGATCGGACCTCGCTTCGCTGCGTACCACCGCCACCAAGGTGGACGGCGGATGGCGCGTCCAGGGGCAGAAGATCTGGACCAGCCGAGCCCAGGTGGCGGCACACGCGATTCTGCTCGCCCGCACCGGAGGCGGACCCCGCCATCGGGGAATCACCTACTTCCTCGTCGCCATGGATACGCCGGGCGTCGAGATCCGTCCGCTGGCACACATGCTCGGCGAGGCCGAATTCAACGAAGTCTTCCTCGATGACGTGTTCATCCCGGATGAGGGCGTCCTCGGCGAAGTGGATGACGGCTGGCGCGTCGCGATGGGCACCCTGGCATTCGAGCGGGTCGCCATCGCGACCGGTCGGGTCAACACCACCGGTGCCGTCAACGACCTGATCCGCGAGATCGCCGATCGTACTGCCGAGGACGGCACCCCACTGGGTGCCGACCCGCTTGTGCGGCAGCGGATCGCCGACCTGTATGGCCGTGCACTCATTCATTACCTGATCGGGCAGCGGGTCATCACCGGCGCTGCCGGCGACGGGCCGCCCGGCCCGGTGACCTCGATCGGGAAGCTGTTCTTCTGCCCACTGGTGGAGGACATCGCCGATTTCGGGTTGGAGCTTGACGAGATGGGCGGGCAGTTCGCGCTCGCCGAGAAGGACGCCATATCGCCGGGCAACTACCAGCGGTGGCTGCGGTTGGCGTATCAGGCTCGCGGCACTGCCATCGCGGGTGGGTCGACTTTCATCCAGCGCAACATCGTCGCCGAGCGCATCCTCGGCATGCCCAGGGAATGAGACAGCGAGACCAATGTGATGAGCTACCAGTGGAATCCGACGGCCGAGGGCATCGAGCAGGCCAACGTGACGCGGCTGGCCCGCGCACACGGCCTGGCCGGAATCGACGAGCTGCGGGCGCGCTCTGTTGCCGACCCGGCGTGGTACTGGGACGCCGCCGCCACTGACCTGGGCCTGTCGTTCCGCACTCCCTACAACCGAGTATTGGACCTGCACAACGGCATTGAGCATCCCGACTGGTTCATCGCCGCCACGATGAACATCGTCGATACCTGCCTGCTGCGCTGGCGTGACGAGACGCCCGACGGTGTCGCCGTGTCCACGAAGACGAAGCCGGCCGGATCCGCGAGATCTCGTTCAGCGAACTGGCCACCGAGGTTGCTCGTGCTGCAAATGGGCTGCGCGGAACTGGGAATCGGGCCCGGCGACGCCGTCGCGATCTATCTGCCGATGATCCCCGAGGCCGTCATCGCGTGCTACGCGGTGGCCGCTCTCGGAGCCATCTTGGTGCCGCTGTTTTCTGGTTTCGCGTCGTCGGCGATCGCGTCCAGGCTCGCCGACGCCGAGGCCAAGGCAGTCATCGTCGCCGATGTCACCACCCGGCGTGGACGCGCGGTACGCCTGTGCCACAGGTCGGTGCGGCGCTGGCGCAGTGCCCGACCGTGCAGCACGTCGTCGTGGTGCCGAACGGCTCCGAAAACGGCCAAACCGGTCCGCCCGAATACGTTGGCGCGCAGATGGTTTTGTGGTCACAGCTGACCTACCGCGATGCCCCGCTTGGCGCCCGTCGAAGTCGATGCGATGCATCCGCTGCTGTTGGCGTACACGTCGGGCACCACCGGCAAACCCAAGGGGGCGGTGCACACCCATGCGGGCTTTCTGGTGAAGACGGCCAGCGAAGTCGCCTACTCGTTCGACGTCAAACCCGGTGGGGTGTTCTGCTGGGTCACCGACATGGGCTGGATCATGGGCCCGCTGTCGGTGTTCGGCACGCACGCCAACGGTGCGACACTACTGCTCTACGAAGGCTCTCCCGACCGACCCGACAACACTCGCTTGTGGCGGCTCGCCGAGCGCCACGGGGTCACCATGCTCGGCGTGTCGCCGACCCTGGTGCGAACGTTGAAAACGACTGAGCTCGGCCAAATCCGGAGCGTGAACCTGTCTTCGGTGAAGGTGCTGGGCTCCACCGGTGAGCCCTGGGACCCCGAGTCCTACGAGTGGCTGGCGCGCGACGTGTTCGGCGCTCGCGTACCGGTGATCAATTTCTCCGGCGGCACCGAGGTCGGCGGATCGTTTCTGGCGCCGTACCCGGTCGAACCGATCCGCAGCTGCTCGCTCGGCGGCCCGTCGCTCGGGATGGACGTCGACGTCGTCGACGACTCCGGTCGTTCCGTGCGTGGCCGGGTCGGCGAGTTGGTGTGCCGCCAGCCGTGGCCGTCGATGACGCGAGGGATATGGAAGGACGACGAACGTTACCTTCAGGCGTACTGGTCGCGTTTCCCGGGCATCTGGACGCACGGAGACTTCGCGATGGTCGACGACGACGGCCAGTGGTTCATCCGCGGACGCTCCGACGACGTCATGAATGTGGCCGGAAAGCGGCTGGCGCCCGCCGAAGTGGAATCGGCGATGATCACCCACCCCCGCGTCGCGGAGGCGGCCGCCATCGGCGTGCCCGACACCGTCAAAGGTGAGACGGTGTGGGCATTTTGGGTCTCGCGGTCCGACCTCGGGACCAACGTGATCGACGACGCCGAAGAGATCGGCGCTGAGCTGGCCGCGCTGGTCGGACGCGAACTGGGCAAACCGTTCACGCCGTCACGGGTGTGGCGCGTGAACGCGCTGCCCAAGACACGATCTGCCAAGATCATGCGGCGTGCGATCCGGGCGGCTGCCCTCGGCATCGACCCCGGGGACCTGTCCGGTGCCGAGAATCCCGATGCGGTCGAGCGAGATTCGCCGACTCGTCGCGGACCAGGCCCTCAGTCGTCGACGCTGATGGCCTCACGTTCGTCCATGGCCAGAGCGGCCTTGGCGTAGCTGTGCACATGGCGGCGCATGCGCCGGGCCGCCGCCTCCGCGTCACGGCTGCGGATAGCTGTCGTGATCGACTTGTGGGCGCGCTGCGTCACGGCCCGCACGGAGTCGTCGACGAACGCGGCGTTCTCGGTGCCGGTGTAGATGGCGTGCGACAGCGCGGTCATGAACCCGATCAACAACTCGTTGTGACCTGCCATGGCCACACCCACATGCCAGTCGAGATTGGCCTGCAGGAACGCCGGCAGGTCGGCGTCGGGATCGGCGAGGTCCTTGTTCGCCTTGTCGAGGACCGCAAGGTCTTCATCGGTGCGGTTTCTGGCTGCCAACTCTGCGCAGAACGGCTCAAGCGCCTCGCGGGTCTCCATCAGATCAGCGAGCTTGATCCTCTGGCCGCGGATCATCAAGCTCACCGAGCTCGCCATCGACTTCGTCGTCGGACGCTGGACGAAGGCACCGCCTGCCCGACCCGCCCTGACCCGAACCAGGTTCTGCACCTCGAGGATCCGTAACGCTTCGCGCACCGTGGCGCGGCTCATCTGTGTCTGCTTGACGAGCTCACGTTCCGCCGGAAGCGCCGTACCCTCGGTCAGCTCACCGGAGAGAATCCGTTCACGCAGCTCACGGGCCAACACGTCGGACGCCTTCGGCACATCGACCGGTTTGAGCAAGAGAGTCGACCGGGTCGGGGCCGAATTCGACTCGGCGGGTTCCATCACTGCTCCTCCGATACATTTCGGCCTAAAGGTATGACCCAATGTACCGGTCAAAGGTTTGCCGCGCCGAACTCGCCACGCCTCACCCGCGGGTCGACAGCGCAGGAACCGCCTAGTTGTCTCGCGCTAGGTCGCGTTCGACATCATGCTCACCGAAGAGCTCGTCACCTGCCGTGTGGTCCTCTACCTCAGGCTCGGGCGGACGCCGGCGCTCCAGACGCGCGTCGATGAACAGCAAGAGCAGTCCTAGCGCGCACAGGCCGACGCAGGCCCACGCGATGAGACTGCCATCAAGCCCGCTGACACCAAATGTGCCGTGCCTGGGATTACTAGGTGTGGGAGCACCGGTGAACAGCGCGGCGAGCAACCCCGCGATACTCACCATCAGCAGGACTGCGGCAGCGAAGCGCACTGTTCGCCCTCCCTCGTGAAGGGGCGGCCATGGAGCCCTCGATTTTACGCCCGCACGACCCGCTTCGAAGCGATTGTCAGAAGACCATCCGCGCGATGACCTCCGCTACCGCGGCCGGCTTGTCCGACCCGTCGAGCTCAACCGTCTGCCGCACGGTCAGGTCGACGGTGGAGTCGTCCACCTTCCGTGCATCAACGAGGTCGGATCGAAGCCGGACGCGACTGCCCGCTGGAACCGGCGCAAGAAACCGTACCTTGTTGAGCCCGTAGTTGATTCCCATCTTCGCGTTGTCGACGCGGTAGTTGTCCTTGCTCAGTCCCGGGATCAGGGACAGCGTCAAGAACCCGTGAGCAATGGTTGTGCCGTAAGGACTTTCGACTTCGGCGCGCTCGAGGTTGACGTGGATCCACTGATGGTCGCCAGTCGCATCGGCGAATGCATTGATGCGGTCCTGATCGACCGAAACCCACTGGGAGACGCCGAGTTCTTGACCGACGGCATCAACGGCCTCGGCGATGGATGCAATGACTCGCACTGATCACCCTTTCTCGTGCGATCGGATCGAGGCAGGCGGATC
This sequence comes from uncultured Actinomycetota bacterium, assembly GCA_963765155.1. GTDB lineage: Bacteria > Actinomycetota > Actinomycetes > Mycobacteriales > Mycobacteriaceae > Mycobacterium. The sequence continues at coordinate 29,018 of CAVXVJ010000023.1, forward strand.
AGCATTGAAGCGATCCGACGAGGATCAGGCCCCCGATGACCAAGACCGTCTTGTCCAGCACGAAACCCGCTACCGCCGTGGACAATCCGGCATAGGTGTTCAGCAGCGAGATGACCACCGGCACCATCGACGTTGGGTTCGTCGGTCGTCAACCCGGGCTGTTCGACGTTGAACATCGCGACACCCGGCTCAGTTGCCTCGGTAGGCAGCGAATTCGGGCACACGCTTTTCGTTGAAGGCGCTCACACCCTCCTGCGCTTCAGGCGTCTCGCCGAACAGCTTCAGACTCGAGTACGCCATCTGACCGACCGACGCGAACTGCTCGGTATCGGTGTTGAACGATTGCTTCAAGATCTTCAAGGCCGTTGGCGAAAGCATCAGGATCTCGTCGGCCCACGCCCGCACCTCGGCCTTGAGCTGGTCGGCGGGCACGACCTTGTTGACCAGGCCCCACTTCTCTGCCTGCTCTGCCGAGTAGCGGCGGCACAAGAACCAGATCTCGCGTGCGCGCTTCTCCCCGACCACGCGAGCCAGATACCCGGTGCCGAAGCCCGCGTCAAAGGACCCGACCCGCGGCCCGTTCTGACCGAACACCGCGGTGTCGGCGGCGATCGTCAGATCGCACAGCACATGCAGGACATGGCCGCCGCCGATGGCGAATCCGTTCACTGCGGCAATGACCGGCTTCGGCACGTCGCGGATGACCCGGTGCAACGTATCCACCTCGAACAACCCGGTTTCCGACGGACCGTAGTCGCCGGTCTCGGCGCGCTGCTTCTGGTCACCGCCGGTGCAGAACGCCTTCTCGCCGGCCCCGGTCAGGCAGATGACGCCGACGTCCGAACTCCCCCACGCCAATTTGAAGGCCCGGATCAGCTCGTCGAGCGTGCGAGCGCGAAACGCGTTGTACCGCTCGGGCCGGTTGATGGTGATCCAGGCGAGGCCGTTGTCGACCTCGTAGGTGATGTCGGTGAACTCGGTCATCGGATGCCTCTCTTCGTTGAAAGCCACAATCGCCTGCTTGCCAAGTTATGGTCTAACCATATTACCAAACGAGCGGTTCAGGGCAAATGTCGTCTGACTCACACCGGCGCGGCGTCCTGACGCAGTCGGGCCAGCTCGCCGATCGATTTCTGCAGGTCGTCGAGCTCGGCGACGAGAGCCGTCCGACGGGCCACGACGTCGGCCCGTTCGGCCTCGCCGTCGATCAATCCACGGTGGCGAGCCAATTTCAGCGCCGTACTGAACATTTCGCCCGAAACCGACTCCTCGGTGATGCGATGCTGTAGGGACCACTGGCGGCCAAGGCGAAGGCACCTCTTGAGCAGTAGCTGCTCATCGACGTCGCGCGCGGGGTCTGTCCTCATGAGCTCCTCGGCCACGACTCGGTAGGCGTCGACGAACGGCCTGAGCACCAGATGAGCGACCAACAGGTCACTTTCGTGCAGACTCCGTGCGGCCGCGGCGGTGTCGAGCGGTGCGTTCGGGTCATGGCTGCGTCCGGTCATGATCGCGAACTCGTTCCACAGTTCGTCGGCGAACTCTTCGCGGCCCGCGAAGAAGAAGTCGAACTTGAGCAGTTCGCGAACCGCCAGCGCCTTCTCCCACCCGGTGCGCTTGGTCGCTGCGGGTGTCTGGACGATCGCCAGCAACGCGAGTTCGGCGATCGCCCTCATGAACAGAACATGGATCGCGCTGTTGCGGTACACCGCAGCAATCAGATGCTGGTCGTCCCCGATCCCCCACACGGTCGCCGGGCCGCCCGAGTAACACGTCAGCACACCGGAGCCAACGAGGTCATGCAGCGTTTGCGACACGGTGGCACGGTCGGTGAGGTCGGCGCCCCCGGCGACGGGCCAGCGCCGCGCGGCCAGGTAGCGCGCCAGCGGCGCGACGGTTGCGCACACTTCGTCGAGGGTGAGGGCGCGGTCCTCTCCGAGCATGGCGACACACACGGCGGCCGTCGCGCAAACCGGCGTCGTCTGGTTGAGACGGTGGCAGATGTCCAGTGCGATGCGCTCGACCACCTGGCGGTCATTCAAGCCCTCGGAGCGCAGCGCAACGATCCGCTCGTAGAGCGGCACCGGTTCGCCGAAGTTGATGTAGATGCGTCCCAGGCGGTGCCGCAGCCCGCGCGCGTAACTGACCAACCAGCGCGCATTTTCGGGCTTCTTGGGAAGCCCGCGCGCCTCCTCGACCATCAGTTTGACTTCATGCAGGGGCAGCTGGTCGAAAAGGATCGACACCGGGACCGCGAGGGTCTTGTCGGACTCGACGGATTCGACCGCGTCGGTCACATACCGCAGCAGCCCGTACCGCGGCGACCGCAGTTTGCCGGTACGTGTCCGGCCGCCCTCGATCGACCACACCAGGTTGCGGCCGCTGGAGACCATCCGGCCCACGACGGCGCGGAGCGCCAGCCGGTATGCGGGTATGTCCCCCGTCGCACGCCGCACCGGGATGAAACCGTTACGCCGCGCCAAGGTACCCAGCGGGAAGAAGTTGAGGTTGGCGCCGGCCAGCCCGAACGTCGGCGTGATGCCTCCCTGGACAAGGCGCGGCGGAAACGAGAATTGGTCCAGATACGAGCGATGCGAGATCAAGAAGATCAATGCATGGTCGCGGTCGAGCGCCCGCAGCTCGGCCAGGTCGTCTTCGTCGATGACGACCTGGAAGCCGCGGACCAGCCATGCGGACAGCGCGCGCCAGGCTCGCACGACAGGAGGAACGTGGGATGCCGCCATTTCGCGCACGTAGACGGCGGCCTCGGCCCGCACATCGGCCAGCTCGCGGCCCGACTGCGAGGCCATTTGTTCTGTGGCGGAAAGGAATTCGTCCGAAGTCAGCACGGCGTCGGTATCGGGGTCTGTCGCCGCGCCGCGACAGCAGCGCCGATGCCTTGATCATGTCCGCGCCGCCGCGATCGCCGCCGACCACTTCTTCCCAGCCTCGGTGCCCGGCCAATCGTCAAGGGTGTCGATGTAGAGCTGGCGCATTCGCGGCACCCACTCATCGAGATCTGCTTTGGTCCAGCCGGCGGTCGGAACCGGTTCGTGAACAACGACTTCGATGGTGCCTTCCTGGGCCACTTTCGCGTTGCGCCACATGATTTCGCCTGCATTGCGGATGACGATCGGAACGATCGGAACCCCAGCGTCGCGGGCCAGGTGAAAGCCGCCCTTCTTGAACGCCCCGATCCGCGGACTCAGCGACCGGGTGCCTTCGGGCGACATTGCGATAGAAATGCCCGCACGCAGCTTGTCCACCGCGGGCTGCATCGCCGATATGGCCTTTGAGGTGTTCGTGCGATCCAGGAAGGCGACGTCGGCCAGGGTGAGCAATTGCCCGAGGACGGGTATCTGCTTGACCTCGGCCTTGGCCACCACGGTGAATCCGCGTTGCACGACCCGGGAGGTGACCAGCGCGTCGATCAGCGTGCTCTGATGGTTGATGAAGAACACCGCGGGACGGTGCGTCGTGTGTTGCTCGCCGATGACGTCGAACTCGATATTGCCGAGTTGCCCTGCGAGGCGGCCGAACAGGGACGTCGCCAGGTCGACCCCGCCGCGGCTGTCGTTCGTCAACACGCCGACAGCCGTGCCCGCACCAACCGCGGCGGCGAAGCCGCCGAACAAGCCCGTCGTGCGGGCCAGCGCCATCGGATGGAATTGGCTTCGCCTGCCCTTGAACCGCACGACGTGCCATCCGCGTTCACCGGCGTGGCGTGCCAGGTCCGACCCCGGGTTGACCGGATGCGGGAAGCCGACTGCGTCGAGGAAGGGCACGTCCTCGTCGCCATTGGCGTACGCGTGGCAGTTCTTCAGCGGTATTCGTTCGCGTTTGGCGAACTCACGGACCGCGGCGGCCTTGCCGTCCCCCCAAGGCGGGCGTCCTGCGATCTCACCGGTGAGGACGCCGTGCTCGGTCTCGAGCTCGGTGCACAACACATGGTCGATACCCAGCTCGCTGGCCATGGGCTGCACCTGCATCCGTGTCGCAGATGTCGCGATGACAACGGTGTGACCTTTGTTCTGGTGGGCGCGCACCAGCCGCCATGTCCCGTGGAACAGCGCACCGGCAATTTCCTTGGCGAACAGTTCTTCGCCGAGTTCCATCAGCTCGTCGTCGGTGCGGCCCACCCAGCCCCGAATTCCTTGCAGCATCAGGTCTTTGAAGCCGCCTTCGTCCAGGGGGCCGCCGAGCGCAGCCCGCATCGTACGGACAAACTCATCGGGTCCCAGTTCGAAGTTACGGGCGCGATGCGTGATCAAGGCGTTGGCCGAATAGCCTTGGATCAGGGTGCCGTCGAAGTCGAAGAACGCCGCGATCTTCGGGCCGCTGGGGCCGGTCTTGATGCGCTCGATGAGCTCCTCGGCCGAGATCACCGGCGGTGAGGGTGTCATCTCGCTTCGTCTCCCCTTTGTGGGTGGGGCCATAGCTTCTGGGGGTCGATCAACAAGCCCGGACTCGACACCGCGCCGCTGGCCCGGGTTGGGGCGGAGGCGCACGCGGTGTCGGGCGGGTAGCTTGCGGCCGTCACCTTGAGTTATGGCCTTCCCACTATGAAGAGTCGATTCGGCGCTGCCAAGAGTGTTCGGGGCGAAATACCCCTGCTGCGGGGTGGAGAACCGCCCGATGTGGTGACGCGTGCGGTGCGGTCGGTCGGTCACACTCGCAACGCAGGGGTCACTGCTGGCCCCCAACCGGATTGTCGCGCCTGCCCGGGAATCGCCGCGGGCCGATGCCGCACAACAGTAAGGGGAAGCGGATGCAAATCACAGCCGCAGTGGTGCAGGAAGTGGGCGCGCCGTTCGCCCTCACCGAGGTCGAACTCCAAGATCCCGCACCCGACGAAGTGGTGGTGCAGATCGCCGGAGCCGGCATCTGCCATACCGATATCGCGGTCCAGCATGGGCACCTGCCGTTCCCCCTGCCCGGTGTGCTGGGCCATGAGGGCAGTGGAACCGTCGTAGAGGTCGGCGCCGACGTGACGACGGTTGCCGCGGCGATCAGGTCGCGATCAGCTTCAACAGTTGCGCCGCGTGCCCCCAGTGCGCGAAGGGACAACCGGCGTACTGCCACAATTTCCTCGAGTACAACTTCGGCGGGGTGCGCACCGATGGATCGTCCGGGTTAGCCTCTGCCGGAACGAAATTGGGCGGCAACTTCTTCGGCCAGTCGTCGTTGGCGACGCACGCGCTGGCTCACGAACGCAATGTGGTCAAGCTACCGCCTGGCGCTCCGGTCGAACTCGTGGGGCCGCTTGGATGCGGCATCCAGACGGGAGCCGGCGCGGTGATGAACTCGCTTGACGTCCAACCCGGTTCGACGGTGGTGGTCGCCGGTGCCGGAGCGGTCGGCTTGTCTGCTGTGTTGGCGGCGGTCGTGCGGGAGGCAGCGTCGATCATCGCGGTCGATCTGCATGAGAGCAGGCGGACGCTGGCCACCGAACTCGGCGCCACCCACGCGATCGACCCGAAGGCCGGCCCGCTGTCCGAGCAGATCAAGGAGATCGCACCGGCGGGCGCCGACTACGCGATCGACACCACCGCGGTGACTCCCGTCGTCGAACAGCTGCTTGCCTCGCTTGGGATGCGCGGCATGTTGGGGTTGATCGGCGTGCCTGCCGATCCGCAGGCGGTGTTTTCCATCGGGCTGTTCCAGCCGCCGCTTCTCGGGCTGACCATCCGGGGCATCGTCGAGGGCGACGCCGACCCGCAGACGTTTATCCCCTACCTGCTCGATCTGCACGGCCAGGGGAAGTTCCCGTTCGACAAGCTGGTTACCACGATGCCGCTGGCCAAGATCAACGAGGCAGTGGAGGCGCAGCACCGCGGCGAGGTCCTCAAGGCCGTGCTGACTCCCTGATCCGAGTTCGGACAATATGCAATGGCGAACATTCCCCGCCCACGGACAACCACCGTGGCCACGGCGCTCCTGGCCGGCAGCGCCGCGGCCGCGGTGGCGGTGCTCGCGCGTCGCCGCGGGGACAAGCCGCGCACCGTAATTCATCCGCTGGAGCTGACCCCCAGCCACCGCGCCGGAACCGGAACGCCCCTGCTGCTGCTGCACGGCGTCGGCGCCATCTGGCGAGCCTGGTCACCGGTCGTGCCGTATCTCGAGCCGCACCACGATGTCATCGTGCCGACCCTGGCGGGCCATGGCGGTGGGCCGCCACTGGATCCGCAGGTTGCGCCGTCGGTTGAGGCCCTGGCTGATGCCCTCGAAGGGGAGCTGGATCGGCTGGGCCTGCAGGAGGTGCACATCGCCGGCAACTCGCTCGGCGGATGGCTCGGAATGGAACTTGCCCGCCGCGGCCGGGCGCGCTCGCTGGTGTTGTTCAGCCCGGCAGGGGCCTGGCGCTCGCAACGCAGTATCGATTTACGGGCAAGTGCGATAAGGCTTTCCGTGGGCGCGCTAGGCCGTTGCGCACCTACGTGCCGACACCATCGCCGCCAATGCCCTGCTGCGCTGGCCTCTGTTGGCCGCGCAAGTCGCCCATCCCAATCGCGTCCCACCGGAGGAGCTGGCGGCGTACATCAGAGCCGGCGCTGACGCGCCCGTCGTCGTGCCACTGCTGCGGCAAATCCCGCTTCGCCAGGTGCAACCCCTGCCTGTCGATCGCGACTACCCCGTCCGGCTGGTGTGGGCCGACCGTGACCGAGTGCTGCCATTCGCCGGTTTCGGTGCAGCGATGCACGAACGGATACCCGGAGCGGAGTTGATCCGCCTTCGGGACGTCGGGCACGTTCCGATGTCCGACGACCCCGCCAGGGTGGCCGAATTGATCCTTGAGGTGACCACCGCGGTCGACGGTGTGGCAGCGTCGACCGAGAGAGCTGAGCACGATGCCTGACACCAATGACGATGCACTCGCCTCGTGGGGCGGCGGCCAAGACCTCAGTGCGTGGGAAGCGTTGATGTGGCGCACCGGCGGCGACCACCGCACCCGTTCGACCGGCGTAATGATTGAGTTGCTCGACCAAGAGCCGGACTGGGAGCGGCTGGTGGCCGCCCACGATCGATTCACCCAGAGGGTCCCGCGACTGCGGGAACGCGTCGTCGAGCCACCGCTGCCCCTCGTTCCGCCGGCGTGGTCTCCGGACCCACATTTCGACTTGGACTATCACCTGCAGCGGGTGCGGCTGCCCGGCGACGGATCGATGGCCGAGCTGCACACCCTGGCGGCCCAGTTCGCAGCGCGCCCACTGGATCCCGAGCGTCCCGCGTGGGAGGCCCTGCTCGTGCTCGGCGTCACCGGTGGCCAGGCCGCCTACCTGTTCAAACCGCATCACAGTCTGAGTGACGGGATCGGTCTGCTGCAATTGCTGGACTTGGCTCACGGCCACAGCCGGGAACCAGGACCCGCCGACGACGGGCCGATGCCGCCGCCTCGACGCCAGGAGTCGCCCGAGGGTCTGCTGGTGAACCGACTCGCCGCCAGGGTCGTCGGCGCGCCCATAGATGCGGTGCGCGAAACCCTCTCCGCCGCAGGCCGATTCGCGGGCGACCCGCTCGGAACGACCACCGACGCCGTCAAGTTCGCGATGTCGCTTCGCCGGGTGCTGATGCCGCCGGACACGCCGCACTCCCCTGCACTGACCGAGGGCGGATCGGGTTATCGGCTGGATACCTTCGACGTTTCATTCGACGACCTGAGGGCGGCGGGTAAGGCTGCCGGGGGTTCGATCAACGACGCATTCCTTGCCGGGGTGCTCGGTGGCGTCCGGCGTTACCACGAAACGCTTTCCCTCACCGTCGATTCCATGCCGATTGCGATACCGGTCAGCCTTCGCACCGACACTGACCCGATGGGCGCCAACAAGTTCGCCGGTGCGCGGTTCGTGGCGCCGGTGGGTGAACCTGACCCCGTGAAGCGCATCGCCGCCATCCACCGCTTCGTCGCCGACGCGCGAATGGAGCCCGCGCTCGGGTTCCTCGACCTCCTGGCACCGGTGCTGAGCCGTCTGCCGGAGATTGCGCTGACCCGCATCGCCGGGCAGATGACCGGCCTGTCCGACCTGCAGGCCTCCAACCTCGGTGCGATCGGTCGTCCGATCTATCTGGCGGGTGCGCGGGTGACGCGCATTTATCCGATGGGTCCCCGACCCGGCATTCCGGCCATGGTGGCGATGTTGACCTACGACGGAACCTGTTGCATCGCCGTCAACTTCGACCCCGAATCCATCACCGACCCCGAGGCGTTCTCGACCTGCCTCCGTGAGGGCTTCGACGAGGTCGTCGCCCTCGCCGTGGCCGACTGACGAGTCGTCAAGACAGTCGAATCGTCGCCGGTCGTGCCCCTTTTACCCCCAAAGCGGGACCGATGACCCCCCGTCATGGTGACGCGGCGTCAGCCTTGCCCCAGTGAGACTTGAATCACCGAACGCGCTCGCCCGCGAAGCCTCGTCGGCGAGGGATACAGGGGCATTCAATACCGCAGAAAAGGGGACGTCCATGACGACCGCTCAGCACACCGAAGCAGCCATCATTCCCGATGACATCGCACGGCAGATCGTGCTCCCCGAGGGTCACGGCGACCTCGCCGCGCTGCACGAGGCCTACAAATGGGTCCGCAACAACGCGCCGCTGGCCAAGGCCGTCGTGGAGGGGTTCGATCCCCTCTGGCTGGTCAGCAAGCACGCCGACCTGCAGGAGGTCGAGAGTCAGCCGGAGATCTTCAGCGCAGGCGGCGGCCCTGATCACCCCGGTGCGAACAACCCGATCCTGCAGAACCAGGCCGGCGACGAGTTCATGAAGAGCCTGATCGGCGGCCACCTGCGCATCATGGACGCCCTGCCGTACATGGACCCGCCCGAGCACACCGAAATCAAGTTCATCACCAACGACTGGTTCCGGCCCACCCAGCTTCAGAAATGGACGGACCAGATCCGCGATCTTGCCCTGGCGTCCATCGAGAAGCTGGAGAAGCTGTCTGCGCAGCGCGGCGAGATCGACCTCCTCGACGACTGGGCCCTTGGCTTCCCGCTGCACGTGATGATGACGCTGTTCGGGGTGCCGCCGGAGGACGAGGCGAAGATGATGAAGCTCACCCAGGAGTTCTTCGGCACCGCCGATCCGGAACATCAACGCGAAGACGTCGAGGCGGTAAGCCCCGAGGCGATGGCCCAGCAGTTCGCGGCCACCTACCAGGACTTCTGCGCCTACTTCGACGCGCTGGCCGAAGACCGCCGCGCCAACCCCCGCGACGACCTCGCCACCATCGTGGCCACCGCCAAGGGACCCGACGGCGAGTTCCTGCCGAAGTCCTACTCCTACGGCTACTACATGGCAATCGCCACCGCCGGGCACGACACCACGTCGGCAACCCTGGCAGGCACGCTGCAGCTGCTGTCCGAACACCCCGACGTGTTCGCCCGCGTCAAGGCGGATCTGAAGTTGGTGCCCAACCTCGTTCTGGAGTCGCTGCGGATGGTCACGCCGGTCAAACACTTCACGCGTCGGGCGGAGCAGGACTACACGATGCGCGGCCAGACCATCAAGAAGGGTGACCGGCTGATGCTGCTGTTCCAGTCGGGCAACCGCGACGAGGACGTGTTCGACCGGCCCTACGAGTTCGACATCGACCGCAAGCCCAACAGGCACATTGCATTCGGCCACGGCCCGCACATGTGCATCGGCCAGCACCTGTCGAAGCTCGAACTCAAGGTGATGCTCGAGGAGCTGCTGCCCCGCATCGAGTCGATCGAACTGCTCGGGCCCGGGCAGTACACGCAGACCAACTTCGTCGGCGGATTGAAGCACCTGCCCGCCAAGCTCACCTTCTCCTGAACGGCGGATCCTCAATGACCACAATCGATTACCCCCAGCTCTATATCGCGGGCACGTGGACCGCACCCGCGGGCCACGACACGATCGGGGTCTACTCCCCGGCCACGGAGGAGCGGATCGGTTCGGTGCCGCGGGGTACCGAGGCCGATATCGATGCCGCAGTCGGCGCGGCCAGGGCGGCGTTCGACGCACCCGACGGATGGTCCACGTGGCATCCGAAGGAACGCGCCGACGTCCTGGAACGGTTCGCGGTCGAACTGGAAGCCCGCGGCGCCGAAACGGCGCGACGGGTGTCGATGCAGAATGGCATGCCAATCTGGCTCGGCCACCAGTTCGAGGCCGTTTTCCCGCCGCTGCTGGTGCGCTATTACAGCGACCTGATGACCAGCGCGCCCGTCGAAGAGTCGCGTGCCGGCATGTTCGGCGGCACCTCGCTGGTGTCCAAGCATCCCGTCGGCGTTGTCGGCGCGATCGTGCCTTGGAATGTCCCGCAAGCGATTTCGTTCCTCAAACTTGCGCCGGCGTTGGCGGCAGGCTGCTCCGTCGTCCTCAAACCCGCCGAAGAAACGGTGCTCGACGCGTTCCTGGTGGCCGAGGCCGCCGCGGCGGCGGGCCTACCCGACGGCGTGCTCAATGTCGTGCCTGGCGGCCGCGAAGTCGGTGCGTACCTGGTCGAGCACCCCGGCGTCGACAAGGTTTCGTTCACCGGGTCCACCGCCGCGGGCCGCTGGATCGCGGAGGCATGCGGGCGGCTGCTGCGGCCGGTCACCCTCGAACTCGGCGGCAAGTCCGCCGCGATCGTGCTCGACGACGCCGACCTGGCCGCCTCGATCGACCAGTTCTTCGGATGCACCCTGCTCAACAACGGTCAAATCTGTTGGCTCAACACCCGGGTGCTGGCCCCCCGCAGCCGGTACACCGAGATCGTCGACACCATAACCGATTTGGCACGCTCGCTGAAAATTGGCGATCCTCTGGATCCGGAAACCAAGGTGGGCCCACTGGTATCACAGAGGCAGCGGGAGCGCGTCGAGGGCTACATCGCCAAAGGCAAGAGCGAGGGCGCCCGAATGACCACCGGTGGCAAGCGGCCCTTTGACCGGGGCTGGTTCCTCGAACCCACCATCTTCGCCGACCTGGACAACGACGCAACGGTGTCACGCGAAGAGATCTTCGGCCCAGTGCTCTCGGTGATCCCCTACTCCGACGAACAGGAAGCGGTTGCGATCGCCAACGACAGTGTCTATGGCCTGGGCGGGAGCGTGTGGTCGCAGGATCCCGAACGGGCGGCCAACGTCGCCCGCCGCGTTCGGTCGGGAACCGTCGGGGTCAACCACTACGTCAACGATCCCGTCGCCCCGTTCGGAGGCATCAAGCAGAGCGGCATGGGGCGCGAACTCGGTCCCGAAGGACTGCACGCGTTCCAGGTCTACAAGACGATCTACATGCCGCCCGCGGCGTGATATCCGATGTCTGCGCCCGCGATCACCATGCCCAGCGCCAACGTCCATGAATTCACGGCCGATCTGGTCGTGCGTCGACGCAGCACACCCGCCGAGGGTGTGGCGGTTCTTGACCTTGCCCATCCAGCGAACGAAGACCTGCCACGCTGGGAACCAGGAGCACACATCGACTTGGTTCTCGGAGACGGTCTCACCCGCCAATACTCGCTGTGCGGCGATCCTGCTCAGTTGGGTGTGTGGCGCGTCGGCGTCTTGCTCGATCCCAACAGTCGCGGTGGTTCTCGATTCGTCCACCAAAACCTCCAAGAGGGCGCGACGGTCCGAGTTCGTGGCCCCCGCAACCACTTTCCGCTCGTCGATGCTCCGACCTACCGCTTCATCGCTGGGGGCATCGGAATAACGCCGATCATGGCGATGCTCGAAGCCGTGCAGCAGGCAGGCAACAATTGGACGTTGCTCTACGGCGGACGGACCAAAGCGTCGATGGCCTTTGCGGATGAACTCGCGCAGCGATATCCAGAGCGCGTCACTGTGTGGCCGCAGGACGAGAGGGGCCTTCTCGACCTCGAGTCGCTTCTGAAGGACCCCGAGGACGACACGTTGGTGTACAGCTGTGGGCCGGAACCATTGCTTGCGGCGGTCGAGCAGCAGTGCGCCGGCTGGCCGGCAGGAACCCTTCACATCGAACGATTCGCCGCCAAGGCGCCCACCGCGGAGCAGGCCGCTGAAGCGCTCGACCAATTTGAGGTGGTGTGCCAGCGGACCGGGGTCACGTTGGAGATCACGGCCGACAAGTCGATTCTGGAAACCCTTGAGGAAGCAGATATTCCGATCATGGCCAGCTGCTACGAAGGCGTCTGCGGCACCTGCGAAGCGCGAGTGCTGGAGGGCACCCCGGACCATCGCGACTCTATGCTCACCGAACCTGAGAAGGCCGCGAACGAAGTGATGCTGGTCTGCGTGTCGCGCTCTCGCACCGAAAGGTTGGTGCTGGACCTATGAATACCAACTACCCGAAGAAGTGCTGGTACGTCGCGGCCACCGGCGACGAGCTCACGGAATCGCCTCTGGGGCGACGTCTGCTCGGCAAGGACGTCGTCCTGTGGCGCGGGGCAAGCGGCGGCGTCACCGCATTCGAAAACCGTTGCGCACATCGGGCGTTCCCGCTGTCGCACAGCCGTATCGACGGAGACCGGTTGGTCTGCGGTTACCACGGATGCACCTACGACACGAGCGGCAAGTGCGTCTACACGCCGACCCAGCCGCAAGTCCCCACCGGGATGCGGGTGCGTGTATTTCCGGTCCTCGAAGAGCCACCATACGTCTGGATCTGGATGGGACAGCCGGCCGCTGCCGCGGGCAGCCCACCGCCACGGATGCCATGGATCAACGACCCGGCGTGGACGACATTCGCGAGCGCCTGGCACGTGAACGCCAATTACATGATGGTCCACGAACATTACCTGGACTTCAGTTACGCACCCGTCGTTCATGCGACGGATCTGCCGCCAGGACTTGAGAGCATGGGGGCGTTCAACGACGTCGAGGTGACCGAGACGACCGTGTCCTACACCCGGGTCTTACCGGAACTTCCCCTCGCCGGCTGGCAGGCCGACGCCACCGGTCTCGACGGTGCCGTCAGCTATAAACATCGTGAGGGCGGCACGTTCGTCTCGCCGGCAATGCACCGCCAATACTGGGAAATCGAAACACCGAATGGCGACGTGTACACCACCACCCGGACCCACGGCATCACGCCCGAGACTGAAACGTCAAGTCATGTGTTCATGCAGGGCTCGCGCAACTATGCACTCGAAAGTGACGCGGTGACAGCCGGTCTGACGTCATTCCTGGCCGAAGTTGCCCAACGTGACACATCCATCTTGGAGATGGCGTCCAACCACTCTGGCTACGACGGATGGCGAGGGGGCGTGGAGTTCCAGGCAGACGCCGCGGCCCTTCGCGCTCGACGCATCGTCGGCGTGATGCTGGCGAAGGAGGCCGGCCGGTCCGCGATACGTCCCGGTCTTGCGCCAAACAGTCGGGGCTACTCGCTCAGCCCGCATGAGCCGCTCGTACTTGGAGGCTAGCTAATTCAGCACCGCCGTGTCGAACCAATGACAAAGGAGCAAGGCGACTTCCACGTCGAGTCGATCGTCGGTGATCGGTCTGCCCCGACGCTCGAGCGCGCGCTGCACGCGATACTTCACCGAATTGACGTGCAGGTGCAACTCATCGGCGGTCGTCTTGAAACTGGCCCCTGTGCGCAGAAACGTCCTCAGCGTTTCCCGCATCCGTTCGTCACTGTCCGTTGTGGAGGCCAGGGGGCCGAGAACGTCGCCGACCCAAGCACGCGCCTGCTCGAGGTCAGCACAAAACTGCGCGGCTACCACAAGGCCCGGATCGCTGACCGCCGCAACAGTCGGTGGGTGTGAACCCGACGCCAGCACTGCGGAGCGGGCAACCAGCGCTTGCCGATACGAGCGACGGAAACCGTCGAGGCCCGGCAGCGGATCACCGGCAGCAATCCACGGCGCGTCCGCGCGCGCCGTGGCGAATTCGCGCATCCGGCTGACCACATCGGGCACCGCGTCGGCGGTCAGCGGTACCCACGCCCATCCCGTGACGCGGTCCGCCGCCACGAACAGCGGGCGCTCGTCCGCACCTAATGCTGTCGCGAGTTCAGGGTGTCTATGGAGCATCCAAGGCGGCCATGGTGGCGTTGGCCCGCACGACGGCCCGCGAGCACGGGCGCATCGACCCTGTGGGCGGTCGGGCAGGACGACGTTTTTAATCCGAGGCAGATCGACTTCATATTGAAGGACACGCCGCTGCGCCGGCTGACGAATGCCGAGGACATCGGCTGCGCCGTGCTGTGGTTCTCCTCCCCGCTGGCCCGGCAGGTTACGGGTCAGCTCGTGTCGGTCAGCGGTGGCTACAACATGCCTTAGGGCGGTCCGCCCCGACGAAATGACCGCGGCTGAGTCAGTTTTTGTGCTGCTCGTTCAGGTTGCGGGGGCTAGCGACATGAGCCTGTTGTTAGCGAGAAGTTCTGCGAGTGAGGGCCTCGGTAACTACAGGCTCAACGGGGGCAGCGCGGCTGCCATCCCATCCGCAAGCAACCCAACGATCGTCAATGCGTCGCGAGCAAGGCTGTCAGATCTTCGCCGCGCTAACTCAGCAGGTCAGCGCATTTGGCCGGCGCCGACATATGGGAAGGGGCTGGTGAGCAGTTTGCCCTCGGCGAACCGCGACAGCCGGAAGTCATCAGCGGGGATGTCGGCGTCGGAGCTGATTCCGTCGACGACAAGATCGGCGATCAGACGCCCGACAGCGGGGGCGATCTTGAATCCGTGACCAGAGAACCCCGCGGCGGTGATCAGGCCGTCGATCGGGGTGCGCGAGATCACTGGGTTGAAATCCGGTGTGACGTCATAACATCCGGCGTAGGTCGAGGCGATTGAGGGGTTCTCGAGGCCGGGCAGCCGGGTTCCGACCTTGTCGATGGTCAGCTCGATGAAGTCGTCGGTGGCGCGGTTCAGGTAGTTGTCGGGATCTGCGGGCTCGAGCTCGGCGAGGTCGGAATTGCCGAACAGGATCTGACCGTCGGATCCTTCGGGCCGAATGTATTGCAGCGACACAAGATCCGAGAACACCGGGATGTCGCCCAGATCCTGGCCGGGATCGATGAGCACGATCTGTTCTCGATGCACAGTGATCGGCAGTTCGATCCCGTGGGCGGCCAGCAGCGGCACCGACCAGGGGCCGGCGGCGACCACGACGGTGTCAGCGCAGATGACGCTGCCGTCGGCCAGGCGTACACCGGTGGCACGTCCCTTGTCGGTGACGATTTCGGTGACGGTGGTGCCCTGCCGCAAGCGCACGCCTTGGCGGCGGGCAGCGGCGGCGAACGCCTGGGCGGTCTGGTAGGCGTCGCCGTAGCCGCCGCGCGCTTCCCACGCGAAGGCCGCGAACGGCTCCAGATCGGCTACCGGCCAAAGCCTTTGGACGTCGTCGCGACTGATGTGCTTCGGTGCGCACCCCGACGGCGCGCTGCGCGTCCATGGAGGCATGGATGGCCTCGACGTTGTGCGGGCCGACCCCGACGACGTAGCCCGTCTGATGAAAGCCCACGTCTTCGCCGAGGATTTCGTCGGCGTTCTCGAACAGGTCGAGGCTGCGAGTGGCCATCGCGGCGAGTGACGAGACGCCATAGTGGCAGCGGACCACGCCGGAGGATTTCCCGGTACCGCCCGAGCCGACGGTGTCACGTTCGACGATGGTGACATCGGTGATGCCGCGTTGGGTCAATGACCAGGCTGCCGAGCAGCCTTCCAGGCCACCGCCGACGATCACGACGTCGGTGGTGACAGTAGGTGCAGACATGTGGGTTGCTTCCTTTGAAAGGTCTAGCCCATATAGGGGTAGGTCCAGTCCGTAGCGGGTGCCATGCTCTCTTTGATGAATCGGCCGGACAGCCAACGCTGCAGGGCCAGCGGAGAACCGGTCTTGTCGTTGGTGCCCGATCCGCGGCCGCCGCCGAAGGACTGCTGGCCCATGGTGGCTCCGGTGGGCTTGTCGTTGATGTAGGTCATGCCTGCCGCGTCACGCAGGCGGTCCAAGGCGACGGTGAGCGCTGCGCGGTCGCTGCCGAAAACGGAGCAGGTGAGCGCGTACTGGCTGGTGCTGTCCACGAGGTCGAGGGTGTTCTCCCACTGGGCATCGTCGTAGACGTACACGCTGAGGAAGGGGCCGAAGAGTTCCTCGGACAAGGTGAACGAGGCGGGATCGTCGGCGCGCACGATCGTCGGCTGGACGAACCAGCCGCGCTCGGCCGATGTGGTTCCGCCCGTGAGGATCTCGTGGTCGGTGCTGTCCTTGACACGATCAATGGCGCCCTGCAGGCGGCGCACCGCTGCCTCGTCGATCACAGCGCCGACGAAGGTCCGGTGGTCGGTGACGTCGCCGACCTGCAATCCCGACGTCGTGGCGATCAGTGGTTCCTCGATCTGGCGCCACAGGCTGCGGGGAATGTAGGTGCGTGAGGCCGCCGAGCACTTCTGCCCCTGGTACTCGAAGGCGCCGCGCACCAGCGCGACCAGCAAGGCCTGTGGGTCGGCGCTGGGATGCGCGATGACGGCGTTCTTGCCGCCGGTCTCCCCCACCAGCCGCGGATAACTGCGGTAGGTGTCGAGGTGCGCAGCGGTCCCACGCCACAGGCTGCGGAACACCGCGGTCGATCCGGTGAAGCTGATTCCGGCGAGGTATTCGTGGGCTTGGGCGGTGGCACTGACGAGCTGCCCGTCGCCGTGCACCAGGTTGATGACCCCGGGCGGCAGCCCCGCCTCCTCGAACAGCCGCATGACGACTTGGCTGGACAACGCCGACTTCTCCGAAGGCTTCCAGACCACCACGTTGCCCATCAGCGCGGGGTGGCGGGCAGGTTGCCCGCGATGGCGGTGAAGTTGAACGGTGTGAGCGCCAGTACGAAACCTTCCAGCGGACGGTGATCCATCACGTTCATGACACCGGTCACCGAGAACGGCTGCGTCTCGAAGATCTGAGCCGCCAATTTGACGTTGTAGCGGAAGAAGTCGATGAGCTCGTTGACGTCGATCTCGGCCTGATGAAACGTCTTTGACTGCCCGAGCATGGTTGTCGCCAGCAGTTCGTTGCGGAACCTGCCGTTGGCCAGTTCGGCTGCGCGCAGGAAGATCGCGGCGCGATCCCACCACGGAGTGCGCGACCAGTCGTGGCGGGCGGCCAGCGCGGCGTCGATGGCTGCGTGGACATCGTCGGCGCGGGCAACCGGGATGCGTCCGAGCGTCACAGCATGCTCATGGGGAGCGACGACGTCGGTGGTCGCGCCGAGCGGACGGCGTTCACCGGCAATGACATTGGGCAACTCGCGGACTTCGGCCCTGACGGCCTCGATCTCCTTGAGCAGCCGAGTCGCTTCTGGTGAGCCGGGCGCGTAGTCGAGCGTCTCGACGTTGACCGGCTCGGGCACGCGCGGGTTGGCGGTCACGCTCATGGCGAAGGTGGTCATGGATGTGGCCTTTCAACGGGATATCTCGTCATCGGGAAAGTGTTGCGCTGCAAGCGATCAGCCACTGATCAGTGAGCGTGCGAAGAGCATGAGATTGGCCGGCCGCTCTGCCATCCGCCGCATCATGTACGGATACCACTGCGTGCCGTAGGGCAGGTAGACACGGATCCGATAGCCCTCGGCGGCCAGCTGCTCCTGCAGATCGCGGCGGACTCCGTAGAGCATCTGGAACTCGAAGTCTCCCTTGCCCAAGCCGAGCCGTTCGGCGACCGCCTTGACGTGGTTGATGCACGAGTCGTCATGGGTGCCGAACGCCGGATCGGGTAGATGAGCCAACGCCCACTCGGTCAGGTACCGGTACTGCGCGGTCACCTCCGCGGCATCGCAGAGGGCCTTGTCGATCGACTCGAGGAAAGCGCCCTTCACCAGACGAATCCGTGGCTTTACCGCGGTGAAAGACGCGAGGTCATCCGGGGTCCGGCGCATGGCGGCCTGGATCGCGACGCGGGTTTCGGTGTAGGTAGGTAGCACCGCTCGAAACGCTTCCAGTGTCTGAGGGCCGACGGAGCTGTGTTCCATGTCGACCTCGACCGTCACGCCGGACTCAGCTCCCGCGTCCAGCAGGGTCTTCAGATTGCCTTGGCACACCGCGGGATCCAGTGCGATGCCCAGTTGGGACAGTTTCACCGATACCGTCGCACCCTGGAACGTCGGTGGCGATGCGGTGAATGGCCTCGACGTAGGCCTGCGTCGCCACCGTGGATTCGGCGAGCTCGCTGACCGTTTCCCCGAGAAGGTCCAGGCTGACGCCAATCCCTTTGGCATTCAGATCTTTTGTGGCCGCAATCGCGTGGTCGAGCGTGGTGCCCGCCACATACCGCGACACCAGCAGGCTGGTGTGGCGATTAGCGCTCACTAGCTGTTCGATGCGCTTGCTGTTGGCGGCCACGAGGAGGGACTTCTTGATCATGGATTTCCTTGTATGGCGAAAGATGCTGTGACGTAACTACGGTGTCGGTGGGCCCACCGGGGCCGCCTCGTCGCGCGTTGCGCCGGGGACGCCGTTGCCCAACGCGAGCTCGAGCGGGCGCATCTCCGCCACGGTGGTGCGAACCCCGGGAGGGACGGTGCTGATCACCGGCTCGGCACGCAGCTGCTTGAGCAGGCTGTAACAGACACCGACCATCACAACCAGGAATGGGACACCGAGGACGATGACGGTGGTCTGGATTGCCTCGAGCCCTCCGGCGAGCAGCAGTGCGATGGCCACGGCGCCGATCATCGAGCCCCACGTCACGACCAGCCACGTTCTCGGGTGTAGCGATCCGCCCTGGGACTGCATGCCGAGCACCAGCGATGCCGAATCCGCGCCGGCGACGTAGAAGAGCAGGATCAGCACCAC
The DNA here is from genome assembly GCA_963765155.1 of uncultured Actinomycetota bacterium. Classification (GTDB taxonomy): domain Bacteria; phylum Actinomycetota; class Actinomycetes; order Mycobacteriales; family Mycobacteriaceae; genus Mycobacterium. The sequence goes on from CAVXVJ010000023.1 coordinate 47,724, forward strand.
GACCAGGATTGCGGTGATCGTGGAGAGCGGCATGGCGTCAAGCATGGTGAACAGGGTGTTCTCGACGCCGCTGGCCAGCGAGCCCGCCATGTCGGCGGCGCCGGTGAGCTGGAACCGGATGCCCGTGCCGCCCATCACGGCGAACCAGATGCTGCTCACCAGGGTCGGCACGATGAGGACGCAAATCACGAATTGGCGGATCGTGCGGCCGCGCGAGATGCGGGCCATGAATACGCCCACGAAGGGTGCCCACGACATCCACCAGGCCCAGTAGAAGATGGTCCAGCCCGCGAGCCAGTCGCCGCCACCGAAGGCGCCGGTCCGGAAGCTCATCGGCACCACATTGCTGAGGTAATCGCCGATCGATTCCGTGAAGTTGTTGAGCAGGAAGATCGTCGGTCCAAGAACGATGACGAAGATCAGCAGACCCACCGCCAGGGCGGCGTTGGTGTTGGCCATCCACTTGATTCCCCGCTCGGTGCCACTGACTGCCGAAACCACAAATGCCGCAGTAAGCGCCACGATCACCACGATGGCGACGAGGTTGCTTTTTGGGGCATCAAAGACCCGCGTGAGGCCGCTGTTGATCTGGATCGCGCCCAGTCCGAGCGAGGTCGCCGCACCGAAAGTCGTGATGAAGAGCCCGAAGATGTCGACTGCGCGCCGGGCTGGTTGACGCGGGTTCTTCCTGGGGAAGACGATCGAGCTGAGCAGGTTCGGCTGCCCCTTGCGGAAGGTTGCGTAGGCGAGGGCCAATCCGACGACACCGTAGAGAGCCCAGGGGTGCAGGCCCCAGTGGAAAAGCGTGTACTGCATGCCCAGAGCCGCAGCCTCGGGACTGCCGTCCTCGGCCATCCCCATTGGCGCAGTCATCAGGTGGGACAGCGGCTCGGCCACCCCCCAGAAGATGAGGCCGATGCCCATACCGGTCGCGAACATCATCGAGATCCAGGACATGGTGCTGAACTCAGGGCGCTCGTCGTCGCGGCCCAAACGGATCCGCCCGTACCGGGAAACCGCGAGGAGCAGCATCAGCACTACAAAGCCGGCGGTGGCCAAGACGTAGATCCACCCGGTCGAGTCAATGATCTTGCCCAGCACCGCCGAGGCGGTGTCCGCGAGAGAGGTCGGGGAGAACACCCCCCACAACACGAACCCGATTGTGAGCGCCATAGCGGTCACGAAGACGACTTTGTCGACAGGGGCGTCGACGTCGGCGGCACGGGGATGGGTCCGGTCGTCGGCGGGATCGGCGTGGACGTAGTGCTGATCCGATTTGCTCATTGGTGACCTCGCTTGCTCGGCCGTGTCCCGCAGAACACGGTTGTCTCGTATAACAGAACTGTATGAGCTGGGTCACTGTCAAGGGGATCTGCCGTTAAGGTTCTGTTTCCGGCCCGTGCGCGGGGCTTACCCAGCACATGTTTTCGGGTCGTGGCGGACACCGAGCATGCATTTCTCCAGGGCGTAGCCATTGACAACGAGTGGGAATCGCGCCTTACACTTGTCTCGGTAACCGCGTTAGTTTCGGAATCCGGTACAACGCGGCTCGTCAATCGGGATGGAGATCGTCTTGAACAGCATCTCGACGGACGTCGAGTCCCTCGTCAAAGGTCGCGCCGTGGGGTACAGCCTGGAAGCCCCCTTCTACAACAGTCGCGAAATCTTCGAACTCGACCTGGCGGCGATATTCGCCAAACATTGGCTGTTCGTCGCAACCGAGGCGGAGATCGCCGAGCCCGGTGACTACGTGACCGTCGATATCGGCCCCTCGTCGGTCGTCATCCTGCGCGACGACGACGGAGACGTGCGTGCCCTGCACAACGTGTGCCGCCACCGCGGCTCACGGATCCTCGACTCCCCTTGCGGTGCAGTCGGCAACCTTGTCTGCCCGTATCACCAGTGGACCTACCGGACCGACGGAAGCCTGATCTTCGCGGAATCTCAGCCCCCGTCATTCGACAAGGAACGCTTCGGACTCAAGCCCGTCAACGTACGGACCGTCGCCGGCCTGGTGTTCGTCTGCCTCGCCGGCGAGGCGCCTTGCGACTTCGACGAGGTGGTCGGCGCCATCGAGCCCTACCTGACCCCCTACGGGCTGACGAACGCCAAGGTCGCTCACCAGGTTGACCTCGTCGAGGAGGGCAATTGGAAGCTGGTGATGGAGAACAACCGTGAGTGCCAGCACTGCGACGCCGCGCACCCGGAGTTGATCACCGCCTACTTCCCCCTCTTCGGCTATTCCGAGGACGACATCACACCCCGGCTACGTCCGCTCTTTGCGCGGTACCAAGCGGCGGCGGCGAGCCTGGAGTCGGCCTGCACGGCGAATCGGTTTCCGCGTGGCGAGCGGCGAGAGTTGGACACCCGCGCCACTGGCTTCCTTGTCTCGCATCTTCCGTTGGACGGCGCCGGGGCATCTTTCGGGCCAGGCGGCGAACAGGTGTGTCGCAAGCTCATGGGCTCCATCCGCGACGCCCGATTCGGCGACCTGTCCATACACATGCAGCCGAATTCCTGGTTTCACTTCCTCAGCGACCATGCGGTCGTCTTCCGGGCGTTGCCGCTTGGGCCCGACAAGACCGTCGTGCGGACCACGTGGTTGGTGCACGGCGACGCAGTCGAAGGTGTGGACTACGACCTCGAGGTTCTGACAGGGGTTTGGCGGGCGACCAACGACCAGGACAGGGCCCTGGTCGCCAGGGCTCAAAAGGGCGTCGCGAACCCAGCGTATGAGCCCGGGCCGTACTCGTTGGTCGAAGACGACGTCGAGGCCTTCGTGAACTGGTACATCGGCCGGGTGCAGCAGCACCTGGGCGTGTGAAAGCCAATTACCTTGTGCTAGTGGAGGTTTGAAATGGGGGTCGTAGACACTGCAGCGCGGTCTGGCCTGATGCCGCCACCGTGGGCTCCGGACTGCTGGGGTGATGAGGAGCAGGCGGTTCTGGTGTGTCGCCGAGTTGTCGACATCACGCACGACGTCAAGAGCTTTCACTTCGAACCGGACGGGGACTACGCATTCAGCTTCGACCCGGGCCAGTTCATCACGCTCCAGCTCGATATCGACGGCGAGCGCGTGGCTCGTTGCTACACCATCTCGTCGCCGCCGACACGTCCCCATCTGATCTCGATCACGGTGAAACGAGTGATCGGGGGCGCGGTGTCAAACTGGTTGCACGACAACGTCACCGACGGCACCAGGATCACCGCGCAGGCGCCGTTGGGCGGTTTCACGATCACAGGACAGCCGGCCCTGAAGTATCTGTTCCTGTCCGCCGGAAGCGGTATCACTCCGGTCATGTCGATGACCCGGACGCTGTATGACCTCGGTTCCGATGCAGACGTCCTGTTCGTCCACAGCGCGCGAACGCCCGGCGACATCATCTTCAGGCACGAACTCGACGCCATCGCTGCGGTGATGCCGAATATCCGGGTCGTTCATGTGTGTGAAGGCGACTATCCCGCTGAACGCTGGATGGGTCTTCGGGGTCGCCTGTCAACGCCCATGCTCCAGGCGCTCGTCCCCGATCTCGCGGAACGCGAGACGTACACGTGTGGACCCGCTGCCTATATGGCCGCGGTGCGAACAATCCTCGGCGAACTCGGATACGACATGCGCAGGTACCACGAGGAGAGCTTCTCGTTCGAGCGGCTACCAGTCGCCGACGTGCCTCGTGCCGTCGAAGGCGCACCTCCCGCGGGCACGGATAACAACACCTCCTACAGCGTCGAGTTTGTACGCAGTGGTCGCTTCGTCACCTGCGGCGCAGACGAATTCGTCCTCGACGCCGCGCTGGCGGCCGGCCTCAGGTTGCCGTCGTCCTGTACCCAGGGCATGTGCGGGTCGTGCAAGACAACCAAGCTGTCCGGAGAAGTGGACATGCAGCACAACGGTGGCATACGCCCCCGGGAGGTTGCGCAGAACAAGATCCTCGTCTGCTGTTCGAAGCCGCTGAGCGACCTGCGCATCGACAGTTGAGCGGGCGCCGTGATCAGCACCCCGCAAGCGGCCGACCATCTTTCGCGCGCCGACTTGTATCGTTCTCTTATGGTGAACAGCCGCGCTGGGCGAGACAACTCGGTCCATTCTGTGGACCGTGCGATCTCGATCCTTCAGGTGTTGGCCCGCCATGGAGCCGCCGGCGTGACTGAAATTTCCACCGAACTAAGCGTGCACAAATCGACGGTTTCGCGCCTGTTGACCACCCTCGAGGCTCGCGGCCTCGTCGAGCAGAGCTTCCATCGTGGCCGGTATCGCCTGGGCCACGGCGTGGTGCAGCTGGCAGCCGGCGCGACCAAGAAGCACGACCTTTCGCTCATCAGCCGCCCCATCTGCCAAGACCTCGCCGAGACCGTAGGTGAGACGGTCAACGTGGCTGTCAACGACGGTCGCAGCGTGGTCAGCATCGACCAGGTGATCGGGTCCTCCACGGTTACGACGGTGAACTGGGTCGGACAGCGGACGCCGATGCATGCGACTTCGGCAGGCAAGGTCTTCCTCGCGTACATGTCGCCTCAGGAGGTCAAGGCCAGCCTTGCCGGAGGTTTGGAACGCTTTACGGAACACACCATCGTGGATGCCAGGATTCTGTTGCAGCAGTTGGAGGCTGTTCGGGTCCAGGGCTATGCGCAGACGCTCGAAGAACACGAGGTCGGGTTGGCGGCCGTCGCTGCGCCGATTCGGGCACTCGATGATCAGGTGATCGCGGCGCTGACCATCTCCGGGCCGACCTTCCGGATCAACGAGCACACGATCCCCGTGGTGGCCCCGCACCTGATCTCCGCGGCTGCCGTGATCTCCGAGCGCAACGGCTATCCGAAGCCAGGCTGATCCTGCGCCGTTCTGTCGCCTTCGGCTGTGGACGCACCGGACCGCTTGCGGCGGGTGTGGAATCGGCGCCCGCGAACCCGCCAGGAGCCCCATTCGCCCAATGCGACGCCTGCCGCAAGCGCGGTACCGATCGCCATTGCAGCCAACACCGATGCGAACCCGACGGCGTGCTGGTCATTGAGAATCGCGTAGACGCCGTGCAGCAGGGCCAGGCCGGGTAACAGGGGCACGATGCCGGCGATCGACACCACCAGCGGTGGTGCGAGATTGCGGCGTTCCATCAGCCGGCCGACCAAGCCGATCGGCACCGCTGCGACGAACGACGCCGCCACCGCACCCAACCCCGCACCCTGGGCGAGAAGAAACGCGATGGTGCCGGCGGCACCGCCGAATGCCGCGGCCATCAACGCCGTCCGTTCGGCATAGCAGGCCAGGGCGAAGGCGGCCGCGCTCGCCGCGCCGAATGCGACTCGCACCGGCATTTCTGCCAGCGCGGGTGGCGCTTCCGCACCAATGGCGACGAACGGGGCGCCGAAGCGGTTCGCGAGGTGCAACACCAACGCCACGCCGGCGATCGTCGCGGCCGTCATCATGACCAACTCGAAGAAGCGGCCCGCGCCGGTGACCGGGGCTCCGGTGATGACGTCCCCGACCGAACCCACAAGTGAAAGGCCGGCAAGCAGTACAACCAGGCCGGCCGCGATGGCAATCGTCGGTTCGAACTGCAGCCCCAGCTTGGGGCTGAGCCAGTAGAGCGCGAGCGGTGGCGCGGTCGCGATGGCACCGCCGACCGCGTACTGGAAGAAGAACGGCAGTCCGTACTTGTTGAGTCGCCGGTTGACGCGGTCGATCACCATGGTGCTCAACGCGCTGATCAAGCAGACCAGCAGGCCCCCGCCCAGGGTGCCCGCCGTCGCGAACGCCAGCGCACCCCAGGCGAGGGTGGCGATCCAGCGCTTGTACGGGTGGGGCGCGGTGATGATGGCCTCAAGATCGTCGCTGGCTTCCGATGGAGACACCTGCTGCGCGCGGACGCGACCGATCAGGCGGTCGACGGCCGCGAGTCGGCTGAAGTCCATCGACCGCGACTGCACGATGCGCAGCGTGCTGGCCGGTGGCGATGTCGGTCCACGGTGTGCGGCGACGTGGATGGCCGTGTTGATGACGTCGACTTCGCAATTCTCGATCCCGTACGCGGCGGTGACGGCCGTGACCTGCTCCATCGTTGCTGTGGCCGGAGTTCCCGCGGCCATCAGGATGGCACCGATAGTGCCCGCGAGGTCGAGCACCTCGCCCACTCGCGCGTCGTAGTCGCTATCCGTCTCCGCGCGCTTGGCGTGCTTGATCAACGGCAGGCTATCCGTCGGTGGTTCGGTCTCCCGAACGATTCTGCTCAAGATCTCGCGTTGACGTGACCGCCACGGCTGACGCGCTCCATCACGGGTCAACTCCACAGCGCACTCCCCTCCCGTCCACTTCCGTCGACGCACCCCGTTCGAAATTCCGCTGTTCAACGAGTAAGCGCTTACGCGGGTTCCGTCGGACGCGTTGGTTGGCTGGTGTTTTCGATCACATCAGAGCCGGTCGGGTTTGTCAGCAGAAGTAGGACACCGCCGACGCGGCTCTAAGTCGTCGTCGCTGCCCTGAAGCGCTGCGGACTGGGATACAGGCCATAGTTCGTCAGCCAGTCATCCACTGCGGCAAGTGTGTTCGACAGGTAAGGGCCGCCGATCATCATGTGGTCCGAGCCCTCGAGCTCGACATAGGTGCCGCGTTGGCCATACTTCTTCGCGGTCACCCGACCGATGCGGGGGACCGTGCATTTGTCCTGCGAACCGGTAATGGATAGCACCGGGGACCTGATGGCGTCATAGTCGACCCGCGCCGCCCGCTTGCGGTCCAGGAACCACAGCGCCATCTCGAAGTAGGCCGTGCCGGATTCGGCACACAGCGTGGCGTAGTACGACTCCTGTAGCTCGCGGGGCTGTGCGTTGCAGATCAATTCGGCCCACGGCTTCCACGAGACCGGATACATCGGCGTGCGTGATAGCCACTGCGGCACGTAGCGCATCCACAGCCGGACCATGCTCGGGTAGAAGGCGAACATCCCCGGCGCAGGCGCGGTCCCCAACAGGATTACGCCCTTGTTCGGACGGCGCGCTGCCAGCAGTTGTGCGAGCAGAGCGCCGACGGAATGTCCCACGATGATCGGGGGGCTGTCCATGGAGTCCACGAGTTCGGCGAGGTCGGCGACGTAGTCCAAGAGGCCCACCTTGGTCATCTTCTGGGCGTTGCCCCAGACATCGGTCTCGTTCGGTGGTCCGTGGTGCCGCAGCGTCGGTGCATGCACGGTGAACCCGCGGCGTTCCATTTCGGTCGCGAAGTCGCCCCAGTTTTTGCCGTTGCACCAGGTGCCGTGGATCAGCAGGATGTGGTGCTCGCTCATGTGTCGCCTCGAATCGTGTAGGGATTGCCGACAACCGTAGAAGAACCCCCCTGCGTAAGGCTTGACATTTCGAGACAGTCTTTTGACACTTCGAGACATGGCGGGTGTTGTGCGCGCGGCCGCGCTGAAAGGCTATGAGGCCCTGATGACGGAGTTAGGCGTAGACCCTCAGCCGATGCTCGAGCGCAACGGCATACCGCCCGGTCTCCTTCGCGATGCGGAATCGATGATCTCGCTGACCGCTACCGCACGGTTACTCGAGGACAGTTCGGCAGTCACGCAGTGTCCGGACTTCGGGCTTCGGCTGGTAGGGCGCGAACAATCAGGCGATCTGCTGGGGCCGCTGGCCATCGCCATCCAGAACGCGCCGACACTCGAGCAGGCGTTGACCGACGCATCGCGGTATCTGTTCTTCCATAGTCCCGCATACGAGTTTGTGCTGGACGAGCGCAGTCCGTTGTTCGAGGATTGCGCCACTTTGCATTTCGCGATTCGGCTGCCGGAATTTGTGCCGCAGCGACAGCTGCTTGACGGTTGCCTCGGGTATACGTTCGTGCTCTCACGGGTCATGACGAGGGGAGATTTCCGCCTGCGTGGTGTTTCACTGCCACACACGCCGGTGGCGCCCGAGGCTGTCTACCGCCGGTTCTTTGACGCGCCCGTGCACTTCGAGCAGCCGTATGCCGGCCTGCACGTCGACCGCGATGTGCTTTGGGCGGACCTGAAGTCGGCTAACCCAACGTTGCGGCAAATGGCCATTGACTACATCGCGCAGCGCTGCCCACCTCGCACTCACACGATGTCCGACCGGGTGAGGCAGGCGCTTACACGAACTATGGGCGCCAGTCGATCAACGAAGAATGACATCGCAGCGTTGTTCGCTATGCATCCGCGGACCCTCCAACGCAGACTCGAGGACGAAGGTGCGACGTTCGAAGCGATCCGTGAAGACGTCTACAAGAACGCGACTTTGCGCTTCCTCCGCGAAACGGATATTCCGTTGAAGCAACTTGCTGGGGCACTTGGCTTTTCCGAACAGTCTGCGCTCACGCGGTCCTGCGCACGCTGGTTCGGAACGTCACCGTCTCGCATCCGCCGCAGCGTTGACTGGGATCATCGGTAAACCATGCCGCTGAGGGAAAGCACGGCCTCAGGTGGGGCGCCCTGATGCGGCGAGCTGTCGGATGACGCGTATCTCGTTGTCGTCATGGGGCCGTCCGTCGGGATGTATCAGATCGCTGAACCACGTTTCTGGAAGGGAGGTGTAGGGCCGCTTCCAGGAATCCCATGGCAGATACGTCTGTGTCCGTCCAGCGATGAAGCCCCAGTTGTAGGCGCCGACGTTGCGCCTCTTGGCCACCGGGAGAACTCCTTCCACGGTGCTGCCGAGGTCGCGCGCCAGATACTCGGTGCACAGGATCGGTCGTCCCAGCGGAGTGAGTTCGTCGATGCGGGCCTCGAACTCGGCGGGATCTGCGTAGCTGTGAAAGCTGATGACGTCCGAGTGCTCGAGTTGCAGACTGCAGATCGCGCTGCGCCGCTCGGGATCTCGCCAGTGGCCCTGCCAGACGCCACTGGTCAACGGCTGCACCGGATTAACGGCGCGTACCCACTGGAACACGTGCGGGAGGAACGCGGCGACAAGTTTCTGCTTGTCCTCGTGTTCGACCTTGCGGTAGTCCCGCGCGGGATTGTCCGGCTCATTCCACACGTCCCACCCGAGGACGCGAGGATCGTTGGCGAACATGCCAACCACTCCGGTGACGTAGCTCTGCAGCACGCGGGTATAGGCCGGATCCTGCAGACGATGGGCCCCCGGGCTCTGGACCCAACCGGAGTTGTGCACTCCGGCGATCGGCGCGCCGCTGACGGCCCGCTCTGGGCAAGGGGTCCCAGCACGAGTCGAACAGCACGAAGAGCGGCTTGATGTTGTGGCTCGCCGCGATGGCGACGAATTGGCTTAGCCGGCTGCTGAACCCGGCCCGGTCGGTTGCCCACAGTTGATCGTGAAGGAACACCCGCATGGTGTTGAATCCGATTTGCTGGGCCAGGCTGAGCTCGCCGTCGATGCGGCGCGGGTCGTAGGTGCCCGCCTGGAACATCTCGATCTGGTTCACCGCGGTCGAGGTGACATAGTTCGCGCCGAGCAGCCACCCCTGAGCTGCATACCAGGCGTTGGCGCGGTCAGCCGACCATCGGGCCGCCTCAGCCGAGGCGAGGGGCAACTTGGTCAGTGCCGCGGCTGCTGCCAGGTACAGCGGGAGCTTGAGGGCGGTTCGCCGGTGCACCACGTGACAATAATGTCTGTGGCCGAACTGTCACTGCTCTTGGTTCATCCTGTAACGCAACAGGTTTCGAATCGTTACCACAGCATGGTTGGAGACGCCGGCTCGAACCGGACACCCCGCTGCAACACTCGTGCACAGCGATTTCGGCGTGCTGAGTAACGCTGAGCGTTACCGATCACGCCGAATTCCCCTCGTCAAGTTCTCGGCCGCCGTCACTTCGCGGTCTCTAGACCCGCCCGGCTTCCACTTCGAGCATGAAGCGGGTCACAAGAGCCGCACATTCTCTGGGATGGGTTTCCAAAAGCTGGTGTCCGCTTTCGAAGACGTGAATTTCCAGCGCATCAAGGACCCGGTTGTATGCCATGATCTCGTTGAGCTCAAAGAAGGGGTCGTGCCTGCCCCAAAGCAGAAGGCACGGCGGCTGGTGCTCGCGGTGGTAGTCCCGGATGGTCGGGAAACGCGCGATGTGCGACCCATAGTCGGAGAAGATCTTGAATTGGATGTCGACGATTCCTGGCCGTGACAGGCGCTCCCAGTCGAGATGCCAGCCCTCAGGAGCATAGAGACGCGCCACGCGCTCCGGCTGATTTCCGATGTACTGGTATCGGGTTGTCTCGAAGTTCATCCACTCGGGCAGCTTGGCCTTGTTCGCTTCGGTGGGATCGGCAAAGAATGCCTTCGGGGCGTCCCAATCTGGGCCCAGGCCCTCCTCATGAGCGTTGCCGTTCTGAACGATCAGGCCACGAATCCGGTCCGGCTGGCGCGTTGCGAGATGGTAGCCCACTGGCGTGCCGAAATCGGTGACAAATAGGAAGAACCGCTCAAGATCCAGCGCAGCGAGGAACGCGTCGATCGTGTTGGCGATGTTCTCGAACGTGTAGTCGTAAGCATCGGCGGATGGCGCGGAGGAGAAGCCGAAAGCGGGCAGATCCGGCGCAACGACATAGGCGGTTTCTGCCAATGGCTCAATGATGTTGCGATACGCGTAAGACGAATTCGGGTAGCCGTGCAGCAGCAGGATCGCCGGCATCTGGGGGTCTCCAGCATGTCGGTAGAAGATGTCCAAGCCACCGACATTGACCGTCTCGTGGCGGGTCTTGTGGCGATAAGTTTGCATCACTCTTTCTCCTTCCCTGGCCCGACGTGCATGTCGTAACTGGATACTATGCTTTTAGCGGTTACCCCGGGTGATGACCACTAAACACCGGAAAGGAGGTTTGTTTCCGTGGCGTACGCAGAGACGAAATGGATGCCAGAGCATTTCATTGGCGGGCATCCCGCACTCGACCTCGCGAACCCGTGCAAATCTTTAGCGCTGACCAGCGCCCACCAAAGCTGTTGCGACTACTCGCAATCCGTCTTCGCCGCATGCCTTCTCGGCAACGCTGCGCAGTGCTGGGACAAGACGATCACGGTCGGCCTGGGAGAGCTCGGCGTAGGGCGGCATCCGCTCGTACAGCGGACCGCATTGGTCGAGAAACGCATCGACGGACGGTGCCGTCCAGACGACTTCGACCGTTCGGATATCGACGTCGTTAAATCCGGCGGCTGCCATCTCCGCCCGAAACGCTTCAGGTGACCGAAGCGCGGTGACGCCCTCGGGCCGGGGAAGCGAGGGCGCATCGGGGAACGTCATGCGCAACGCCTCGGCGAGAAAGCCAAGCGGCCCACGGTAAAGGGATCACGCCACGTACTGATGCAGGCGTAGCCACCGGTGCGGGTGACGCGGGCGAGTTCCCGGAGAGCCCGGCGCCAGTCTGGGACGTTCACGACACCAAACAGCGAGAAAGCCGCGTCGAAGGAGTCGTCTTGGAGCGCAAGCTCCTGAGCGTCCATAACCCGGGCAGTGCAGTTCGGATACGGCTGCAAGCGCTGGGCGGCCCTTTCCACCATTGCCTCGGAGATATCCGTGGCAAGTACCTGCGCGCCCGCCTCAGCGGCTGAGACGCTCAAACCGCCTGGCCCCGAGGCGATATCGATAACGCTCATGCTAGGTCTGATCCCGCCCACCATGGAGAAAGCCGACGGAATGCACTGGCGCGTCAAGGGCTCGGCGACCGCTTCATACTGCGCTGCCTGCACACCATCAATGACGGCCGCTCGATCTTGGTCCATGCCTCCATGCTGCGGCTGAACCGAACCGTTTGGCAAGCTAACTTGCCGATTCGTCAAATGATGGCGCTGACGACGCCCTGTCTGCAGCAGCCGACCCGCGCGATTCGCTCGTTGTCCGCCGCACCTGTCGGTGAAACCTTACTGGTCATTGAATGTCAAGCGCGCGTGGGACTCCCAACGTGCTGCGGTCGGTAATGGTATCTCTTCCGCTGCAGCGCTGATGATCTCGAGGAACTGTCGCGCTGGTGGCGACGGGTTACGCCGCCTACTACGCAGGACTCCTATCCGCCTTTCAATGGGGACGTCCCCGAGCGGTCGGGTGGTGACTCCCGGAACAGCCATCAGCGGCAGGACGAATCCAGGCGCGGCAGACACCCCTAGTCCGGCAGCACACAACCCGGCCACTGAGGCCACGTTGCGGGCGGTGAGCACGCGCGCGGGAACCACACCGCGGCTGATGAGAATGTCATCCACTATTCGGCGGACGGAACTGGCGGCGTCGAAGGCAATGAACGCCTCCCCCGCTAGATCGGTCCAATCGATGGTCGGCAGATCGAGCAGCCAATGCTCGGTGGGAAGCACACAGTGGAACTCATCGACGGCCACGACGTCGAACCGGGTAGCCGACATCGCCGACAGCAATGACGGCGGTGGTTCCGCAGTGACCGCCAGATCGACTGCCCCACTACGGATGTAGTCAGCGATCTGACTTTCGAGCACGTCCTCCACTTCCACCGCAATTTCAGGGAACCGGTGACGAAAACGGGTGATCATAGGTGGTAACAGCGACGCCGCCAGCGACGGCAGCGCAGCTAGTCGCAGAACACCTTTCGTACCTGACAGGTAGGCCGCGAAGTCACTGATTTCATCGCGGTAAGTCGACAGGATCGTTTCGGCCATCTGGACGAAGCGTTCGCCCTCGACAGTCAATTCAAGTCGCCGGGTAGTGCGCTCGAATAGCTTGACTCCGCACATCCGCTCGACCTGAGCCACCGTTCGACTCAACGAGGACTGGGACACCAACTGTCGCCGCGCGGCAATGCTGAAACTGAGTTCACTGGCGACGGCGATCACCGTTTCAAGCTGCGTCAACGTCGGCTCTATGCGCACAGCGCATAAGTCTATGAGAAACCTATGTTGGACGTCGCTAGATGACGTGATCGATACTCGCAATGCAATGTGATCGGCGTTACAGAGCGGAGCGGGGCATGACGGCAACACTTGGGTTCCTGACCGTTGGCACCTTCCTGGCGCTGACACTGTGGACGCGGACATCGGTGCTCGTGGCCCTTGTCCTGGTGCCCATCGTCTTCGCGCTGATCGGTGGCCACGGCGCGCAATTGGGCGAGTACATCGGAGAAGGCGTCCTCAAAGTCGCACCCGTTGCAGTGATGATCGCGTTCGCGGTCCTGTACTTCAGTCTGATGATCGACCTCGGCCTGTTCGATCCAGTGATTCGCAGAGTCCTGTCGTGGGCAGGCGGGGACCCCATGAAAATCACAGTGGGAACCGCTGTTGTCACGCTGCTGGTAGCACTCGATGGCGATGGCGCTTCGACCTTCCTCATCACGGTGTCGGCGTTCCTGCCGATCTACAAGCGCATCGGCATGCGGCCACTGGTCCTGACGGGCGTGGTGGCGTTGGCCGCCGGCGTGATGAACATGATTCCGTGGGGCGGACCGACGGTGCGCGCCATGGCGGCACTCGATCTGTCCAACGCCGACCTCTTCATCCCGGTGCTACCCGCCATGGGTGTCGGCATCGCATGGGTTTTGTTGGCCGCCTACCTGATCGGTCGTCGAGAACGCAAGAAGATCGGCGTGTGCGAGATCGACGATGCGGCTGCGTCGGAGAGCAGGCCGGCCGTCGGAGGACCCGGCACTGTGCACGAGCAGGATCTGTCCACCCATAAGCGTGTGGTCGGCCGGGCCAGGACTGTCTTCAATGTCGTACTGACCTTGACGCTGGTCGTTGTGTTGCTGTTTCAGTTGCTGCCGCTGGAGATCGCATTCGTTATCGCGTTCGCATTGGCTGCGGCGGTGAACATCCCGACTTGGGAACGGCAGCGGGAGTTGTTCGAACGCCACGGCGGCAACGTCGTCTTGGTGGTGTCGATGATCTTCGCCGCGGGCGTGCTGACCGGGGTCCTGTCGGGCACGGGCATGATCACGGCCATGGCCGAAGCCCTGGTCGGCGTGGTGCCGACCTCAGCTTCGGGCCTGCTGCCGGTACTGACTGCGATCGCGGCGATGCCGTTGAGCCTGGTTTTCACCCCGGATGCGTTCTACTTCGGCGTGCTGCCGGTGCTCGCTGAGACCACTGCATCGCTGGGCGGGGACCCCGCCGAGATCGGAAGGGCAGCCATTCTGGGGCAAATGACCACCGGGTTTCCGCTGAGTCCGCTGACGGCATCGACGTTCATTCTGGTCGGCATGGCCGGTGTGGAACTCGGTAAGCACCAGCGCCACATCTTCCTGTGGGCGTTCGCGACAACGCTGATCATGACAGTGGCGGCACTGGCTACCGGAGCATTGAGCCTGTGAGGCAGCACGGGTCGACTGCTGTGCGCGACACCGTTCGCATTGGCTGCGGCGCCGGTTTCGCCGGTGACCGAATCGATTCCGCGGTCGACCTTCTTCGCGACGGTGAGCTCGACGACCTGGTGTTGGAATGCTTGGCCGAACGGACCATCGCCCTCGCACAGGCGCGCAGGCGCGTCGATCCCGCGACCGGGTACGACCTCTACGCCGAGCAACGGTTGAAGGTGCTACTGCCGGAAGCCAAAGCCCGCAATGTACGCGTCCTGAGCAACCTCGGTGCGGCGAACCCGGCCGCGGCAGGACAGCTGGCACGACGAATCGCGCAGGAGGCCGGACTGTCCTGCCGGATCGCGGTGATCACCGGTGACGATGTGTTGAATCGCATCGACCAGGAAGCCCCCGCACTCGAGGACGGAAAGCCATTGTCCTCCCATGGCCAGATCGTCTCTGCCAATGCGTATCTGGGCGCCGACAGTCTGCTGCCGGCACTCGCAGCCGGAGCCGACGTCGTTCTGACCGGACGTGTCGCCGATCCGTCGTTGTTCGTCGCGGCGCTCGCGGACAGGTTCGGGTGGGACCTGAGCGACGAAGCAATGATGGCGGCCGCAACGTTGGCCGGACATCTGCTGGAGTGTGGAACACAGGTCAGCGGAGGCTACTTCGCTGATCCCGGACACAAATCGGTACCTGGGTTGGCGTCCCTGGGGCTGCCCTTCGCCGACGTCCGCGCCGACGGCACTTTCACAGTCGGGAAGGTCGACGCCACCGGTGGACTGATCGACCGCCGCACCGTGCGTGAACAACTGCTCTATGAACTCGGCGACCCGGGCCGGTATCTCACCCCTGACGTCTCACTCGACGTGTACGGCGTCTGCCTCGATGAAGTCGCCCGCGACCGCGTGTACGTCAGCGGCGCGGTCGGCCGGCCGCGTCCTGAGCAATTGAAGGTGAGCGTCGGATATCGCGCCGGATTCCGCGGCGAGGCAGAGATCTCCTACGCCGGGCTCGGCTGTGTCGATCGTGCGCGCTTGGCCGGAGATGTTGCGGCTGAACGGATTCGCCGAACCGGTATCGATCCGCGGATCGATCTGATCGGCTCCCTCGGCGGTCCAAACTCAATGGCAGACGGTGAATGCCGACTGCGGGTCGCTGCCATGACCGCCACCGCCGATCACGCCCAGGCCGTCACCCGTGAAGTCGAGGCGCTCTACCTGAATGGACCATCGGGTGGCGGCGGTGTCCGCGGTTCCGTCACCGACGTCATCGGCATCCTTTCGACGTTCATCGATCGCGCCGACGTCAGCGCTCAAACCAAGATCTTGGAGACGACGTGACCGAGGTGTACCTGCGGGAGATCGCACACGCCCGTGCCGGGGACAAGGGTGACACTGCGATTCTGTCGTTGTTCCCGCTCGACGACCGCCACTTCGATTGGCTGTCAACGTATGTCACCGCACAAAGGGTGAGAATCCACCTCGCCCATTACATCAGCGGTGAGGTCACCCGTTTTGAGGTCCCCCTAATCTGCGGCTTGCAATTTGTGTGCACGCAAGCGCTTAACGGCGGTGTTACAACGTCATTGGCGCTCGACAGCCATGGGAAGTCGCTGAGTTCCCGGTTGCTGGGAATGCGAATTCCGGCGCCCCGATAGTCCGCGGAAAGCCTTCGTCTGGTCGATTGCGCGGCGGCGGCACCATCACCGAGGCGGCGCACGCCGCCGGGTTCACCGACGGCGCGCATGCTAACCGGGCGTTTCGCGAGATGTTCGACCTCGCACGCTTCTACTTGTGCTGTCGCCGCTCTACATTCCCATCGCGGTCACGATCGTCGCCTTTATCGGCGCGCACGGCGAAACCATGCGCACGCGGTTGCGATCCACGGCAGCGACCGCACACCCAGTCATCGCCCGTGACGAACCACAACCATTGCCGGGCACCAGATACCGTTCGCCATTGACACCGCGGGCGCATTTCGACCCGCCACTGACCGCGAACGACCCCGAAGCCGCCTAAGCAACGCTGACGACGTTCGCGCCGAGCTCAGCCCCCACCGCGCTGCGACTGGCGCTTGATCGGCGCGATCAGCAGCCGGTAGACCGGCCGCAGCAGCCGCGCGGGGAGGTAGCGGTGGCGCTCCTCATGCCAGACTCGGGCGCGCCGGTGGGGCTTGGTCAGATCGAGGCCGAGCTGTGTAACCCACGACGGGTGGTAGCGCTCCGGCGGCGGCGCGGTGTGCAGCTCGATCCGGCACAGGTGCTTGGTGCTGATGAAGCCGTACTGGCTCGGGCTCACCAACCGGATCGGCGCGCCGTGGTCGCCGCTCAGAGGCGCGCCGTCGAGGTGCTCAGCGAGCAGGACGTCGTCGGCGAGCGCGTCGTCGATCTCCACGATCGACCGGTAGCCATCGAGCCCCTCGAACACGGCGTGCGTGACGGTTGCGCCGTCGCGGAGGGCCGGCGCAACCACCTCGGCGTAGAAGGTCGCGAAGGCCACACCCTCCCAGCGCAGGCCCACCGCCGACCATCCCGCGACGCAGTGGAAGTCCTCCGTCTGCTCGCGCCGCGGGAGCCGGGCGAGATCGGCCAGCGGCACCCTGACCGGTTCCCGAAGCGCAGCGCCTTCGAGGGCGATCGCCGGGTCGGCGGGAACCTGCGGAGGCGGGTGGGCGCCGTGCGCGCCGAACCTCGGAAAGCCCGCGATCTCACGTTGTCCAGGCGGCAGCGGCATGATCTCTCATTCCATACGGTGACGTATCTATACGGTAGCGTATGGGTGTGCCGGCGCCAACCCGAACCCCGCCTGAGCGCTGGATCGAGGCCGGCCTGCGGGCCCTGGCGGCTGGCGGGCCGGAAGCCGTCCGCGTCGAGGTGCTCGCGCAGGACCTCGGCGTCACCAAGGGGGGCTTCTACTGGCAGTTCGACGGCCGGCCAGCCCTGCTCGCGGCGATGCTCGAGCGATGGGAGCGGGCCGTCGTCACCGAGGTGATCGAGCGGCTGGATCGGGAGGGCGGGGACGCGCGGCGGAAGGTCGGCCGGTTGTTCGCGCTCGCCGCCACGATCCCGGACCTCATGCAGGTCGAGCTCGCGATCCGCGACTGGGCCCGTCGCGACGCGGATGTCGCCCGCCGGCTGCGGCGGGTCGACAACCGCCGAATGGCCTACATGCGCTCGCTCTTCCAGCAGTTCTGCCGCGACGAGGACGAGGTCGAGGCGCGCTGCCTGATCACGCTCTCGCTGTTCGTCAGCGCCCCGCTGATCGCCGCCGAGCACCAGGGACGCCGGCGCAGCGAGGTCGTCGAGCAGGTGCTCAAGCGGCTGCAGCGATGAGCCGCCGGCCGCCTCGAACCCAATAACTACCTATTGGGCCCACTCGATCTCGGCCTCGGTACTGGGAATTACAGGCCATGGTCAGCGTCGGCCTCGGAATAGCCTTGGCGCCGCTGACCGCAATAACGAACCGGCATCCACACGTCCGAGTCATCTCTCTCGGACGCACGGCACCGTCGCGCCGCGTGCTCGTGGCACATCGCCACGACCGCGTGCGCGCGCCCGCGGAGGCGGTCGTGCGCGACGTCCTTCGCGAGTAGCAAGCGCGTACGCCAAGACGGCGCGCGCTTGAACGTGCGGGCCGATAGCATCGTTGACCCAGCCGAGCCGAAGGGAGTCGAGCGCGTGCTGACCGTGCGCGGCATCTCCTATCTCGTCGGTGAGGCGAGCGCCGACGCGACACGGCTGGACCTGGAGACCATCGCCAGGGAGTTGCGTTGCACCACAGTGATGCTCATCGGCGGCGACGTGAACCGGTTGGTCGACGCCGCTCGTACCGCCCTCGAGACCGGGCTCGGCGTGTACATCCAGCCCCATGTTCCCGACCTGCCCCAGCGGAACCTGCTGGAGCACTTGGACGCCATCGCACAGATGGCCGAAGTACTGCGCCGGGAATACCCGGACCGGGTGACGCTCCTGGTCGGCAGCGAGTTCTCCCACACCGCACCCGGCATCGTCCCCGGGCCGAAGTCGTTTCTGCGCTTGAAGCTGATCCTGCGATTCCACCCCTTGCTGCGCCGCAGGATCGACCGGCGCCTACACAGGTTGCTCACCGCCGCTGTGACCACCGCGCGGCGCCGCTTCCACGGGCCGGTCACCTACTCTGCGGCCGGCTGGGAACACGTCGACTGCTCACTGTTCGACCTGGTCGGAATCAGCCTCTACCGCTCGCGCCGCAACCAGGCCACCTATACCGACCGCCTGAGCAGCCTGGTGCGCGACCACGACAAACCCGTCGTCATCACCGAATTCGGCTGCGGCGCGTTCACTGGTGCCGACCTGCGCGGCGCCGGTTCATTCCAGATCGTCAACTGGTTCACCACCACCCCGCACATCCGCGGCGATCATCCCCGCGACGAGACCGTCCAGGCCCGCTACCTCGGTGAGCTCATCGACCAGTACAACGCCGAGGGCGTGTATGGCTGCTTCGTCTTTACCTTCGCCATGCCCGACTTCCCGCATCGAGAAGACCCGCGACTGGACCTCGACAAGGCCGGATTCGGCGTCGTCGCGGTCACCGAAGACGGCACCAGCAGGCCTAAGGAGGCTTTCCACGAAGTCGCGCGGAGCTACGGCGACATCGCCAACGGTGCGGAGCACGAAGAATAAGCAGGTCTCGCCGGGTCCCAGAATCGGTGGCGTCAGCCGAATTGTTGGCGGTATCGCGCGGTGGCGTCGGCGCGAACGGTGGTTGCGAAGTCAAGGGAATCCCCGCGTAGATATCCGGCCAAACCGAGCGCCGTTGCGATTGCCCCGGGGACCCAGGCGGCCCATGCGGCGTCGTCGCCGGCGAAAGCGGCCATCCATGGCGCGAGGACCAGCGCAAGGCCGATGACGGCAAGAGTCAGGTAATCGCGCGTGGGGTCGGCTGCGAGTAACGACCACAGGGCGATCACTGCGGTGAAGGCGCCCAACCCGACGGTGACGACGACAGCCGCCGTGGATGAGCGCACCAGGGTCGCTCCCAGTACCACGGTGACGACCCCGACGACGAGGGCGGCTTTACTGATCCGGCCGGCCACGGCGCTGAGTTTCGTTGTGCTGCTGCTATTTTCGTTGATGCCATACACGGTCGGCGGCCGGCCGCGCAGCCATCCGACAGCGCCAAGTGTCATCGCGAAAAATCCCACCACCCATGCCGTCCATGCGGCTGCGCGATCGGGGGCGAAGCCCGCACCGAGCCAGGGCAGCAGGAACATCACGAAACCGGCCACAGCCAGCCCCCAGTAATCGGGGGTGGGATTGCGCACCAGCAGCGCCAACAGGCCGAAGAAGGCGATAAACGCGGCGAGCCCGAGGGTCAGGCCTCCCCCGGTTGGTGTCGACGTCAGTGTCAGTGATGCCACGAGCGCGCAGATGCCCAGCACTAGCGCCGCCCATGCGATCCAAGGGTTAGCCGATCTCTTCATGAATTGCTCCTCGTGTCTTCCTAAGTCTCTGTTGGGGTTTGTTGTGTCGTTGGGCTTCGACGGTGTACGGCGGTGCCCGGTCTTATGCGCATCAAGCATCAGCGGCTTCTTGGGAATACCGTTGGTACAAAGTTACTTTCAGCGTCCTTGTCGAAGTCGATAGGACTGCGGGTCAGGTGTTCAGGCGCCCAGCACCTCACCCTGGGATCGTGATGCTGATGGCAGCGCTCCTCCGTCGGATTCCCACCGCTGCAGCGCGATGGGGGCGAGCAGGCGATCGTCGGTGCGGCGTGTGATTCCGAGTAGTTGGTCGGGCGTGGACGCATCGTTGACTCTGGCCGCAGTTATGACCACGTTGTAGGCGTGCGTCGGTTCGGTGTATGGGGGTATCACCAGCAGGTCGAGCCTCCCGAACCGCGGCCCGAACAAAGACACGACGTTCGGCCACTCCTGGTGGGCACTCAGGATCACCCGGTCGCCCTGGTGCTTGACGCTCAGGGGTGCTGGGGACCAGTCATTTTCGTAGTAGAGCACGCTGTCGACGGAGCCGACTCGTAACGACAGTGCGGCCAGAAGTGAGGGAAGTTCGCTGGCCAGTTCTGTTGAGTGTGGCCACCAGGCGCCTTGGACGAATCCGCACGACCGGTGTGCGGGTTTGAGCCGCATTCGCAGGGTTGCGATGGTTGGCCGGCGCTTCGATGCGTCGGCGACGTTCTCAGTGATTGCCAACATGTGCTGCCTTCACGTCTTTGTGTATGTGTGTTCACGACGAGTTCGGTTCGGGGGCCGGCGTTATCGAGCGCACGGGTTCGTTGTCGTTGCGTTCGATGTACCCGTCACCCACGGCGTCAGTGAACTATGGTGGACATCTTCCATGGTGCTAGGAATTTGAGAGACTTGCTTACCGCAGTCCGACAACAGCACCGATGGTCTTTGTCGCGGTAGAACAACGCAAGATCACTACTGCCGGACGAAGGTCGAACATCATGCGTCCCCTAAGGTTTCGCGCGTTGCGATCCGTTGGTTGTGCTGGCCGTTGCGGACTCTGGAGTCGAGTTCGACGACGGCGAGCGGGTTGACTTCGTGACTGAGTTCGGTGATGACGGCGCAGAGTGCTCGGATGTGGGCGAGTAGCTCGGTTTCGCGGGCTTCGAGTTCGCGGATACGGTGGTGGGCCTTGTTGAGTTGGTCGTTCAGTGTGACGAACGTGGGAGTTGTTGGAGACACAGGACTTCCTCCTAATCGTCTGATGGGCGCTATTCAGGCGGCGATGTGCAGGCCATAGGGCACTGCTGTGAGCATCGTGACGGCCAAAGGGGTGCCGTTGGGCAGCCGGTAGCTGCGGCGTTCACCGGCGCGCGCCCCTGCGATGGCGGCGCCCAGCGGCGATTCGATGGAATAGACCGTCATGTCAGCGTATTCGGCGCCATGCACGCCCAGCAGGAATGTCTCCGTGTCACCGGTGGCGTCGCGGCGGATGGTCACCACCATGCCGGGTTCGGCTATCCCGTCGTTGGGTGGGTCCTCGCCGACGACGGCGTTGATCAGTAGGTCATGAATCTGTTGGATCCGTGTCTCCCACGCGCGTCGCACAGCGGCGACGTTCTCGTCGGTATCACCATCGGCGATTCCGGCGGAGAACAGAAAACGCAGGGTGTCCAGTTCGCGGTGTAGCCGCTCGTGGGCCTGCGGCGAGATCCAGACACGTGGCCTAGTAGGCATGTCAATTCCGTTTCATTGGACGGGCGAGGTGGTCATGGCGCGAGAGTGCGGCGTCCACTCCGTAGGGCACCGCCTTGAGAAGCGTGACGGGTAGGTTCGCCCCGCTGGGTATGGAGTAGGTGCGCTGTTCACCCGGGCGGGCTCCTGCGATCGCACGACCCAATGGCGATTGCAGTGAGTAGACCTCGATGTCGGCGTCTTCGGCGCCACGCACACCGAGCAGGAAAGTCTCGGTCTCACCGCTGTCGTCATAGCGAATGGTCAGGACCATGCCGGGTTCGGCGATGCCGTCATCGGGTGGAGGCTCGCCGACGACCGCGTGCGTCAACAGGTCCTGAATCTGGCGGATCCGAACTTGTCGCGCTCGGTGGCCGGCGACAAGGGCGTCATCGAAATCCATGGCGTCGTCAGGGACTTCGATGCCGGGTTGTGAACGCAGGCCGGCCAGTTCGGATTGCAGACGGATGTAAGCCGGCCGTGTCATCCAAACACCCTCGGTGGTGGTCATTTTGGTGATTCCTTTCATAGAGAAGGGTGGCCGTCAGGGGCGGGCCGTAGCGCAAGCGCCGCCCCTGACGACTCGGGCGCCCGTGATGGGCGTGGATCTCGGCAGTGTGGACCGGGTCTAGCGGCCGGTACGGCGCAGCGGGTCGAATTCCCGCAGGGCTTCGGGTTGTTTTCCGGTAGTGATGAATTCGGCCAGCAGCCGTCCTGTCACCGGGCCGTGCGCCAGTCCCCACATACCGTGCCCACCGGCGACGTAGACGCCGCGAGACATCTCCCCGATCAGCGGCCGCCCGTCGGGGGTGACCGGGCGCGGACCAACCCAGATGTCGGCGCGTTCGGCCCAGCGCACCCCGTCCAGCAGTGGGCTGGCGGAGGCGACGATGGCGCCCACCCGTGCCGGCACCGCCCGTTCGTACGGGTCGCGGAACTCCATGGTGCCCGACACCCGCAGGGCACCGTTGTAGGGCGTACACGCCACCCTCACGTGGGGCAGGTAGATGGGGCCGGGGATAGGGCGGTCCACGGGCACGGTGAACGAGTAGCCGCGACCGGCCTGCACCGGCACGCGCACCCGACGGCCCGCCAGCCGGGATAGCCATGCGCCGGTGGCGATCACCGCGGTGTCGGCGGTCATCGGCCAGTCGCCGCTCTGCGGGTACACCGCGACACCGTTACCGGAGGACAGCACGTCACTGACTTCCATCGTGCGCACCGTTGCCCCCCGCTCGACGACCGCCTGACCCAGGGCGTGCACGAAGCGGCCGGGGTCGATGAAGCGTTGACCGTTGATGTTCAGCCCGGCGGTGATCACCGGCGATGCCAGGGGCACCTGTTCGCGCAACGCCTCGCCGGCCAGTCCGGTGACATCCATTGCCTGTCCGGCGTTTTCGAGGGCGCGAAGGTCGCGCATCATGCGCTTGGCTTGCTCGGTACTGCGAAACAAGGCGGTGATCGGGGCGTCGGTCACCGGCGCGTCGACGCCATTGGCGACGAGCACGTCGAAGGCCTCGATGCATTCCTCGTTGAGCGGCACGTTGGCCTGCACCGCCCGTTTCCACGACGATCGGCGACAGTTGGCGACGAATTGCATCAGGAAGACCCCGAGCGCGGAGTCGGCGGTCATGGGGATGTGCAGGGGGGCGGCTGGGTCGCGCAGCGCGCGCAACCCGTAGCGCAGCGCCGCCGGTGAGTTCAGCGGCAGGGTCAATGCCGGCGCGATCCATCCGGCGTTGCCCCACGACGCGCCGGCGGCCACGCCGGTGCGGTCCACCACGGTGACATCGACTCCGCGTTCCTGCAGGAACCACGCGGTCGACAACCCCACGATGCCCGCACCGACCACGATCGCCGATCGCGGTCCGCCGTCAATGCGTTCGTAGCCGCCCATCACATACCTCCACATTTGCAATTTCGTTTGTTACCTCCATGGTGGGGCCGGGAAGGTCGAATTGGTTTGCTGAATTCGGACAACGAGGCGGAGTCCCGTTGTGGCGGTCCGACAAATGCCGCTTGTTGATGCAGCCAGTCCGACCTGGGGGTAATTCACGCTCAGTGACGAGCGCGCGAATTACGAGCGGCTGGCTTTTTACTTTTTCCGACGTATGGTCGGAATAGGTGGTTGCCACTTCGGATGTAGGAGCGACAATGGCTGACAAATCTCCTGGTAAGAGTCTTCGAAAGCCCACACTGTCGATCAAGGAACGCCGGGCTGCTAAGCGCGCCAAGGTCACTGCGTCGACACCCAGTGCGCGGAAGCGGAAGCGGTTACCCTAAAGAAGCGATTCTGCAGTCTTATTGCAGGAATGCGCCGCAGAATTGTTGCTCGGTCGCTTATCGCCACACTAATCTGCACTTTGTGCGGGTCTCCGATGCCGCGGGTGCAGAGGACAATACTGGCTTTTTCGGACTTTACTGATTCAAGTGAAAGGGTTGGCCCTCAATGCGCGGATTGAGTTCGAGACCCTGAGCATCATCGGTGATTTGTGGCGTGTCCAGATGCGGCGTCTCGCCGTTGACCAGCGCTGCTGGCTGCAACGCCGCCGCGCCGGCAATATCTTCGGCCTCGGATGCGTGCGGTGTGGATCTTTCCAGGAATCGCAACAGTTCGACGGGGAAGGGCAGCACCAGGGTGGAGGTTTTCTCGGCGGCGACCTCGACGACGGTTTGCAACAGCCGCAGTTGCAGCGCGGCGGGATGTTCGGCCATGACCTCGGCGGCCTGCGCGAGCTTTTCCGAGGCCTGCAATTCGCCGTCGGCGGTGATGACCCGGGCCCGCCGCTCGCGCTCGGCTTCGGCCTGGCGGGCGATCGAGCGCTTCATCGAATCCGGCAGCACCACATCCTTGATTTCGACGCGGTCGATGTGGATACCCCAGCCCAGCGCGGGGCTGTCGATCATCAGTTCCAGCCCCTTGTTGAGGCCTTCGCGGTTGGACAGCAGGTCGTCGAGGTCGCTCTTGCCGATGATCGAACGCAGTGAGGTCTGGGCGACCTGGCCGATTGCGGACACATAGTCCTGTACATCGACGGCGACCCGCATCGGATCGGCCACTCGGAAATAGATGACCGCATCCACCCGGACCGTCACGTTGTCGCGGGTGATGCCGTCCTGAGCGGGCACGGGCATCGTGATGATCTGCATGTTCACCTTCTGCAGTCGATCAGCGATGGGAATCAGCAAGGTCAGTCCCGGTCCCCGAACGCCGGCCAGGACCCGGCCGAATCGGAAGACGACGCCGCGTTCGAACTGTTTGACGACGCGAATATTGCCTGCTATCCAAAGCATTCCGAGGCCCACCGCCGCGGTTAGTGCGTAAGCGATGATCATTGTTGTTCTCCCGTTCCACCCCGGCGTCGGTCGTTGGCATTGGCGTTGCGGGCCAGTGCTATTGGTTGTGGTGACACGCAGAGGGTCTCGTTGCCCGGCTCGGCGGCCGGAGTATCAGGTCGCTGACTTCGGCTTCGCTGAGCATGCGCGGTCCCCGTAGTGTCAGCCCAGCAACAAGCGCCGCGACGATGAGTGCTCGCGTGGGCGCACGTTTACCGCGGTCGTGGACCGGCGCCGGATCTGTGCTGGTGAACAAGCGCACCAACTGCGGGCTTTCCCACCGAAGTCGACGCTCGATGTCGCGCAGAGTTTCGCGTTCATGCTCACTGAGCACGTCACACCTCCTCAATTCCTATTGCCGTGGCAGGTTTGACGTTCCACGTGCCCGACGGAGTCGCCCCCGTCCGCACCCGCGGCGCTGGACCGTTCTGGGTGCACGACGGCCTCTCGCCGCCCCTGCGTCCCGCTTGCCAGCAGTTCCCCGGCCGTCGATACGTCGTCGGGGTCGGCTGCCGTCATCACGGCCGTGTGTGCAGCGGCCGGGTCGGTGTTGGGGGGAACCACCAGCAGCACGAGTGTTCCGAACTGCTTGCCGCTGATCGTGAGGGCGTTCGTCGATGTGTTGCTGGACTCGAGAATCACGCTGTGGCCGCGAAACTCCATCCGCAATGATGCTGGGGGCCAGCTGTTCTCGTCGTAAATCACCCTGTCGACGGTCGCTGGCCGCGACGACAAGGCCGCGAGCAGCAGCGGCAGTTCGGTGTGCAGTTGATCAGTTCGCGGCCACCATCCGCCCTGCACAAAGCCAGGGGACCCGTGCGCGGGTTTCAACCGCAACCGCGGATTTGCGATTGTCCATCGTCGAGTTTGGGAGGTTTCGAAGGACAGAGGTGGTGCAGACATGGGCGGCTTTCCCGTGATCGTGAAAATGAACTGACTGGATGAGGATGTGGCGGTGGTTTAGGGCTGGCTGGTGCTGTGCCCGCCGCCGGCGAGGGTGTCGAGGTCGTGTTGCCAGCTGACGGCGCGGATCCGGTCACACACTGCCCGTGTAGCGGCCAGCAGGATTGCCACAGCAGCTGTGACGGCTGCCAACACAAGGAGTGCGACCATCACCGCATCCACCGCGGCGCGGTAGGTCGGGGTCGGTTCGTCGGCCATCTCACCGTTTCTGTCGACCCAGATCGCTACGGTGTCACCGGACTTGGTCGTCGATGGCGCCTCGACCGCGCCGCTGTGTTCGGCACCCGCCACGGACCATCGGGCCTGCATCATGGCGGTGTTGGCGCGCGAGATCGTCTGGACGCCAGCGTCTTCGGTGATCGCCGCGCTGATGAGGTGACGACTGTGCGCCTGCTCGGCGTAGAGCTCGCGGCGCGATTCGTGAACGGCGGTGCCGACCGCTGCGGCGACCGGAACGGACAGTAGCAACACCAGGACTGCCAGCGCGGCTGCCAGCACCTGGATCCGATCGCTGGCACGCACCAGTGGATTACGGCTCAACAAGACGAAGATCGGCCACTGTGGTAGCCCGACCGTGAAGGTCTCCAGGGCTTCGTCTGCCGTCGCGTGGGTGCTGATCGGTTGATCATGCGGGCGTGGGAGGGTCATCGAAGTCCCCTATTGGCCACCAAGGCGCGTACAGGCTGGGAGCGCTGATCGCGACAGCGGTTTGCGTCGTCCATCCCGTCCTCCACCTGTTGCACCATTGACTTGACAATGTCCATGGTCGTCGGGCGGGCGCGGCGGGGCTTGCCTGCGCCGGACAACGATGCCGTCGCCCTTTGTCGCGTTCCGACAGCCCAACTGCTAGTCGGTGTCGGTGGCCGCCAGTTCGATCATCATGGCCAGCCGCTTTTTGGCGTCGTCCAGTTGCAGATTGGTGATCTCGGCCATCTTGCGTAGCCGGTAGCGCACAGTGTTCTCGTGGACTCCCAGCCGCTCGCCCGCTTCAGTCGGGTCGCCCTGGGCCTCCAGCCAGGCCCGCAACGTCGGCACGTAGTCGGTGGCGTGGTCGCGGTCGTGACGGCGCAGCTCGGCCACCGGTCCGCGGTCCGGGGATCGACCTGAGCGCGCCGCGGTGCGCAGCCGCTGCAGCAGGATGTCGTCCCACGACTCGTCGTAGACCGGCGGTGCGGCCCCGCGGGCCCGCACCTCGTGCAGCCCCAGACACTCGTCGGCTTCGTGGCGTGCCGCGACCAGGTCAGCAAGCCCGGCGACCCCGCTGATGCCGGCCAACACCGTTACCCGCTCGGGAAGTGCGGCCTGCAGACCGGTAACCCATCGCCGCGCCGCCGCCGATTGTTCGCCGGGCAGCAAGGTGTAGACAGTGTTGCCGGCCAAGGCGCTGCGGCCCGGCCGTGACCAGCCGAATCCGGTGGTGGCGCGCTCGAACGCCAACAGCAGCGCGGCGTCTCGTTCGGCGCCGATGTACGCCTGCACCGCGATCACCCGCAACAGGGCATGCGGCAGGCCGAGTCGGCTGGCCGCGGTGGCGGCATCGGCGGTGCCCTCCAGTAGCCGGATCACCAGTTCGGATTCGACCTGACGCTCCAGATCCGCGCTGGCACGGGAGCGCAAAAGGTGCAGGGCCACTATGCGGGCTCCGTCGGCCAACGCGGTGAGCGTGTCCCCGGCCAACGGTGCGGTACACGCCACCCACACCGATCCCATGAGTTCGCGTCCCGACCGCACGGCCACCACCATGCGTCCGGTCATGCCATGGTCGGCGTCCTGGGTGACAAAGAGCGGTTCGTCGGAGCCCGCCAGATGTGTATACACACCACGGGCGTCGAAGAATGCGCGCAACGTTTCCGGTGCCTGGCGCTCCAGAATGGTCGCCACCCGCGCCGCGTCGGCGTCTTGGTGCAGCCGGGAATACGCCAGCACCCGCGAGAGCCGGTCCTCGATGATGACCGCCCCGCCCGTGGCTTCCGCCAAACTGTCGGCCAAGGCGAACAGATCCGTTGGGCCACGCCCAGATTCGGTTTCGCGCCCTTCCAAGACGAGACCGTAGATCACCGCGGCCAACTCGCTCCACGACATCGCCGGATCGACCACCATCACCGCCACACCCTCGGCCGCACCGGAGAACGCGGAGTCGTCGTCACATCCTTCGCGGATGAGCACCACAACCGCGCGAGCCGACGCCGCCCACTGCACCGCCTCTTTCACCGAATGCGCACCGACGCCGAGCAGCACGTCGCCGATGACGGTACGATCCTCGGTGCGCTCATGCATGACGACGCTGCGCAATTCCGTGGACCGCGGTATCGGACAGAAACGCAACCGGACGCCGTAGCTTCCCAGCACATTGACCAGGCGGTCCAACGTAACCATGAGCCGCTCCCCTGCCGAACCGATCATCCAGCCTAACCAGCAGCCACCCAGCCGGCCGACGAATCACAGGACCTCGAAGAGAGTCGATCGCCGGGATTCATCTCCTCGGTCATCGAGTAGGCCCCCGGCTGGCGGCGTGAAGCCCATCGGGCGTGCAAAGCCGAAAGGTCTTGTGCTTTCCGGCTACTCGCCCACTTCCCCGCAGCAGACAGCTGTCGCCGGCACGGGGGTGACGGCGGTCGTCACCGCACACCCGCGATCTCAAGAAGGCGCCGCGCTCGGTCCGCGACGGGCAGATCAACGAACTCGCCGCTGGGGAGGGCAAATCCGCCGCCGCCGGCCGCCTCGAACCCAGTAACTACCTGTTGGGCCCACTCGATCTCGGCCTCGGTAGGGGTGAAAACCTCATGCAGAGTTTCTAGCTGACGCGGATGGATCGCCGACTTACCGAAAAAGCCCAACGAGCGGGCGAACTGGGCTTGGTCGCGAAGTCCGGCTGTGTCGTCGAGCAGGGGGAAGACACTGTCGATGGGTGGTTCGATCCCCGCCGCGCGCGACGCTACAACCAGATGTGACCGCGCATAGAGGGTTTGCAGGTTTCCGCCGGAGGTGTTGAGGTCGCGCTGCAGGTCGACACCACCCATCGCGAGGAACCGAACACCGGGCACTGCGGCGATCTCCTGTGCCGCCAGCACACCGCGCGCGCTTTCGATAGCACAGATGATGGGCTTACCCGGCGCCCGTGCAGTCACCCACTCGACATCGCCCGCAGACTCAACCTTGGGGATCCGGATACCAAAAGCCCGATCCGCCACAGTGGCGAGATCCGCTTCACACCACGCGGTTTGGGCGGCATTCACCCTGACCCATGCGGGATGGTCAAGTAGGGCCTCGGCGACCATCGCACGGGCCGTCGCCTTCGCATCCGGCGGGACGGCGTCCTCCAGGTCGAGCATCACCGCATCGGCCCCGGCGCCGAACACCCGGTTCAGAAGTTTTGCATTGTGGCCCGGAGCGAACAAGTAACTACGATCCATCAGATCACGCCGTTCTCACGGAGCTCATCGAGCTTTTCGCCGGAGATCCCCAACAGCTCGTCGAGCACGTCGTCGGTGTCCTGCCCCAAGCGGCGTCCGCCGTGACGGATCGCGCCGGGTGTGTTGCTCATCCTGAAGATCAAGTTCTGCATTTTCAGCGGCCCGAGGTCGTCATCCTCGATGGTGGTGATCACGTCGCGGTCCTGAACATGCGGGTCATTCATGAGTTGCTCGATGTCATAGACCGGGGCCAACGCTGCGCCGGCGGCCTGAAATGCCGCCGAGACCTCCTCCATCGGCCGGGCACCGATCCATTCTGCGACGGGAGCATCGATCATGTCCGCGTGTTTGACTCGCTCACCGGCGCGGGGAAACCAGGGCTGCTCGGCGATGTCGGGCCTGCCGACAAGCCGCATCACCCGTTCCGCCACCGAGGTGGCACTCGCCGAGATCGCCACCCACCGGCCGTCGCTGGTGAGGTAGGCGTTGCGGGGCGCGTTGTTGCTCGATCGGTTGCCATGGCGTCCCGAGATCAGCCCGAGTTGGTCGTAGACGCTGGGGCCGGGACCCAGGATGCCGACCAGTGGTTCCAACAGCGACAAGTCAATGACCTGCCCGCCGCCCTTGGTCACGTCGCGGTGATACAACGCCATCATCACCGCGTAGGCACCGGCCAATGCGGCGACCCCGTCCGCCAATCCAAACGGCGGCAACGTCGGGGGCCCGGTCTCCTCGCCGGTCTGATGCGCCAGGCCGCTCATCGCCTCGGCCAGGGTGCCAAACGCTCGCCTGCTCGAGTACGGCCCTTTCTGCCCGAACCCGGTGACCCGCAGCACCACCAGTGCCGGATTGATCTTCTGCAATTCCTCGGGCCCCAGGCCCCATTTCTCCATTACTCCGGGACGGAAGTTCTCAATCACCACATCCGCCTGCGCGACCAGTCCGCGCAGAATGTCTTGGCCTGCTGGCTTACTGAAGTTCAGCGTGATGGTTCGCTTATTTCGAGATATCACCTTCCACCACAAGCCGTGCCCGTCCTTGGACAATCCGTGCGTTCGAGCGGGGTCACCCCGGGGATGCTCCACCTTGATGACATCGGCTCCCCAGTCCCCCAGCAGCATGGCGGTGATCGGTGCTGCATAGACCGTACCCAGATCCAGTACCCGCAGGCCTGCCAACGGCCCCTGGGGAGCAATGGATTCCGGGGTCTTCCTTGTCATGTACTACTCCCCTTCGGGAAAGACTGCTGTCCGAGTGCACTGAACGGTACGCCGCGTCGTCACTCGGGCAGTTTGACCACCAGGACCGGACAGTCAGCGTGCAGGATCACGGACTGGGCGACGCTGCCGAACAGCAGCTTGCCGACCGGGTTGCGAGAGCGAAGCCCGATGACGATGAGCTCGCCGCCGCGGCGTTGCGCAGTTCGGACGATCGCGTCATCAGGGTCGAGCACGGTGGGCGCCGCGAGGTGGAAGTCAAGGCCGGCGTCGACAACATGCTGACGGACGGCCTCGACTTCGGCCGGGAGGGACCGCTCGTCGACTAACACTCTGTGCGGGGACATGTCGACGATCACGAGCGAGCGGCGCCGCAGGATCGCTTCCTCACCCCCTCGTTGGACCGCCGCCTCGCCTTCTGGCGTTGCCAGGTAACCAGCGATGATCGTCATGGTCGATGACCTTCCGTCGAATCGTCGGGATCGGTGTGTCAAACCACCGTGGACATGAGTCCGGTCGGCAGGTCGACGGGGACCAGCGAGGGCAGGACTGCCAGCACGATCGCCATGGTCAGCGTGTAGATGATCACGGTGCGCGGCCTCGCCCTGGACACGAACAACAGGAACGCCGGGACGAAGATCAGTAGCGCGCCCAGGTACCCACCGAGTGTGACGAGCGCGAGGAACGCGGCCATCCAGGTGAAGGTCCGCATGGCGACCGCCACATCAGGCGTCCACCCGACGCTCGGGGCGGAGCGTTTGCGCCAGCCGCGGAGTTCCATGACGAGGAGCACGATGGTCAGGACGGCTCCGCCGGCACAGACGAGTCTGGGCACCAGCCGGGCCTCGGACGAGAATGACGATGCCACGACAAAGGCGGCGACAAAGATGACGAGCATGCCGGCGGCGGCGGCCAGCGACCAGATGGACCCCGCCAGCTCGCCCTCGTGCTCGTCTTCCGGGGGAGGTTCGGAGTGCACGTCGTCGGCGCCGACGTTTCGGCGTGCGCGGACCCGCTTGACGAGGGCGATGACACCGGGAATCACGAGCACGGCGATGAAGACCAGCACCCACGGGCGCAGCATCCATTCGGCGCCGGAGTAGACGCTGTCGGTGAGGAAGTAGTAGCGCTCCAGCGGGATGGCCAGCACGAAGCCGATCAGGAATGGGGCGCGGGGGAAGCCGGTCTCCTTGAGAAGCCAGCCGAACAGGCCGAGCACGATCATGATCCAGAGGTCACCGATCTGGCCGCTCTCCTGGAAGGCGCCGAGCAGCATGATGACGACCAGCCCCGGGCCCAGGATGGCGAACGGCACCTTGGTGATCTTCGCCAGACCGGGGGTTCCGAAGAAGCAGAACAGGGCGCCGAGCACGCTCGCGATCGCGAACGACCACACGATCAGATACATGAGGTCGAGGTGGTCGGAGATGATCGCGGGCCCCGGCTGGATGCCGTAGGTGAGGAGCATGCCGAGCAGCATCGCGGCCGGCACACCGCCCGGGATGCCGAAGAGCAGCGTCGGGATCAGATCGCCGGCCTCGACGGAGTTGTTGGCGGCCTCGGGGCCGACGATGCCACGGGGGTCACCCTTGCCGAACTTGCGCTTGTCCTTCGCGGTGGCGACGGCCTGCCCGTAGGCGAGCCAGGTGCCTGCGGTCGCGCCGACGCCGGGCAGAACACCGGCCCAGATGCCGATGGCCGCTCCCCGTAGGACGTGTGTCCAGTAGGTCAGCCACTCCTTGATCCCGTTGAACCATCCGCCCGCCAGTTTGACCACTTCGCCGGGCTTGTCGCGCTGGCCGACGCGGGCTGCGATCTCGGCGAGGCCGAAGACACCCAGGGCCACGGCGACAAGGGACAGGCCATCGCTGAGGAACAGGCTTCCGAACGTGAAGCGGTTCTCCGCGGTTGTCGGCGATGTGCCCACCATGCCGAGCAACAGCCCGAGCAGGCCGGCTGTCAGGCCCTTTGCGACGTTTCCCCGCGAGAGCACCGCCGCCAACGACACACCCAGGACAGTGAGCATGAACAGTTCGGGGCTGCCGAATGACAGGACCAGTGGCCGGGCGAGAGGGATCGCGACTGTCAGTCCGAGAGCGCCCAGGATGCCGCCGGCCATGCTGGACAGGAACGCGAGGCTCAGCGCTCTTGCGGCCTGTCCCCGCTTTGCCATCGCATAGCCGTCGAGCATGGTGACGCTTGCAGATGCGGATCCCGGTGCGCCGAGCAGGACCGCGGCGACGGTGTCGGAGGTGTGTACCACCGCCAGAGCACCGATGAGCAGTGCCAGCGCCTGTTCGGGCTCCATGCCGAAGGTCACCGGAAGGAGGATCGCAACCGCACCGGTGCCGCCGAGGCCGGGAATGAGGCCGATGACGAGACCGGCAAGGACGCCGACGAGCAGCAGAATCAGTTGCTGCGGTTGGACGAGCGCTTGAAGCGCCGTCAGGGCAGACTCGAGCATGATCGGCTCCCCTAATCCAGCTTGATCTGGTATTTGGTCTTGAGCAGGTCGACGACGTAGTGGCGCACGTTGTCGTCCACGGTGTAGGCCTCGCCTATCAGTTCGTCGAGCTGCTCGCCCGCCAGCAACGGGTATCCGCCGAGGACCTTTTCGGCTGACTCCACGAACTCGGGTGAGGCAGCCAGCTCAGCGGCGGAGTCGCGCAGCAGCTTGACCGCCTCGGGTGGCGTGTCGTGCGGGACCCACATCGCCTTCTGGTACGTGTAGGTGAGGCCGAGCAGCGTCTTGTACGCCTCGAACTTCTCCCCACTCGGTGCCTTGCCGTGGAGCGTTTGGTAGACCTCCGCGACGGTCGGGATGTCGGGGAAGTTGGTGTCTCTGACGACGTTGCCGCTGTCGTCGAGCTGTCCGAACGACATGAGCGGAACCGCGTCGCCGTCCTTGACGAGGCCTTCGACCGCGGACCCGTACGCCGAAGTCGTCTGGTAGTCGAGGTCGACCTCGCCTCGTTGGAGTGCCAGGTTGACGGGCCCGCGGCCCTCGAAGCCGAAGATGGATTCGACGTTGGCGTCCAACAGGTCGAAGACGACGAGTGTGGTGAGGTCGAGACCTGTCGCGCTGATGCCGCCGAACGTGAGTGGGTCGGAACGATTGATCAAGTCCGCGGGACTCTTGATGCCGGACTCCGTGCGGCCATAAATGACGCCGCCGGTGCCGTTGGCCAGAATCGGCGTCAGCCTGTCGAAGTCGTACGTCACCTCCGACCGGCCGAGGACCCACGGCACCACTGTGGTCGCGGTGCTGACGAGCACCTCGGTTCCGTCGTCCTTGGCCGAGGCCACGAACCGGTTGGTGCCCGAGATGCCTTCTCCGCCTGCTTCGTTGACGGGCTTGAAGCCGGGTGTGCCGGGTATCGTCCTGGTGAGTTCGGTGCCGACGAATCTCGCCCACGTGTCGGTGCCCCCGCCCTCGGCGAGCGGGATGAGCATCTCCACGGTCTCGCCGGCGTAGTCGCCGTCCGTCGTGGAGCTCGCCGGGTTGAGCAAATTGCCGCCGAAGACGACGGCGCCGATGGCGAGCACAATGAACACGGCCATGATCGTGACCGCAGCCTTGCGCGCAACCGGAGGGTGCTCGACCTGGGATGAGGAAGGCATGGCTGCCGTGTTCTCAGGCGGGGAGTCTGCGTTGTGGCTCATCGGTTCCCACCAACCCGTTCGTGCGTGGGCTGAACACCGGCGTGCGACGACGGATCTGAGCCAACTGCTGCCGCAGGCGTGACATCGCGATCGGGCAGGATCAGCGCGGCCTCGGCAAGTCGACGGGTCGTGCGGAGAACGCGGACGAACGGCGCACCAGAGTGCTCGCCCGTCCAGGTCGTCACGACTCCCGCAGGCGTCGCCATGCGGAACTCCTCGCCGGTCAGGGCGGGCATCCGTTGTGTGATGACCGACCCGGGCTCGCGGGCGGCCATGGTGAGTGCGACGCTGCCGGTGATGGCCAGCGCGGGGTGCACCTTGCCCATCGACGCCATCCGGACGGTCAGGTCGGCGTCGTCGCCGGAGGCCTCCGCGATCAGCGCGAGCTTCGGAATGGCGCGCGCAGCGGATGCCTTGTCGGCGGCCAGCGCCATCTTCACCGCGCCCTGCCGGCGTAGGTCATCGAGCAGGGCGAGCAAGTCGGGCCGGGCATCCACCTCCGACGGTGTCTCGTTGCCGGTGAGCCCGACAGCATCGGCCGGCACGATGACAACAGGTGCTCCCGCGTCGATCAGTGTCACCTCCACCGGGCCGTCGGGGCCGTCCAGGGTGTCGGTGACACTGCCGCTCGGAAAGAGGGCTCCGGTGGTGACTCCGGCTGGGTCGATGAACGACAACTCCACGCCGACGCCGGGGAACGGCACGCCAGGGATGAGCTCGGTCCCGCTCTCGTCAACAACACCGCCGGGGGTACGGACGTGCAGCATGATCAGCTGATTCGTATTAGTGTTGTGCACTCGTACGACCGTCTCGTCGGCCACCGCCGGAACCCAGCCATTGCGGACCGCGTACAGGCCGATGACCGACGAGCAATTGCCGCAGTTGCTGCCCCAGTCGACCCGCTGCTCCTCGATACCGACCTGCGCAAAGGTGTAGTCAACGTCCCAGTCGGTGCCTGCAGCCGAAGGCGAGACGATTACCGCCTTGCTCGTCGTTGACGTGCCGCCGCCGATCCCGTCGAGCTGCCGTGGGTCCGGGCTGCCGAAGAGCCGAAGGAGCACGTCATCCCTCGACCAGCCCGGAACCTCGAGCTCGTCTCGTTGGAAGACCCAGCACTTGCTGGTGCCTCCACGCATCCAGCTCGCAGCGATGTCAGCCATCTCAACACTCCCGGGCCCATCGTTAGGGCAGTTCGGCGGTTATTACGCCGGAAGTATTGCGCCGGGATTACGACAGCACTAGCACAGGATTCTTCAGGTGTATGTAGCGTTGCTTAAGGCAGAAAGGTGACGCCCATGCTTGACGTGAGAAAGTTGGTGCTGCTCGCCGAGGTGGTCGAGGCCGGCTCCATAACCGCTGCAGCGGCCGCCCTCAACTACACGCCCTCCGCGGTCTCCCAGCAGCTACGCCAGCTCGAGATCGAAGTGGGACAACCCCTGCTGCAGCGCCAACCCCGCGGAGTCACGGCGACCGAGGCGGGCGCAGTGCTGGCGCAGCACGCCCGGCGGGTCGAACGCCAAATAGGCGCCGCCGAAGCCGATTTGGCTGAAATCGTGGGTCTTCACAAGGGACGTCTGACCATCGGTACGTTCCCCAGCATCGGCAGTTCACTTCTGCCACAAGCGATCATCGCCTTTCGCGCACTGCATCCGGGTATCGAACTCAGCGTCCGTAGCGCATGGTTCGATCCGCTCACCGAAATGCTCGACAACGGGACACTCGGCCTCAGCCTGCTGTGGGACTACGACTGGAATCGCATACCTGCCGATAGATACGACCTGACGCCCATCCTGGACGACCCCACCATGCTGGTCGTATCGCACAACCACCCAGTGGCACGGCGCCGCAGCATCAGCATGAACAAGCTTGCGGACGAACAATGGGTCGTTCGGGCGAACAACCATCCCGTCGTCGAAGTGCTTCTCAACGCGTGCCACGCGGCCGGCTTTGAGCCGCGGATTTCGTTCCACGCCAATGATTACTGGGAATTGCAGGCCATGGTCAGCGTCGGCCTCGGAATAGCCTTGGCGCCGCTGACCGCGATCACGAACCGGCATCCACACGTCCGAGTCATCTCTCTCGGCAGCACGGCACCGTCGCGCCGCGTGCTCGTTGCACATCGCCACGACCGCGTGCGCGCGCCCGCAGAAGCAGTCATGCGCGACGTCCTTCAAGAGGTAGCAAGCGCGTACGCCAAAACGGCGCGCGCTTGAACACTGCGAGCCGATTGCACCGTTGACCCGACGCTATCCGCCAGAAAGTCGGGTTACGGTTAGCCTGCCGGTGGCTGGTAGCCCCCAGCGGAGTTTCGCAATTGCGAAATCTGGGCGGGACAGAGGATGCCGACCGCGTAGGACACGACGTAGTTTGCCGCCTGCTCGTCGTTGGGGAAGACGTCGCTTTTCACGTCGCCCATCACCTTGGCATAGCTCTCGCCTCGGCCGACCTTGTCGCAGATCGCAAAGCCGTAGCCGAGCGCGTCGTTGTTCGGGAAGTCGAAGTGCCGGCGCACGATCACGTTGTAGGTGTACTCGACTTCGGGGGCCGGAACCGCGGCCGCCGGTGGCGCCATCGTCTGAGCGACTGCACCGAGGGCGCAGGCGATGGTCACCCCAGCGACGGCTGACTTACGGCGCTTCATGGGGTGCCTCCAGCGCTTCAGGGCCGGAGTCAAAAGCGTTGCAACGCCGACAGTTCAATCTTCTTAATGCCAGTTCAGAGGCATTGCGGGGAACGCTAGCGACGGCCGCGTGGTGTGTCAAGGGTCGCGCGCGCCGACCGTGGAGGCATCCCAGATGTGGAAGTCCGACCACCGAAGAATCGGGGTGCATTGGTCGCGCTGGGATCAGCTGCGGTCGTGGGGGCCGGTCGATTCGCGGTGGGACCCGCATCCGCCGCCCCCTGCGGACCAGCCTGATGCGGCTGTGTTGTACGCCTCGACTGAAGCAGCTCGGTTGGCCCGTTCGTGTCCGGCGCTGACGAATCAGGAGACCATTCTCGCACTGAATTGAAGGCGTCCTCAGTCAACATTTTTGGCTGATTCCCAACGCCGTATGGACACTGCGGTAGAGCGTGAGCAGTTTCCAGTAGAAGCGCATTATTCGGCGCGAGAACAGGTTTGGATGGCCGATAACGTTTGGCTCCTCGATAGTCGTGAGATGGTGTCGCCCACCCGCACAGCCCCAGCGCTCGGGCACGCTCCGACCGGCATGTACTCGGACTATGCTCGGATCACGGCCACGGCGGAGAGCCGTGACACCTATGTACCGAGGCGACCGGATGGCTCACGTCGACCCGCTGCCGACACAGCGCGATGTGCAAGCCGGGATACCGGCGGAGCTGGTAGCTGCCGGGTTCGAGGATCCGGAGGAGATCGGACGCGGCGGTTTCGGCATCGTGTACCGCTGCGTACAGCGGGCACTGGATCGAACGGTCGCGGTGAAGGTCCTGACCGCCGACCTCGAACCGGACAACCTAGAGCGATTTTTCCGCGAGCAAGTCGTGATGGGCAAACTGTCCGGACACCCACACATCGTCAGCATGTTTCAGGTCGGCGCCACTGCCACTGGGCGGCCTTACCTTGTGATGCAGTACCACTCACAAGGCTCCCTGGGCGCCAAGATCCAGGGCAGCGGGCCGCTCGGCTGGCGAGACGCCCTGCACGTGGGCGTGAAGGTGGCCGGGGCTTTGGAGACGGCGCACCGGCGCGCGATCCTGCATCGCGACGTCAAACCTGCCAACATTCTGCTCACCGAGTACGGCGAACCGCAGCTCACCGACTTCGGGATCGCCCGAATCAGCGGCGGCTTCGAAACGACCAAGGGGACCATCACCGGGTCGCCGGCCTACACCGCTCCCGAGGTTCTGCAGGGCCACCCATCGGAGGCGACCTCGGACGTGTACAGCCTCGCGTCGACCCTGTTCTCCGCCGGAACCGGGCATGCGGTCTACGAGCGCCGCAAGGGTGAGCAGGTGCTCGCCCAGTTCCTACGAATCACCGCAAGTCCGACGCCAGACCTGCGTGCTTCGGGCCTTCCCGCTGACCTCTGCGAAGTGATCGAGCAGGCAATGTCCCGCGATCCGCGCGACCGACCGACAACGGCCGCCGAGTTCGGCGAGCTGCTGCGCGCGATACAGCGCCGCCACGGCCTTCCGGTCGACGACTTACCGGTCCCACTTCCGGCCTCGGAAGTCTGCAGCGATTCCAAGCCCATCATCGAGGCAACGCCGAGTCCGTACCCGGCACGATCACTCGCCACCCCGCCGGCCCCGGCAACCAGATTCCGCCCGCCCACGCCGGGCCGCGCCCTGGTACGGCGTGACCGCTTGATCGAAAGGATGCGCGCCGGCCAGTCCAGGAAGCTGACCGTGATCCACGGGCCGACCGGTTTTGGTAAGAGCACCCTCGCCTCGCAGTGGTGCGACCTGCTGACCAGCGACGGCGTCACCGTCGCATGGCTGACCGTCGACAACGACGACAACAACCTCTTCTGGTTCCTGTCCCATCTGATCGAGGCCATTCGCGCCGTCAAGCCGACGCTGGCCACCGAGCTGAGTGACGTGCTCGAGGAGCGAGGGGACGAGTCCGAGCGCTACGTGCTCACCTCGCTGATCAATGAAATTCACCAGAGCGGGGAACCGATGACTCTGGTGATCGACGACTGGCACGTGGTCACCGAGAAGGCAACGATCAAGGCGCTGCGCTATTTACTGGACAACGCGTGCCCCACGCTGAACGTCGTGGTCACGAGTCGCAGCCGCAGCGGGCTGCCGATGAGTCGCATGCGGATGCAGGACGAATTGGTCGAGATCGATTCCACCGCAATGCGGTTCGATATCGACGAGTCCGAGCACTTCCTGGTCGGGTTGCGCGGGTTGCGGCTCGATCACAGTGATATCGAGGACCTCACCGCGTCCACCGACGGCTGGGTTGCGGCGCTGCAGCTCGCGTCGTTGTCGTTACGGGGTTGCGACGACCCGTCCCAATTGATTAGTTCCATGACCGGTGGCCATCACGCGATCAGTGAGTTTCTCGCCGAGAACGTGCTCGCCACATTGGAACCGTCGACGCTCGACTTCCTGATGGCTACCTGCATCACCGATCAGATCTGTGGGGATCTCGCGACCGCCCTGTCCGGGGTGCCGCGGGGACTGGAGATGCTCGAGGAGGTCGAAGAGCGCGATCTGTTCTTGAACCGCATCGACGAACAGTGGTTCGGCTACCACCACCTGTTCGCCGAGTTCCTCCGGCACCGGTTGGAGCGGGATCAGCCGGATCGAGTGGCAGAACTGCACCGCATCGCCTCGCAATGGTTCGCCGAGCATCGATTCGTCAGTGATGCAGTCGATCACGCGCTCGCCGCCGGCGACGATCAGCGGGCGGTCGAGATCATCGAGAACGACGGTCTCTACATGTTCGCGCATTCACAGATGTCGACACTGATCGGCTGGGTCGGCAAACTTCCGGCGGCGATCGTGCAAACCCATCCACGACTGCAACTCGCCCTGGCCTGGGCGAACATCCTGCTGCACCGCGCCGAAGCCACCCGCCAGGCCCTGACCCTGGTGGAATCCACCGTGGAGGAATCCGGCCTCAGTACCGATGAGATCGCCGACGTGCGCGCCGAGGCGGACGTAGTGCGGGCCCTCGTGGCGCTGCGCGCCGACCACCTCGAGGGCATCGACGAACACATTGCGCCGTGCCTGGCCCGACCGGACAGCGTCCGCCCCTTCGTGGCTGGCAAGGCGGCCAACCTCGCCACCTTCGCCGCCGCCTACCGGTGCGACCTCGACGAGGTCAACCGCCTTCAGGCCTGGGCATCGACCTATTTCGAACGCAGCCGGGATTCGTTCAACCCCATCCACGGGTTGTGCTTCACCGGGCTGGCAACCCGACTGCTGCTCGACCTTACGGCGACCGAGGAGTGCTTCCGCAAGGCCTTGAAGCTGGCCAAGCAGTCCGGTGGAAGTCACTCGTATACCGCCAGACTGGCGAGTTCGCTGCTCGGCGAGTTGCTCTACGACCGCGGGATGATCGAGGACGCTGAACGGCTGCTGGACGAGGGGTACAAGCTCGGGCCCGAAGGCGGGCCGGTCGATTTCAAGATCGCACGATACGTGTCCGGGGCCCGGGTCAAGGCGCTGGTGGGGGACCAGGACACAGCGATCCGCCGGCTGCACGAGGGCGCGGAAATCGCCCAGACGTTGTCGCTGACGCGTCTGCGTGCACTGGTAGAGAACGAGCGGATCCGATTGGGCCTTGCGGCCCACCCGGAGTTCGGAGTGTTGCCCGTGGTGTCCTATGACGCTCGTCGACGTCCCGTCGATCAGATCGACGAGATCACTGTCCAACACGAGGAGGCGTCGGCGATCCGGACACTACTCACCGAACAGGACCCGGCGAAAGCGGACCTCGCCTGCCGGTGGGCCCAGGAGTGGGTCGACCGGCTGGCCGAACGGAACCGGCCGCAGGCTCTGTTGCGGGCCCGGCGGTTGCTGGTTGCCTGCCTGGCCGCGGCCCGGCGGACCGACGAGGCCAAGGCGGTGCTGGTGACCATTGCCTCACAATGCGCACAACTCGGATCGTTTCGTTACCTGCCAGACGGCGGACCGCACGTGGCCGCCACGCTCACGGCCCTGCACGAGGACCAGCAGAACGGGCACTGGCGCCCCGAATGGCCGGAGGTGCCGGCGGACTACCTCGCCACGTTGGTTAATGCCAAGGTAGTGCACACGATCTGATCTCGGTGAAAGATGTTGTCGCGCAATGGCAGTCGCCCATCATTGACCTCGGCGCACATGGCGTGCTCTCCGAAAGTGGATGTAGGACAAACGTATGAAAATTGGGTAGCTCGACATATTGTTTGTGCGTTTCGAACGGGATGTTGGCCCTCTGCGCTTCTACGCTGAGACGATGACTAACTCCTCCGCGCCGCCCGCTCCGTTCGGACGCGTGCTTACCGCAATGGCGACAGCATTCAGTGTGGATGGCGAGGTCGATGAGGAGGCGACTGCCCGGATCGCCACGCATTTGATCGATAACGGACACGACGGACTCGTAGTGTCCGGGACAACCGGCGAATCGGCCACGACCACCACCGCCGAAGATGGTCGGATCTTGAGAGTGGTTAAGGAGGCGGTGGGCAACCGCGCGAAGATCGTTGCGGGGGTCGGAACAAATGACACCCGACACACACTCGAGTTGGCACGCCAAGCTGCGGACCATGGCGTGGACGGGCTACTCGTGGTCACGCCGTACTACAACAAGCCGAGTCAGGGTGGGATTCTGCAGCACATTCGGTACGTGGTTGACGCAGTTGATGTTCCCGTCATGCTGTACGACATTCCCAGCCGTTCGGGCACCAAGCTAACGCCCCCGACGTTTGAGGTGATGGCCGACTGGCCGGCCGTGGTCGCGGTGAAGGATGCAGCGGGAGACCCAACCCAGACGATAATGCTGCGCGAATTGGGTTACGCGGTCTATTCCGGCGACGACAGTCTCAACCTGGGGTTTCTTGCATACGGCGCCTGCGGCGTTGTTTCTGTTCTCGGCCATGTGGCAGGTAACGAACTTCGCGCCATGATAGAGGCCTTCTTCTCTGGAAACTTCGCAACTGCGCAGGCGATCAATGCCCGTCTGCAGCCGGCCTTGCGCGCCATGATGGGTGTCCCGAACTACGGTGCGACCACAGCCAAAGGCGCCTTGCAGTTGCGCGGTGTCCTTCAGAACAGAGCAGTGAGATCACCGCTACTTGCTCTCGACGACGCCGAATACGAGGCGCTGCGGGCCGGGCTGACCGCCTCAGATCTGCTGTGAACCGACCACGTGCGAGCTGATCGGGAGATGACGGCGGGCCGGCCAGATCGATCCCCGGCTTGATCCACAGACGCGGCAGTCAAGACGATCGCGAAGCAATCTCAGACGGCACAGCGTTGTTCGCGACCGCAGCGCTCGTTAGCTTTTCGTTCATGACAACAGTGCTCATCACAGGCTGCTCATCCGGCTACGGCCTCGCCACTGCGCAGAGGTTTCTCGACGAGGGATGGAACGTCGTCGCCACTATGCGGACTCCGCGCCAGAACATGTTGCCGACATCAGACCGGCTGAAGGTGCTTCCGCTAGACGTGACCAAGCCGGACAGCATCGCGAACGCGATCCAGTCCAGCGGGCCGATCGATGTCCTGGTCAACAATGCGGGCATCGGCGCTGTCGGTGCATTCGAGGCCACGCCGATGGACACCACGCGAGAGTTGTTCGACACGAACACGTTCGGCGTCATAGCGATGACCCAGGCCGTGGTTTCGCAGATGCGGTCGCGCCGCTCTGGCGTCATCGTCAACGTCACCTCCAGCACCACGCTGGCGGCGATGCCGCTGGCCGCCGTCTACACCGCGAGCAAGTCCGCAATCGAGGGGTTTTCCGGGTCGCTGGCTCTGGAGTTGGGTTTCTTCGGTGTGCGGGTAAAGCTCGTCGAGCCGGGTTACGGACCGTCGACAGCGTTCACCAGCAACGGGGCCGAACGCATGTCGGGACTGATCCCCGATGACTACCTGCCCTTCGCAGCGCCCATCCTGGATGCGTTTGGCCAGCCCGGCGAGGTGACCACCCCCGGCGATGTCGCCGATGTCGTTTACAAGGCCGCCACTGACACTTCGGACCGGCTCAGGTTTCCCGCGGGCCCCGACGCTGTGGCGTTGGCCCAGTCGACCTGAATAGACCGCAGAGCTGGTTAATTCTCGCATCGTTGTGGGCCCACAATCCCACGGTCAGCGCCTGGGCCGAAGCGCCACCTGCGACACCTGTCCGCGGTCAGTGGACGCCGCGTTAGCGTCTCCGGCATGGGCGACGCGGAACCGATGGAGGAACTGATGTCGCTGCTGCGTCCCGAGGCGGTGCTCGTCAAGTTCATCACCGGCGGCGGGCAGTGGAGCATCCGTAAGCCTCGCTACGGTGACCCCGCGTTCTGCCTGATGCTGGAGGGCTCATGCGTGCTTGATGGCGATGGGCTCGATGCCATCGAGCTTCGCCGTGGCGACTTTCTGCTGCTCCCGCAGACACCCGAGTTCACCCTGAGCGGCGGCCCGGACATGGCCCCGATCTTCACGCCCCTCGACCACTCCCG
Source organism: uncultured Actinomycetota bacterium (assembly GCA_963765155.1). Classification (GTDB taxonomy): domain Bacteria; phylum Actinomycetota; class Actinomycetes; order Mycobacteriales; family Mycobacteriaceae; genus Mycobacterium. The sequence continues at coordinate 90,831 of CAVXVJ010000023.1, forward strand.
CGACACCCACCACGGCTGCGCATCAGAGCCGGTCAACATGCGCATGCTCGGCGGATACTTCCGGTTCGACCCGGCCAGCGCGGCCCTGCTGGTGGCTTTGCTTCCGCCGGTCATCCTCGTGCAGAGTGGCCAACCGGGTGCCGCCAGGTTGAGCCGGCTCGTCGAACTCATCGCCGAGGAAGCAGACGCCGACGGCCCAAGCCGCGACATGATCCTGAAACGCCTCGTCGAAGTGCTGTTGATCGAAGCGATGCGGGTGCCCACCGCACCGGAGTTGGGCAGCCGGGGCAGGGGCTTGGTTGCTGGGCTGGCGGATCCGGTGCTCGCTCCCGCCTTGCGTGAGATGCACGCCGATGTCGCTCGTGGCTGGAGTGTCGAACACCTCGCCGGCGTTGCCGCGGTGTCCCGCGCGGTGTTCGCTCAAAGATTCACCCGCACAGTGGGATTGCCGCCCATGCAGTATCTGCTGGAATGGCGGGTGGCGTTGGCAAAGGAGCTGCTGAGGACCGAGCGGCCGGCGGTCGCGCAGCTGGCTCAGCGCGTCGGCTACCAGTCCGCGACCGCGTTCACGACTGCGTTCACACGGGTAGCGGGATGCTCGCCCACCGAGTACGCCCGTGCAGCGTCGTCAGACTCGACGGGACGTGCCCGCGAGCGGTGATCGTGTCGTCCAGTAATGCTGATTTAGCGTGCTCGCGCGACACTACGTCGCGATCGGTGCGTTAAGGGTGACCGGGCGATGAGCCGGCCATTGCGGAGCGTCACACCAATTTTGGGGCGCCATCATGGTCGACGATGATCCGGCGCGTGCCGCGTTCGAGCTACCCGCCTGATTCCTCCGACTTGACGCATGCCGATATCGGAATATGATGTCGCCCATGGCACGAGCAGCGACGACGTCGGACGTCTTCAACGCGATCGCTGAGCCGCAGCGTCGGGAGATCCTGGTACTGCTGCGGGCGGGTGAGCGGCCGGTGACCGAGTTGGCCCAGGAGCTGGGGATGACCCAGCCGGGGGCGTCGAAACACCTGCGGGTGCTCCGGGAGGTCGGGCTGGTGCGGGACCGCAAAGCAGGCAAGCAGCGCCTGTACGGCCTTGACGCCCGCGAACTGCGACCGGTCCACGAGTGGACCGGTGGGTTCGAGCGGTTCTGGAACGAGAGCTTCGACCGGCTCGACGCGTACGTGCAGGACCTCAAGCAGGCAACGCCGGAGGAGTGACCGATGCCAGCGACAGAAGGGAACGCGCCGGCGCGGTCAGCGACGGCCGACCGCGAGATCGTGATCTCCCGGGTCATCAGTGCTCCACGAGAGGTGGTGTTCGAGGCGTTCACCGAAGTCCGGCACCTGTCGCGATGGTGGGGACCGGAGGGGTTCACCACCACCACGCGGGTGTTCGAGTTCCGCGTCGGCGGGCAGTGGGACTTCGTGATGCACGGACCGGACGGGACGGACTACCCGGAGTGGATCTCCTGGACCGAGATCGCCCCGCCGGAGCGGATCGCGCTGGTGCACGGTGAGTCCCGCGGCGACCCGAACGCCTTCGAGTCGGTCCTCACGTTCGCGCCCGACGGCGCGGCGACCCGGATCGAGATGCGCACGGTGTTCCCGACCAAGGCGCTGCGCGACGAGGCGGTCGAGAAGTACCACGCGGTCGAGGGCGGCCAGCAGACCCTGAGCAAGCTGGCTGCCTATATCACCGCGATCGTTCGGAAGGGAGTTGAGGACTGATGGCCGGGAAGGTGTTCTTCAGCGTGTCGATGTCGCTGGACGGTTTCATCGCGCCCGAGTCCGTCGAGGACTTGATGGGGCAGCAGTGGATGGAGCTGCAGCAGTGGATGTTCCCGCAGCGGTTCATCCGGGAGAACCTGAAGCTCGGCGAGGGCGGCGAGGAGGGGCGCGACAACGACATTGTGCGGGAGACGTTCGAGCGCACCGGCGCGAGCGTGATGGGCAAGCGCATGTTCGACGCCGGCGAGCAGGCGTGGCCGGAGGAGGCGCCGTTCCACACGCCGGTGTTCGTCGTGACGCACGAGAAGCGTGACCCCTGGGAGCGGCCGGGTGGGACCACCTTCCACTTCGTCAACGACGGCATCGACACCGCGCTCGTCCAGGCCCGCGAGGCCGCCGGCGACCGAGACGTCCGCATCGCGGGCGGCGGCGCAACGATCCTGGAGTACGTTAACGCCGGCCAGGTCGACGAGTTTTCGATCGCGCTCTCACCGGTGCTGTTCGGATCCGGGATCCGCCTGTTCGAGGGCGTGGACGCGGGCCGCGTGGCCCTGGAGCCGGTCCGCGCGGAGCCGTCGCAGCGGGTGACCCACCTGACCTACGCAGTCCGGGAGCGGTAACTGTCTCGACCTCAGCGCTCGCCCGCCAAGGCCCGCAGCACGGTGAGATCCTCGACGCTCTGAGCGTCAGGAAGGGCGAGCGTTCGGGCCGCGATCTCGGCCGCGCTGCATAGGGAGGCGACGTGCGCTAATCCGACAAGGCTTCGGTGTGTCGCACGAGCCAGTCACCTTGGGCTGCAAGGAGCTACGTGGGTGCGCCGCACGAATCGGGGACAAGCTGGGTGACGCGTCAGGGAGTGGGAGGTGCGCTTCACCGCCCAGACACCACACCCGCACAGGTCGTCGAACAGTTCCTCGACCACCTCAACGCCCAACGCATCGACGACGGCATGGATCTGCTTACCGAAGATGTGTCTCTACCACAACATTCCGATGGATCCGATGACCGGAAGGGAGGCGGTGCGCCAGTCTGCTCACGAGTTCGGCATGGGTAGCACCCTGCACGTCGAGTGGCAATTGGTATCTCTCGCCGCAGCCGACGAAGTGGTTCTCACCGAGCGGATCGACACCTTCACCGCCGCCGACGGAAAGCAGATTTCCATGCCGCTGATGGGCAGCTTCCGCATCCGTGACGGCTACATCGCCGAATGGCGCGACTATTTCGACTTGGCCGAATTGAACCGTCAGATGGCCGCGATGGGCATGGCCGGGGACGGATTGCCCGACGGCGAGGACACGGACTCGGCGAACGACGTCGACTACGCACAGTTCAACGTGCCGATCATCGAGGAGTTCCGCGCCAACAACGGCAAAGTCACCGGCACGTTCGAGGGTGTCGACATCGCATTGATCACGTCCACGGGCGCCAAGTCTGGGCTGCCCAGGGTGAGCCCGCTGGTATACGTCACCGACGCCGGCCAACTCGTCATCGCGGCCACCGCAGCAGGGTCGCCGAAGAACCCGGGGTGGTACTTCAACCTCATCGCCGATCCCGAAGTGACGGTGAAGGTCGGCGCCGACCAGTACAGTGCGCGCGCCGTCGAAGTGAAAGGCTACGAACGGGATCGACTGTTCGCGAAGGTAATCCAACAACATCCTCGCCTCGGCTCCTATGAATCGAAGACGGATCGCACGGTCCCGGTGTTCGTTCTCGAACGCATCGAATGATCCGCGTCGGTGCGCGCATGTCGACGTGAACGGACCCCCGAAGTACGTCCTGCACCGCAGTGTGCGGCTCGGCTCATCGGACGCCGGGCCGTAGAGACCGATCGGGCGGGGCTCGTGTGCTGACGCTGAAGGTGAGGGCGTCGTGAAGACAACGTGCATAAGATCAACCCACGGTCAAGAGTGTGACCCAGGTCTCACTCCGATCCGGCCCTCATAGTCGACGAAGGAGCTGCCATGACCACGTCAGTCGCCAGTTCAGATCGAAGCGGGAGGTCGCGCCCCCGCACGCCACGCTGGGCCCTCGCCGGGGTTGCCGCCCTGGCCGTCCTCAACCTCGCCGCCTGCGGTGGGCGAGACTCCGAACCCGCGGCGTACCCGGAGAAGGAGATCACCTTCGTGGTGCCCTTCTCGGCCGGTGGACCGACCGACACCGTCACCCGGCTGATCGCGGAGCCCATGAGCGAGAAGCTCGGCCAGCAGATCGTGGTCAAGAATGTCGAGGGCGCCGGTGGCACTGTCGCCGCCGGGCAGGTCGCCGACGCCGAGGCCGACGGCTACGAGGTGCTCATCCACCACATCGGCATGTCGACCGCGCCCGCGCTCTACCCCGACCTGGCCTACAAGCCGCTCGAGGACTTCAAGACGATCGGCCTGATCACCGACGTACCGATGACGATCGTTGCCCGCAAGGACTTCGAACCGCAGACGCTGCAGGAGCTGGTCGCCTACGTCAAGGGCAACACCGACACGGTCACCCTCGCCAACGCCGGGGTCGGAGCGGCCTCCCAGCTGTGCGGGCTGCTGATCGAGCAGGCGCTGGGCGTCGAGCTGACCGAGGCCCCGTACGACGGCACCGGGCCCGCGCTCACCGATCTGGTCGGTGGCCAGGTCGACTTCATGTGCGACCAGACGACCAACACCGCAGGGCAGATCCAGTCCGGTGAGATCAAGGGCTATGCGGTGACCACCCCGGAGCGGGTCGAGGCGCTTCCGAACCTGCCGACCACGGCCGAAGCGGGTCTTCCGGATGTCCAGGTCGGCGTCTGGCACGGGCTCTACGTGCCGGCCGACACCCCCGACGAGGTCGTCGGGAAGCTCACCGAGGCCCTGCAGGTGGCACTCGCGGACCAGACCGTCATCGACAGGATGGCCGACCTCGGCACCACCCCGGTGGCCAAGGACGAGGCGACCCCGGACGCCCACACAGTCAAGCTCACGGAGCAGATCGAGCTGTGGACACCGATCATCGAGGCCGCCGGGGTCAAGGCCGGATGAGCGACGACCCGGCGGCGTCGGGGAGGGCGGCCCGCCGGCCCGCCGTCCCCGACCTGCTGGCCGGCGGCACCTTCATCGCACTTGGCCTCGCCTTCGCCCTCGGGGGCAGCAGGTACGACATGGGGTCGGCGCTGCGGATGGGCCCCGGCTACGTGCCGGTCGCGCTCGGCGGCATCCTCACCGTCCTGGGCGCGGTCATCGCCGTGCAGGCCTTCCGCGGCGGTGACCCGCACGTCCGCGAGACAGAGGACGAGCGCGGACCGGTGCCCTGGGTGCGCGGCGGCATGCTGGTAGCCGGGATCATCTTTTTCGGCGCCACCATCGAGGGGCTCGGGCTCGCGCCGACGCTGTTCGTGACGACGTTCGTCGCCGCGCTGGCAGGCAAACGCACCGGTCCGCTGAAGGCCCTGGTCATCTCGGTCGGCCTGACGGTGCTCAGCCTCGGCATCTTCATCGGGTTGCTGCAGCTGCGCCTGCCGCTGTTCGGCGACTGGCTGGGCGGCTGAGCCGTGGATCTCTCCGGACTGGCCCTGGGGCTCCAGACGGCGCTGCAGCCGAGCAACGTCCTGATCTGTCTGCTCGGCGTCACGCTCGGCACCTTGGTGGGCGTGCTGCCGGGCATCGGGCCGACGGCCACCGTCGCGCTGCTGCTCCCGATCACCTTCCACTTCGACCCGATCGCGTCGCTGATCATGCTCGCCGGTATTTACTACGGCGCGCAGTACGGCGGCTCGACCACCGCGATCCTCATCAACCTCCCTGGCGAGTCGTCGGCCGCGGTCACCGCGCTGGACGGGCACCAGATGGCGCGACAGGGCAGAGCCGGACCGGCGCTCGCCACTGCGGCGCTGGGCTCCTTCTTCGCAGGGACCGTCGCGACCGCCATCGTCGCGCTGTTCGCTCCGCCGATGGCTTCCATGGCGCTCGAGTTCGGCCCGGCCGACTACTTCTCTCTCGTCGTCCTCGGCCTGGTCGTCTCGATCGCGCTCGCCAGCGGCTCGACGGCGAAGGCGCTGGCGATGATCGTGCTGGGCCTGCTGCTCGGCACCGTCGGCCAGGACCTCTTCTCTACTGGAGTCCCCCGGTTCACCTTCGGCATCCGCGAGCTCTACGGGGGCCTCGACTTCGTATCGATCGCGGTCGGCCTGTTCGGCCTGGCCGAGATCATCCGCAACCTGGAACACCGTCCGAGCCAGAGCGTGGTGGCCAAGAAGGTGCAGGGACTGTGGCTCAGCCGCGACGACTTCCGCCGGATCCGGATGCCAGTGCTCCGTGGCACTGCGATGGGCTCCGCGCTCGGTGTCCTGCCCGGCGGCGGGCACGTCCTGGCGGCGTTCACGTCGTACTCGGTGGAGAAGCGGGTGTCGAAGCACCCCGAGAAGTTCGGACGGGGGGCCATCGAGGGCGTTGCCTCGCCCGAGTCCGCGAACAATGCCGCGGCGCAGACCTCCTTCATCCCGCTGCTCACGTTGGGCCTGCCGGCGCACCCGGTGATGGCGCTGCTCGTCGGCGCGTTCATCATCCAGGGGATCACGCCCGGACCCAACGTCATCAACGATGAGCCGGAGCTGTTCTGGGGCCTGATCGCGTCGTTCTGGGTGGGCAACCTGCTGCTGGTGGTGCTCAACCTCCCGCTCATCGGCCTCTGGGTACGGATGATTTCGGTGCCCTACGAGGTGCTGTTCCCGGCGATCATCGCGTTCGCCACGATCGGCTGCTTCTCGCTCGGCCTGAACCCCTGGGACGTCTACGTGATCGCGATCATCGGCGTGCTCGGCTACTGGCTCATGCGCTGGGGATGCGAGGCGGTGCCGCTGCTGTTCGGCTTCGTCCTCGCCCCGTTGCTGGAGGAGAACCTGCGGCGGGCGATGATCATCTCCCGGGGCGACCCGAGCGTGTTCGTGACGCGGCCAATCTCGGCGGTATTGCTGTCCCTCGCCCTGGTCGCGCTGGTCATCGCGACCCTCCCGGCCGTACGACGTAAGCGCGAGGCCGTCTTCAGCGAAGAGGAGTGACCGGGTCAGCGTCCCCCTCGGAAGCAGTGCGGTGGGGGTGTCGAGATGCAGCGGAGACTGACAGGAATCGCCGCGCTACTTTGACAAGTTCGCGAAATATTCTCGGCCCCTGAGGTTTTCTCGGAACGCTGGGCGAAGTGCTTGGTTCGCACCGGCGATTTCGACGCCCTGGCTCAACTCTGCCCGAGAACGCCGCGCACTAAAGCGGTCAGCTCTACTGAGACGCTGTCCAACGGTTCGATGCTGCGCTCGGCGCGACACATCGCCACCGTTCCCTCGACCGCGGCGACGATCAGAGTGGCGATTCGGTGGGCGTCGGAATCGCTTGCGCCGTGGTCACGTAAGGACTGCGCGAGGATGTCCGTCCAATTTCGGAACGCAGATGCCGCGGCCTCACGTGGCGCCCCATCCTCGTCTGGGAGGTCCTCCACCGCCGCGGCCAGGACGGGGCATCCAGCGTGAAAGTCGCTGTCGATCACAACTTTTCGCCACATGCGCAGGAACGCCCGCAGACCCGCAAGCGGCCCGCCGCGAAGCTCCTTGGCCAGTGCGCGGGCGGTGAGATCGTCAGCCCACCGCACCGCCTCTGCGGCCAGTTCGTATTTGCCGCCAGGAAAGTAGTGGTACGTCGAGCCCAGCGGGGCATGTGCGTGCTTGGCGAGTTCTCGCACGCTGGTGGCGTTCAAGCCGCGACGGCGCAACATGTCCGCTGCGCCCGCCACCATTCGTTGGCGTGAATCCGTTGTGTTGTCGGGCACCACCAGCCTCCTTGCTATGACGCTTGTTATAGCCTACGGTCATACCTTGTTATAACGATCGTTATAGGAGTTGTCATGCCGATGATCCAAGCGCAGCGAACCGATGCGTGAGCTGCACCTGATCCGCGCCGGGCGACTCGAGTGGCGGGACCGCCCCTCGCCTACGCTGCAGGATCCGCGCGACGCGCTGGTGCGCCCGTTCGTCGCCGGGCGCTGCGACGGCGACACCCTACCCATCCACCGACACGTGTCGCGCGCCATGCAAATCGGCATGCGGGTGGGCCTGGTCGATCCGATCGTCGGCACCATCTGCGGGCAGGTCCCATTCCAGGGGCCCTTCGCCATTGGGCATGAGTGTGTGGCCGAGGTCATCGAGGTCGGTCCGGACGTCACCGGTGTGCGGCGCGGCGATGTCGTCGTTGTGCCGTGGTCGGTATCGTGCGGCAGCTGCACGCAATGCCAACTGGGTATCACCGCAAAGTGTGCGACTACGCGCGAAAGCACCCTGGCCGCTTTTGGATTCGGGCCCGCCAGCGGCTCCTGGGGCGGCATGGTCGCCGACCTTCTGCGCATCCCATTCGCCGACCACATGTTGGTGCGGGTTCCCGACGGTGTGGACCCGCTACGCGTCGCTGCCGCCAGCGACAACCTTTCTGACGCATGGCGATCCGTCGTGCCCGCGCTAAAGCAACGGCCGGGCGGCCGCACACTCATTCTCAACGGCGCTGCACAAAGCATCGGCCTGTATGCGGCCGGGCTGGCCGTGTGGCACGGCGCCGAGATTGTCGACTACGTCGACGACCGCGCCGAACGACTGGCGATCGCCGAGAAACTCGGTGCGCACGTGCATCCCGTGAAAAGGGGCCACCTCAGCACGGCCGACATTCCTCGCCACGACTACGACATCGCAGTCGAGGGAACCTCCAGTAGCGCCGGCGTCGACGTGGCGTTGCGATCCCTCGCCCCCGGCGGCACCTGTCAAGCCGTCGGCTACTACGTGCCACCGAGCACCAAGGTGCCCCTGATGCACATGTACGCCAACGACGCGACGCTCAAGATCGGCGTATCCAGTGTTCGCCCAGTACTGCCGGAGCTCTTGAATTTCGTTGCGGATAACGACTTTCCGGCCGAGGTGGTGACTACCGTGACCGCCGACTGGGAAGACGCGCCCGAAGCCTACAAGGCTCACGCCACGAAGCTCGTCCTACACCGGCCTCGCCTTCAACGCTAGCCGCCATATGCGTTAGTTGCTGATGACGGCGGAGCGCCCGATCCAATCGCCACCCCGCGCGGCGTCGGGCTACTCTGACAAGACTCGGCGGTCGCCGAGGCTTGTTAATCTTCGTTGCAGTAAGTCCAGTTAGATGTGGTTCCTGTGTCGAATTAGGCTGGAGTGACCGGTGGGCGCAGCGTTGACCCGCTCGCGTGGTTCAGGATCTGCTCAGAGGAGATGTATGCGTCGGCCGCTGCCGAATCGGCTGATTACGAGAATGGCAATTGTCTGCGTGGCGTTGCTCGTAAACGGTTGTGAGGCACAGGTTTCAGGTATGCCGCCGGCCGCTGAGAACACCCCGCAGGCAACAGTCGTCGCCCCGCAGGCCTCGATTCCGATGCTGCCCGAAGCCCCACCCGCCAGCCGGCGGCGCCATTCGACGGACTCGATGCCCGCGTCCGTCAAGCCACCGCAGACGCGGCCGAGTCTGGGGCCGATATCGAGACCGTTGTGTTGGACCGCGACACCGGCCAGATCGTCTCCAACGGGGCCAACACGCCCTTCCCGATTGCGTCCGTGGTGAAGCTGTTCATCGCCGACGACCTACTGCTGCAGGAGTCGGAGGGCAAGACGAAGCTATCCGCTGCCGACCGCAAGTCACTCGACGTCATGCTGCGTTCCTCCGACGACGGCGCGGCCCAGAACTTCTGGAACCGCAGCGGTCAAAACGCCGTCATCGCGCGCGTCGTGGCTCGGTACGGTTTGACGGGCACGACGGCACCCTCCAACGGACACTGGGACGTCACGCTCAGCACCGCAAGCGATCTCGTCCGCTACTACGACATGCTGTTGGACGGCTCCGGTGGGCTGCCACCCGAACAGGCCAACGTCATCCTCGGCAACCTCGCGCAATCCACACCGACGGGAACCGATGGCTATCCGCAGCGGTTCGGAATCCCCGATGGGCTCTATGCCGAGCCGGTTGCGGTCAAGCAGGGCTGGTTCTGCTGCTGGAACGGCGCGAATCAGTTACACGTTTCCACCGGCGCGATCGGACCCGAACGCCGCTACGTGATGGCGATCAGCTCCCTGGAACCCGACGACGCCGCCGCCGCCCGCGAGAACGTCACTCAGGCCGTCAAGACGATGTTCCCGGGCGGCAAGATCTAACGCCGCTTGTTGGGTCTCGGATCGCGTGACATCTCGAGGTGTTGGCGGCCTGTTTGAGGTTGGGGCCCCGGGTCCGGTCAGCGGGTTCCCGAGCCGGCCGAGTACGCCACGCTGAGCCCCGAGCACGAGGACTACCCGCGAGCCCAGATCGCGCACCGATGAGTTTCCCGCGCCGCGCCGGTCTATACGCCGGAGACCGACTCACGGGAGGCTGGCGCCATGCGGAAACTGATCTACGGCATGAACCTGACCCTGGACGGCTACATCGCCGCGCCCGGCGACGACATCGGCTGGAGCGGGCCGCCGAGCGACGAGCTGTTCCAGTGGTGGCTCGACCAGGAGCGGGCGAGCGGCCTGTCGCTGTACGGGCGCAAGCTGTGGGAGACGATGAGCTCCTACTGGCCGACCGGCGACCAGCAGCCCGACGCCACCCCGGCGGAGATCGAGTTCGCGCGGAACTGGCGGGACACGCCGAAGGTGGTGTTCTCCTCGACGATCGACAAGGTCGACTGGAACACCCGCCTGGTCACCGGCGACGCGGTCGCCGAGATCACCCGGCTCAAGGCCGAGGACGGCGGCCCGATGGGCATCGGCGGCGCAACGCTCGCCGGGGCTGCCATGCGGGCCGGGCTGATCGACGAGTACGCGCTGGCCACCTACCCGGTCCTGGTGGGCGGCGGCACGCCGTTCTTCACCGCGCTGGACAGCTGGGTGAACCTGAACCTGGTGGAGACGCGGACGTTCCCCGGCGGCGTGGTCCTGACCAGGTACGAGACGAGGCGCTGAGCGCTCGTCCGCCTTCGCCATCGTGCATCTCCTCCTCCAGCAGCGGCGGCGGCGGCCCGTAGAATCGGAGCGTGACCAGCACGTACAGCAAGCGAGCGTTGGAGCGCCTGCGCGAGCACAGGGAAGAAATCGGCGATGTGCTCGCCCGGTACGGTGCCAGCAACCCGCGGCTGTTCGGATCGGTGGCCCAAGGCACCGCTGGGCCAGACAGCGACATCGACATCCTGTTGGACCTCTCCGACGCAGGTTCAGGTAGCCGACTGTCGCGGCTGTCCGGCATCCGCCTCGAACTGGAACAGTTGCTCCAGATGCCCGTCGACGTTGCCTACGACGGCCTGCTCAAGCACGGCGTGTCCGAGGCGGCGCGCAGGCAGGTCGTCGCCTTGTGAGCAGATCAGCGCGAGACCGCTTGACTGACATTCAGACAGCGATCGCAAAGGTCTACAAGTACCGGTCGTCCCTGAATGGACCGTATTCCGAGATGGCGGTATCCGCGACACTGCGTGAGATCGGCATCATCGGAGAAGCGGTGAACGCCCTACCCGAAGACATCACCGCGAAACGGCCGGAGATAGCCTGGCGCCAGATCGCTGCGATGCGGAATTTCCTCGTTCACGAATACTTCAACATCGACCAAGCCGTCGTAGAAGACGTCATCACAAACGATCTCGACCCACTGAGCACCGCAGTGATCGCACTGCTTGACATCACTGAAGAAGCCTCCCAGGACGAGGAGTAGTAGGCGGAAAAGCAATTCCGCACATCTTCACCGGTGCATTTGGCCCGTGCGCCTCACTAAGTTTGCGGATCTGCCAAAGCCGTGCCATCGTCCGTGAGATTCGGCCACGCGAATCGTGAGAATCGACAGGTAGTCGTCGTCGTGTCGGTTGTACAGGAGGCAGCAACAGCAGGCTGTAGATTCTCACCTCCGATGGCATCTCGAGAAGCCGGCGTTGACCAGGAGAGCTCCGCGTTGTCTCACCACCGCGGAAACCCGGTCTGTCTCACGAACCTCTTCATTTCCTACGACTGACGTGGGCTACCTCGGAATGCCGCGACCTCGCCGAGGGTGAAGTGCCTTGAGCAAGACGTAGTTAGCTGACGCGATCGCTAGGCTCACCGGCCCGGAGCCCTCAGTACTTGTGTAGTGGCCGGCTGAAATTGGAGTAGTGAGCTACGCATGCCGATGAGGCGCAAGGCGGCGACTATGTGAACAGGAAAGCAATTGTTCATCGCGACGTGCGGCGAAAGTTGTCACACCAGCTAGGTTCTCATGCTTATCGCCGCCAACATCCAAGGTTCCCTGTCACCGAAGGCACACATGACGCTCTATGACACGCACGGGAAACGTGCGCGCGCTCAGGCGCAGGCGGGCGACCGCGAGAATGGCCATGCGGGACACCGAGGTCGACGGCTACCGCGTCGAGGCCGGCACCATGGCTGGTCGTCGGCATCTACGCATTGCATCGCGACCCCGCCCTGTGGGACCGCCCACTGATCTTCGACCCCGACCGATTCAGCGCACAAAACTCCGACCGCCGCGACCGCTGGCAATACCTACCCTTCGGCGCCGGACCGCGTTCCTGCATCGGCGACCATTTCGCCATGCTCGAAGCCACCCTCGCCCTAGCCACCATCATCCGGCGCACCCAAATCCACTCCATAGAACCGGATTTCCCGATGATCGTGCCCTTCACCACCGTCGCCGCCGCGCCGATCCGCGCCCGAGTGAAATTCCGCGCCGATGCTCAAGATGGCCACCACGCCTGGATTTCGCAACTGATGAGGGAGGTGTCCGATGATGAACACGATCGGCAACAGTAGACGTGGATCGGCATTTTCTGCCGGTTCGTTTGACTCGGTCACGGTGCTCGAGCGGGATGTACTGCCCGACAGCGCAGTTAACCGTCGAGGCGCTCCACAGGGCCGCCACGTCCATGCCCTGCTGGGACGCGGTGACGCCTGGTCAGTCGTGTGTCGTGTTTGCGACGGCAGATCTGCCGAAATAGCCATGCGCTGGCCGCGAGCCGAGATTTGAGGAGGCCTCACGATGCTGGACATATTTTGACGGGTCGCCAAATCGTCTGTCGGTCTTCTTGATCGACTCCAATTCTGGTGCGCCCCTGGAGCTTCGTCCGGTGTACGCGGAGGTGGTCGTGCCGCACATACCGGTGTTTCGGCCGCTTCCGAGGGCTTACGAGGAGTTCATCCATCCCCCCGTCAATGACATCGACAATGAGCTCACACCTAACGAGCGTCGCCGAGTCATCTCGGCAGTGCAAGGTGTCCTTACGCGGGTCCTGACAGAGGCCGAGCAGGATCAGCTCGCAAGCGACCCGGACCGGCTGCAAGAACTTCTCCAACGGTCGTTGAGGCACCTAATAGGACAGGAGGGCAGGCGCCTCGGCGAGATCCCGATCCCGCTCTGTCCACAGGATTTGAAGACGCTGTGCGTGCGGTCGCGGCGGAGATAGGTGTTGAGACTCGCCCGCCGGCCGACACCACACCGAAGTGGTCTAACCCGCTTGGGGTTCTGACCACCGACCGTGCCGGCTACGTCTCGTTTGATTTCCACGCGGCTACGTCCGGATGCGCGCGCGATACTTGACGGCGCAATCGATGCTCGCCGGGCTGACCCGGTGGCCGATGCGGGTTGCCGCATCTTTGTCCAGCCGCTTGGGGGTGACCCGATTGATGTCCTCGTGCACGCGCGGTTTGGGGTGGACGCGGTCGTTGGTCTTGTCCGCGCTGCCGGAGCGGATGTGCCGATCCGCCGCGGCGGTGGTCGGGCCTTGCAGAACCCGTCGATCACTGACTGGTTGTTGTCGCCGGGGTCGTTTGCGGCTAATCCCGCTGCTCTGGTGGGCGAAGATGGTTGCGAGCAGATTTTCCTGCGGCGCTGGCCTTGCATGAGTTCGTGTCCGGCAGGTTGTTCGACTCACCGACGGTGAGGATGTCGACGTTCCTGACCGGTATCGGCCGGCATACGTTGACGAGTATCTGGTGACGGGTCGTCGTTGGGACATTCCCTGGGCGAAGTCCTCTACAGCTTGCCGCTCGCTCCTGGCGAAACGGTCCGGCTTGCTGCTGTCGATTGGTCTTGGGACAGCCAGGTCGCGCGCGACGAGAAGACCAGTGAGTCAGAGCAATTGCGGCACCAGACCCATCGAGACCGAACCATCACCGAGACGGTGAAAGCGGCGTTGAAGGAGCATCAGAGCGGCTCATCGCTCATGGGCGGGTTGGCACATTCGCTCGGCGTCAGCGGTGGCGCCAACTTGGGAATCCTTGGACTTGGCGCAGCCTCTGGCGACACCAACTCCATCGGAGGAGCCACCGCCAGCACCGAAGGCAGCCGCAGTCTGACAGCTGAAAACGTTCAGCGCTTGTCCGACAGTTTCGCCCAAGCCAGCGCCAGTCAACGTGAATTGAACTCCACCGTGGTGGTCCAAGCGCATCAGGCCGAGAAAGAAACCATCCAAACGCGAACATTCACCAATTACAACCACGCTCACACGCTGACGGTGCTGTACCACGAAGTCTTGCGGCATTTTCGCGTAACCACCAAGTGGATCAGACGCCGACGGGCCGTTCTGGTCCCGCGCGTCGACTACGCATGGAGTACCACCTCAGTTCGAAAACACCGCACCATACTGGAACCGCCCTCCTTGACTCGCAGGCCAAACCGGGCTTCGACGCTCTCGAACGGCTACTCGTCATGGAGACCGACGACACCTACAACCCCCACCCAGCCCTCCAGCGATTACCCAGCCGCGGAACTGGCGCTTCTCTGCATTTGAGTTCACCGTCACTGCCGCTGAAGACCTCAGTGAGGGCAGCGTTTACGCCGGAGCCAGGCTCGTGAGTGCAGTGGCCACTGTCCCAATGCGGGGGGAGGGGGGTGGTAACAATATCAATTCGACTGGCCGTTTCAGTCATTGGCAGACCACAACATTCACCTTGCGACCCCCGGGGGGCCAGTCAATCCCATGGGGCGACCTCACAGGGTTTGAATTCCATCGAGGCAGCGTGCCCGACGACCCCGTCAAGTTCACCTCGGTCGAAATCTACGGGATCAGCGCCGCAGCGCCCGGCGGGCAAGTTGAGTGCGCAGCCCGCGGGTCGGCCTTTCAGGTGAAGTTCACATTCTTGCGGCGGATACGGAGTATCACGTTGATACACGTCCACCGGACCCTGACGTGCCAGCAACAGGGCCGGCACCAACAGGGCGGCGTCGGCTAACCGCCGAGCAGAACGGCGCCATAGCGCGCCTGATGGAGCACCTGCAGACCTTCCCCGAGTACTACGAAGCAGTCCGCTATTTCGGTCGCCCCACAGTCGATGTCGCGAAGGAACTCGCGGGACTCGTCTGGGAGCCAGGGGCGAGCGTGCTCGACCATGTCGATCCGACGCCGCTGGAAGTGTTCGGAAACTACGTTGCGTACCCGCTGGCAAGTGATACCCCTCGAACGACGAGTTGGCCATCGATATCGCCGCCGCGCTCGATGGAACCGATCCCACCCGCCGGCAGTGGGCCATCGACAAGCTCGCAAGCCTGGGTGAGGCAGAGCTCACCGACATCCTCACGCGACTACCGTTGGCGGCTTCGCGTACCGAGCGGCTGATCACGATGCCGACCCGGGGTGTGTTCGCCGAGGGGAAGCTCGGCCATTGCAGCGTCGCCGAAGAGATTGACAACACACGGTTTTGGAAATGGGAGGAGCATCCAATACCCATCGAGGCCCCCGAGATTGCACCGGTCACACCGATCACTCCACAGCCACAGCAGACCGAGGTGGCACCCACGGCCTTCCCCCAGTCCTTAGTGAACATCGTCAACCCGACTGCAGCTCCAGACCCCACAGGTCTGTCGGCGGCCCTGCAAGTTACTCGGCACAGCTGACCTCTTCCCGGGACATGTCAGGTCGAGCTCAGCTTGCCGATCTCTTAAAGAAACTGTCCGACAACACCATTGCGATCGCCGAGCAGGCCAACCGCGCGCGTGAGATCGGCGCCAAACCGGGCGCCGACGGCGGCGGACCTGCGGCCGACCCGGCAGAGCCCGCCGGCGGGGAACCCCGCACTGGGCCAGCAGCACCACCGTCTCAGGACGGAGCGGGTGCTAGCGCGCCGCCAGCACAGACGCCCGAGCAGCGCGAGGCGCAGAATGTGGCCAATCAGGCCGACAAAGCTGCTATGGCCAGGAGTATTTCCCGCCGAAAGACGCCGCCGAGATTCGGGCAGCCGCCAAGCAAGATTTGATCAACAAGCCCATCATGTGGCGGGTCGTATTCACATCGGAATGGCTGGGCGAAACGATTCAGCTGCCCATGAAAGCCAAATATTACTGTGCGCTTTCGTTCGGTGGCTACAGTCAAGAGGGTTGACCGGATCCGTGGGTGACCACAGACCAGGAGGCATTGTGGGAGATCGAGGATAGACGGCCGCCCACCACCGCGACCTTTGAAGCTATCCAGGTCGAGTCCCGTCGGGTCAATTCAGCGTGGACGTCCCGGCTCTCGCCGTCGCGGGGTACCGGAGCTGGCCGCGAAGACGTACCAGATTCCTCTCCGTAGCGGGCTGCCGACCACCATCGCTCAACGCTTGAAGCACACCATCAGCCGCGTCATCAGCAACCCCAAGTCTCCTACCCTGTACTTCCACGGAGTGGGGACGATCAAGAAGAAGGAGATCACGGTCACCACAAAGGTCAACGCGCAGGGCGAAATCGGTGCCGAAATCGAACGCGCGATGGAGCTGGGATTGAGCGCTGAGAAGCTGGCGGAGGTCGCGATCAAGGGTGCCTTGAAGGTCGCGACCAGGGTACAAGTAGGGGGCGAGGTGGCCATATCTGGCACCTACGAGATTCTCTATCTGCACGGGTTCGCCGTGACTCAGCTACTCGATCCCCCTCCGCAACAGGCCCAACCGCCACAGAAGTAACCGTGCTCCTTGCGGTCTGACACAGTTGTCGCGAGTGAACACCGCACGTTCGGTCGGCATCCTGTGGTGGACGACGTATCGGCGCGATTCGACCGTGTCCTCGCCTAAGGACGAATGTTGGCGCCGGGTAAGAGCGGGGGTTAGTTTGCCCCGAACCTTAGAAAAATGCTTCTAGCTCAAGCCATCGTGGATAATACAAAATTATCCACGAACGATTGGAACATGCTGGGGGAGAAGACAATCGGGCGTCGGTCGGACGGGCGTCGTTGAAGAGTCTTCGTCGTCGTTGTAGGTTCTCGCCGGCGGTGACTCTTCAGCCTCCACTGACGTCTGGCTTTCCCTCTTGTCTCACGGCGATTCAGGCTCGGTCTGTCTCACAGCGAGCTTCAAATCCTACAAGTCACGCTCGCCGTCGATCTGGTAGTTAACGATGCGTGACATGTTCAGCGTGCGCTGAGCTGAACCTTTACGAACGTCTCATGGCGCCGGCACGGCCGTTTGTCTCACGCACCGCTGCATTTCCTACAACGGCGCGGCGCGCTGCCCGCGCCGCGGATTCGCTAGAGGACCAACCGTCTCGGGCCAGACTTTAGGCCTGGTCTATCGGCTGACGGAGTTGGCCAATCCGCCGATGTCTCGCAAGCTGCCGCCATCGTGCAGTGATGAGTCCACTTGATCGCAAGATCCCTCGGAACGTCACACTCGAGCGACGCTGGGGGCTGGGCTGGCCGGGCCAGCCTCGAGCCGTCGGTCGTCGACGCTCTCACTTGTAGGCCGAATTGCGCGGGTCCGGTGGTATAGCACCGCAGCGGCGGCGATGACCTCGACTGCCGCGAGTGTGGTAGCCAGGGTCATGACCGTCGAATGGTGCACTGGCGCATCCGCGTTGACACCGCCCCCGTGGTGATGCGTCGCTGATGCAGGGGCATGGCTGGCGATCATTGCAAGGTTCATTAGCGCAACCAGGACCCAGGCCCGCAGCGTGCCGCGAGCCCATAGGTCACGCGCGCAGAACAAACACGCGGCGAGCATCACCACAGTCAGCGCGGTCGCCGCGACGCTCGTCGTGTGCGTAAGCGAAAAGCCGTGCAGCACAGCTGAACACGCTGCTAGTGCTGCACAGGCTCTCCGCCCGAGAACGGCGGCGCGGTCGATCACGTGGCGACGGCCTTCGGATCCGTGCGCAGCACGGCCTGGGCTGCAGCCGAGCGTCGCTTCCATTCCTCGGACGACGACGCGGGGTCACCGTATTCGTCGTGCCAGTTCCACCACTCGTAGGGCGGGGTCTGCGGGTAGCCGTCGGGTGAGTCCTCCCACTGCTCCTGGCGCCCGAGGGCGGTGATGTCGAGGTAGCTCCACGTGCTGCCTAAGGACTCGTCGCCGCGGTTGTTGATGAAGTAGGTGCGGAACACAGTGTCGCCGTCGCGGATGAACGCGTTGGTTCCGTGCCATTGGTCCACACCGAAGTCGACGTCGAAGTCGTCGGTGAGGGTGTACCACGGCATCCGCCAGCCCATCCTCGCCTTCACCCGCTCGATGTCGGCCTGCGGTGCGCGCGAAACCAGCACGAGCGTGGTGTCGCGGGCGTTCAGGTGGGCGACGTGGCCGATGTTGTCGGCAATCATGGAGCAGCCGCGGCAGGCATGGTCGGGCCATCCGTGCACGCCGGGTTCGAAGAAGGCGCGGTAGACGATCAGTTGACGGCGTCCGTAGAACAGGTCGTGCAGGGTGGCCCGGCCGTTGGTCCCGTCGAACTCGTAGTGCTTGTCCACGGGCAGCCATGGCATCCGTCGACGCGAGGCGGCCAGCGCGTCTCGGGCGCGCATGACCTCCTTCTCTTTGACGAGCAGCTGCTGGTGTGCAGCCTCCCACTCCTGCGCCGACACGATCGGTGGTGTGTTCATTGCGGTTTCTGCCTTTCGGTTCTTGTGATTTCGCCTGTCTGTATTGACGGCGGCCGATCCACGAACTGGGCGCTGGATGTAGGGCCGACTTTCTCCGTGTGGCCGGTGATCACGGCGTGACTGGCTGTGCGTCAAGGAGTGCCGCGAACTGACGCTCGAGCGCTTTGGCCGCACTGCTGCGCCAGCTCTCGGCCATTGACTGCGCCATCGGATCGGGGAAGATGTCTTCCTCCCCGTTCTGCAGTCCGTCCAAGATGGCGCGGGCAACGGACTCCGGGGAGGCCTTCGGTATGTCGAGGTCTCGGGACATGTCCGTGTCCACCGGGCCAGCTAGAACGGCGTGGACGCTCACACCCTGTCCGGCTAAGAGAGCACGCAGCGATTGCGTCAGGTTGAAGACGGCTGCTTTTGAGATCGAGTAGGCCGGTATGACCGGCAGGGCGGCAAAGGCCGTCACCGATCCCACGTTGACGATCGCTCCGCGGGAACGAGTCAGCAACGGCAGGAAAGCCCGGGTCACGCCGTACGTGCCAAAGAGATTGACGGCGAGTTGCTGTTCGAGCGCGGTGGGATCGCTCAAGTCGTCGTAAAGCGCCAGGCCGGCGTTGTTGATGAGGATGTCGAGAGATTCGACGTCATCGACGGCCCTCCGGATCTGCGCGGCGTTGGTCACGTCCAGGGTCAGGGGTGTGACGCGCCCATCCGGGTGCGTCATGGGCTGACGCGCGGCGGCGTACACCCGTTTCGCGTCTCTCGTCAGGGCTTCCTCGATGAGTGCCCGTCCGATTCCGCGGTTGGCCCCGGTCACCAGAACCGCCTTGTCTGAGATGGTCATGCGTCCTCCTACTGATGGATTTCGAACTGTCGAAGATGTAGGCGCGGCGACACTGAGAAATTGGGCGCGGATTGTGCGCCCAGTTGGCGGCCCGGCCGGCGTCGATACTTGTGTAGGTGCACAAGCAGAGGGAGTGCCGTGACGCGAGGGCGAAGTGGTGACGCGTGGTGACAACCGAGCTGATCACGAGGGCGCGGGCCGGAGACGGCGACGCGTTTCGGACGCTGACCGAGCCGCACCGTCGAGAGTTGCTGGTGCACTGCTACCGGATGCTCGGGTCTTTCCAGGACGCCGAGGACGCCCTGCAGGACACGCTGCTGTCCGCCTGGCAGGGGCTCGAACGGTTCGAGGGACGCGCCTCGATCCGCACCTGGCTCTACCGAATCGCAACTAACCGGTGTCTTGACGCGCTTCGCTCGGCCAAACGCCGCCCGGCCAAGGAGTGGAACATCTCCGAGATTGAACTGCCAGAGCCGAGTCGGCTCGGCGAAATCGTTTGGCTAGAGCCCTTTCCCGACGCTCTCCTCGAGGGCGCGGCCGACACGCCGCTGGGTCCGGAGGCTCGCTACGAGCAAACCGAAGCCATTTCCCTTGCCTACGTGACCGCGCTGCAAGTCCTGCCGGCCCGCCAACGGGCGGTGCTCGTCCTGCGCGAGGTACTCGGATACCACGCCGACGAGGTAGCCGACATGCTGGGCGCGACCGTCGACTCGGTCAACAGCGCGCTCAAACGGGCCCGTACCACGCTGCAGCGGCGCCTACCGCCGAGAGGCGAGGACGCACCGCCTCCCGCTCCCGACTCCCCCGCCGAGCGGGCGCTGGTGGCAAAGTTTGTGCGCGCGTACGAGTCTGGTGATGTCGATGAGCTGGTCGCCTTGCTCACCGCCGACGTCTCCGTGTCCATGCCACCAATTCCGCTCGAATACCACGGCCGCGACGTCGTGGCACGCTTCTACGCCAGCATCTTCGGCCGTGGGCCGAGATATGACCTCATGCCGACGCGGGCCAATGGCCAGCTGGCGTTCGGGGCCTACCTCCGCACCCCCACCGGCGACATCCGCCACGGGGCAGGCCTGCTCGTGCTCACTGTCTCGGGCGACCGGATTTGCGCGATGACCCGCTTCGACAACGACGTGCTGCCATCGTTCGGGCTACCACGATCGCTCCCCGGCTGAGGTATGGCCTATCCCAATCAGCCGTGGTTCAACCGCGAGATCATCAACAGGTTCGCGATGGCGACCGGCGTCGTCCACAGCCAGACCTTGACCGTCATCAAGCGCTCCAGCAGGCACGTGCAGAAGCTTCCGGTTACCCCAGTCGATGTCGACGGCGTGAAGTATCTGGTGTCCACCCGCGGTGAGTCCCAATGGGTGAAGAACGTGCGGTCCGACCCGAACGTCACGCTCACGACGCGCTTCGGCACCACGAGATATGTCGCCACCGAAACGCCGGTGGAGAACCGACAGCCGATTCTGGACGCCTACAAAGTGAAGGCCGGCAAGATCGTTGTGGGCTACTTTGGCAAGCTGCCCGATCCAGCCGACCATCCGGTCTTCACGCTCACCCCGGCGACCTGACACCCGCAACCGAGTAGCAGCCGTACCCTGTAGACCACCGACTTGCCTCGAGTGAAGTTTCAATCCGAACAGAGTGGACATTGAAACTGAGACTTGGACACGGGATTTGGGTTCCTACAACGAAGCGCTTCAGGAGGAGTCGCGCCGACATCGGCGGCGGCGAGCGGCCGCAGCGGCGCGGCGGCGGCGGCACCATCGCAGCTACTACTACTAGTCGGCGTCCGTCGCCGAAGAAGTGTAGGTTTTCACGTTCGGTTACATCGGCCGCCTGCGTTCACCTGGCTATTTGCAAACCGTCTCACGGCGGTTTCGGACCCGTCTGTCTCACAGAACGCTTCATTTCCTACAGACACACCGCAGTTTGTGTAGCCAAGGCTTGGGTGAGGCTGACCGACGCGGCCGGTCAGTCGGCGAAATTGGTCGAAAGTGCGTGCTGGCGAACCTGATCCAGGTTGGCTGCCACTGACCTCAGCTTCGCTTCGATCCTTTCGACCGCATCGGCTCCGAGCGGCAGGCGCAGCGGTGCGTCCGGCTGGCCCCCGAGTTCGACGATGAGCCGGGCGGCCGCACGGGGGTCGCCGGGCTGTTGGTGGCTGGCGGATTGCGCACGGTCGCGCATCTGCCCGGCGGTCTCGGTGTAATCGGCCAGTGACGTCGCGGCGAAGTGCAGGCTGGAACCATCCAGAAAGTCGGTCCGGAAATACCCTGGCTCCACGATGGTGACCTGGATGCCCAGCGGCCCCAGCTCGAGAGCCAGGGATTCAGAGCTTCCCTCGACGGCGAACTTGGTGCCGTTGTAGACACCCCAGCCGATGCTGGCGGTGAAGCCGCCGATCGAGCTGAAGTTGATGATGTGGCCGGTGCGGCGCTTGCGCATTCCGGGCAGCACGGCCCGGGTCGCGTTGAGCAGGCCAAAGACGTTGGTCTCGAAGACTGCCCGGGCCTCGGTGTCGGACACCTCTTCGACCGCGCCGAGGATTCCCCTACCCGCATTGTTGACGAGGACGTCGATGCCATCGAACCGATCGAGCGCGCGGTCACCGCGGCCTGCGCTTGATCGGCATCACTGACATCGAGGGAAGCGGTGAGCAGCCGGTCCGATTCCGGCAGGGCGCTGCGTGCTGCCGCGGCGTCTCGTGCGGTCGCGACCACATTGTGGCCGGCCTCCAACGCGTTTGCGGCGATGAGCGCCCCGAAGCCGCGGGACGCCCCGGTGATGAACCACGTTGCCACTTATCGCTCCTTGAAGTGATGAGAGACCATCGCTCAGTCGTAGACGATGACTGCGCGGCCCAGAACATCGCCGCCGGCGAGCGCGTCGATGGTCTGGTTGATGTCATCGAAGCGCACCGGGGTGACGGTGTGTTTGATCTGGCCCGCCTGGGCCAGCGCGAGCACTTCGGTCAGATCGTTGTAGTTACCCCAGAACGACCCGAAGTAGCTGAATTCCCGCGCTACCAAGGGGAATAGCGGAATGTCGATCCGGTTGCCGATCAACCCCACCGATGCCACCGCACCTTCGGTGGCCAGCAACTCGAAGGCCAGCTGGATGGATTCCACCGATCCCGCACATTCAATGACGGCGTCCAATTCACTTCGACCGGTGAGGGTTTGAAGCTCACCCCGGACGTCTTCGGCACCCTTGTCGCGCACATTGATCGCGTGGTCGGCGCCGTTGTCCATGGCTACTTTGAGCTTCTCGCCGCTGCGCGCGAACGCCACCACGGTCGCGCCGCCGCCGAGCATCTTCGCGTACTGGACGCCATAACTTCCCAGACCGCCGATGCCGGTCACCGCCACGGTGCGTCCGGCCCCAAGAACACCGGCAGCGCGCAACTTCTTCAACCCACGGTATGGGGTCAATCCCGCGTCGGTCAGCGGCGCCAGCGTCTCCGGGGTCAGCCCGTCACCGCCGGGGACGCGGATGAGGTAGCGATGATGCACGGGCACGTACTCCTGATAGCCGCCGTGCCCGCCGAACCCGACCCAGTGTCCTTGCGTGCAGATCTGTTCGTTGCCGCCGTGGCACTGCCGACACGTGCCGTCGCCCCAGCCGCCGAATACGGCGACCTGGTCCCCTTCAGACAGTCCGGCTGACGCCGGCACCTGCGAGCCGATGGCGTCTACCCAGCCGGCGATCTCATGTCCGGGGGTGAACGGGAAGCCCATGGGTTGTCCGCGGTCGAAGTATCCGTCGATGAGCTGGAAGTCGGTGCGGCACATGCCGGCACCGCCCACCTTGACCAACACCTCCTCGGGCCCGATGTCCGGGACGGGGATCTCCTCTAGCCGCAGCGGCTGCTTGTAGCCATACATTCGGGCGGCGCGCATCTTCATGGGATCGACCTTTCTGGGCGGCATGGAAATGGGTCAGTGATGTTATGGCGTGGGGGCCGGCGCGACCCGCTGCCACAAGTCGTTGAACGCGATGCTGTCGTAGAACGCCGACGCCCGCACGATCTTGTCGTCGCGCAGCTGCAGGAACCACGAGTATGTGTTGCGGTACGGGATGCCGTCGCGCGCAGTGCCTTCGGCGTCGAAGAAGACGATCACAGTGTCGCCGTCGGCATAGATGTTGCGGATGGTCGGGATCAGACGGGTAGACATGCGCGCGTTGAACGGCCTGATCACGTTGGCCAGGAAGTCTTCCTTGCCGGTGTAGGTCCGCGCGGCCACGGACGTGCCGGTGATCTCCCACGTCGCGTCGTCGGCGAGCGCGTCGTATGGGGAACCGGTGCCGTCGCGCCACGCGTCGAACCCGGCCTGCACCGTGGCGAGGTTGCGGGTCTCCAGATCGTCATAGGGCTGCGCCTTGGCCATCTTGGCTGGAAGCAGCTGCATCAGTCCCACGGCAAGCACCAGCGCCGCCACTGCGGGCCTCCACGCCGACGCCCGCTTCTGTGTGCGTAGTTTCATTTGTTCGACTCCCCATTCGCTGTTGTTGGGTACGAAGCGAGGCGCGGAAATCCGCTGGTCCTCAACATAATTACCAAAGACTGGGAGGTTGTCTAACGAATGCGAGAATTGCCGATTTCAGGCGGCCGGTTGGGCGTACAGGCTCTTGCCGCCGCAGACATACAGGACCTGACCGGTGATGGCGCGTGCCCGCGGCGCCGCCAGAAATCGTGCCGCATGGGCGACGTCGGCAGAGGCACCGAGCACGCCCATGGGTTGTGCACGCAGCAGACGCTCCATCACCTCGGCGGGCTCGGAACGCAGCAGCGGCGTATCGATCAGTCCGGGCGCCAGGCAGTTGACCGTGATGCCGTACTTGGCGACCTCAATGGCCAGCGCCCGGGTCGCCGAAACGACCCCGCCCTTCGAGGAGGCATAGGAAAGTTGGCCGAACCAGCCCAGCCAGGCCCTGGACGCGATGTTGATGATGCGCCCGGTGCGGCGCGGAATCATGCTGCGCGCCGCGGCCTGTGAGCACAGGAACATGCCGGTCTGGTTCACCGCCACGGTGCGGTGCCACTCCTCGTCAGAGATCCGGCGCACGCCGCGGTCGATGCTGATACCGGCGTTGTTGACCAGGATGTCGACCGGTCCCAGTTCGGTCTCGACCGCGCCGAACATCGTCTCGACAGCGGGTCGCGACGTCACGTCGGTCGATACGCCGATGGCGGTGCCCCCGTCGCTGATGATTGATGCGGCCGCCTCATCGGCGGCATCACCGGCGATGTCGGCCACCGCGACCGCGCTGCCGCACGCGGCCAGCTCGCGCGCGATCGCCAATCCGATGCCGCTGGCCGCGCCGGTGACCACCGCGACCTTTCCGTCCAAGATCCGTTCCTGCGTCATATTCGGGCTCCTTCGTTTCCGGGCCGGCCTTACGCCGACAGACTCGACAGCAGGCTGGCCCCGCCGCAGCAATGCAGGACCTGCCCTGTGATGTAGCCGCTGCGATCGTCGAGGAAGAACGCGGCGGCGGCTGCGATGTCGTCGGCGCCGACCGGTTCACTTGTCAACGGCACCGGTTCATAGAGGTGGGTGCCGGCTGCGGGACCGGCATCTCGCCTGCCGGCCGCGTCGAACGGCAAGCCGATTACCGCGTTGACGGTCACCCCGGCCTGGCCGTGGGCCAGTGCGAGGCTTCTGACGGTGGCGACGAGCGCGGCGGCTTGCGCCGCCACCGCCGGGCGGCTGGGCCAGCCCAGCCAGTCGCGGCTACCCACTGCGACCACCCGAGCTCCGCCCTGCTGTCGGGTCGCCAGGTGTGGCCGCAGCGCATCCACGAGTTCCAGTAAGGACATTGCGGGATCGACGTTTTGGTGCCCCACAGCCGACAGCAGCCCGGGGAGATATACCACACCATGCACGGTCCGGCCTGGTTCTGCGAGAGCCTCGGCCGCCGCGGCTGCGTCGTCGCTGGTAAGGATGACGTGCCAGCCGTCCTGTTCGAGCGTTCGCACCACCGCGGCGGTCGCTGATTCGTCGCCGTGGGAGAGCACGAGAGCCGTTTGGGCCCCGTCATTTTCGATCATGTCGGTTCCTAACGGGTGCTGAGAATGTGGATGGAGCAGGCGCCGTTGTCGACACCGAAGATGCCGCCGCCGGTGACGTGGGTTAGGGCGACTTGCGCGTCGGGGACCTGGATGTCCCCGGCCTGGCCGATCAACTGCCAATACGCTTCGCAGATCTGTGTCACGCCGGTGGCTCCGACCGGATGCCCGCGCGACAGCAGTCCGCCGCTGGGACTCACCGCGACGCGCCCGTCGCGATCGAACTGACCGGTGGCGACGGCGGCATGCGCCTTGCCGCGCTCGGCGATGCCCAACGCTTCGGCGTGCAGCAATTCGGCGATGCTGAAAGCGTCGTGCAATTCGACGAGGTCGAGGTCCTCGGGCCCGAAGCCCGATTGGGCGTATGCGGCGCCGGCGGTTCTCTCGGTGATGTTGGGCCAGGTCATGTCTCGGTAGCCGGTCGAGAATTGGCCCGAGGCAACGATACTCGCGGCCACATGCACGTAGGGCTGCCTCCAGCTGCGCCGCGACGTTTTCGGAGCACAGCAGTACGGCGGCGGCGCCGTCGCTGTTCGGGCAGCAGTGCAGCAGCCGCAGCGGGTCGGCCACCGGCCGAGAGGCCTCCACGTCGTCGCGAGTGATCTCGCGCTGGAAATGGGCCCGCGGATTGCCCGCACCGTTGCGGCGGTTCTTGACCGACACCTCGGTGAGGTCGTCGACTGAGGCGCCCCAGTCGTGCAGGTAGCGCTGGGCACGCATCGCGTAGGCCGCGGGCATCACCATGCCCTGGTCGATTTCGATGTCGTTGGTGGTCAGCGGCAGCGTGCCGCCCCCGAACGACGAGAGGTTTTCGGCGCCGAATGCGACAGCGCAGTCGGCGGCTCCGCTGGCCACCGCCTGCCAGGCCAGGTGGACGGCTGAGGCGCCACTGGCGCAAGCGTTCTCGACGGTGAAGACAGGTTGTCCGGAGATGCCGACACGCTGCAGCACGCGTTGGGCGAGCAGGGAGCCGCCGTACACGGAGCCACCGAACCCGATGTCTATCAGGTCGGGCTGGGCGCCGGTTGTCGCGATCAGTTGGCTGACCGCCTGGTATCCGAGTTCGTCGGCGGGCTTGTCGCGATGCTTGCCGAACGGGTGGACGGCCGCGCCCGCGATAAACACTTCCCTCATGACTGCTCCTCTTGTGTAGTGGCGGCGACCGCGTAGGACAGCAACGGGCCGTCCTCGTCGGCGCCGATGGTGGCCTGCTGCAGCTCCACTGGGGTGCCGGGAGTCAGTGCTGCGGTCCCGTCGGCGTGGGCCAGCACTCGTACGCCGTCGACATCGACATACGCCAGTGTGTAGGGCGGGCCGAATCTGGCAGGGCCGATGCGCACGACGGTCGATGCGTAGGCCGTGCCCCTGCTGGATGTCACCTCGTCGTCGACGTCCCAGGACGCGCAGTGTGAGCATTGTGCGCGGGCGGGAAACCACCCACTGCCGCATTCCCGGCAGCGGGTGACCCGCAGCACGACGCGGCGGCCATCGGTCAGGTAGTGGTCAGCACCGACCACGCGCCCGGTCGGCGGTGCGAAATCGTCAATTGTGTTCATAGTGTTTCCTTTTGGTCGGTCGGTCAGCGGCCGTGGTACTCGGGTTGACGCCGGTCGGCGAAGGCGAGCCGCCCTTCGACCCGGTCGTGGGTGTCACGTAGCAGGCCCCACAGCAGCTGCTCGAGTTCCACTGAGCGGGATAGCGGTAGATCCTCGGTGCGGGTGGCCAGCGTCTTGATGCTGCGCACCGCCAGCGGAGCGTTCGCCGCGATGCGGTCGGCGATTTCCAGTGCTCGCGCCAGCAGTTCGCCCGGCGCAACGACGTCGCTGACCAGCCCGACCCGATGGGCTTCGGCCGCGTCGATACGGTCACCGGTGAGCAGCATGTGCATCGCCACCGCGCGCGGGATCGCACGCAAGAGTTTCGAAACCCCGCCGACGGCGGGCACGCTGCCCCAGCGCGCCTCGGGCAATCCGAATGTGGCCGATTCACTGGCGATCCGGATGTCACAGTCCAGCGCGATCTCGGCACCACCGCCGAGCGCATGGCCGTTGACGGCGGCGATGAGCGGCTTGGGGATGGCCAGTTCGGACAGCGTGATAGCGCGCACATACAAGCCTGTCCGCACGCTGTCGTCGTAGGGTTGGAAATAGGTTTCGGCGAAGCCGGCAGTCGGGTGGCAGGGTGCCTTTGAGGTCGGCGCCGGTGCAGAAGGCGCGGTCGCCGGCGCCGGTGATCACGGCGACGGATAGCGTTGGGTCGTCGCGGAATTCACGTCAGTGCGTCATTCAGTGCGATCATCGACTCGAGGTCGAGTGCGTTGAGCGCCTCCGGCCGGTTGATCCGCACCAGCGAAGGTCCGGCCTTTGCGTTCGGTTTCGATGGTCATCTCAACCCACTACTCCTTGTTGTTCTAGTGCTTCATAGGTCTGGTCGGGTAACCCGAGCAGCTGGGTGCAGACGGCTCGGCTGTCGGCGCCCAGCAGCGGTGCGGGCGTGCGCAGACGTCCCGGCGTCGCGGAGAACCGGTACGGGGTGCGGTCGTAGACGGACGGGCCCATCACCGGGTGGTCGAGGGTTACCCAGTGGTCTCGGGCCCGCAGTTGAGCGTCGTCGTCGGACGAGATCGTCGGCGTGTTGTACGGGCGAGGCGGCAACCCCGCGAGCCGTCAGCTCGGCGGCCAGCCGGTCGGCGTCCCAGCCCTTGGTGGCCCGGGCGACGAGCCGGTCGAGTTCGGGCCGTGCCTTGCGCCGCCCTTCGACGGTGTCGAACTGCGGGTGATCGGTCCAGTTCACCGCGCTGAGCACCAGACGTGTTGCGGCCCACTGCTCGTCGCCGAAAACGGCCAGCGCGCACCAGCGGTCCGCACCGGCGCACGGGTAAACACCGTGCGGGGCTGCGATGTCGTCGTCGTTGCCGGTCGGACGCACGGTCTGGCCGGCGGCGGCGGCGACGATGGCCGGCCCGATGGCGTTGACGGTCGATTCGAGTTGGGCCAGTTCGATGTATTCGCCCTGTCCGGTGCGGCGCCGCTTGCGCAGTGCGGCCAACACCGCCACCGCCCCGTGTAGCGGGTTGGGGACGTGGTCGGGGTAGTTGGTGCCTGTGCCGACCGGTGGCCGGTCGCGGTATCCGGTGAGCCCGAGCAGTCCGCCGGCGGCGGCGATGGTCAGTCCGTATCCGCGGCAGTCCCGGTGCGGGCCCTCGAGCGCCCATCATCGGCATCTCGAGGTATACGACGTCGGGGCGGACCGCTCGGGCCGCCTCGTATCCGAGACCGAGCCTGTCCATGGTGCCCGGGCTGAAGTTGTTGACCACGACGTCGCTGACTTCGATGAGACGCAATGCGAGTTCGCGACCGCGCGGGTCGCTTGAGGTCCAGGCAGATCGACCGCTTACTGGTGTTGCGGTTGGCGAAGTAGCCGCTGCGTTCGATGCCCTTGACGCCGTCGCGGAACGGAGCCATCGACCGGATCGGGTCGACCCGGGTGCGCGACTCCACCTTGACCACGTCGGCTCCGTGATCGGCCAGCGGCTTGGTCAGGAAGGGCCCGGCCCCCACCCAGGAGAAGTCGGCGACCCGGATTCCGTTCAGCGGCAACGATGTGCCCATCATCGGCTCCTCACTGCATCGGCATCGATGGTGGTTCGCACGTCGGCGGGGCCGACGGCCGAGTTGCGGAACCGATAGGGCGGCCCGGGCAGCATCGTCGGGGCGCCATCGACATCGATGATGCGAAAGTAGTTGCGCGCCACCAGTTGCGGGTCGGCCAACAGGTCTTCGGGAGTGGCCACCGGTGCGATGCTGATGCCGCGGCGCTGGCCGGCGGCGAACAACTCAGCCTTCGTGCGGGCCGCGGCGAACCCCTCGAAAAGTTCCCGGAACCGCGTGTTGGCTTGCGGTGTGCGGCGCCACTCCGGCAGCTGCCAGCGGTCGGCGCGCAGTTCGTTTGCTTCGACGGTGCCGCCCTCGATCAACCAGTCGCCGATGGCATCCCAGGCCAGGGGCTTGCCTCCGAGACCGCCGACGAGGTAGATCCACCCGTCGATGCATCGGAACAGCCCGGTTCCTGCCTCCTGCGGTCCAGCGCCGACACGGCGACGCACCACGCCCTCCAGGTCGAGGTACTGCGCCGCGTTCTCGATGGAGTGCGCCACTGCCTCTTGGACCGACAAATCCACGATCTGGCCGCGGGATTCGGTTTCGAGAACATGCAGGGCGATGAGTGCGGCGGTGGCGGCGTGCACGCCGGCGATGACCGCGGTCTGCTCGCCCCACGCGCGCACCGGTTCGCGGTCGGGATCGCCCGCCAGCGCCAGCAGGCCCCCTGCGGCCAGCAACGTGAGGTCACTGGCGGGGCGGTCGGCGTACGGGCCCGTCGAGTCCGAATGGGCTGATCGCCAGGTGCACCAGCATCCGGTGGCGGCGCGTGAGAGCGGTCGGGTCCAGGCCCTTGCTGCGCAAGGCTGCCGGCCCCTCGCTGGTGATCAGGATCTGCGCGCGCCCCAGCAACTCGTCCAGCTCGGCGGCAGAGGGAGCGCTAGGCCGGATTGTCTTGCCGGCGTTCATGAATGCGCGCCGGTGCGGCGAGCCGGCGCTGGCCGGGGTGTCGACGCGGATCACCTCGGCGCCCAGGTCGGCCAGCAGCCGTCCGGTGTATTCGCCCAGCGGGGTGGTCATGTCGACGACGGTGACGCCATCGAGGGGCGCAGAGAGATCGGGGGCGGGGGTGTGTTCGCTCATCGCGGTCACCAGCCCGGAAGGACGAAGATCGCCCAGGTCACTATCGGCGTCACCGCGACCAAGCTGAAACCCCATCGCATCAGACCCCGATACACCGTGGCTTCTCGATCGTGTGATGCATTCGCGACAACGAGCGCCCCATTGGTGGAGAACGGGCTCGAGTCGACCACCGACGCCGAGATCGACAGGGCCATCACCAGCGCGACGGCACCGAGTTCACCCGCGACCAGCAGGGGTACCGCGAGCGGGATGAGTGCGCCGAGGATGCCGGTGGTCGATGCGAATGCCGAGACGACCGCGCCGACGTAGAGCAGGACCAGTGCCGCCAGCAGCGCCGAGGACACCGAGGCGATCGCCCGTCCGATGAAGTCCACGGTGCCTGCCGACTCCAGCAGACCGACATAGGTCACGATCCCGCAGATCAACAAGACGACGCCCCAGCTGATATCGGCGATCGCGGCTTTGGCGGCTGCCGGGTAGAGCAACGCCAGCGCAGCGGCGACAGTCATCGCCAACAAACCGATGTCGAGGTCGAACACGAGCGCGCCCACGGCCAGAACCGCCAACCCGATCAGCGTTGCGGTGCGTTGCCGCCGCCCGGTCGCGGTGACGCCGGCGACCCGGGACTGCACTGCGACACCACCGGTCCCGGCGGACCCGCGGCGGGCTCCGACCCGCTCAGCTCGTCCGCGCCACAGCGGGCACCCGACCTGATCAGTCGCAGCCCGCCGAACGCGACATAGACGATGGCGCCCAAGACGATGTTGAACGCGGCGTTGGCCAGGAAGATCCCCATCGGACTACCGGGAAGGTCACTGCGCTCAACGACCCCGTTGGTGATCACGCCCAGCACGCCCAACGGGGAGAAATTGCCCGCCGCCGAGCCGTGGACGACCATCAAGCCCATCAACAGCGGGTTGATCCCGTAGCGGGTGGCGAAGGCCATGCCGATCGGGGCGATGATCGCCACCGCGGCCGGGCTGAGCGCACCGAGCGCCACGAGCACGCCGCTGAGCAAGAACATCACCCACGGCAACGCGGCCACCCGCCCCTGCACTGCTCGTACCGAACGCGCGACGAGCCAGTCGACCGTGCCGTTTCGCTTCGCCATCGCGAACAGGTAGGTGACACCGACCAGGATCACGAACAGGTGGGCGGGAAAGCCGTCCAGCACGTCCCCGGCGTCGATGCCGAACGCCCACACGCCCACTCCGAATGTGCCCACCAGCGCCAGGACACCCAAGTTGATCGAGCGGACTGTGCCAAGCACAAAGATGCCGGCCAGGGCCAGTATCGCGACGACGTGAGGTGACATTCGGTACTCCCAGTGAACTTCGCAGATGCGATGTGAACTTCGATAACTCGAAGTGTAAGGGTGCCCGGGGTCACATGTCAATGACTAACTTCGTAGTTGCGGATCACACTTCGGTGTTCCGTGGCAGAATGGCACCTATGAACCCGGCCCGCCTCGATCGAGCGCTGCGGATCCTCGAATACCTGGCGCATCACCAGGAAGGCAGCGCACTCAAACCGTTGTGCGAGGACCTGGGCATGCCGATGAGCAGCGCCCACGACCTGATGTCGACGCTGCTTGAGCTCGATGCGGTACGACAGCTGGACCAGAAGACCTATGTGCTCGGGCCGCGCTCATTGGTGATGGCGCTCTCGATCGTCGATTCGGTCGACCTACGACAAGTCAGCCGGCCGTTCCTGCTGCAGCTGTGTGAGTCGGTGAACGAAAACACCTATCTCGCGGTGCGCAGCGGGAACACTGTCACCTATGCCGACCGGTACGAAGCCGGCCAGAACCTCTCGGTGGTAATGAAACTCGGCGGGGCCAGGCCGCTGCACGGTTCGAGCATCGGCAAGTTGTTCGCGGCGTTCAACACCGACCTCGAAGCCAGGGTGCTCGCGTCGCCGGACCTCGAACAGCTGACGCCATTCACCCTGACCAACCGTGACGAGCTGGCCAGGGAACTGGCCATCATCCGCGACCGCGGCTACAGCGTCAGCGACGGCGAAAGCGTCGAGGGCATCATCGGTCTGGCCACCCCGGTCTTCGACTCCACCGGCCTAGTCAACGCCGCGGTGCACATCTCCGCACCGCGCGGGCGCCTGTCGGCCGACCGCCTTCCGATCGTGCTGACCGAGATGCTGCGTACCGGCGCGGCCATCTCCGAGCAGCTCGGGGCCACCGGCAAAACGCTCGACCACCGATCCGTGACCGACGTGGTCGAACACGAGCAGGAACGTCGCCAAATCGCCGAAAACCGATCCACCGCCGCGGATTAGGGCGCTCGCCGACGACGTCGGCGCCGCCGAACGAATGGGCGGATGCAGCCGGTCAGTGGCGAAGCAACGCCTGACCGATTTCCTGCTCAGTCGGGGCGGGCGGGGCCGTTTGCGCATCGATCTCGGTGGCTCCGCCCAGCCACAACGCCACCAGGCGTCCACTCGCGCCGGGCGCGTCGTCAGCAGTACGACGGATCAGTCCGGCGTTGGCGATCAACAGCACGGCGACATCAGCGGCGCGAAGGTCTGCTCGCACCACCCCGGCACGAACCGCCCGCTCGATCACCGTGCTGATCGCCGCGTACTGGCGAGCCCGCATCGCATCGACCCGCGGCGACACCGGCTGGCGCGATACCAGCAGGTCGGCCAGCGCCCGATTGGCCGCCTGCAGTTCGCAGGTCGCGGTGATGCACTGTCGCAAGGCAGCCGACGGATCTTCGGCGGTCGAGGCCTCTTCGGCGGTTGCGAGGTAGCGCTCCATCTGACGTTCGAACAGCTCGGCGATCAGTGTCTCGCGGGTGGGGAAATGCCGATACAGCGTGGCATTGCCGACGCCGGCGCGGCGCGCGATCTCATTGAGCGATACATCAAGGCCGTGTTCGGCGAACACCGCCTCCGCCGCCTCCAGCACCGCGGATCGGTTCCGCCGGGCATCGGTCCGCATTCAAACTCCGATCCGGATTCCGGAATATCCGGGGAAGCCTCCCCGTTACAGGCTACGTCCCAGAACCGGGGAACCATCCCCACTAGACAGAAGGCTGTCATGACCAGAATCGCTGTGATCCTCACCAGCACCCGTACCGAACGCTTCGCAGACCGGCCCGCCGCGTGGGTCACCGACCGGCTACGTCGCGAAGGGATCGACGTCGACGTGATCGACATCCGCGATCACGACCTGCCCAGCTTCGACGCACCCGCACCCCTCTACACCCCGCGCCAATACGCGACCGAAGCAATAGCCGACCTCGGCCGACGTATCGACGCGGCCGACGGGTTCGTCGTCCTCACCGGCGAGTACAACCACGGCTACACCGGCGTATTCAAGAATGCTCTCGACCACTTCTACGTCGAATGGGATCGCAAGCCCGTGGCGTTCGTGGGATGGGGAAACGTCGGCGGGGCACGCGCCGTCGAGCAATTGCGCACCGTGTCAATCGAACTCGGCATGGCACCGCTTCGCCCCGCAGTGCACATACTTCCCGAGGTACTGGTGCCGGCCATGACCGCCGAAGCCTACGACCCGGCGCTATTCTCTACCCTGGATCCCAAGCTCAACGCCCTTGTCAACGAATTACTATGGTGGACAACCACTTTACAGACTGCGCGGTCGGCTGTAGCCGCCTGAACCCGCGCCATACCGCCGGGCATTGCGGGCCGCGCGGAGGCGCCCAGACCGCCTCCGCGCACGTCAGGCATCGACGGGCGAGGCTGTGTAGCGGGCACCTCGATCTCGATCGGGCCGATCTCGGTGAACACCGTTCGGCCCGGGTGCCGTTGCGGGAGTTACCCGAGAGCCGCGCCCGGCCGGGTCGTGCTAGTCATAACCCAGGTGCTCGGACATCTCGGCGTCCAGCGCGGTCGCGAGCACATTCTTGGTCAACTGGTTGAGCAGGCCATTCGGGCCAACCAGCTCAACCCCTCGTTCCTTGCGGCCGCAGATGCTCCGCGAGTTGGCGTTGATTCATTTCGATCGCCATGGATTCGAGTGTTTCTGACATCGTCAGTCCTTCCCGCCAAGCACCGCTCGACGTGTCAGACAAGACCAGATCCACCGCTATTCAGACAGACCCGCCTGTGCAACCGCGGCGCAGCCGTCGAATTTGAGGTCAGTAAGGCGGCGAACCAGTTCTGCCGCATCAGCGGCGACCACCACCACCGATGTCGAGATGCAGCGAAGATTGACGGGAATCGCCGGGCTACTTTGACAAAGCCTCGGCGTGTCGCGGAACTTGTCGATGTGCGCTGCATAAACCCAATTCAGAAGTAGATTCGATGATCGGTCGCAAGCAGTTTTGCACTCCGCGGTTTCTTCGCTCCCGCCACGCGACAGCGCGCGCAAACTAGGCATACTAATTTTTCGTCGACGGTATCCGGACGTCTCGAATGGTTGGCGGCTGAAGCGCCAGAAGGCGCATCGGGATGACTGTCCTTTTGTCACGTGACATACCGATGTTGCGCCGCTGCCAGTTCGTCGAGGAGGGCAGGAGGACCCTATCTACTGGTGACCTTCGAGAAGGTACGCATACGGGTCATTGTCAGCACCGACGGTCTCGGGCATCGGGTAGTACGTCTTGATGAGCAGGTCTCCGTTGTCGTCCCAAGCGAATGTCTCAATGCTGTAAGCCATCTGGATGTTTGGCTCGGTGCCGAAGGAGTTCTCGCACACCCACGCCATCTCGTTGCCGTTCACCTGAACCGTGATCATCTTGATCTTGAGAATCGTTTGAAACATGTCGTACGCATCGCCAGTGGCGGCATCGAATCCGAGTTTCTCCTCGGTGCCCACCGGGTCGTACATCCGCACTCCCGCTGGCACGATGGTCCGCCAGGACGCGATCCATTCATCTCTCTTGCCCGCGTTCCACAACTCCGCATGTTTCGCGGCATGGGCCAAACGGGCCTTCCGACTAGGGACTCGACTCACGTCATTCCTTCCTCGCCAAACCTGCAGGAACGACTCGAACATACTGGACACGTGTCCATCCTCGAAGGGCGACGGGCGGGCCATCCGGCCCATGATCCGGACGATCAGGCGGCGCGGCAGGAACTTGCTGGCCAGGGCGAGCGGGCGGCCGTTGGTGATCACCGACGGGGCGCGCAGCGGCGGTCGAGGGTGTCGAGGGCGGTCCTGACGACGTCGGCCAGGGTGGCTCGCTTGGTGCCGTAGTCGGCCGACTGGCTGCCGGCGGCGTCGTAGAACTCGGTCTGCGTGGCGCCGGGGCACACGGCGAGGACGCGTAAACCGGTGTCGCGGTTTTCTTCCCGCAGCGATTCGGTGAAGCTGAGGACGAAGGCCTTGGTGGCGCCGTCGATGCTCATGTACGGGGTCGGCTGGAAGCCCAGCAGGCTCGCGACGTTGATCAGGATGCCGTGTCGGCGGAGGCCAGCGGATCGATGTAGGCGCGGCAAAGGTCGACGAGGGCGCTGACGTTCAGCGCGATCATGCTCTGCAGGCGGTCTGGATCCTCGTTGGTGAGGGCGTCGTGGGAGCCGAAGCCGGCGTTGTTGACCAGTCCGGTGGCGTAAATGCCGCGGGTTTCGAGATCATCCGCTTCGGCCGCGCCGCTCAACAACTTGACAGTGCCTTCATGACACCTGATAACCAACACCGCGGAGGACGGCAGCGACAAAGTTCTCGAACTCGATCCCCGTCATTACATCGTTCAGATATAGCCGAGTGGCACGGCGTGTGCGCCGAGCTCAAGAAGATCTAAACGGGCCCATGGCCCCTCCATCCCACCGGATGGTGACAGGATGGTATAGATGGTCGATAGGTGTAGGGGGAGGGGTCTGGCCGAGGTCGACAGGAGCGAGAAGATCACCATCAACGTGGGTCTGGTCGACCTCGGCCAGATCGATCTGCTCGTCGACGAGGGCTTCTACGCCAACCGCACGGACTTCATCCGCACCGCGATCCGGCGTCAGCTCGACAGCCGGGCCGACGCGGTGAACGACACGGTGGCGCGGCGGACGCTGGTCCTGGGCACCCAGCACCTCAGCCGCCTGACCTCGAGGAACTCCGCGACGCGGGGCAGACAGTCA
Source organism: uncultured Actinomycetota bacterium (assembly GCA_963765155.1). Taxonomy (GTDB): domain Bacteria; phylum Actinomycetota; class Actinomycetes; order Mycobacteriales; family Mycobacteriaceae; genus Mycobacterium. The sequence goes on from CAVXVJ010000023.1 coordinate 127,062, forward strand.
AGCTACGCGTCCTCGGGCTGGCGACGATCGCCAAGGACGTGAGCCCCGAGCTCGCGCTGGCGACGATCGCTCGGTCGAGGTCCTCGGCGCCTTCCGGGCGCCGAGGGCGGTCAAGGCCGCCCTGGCCACCCGCACCACCACCTGAGCCGTCACCGGCGCCGACCGACCGGTCGACGTCAACATCACACCCCGAAGGGGCTCCCATGGACGACCACCGCACCGCCGGCATGGCCGAAGCACTCAGGCTCACCCGCGCGGGACAGCTGGCGGAGGCGATCGCGGTCCTGCAGCGCACGCTCGGCGCCGCGCCTCCGGCTGAGTCAGTCGGCACCGGCCCGGAAATCCCCGGGCTCCCCCGCGGCGGCCCAGTCCCGGCGGCCACCACGCCCGACCGCGGGATGGCACAACGCCGGGCGCCGGCGGGCTGCTCGACAAGTTCCGGGACAAGTTGATCGATGCCCGGCGCGGACGGACCAGTGGATGGACCCTCCGCGGGGCGGGCCTGCCGCCGCAGGGCGGGGCCACCCGGCCCGGCGCGGCTGCGGCGGCCGCCGCGCCCGGCGGGGAGATCCGCCACCTGCACCACGCCGGGCCGGCCGGGACCAGACGCTATGACCTCTACGTCCCGACCGGCTACACCGGGGCGCCGGTGCCCCTGGTCGTCATGCTGCACGGCGGCAGGCAGGACGCCACCGACTTCGCCGCCGGCACCCGGATGAACGACCTCGCCGAGCAGCACACGTTCCTCGTCGCCTACCCACAGCAGTCCACCGCGGCCAACAGCGGCGGCTACTGGAGCTGGTTCTCCCCCGCCGACCAGCAGGCCGGCGCCGGCGAACGGCGATCATCGCCGGCATCACCCGCCAGATCATGGCCGACCACGCGGTCGACCCCGCCCGGGTGTACGTCGCCGGGCTCTCCGCGGGCGGCGCGATGGCGGCGGTGATGGCCGCGACCTACCCGGAGCTCTACGCCGCGGTCGGGGTGACTCCGGGATCGCCTACGGCGCCGCCCGCGACGCGCGGCGGCGTTCGCCGCCATGCGCACCGGCGGTTCACCGGGGCCGGGCGGCCCAGTGCCGTTGATCGTGTTCCACGGCGACCGCGACGGGATCGTGGCGCCGGTGAACGCCGAGAACCTGGTCGCCGCCAGGCTGGCCACGGCCGACACCTCGGTGTCGGACACGACGACCTCGACAGCGGACCACCAGCCACCCGTGCACCCGAACCGTGCACACCGACGTCGACGGCGTCGTGATCGCCGAGTCCTGGACCGTGCATGGCGGCGGGCACGCCTGGTCCGGGGAAGCCCGGTGGGGTCCTACACCGATCCGACCGGACCGGACGCGTCCGCCGAGATGGTCCGCTTCTTCCTCGCACAGAGCCAGCGGGCCGGCGCAGCGCACAGGTATTCGGGTGCCCTGCGCTCGAATAACCTGTTGCGACTGTGAGGCGGGCAGGCGGGTCGCAGCCCGAGCGAATTTCCGTGCTCCTGGGCCCGCGCTCGTGTCAGGCGAAGGCGGAGATGCCGGTGACGTCCCGGCCGACGATGAGCGACTGGATGCTGTCGGTGCCCTCGTAGGTGTGCACGACCTCCATGTCGGTCAGGTGCCGGGCGACGTGGTACTCCAGCAGCAACCCGTTGCCGCCCAGGATGTCCCGGGCGTCCAGGCAGACCTGGCGGGCCTTCTGCGCGTGGTTCATCTTGGCCAGCGACGCCATCGGCCCGGTGAACCGGCCCTGCTCCTGCAGCTGGGCCATCCGGAAGCAGTACAGCTGCATCGAGGTGATCTCGGCGAGCATGGTGGCCAGCTTGTGCTGCACCAGCTGGAAGCTCGGCGATCGGCTTGCCGAACTGCTCCCGCTGCCTGCGCGTAGGTCCAGCGCGATCTCGTAGGCGGCGACCGCGTGCCCGAGCGACTCCCAGGCCGCGCCGCCGCGGGTCGCGGTCAGCACCCGGGAGGCGTCGCGGAAGGAGTTGGCGTCGGCGAGCTTGTTCTCCGCCGGCACCCGCACGTCCGTCCAGCGGGACGTCGGGCTGCCAGACCGCCCGCTTGCCGATCTTCCCGGTGATCAGCTCCGTGGAGTAGCCCTCCGGGTAGCGTCGCCGTCGGTGCCGCTTCTCCACCACGAAGGCCTTGACCTTGCCGTCGGCCACGTCCCGGGCCCAGACGACGATCACGTCGGCGATGCTGGCGTTGCCGATCCAGCGCTTGGCCCCGTTGAGCACCCAGTGGGCGCCGTCGCGGCGGGCGGTGGTCTCCAGGCGCGACCGAGTCGGAGCCGTGCTCGGGTTCGGTCAGCGCGAACGCGCCGATCTTGTCCAGCGCGGCCATCGCCGGCAGCCAGCGCTGCTTCTGCTCCTCGCTGCCCAGCAGCGCGATCGAGCCCATGGCCAGCCCGGACTGCACGCCGAGGAAGGTGTTCACGCTGCCGTCGCCGCGGGACATCTCGAGGGTCACCATGCCGGCGGCGAGCCGGCGAGCCCGGGGCAGCCGTAGCCGTCGATCGCGCTGCCGACGATGCCCAGCTCGGCGATCTTCGGGACCAGCTCGAACGGGAACTCGGCCCGGTCCCAGTAGTCGTTGATGACCGGCAGCACCTCGGTGTCGACGAAGGTGCGGACCCGGTCGCGCACCTCGCGGCCTCGTCGTCGAGCAGCTCGTCGAGCAGGTAGTAGTCGGTTGTCATGCCGGTTCCTCGTAGGTGTAGAAGCCGCGGCCGGTCTTGCGGCCGAGGTCGCCGCGCTCGTAGCGCTCGGAGACAGTCCGGCTGGGCTGGTCTTGCGGGTCCTGCGATATCGCGTACCGGGCCAGCTTGGCGTGGTAGCCGATGTCGATCCCGGTCAGGTCCATCAGCTCGAACGGGCCCATCGGGTAGCCGAGCGCGGTGCGGCAGGCGATGTCGATGTCCTCGAACGACGCGACGCCGTCCTCCAGCAGGAAGATCGCCTCGTCGCGCAGCGCGTCCAGGATCCGGTTGGCGACGAAGCCGGGGATCTCCTTGCGCAGCGCGACCGGCTGCTTGCCCAGCCGGCGGGCGAGCTCCAGGGCGGTCTCGAAGGTCTCGTCGGAGGTGGCGGGCGCGCGGACCACCTCGACGCAGGCCATCACCAGCGCCGGGTTGAAGAAGTGCATGTTGGCCACCCGGTCCGGGCGGCCGGTGGCGTCGGCGATCTGCGAGGAGACGATGGTCGAGGAGTTGGTGGCCAGGATGGCGTGCGGCGGGGCGGCCTTGTCCAGCCGGGCGAAGAACTGCCGCTTGACGTCGAGCTTCTCCACCGCCGCCTCGATGACGAGGTCGGCGGTGGCGGCGGCGGCGTCCAGGTCGGTGCTGAACGTCAGCCGGCCGAACGCCGCGTCGACCTGCTCGCGGCTCATCCGGCCCTTCTCGACGTTGCGGTCCAGCCGGTGCGCAGCTGGGTCTCGGCCCGGTCCAGCGCCTCCGGCCTCGATGTCCTGCACGACGGTGGCGTAGCCGGCCAGCGCGCAGACCATGCCGATCTGCGAGCCCATCGCCCCGGCCCCGACGACGAGGATCCGGTGCACGTCGTCGATCGACATGTCATTTCCCCTCGAACGCGGGCGGGCGCTTCCAGGAACGCGGCCGGCGCCCTCGGCCTTGTCGTCGGTCGTGTACAGCAGGGCCTGGGCCAGCCGTTCCACGACCAGCCCGGTGCGCTGGTCGGCGTCCATCCCGGCGCGGATCACCAGCTTGGCCAGCCGCACCGCCAGCGGCCCCTTGGCCAGGATCTGCTCGGCCACCCGGCGCGCCTCGGCGGGCAGCCCGTCGGCCGGGCACCACGGAGGTGACCAGGCCGATGCCGGTGGCCTCGGCGGCGTCGACGAACCGGCCGGTGAGGATCAGCTCGATGGCCCGCCCGGTGCCGACCAGCCGGGCCAGCCGCTGGGTGCCGCCGGCGCCGGGCAGCACCGACAGGTTGGTCTCCGGCAGCCCGAACCGGGCGTGCTCGGCGGCGATCCGGATGTCGCAGGCCATGGCCAGCTCGCAGCCGCCGCCGAGGGCGAACCCGTTGACCGCGGCGATGGTGGGCTTCTCGAACGCCTCGACCTCGTCGTAGAGCCGCTGCATCTCCGACGTCCAGGCCGGTGTGCAGGGTGTAGTGCCGCAGCTGGGTGATGTCGGCGCCGGCGACGAACGCCTTCTCGCCGGCTCCGGTGAACACGACCGCGCCACCGCGTCGTCGTCGCGCAGCCGGTCCAGCGCGGCCCGGATGTCGGCCAGCACCTGCGCGGTTCAGCGCGTTGCGCACCTCGGGCCGGTTGATGGTGACGGTGGCCAGCCGTCGTCGACCTCGACTTTCAGCGGGTCATCGCTCAGCCCTCCGGAACGCGGGCAGGCCGGTGATGGCCCGACCCATGATCAGGGTGTGGACCTCGTCGGTGCCCTCGTAGGTGCGCACGCTCTCCAGGTTGTTGGCGTGCCGGAGCGGCGAGTACTCCAGCGTGATGCCGTTGCCGCCGAGGATGGTGCGGGCCTCCCGGCAGATGGCGATGGCCTCGCGCACGTTGTTCAGCTTGCCGAAGGAGATCTGCTGCGGGCGCAGCGTGCCGGCGTCCTTGAGCCGGCCGGTCTGCAGCGCGACCAGCACGCCCTTCTGGATCTCCAGCACCATGTCGACGAGCTTGGGCTGGGTGAGCTGGAACGCGGCGATCGGCCGGTCGAACTGGTCGCGGTGCTGCGCGTAGTCCAGGGCGACCTCGTAGGAGTCGCGGGCCGCGCCCATGGCGCCCCAGATGATCCCGTACCGGGCCTCGTTCAGGCAGGAGAACGGGCCCTTCAGCCCGCTGACCCCGGGCAGCACCGCGTCGGCGGGCAGCCGCACGTCGGTCAGCGTGATGTCGCACTGGATGGAGGCCCGCATCGACAGCTTCGGCTCGATCGGGGTGGCGGTGAATCCAGGGGTGTCGGTCGGCACGACGAAGCCGCGGATGCCGTCGTCGGTCTGCGCCCAGATGATCGCGACGTCGGCGATGGAGGCCAGCCCGATCCACCGCTTGGCCCCGGTCAGCACCCAGTCCTCGCCGTCGCGGACGGCGGTGGTGAGCATGCTCGCCGGGTCGCTGCCGGCGGTCGGCTCGGTGAGCCCGAAGCAGCCGATCAGCTCGCCGGTGGCCATCCCGGGCAGCCACCGCTGCTTCTGCTCCTCGCGGCCGTACTTGTGGATCGCGCTCATCGCCAGCGAGCCCTGCACGCTGACGAAGGTGCGCAGGCCGGAGTCGCCGGCCTCCAGCTCCATGGCCGTCAGCCCGTACTCGACGGCGCTGCGGCCGGCGCAGCCGTAGCCTTCAGGTGCATGCCGAGCAGCCGAGCGCGCCCAACTCCTTGGCGATCTCGCGCGGGAAGTGCGCGGCCTCGTACCAGCCGGCGATGTTCGGCTGGATCCGCTCGTCGACGAACGCGCGGACCCGGTCGCGCAGGGCGAGTTCCTCGGCGGTGAACAGGCTGTCGAGGTCGAGGTAGTCGTGCGCACGAGAGTTCAGGTTCAGGTGGCGTGGGTCATCCTTCTCATCAGGCGGCTTCGAGCAGGACGGAGATGCCCTGGCCGACGCCGATGCACATGGTGGTCAGGGCCCGCTGGGCGCCGCGGTCCTGCAGTTCGAGGGCGGCGGTCAGGGCGAGCCGGGCGCCGCTGGCGCCCAGCGGGTGGCCGAGCGCGATGGCTCCGCCGTTGGGGTTGACGTGCTCGGCGTCGTCGGGCAGGCCGAGGCCCGCAGCACGGCCAGCGCCTGCGCGGCGAACGCCTCGTTCAGCTCGACCAGGTCGAGGTCGTCGACGGCCAACCCGGTTGCGGGCCAGCAGCTTCCGGGTGGCCGGACCGGGCCGATGCCCATGACCTGCGGCTCGACGCCGGCCGCGGCGCCGGCGGTGACCCGGGCCAGCGGGGTCAGCCCGTACCGCGGCACCGCCCGCTCGGAGGCGACCAGCACCGCGGCGGCGCCGTCGTTGATCCCGGACGCGTTGCCGGCGGTGACGGTGCCGCCGGGGGCGATCGGCCGCAGCCTGGCCAGCGCCTCGAGCGAGGTCTCCCGCGGGTGCTCGTCGGTGTCGACCATGACCGGCTCGCCCCGGCGTTGCGGGACCGGCACCGGCGCGATCTCCCGGGCCAGCCGGCCGGTGGCGATCGCCTTGGCGGTGCGCTCCTGGGAGCGCAGCGCGAACGCGTCCTGGTCGTCCCGGGAGATCCCGATGCCGCTGGGCGACGTTCTCGGCGGTCTCCGGCATCGAGTCGGTGCCGTGCGCTTCCTGCATCGCGCGGGTTGACGAACCGCCAGCCGATCGTGGTGTCGTGGATCTCGGCGGTGCGCGACCAGGCCGTGGCGGCCTTGGGCATGACGAACGGGGCCCGGGTCATGCTCTCCACCCCGCCGGCGATGACCAGGTCGGCGTCGCCGGAGCGGACCGCGCGGGCGGCGATGGCCACGGCGTCCAGACCGGAGCCGCACAGCCGGTTGACCGTCCGCCCGGCGCCTAGACCGGCAGGTCGGCCAGCAGCGTGGCCATCCGGGCGACGTTGCGGTTGTCCTCGCCGGCCTGGTTGGCGCAGCCGAGCACGACGTCGTCCAGCTCGGCCCAGTCCACCGACGGCAGCCGCGCGGTGAGCGCGCGCAGCACGTGGGCGGCCAGGTCGTCCGGGCGCACCGGCGGCCAGCGCGCCGCCGTAGCGGCCGAACGGGGTGCGCACCCCGGCGACCAGGTAGCGCCGGTGCGGTCGATGCTGCCGACTCTCCGCCGCAACCGCGTCGCGTCCGGAGCTCGAACTTCTGGATCTTGCCGCTGGCGGTGCGGGGCAGCTCGTCGAGGACCTCGAGCCGCTCCGGCCAGTACTGCCTGGCCACGCCCTTCTCCTCGAGGAACGTCCCGCATCGGTCCAGGTCGAAGCCGTCCGACGCCCGGCCTAGGGTACGACCAGCGCAGGCCCGTTCCTGCAGCCGCGGGTCGGGCACGCCGACGACGGCGACGTCGGCCGGTCGCGGGTGCTCGTAGAGCACGTTCTCCACGTAGGCGACCGGGATGTTCTCCCCGCCGCGGATGATCATGTCCTTGGTCCGGCCGGAGATGGACAGGTAGCCGTCGGCGTCGATGCGTGGCCAGGTCGCCGGTGTCGAACCACTCGCCGTCGAAGCCGTGCCGCGGTCATCTCCAGCCGGTGCGTAGCCGACGAACAGGAACGGGCCGGTGACCTGCAGGCCCCCTCGCTGCCGGCCGGCAGCGGGCGGCCCTCGTCGTCGACCACCCGGATCCGCATGCCCGGCCACGGGTAGCCGTCGCGCTCGACGATCTTCTCCTCGGGGTCGCCGGGGATGCCCAGGGTGACCAGCGCGTCCTCGGTCTGCCCCCAGCCGCCGAGCACGGCCAGCCCGGGCAGCCTGCGCTTGGCGTCGCGGACGATGGCCCGCGGGATCGGCGCGCCCATGCAGCAGAACCGCACCAGCGACGAGAGATCGCGCGCCGCCAGGTCGGGCGCGTTCAGGGTGTCGTGCAGGAACGGGGTGGCCGCCGAGGTGTAGGTGATCCGGTGCTGCTCGACGAGCTCGACGAACCGTCCGGCGTCCCAGACGTCCTGGTACACCGCGGTCGCCCGCCGACCTGGGTGGGCAGCCGGGCGCCGTAGAGGAAGCCGGTGAGGTGCGCGAACGTCGAGGCCATGTGGATGACGCTGTCCGCGCTGACGCCGAGCCGCTCCGGCAGCGGGGCGTTCGCCGCCACCAGCGTGTTGTGCGTGTGCATCACGCCCTTGGGCTCGCCGGTGGTGCCGGAGGTGAAGATCAGCAGCGTGACGTCGTTCGGGTCCGGGCGCAGCGCGGCCAGCTCGGCCGGGTCGCGGCGCTCCTCCCACGGGGTGTCCATGAACTCCTCCCAGGACGGGCCCGTCGCACGACCAGCACGTGCTCCAGGTCCGGCCAGTCGCCGCGCAGCCGGTCGACCATGGCCGGGTAGTCGAAGCCGCGGAACTCCCGCGGCACGATGATCACCTTGGATTGGGCGAGCCCGACCATGAAGCCGACCTCGCGGTCCCGGTAGATCGGGATCAGCGGGTTGCTGACCGCGCCGATCCGGGTCGCCGCGAAGTGCAGGACCAGGAACTCGATCCAGTTCGGCAGCTGGAACGACACGACGTCGCCGGGGCGGACGCCCAGCTCGAGCAGGCCCGAGCGCGGCCCGGTCGGACAGCCGCTTGCAGCTCGCCGTAGGTGATCTGGCCGCGCGGGTCGATGGCGGCGATCTTGTCCGGGGTGGCGGCGGCCACCTCGTCGAGGTAGTCGGTGATGACCTCGGTTGGTCCAGTAACCCTGCTGCTGGTGTAGCGCTCGATCGTTCTCGTCAGTCGTCGAGCATCGTCGGTGTCCGCTCAGCTCATCGTGAGGCCGCCGCTGACGCTGACGGTCTGTCCGGTGATGTAGGCGGCCTCGTCGGAGGCGAAGAAGGCGACCGCGTTGGCCAGGTCCGTCGGCTGGGCCAGCCGGCGGAACGGGATGGCCTTGGTCAGCGCCTCGCGCAGCTTCGGGTTGTCGCCGCCCATGGAGGCGAACAGCGCGGTGTCGGTCGGGCCGGGGCAGACGCAGTTGACGTTGACCTGGTGGCGGGCCATCTCCCGGGCGGTGGCCTTGGTGAAGGCGATGACCCCGCCCTTGGCCGCGGAGTAGACGGCCTCGCCGGAGGAGCCGACCCGGCCGGCGTCGGAGGCCAGGTTGACCACCGAGCCGGAGCCCTGCGCGGCCATGATCGGCAGCACCGCCTTGCTGGTGTGCAGCACCCCGTACAGGTTGATCGCGATGATCCGGTCCCAGTCGGCCGGGTCGGAGTCGACGAACGGGCCGGCCTTGTCCCAGCCGGCGTTGTTGACCAGCACGTCGATCCGGCCGAACTGCCGCTTCACCTGCTCGACCATGGCCTCGACCGACTCCCGGGAGGTGACGTCGGTGCGCAGGCCGACCGCCGCCGATCTCGCCGGCGGTCTCCTTGGCGGTGGCCTCGTTGATGTCGGTGACCACGACGGTGGCGCCCTCGGCGGCCAGCTTGGTGGCGATGCCGCGGCCGATGCCCTGCCCGGCCCCGGTCACGATGGCGATCTTGTTGTCCAGCTTTCCCATGTCTTCCTCCGTGTGTTCGTCAGGGCGCGAGCGCGCGGCCCAGCCGCTGCCGGGCGATGATCAGCTTCATGATCTGGGCGGTGCCGTCGCCGATCTGCAGGCCGAGCACGTCGCGCAGCCGCTGCTCGATGGGCAGCTCGGTGCGGTAGCCGTACTGGCCGTGCAGCAGCAGGCACTGGTTGATGACGTCGTAGGCGGTCTTCGGGGCCAACCACTTGCACATCGCGGCCTGGCTGGTGTGCGGCTGGCCGGCGTCCTTCAGCCAGAGCGTCTGGTAGCAGAGCAGCCGGGCCGCGGCCAGCTGCGTCTCGGCCTCGGCCAGCGGGAACGCCACTCCCTGGTTGGTCGACAGCGGCCGGTCGAACGCCTCCCGGGTGCTGACGTAGTCCCAGGTCTCGTCGACGGTCTGCTGGGCGCAGCCGATGGTCTGCAGCCCGATCAGCGCCCGGCTGAAGTCGAAGCCCTGCATGACCTGGGTGAAGCCGTGGCCCTCCTCGCCGAGCAGGTGTCGCCGCCGGGATCCGCACATCGGCGAAGTGCGCCAGCCCGCGCCCGACCGCCTTGGTGCCCATGTCCGGCACCGGCTCCCGGGTCACCCCGGGCAGGTCCAGCGGCACCAGGAACGCGCTGATGTCCTTGCCCGCGCTTCGCCGGACGGGCCGGTCCGGGCGAACACCACCACCGCGGCCGCGTCCCGGGCGAAGGACAGCGACTTGGCCCCGTTGAGCACCCAGTCGTCGCCGTCGCGGACCGCGGTCAGCCGGGGCATCCCGGCGTCCGAGCCGGCGTGCGGCTCGGTCAGCCCGATGCCGACGATCTCCTCGCCGCTGCAGATCCTCGGCACCCATTCCTTCGCCACCGCCGGGCTGCGCGTTGCCGGCCAGGATCTGCCCGACCAGCGAGCCGACCACCTGCAGGTAGGCCACGTTGATGTCGCCACGGCCGATCTCCTCGGTGACCAGCCCGGAGGTCAGCCGGATCAGCGCCGCGCCCGCCCAGCTCGACCGGGAGCTCCGGCGCGATCAGCCCGAGCCCGCCGAGCTCGCGGCGCAGCTCCGGGCCGATCCGCCCGGCCCGCTCCCGCTCCTGGTAGCCGGGCAGCAGCCGCTCCCGCGCGACCACTCGCGCGCTCGGCCGCGAGCTCGCTCAGCGATCGACTCCTGCCGCCCTCAGCCCTCCAGCCCGAGTGAACGTCACGTCGGCAAGCGCATTGCCGAACGGCCCGTCGCTCGACGGGTGGGGCCGGTGGATCGACCCGGTGGGCGGCGGTGCGGCGTCAGTGGCTGATGACGTGGGGGGCGAAGTCGGGGTGGCGCTTCTCGGCGAAGGCGGCGGCGCCCTCCAGGCCCTCCGGGGAGGCGGTGAACAGGTCCAGCGCGGACATCGCCAGGTTGGACAGGCCGGCCTGGTGGTCGGTGTCGGCGTTGAACGACTGCTTGAGGAAGCGCAGCGCGGTCGGGCTCTTCTCGGCGATCTCCGCGGCCCACGCCTTGGCCTCGGTCATCAGCTGGTCGGCCGGGACGACCTTGTTCACCAGGCCCCAGCGCTCCGCGGTCTGCGCGTCGTAGAGCCGGCACAGGTACCAGATCTCCCGGGCCCGCTTCTCGCCGACCACCCGGGCCAGGTAGGCCGAGCCGAAGCCGGCGTCGAACGAGCCGACCTTCGGGCCGGCCTGGCCGAACCGCGCGGTCTCGGAGGCGATGGTCAGGTCGCACAGCACGTGCAGCACGTGCCCGCCGCCGACCGCGACCCCGTTGACCGCGGCGATCACCGGCTTGGGGATGTCCCGGATCAGCTTGTGCAGGTAGCCGATCTCGAACATGCCGCTCTCGGTCGGCCCGTAGTCGCCGGTCTCGGCCCGCTGCTTGACGTCGCCGCCGGTGCAGAACGCCTTCTCGCCGGCGCCGGTGAGGATCACCGCCTGCACCGCCCGGTCGGCCCAGGCCGACCGGAACGCCTTGATCAGCTCCTCCACGGTGCGGCCGCGGAAGGCGTTGTAGCGCTCCGGCCGGTTGATGGTGATCACCGCGGTCGGGCCCTCGACCCGGTACTCGATGTCCTCGTAGTCGGTCATCCCGACCTCCTCGTCCGGCTCCGTTCGTTCGCTGACCCAGGCTGACAAAATTTGACTCTTGAGTCAATAGATGACCCAAGGGTAAGTTTTTGTACGTGGCCACCACACCGCCCGTCGAGCAGGAGCCGAGCCGCGTTGCAGCGCAAGCGCAGCCGGCGCATGCAGGAGATCCTCGCCGTGGCCGCGCCAGCTGTTCGGCGAGCGCGGCTACGAGGCGGTTACCGTCGAGGAGGTCGCCGCCCGGCTGGACGTCACCAAGGGATCGATCTACTACTACTTCCCGAGCAAGGACGAGCTGGGCACGGCGGCCATCGAGACCCTGGGCGGCGACTGGACCGCGCGGCTGGAGCGGCTGCCGGCGGCCCAGGACGGCCCGGCGAGTGCGCGGCTGCGGGCCCTGATCACGGAGCAGGTGACCATCGCGGTCACGCGACTACCCGGCCGCGCTGGGGCTGTTCCTGGTGCCGCAGGAGCTGCCGGACGCCGCAGCGGGCCCGGATCAAGGAGCTGCGCCGTCGGCACGACCAGGTGTTCCGGTCGGTGATCGAGGAGGGGGTCGCGTCCGGGGAGTTCACCGTGACCAGCGTGGACACCGCGCTGCGCTGCATGCACGCGGCGATGAGCCAGGCCCCGGTCTGGTGCGCCGGCCTGCAGGGCCAGCGGCTCGCCGCGGCCGTCGACCGAGCTCACCGACACCCTGATGATGCTGGTCGGCGAGCTGCCGACGCGGTGAGTGGGCTGCGGGCATCAACGGATCGCGAATCCGCGCGACTTCGTCGGCCCCCGGATGACCTCGGGTGGCCCGAGCGCAGCACCACGACCCGAGATAACGCTCCGATGGCTGCCGGCCCGGCGGCGCGCTTCGATCATTGCCCGCAACCGCAGCCAGTCCCGCTCAGCGATGTCGCCTTATCGAACCGAGTGGTCTCGCCGCTGAACATCGCCCAGGCGAAGGAGGTGAACAAGATGCGCTCGCCGCTGAACGTCGCCCTGGCGAACGAGGTGTCGATTTTCTCAAGCACGACAGGCACTTCCGTGCATCACGCGCCGGACTCAGTCATCGTTACGCGAAAGATCGAGGCTAGCGGCAAGGTCCTCGCCCAATCATCGGCAGATCACCAACCGACATCGACCCGAACAGCGCGCCGTCCTGGAACAGGATCCCGAACTTCTTGCGCATCTCCCAGCAGCCGCGATTGCGTCATGCCCTTGACCGACTCGCCTGCACGACGACATCGCCGCTGTCCGGGAACTTCAGGCCGATCAGGCGGTTGATCAGGACGCTCTTGCCGGTGCCGGAGGGTCCAAGGACCAGGCAACTGCTCCTCCGGCGTCTTCGGGCTTTACACGGCGGGATGAAGCGCTGGACGCGGCAGCGCCAGGCCGCTCGTTCGGCCGCCGGCGAGCTTCGCCCGCAAGATGCCGAGAGCGCCGAAGATGGCAACCACTGTCGGGATAATCAACGGAGACAAGGTAATCAGGAAAATGGCGATTGGCGCGACAAACTGTGACATGTTGGCTCACATTTCTCCGCAAAGGCGGATCGGGTCGGATCGTTGGTGAGTGTTGAACCGGCACTACGCCAAGCTCGCGCTCCGCTTGCCGAGGAACGCCTCGCGGTGCTCTGCCAGCCAGTCGCGGAGCGGTTTCGGAGCGAACCCAAGCTGCTCGGGTGTGATCATCGGCTCCCCCTCGGGGACCATGTTGGACCATGGGTCGTCGCCGAGGGTGCCCAGGAACGCGTCCTCCCAGCGCGAGAAGTCGAGCACCCACTCGGGGGCGTCCTGGCGACCGTAGTAGCTGCGGCACGCGTCGCCGAGCATGCGCAAGAACGTCTTCTCGTCGCCCTCGAAGTCGATCTGCTCGCCGAACGCCTCGGACATCAGTCCAGCCAGCTCGCGGAACGTGCAGCAGTCGACCCCGTTGGTGAGGTGGTAGGTCCCACCGGGCTGCGTGCGCGACGGATCGAGCATCAGCTCGGCGGCCGCGCGGCCGATGTCGCCGGCGTCGATGTAGTTCATCAGCCGGTCTGCCGGCATGACGAACGTGCGTCGCTCGAGGATCGACGAATTCATGTAGTTCGAGAAGTCCTGGAAGAACCACGCGAGGATGTTCAGGTAGACCACCGGCACCGACGACGCCGACAGCACCTTCCTTGCGCGCAGATGCTGGACGGCGCGGCCACCGTCCCACTTGCGCATCGGGGGGGTAGATCTCGTACACCTCGGACTCGTCACGCAGGCCGGGCGCGTCACCGGTCATGCGAACGAGTCGGACGAGCGACGCTGCAGCGCTCGGCCGCATCGACCACGTTCTCCATCGCGGCCGTCTCGTCGAAGAAGTCCGGCGTGACGCGCAACGCCGCCTCTACGCCGTCGAAGGCCGCGCGCATGGCCTTCGTATCGAGGTAGTCCACGACGCAGACGTCCATGCCGGGGTGCTGGGCGCGCAGGGCGTCGGCCTTCTCCTTCCGGCTGGTCGCGACGCGGATATCAGCGTCGGGGCGCCGCGTCTGCAGGTGCTCGGCACACGGGCCACCGATGTGGCCCGCCGCTCCGAAGACGAGGAAGTTGAAGGGGGAGGTGGCGCTCATCGTGAGACTGCCGATCGGGATGGTCCTGACACCACTCGACGGTCTATGACCGCCGGTGTGCGAGCGGATAGCCGCCCGCACGCTTGACGCTAGAGAGTGGCATATTGCAAGTCAAGAGTGGCATAATGCCACCATGCCTCGTTCATCGCCTCCAAACCGAGCGTCTAATCCATGTCCTGGAGCTGCTCGCGACCTCTGACCGAGGCGGTCAGCACGCTCGCCGAGCTGGCGCGGTCCCTCGGCGTCGACAAGGCGACGTGTCGCCCATGCTGATGGAGCTCACCGGCGCCGGCTATCTGATCCGTGATCCCGTCGAAAGACGTTCCACCTCGGCCCGCGGTTGGTCGCCATCGGACGCGCCGCCGAGCATGCAGTCAACGTCGTCGACCTCGCCCAGCACGCACTCGCCGCGCTCGCCGACCGCACCGGCATCTGCGCCATGGCGGTCATCGCGTCCGCCGACGAACTGATCGTCGCTGACGTGATCCCGCCCGCGAACGCGAGCGCGCGGGCGCGCCGCGCGCTCGGCCTACGCGCGGGCGACCGCATCCCGTTCGAGCCGCCGATGGGGTGGTGCTCGCGCCTCGGGGAACGCCCGACGACCTTCGCCGCTGGCGCGATCGCGCCCCGGCCGCGAATCCCGAATATCAAGACCGGCTCGACGGGATCCTCGAGGTCGTCCGCGCACGCGGATTCGGCGTCGAGCAGTTCCCGCCCGCGCCCGACACGCTCGCCGCGGTGATCGAGCAGAGCGCCGGCTCATACCTCGGCGCGCCCCGCTCAACCATCCTCGGCCAACAGGTCATGGACCGACTCGATGCCGAGGTGATGGCAGGCGAGATCAATCCCCGGGCCGCGTCCTGGCCCGTGTCGATCAACGCACCGGTCCTCGACGCCAACGACGTGGTCGCGATGGCGGTCTGCCTCGTCGACCTCGAGGGGCCGGTCGAAGGTGCGCGCGTGACCGAGCTCGGCGAGGCCGTGGCGGCGACGCGCGACATCGGCGCGCAAGCTGGGCGAGTCGTCCGGGGCTGATGATGCGCGCCCTGAGGCATCCCTAGATCGACGTGGGGAGAACGACCAAGAGCCAGGCCAGAATTGGGGCGACGAGCACGATGTAGCCGGTGTACTTGAACAGCGTGCGCTGGAACTTATCGCGGTCGGGGACTTGGGCATTGGCCAGGACCATGACGCCATTGCTCGACAGCGGGCTGACGTCGACGATGACCGCCGAGAACGAGACCGCGGCGATGAACCCGATGAGGCCGACTTCACCCATCATCAACAGCGGTGCCGCCAGCGGGAGAACGATGCCCAACGTGCCGATCGACGACCCCACGGCGGACACCGCCGCGACGGCGAAGCACAGGATCAATGCGGTGAGCAGCGGCGCGTTGAGCGAAGCGGCCGCATCCCCCAGGAAGGCGAGGGTGCCGTTTTCCTTCAGCACGCTCATGTAGGTGAGCATCCCGCACACCAGCAGCACCGCAGACCAGGTGACGTTGTTGACCGCCGGCTTGTGCTTGTTCGGCGCGATCACCAGAAGGATCGCCGCAATGACCATCGAGCAGACGCCGACGTCGATCTGGAAGACGGCCGAGCCCGCGAGAAGCGCAATCATGCCGAGGAGTGTGAGCACCCGCAGCGGAGTGAATCCGGTGGCTTCAATCTCCTCGAGACGATCCGGCCGCGGCTCAGGCTGAGGTGATCCGGTGGTCACCACCATCGGGCCCGCATCCGGGCCGCGCGGAGGTAGCGCGCTGGCCCGCGTTCGTCGCTGCAGTCACCAACTCGCCGCCTCGGGGCTGCGGAGCCGGACGATCGGCGATAGTCGGCAGGTCAGCGTCGAGGTCGTCGATGTCAATCACCTGGCCGTCGGCGCGAAGCAGGTCACGCCCGCGGACGAAGAAGAGCACGACCGCGAGCAAGAAGCTCAGACCGAGCGGAATGAGGTACAGCGCAAGCGGATTGGTGGGCAGACCTTCGCTCTGCAACCAGCCGTTGGTGAACGCACCGTAGACGGTGATGGGAGAGAAGGCGGCGCCGAGTACGCCATGGCTGATCATCATGCCCATCAGCAGCGGATCGATCTTGTAGCGCTTGGCAATTGGCATCGCGATCGGAGCCAGCATGCCCACCGCGAGCACCGACCCCATGGTCATCAGGCCGGCGCCCAGAAAGAACATCAGCCACACGATCGCCCATCGTCGGCCCCGCACGAGTTTCAGCGCGCCGTTGACGAGCAAGTCGACCGTGCCGTTGACCCGCGCGATCCCGAACAACAGCGTGATGCCGACGATGATCGTGAAAATGCTTCCGGGGAAGAAGCCGAACACATCGTCGAGCGGGATGCCCGAAAGCCAGCCGCCGACGAGGAAGGCGGCGGCGAACGCCAGCACGCCCATGTTGATCGGCGTCATCGTGCCGATCACGAACAGCGCTACCAACGCCAAGTATCGAAACCGTGTAGAGCATCGAAGGGAACCTTTCACTGGTTTTCGGTTGCTCCGGGGGCCAACGTGTGGCGCACCGCGCTCAGCCATTGAAGGGTGATGGCAGTCACAGAATCAACAACGTCACCAAGAAAGCGTCCATGTGCTCAACGCGGACAGTGGCGCTACGCGCCATGTTGAGCCAATGGCCCATGAATTGGCGTCAGCGTTGAGATTCGGTTCGTCTGTCGTCCGTGTTGTGAACCAGCGGCTCGATGCGCTGCCGTCTCGGCGCTCAAGCTTCCCTGCGCAGCTTCTCGACGATGGGGATGGCTCGTGGCCAGATGCGTCGGCTCAAGACGATCTCGGATCGAGTGCGCAGGACCCCGTCGGTGCCATTGACGGCGTGCAGCACCTCCTCGAAATGAGCGTTGTCCCGAGCAACGAAACGGCATAGCAGGTCGCCCTCCCCGGAGACGGTGTTCGCCTCGATCAACTCGGGTATCGCGGTCAATCGATCGAGGGTTTCATTGAGCCGACTTTGCGCGATGTGCACGTGCACGAACGCCGTCACGGTGTATCCCAGCGGAATGAGGTTGAGCTGAGGCCGCCAGCTGACGATCGCTCCCGCCTTCTCCAGTTTCGTGATCCGCGCCTGAGCGGTATTGCGGGCGATGTTGAGCCGGCGCGCGTACTCGCGAACTCCGGCGCGAGGTTCCTCGACGATGAGCCGAAGGATGTCGAAATCGAGCTTGTCGAAGTCACCCATGGCTGCCCCTGTTCGTCGTGGCCCTGATTGGTCCAAGTGCGCATCCGTGCAGCGCCGAATCGCAGACAACTGTGAGCACTTGGCAGCATTTTGCGCTTGCGTGTTGACCACACGGTACAGCAACTCGCTATGTTCCAGATCACATTGGCGAGGCCGAGAGGAACGCGCAGAACCATGGGTTACACGTTGGCTGACAAGATCTGGCGAAACCACGTCGTGCGATCGGCAGAGGGCGAGCCCGACGTGATCTACATCGACATGCATCTGTTGCACGAAGTCAACACCCCGACGGCGTTCGCCGGCCTGCGCGCCGCAGGCCGCACGGTGCGCCGACCCGAGTTGACCCTCGGCACCGTCGATCACCAGAACCCGACCGATGACGTCCTGCGCACGCTCACCGATCCGGCCGCGACCGTGCAGATCGACCACATGGAGCGGAACTGCCGCGACTTCGGCATCGAGCTGTACACCAGCGGGGAGACTCATCGCGCGGCATCGCGCACGTGATCGGCCCCGAGCTCGGACTGACGCAACCCGGCATGACCCTGGTCTGCTGCGACTCGCACACCAGCACCCACGGGGCCTTCGGCGTCCTCGCGTTCGGCATCGGTTCCAGCCAGGTCGAGCACGTGCTCGCCACTCAAACCCTGCCCATGAATCCGATGAAGAACATGCGCGTCGTGGTGGACGGTCAGTTGCCGCCCAGGGGCGACGGCCAAGGATCTGATCTTGGCGGTCATCGCGCAGATCGGCACGGCCGGAGGCCAAGGCCACGTCATCGAGTACCAAGGCGAAGCCATCCGGTCGCTGTCGATGGAGGGCCGAATGACGGTGTGCAACATGTCGATCGAAGCCGGCGCCCGTGCTGGACTGATCGCTCCGGACGACGTCACGATCGAATATCTGCGTGGACGAGCGCACGTGCCGACAGGTGCCGCCTTCGACGACGAGGTCGCGTACTGGCGCACTTTCGTCTCCGACGACGACGCGGAGTTCGACAAGGAAGTCCACATCGACGCCACCACGATTGAGCCGCGAGTGTCGTGGGGGACAACTCCGGCTCAGTCGGTTCCCCTCGGCGGCGCGGTGCCCGCTCCGGAAACGTTTCTCGATCCGACCGAACGGGCGGCGGCCGAACGCGCGCTCAAGTACATGGATCTCGACCCCGGGCACACCGCATGCGGGACGTCGAGATCGACGCCGTCTTCATTGGATCGTGTACCAACGGCCGGATCGAAGACCTGAGGGAAGTGGCTGCCGTATGGAAGGGTCGCCGCATCGCCGACGGTGTCGAAGTGTTCCTCGTTCCTGGGTCCGAAGCCGTACGCGCGCAAGCGATCTCCGAAGGTCTCGATGAGGTCTTCACCGCGGCGGGCGCTCACATGCGGTACTCGGGCTGCTCGATGTGCGTCGCACTCAACGAGGACCGACTACGTCCCGGCCAGCGCGCCGCGTCGACCAGCAACCGCAACTTCGAGGGACGGCAGGGCCGCGGAGCCCGCACCCATCTCGTGTCGCCTGCCGTAGCGGCCGCCAGCGCCGTTACCGGCCGACTGACCGCTCCCGCCGACTTGAAGGACCGATGACGATGGAGAAGTTCACCGCACACACCGGAATCGGCGCACCCCTGCGGATCTCCGATGTCGACACCGACCAGATCTTTCCGGCCCGCTTCTGTTCCGGAGTGACGAAGGATGGGCTTGGCGACGCAGTACTCGCCGATTGGCGCAGCGATCCGGATTTCGTGCTCAACCAGCCGGCCTACCGCGACGCCACCGTCCTGGTCGCCGGAGAAAACTTCGGGACCGGCTCTTCGCGCGAGTGGGCCGTGTGGGCACTGCAGGACTACGGCTTTCGGGTGATCCTGTCGTCCCGGTTTGGCGACATCTTCCGCGGCAACTCGCTGAAGAACGGCCTGCTCACCGTCGAGTTGCCGTCCGAGGTCATCTCGCGAGATATGGGACTGCCTCGAAAGCCGTCCCGATCGGCCGATCACCGTCGACCTCGAGAAAATGTACGTCCGAGTCGGCGACGCCAGTTATCCATTCACACTCGACGAGCACACCAGGTGGCGGCTGCTCAACGGCTACGACGACATCGGTCTCACACTGGCCCACGTCGCCGACATCGACGCCTACGAAGCCGGCCGCCGCCGCACCCTGCCCACGGCCCGCCACATCGAACCCAAGGTGCCGCATCATGCCTGACACGCTCGCGAGAACGACCGGCGCCGTACCACCGGCGAAAATCCTCGACGCCGAAATCCCTCGCTACACCGAGGATTTCGCCTCACGGCTGCTGGCCGTCCCGGACACCGCGTCGGCCGTCGCCGACGCTCTCGACGAACTCGGCATCGGCGCCAACATCGGCGTCGACCAGCTCGGCCCGCTGTCAGCCACTGCCCGCCTCTGCGGACCGGCCGTGACACTGCGCTACGTCCCCCTCGGCGGCAACCCGTCAAGCAACCGAAACAACCGCAAGGGAACGGTTTTCGGAGACCGCGACGTCTACGGCCTCGGCAGGCCAGGTGACGTCGCCGTGATGGACTGCTCGGGGTCTCGCTCCGGTGCGGTGATGGGCGCCCTGTCCGCGCGCTGGGCGGTCAAGGCCGGCATCGCGGGCTGCATCGTCGACGGAGCCATCCGCGACAGCGCCTCCATCCTCGAGACCGGGCTGCCGGTATGGAGCGCAACCCGGCGACCGGGCGCCGCTCGCTACCGCTACGAGACAGTGCAACTGAACGGACCTATCTCACTGTGCGGCAACCTCGTCCAGCCGGGTGATTATCTCGTCGCCGACACCGACGGCGTATGCGTGGTCCCGTTCGATGCCGTACCCATGGTCGTCGAGCATTGCGAGCGCGCCTGCGCCGCGGAGGTCGCGTTCATCGATCGCATCGAGTCCGCCGCGACTCTCGAAGACCTCGTCAGCGGGCTGAAATCGGAGGTCACCCCATCATGACCGACTTCTCACTGAATGACCGCTACCTCCGCGAGGAGGGCACCGTCTACCTGACGGGCATCCAGGCGCTGGTGCGCACGCTGCGGGACCGTGCCATCCTGGACCGCCGTCGCGGTCACCGCACATCGATCGTTCGTATCGGGATATGAGGGCTCGCCGTTGGCCGGCTACGACCTCGAAATCGCGCGCCAGCGACGGATTCTCGACGGCTACGACATCGTCCACCAGCCGGCGGTCAACGAGGAACTGGCGGCTACCTCGGTATTGGGCACCCAACTGGTCGGCGCAGGTCGGGCAGGATGCGCACCGACGGGGTGACCGGCTACTGGTACGGCAAGTCGCCCGGCCTGGACCGTGCCTCGGACGCCATCCGCCACGCCAACCTGGTCGGCACCGACCCGACCGGCGGCGCGGTCGCACTGGTCGGTGACGACCCGGGCGGCAAGTCGTCCAGCCTGGCGTGTGCCTCCGAGGTGGCCATGGCCGATCTCCTGATTCCCACTCTGTATCCGGCCGACTCGCAGGAAGTCCTCGACTACGGCCTGCACGCGCCCTATCTGTCTCGCTTCACCGGGCTGTGGTCGGGACTGAAGATCGTCACCGCGGTCGCCGACGGTGCCGGTACCGCGGTCGTGCATCCCGATCGGATCGATCCGAGCTTCGGCGACTTGGGGCCGAGCACGTACGTTCCCACCGCGAAGCTCGTCGGGCCGAACCTGCTGGCATTGGAACGCAGCCAACAACACGACCGCCTGCCGCGGGCGCTGGACTATGCGCGGCTCAACCACCTCAACCGCATCGTCGTGTCCACTCCCGGCGACCGCATCGGGATCATCGCGTCGGGAAAGACGTATCTCGATGTGCGCGAGGCGCTTACGGTATTGGGACTCGACGAGACCGATCTGCGCCGCTACGGGATCCGGCTACTCAAGCTGGGGATGATCTACCCGCTCGATCCACAGATCGTGCGCACGTTCGCCGACGGTCTTGACGAGATCATCGTCGTGGAAGAGAAGCGGGCATTCATCGAGACGGCGGTCCGGGACGTACTGTACGGGCGGACCAACGCGCCCAGGGTGGTCGGCAAGACCGATCCGCAGGGCCGGCCGCTGGTCAATGCGTTCGGCGAACTCGACGCCGACCTGATCGCGGCTGCGTTGGCCCGCAGGCTCGGCGAGGAATTCGAGGTCGACCCGGTTCGGCGCTGGCGCCAACGGCCCAAGGCCTCGCGGATCGCGCTGCCGTTGTTGACCCGCACTCCATATTTCTGCTCGGGGTGTCCGCACAACTCGTCGACGAAGGTGGCACCGGACAGCCTCGTCGGCGCCGGCATCGGTTGCCACGCCATGGTTCTGCTGATGGACGACAAGCAGGTGGGCGATGTCATCGGGCTGACCCAGATGGGCGGCGAGGGTGCCCAGTGGATCGGAATGGCCCCGTTCCTCGAGGAGGATCACTTCGTCCAGAACGTCGGCGACGGCACGTTCATGCACTCGGGAAGCCTGGCGTTGCGCGCGGCGGTGGCCTCCGGTGTGAACATCACCTACAAACTGCTCTACAACGCCACCGTCGCCATGACCGGCGGGCAGGACCCGGTAGGCGCGATGCCGCTGGACCGCATCGCCCGGCTGCTGCTCGCCGAGGGCGTGACGAGAGTCGTCGTCACCACCGAGGACCGCCGCCGGATCAAAGCCCTGGATCTGCCCAGCGGCGTGCAGGTACGCGACCGCGACGATCTGGCTGGCCGTGCAGCAGGAACTGGCGGCTGTGCCCGGTGTCACTGTGCTCATCCACGACCAGGAGTGCGCCGCGGAGAAGCGCCGTAAACGCAAGCGCGGCAAGGTCGCAACACCCACCACCCGGGTGATGATCAACGAACGGATCTGCGAGGGGTGCGGGGACTGCGGCGAGAAGTCGAACTGCCTGTCGGTGCATCCCGTCGAGACCGAGTTCGGCCGCAAGACCACAATCCACCAATCCTCCTGCAACGTCGACTACTCCTGCTTGAAGGGCGACTGCCCGTCGTTCGTGACCGTCACGCCTGGGCCGGCGGAACAACGCACTCCCGTGCCGGATATCGCGGCCGACCTGATCGCCGAGCCCCAATGCGCCACTGCTGGCGACGAATTCGGCATGCGCATCCTCGGTGTCGGCGGCACCGGCGTGGTCACCGTGGCCCAGATCCTCGCCACGGCCGCGGTGATCGACGGCAAGTTCGTGCGGAGTCTCGACCAGACCGGTCTGGCGCAGAAGGGCGGCGCCGTCGTCTCCGACCTCAAGATCGGCTCTAGGTCTTCGGAGCGGTCAGCGAAGATCGGCGAAGGTCGATGCAGCCTGTATCTGGCCTGCGACTCCCTGGTTGGCACCGATCCGAACAATCTCAAGGTCACCGACAAGGCCACGACGGTTGCGGTGGTGTCCACCACCGAGATTCCGACCGGGCAGATGGTCGTCGACACGTCAGCGCACTTCCCCGAACTGAGTACGATTCGCAGCGCCATCGACGGGACAACCCGCCGCGCCGTCTATCTCGATCCGGCAGGCCTGTCGCGGGACCTCTTCGACGACGAGCAGTACACCAACATGCTGCTCGTCGGCGCCGCCTACCAGACTGGGACGTTGCCGATTCCGGCCAGCGCGATCGAAGACGCGATCACCCTCAACGGAGCCTCCGTCGCGGCGAACATCCAAGCATTCCGGCGGGGCCGGCAGGCCATCGCCGATCCCGACGCACTCGCCGCCGCAATCAAGGCCAACCGCCGTGCGGAGTTCACCCCGCCGCCGCCGTCGGCACGGGCGCAGGAAATCGCGGCGACGGTGCGAGCGGGGGCCGGTTCGGAACTGGCACGCATCGTCGCACTGCGCACCGCTGACCTCATCGACTACCAGAATGCCGCCTACGCCCGGGATTACGTCCTCTTCGTCGAGCGAGTACGTGGCGCTGAAGGGGCAGCAGTGCCGAACTCCACCGTCTTGACTCAAGCGGTCGCTAGGAACCTCTACAAGCTGATGGCGTACAAAGACGAATACGAGGTAGCGCGCTTGGCGCTCGACCCGGCGTTCGACGCGGCGGTCAAGGAAGCGTTCGGCAGCGGCGCGAGACGGTCCATCCGGTTGCACCCGCCGCTGCTGCGTGCGATGGGCCTGAAAAACAAACTTTCCCTAGGTTCCTGGGTCAACCCCGGATTGCATGTGCTGCACCGGATGCGGCGCATCCGTGGCACCAAGCTCGACGTGTTCGGCTATCACCACATCCGCCGGATGGAGCGCGAACTCATCACTGACTACCGCAACACCGTCGAGACGCTTCTAAAGGATCTGACTCCGGCGACGCTCGCAGCGGCCGTCGAAATAGCCGCCCTACCCGACATGGTGCGCGGATACGAGCAGATCAAGGCAACCAACGTCGCTGCGTACCACCAAACGCTGTCCCAAATGGTCGCGGCGTATCCCAACGCGACAGTCGTGTCTTCGCTGGCGG
The DNA here is from genome assembly GCA_963765155.1 of uncultured Actinomycetota bacterium. GTDB lineage: Bacteria > Actinomycetota > Actinomycetes > Mycobacteriales > Mycobacteriaceae > Mycobacterium. Next base: position 150,487 of record CAVXVJ010000023.1, read on the forward strand.
GCTGACATGAAAAAGTACAGGCCGCGCTGGCACGACGACGAGGTGAGCGCACTTTCGGATCTCGCTGTTGACTTCTTCGAGCGCGAGGTGGTGGCGCACGTCGAGCGGTGGGACGCGCAGCGCCGCATCGACCGCGAGGTCTGGTTGGCGGCAGGCAAATTGGGGCTGCTGTTGTGCTCGGTGCCGGAGGAGTACGGGGGCGGGGGCGGAACCTTCGCACATGACCTCGCCGTCTTCGAGGCGCAGGGCTACTCCGGCGACCTGTCCCTCGGGTATCTCGGTGCACAGCGGCATCGTCCCGCACTACATCCTCGAGTACGGCACCGAGGAGCAGAAGCGAACATGGCTGCCCGGCATGGCGACAGGAGAGATCCTGGGCGCGATCGGGATGACCGAACCCGGAGCGGGTTCGGATCTGAAGGCGATCAAGACCACGGCGATCCGCGACGGTGACGAGTACGTGGTCAACGGCTCGAAGACGTTCATCACCAACGGATCCTCTGCGGACATGATCGTTCTGGCGGTCAAGACCGATCCGAAGGCCGGGGCCAGGGGTGTGTCGCTGATCGATCGTCGATTTGCGGGACTGTCCGGGGTTCGCGGTGGGACGCGTGCTGGACAAGGTGGGCCAGCACGGCGCGGACACCTCGGAGCTGTCGTTCACCGACGTGCGGGTGCCGGTGTCGAACCTGCTCGGCGAGGCCGAGGGCCAGGGTTTCGCGCAGTTGATGGCGCAGCTGGTGCAGGAGCGGCTGATCATCGGCGCGCAGACCATCGGCGCGATGGAACGCGCGGTGCAGGAGACCGTCCGCTACACCAAGGCGCGGGATGCGTTCGGGCACAGCCTGTTCGAGTTCCAGAACACGGCCTTCGAGCTCGCGGAGTGCCACACGATCGCGCGTACCTGCCGGTCTTCTTCGATCATTGCGTCGAACGACACCTGCGCGGGGAACTCGGTGCCGACGAGGCGGCGATGGCCAAGTACTGGCTCACAGACAAGCACTGCGAGGTGGTGGATCGCTGCGTGCAGTTGCACGGCGGCTACGGCTACATGCGCGAATACCTCATCGCGCGGATGTACGAGGACGCCCGGGTGCAGCGCATCTACGGCGGCGCCAACGAAGTAATGAAGGGCATCATCGCCAAGTCGCTGTGAACAGTTG